>NZ_JAHBBI010000001.1 GCF_019331695.1 Bifidobacterium pluvialisilvae
AAACAGATTTTGCGGCGGTCATGGCCCGGGGGAGACGCCCGGTCCCATTCCGAACCCGGAAGCTAAGACCCGGCACGGCGATGGTACTGCACCCGACAGGGTGTGGGAGAGTAGCACACCGCCGCAATACACACGTTACGAGGAGGCCCGATGGCACACGCCACCGGGCCTCCTCTTATATCCAGACGCGGGGACCCCCGACAGGCCACATCGCCACCGGGACTCCCCTTTTTTCATACTTGCACAACCAGCCATGGGGAAGTGGAAGACATGTAATACGAAAAAGGGGCTTGCACACGACAATGACGTGTGCAAGTCCCTTTTTCGTACTTCAGGCGTGCCTATCAGGCGAGGCCGGAGAGCTTATTGATGAGCTCCGGATCTCGCGTAGCACCCTTGTCGGCGGAGCGGGCGAAGGCGGCGTAGGCCTTGAGGGCCTGCGAGACCTTGCGGTCGCGGTGGGCCACGTAGCCGTCGCCGGCCTCGAGCTCACGACGACGCTCGGCGAGCTGCTCGTCGGTCAGCTCCACGTTCACCGTGCGGGCCTCGATGTCGATGTTGATGATGTCGCCGTTCTTGATGAGCGCCACCGGGCCCTTGTTCGCGGCCTCGGGAGCCATGTGGCCGATGGCGAGGCCCGAGGAGCCGCCGGAGTAGCGGCCGTCGGTGAGCATGGCGACCTGCTTGCCGATGCCCTTGCCCTTGACGAAGGAGGTCGGGTACAGCATCTCCTGCATGCCCGGGCCGCCCTTCGGGCCCTCGTAGCGGATCACCAGCGCCATGCCCGGCTTCAGCGTGTCGTTGAGGATGACCTCGATGGCCTGCTCCTGCGATTCGACCACCAGGGCCGGTCCGCGGAACTTCCAGATCTCCTGCGGCACGCCGGCGGTCTTCACCACGCAGCCGTCGGGGGCGAGGTTGCCGCGCAGCACGGCGAGGCCGCCCTCGTGGATTTCCGGATGGTCGATATCGTGGATGGCGCCATGCTCGCGGTCGGTGTCAAGCGTGTCGAACGTGGTCTCATGCGTCCACGGTTCGGGGGAGATGATGTGGCCCGGCGCGGCCTTGTACATCTTCTTGGCTTCCTCGGTGCAGGTGGGGCGCATGATGTCCCAGTCGTCGAGCTTGGCCTCCAGCGACGGGTAGTCGATGGAATGAACGTCCTTGTGCAGCTTGCCGGCACGGTCGAGTTCGCCGAGGATGCCGGTGATGCCGCCGGCACGATGCACGTCGGAGATCTCCCACTTGCCGGACGGGCTGGCCTTGCAGATGCAGGGCACGGTGTGCGAGATGCGTTCGATGTCGTCGAGCGTGAAGTCCACATCGGCGGACTGGGCCATCGCGAGGATGTGCAGCACCGTGTTCGTCGAACCGCCCATGGCCACGTCCATGGTCATGGCGTTCTCGAACGCGTGCTTGGTGGCGATGGAGCGCGGCAGCACGGAATCGTCGGAATCCTTGTAGTACCGGTTCGCGATCTTCACGACCTGCTGCGCGGCGCGCTTGAACAGGTCCTTGCGGTACTTGTGGGAGGCGAGGATCGTGCCGTTGCCGGGCAGTGCCAGACCGATGGCCTCGGTCAGGCAGTTCATCGAATTGGCGGTGAACATGCCGGCGCAGGAACCGCAGGTCGGGCACACGGTCTTCTCGTAGTTGAGCAGGTCCTCCTCGGAGACGTTGTCGTCGGCGGAGGCATACATCACGGAGATGAGGTCGGTGTTCTTCTTCACGGTGCCGTCGGCGAGCACCGTGGTGCCGGCCTCCATCGGGCCGCCGGAGACGAACACGGTCGGGATGTTGAGACGCAGCGCGGCCATGAGCATGCCCGGCACGACCTTGTCGCAGTTCGGGATGCAGATCAGCGCGTCGGCGCAGTGCGCGTTGCACTGGTATTCCACGGTGTCGGCGATGATGTCGCGGGAGGGCAGCGAGTACAGCATGCCCGTGTGGCCCATGGCGATGCCGTCGTCGACGGCCATGGTGTTGAACTCGCGCGGGATGCCGCCGGCCTCCTTGATGGCCTCGGAGACGATGCGCCCCACCTTGTTCAGGTGCACATGGCCCGGGAGGAACTCGTCGAAGGAATTGGCGATGGCGATGATGGGCTTCTTGCCCATGTCGTTACCGTCGACACCAGCGGCGCGGTAAAGGGCGCGAGCGCCCGCGAATACACGTCCAGTCATTAGTTTTGCAGATCGCATTTCTGTCATGGCTCCATTCAACCATCGGGCCAAGGCGTACGTTCGTGCTAGTGTCGATATATGGAAGGATTTTCACATTAGGTCTTCACAAAATGGCCGTTATGGGGTAAAATCCATTCGATTATCAAAGTACTTTCATCCAGTACAAGTTTGGAGCACCAATGACACTTGGCACCAATCCGGAGCCTCAGGGACTTGCTGATCCCCCTATCGACGATCTGATGCAGCACGCGGATTCCAAGTACGCGCTCGCCATCTTCGCCGCGAAGCGCGCCCGTCAGATCAATTCCTACTTCACCCAGCTCAACGAGGGTCTGCTGCAGAACGTCGGACCGCTGGTCGAATACCAGAACCAGGAGAAGCCGCTGTCCATCGCGTTCCGCGAGATCAACGACGGCCTGCTCGAGGAGACGCTCGGCGAGGACGACGTCAACGAGGGCAACTGATTCGACATCACGACAACCGCGACAAACGATTGACGTTCGACACATTGCTCGGCCGTGTGCATAATATCGGCGACACGCTTGCCGACCATGCGGATGTCGAGTACAACTGAACGTCAGGAGCGAACGCACTGAGGCTCGCGCCGGCCATGACCATGGCCTGGCACGAGCCTTTTTCATAGCCTACGTATATTCGTAGCCCCCAGCAGATCGATATTCCGACGGCCCCGCTCGGCTCCCACAATAGAACAACCAACCGTATCATTGTGCCTCGCAGCGTATGCGGGGCGATAAGTCCGAAAGAGGGATGATATGACCAATCAGGAGCGCAAGCTCATCTCCGCCGAATCCGTGACCGAAGGCCACCCCGACAAGGTCTGCGACCAGATCTCCGACGAAATCCTCGACGAACTGCTCAGGCAGGACCCGCAGTCCCACGTGGCCGTCGAAACGTCCGCCGCGACCGGCGTGTTCCTTGTCTTCGGCGAGGTGACGAGCGAGGGCTACGTCGACGTGCAGTCCAAGGTGCGCGAGACGCTGCGCCGCATCGGCTACACGTCCTCCGAGGTCGGCCTCGACGCCGACTCCTGCGGCGTGATCGTGGCCATCACCGGCCAGAGCGCCGAAATCAACCAGGGCGTCGCCCGCCTGACCGGCGAGAAGGAGTCCGAGGCCAGCCGCGAGGAGCGTTACGAGGCCCAGGGCGCCGGCGACCAGGGCGTCATGTTCGGCTACGCCACCGACGAGACCGACGTGCTCATGCCGCTGCCCGTCTACTTGGCGCACCGTCTCGCCTACCGTCTGACCGAGGTCCGCAAGAGCGGCGAGGTGGCGCATCTGCGTCCGGACGGCAAGACCCAGGTGACCATCGAATACGACGAGAACAACCATCCGCTGCGCGTGGATACCGTGCTCATCTCCACGCAGCACGATCCCGAGGCCACGCAGGCATGGCTGCGCGACGAACTCAAGGCCCACGTCATCGACCCCGTGCTCGACGAGGTGCTCGGCGACACGGTGAAGCATGACGACTACCGTCAGCTCGTCAACCCGACCGGCTCCTTCATCCTCGGCGGACCGGCCGCGGACGCCGGCCTGACCGGTCGCAAGATCATCGTCGACACCTACGGCGGCGCGGCCCACCACGGCGGCGGCGCGTTCAGCGGCAAGGACCCGTCGAAGGTGGACCGTTCCGCCGCGTACGCGACCCGCTGGGTGGCCAAGAACATCGTGGCGGCCGGTCTCGCGCACCGTGTCGAGGTGCAGGTGGCGTACGCCATCGGCGTGGCCGACCCCGTGTCCGTCAACGTGGAGACGTTCGGCACAGAGATCGGCGGCGTGACCCGCGAGCAACTCCAGCAGGCCGTGCGCAAGGTGTTCGACCTGCGCCCTGCCGCCATCATCGACGAACTCGACCTCAAGCGCCCCATCTACGCGAAGACCGCCGCCTATGGCCACTTCGGCCGCGTGGACGTGGAGTTCCCGTGGGAGAGGACCGACAAGGTCGACGAATTGAAGGCCGCGATCGCGGAGTGATTTGTTTGATTCGTTAAATCAGTGGCTGGTTTCTAGTAGGAAGCCAGTTACTGGTGGGAAAGCCGGCATATCGTTCTCGACACACTCAAGGCCGTTCGGCCGCCGCTCCAGTGTCTGCTCGGCACAGCCTAGCAGACACTTCCGCTAGCTTACGGTCGAGAACGATATGCCGGCTTTCGGCGTATGAGATGGCGCTGCTTACGGTCGAGAATGGTGTGCCGATTTTCTGCGTCTTCGGGGAGCGGCTGCGTCGACCTTGGTTCGGTGGGAGCGTGGATGGTAGGGTGATGGGATGAGCGGGATGCATGCGGAGCAGCTGACGCTTGACGGCCTGGCGCCGCGGCGTCGACGCAAGCGCGCGCCCGCCGAGAAGACCCCTGCGGCCCGGCATCCCATAGCGCGCGTGGTCATCGACGTGCAGGCCACGCATCTGGGACGTACCTTCGATTATCTCGTCGATGAGAAACAGTCTGACGTCGCCCAACCCGGCGTGCGCGTGCGCGTGCGATTCGGACACAAGCTGCTTGACGGGTTCATCTGGGAGCGTGCCGACTCCAGCGACACCCCGTCGTCATCCCTGCGGTTCATCGAACGCGTGGCCTCGCCGCGAATCATCCTCTCCCCGCGGATGCGCGACGACATCACCCGCATCGCCGACGCGTTCGGCGGTACGCGGGCCAACATCCTGCGCGTGGCGGTGCCGCCGCGCAGCGCCAAGGTGGACAAGGAATGGAAACCGGGCGGCAAGGCCGTGGCCGCAAGGGCCGACGAACTCGCCGTCACCCTGGACGAACCCACCGTCAAGGCGTTCTCGCGCATCGAATCAAGCTATGCCTCGGCCTCGCGGCTGAAGCAGACGCTGGACGCCCGCTCCTACGGCCATATCATCTGGGACAACCTGCCCGGCCCGCGGCTATGGGCCAAGGACCTCGCATGGGCCGTGGCCACCATGCTCATGCACGGACGCTCCGCCGTCGTAGTGCTGCCGGACATGCGGCACGTGGCCGACATGGCCCGCTCACTCGCCGCATACGGCCTGCGTCCGTTCGCGCCATCGCCGACCGGCAACGGCGTATGGGGCGGCGACGTGGCCACCCTGGGCGCATCCATGGCGCCGGAACTGCGCTACCGCTCCTATATGGCCGTGGCCGAAGGCGCCGTGCGATGCGTCATCGGCGTGCGTGCGGCCATGTATGCGCCGGTCGAGGGCCCCGCCCTGTTCGCCATCGTCGACGACGTGGCATACCAGAACGCCGACGGGCTCATGCCCTACGCGCAGGCCCGCGACGTGCTGCGGCTGCGCGCCAAGGCCCACGGGGGAGTGTTCCTCGCCGCCGGGCACGCCAGAAGTCCCATAAGCCAATGGGAGACGACCCATGATTCGCACGTGGTGGACGTGCATGCGCTGCCGGCCGCGGCCAGGGACCTGACCCCGTGGGGCCGATGGCTCAACCATGAGGAGCTGGCGCGGCTGGCGGACCCGGCCATAGGGGCGCGGGTGCCGCACACCGCCGTCACCGCCATGCAGCGGGCGCTCAACAAGGGCCCTGTGCTGCTGTCCGTGCCGCATCGGGGCGCGGGGACCGTGCTGGCGTGCGCGCACTGCCATGCACGCGCACGATGCCTCAAATGCACCGGGCCGCTACGGCAGATGCCCGCCGCGGCGCCGCAATGCGCCTGGTGCGGGGCCGCGGCCGTGGACTGGCATTGCAGGTCCTGTTCCTGCCCCCGCATGCGTGGCGTGCGCGTGAGCGCCGAAGGCACCATGCGCGAGCTTCAGGGGCTGGTGCGTGGCGTGCCCATCATGATTTCCACGCCGAACCAGCCCCGGGGCATCATCGAGGACGTCGTGGACAAGCCCCAGCTGGTGATCGCCACACCCGGCGCCGAACCGCGCGTGGCACCCGCATCCGGGACGGCCGGCACGGCCGGATACCGGGCCGTGGTCATCCTCGACGCATGGACCAGCCTGTATGCGCCCGGACTCGACGCCCGCGTCGACGCGCTCACCGCATGGATGCGGGCGGCGGCGCTCTGCGTGCCCCGCACCCAAGGAGGCCAGGTGCTGCTCATAGGGGAGTCCGACCCCTCACTGGCACAGTCGCTCGTCATGTGGGACCCGCGCATCCTCGCCGCCAAGGAGGTCGAGGAACGCGCCGCGACCGTGTTCCCGCCCAGCGTCGCCGCCGCCGCGGTCTGGGGCGAACGCGCCGCCGTCATGACCCTGCTCGACCGCATCGGCGCATTGGACGGCGACCTGAGCGTCGTGCGGGCCGGAGGCGTCGATTGGCCCTCCGTGCTCGGCCCCGTGCCCATCGCCCCGGAACGGCGCATGGGCCGTCAACTGGAGGAGACCTCGGACCGGGTGCGTGCGCTCGTGCGCGTGCCGAGGGACCGTGCGGACGGGCTCGCCGACCGGCTGCGCACCGCCGTGGCCCGACATGTGGCCTCGCGGTCCCACGGCGAGCTGCGGTTCGCCGTCGATCCCAAGGACGTCATCTAGGCGTGTCCGGACATCGTCCTTGTGCCGTGTTTCGATGGATTGTGAATCGCAGGCTCATCAGAAAGGACTCATGATGAAGGGCTGGCCAGGAGAGCCGAACATGGAATACGACGTGCTCGTCGGCGAGGGGGCCGCGGCCGCGGCCATGGGCAAACCGATCGAGAACGTGATCTTCGACTTCGGCAACGTGCTGATCTATTGGAACCCCGAAGCGGCGATGCTGCCTCGGTACAGCCAGCACACCATCGACGAGTTCCTCGACAACGACATCTCCGGATTCTACGACGCCAACGACATGATGGACGGCGGCGCCACCATGGAGGAGGGCATCGCATGGATGCGTCGCACCCATGGCGACAAATGGGCCGACATGCTGACGTACTATCTCGCCAACTTCCGCGACTCCCTCACCGGCATCGTGCCGGGGGCGCGCGTGCTGCTCAACGACCTGAAGGCCGCCGGCATCGGCGTATGGGGACTGTCGAACTGGGCCGCGGAACTGTTCCACGTCGCCGAGGAGCAATGCGACATCCTGCCGATGCTCGACGGCAGGCTGGTCTCCGGATTCGTCCACCTGCGCAAGCCCCACAAGGACATCTACGAGCGTGCGCTGCAGGAGTTCGGCATCGATGCGCAGGGCAGCGTGTTCGTCGACGACAAGGCCATGAACATCGTCGGGGCCAACGAGGCCGGCATCCGTGGCGTACGGTTCTCCGACCCGCAGAAGCTGCGCGCGCTGCTCATCGCCGAAGGCGTCGGCATCCCCGGCGTGCAGTAACCGCCGGAGCCTTTCGCAAGGCCACCGGAATCCCGCTGCATGTCATCACCACATGTCATCAAACGGAAAGGAACCGTGATTGAGAATTCTGTTCTGTGGCACGCCTGACGTGGCCGTGCCGTCGCTCAAGGCGCTCGCCGAAGCCGAAGGCATTGACGTGGCCTGTGTGCTGACCCGCCCCGACGCGCCGAAGGGCCGTGGACGTCGGCTGATGCCCAGCCCCGTCAAGCAGGCGGCGAACGAGCTCGGCATCCCCGTCATCGACGGCAACCCCCGTGACCCGGGCTTCGTCGACGAACTGGCCCGATGGGACGTCGAGGCCGCGGCCGTCGTGGCCTACGGGCGCATCCTGCCGCAGTCGGCGCTCGACGCCCTGCCCAGGGGCTGGTACAACCTGCACTTCTCGCTGCTTCCCCAATGGCGCGGCGCCGCGCCGGCTCAGCGCGCGGTCTGGTCCGGGCAGCCGGCCACCGGATCCACCGTGTTCCGCATCACCCTCGGCATGGACGAAGGCCCCATACTCATGCAGAACCATATCGAGATCGGTGGGCGCGAAACCTCCGGCGAGCTTCTGGACGCCATGGCGGTCAGCGGCGCCCCGCTGCTGGTCCGCGCCATGCAGGCGGTGGCCGACGGCACCGCGACCGAGACCGAACAGCCGTCGCAGGGCGTGACCCTGGCGGACAAGATCCGCAGCGAGGACGCCCACGTGTCATTCGACGCACCGGTCGCCGACATCGACCGCCAGATCCGCGCATGCACCCCCGAGCCCGGGGCATGGTGCGCGTTCCGTCCGGGAGCCGACGCTGAACCCATCACCCTGCACATCCTGTCCGCCATCCCCGCGGACACCGCCCGCCCCAACGTGCCCACGGATCTTGCCGCCGGAGCGGTCCGGGCCGGCAAACGCAACGTGTGGGTCGGCGCCGCCGACGGCCCCCTGGAACTGCTGGAGGTCAAGGCGCAGGGCAAGAAGGCCATGAAGGCGGCCGATTGGGCCCGCGGGGCACGACTGGAAGCGGGGGCGCGCTGTGACTGATGGCGGTCGAACCGTCTCGCAGCCGCGGGGCGATCATGATTCCCGACGTCCGGGCGGCCACCGCGGAGGCGCGTCCCGCCGGCCGGGCAACAAGCCGACCGGCGATCCCAGACTGGTCGCCTACGACGTGACCGCGCGCGTCAGCGCCACCGACAGCTTCAGCAACCTGCTGCTGCCCAAGGCGCTTGCCGCCGCCGGCATGGATTCGCGCGGCAACGCGTTCGCCACGCAGATCGTCTACGGCACGCAGCGGTGGCGCGGACTGCTCGATGCCGTCATCGAGGCCGCGGCCAAACGTCCCGTGACCGCCATCGACGCCCGCAGCCTCGATGTGCTGCGCGTCGGCGCCTACCAGGCGCTGTTCATGAACGTCGCCGACCATGCCGCTGTTTCGCAGACCGTGGACCTGGCCAGAAGACGCGCGGGCTCGAGGTCCGCCGGATTCGTCAACGCGGTCATGCGCCGCATCGTGGCCCGCGGCCTCAAGGAATGGCAGTCCGTGGTGGTCTCCCGCATCGGCAAGGACCAGCCGGCGCGGCGTCTCGCCGTACGCTATTCGCACCCGCAGTGGATAGTCGAGGAGCTGACCCACGCGTGGCGGGCCGCCGGATACGCCGGCGCCGGGGAACCCGGCGACGCCGCCGTCGAGGCCATGCTCGCCGCCGACAACGACGAACCCGATGTCACGCTGGTGGCACGCCCCGGACTCGTCGACAGGGATGAACTCATCGCCCAGCTGCCGAAATCGGCACGATATGAGAACGGCCGCTGGAGCCCCTATGCGATTCGTGTGCACGGCGTGAACCCCGAACGCGTGGACGCCGTACGCCAGGCCAAGGCCGGCGTCGAGGACGAAGGCAGCCAGCTCGCCGCCCTCGCTTTGGCCGACGCCCCGATGGCGATCGGCGACGATTCGGCGAACGGGGAGGCATGGCTCGACATGTGCGCGGGGCCCGGCGGCAAGACCGCGCTGCTCGCCGCCCTGGCCGCCGTCCGTGGCGCCACGCTCACCGCCAACGAACCCAGCCACCATCGCGCCGAACTCGTGCGGGACAACACCAAGGCCCTGCCGGATGACGTCATGCTCGACGTGCTGGAGGAGGACGGCCGCGCCATCGGCCCGGCGCATCCCGGCCGTTTCGACCGCATCCTCGTGGACGCGCCCTGTTCGGGCCTCGGCTCGCTGCGACGCCGTCCCGAAGCCCGATGGAGGAAAAAGCCGGAGGACCTGACCGAGCTCGCCGGCATCCAGCGGGGACTGCTGGAATCCGCGATGCAGGCGGTGCGCGTGGGCGGCGTCATCGCCTACGTGACCTGCTCGCCAGCGCTCGCCGAAACGCGCGACATCGTCGATGCCGTTCTCGACGGACGCGACGACGCCGAACGATTGGACGCCGCGGCGGTGCTGCGCGGCGTCAGCCCGGACATGCCGTTGCCGGAACATGGCGGCGACGTGCAGCTGTTCGAGCATCTGCACGGCACGGATCAGATGTTCATCAGCCTGATCAGGCGGACGAAATAGCGGGAGTCCGTGAAGGGGAGCCACCCTCAGTCATGCGTTCCGCGTGACAGCTCCCGCCAGCGGGAGCGGGGAAGGCCGAGCCGCTTGGACGGGTGACGTCCTCCCCTCAGTCGTCTTACGACGACAGCTCCCCTCCAGAGGGGAGCCAATGGGATGGTGCACTCAGCTTTCGATGAACCTGTCGATCTGCTTCTGGCTGCCGAGGATGATGATCTCGCCGTTGTGCTTCATCACGATGTCGTTGGATCCGTACTGGAACTCCTCACCGGGGTTCTTCACGCCGATGACGCTGACCCCGTACCGGCCGTGCACATCCGCCTCGGCGATGGTCTGGCCGCATACGGCGTACGGGGTGAGCACCTTCACCACGGAATACGGTCCTTCGATCTCGATGTAGTCGAGATAACGGCTGGCGAGCAGGTGGCCGACGCGCTTGCCGCCGTCGGTCTCCGGACGGAACACGTGACTGGCGCCGATGCGTTGCAGGATGCGCGTATGCTGGCGCGAGATGGACTTCGCCCACACGTCGGGGATGCCGGCGTCGAGCAGGTTGCCGGTCGTGAGGATCGACGCCTCGACGCTGTCGCCGATGGCGACCAGCGCAGCGTCGAAGTTCGAGGCGTTGATCTGCTCCACGGCCAACGGGTCGGTGAGGTCGGCCTCCATCACCGGCACCTTGCCCGACCATCGTGCGATGATCGCCGGATCGCGGTCGACGCCGAGCACGTCCTCGCCCAGTTCGCCGAGCGTGCGCGCGGCCGCCGTGCCGAAACGTCCCAGTCCGACGACCAGGATCGACCGGTTCTCGATATGCGTGGAGCCCATCTGGCTGTTCCTCCTGCCAAGCATGTCCTGCAACAACGAAATCATAGCTGTGTTCCCCGTCGGTTGTTCCTCGAAATCATCCGTTCGCCCGTCCCTTCGGCGTCATCCCACGATGATGCTTTCGGCCGGATAGCGCACCGCCTGCGGCGGCTGCGGCTTGGAGATGGCGTAGGCCACGGTCATCGGTCCGAGACGGCCCACGAACATGAGTATGGCAAGCACGTACAGCGTCCCCGGGTTCGACGTGTCGGCGACGCCCAGCGTGTATCCGCCCAATCCGAACGCCGAGCAGCATTCGAACAGGATGTCGGTGAGCGAACGCTGCGTGATCGTCAGCAGGATCAGCGAGGCCACGTAGATGAGTGCACCGCAGGTGGCGGTGATGGCGATCGCCATGATCACGGTCTGCGTGTGCAGGCGCTTGCCGAACACGGCGTCGTCCTTGCGACGCATGAACGACGCCCTGCAGACCAGGATCAGCGTGGCGAACGTGGTGACGCGGATGCCACCGGCCGTCGACGCCGAGCCGCCGCCGATGAACATGATCATCGACATGAACAGCTTCGTCTGCTCGGTGACATGCGGCATCCACGAGATGTCGAATCCCGCCGACCGGGGCATGACCGCCGCGACCAGCGCATGCCAGAGCTTCGATGAGATGTCGGCGTTCCAGAAAAGCGTGCGGTTGTTCCACTCGACCAGCAGGAACCAGACCAGCGAGGCGGTGACCAGACCGAGCGTCGTCGTCACGGTGAGCTTCGTATGCAGGTTCCAGTGGCGCGGGCCGTCATGGCGGCGTGCGGTCTTCACGATGTTGAGAATCACGGGGAAGCCGAGCGTGCCGACGAAGGCGCTGAGCAGTATCGGCAGGCCGACACCCCAGCTGTTCACGTACAGTCCGGCGGAATCCGGTGTGAACCCGGCGTTGTTGTACGACGCGACCGCGAAGAACACCGCCTCCCACAGGGAATGGACGGCATGCCCCTCGTTCAGCCTGAGCAGCGCCGGCAGCAGCATGAAGAACGCGATGGCCTCCACGCTGAACGTGCATACGAGCACCACGGTGATCACCGACTGCACCTCGCTGAGCTTGGAAGCGCCCAGCTCGTCCGCGGCGAGCAGCTTCTGCGAGACGCGGATGCGGCGGCTGATGGTCATGGTGATCAGCGACGCGAACGTCATCACGCCCAGACCGCCCATCTGTATGGAGACCAGAATCACGGCCTGGCCGAAATACGTCCAGAATCCGGCCGTGTTGACGATGGCGATGCCGCATGTGGACAGGGCCGACACCGCGGTGAAGAACGCCGTGTTGAAATCCGTGACCGTATGGGTGCGCGACGACACCGGCAGCATCAGGAGCATGGTCGACAGACCGATGAGCACCAGGAAATAGGCGATGGAAAGACGTCCCGGATGGGCGACCAGCCGTTCCAGCCACGTCCCGCGGACGCCTGCCGGACGATTGCGGAGAGCCTTTCCGATGCCATGGAACGGCCGAAATCTGCGATGCACCACTACGAAACGCTAACTCGGAATCCCGACAACGGGGCAATGCCATCCATACATAGGGGTCAGGCGGCCGGGGCGGCGTCGATGATGTCGAACGCCTTCATCAGGTCACGGTCATCGATGGCGTAGGGGGCGGCGTCACGCGTCTTCGGCTTCGCACAGAACGCGATGCCGATGCCGGCCGCCTGGATCATGGGAATGTCATTGGCGCCGTCACCGATGGCCACGGTCGCCGTCATCGGAATGCCCATCTGCGCGGCCCAGCGCCGCAGCGATGCCAGTTTGGTCTCCTTGGTGACGATGTCGCCGCGCAGGCCGCCGGTCAACATGCCGTCGACGATCTCCAGACCGTTCGCCGTGCAGAAGTCGATGCCGGCGTCGTCCGCCAGACGGTCGGCGATCTCGTGGAATCCGCCGGAGACCACGCCCACCTTCCAGCCGCGTCCGTGCGCGGTGCGCACCAGTTCGGCGGCGCCGTTGGTGAGATGACAGCGATGGTAGACCGTGTCCAGCACCGTGGCGGGCATGCCCTTGAGCAGGGCCACGCGTTCACGCAGCGCCGCCTTGAAGTCCAGTTCGCCGCGCATGGCGCGTTCGGTGATGGCAGCCACGCGTTCGCCGATGCCGGCCTCCTCGCCGAGCATGTCGATGACCTCCTCGTCGATGAGCGTGGAATCCACGTCCATGACGATAAGACGGACTGCGTTATCGGCGTCGGAACGGTCCGCCGCCGGAGAAGTGGTAAGGGAAGTAAATGCGCGCATTCTTCTTATTCTCGGTCCGTATGGGGACAAAACCACGGATGGATGGGGAGATCCCGTGCAAGGCTGGGAAAGATTCCCCCGGAATCGACGTCCGACGTCGTCGACGATGGTTCAATCGTCAACCATGACGTTTACGAACACCATCATGTCGGCCGCGTCGGCCGCCGTCTGCCCATCCACGCAGCCCGGCCTCATCGGTGCCATGACCGATTGGCTGGTGGGACTCATGGGCGCATTGGGGGGCATCGGCGTGGGAACGGCCATAGCGCTGGAATCCGTGTTTCCCCCGATTCCCAGCGAGATCATCCTCCCCCTGGCCGGATTCACCGCATCCACGGGCAGGCTCTCCCTGGTCGAGGCGATCATCTGGGCGACGATAGGGTCGCTCGTCGGCGCATGGACGCTTTACGGGGCATCACGGTGCATCGGCCTCGACCGGCTGATGGCCATCGCGGACCGCATCCCCGGGGTGAGCCGCGAGGACCTCGCCAAGGCCGACCGGTGGTTCGCGCGATTCGGCGCCTGGTCCGTGCTCATCGGCCGAGTGATTCCCGTGGTGCGTTCGCTCATCTCCATTCCCGCGGGATTCAACGCCATGAACTTCGGCCGGTTCACCGGCTGGACGCTGCTCGGTTCGGCGGTGTGGAACACCATACTGATCGGGGCCGGCTACGCGCTGGGGGAGAACTGGTGCTCGATGCTCGGCGTGCTCGGCGCGTTCGAGGACGCGGTCATCGCCGTCGTGGTCCTCGTGATCGTGGCGTTGCTGGCCCGTTGGGTGCATAATCTGATAGGAACCCGAAAAGGCGGCGATAATGACTGATGAAGCATCGAAGGCCGGCGGCGAACCGCCGGAGGGGCAGTGGAGGCGTCGCTGCGAACAGCTGAGCGAACACGCCGACGTGCTGCAGGCGAAGAACCACGCGCTCGCACAGGCGCTCAACCGCGCCGGCAGGGAGCTGCGGCAGGCGAAGTCGCAACTGGTGAACCTCGCGCAGCCTCCGGAGAACTTCGCCGTGTTCGTCCGCGTGGACTCCAGCCATGTGGACGACGACGGCGTGCGCCATGCCGCGGCCGAGGTGGTCATGGGGTCGCGCCGCATGGTGGTGCCGGTCTCGGACCTGGTGAACGTGGACCGCCTCTCATGCGGGCAGACGGTCCTGCTCAACGAGAACATGGTGATCGTGGCCACGCGGGACCTTCCGCTCGGCGGCACCGTGCGCCAGGTGGAGGAGACGCTGCCCGGGGGACGCCTGATGGTAGTGGACCAGAGCGGGCGCATCGACGTGGCGATTCGTTCGGGCGCGCTGGCGAACACGGAATTCGACCATGGCGACCGCGTGCTGCTCGACGCCTCCGGCACCATAGCGCTGGAGACGCTGCCTCGGCAGGACGAGGGCGACCTGGTGCTGGAGGAGGTGCCGGACGTCTCCTTCGACGACATCGGCGGCCTCGACGCGCAGATCGATCAGATCCGCGACGCCGTCGAACTGCCGTTCCTGCACCGCGACCTGTTCGAACGCTACGACCTGACCCCGCCCCGCGGCGTGCTGCTCTACGGCCCTCCGGGCAACGGCAAGACGCTGATCGCCAAGGCCGTGGCGAATTCCCTGGCCAAGGGCAGCGGCGACGAATCCGGCGTTTTCCTTTCGGTCAAGGGGCCGGAGATTCTCAGCAAGTTCGTCGGCGAGTCCGAGCGCATCATCCGCTCCATCTTCGACCGGGCGCGCCGCCGCGCCGCGGACGGCAGCCCCGTCATCGTGTTCATCGACGAGATGGACTCCCTGCTGCGCACCCGCGGTTCGGGGGTCTCCTCCGACGTGGAGACCACGATCGTGCCGCAGTTCCTCTCCGAACTCGACGGCATCGAGACGCTGCGCAACGTCATGGTCATCGGGGCCTCGAACCGCATCGACATGATCGACCCCGCCGTGCTGCGGCCCGGACGGCTCGACGTGAAGATTCGCATCGACCGGCCGGGCAGGAGCCAGGCCGCATCCATCCTGCGGCATTACCTGACCGACGACCTGCCGCTCGCCGACGGCGCGACCGCCGACGACCTCGTCGCCGTGACGGCCGGCGACATCTTCCGACGCGACGCCAGCCGCCACGTCTGCGACATCGCCGACGAATCCGGCCAATGGACCAGCGTGTACTTCGCCGACCTCATCTCCGGCGCGATGCTGAAGAACATCGTGGACCGGGCCAAGACCGCCGCGGTCAAGGCGTCCATCACCCAGGGGCGCGAGGCCCGCCTCGACGCCGCGTCGCTGGGTGCGGCCATCGGCGAGGAGTACCGTGAATGCGTGGACTCCATCAGCGGGGTCAACCCGCGGCAGTGGGTCACGCTCAACGGCATCGACGTCAACCGCGCCACCGCCGTGGTGCCGGCAACCGACCAAGCGAGGAGAATATGAGCGTTCTGAGGCCGATGGGCACCGAAACCGAATACGCCGTCACGGACGAGGGGAGCGCACGCGCCAACCCCGTGCAGCTGTCGTTCGACGTCGTCGACGGCGCGGCCGACGAGACGACGCGCCACATCCGATGGGACTACCGGCCCGAGGACCCGGTCAACGACGCGCGCGGCTACCGTCTCGAAAGGGCCGCCGCCCGGCCGGAGATGCTCACCGACGCCCCGCAGCTGCGCGTGACCAACACCATCGCCCCCAACGGGGGACGCATCTACGTGGACCACGCCCATCCCGAGTACTCCGCGCCCGAGACGCTCGACCCGTTCGAGGCCCTGCGCTACGACCGCGCCGGCGACCTGCTCATGGCCGAGGCCGCACGCCGGGCGAACGGGCGCACGGGCCGGCGCATCGCCCTGTTCCGCAACAACGTGGACGGCAAGGGCGCCAGCTGGGGATCGCATGAAAGCTACCAGATATCACGCGCCGTGCCGTTCGACACCCTCGCCGCGCTCATGACCGCGCACTTCGTCACCCGGCAGCTCTACTGCGGCAGCGGACGCGTGGGCATCGGAGAACGCAGCGAGGAGCCTGGATTCCAGCTCAGCCAGCGCGCCGACTACATGCATGCGCGCATCGGGCTGCAGACCACGTTCGAACGTCCCATCGTCAACACGAGGGACGAATCGCACAGCACCGACGCATACCGACGTCTGCATGTGATCGTCGGCGACGCGAACCGCATGGACGTGCCGGAGGCGCTGCGTCTCGGCACCACCAGCATGGTCGCATGGCTGGCCGAGAACGCGGACGACGCCGGATACGACCTGCGCGCCCTGCTGGGAAGGATCGGCCTCGACGACCCGGTGGACGCCATCCACACGGTGTCCCACGACCTCGGTCTGCGCACGCCGCTGGCCGCGGCCGCGGGGGGAAGCATCACCGCATGGCAGATCCAGGTGCTGCTGCGGTCCGCGGTCTACGAGGTGGCGGCCGCCATCCACGGCACCGACATCGACGGGGAGCCGTTGTGGCCGGACGAGCCGACGAAGCGCATCATGGCCATGTGGGGCGAGGCCCTGCGCGACGTCATGCAGGTCGCCCACGCCGACGGCGAGGAGCGGCTCGGCATGTCCGGTGCCGCCGGCCGGCTGGAATGGCTGCTCAAATGGCAGCTGATGGAGCGTCTGCGCCGCCGGCGCGGCACAGGCTGGGACGACGCGCGCATCCGTGCCATGGACATCGCGTGGGCGGCCCTCGACGAAAGACGCTCGGTGTTCACGGCGGTCGAGCCCCACGCCGCCACGCTGGTGCCGCGGGACGCACTGCTGTCGGCACGCACCGAGGCGCCGGCCTCGACCCGCGCATGGTTCCGCGCATGGCTGATCGGCCGGTTCCCCGCCGACGTCGTGGCCGCGTCGTGGAAGAGCATGACCGTGCGGGCCTCGGACGGCACCCTGCACGACATCGCCATCGACGACCCGCGGGCGCACACGGCCGCCGATCTGCGCCGCAGGCTCGACCGGACCACGAATGTGGACGAGCTGCTGGCCATGCTGGACCGGACGCCGGCCGACGAGTCCGGCGAAAGCGACGACAACGAATAACCATGAACGAAGGACATCTGCAAGGAGATCGCCGTATGGAACTGCGTGAACTCGCCGTCGAGGTCGCGAAAGTGGTCGAGGAGGCGGGACGACTCGCCTATCAGGACCAGATGAAGCCCCATGACCTGAACGTCCCCCATGACGACCGGCGTGCGAAGACCCGCTACTCGTCGGAGGTGGACGAACGTCTGGTGCGCTACTGCCATGAGCGCATCAACGCCATCGAACCGCATCCCTGCTGGGAGGAGGTGGGCAGTGACCGGAAGCCGGGCGGCCTCTATTGGTGCATCGGCCACATCGACGGCGCCATCAACTACCGGCGCAACATGCCGGAATGGACCGTCACCGTCTCCCTGTTCGAAGTGGACGGGGACGGCCGCGACGTCCCCATCCTCGGCATCGTCCACGCGCCCGCCCTCGGCGTGACCTACATGGGCGCACGCGGCAAGGGCGCCATCCGCGTCCGCACCACCGAACTGGGGGAGAAGCGGGAAAAGATCATGCCCTCCACCACGTCCACGCTCGCCGACGCCGTGGTGAGCTTCGGAATGTCGTACTTCCCCAAGGAGTCGAGGCGCGCGCTCGAGACGGCGTCGGCCATCGCCGGCCTGCCCACCGACATCAAACGCGTGGGGCCGGTCTCCATGGACCTGTGCAAGGTGGCGGACGGCACCTACGACGCCTACTTCGAACCGTCATTGCATTCCTGGGACGTGCCGGGCGTATCCGCCGGGGCGGTCGTGCTGCGCGAGGCCCAGGGACGCCTCGAACGATGGGACGGCAGCGACATCATGTGGGGCGACAGCAACGATGTCGTGGCCTCCAATGGTCCCATCATGGACGAACTGCGCCCATACCTGAGATAATGCGTTATCTTGCAAGCGGAACAGTGGGCCTACGATACGGCACGCACGCCGCGGGCATACGAACACGATACGAATCCAAGGAGCGAACACATGCCACAGGAGCAGATCTCATCACAGGACTCCGGCCGGGAACAGGCCGCCGACCAGGACAGCACGCGCAAGGAGGGCGATTTCTCGCAGCAGGCGTCCAGCCTCGACTCCCTGCTCGACGACATCGAATCCACGCTGGAGACCAACGCCGAGGAATACGTCTCCAGCTTCGTGCAGAAGGGCGGCGAGTGAGTGCCACAGCTACGCGACAGCCGTGACACGGGGGCACGGCGCGAGCACGCCGGCATGGAGCACGCCCGCGACTTCGCCCGCATCTTCGGCATCGAGACCGAATACGGCGTCGCGGTGACCGGGACGGCGAAGCCGGTGGACCCCGGGCAGGTGGCCATGACGATGTTCCGTCCCGTGGTCTCACGGTCACGGTCCACGAACACGTATCTGGTGAACGGCTCGCGGCTCTACCTCGACGTGGGCAGCCATCCCGAATACGCCACCGCCGAGGCCGTACGACCCATGGACGCGCTGGCGCAGGACCTCGCCGGCGAGCACGTGATGCGCCGACTCGCCCTCGAGGCGCAGCAGCGGCTGCGTGAAGGACGCGACGGCAACGCCCGCATCCATCTGTTCAAGAACAATGTGGACTCCGCCGGCCATTCCTTTGGATGCCACGAGAACTACCTGTTGCGCAGGCAGGTGCCGCTCAGCGCCATCGAGCACGAGCTCGTGCCGTTCCTCGTGACCCGCCAGCTGTTCACCGGAGCCGGCCGGTTCACCGCCGACCCGGCGATTCCCGACGGGTTCGAAATCTCCCAGCGCGCCGAATTCCTCGACGACGCGGTCTCCAGCTCCACCACACGGTCGCGCCCCATGGTCAACACGCGCGACGAGCCGCATGCCGATTCCGACCTGTTCCGGCGTCTGCATGTGATCGTCGGCGATTCCAACCGCTCCCAGACCGCCACATGGATGAAGATGGCGACCACGCATCTGGTGCTGTGCGTCATCGAGGAGGCGTGGCTCAACGGCGGCGTCAGCGACTTCGCCGCGATGACGCTCGCCGACCCCGGCCAGGCCATCCGCGACGTCAGCCGCGACCGCACCGGCACTGCGCGCATCGCGCTGGCCGATGGCACGACGGTGGACGCGCTCGGCATCCAACGTCGATACTACGACATCGTCGCCGCCTTCATCGACCGTCATGCGGACGATATGGACGGCATCCTGCCCGACCACGACCGGGTGATGACGCTATGGATCGAGGCGCTCGACGCCGTGGAGGCCGGACGATGGACGGACCTCGCCCCCTGGGTGGATTGGGCGGCCAAGCTCCGGCTCATCGAGGCGATGCGCCGACGCGAGCCCACGATGGCCGACGACCGCATCCGGCAGATCGACCTCGACTATCACGACATCGTCAACGGCACGGTCTTCGATCGTCTCCAGACAGGCGGGCTCATGCGGACCATGCTCGCCGACGCCCGAATCGCCGAGGCCGTGAACACGCCACCGGCCGACACCCGCGCCGCCTTGCGGGGACGGTTCGTCCGGGCGGCGCTCGCCACCGACGCGCGCTGGACCTGCGACTGGACCCATGTGACGCTGACCGACCCCGTGCGTGTCGAGGCCGAACTGCTCGACCCGTTCGATCCGACGCCGACCGACGCGTATGCGGCGGTGCTGGGCGCCCTGCGGTGACACGTCCCGCGAATCGGGAACGAATATGAAAAAGGGTCTGCGCATCATATCGGATGCGCAGACCCTTTCTACAAGTCTTTTCGCCTGCTGGCGACTGGCTGCTTACTCGGCGACGGCCTTCTTCAGCAGGGAACCGGCGGACAGCTTCACACCATAGCCGGCCGGAATCTTGATGGTCTCGCCGGTGCGCGGGTTGCGGCCGGTGCGGGCGGCGCGCTTGACACGCTCAGCGGAGAAGACACCGGTGAGCTTCAGGCCTTCGCCGGACTTCAGGGATTCGACGAGCACTTCCTGGAAGGCGTTCACAGCGGCCTCGGACTGGGCCTTGGTCAGGTTGGACTTCTGAGCAATCTTGGACACCAGGTCAGACTTGTTGTATGCCATAATGCACATTTCCTTCTATCAGTGGATTATCCCTCTTGAATCGGGAAAACCCTTGGAACACAAACGATTGTAACGTATTCGACGGGCATTTGAGACATTCTCCGGCCAAAAAGACGACGCTTTTTCGTTTCGGTGAAGATTATGTGTGGGACACGTGGAAGAATGTTGGAATCCTAAGGGAATCACAGCAATTCCCGCGAATTCATCCACTTCATCGACAATGCGCCGATCGGAATACGGAGCCAGTATGTCAGCAGACGGAACAGCATCGTCGACGACAACGCCACCGCGGAGGGGATGCCCACCGACGTGAAGCCCAGGGTCAGCGCCGCCTCTATGGCGCCGAGGCCGCCCGGCGTTGGCACCGCCGCCGCCAGCGTATTGGTCAGCACGTAGATGAACACGGTCTCCAACGGATTCGTGTACTGGCCGAACGCCATGAGCGACGCCCAGAACGCCATGCCCAGCATGGACGTCTGGAACACCCACCCCGCCGTGGCGATGAGCAGTCGTCGCGGCTGCGACAGCAGATCGACGAGCTGGCGGGCATAGGAAAGCACCACCGGCATCGCCTTGTCGAGGATGAGCCGTCTGGTATAGGGGACGATCATGACCAGGGAGATCACCGCGGCGACCAGGCCGATGACCGTGACCAACGTGTTGGTGGGAATCATGCCGGACAGTGAATCCCGTCCCGTGAACACGCCGATCACCAGCAGCAGCGACGTGATGGCCAACGCCTGGATCACGATGATCGCGCTGGTGATGGCCGTGGCCGCCGAATTGCGGTAGCCGCTCTTGCGCAGGTACTGCAGCATGACGAACGCCGGGCCGACGCCGGCGGGCATCGAGATGGTGGTGAAGCCGGACGCCGCCTGCACGGCCAGGATGCCGGATGGTCGGCAGTGGTCACGGTCCACATACACGTACAGCGCCACCGCGGAACCGACCCACGACAGCAGGCCGAACAGATAGCCGACCGCGGCCATCCACGGATTCGCGCGGGAGACGGCGCTGATGACCTCATGCATGTTGAGCTGGGTGAACACCACGACCGCCGCCACGATGACGAGGGCCAGCATGATGACCGACCGCGCGTTGAACCGGGAGAGCGTCACCTGGGGAAGGGCCTCGGTCTCCTCGGCCGGCGCCAGCGCCCCCAGTCCGTCGCGCAACTCGCGCATCGTCTGACGGGACCAGAAGTCGTCGGACTTCGTCTCCGGGGGAACCGCCACGTTCTGCACGAACGGCACCAGGGCCACAAGATTCTGGACGCCCCAGCAGCGTTCCGCGCATGCGATGACGCGGGCGATGCTGGTGCGGCAGCTCAGCGCCGTGAGCAGCTGGATCCGGTCGATGGCGATGTTGACGGAGGAACTCGCGTCGTCGCCGTTCTGCCAGCCGGCGAGCACCAGACGTCCGGAAGCGGACCGGGCGAACGACTGCGGTGTGATTGCGCGATGCGTGATGCCGCGGGCATGCGCCGCGCCGAGATACCCCATCACGTCGATGAGGTCATCGTCGTCGACATCGTCCCAGTCGACGGGCGTGTATGCGCGTTCGCCGGCGAACACGACGATCGACGATTCCCCCACCTCGGCGCGGCCATAGACCTCAGGAGTCTCCAAGCCGATGTTGCGCAGCGTCAGAAGCAGGTCGACATGATGGTGCGTGGTCGCGCTCATCGAACGGTCGGTGCGCAGGTCCACGCCGCTGGCCATGCGCAGCCACTGCCACAGCTGGGAAAGATAGCCGACGGTGCGCGTCTGCTCGTCACGCACCGATACGACGTATACGCTGCCGTCACGTGCCGTGGCCTTGTAGATGCGCGACAACGGGGCCAGGTCGTCGACCAGCGACGGCTGCTTCGCGCCGGCCGGACCATGGATGCCCTCACGACGGATCAGGCTCGACGTCTCCAGGCCGATCGACGACAGCGCCTGCACGATCTGCATGCCCCAGGCGCCCTTGTTCTGCGTGCCCATGACGAACCTGACCAGCAGACCGATGAGACGGCCGGAGGCCAGGGCCACCACGATGCCGGCGATCGGGTCGACGGAGATGGCCGCCAGCAGGACGGCCAGCGAGACGATGGTGTTCCACCCCCATTTGACGGTGCCCCGCAGACGATGCGGCCCCGCCGAGGTGAGGAACGCGGCGAGGCCCGCGAACATGTCGGGCAGGAGCGGGCCATGGCCCAGCACTCTGGTGGAATCCAGCGCGGCGACCAGCTGGTGCGGGCCGAACGCGCCGACGCCGATGCTGAGCGCCCCCGCCAGACCGTAGCCGAGGAACATGGACACGATGGACACGATGGCCTGCACCCATTCGCGGGACACCAGCAGCTGGATGAGCACCGAGACCACCACCAGCACGGTGACGATCTGCTGCAGCAGGGAGAGCGGCAGCTCGACCAGCCATCCCACGGCCGTTCCCGCATGGTGGACGTCGGACGCCACGCCGCTGGAGATGCCGGTCAGATAGACGGAGCCGAGCATGACCAGCACGACGATGGCCAGGGCGCAGGCCGCGCCCACCAGATCGGAGAAATCATGGACGCGCGTCGGAGGTACGTCGGAAACGGAGACGTCGCCCCCCGCGGCCGCATCGGATGCATCTGCGGAAGGGGCGACGTTCTCGGAACGGACGACGGGGTCGTCCGGGCGCGCGCCGTTGTCGTGGAGCGGCATCAGTCGAAATCGACGAGCCTGCCGGCGATGCCGGTGTAGGTGGCCGGGGTCAGCGAGCTCAGACGCTTCGCGGTCGCTTCGTCGAAGTCGAGCGTGGCGATGAAGTCCTCCACGTCCTGCTTGGAGATGGAGTGGCCGCGCATGAGCTCCTTGACCTTCTCGTACGGCTTGTCCATGCCTTCGCGGCCTTCGAGGGCGGCGGCGCGCATGGCGGTCTGGATCGGCTCGCCGAGCACCTCCCAGTTCTCGTCGAGCTCGCGTTGGATGACGATGTCGTTCGGATGGATGGAGTTCAGGCCGCCCAGCAGGTTGTTCAGGGCGAGCAGCGAGTAGCCGAGGGCCACGCCCACGTTGCGCTGCGTGGTGGAGTCGGTCAGGTCGCGCTGCCAGCGGCTCTCGACCAGCGTGGCGGCGAGGGTCTCCAGCAGCGAGCAGGAGATCTCGAAGTTCGCCTCGGCGTTCTCGAAGCGGATCGGGTTCACCTTGTGCGGCATGGTGGAGGAGCCGGTGGCGCCCTTGACCGGCACCTGGGCGAACACGCCGCGGGAGATGTACATCCACACGTCCACGCACAGGTTGTGCAGGATGCGGTTCACATGGCTGATCGTGGAGTAGAGCTCGGCCTGCCAGTCATGGCTTTCGATCTGCGTGGTCAGCGGGTTCCACGTCAGGCCCATGCGGTTGGTGACGAACTCGCGGGAGACGGCGATCCAGTCCACATCCGGGTAGGCGGCCAGATGCGCGCCGAACGTGCCGGTCGCGCCATTGATCTTGCCCAGATACTCCTGGGCGGCGATCTTCCGCATCTGGCGGCGCAGGCGGTACACGTACACCGCCAGCTCCTTGCCCAGCGTGGTGGGCGTGGCGGGCTGGCCGTGAGTCAGGCTCAGCATGGCCTTGTCCTTGAACGTCTCGGCCTTCTCAGCGAGGTGGTCGATGATCTTCTCGGCGGCGGGCGTCCACACGTTCTCGACGGCCTGCTTGATGCACAGCGCGTAGGAGAGGTTGTTGATGTCCTCGGAGGTGCAGGCGAAATGCACCAGCTGCTTGATGTGCGGCAGCTGCGTGTCGGCGCCGAGCGACTCCGGGGCCTTGTCGAGCTGGTCGTCGATGTAGTATTCCACGGCCTTCACGTCATGGTGGGTGATTGCCTCGTGCGCGGCCATCTGCGCGATGCCCTCGGCGCCGAAGTCCTCGGGGATGGCGCGCAGGTACGCGATCTCGGCGTCGGAGAACGGCTTCACGCCACCGACGATCGGGCCGTCGCCCATGCCGTTGGCCAGCAGGATCATCCACTCGACCTCCACGTGCAGGCGCTCGCGGTTGAGCGCCGGCTCGCTCATGTACTCGGTCAGTTCGGCGGTCTGCCTGTGGTAGCGCCCATCCAGCGGGCTCAGTGCGATTGCGGGGGAGATGTCAGTCAACTTCATGCACAACACAATACGTGAAGCCGTACCCTACCCCGCTATCGCGAGATGCGCCCCCGCCAGTAGGTCGTCTCCGTGTGCCTGCCGTCGATGACCTCCTGGAAGTGCCGTTCGTGACCCTGCTGCGCGGTCGACCCGAGCTCCTCGGCATCCTTCCACGCCGCTTTCATATAGTTCATGTCGTGGGTGAGGAACTTATGGTCGTCGGTGTTCTCCACGGCCGTGCCGTCGTCGGATCCCATGGGCTGGCTGATGCCGCGCACCGTCAGCCAGGTGGGTGAGACGGGATTCCTCGACCCGTCGAGGTTCGAGACCAGCTCGTCGTTCATCTCGATGCTCGTCACCCACGTCCTTTTCCGGTCGATCGGGTGGTTGGCGATGGGCGATCCGGCGGTGACGATGTGTTGGATGTTGTACCGGTCGCCGTAGTCCGCCGCCATGGTCGCCGCCACGATGCCGCCCTGCGAATGGCCGACGATCGCGACGGGGTCCTCCGGGGCGATGCCGGCACGGCGCATGGCCTCGTCCACCATGCGTGCGCTGTCCGCGGCTTTGCGGCGTTCCGCGTCGGAGCTCATGAGCTCCACGTTTGTCGGCCAGCTGAACGGGGAGTCGGGGTTGCCGTCGGTGCCCGGGATGGTGACCATCCATGCGGTGGAGCCGTCGTCGCGCAGGTACTTCTGGATGGCGATGGTACCGTAGTCGACCTTGTTGAGACGCATGTCATGCACGTTGCGCAGCGAATCCGCGATCGTTCGCGTCTCGCCGATGCCGTGCAGCGGACGGGCCCGCGTGACGGTGAGCTTGTCGCCGAAGATGGCGTCGTTGAGCGGGGCGCTGAACTTCGCTATCTCCTCGGCGGCCTCGTTGACCTCGTCCACGTCGACCGCGCCCTGGAGGATGGCCCGGCGGTCGGTGCCCTTGGTCATGGCGGTGCCCAGTGCGGCCAGAAGACCCTCCTGCGCCCACCAGGTGTCGGTGAGCGCATACATCGGGTTGAACCGGCCCTCCGTCAAGGACCCGTCCACGACCTCGACCACCGTATAGGCGCCGAACAGGGCTCCCGCATAGCCGGGGAGCCCCAGGGCACCGGCCTGCAGGGCCTCGTTCATCAGGCGTTCCGCGGCCCATTCCGCATTGGAATACAGCGAGTACGCGCGGATGATGTGATCCGCGAGCAGGGAGAGTTTCTCCCGGAGTGCGTTCGCCTGGTCCCCGCGCTCGTTGGCGTGCCGGTTCACCGCGGGGTAGTTCAGCGACATGTGCACGGCGGTGTCGCCGTCGGGGCCTCCGGCGACGCATGAGCCGTCGTCCATGACGTCCCCGGCCGTGGCCGAGCCGTTGAGCTTCGGGCAGAACGGCGCCTGACGCTTCTTCTGCGCCAGCTGGATGGGCGTCGCCGACCAGTCCGCGTGCAGATGCCAGACCGCTATGGATGCGTTGTTCAATGCGCTGGATACGGCGCGGAAACATTCCAGATCGGCCTTGGTGCTCGTGCCCTGCCCTCCGTATATGCGGGATTTCACATGCGCGTTCATATCAGCGCCTCCGCGCTGTCGATGAACCGGGCCGTGGCATGGGCACCCTGGTCCAAGGCATCGGCGAGTCTCATCGTCTCCCTGACCGTTCGGTGGAACCGTTCGCCGGCCTTGCCCTCCCAGGTGACCGCGGCCGCCTGCCCCAAGGCGTCGGCGGCGTCCTGCGCGATGCTGACCGTGGAAGCCGCCAATGCACGCACATGGTCCTGGGAGTCCCGGCACACATTGGCGCACGGGCAGCATGCGGAGCCGTCGGCCCGCGCGATGGCCTGCGCCAGCGGACTGTCGGTCGTCCGCTGGCGGAACGGGGAGGATGGCGTCTGCCCGAATGGGGACTGCGGCGTGGTGTTGAATTGCGTCATGCCGTGATTCAACCACGGTGCGGCGCGGCGGGGAGGGGTTTCGGGATGATGTGGACGGATGGGCCACCCTCGGCGGATGATTGTGGACGTGCGGGGGGAAGTCCACAATCATCCGCCGCCGTCACCATGGCTTGGGGTTGGTGCTCTCGTCGCCCTCGGTGGTGGTCTTCGACGTGTCGGGCACGTTCTTCATCTCGACCTTCTTGTTCTGCTCGAGCATCTTGTTGATTTTCTCGGCCTCGGAGGAGTCCGACGTTCCCTTGCCCTGCGAGCCGTTCTTCTCCGCGGTCGCGCCGGATGCCGACGATCCGCCGGACGATGCGTTTTTGGCGAGGTCGGCGTCGATCTGACGGCTGAGGCGCGCCGACTCGGCCGCATTGGCCGCGATGGTCGAACGGACGGACGGCAGCTGCAGCGCCTCGAGGCTCTGCGCGTCACGGAACTGCGCGTCGGTCTGCCGCTGGGCGGTCCTCAGCGCGTTGAGGTCGGGGGATTCCTTGGCGTATGCGGCGATGGACGCGTTGAGGCCATCCACCGCCTCGTTGTTGGTCGCCAGCGCGTTCCAGTTGACCCCCGCCACGATGGCGGCGAGAGCCAGTATCACGGCCGCCGCCAATATGGGTCCGCGCACCTTCCATGATGCGCGCGCGGTGCGTTCGGTCCGCGGGGCGTGCGATGACCGGCTCATATCAGCCTCCTTGACGTTCGTGCCCAGGCAATTGCCTCCCATGCAAGCAGAACCGTCAGCACGATGGCGAACGGCCAGACGACCGGCACGCTGTGCTCGCGCTGCTTGTAGGTGCTTGCCAGACGATACTGCGAGGAGGCCTCCCGCGCGTCCTGTTCGCCGATGACGCGGCCGGCGTCGGCATGCACGTAGCCACCGCTCATCTCGTCGGCTATGGCCTTGAGGTTCTTCTCGTCCATCATGGAGATGCCGGGCTGTTTGGTCGTCGGGTCGGTGATGAACCGCTTGGAATCCACCTTGCCGGTGTTGTCCACCTGCGGTATCCGGCCGCCGGCCGACGACCCCACGCCCACGACGAGACCGCCGTTCGCGTAGGCGCGCAGCGAGGAGAAGGTGCGGCGCACCTTGCGGCTGGTCTGCTCGCCGTCGGAGATGTAGACGACGATGATCCGGTCGTCGGGATGCTGTGCGCGCGTCGCTTTCATGGCCGGCAGCAGCGGGTCGATGGCCTTGTCGAGATTCGATCCGGACGACGACCCGGTCGGTTCCGGCTTCAGGGTCCCGGCCCAGTTGCCGATGGCGCGGGAGTCCGGCGTCAACGGCACGTCAAGCGTGCCGGAGGCGCCGAACCTGATGGCCGCGAAGCTCGCGTCCGGATAGATTTTCGTGATGTCGGACACCGCCTTCTTCGCGGCGTCCAGGCGCATGATCGCGTCCTTGGAGCCGTAGTGGGCGTCGGAGACGGCCATCGATCCGGTGACATCCACCGCGATGAACACGTCGGTGGCGTTCACCGCCTGCGTCCTCGTCACATGCACGGTGCTCGGGGTCATCATTATGATCGCCAGGACGACGGCGATCATAATCCTGCGCGCGTGGTCCGTCGTCGTCGCGTCGGAATACGGCAGGCGGCGCGAACGCACCGCCAGGCCGACGGTCACGGCCACCACGGCGACGGCGACCGCCGAGGAACCGGCCCATCCGAGGATGGGGGAGAAGGTCAGTCCGTTCATCGTCTCAGCCTTTCTGCCACGACCGTGAAGCCGAGGAACAGCACCACGGCCGCCGGCACCCAGAATTGCGGCGCATCGACGAGGTTCGACTGCGTCTTGCGTTCGCTGTCCTTGTCCCGCTGCTCCTCGATGGTCCTCACCAGCGCGTCGACCGATGAGCCACCGCCCTGCGTGAGGAATATGCCGCCATGCGATTCGATCTGCCGCTTCATGTCGGTCGTGGTGTCGTCCCCGTCCGATTCGACCGGTCCGGAGAACAGCCCGTCCACGACGATCGAGGATTTCGATGTCAGGTCCAGCGCCTTGGAGAGGGTATACGTCGGCGTGCCCGACAGGACGTTGTCCGTGGCCAATACGATTGACGCGTCACGGTTCGTCGAATTCGACGAACCGGACGACGCGTCGTCGTCGGCGGAGAATTCCGGCAGCATGGCCGCGCAGCTGATCAGGCCGTCGCCGATGAGCGACGTGACGTTCTTGCGGTTCTGCGTGCCCTCCAGCCAGTCGGAGACCTGCTGGTACTGCTTGTCGCTCATCTTGTCGATGCTGTCCTGGTTCACCACGTCCTTGAGAATGTCGTTCGCGTAGGTGAGCTGCTCCTTGACGAGGTCATAATCGTCGGTCAGGGGAAATACCGTACGGGATGTCGAATTGAAGATGCTCAGCCCGATGCGCTCGCCTTGGAAATGGCTGACCAGGTCGAGATACGTGGCGATGACCTCGCGGTCGTACGGCAGGGTCGAACCGGAGACGTCCAGACACAGGATGATGTCCCGGGTCGACGCCTCGCTCGATTCGGAGTCGATGCGCGAAGGCCGGGCGACCAGGGTGAACGCCACCAGCGCCAGACACGCCAGCAGCGCGGCCGCGGTCCGGTTGAGCCGTTTCCAGCGGCGCCACTGGTCGCTGACGTATTCGGTCCCCAGATCGTGGTCGAGGTTCCACACCGGGGCGCTGCCCTCGTCCCGCACGCTTTCGGCGACGGCCTTCCCGTCCCGGGGGCGCGAAGCATACCGGGCCAGCAACAGCAGCACCAGCACGACGATGACCGCTCCGGCCACGAGGACCCACGGCCAGCGGAACGTGTTCCATACCGTCATCGCTCACGCCACCTTTCCACAAGATTCGTCACCCAGCCCGCGGCCTCGTCCACGGTGGGTCCCGCCGTGCCGGCATGGACGACCGGCTCGGCGAATTCCGGCGGATACAGTGCTCGGATGGTCTGGCGCAGCAGGTCGACGCCCCTGCCGTCGCCGCGGGAACGCGGCAACCGGTCGAGCTCCGCCAGCGTGTGGCTCGTCACGTCACGCCCGAGCCGTGCGGAAGCGAACCGGCGCGCCAGCGCGGCCAGTTCGGCGAAGGCGTCGTCCTCGCCGAGCCGCCCTTCATGGAACCGCGTCCGGATATCGTCGACGGCCTCCAGCCACTCGCCTTTGCCGGTCTGAGGGCGATGTGCCCCCTGGCGGGGCCGGGGCCTGCGACGGGAACGCCCCAGCAGCGCCGCGGCCAGGCACAGGGCCGCGGCCAGGCATACGAGTGCGAACGTCGCGAACGCATACGGCCCGGTGTCGGACGGGGACACGGCCGTGAACGGTTCGGCGGCCATTGTCCGTATCATGGCATCCCTCCCATGGATCGCGTCGACGGCTGGCGGAATCCCCCGCGGGCCAGAATGGAGGACACCAGTCTGACGAATTCGTTGAACATCGCATCGCTCGATCCGGCGTGGATCATCGTCGTGCCGGCGCCCGCCAGCTCATGCTCCGCGGCCATCGCCTCGAACCGGCGATGCACCTCCACGCTCGACTCCACCTTTCTCGTGCGCAGGAACGCGGGGACCCGCCGTCCGCTGGAGGCGTCGACGATGCGGTCGAACCGGTCGGCCACGGAGAACGGGTTGACCACCGCGACGTTGATGGTGACCACGGGATGCGTCTGCGCCAACGTGCGCAGCATGCGCGCCCGGTCGCGGGTCCAGGCGGTCTCGTCCGTGGCCAGCACGATGAGGGAGCGCCGGTTGCGAATCTTGCCCGCATAGTCGATCAGGGCGTCGAAGTCGCGGGGCTGGGAGCATTCACGGCGCAGCAGGCCGTCGAGCACATGCTCGAACTTCGCGAAGCCGCCGTTGAACGGCACGCGGGTGATGCTGGCATGGTCCCCCAGCACGATGGACAGGTCGTCGCTGCGTCGCAGCGACAGCATGGCGAACATGCGCAGCGCATTGGCCGCCACGTCGAGCGCTCGCTCGCCGCTCGGGCATGCGCCCGTCATCTCGCGGCCCACGTCGAGCAGCAGCCACACGTTGCCGTTGCTCTCACGCTCCTTGTCGACGATCATGGGCCGTCCGGCCCTGGCGCTGGCCTTCCAGTCGATGAGCCGCGCCTCCTCGCCGGGCTCGTACGGCCGGATGTCCAGATAGTCGTATCCGGTGCCGCGCCGCGAGGAGGGATGCTCGCCCTCCAGCATCCCCAACGCCTTGATGATCGTGGGCAGGCTGAGGCGGGCCCCCAGGGACTCTATGCGGCGGCGGATCGGATCGACGGGCGTGTCCGTCGCGATCATGGTACGGGAACCGCCTCGATCATGGAATCGATCACCTGATCGGCGTTCACGCCCTCCGCCAGGGCCTCGAAGGTCAGCAGGATGCGGTGGCGGAACACCTCATGCGCGAACGTCTTGACGTCCTCCGGAATCACATAGTCGCGGCCGGACATCAGCGCCTGTGCCTGGCCGATGCGCACCAGGGCGATCGAGGCGCGCGGGCTGGCGCCCAGACGCACCAGGTTCGAAAGCCCCTTGATCGGGCGCGGGCCTCCGCCGCGGCTCGTCTGCGCAAGCTCCACCGCGTACTTCATGATCGGCTGGGAGACATGCACCCTGCGGGCGCAGGAGCGCAGGAATTCCACGTCGGCGATGCTGACCGCCGTCGGGCTGATCATGGCGTCCTGCTGGTCGGTGCCGCGGCGGGTCAGCAGGTCGAGCATGGAGATCTCGTCGGCCTCGTTCGGATAGGTCATCACCGTCTTCATGTAGAAGCGGTCCATCTGCGCCTCGGGAAGGTTGTACGTGCCCTCCTCCTCGATGGGGTTCTGGGTGGCGATCACCATGAACGGGCGCGGCAGGCGGATGCGCTCGCCGCCGATGGTGGTGGCGCCTTCGGCCATGGCCTCGAGCATGGCGGACTGGGTCTTCGCCGAGGAGCGGTTGATCTCGTCGAGCAGGACGAAGTTCGCGTGGATCGGGCCGATCTGCGTGGTCATCTTCTGCGTGGCGAAATCGAAGATCTGCGTGCCCACCAGATCGGACGGCATGAGGTCGGGCGTGCACTGGATGCGTTTGAACGATCCGGATACCGAGGTGGCGAGAATCTGCGCGGCGGTGGTCTTCGCCAGACCGGGCACGGATTCGATGAGGATGTGGCCGCCGGCCACCAGCGTCACTATCAGGGATTCACGCAGTTGCTCCTGGGCGACCAGCCCCTGGGCGAAGTGCTGCCGGATGCGGTTGGTCAGGTCGCGCACGCGTTCGAGCTCGTCGCGGGAGACCGCGCTGGAGGACGGGGAAACCGCAGGGGCCGGTGCTGCTGCCGGCTGCTGCGAGGGTCGGGATGGGAATAAAGCCATGCCAACCACTGTAACGTGCCGGTTGACTTTTCCTGGATGTTCGCCCTCGGCGCGGCAGGGTGCGCTCAGGCCGCGGGCAGCGACCAATCCACCGGCTCGGCCCCCATGGCGGCCAGCGCCGCGTTCGCACGGGAGAACGGCTTCGAGCCGAAGAACCCGTACCGGGCCGACATCGGGCTCGGATGCGGGGACTTGATGATCGTCGCATGGTGCAGCAGCGGCTCGAGCGTCTGCGCCTGACGGCCCCACAGGATGGCGACCAGCGGCTTGGGATCGCCTTTGGCGTCCGTGCGCGCGTCGAGGGCGGCGATGGCCGCGTCCGTCACCTGCTCCCATCCCTTGCCGCGATGGCTGGCCGGCCTGCCCACCTGGACGGTCAGGCACCTGTTGAGCAGCATCACACCGCGCTCCGTCCACGGCGTCAGGTCGCCGTTCGCCGGCTGCGGCACATGCATGTCGTCCATCAGCTCGGTGTAGATGTTGCGAAGGCTTCCGGGCAGGGGGCTGACCTGCGGCGCCACCGAGAAGCTCAGTCCCACGGGATGGCCCGGGGTGGGGTAGGGGTCCTGCCCCACGATGAGCACCTTGATGGAATCGAACGGTATGGTGAAGGCCCTCAGGATGTTGCGGCTCGCCGGAAGATACCGTCGCCCCTGGGCGAGCTCGCCGCGCAGGAAGTCCCCCATGGCGTGGACCTGCGGCTCCACGTCCTTCAGCGCCGTGGCCCAGCCGGCCTCGACCAGTTCGTCAAGATTTTTGATGGTCATGCGCACCACTGTAGGCGGGCAGATGTACGACCGCGGGGCTCCGAGGCGTCCGTAGGGAGCCCATGGGCTACCATGATTCGTGGTTGAGTACAGCAAGTGAGGAGCCGTCATGTCCGAAAAGCAGCACGCCGCCTATCCGGCAGATGAATTCGACAACCCGCCGCAGGGGCCGGTCGGACTGCATCGCGGGCCCCGCGGCTTCGGCGCCCGCGCCCTGCCGTATATCGTCGTGTTGGCCGTCGCCGCGCTGATCGCCGTCGGCGTGTACCTCTGGGCCTCCGCCGGCTCCGGTTCGTCGGCGTCCGAGGCCTCGGCGACGTCCTCCTCCTCGGCCGCGGCATCGACCGACAAGACGGCCTCGTCCGCCCCGGCCTCGGCTACGGCGACGAAATCCGCCACGGCCTCGTCCACGCCGGCGCGGACGGCTTCCGCCACCCCCAGCCGGACCGCCACGCAGTCGGCCACCCCGAGCCGGTCGGCCACCGAGACGACCGCCCCGGTGAACAAGTCCGCGTCCATCACCGTCTACAACGGCACGCGCCGCACGGGTCTGGCCTCCACGAACGCCACGACGCTGCGCAACGCCGGTTATTCCGCCGTGAGCGCGAGGAATCCGGGGAGCCGCACCACGCTGCCGTCGGTGAGCACCGTCTGGTATCGTTCCTCGGCCGACGCCGGGACCGCGAAGGACGTCGCCGCCCAGCTCGGCATCTCCCAGGTGGTGCAGGTCAGCGGTCTTGGCACGGACGTCGCCGTGGTCCTCATGCAGTAGCGGTTCACGACGGACGTTCCGCCGGGAGGGGCCAAAACGATTGACACCCGTCCCGGCGGCATGATTCGTCCCGTCATCACCGTCCCGATTGTTGAATAACGGCGAAGAGGCCTTAGAATGGGTAGCTAGCGCGCGGCGAAGTGCGCGACCGTCGAACTCCATGATGTGCGGTTTTTGTCATGCGTGGGGCGGTGTTTGTACAGCTACTAAAGGGAAGTTGTTATGGCAACGGGTACGGTAAAGTTCTTCAACGCGACCAAGGGGTATGGTTTCATCACTCCCGAGGATGGCGGCGAAGATGTTTTCGTTCATTATTCGGCAATCAACGCTCAAGGGTATCGAACCCTGGATGAGGGGGACAAGGTCGAATATGAGGCCGAGAAGGGACCGAAGGGGATGCAGGCCACCAAGGTGACCAAGCTCTGAGGGATTTTCTCCTGTCGGGCTCCGACGCGCGGTGTGGTGTGAGGCGCGTCGGAGCCCTTTTTCATGCCCGGGTCCCCGGCGCTCCCATGGATGTTCCGGCGTATGCCCACGACGAACATTTGGCACTCTCGGCCCGAGAGTGCTAATCTCACTGTTAGCACTCGAAGCGTGAGAGTGATAACGCCGGCAGCTGACGGCCGTGCGTGGGCGATCCGTGGACGGTGATTACGTAATACAAGCCATTTGGAGGAAATGACAACCATGGCAAAGATCATTGCTTACGACGAGGAAGCTCGCCAGGGAATGCTCGCCGGCCTCGACAAGCTGGCCAACACCGTGAAGGTCACGCTGGGACCGAAGGGCCGTAACGTCGTGCTCGACAAGACCTACGGCGCCCCGACCATCACCAACGACGGCGTCTCCATCGCCAAGGAGATCGAGCTTGACGACCCGTTCGAGCGCATCGGCGCCGAACTGGTCAAGGAAGTCGCCAAGAAGACCGACGACGTCGCCGGTGACGGCACCACCACCGCTACGGTGCTTGCCCAGTCCGTCGTCCACGAGGGTCTGAAGAACGTCGTCGCGGGCTCCAACCCGATCGCCCTGCGCCGCGGCATCGAGAAGGCCACCGACGCCATCGTCAAGGAACTGGTCGCCGCCGCCAAGGACGTCGAGACCAAGGACCAGATCGCCGCCACCGCCACGATTTCCGCCGCCGACCCCGAAGTCGGCGAGAAGATCGCCGAGGCTCTGGACAAGGTCGGCCAGGACGGCGTCGTGACCGTCGAGGACAACAACCGCTTCGGCCTCGACCTCGAGTTCACCGAGGGCATGCGTTTCGACAAGGGCTACATCGCCCCGTACTTCGTCACCAATGCCGACGACCAGACCGCCGTCCTGGAGAACCCGTACATCCTGCTTACCTCCGGCAAGGTGTCCAGCCAGCAGGACGTCATCCACATCGCCGACCTCGTCATGAAGTCCGGCAAGCCGCTGCTGATCATCGCCGAGGACGTTGACGGCGAGGCCCTGCCGACCCTGATTCTCAACAAGATTCGTGGCACCTTCAACTCCTGCGCCGTCAAGGCCCCCGGCTTCGGCGATCGCCGCAAGGCCATGCTGCAGGATATGGCCATTCTGACCGGCGCCCAGGTCGTCTCCGAGGAGCTGGGCCTCAAGCTCGACTCCATCGACGCCACCGTGCTCGGCTCGGCCGCCAAGGTCATCGTCTCCAAGGACGAGACCACCATCGTGTCCGGTGCCGGTTCCAAGGAGGACGTGGCCGCCCGCGTCGCCCAGATCCGTGCCGAGATCGAGGCCACCGACTCCGACTACGACCGCGAGAAGCTGCAGGAGCGTCTCGCCAAGCTGGCCGGCGGCGTGGCCGTCATCAAGGTCGGCGCCGCCACCGAGGTCGAGGCCAAGGAGCGCAAGCACCGCATCGAGGATGCCGTGCGCAACGCCAAGGCCGCCATCGAGGAAGGCCTGCTGCCCGGCGGTGGCGTGGCCCTCATCCAGGCCGCTGCCAAGGCCCAGGGCGACGTCAAGCTCGAAGGCGACGAGGCCACCGGTGCCGCCATCGTCTTCCGCGCCGTCGAGGCCCCGATCAAGCAGATCGCCGAGAACTCCGGCCTGTCCGGTGACGTGGTGATCGACAAGGTCCGTTCGCTGCCTGACGGCGAGGGTCTGAACGCCGCCACCAACACCTACGAGGACCTGCTGGCCGCCGGCGTCGCCGACCCGGTCAAGGTGACCCGTTCCGCACTGCAGAACGCCGCCTCCATCGCCGGGCTGTTCCTGACCACCGAGGCTGTTGTGGCCAACAAGCCGGAGCCGCCGGCCCCGGCCGCCCCGCAGGGTGCCGACATGGGCTACTGATCGGCGCACGCCGATAGGGTAGTGCCTTCGCCTGGCCGCGATGTGCCGGTATGACATGTCGCCCATGCGATGCAACACCCATGTGGTTGTGATTACTCGTCTGTAATCGGCGAAAGGGCTCCGACCCGTTGAGGTCGGAGCCCTTTTCGCGTTCGTGCTGGTCCTGAATCTTCGTAGTGACGGTGAGTCCCCGAACCCGGACCGTCCCGCGTTAGGAAGCGAAGAGACGCGACGCCTGGGCCTCGGCGTCGGAGTAGACGACCGACGCCTGTGCCAGCGCGTTCTGGATGGACTCCAACGACGCCTCCATCTGCTGCTGGGCGGCGCGCCATTGCGCGGCCACCGACGAGAACTGCGTCGAGGCGCCTCCCTTCCATACGCTCTGCAGTTGATTGAGATTCGCGTACATGCCGTTCACGGCCTCGCGAATCTGGCTCACCGACGCGGACACCGCCGCGCTTGAGGACTGGATCTGTTCCGAATCGACCTGGTATTGGGGCATGAGGGTTTCCTTTCGCTATCAGGGTGTTTCACGGCCCATGCATTCGATTTGCGAAGCAGAGCCGTTACAGTTGACAGTATGAAAATCAAGCAGATGACAGCAATCCGTACAGGGAATGTGGACGAACGGACCACCCGCGGAGGGGGAATGGGGATAACCTTCGGCGTCCGTGCGGCGATGTGGATGGCCATGGCGGCGGTCGTCGCCGTCATGCTGGTGCTGACGGTGGCGGCGCCCGCCGCACTGGCCGCGGGCGAAAGCGCCACGCCGAGCCAGCAGGGCACCGGGTCATCGGACGTCGGCGTAACGGTGACCAACAACATCACCGACACGGAGAACCTTCTGGGGGACAACCTCGGCAAGGTGTCCGACGCGTTGAGCGCCACCAAGAAGGAGACCGGCGTCACCGTCAGACTGCTGTACCTGCCGAAGTTCTCCGAGGGCCAGGACCCCGACCAGTGGGCGGCCGGCCTGCTGAAGGACTCCAATCCGGCGCCCAACACCGTCATGCTCGCGGTGGCTTCGGAAGACGGCAACCTGGTGGTGGTCGTGTCGTCCAACTCCGATGAATGGCTCAAGAAGCAGGACACCGTCGACGCGCTCTCGCAGGCGGCGTTGAACCCGCTGACCAAGGGGGACACCCCGGATTGGTCCGGCTCGGCGATAGCGCTGACGGACCAGATCAAGACGCTGCACGAGGCGTCGTCCACGTCGAAGTTCAGCGGCGTCGGCATCATCGTCTTCATCGTGGCCCTGGCCATCCTCGTCGTCGCCGCCGTCGTGTTCGTCATCCTGCACCGGCGCGGCAAATCCCACGCCGACCGGCAGCTCGCCCGCCGCGAGCGCCGTCGTTCCGGGCGCCGCCCCCGCGCCGGGGACGACGATCCGGACGCAGCCGCCACGACGGCCGCCCCCGCGCCTGCATCCGGCGGCCGACATGCCACGCCGACGGTGGCGGCGTCGCAGACGTCCTCCAATGATTCAGCGGATATTCAGGAAACATCCAGTGCGGAGGGTCATGCTTAGAACCATGAGCAAATCCATAGAAGCATCGATTGTCGTCGTCGACGACGAGCCGTCCATCCGTGAGCTGCTGGTCGCCTCGCTGCATTTCTCCGGATTCGAGGTGAACACCGCCGCCTCGGGGTCCGAGGCCATCGAGGTCATCGAGAAAACCGACCCCGACCTCATCGTGCTTGATGTCATGCTCCCCGACATCGATGGGTTCACCGTCACCAGGCGCATCCGCCAGGAGGGCATCGACGCGCCGGTGCTGTTCCTTACCGCGCGCGACGACACCCAGGACAAGGTCATGGGGCTCACCGTCGGCGGCGACGACTACGTCACCAAGCCGTTCAGCCTCGAGGAGGTCGTCGCGAGGATCCGCGCCATCCTCCGCCGCACGCGCGAACAGGCCGAGGACGATCCCATCATCCGGGTCGCCGACCTCGAGATCAACGAGGACTCCCACGACGTGACCCGACATGGCCAGGTCGTGGAGCTCAGCCCCACCGAATACAAGCTGCTGCGTTATCTCATGGACAACGAGGGGCGCGTGCTCTCCAAGGCGCAGATCCTCGACCACGTGTGGCAGTACGACTGGGGCGGCGACGCCGCCATCGTGGAATCCTACATCTCGTATCTGCGCAAGAAGGTGGACGGCGTCACCTACACGGACGAGGATGGCGAGACCCGCAAGGTCGACCCGCTCATCCAGACCAAGCGTGGCATCGGCTACATGATCCGCGCGCCCAAGTCCGCCCCGGGAGCCTGATCCGTGGGCGTCGCATTCAAGGTCGGCAGGGCGAAGGGCGAGGTGAGGATCAAACCGAAGCCGGCGAAGCCACGCAACGAGAACCCGCTGCTGCGGCGCATCGACGCGGTGTCGCTGTCCACCAAGCTGGTGTCCATCATCCTCGTGCTGCTGCTCGTCAGCGGCGGCATCATCGCGTTCGCCGTCCGCCAGCTCGTCAGCGCCTACATCATCGACAAGACCGACACCCAGCTGCAGCGCCAGTCGGAGCTGGTCCTCAACAATATCGGCGACCTGCAGAAAACCGACAACACCGGCACTCTGGGACTCATCGACTACTACGTGCAGATCCGCGACTCGAACTACAACGTCACGTCGACGCCGCTGGTCCCCAAACTCGCCGACAACGTGATCTCCGAGCCCAAGCTCCCCTTATCCGGCAGCCTCGATGGCATTCAGTTCGGCAAGCCGTTCACCACCGACGCGCGCGTCCAGCTGGCCGGCGGCTCCGCCAGCCGGTCCTCGCTGCAGATGGCCATGGCCCCATGGCGCGTCATCGCCGTCGAATGGACCATGCGCGCCACCTCCACCACACCTGCGGCCCATGGCATGGCCTTCATCGCGCTCTCCCTGCACGACATGGAGGACACGCTCGCCATCATCACCAAATACTTCCTCGTCGTCGGCATAGCCATCATCGTGTTCGCCACCGTCATGGCCACCCTGGCCATCGACCGGACGCTCATGCCGCTCAAACGCATCGAGAAGACGGCGGCCAAAATAGCCAACGGCGACCTGTCGCAGCGCGTGCCGCAATCCCCGGAGAACACCGAGGTCGGCTCCCTTTCGGCATCCCTCAACCAGATGCTGTCACGAATAGAGCAGAGCTTCCGCGAGCAGCAGGAGACCACCGAGAAGATGAAGCAGTTCGTCTCCGACGCCAGCCATGAGCTGCGTACGCCGCTGGCCGCCATCCACGGCTACGCCGAACTCTACAAGATGCAGCGCGACTATCCCGGCGCCCTCGAAAGGGCGGACGAATCCATCGACCACATCGAGAAATCCAGCACCCGCATGGCCGCGCTCGTCGAGGACCTGCTGTCGCTGGCCCGCATGGACGAAGGCCGCGGCGTCAACATCAACCAGAAGGCCAAACTGCACAACATCCTCTCGGAATCCGCCGAGGACCTTCACGCCCTCGACCCCGAGCGCACGATTCGGCTCGGCGGCATCGCGCTCGCCGGCGGGGACGTCCCGCTCGCCCCGGCCCCGGGGCAGCCGGCCATCCCCGCGCACCTGTCGTTCGTGCCGGGCAAGCTCTCCGATGTCACCCTGCAGGGGGACCCCGCCCGCCTGCGTCAGGTCGTGACGAATATCGTGGGCAACATCCACCGGTACACGCCCGCCGAATCCCCCGTGGAGATGGGCATCTCCGTCATCCCCGCGTCGCTGCCCGCCATCGACCTCGGCAAGATGCCGTCCACCGACAACTCGCTCGACCAGTTCATCCAGGCCGCCCAGGTGGCCGCCTCCACCGGCGCCGGACGACGCTTCGCCGTCGCCCAGGTCATCGACCACGGTCCGGGCATGCCCGCGAAGGCCCGGCAGAAGGTCTTCGAACGCTTCTACACCGCCGACCCCTCGCGCGCCCGAGAAAAGGGAGGCACCGGCCTCGGCATGTCCATCGCCCAGTCCGCCATCAAGGCCCATCATGGCCTGATCTGCGCCTCGGAAACCTTCGGCGGGGGTCTGACCTTCACCGTGATCATCCCCATGCCCGAACACGACGACCCGAATGCCGCGCCATCCGAGAGCGTAACCCCGACGAAGGCGTAAGCTATAATAATCATTTGGCTTCGGTGGCCGTCATGCGCAGGCAAGCATGGGCGCCACGGATGGATAGAGCAAGTATGCGACTTGGATTAGTTGGATCAGTGAGGTGTGGAAAGAATGCCCAGCGGAAAGATTCGTTGGTTTGACGCGAAAAAAGGCTACGGCTTCATCACGAGCGACGACGGCAGGGATGTGTTCCTGCCGTCCGCCGCGCTGCCGTCCGGCGTCACTACCCTGCGTAAGGGCGCCAAGGTCGAGTTCTCGGTGATCGACGGCCGCAAGGGTCCGCAGGCCATGGGCGTGACCGTGGCGGCCGCGCTGCCGTCCATGGTCAAGGCCTCCCGTCCGAAGCCGGACGACATGGCCGCCATCGTGGAGGACCTCATCAAGCTGCTCGACTCGGCCGGCGGCACGTTGCGCCGCCACCGCTACCCCTCGGCGTCCGAGTCCAAGAAGCTCGCCACCCTGCTGCGCGCCGTCGCCGACAACTTCGACGTCCAGGACTGATACGAATACCGTGACCGAACACACGATTGAAGGTGCAGCGATGACCGCAACCACTCCGGACCCCCAATCCATCGCGCAGGCGGTGGCCTATGAGGTGGCGGACGAGGAATCGCAGGTAGGCGAGTTCCTCGGCCGCCATGAGCTCGAGGACAATGTCAGCGACTTCCGCTTCGCCGCGAACATCCCCGGATACGAGGACTGGCAGTGGTCGATAACGCTTTACCATGACGAGGACCGCGGCCTGTGGACGGTGAACGAGTCGTCGCTGGTCCCCGGCGAGAACTCGCTGATGCCTCCCAAATGGATTCCCTGGAAGGACCGTCTGCTGCCCACCGATCTCGCCGTGACCGACACCCTCGGCACGGAGAAGGACGATCCGCGTCTGGAGGACGGTCTGGACGAACACCGACTCGAGGCCGACATCGCCGAGGCCGAGGCCGGCGACGCCTCGCCGGTGGATGCCGATGCGTCGGAGCCGGTGGCGGAGGATGCCGCATCCGTGGAGGATGCCGACGGGGAGGAGAAGCCCGCCGGGGACGCCGCCGCGGATGCGGCCGCCCGCAAGGACGTCGTTCGCGACGAACTGGAGCAGACCGCCGGCATCGCCAGGGAGTTCGAGCTCTCGCGGCGTCGCGTGCTCACCCCCTTGGGTCGTGCCCAGGCGGCGCAGCGCTGGTATTCCGGCCCGCACGGGCCCAAATCGCTCTCCACCAAGACGGCCGACGGCATGCCATGCGAGACGTGCGGGTTCTTCGTGCCGTTGAAGGGGGAACTGAATCTGCTGTTCGGCGTCTGTGCCAACAAGTGGAGCCCGGACGACGGGCGTGTGGTCTCTCGGGACCACGGTTGCGGCGAGCATTCGGAGATCGAGCCGCCGGAGCCCAGCAGCCTGTGGATTCAGTCCAAGCCGGCCTTCGACGACCTGCACATCGACATCGTGAGGCAGGCCCCGCGCGAGGAGCGCGGCGAGGTCGAGGCCATGGAGTCGGCCGAGGAGCCGCGATTCGACGGCGCCGGCCATTACCTCGGCGTCCAGGTCGGCAATGTCGTCCTCTTCCGTTCCCAGATGCCCGAACAGGGCAGGTGAGCGGATACGTTCGCATGAACAAGGCCGGTTTCCATGGCCATCCATGGAAACCGGCCTTCATATTCCGGCTGGGCATGCCGTCTCAGTGCACCACGGTCACCGTGCATTCGGCGTCGTTGAGCACCTGCGAGGAGACCGAACCGAGGAAATGCGCGTCAAGGCCGGAAAGGCCGCGCGTACCTACGACAATCTGATACGCGTACCGGGAGGCGCTGACCAGACCCTTGCCGGCTGAGATATGGAATGCGTTCGCATGCACCTCGACGTCGTCGGGAATGCACGCTTCGGCGACGGTATCGCGGAGAACCCCCTCCGCATGGCGCTGCCCCTCCGCTACCGACGGCACCGTCGTCTCGAATCCGGGCAGCTTGCCCAGATCCCGCATCTGCCAGCAGAACAGCACATGCAGCGGACGACGATTGACAATTGCCTCATGCACCGCGAACCGCAGGGCGCGTTGCGCCCCCTTCGACCCGTCGATGCCGACGACGATGGGACGGCGATGCCCGTTGCGCCCGTCGTCGGATGTGTCTGGATCGAGCACGCGCGCGATGTCGCTCTGCACCGACTCCGCCGAATCCGCCTCGCCCGCACGGACCGCGGTGACCGGCACCTTCGCCTCCTCGGCCAGCGAGGACGACAGCGAGCCGAGGAACCAGCGGGCCACACGTCCGAGCGACCTGCGTCCGACCACAATCTGCTGGGCGTGCGAGCCGATCTGCAGCAGCGCGGCCGAACCGGACGCCTTGACCGACGTCAGCTTCAGATTCTCCGGATTGAAGTCGATGCCCTCGGACGCCTCGTCCACCCAGGAGCGCAGCGTCTCACGAATCTCGTTGCGCACCTGCCGCCACGCCTCGTCGGAATCCGGCTCGGCGTCGATGTCCCACGAATGCGTCCATCCGAACACGGCGTTGACGTTCTGGCCGGTCCTTCCCGCCTCGTTCAACGCCCACTTCAACGCGGCGAACGATTCCGTGGAACCATCGACGCCGACGACGATATCGCGGAGCGGACGGTCGCCATCGACGTCCGTCGGATTCGCATTCCCACCGGTCTGAACATGTTCAGCCGTCATGACACACCTCCTGATGGTCGTTCTGGTTACAGCATAGCCGACCGAGGACGGAAAACGGATGAGGAATGTGGCGCATCTCAATTTCCGTTCACAGCGCAATATGCGGGCGGGGAGGAATGTTCGTCACAGCGAATCGGTAGAGTGATACAGAGTTTTATTAGGGAGGACAAGCATGTTCGAACGGTTCACCGACCGTGCGCGACGCGTCATCGTACTTGCTCAGGAAGAGGCAAGGGCGCTTCAGCATAACTACATCGGTACGGAACACCTGCTGCTCGGTCTGATTCGAGAGGGCGAGGGCAACGCCGCCAAGGCGCTCGCCTCCAAGGGAGTCGAGCTCGATGCCACCCGCAAGCAGGTCGAAGAGATGATCGGCAAAGGCAACGCCGCTCCGAACGGACACATACCGTTCACTCCTCACGCCAAGCAGGTGTTGGAGCTCAGCCTGCGCGAGGCGTTGCAGCTGGGCCACAGCTACATCGGCACCGAGCACATCCTGCTCGGCCTGATCCGCGAGGGCGAGGGCGTCGGCACGCAGGTGCTCATCAAGATGGACGTCGACCTGGGCGAGCTGCGCACCGCCACCATCGACCTCATCCGCGGCAACCATGACGCATCCGACGGCAAGGGCGACCTCGCCAACGCCGGCGGCGTGCAGAACAAGAACAGCCAGACCGGCTCCGCCATCCTCGACCAGTTCGGACGCAACCTGACCGCCGAGGCGGCCGAAGGCAAGCTCGACCCGGTCATCGGCCGTTCCGGCGAGATCGAGCGCGTCATGGTCGTGCTCTCCCGCCGCACCAAGAACAACCCGGTGCTCATCGGCGAACCCGGCGTCGGCAAGACCGCCGTCGTCGAGGGCCTCGCGCAGAAGATCAACGTCGGCGACGTGCCCGAGACGCTCAAGGGCAAGCAGATCTACTCCCTGGATCTGGGCTCCATGGTGGCCGGGTCCCGCTACCGCGGCGATTTCGAGGAACGTCTCAAGAAGGTGCTCAAGGAGATCAAGACCCGCGGCGACATCGTGCTGTTCATCGACGAGATCCACACCATCGTCGGCGCGGGCTCGGCGGACGGCGCGCTCGGCGCCTCCGACATGCTCAAGCCGATGCTGGCCCGTGGCGAGCTCCAGACCATCGGCGCCACCACCACCGAGGAGTACCGCAAGTACATCGAGAAGGACGCGGCGCTCGAACGCCGCTTCCAGCCCATCCAGGTGCATGAGCCGACGATCGCCGAGACCATCGAGATCCTCAAGGGCCTGCGCGAGCGGTACGAGAACCACCACCACGTGACCATCACCGACGGCGCGCTGCAGGCGGCCGCCGAGCTGTCCGCACGCTACATCCAGGACCGCCACCTGCCCGACAAGGCCATCGACCTGATCGACGAGGCCGGCGCCCGCCTGCGCATCAAGCGCCTGACCGCGCCGCCCGAGCTCAAGGAGATCGACGCCAAGGTGGCGAAGGTCAGCGCCGAGAAGGACAAGGCCATCAAGGACCAGGACTTCGAGAAGGCCGCCGAGCTGCGCGACCGTCAGGAGAAGCTGGAGTCCGAGCGCAAGGACAAGGAGAAGGCCTGGCGCGAAGGCGAGTCCGACGTGTCGATGACCGTGGACGAGGACGTGATCGCCCAGGTGATCTCCTCCACCACCGGCATCCCCGTGTTCAAGCTCACGCAGGCCGAGTCCAAGAAGCTGCTCAACATGGAGAAGGAGCTGCACAAGCGCATCATCGGCCAGGACGACGCGGTCACCGCGCTGTCCCGCTCGATCCGCCGCGCCCGTGTGGGCCTCAAGGACCCGAAGCGTCCCGCGGGCTCGTTCATCTTCGCCGGCCCCACCGGCGTGGGTAAGACCGAGCTGGCCAAGACGCTCGCCGAGTTCCTGTTCGACGACGAGGACGCGCTCATCCGCGTCGACATGTCCGAGTTCTCCGAGAAGTACGCCGCCTCGCGACTCTTCGGAGCGCCCCCGGGGTACGTCGGCTACGAGGAGGGCGGCGAACTCACCGAGAAGGTGCGTCGCAAGCCGTTCTCCGTGGTGCTGTTCGATGAGATCGAGAAGGCCCACCCCGACATCTTCAACACGCTGCTGCAGGTGCTGGATGACGGCCATCTGACCGACGGCCAGGGACGCAAGGTGGACTTCAAGAACACCATCATCATCCTGACCACCAACCTCGGCACCCGTGACATCGCCAAGGCCGCCAACACCGGCTTCAATGTGGGCGGCAACACCGAGACCAGCTACCAGCGCATGAAGGACCAGGTGAGCTCCGAGCTCAAGCAGCAGTTCCGTCCCGAGTTCCTCAATCGACTGGACGACATCATCGTGTTCCGCCAGCTCACCGAGCCGCAGGTGCGCCAGATCGTCGACCTCGACATCAAGCGCCTCAACGACCGTCTGTTCGAGCGCCACATGTCCATCGAGCTGACCGACAAGGCCAAGGACCTGCTCGCCGAGAAGGGCTTCGACCCGCTGCTCGGCGCACGTCCGCTTCGCCGCGTCATCCAGCGCGACATCGAGGATGCCATCTCCGAGAAGATCCTGCTCGGCGAACTCGGCGACAACGAGGCCGTGGAAGTGGATTCCCAGGGCGAAGGCCTGCTGGGCGAGTTCACGTTCACCGGCAAGCCGATTCTCGACGCCGAGCCGGCCAAGGACGATGCCGCCGCCGACAAGGCCGATGAGACGGCCAAGCCGGAACCGGTGGCCGCTACCACCGCCGACGGCGATGATTCCGCCCCGGCCCAGGAGTAGGGTCTCCGCAGACGAGATGAAATCCGCCCCCGCCCGCGGGGGCTGTCATGCGTATGCATGACTGGGGGTGGCTGGATACCGGTAATAGCGTTCCAGCCACCCCCAGTCTGCCTTACGGCAGACAGCCCCCGCCAGCGGGGCAAAGTCATATCAGCGGCACCATGAACAACGCCGCAAGATACAGGGCGCAGAACACGGCGAAGACGCCGTCCCGCCACGAAAGCCGCAGCATCCGGTAGTGTGTGCGGTCCGCACCGCCCTCATAGCAGCGGGCGTCAAGTGCCAGTCCAAGATTGTCGGCATGGCGCAACGCCCCGGCGAACACCGGTACGATGATGGCCACCAGCGCCCGGAAACGCTGCAACGGTGAACCTGATTCGATGCTGCCGCCACGCGCCGACTGCGCTTCGATGATGGCCTGAGTCTCGCCGGTGAGTGTGGGAATGAACCGTAGCGCCAGACTCATGACCAACGCGATTTCGCCAGTGTGCACACCAAACCGATGCAACGGCCGAAGCAACGCCTCGAATGCGTCGGTCAGTCTCGTCGGCGTGGTCGTCAGCAGCAGGATGGCTCCCAGCATCACCACCAGCGCCAGCCGGCCGGCATAGACGACCGCCGTCCACACGCCGTCATCGGTGATGGGGACCGGCCCGAGATGCGCCAGTGGCGTGCCCGTACGCACGAAGAAGACGTTCAATGCGCTCATGATGACGAACAACGCCAGGAACAGCCGCACCGAATGCAGTACGGCGACAGGGTTCATCCGGGCGGCGGCCATGATGACGGCCACCGTGGCCGCGGCGACCCCCAGTTGCGCCGGCGTGCCGATGGCGAACGCCGTGAACATCAGCACCAGTGTCAGCACCATCTTCACCCTCGGATCGAGTCGTGCGACGAAAGATCTGTGGTGCTTTCGGTTGCCGTCGTAATGTGATTCGGCTTTCTCGGTTCGACGTTCATCAGATGATTGTCCCGGCCGGGGGAAGCCGGGGTCATCATGCCCCATAATTCTGCCGTCCCGCAGTTCGACCACACGGTCGGCCAATCCTGCCTCTGCCTCGTCATGCGTGACGATCAGCACCGTCACGCCTTGCGTCTTCAGATCGGCGAGCAGACGATGGATGCGGGCCGCCGCATCCACATCAAGACTGCTGGTTGGCTCATCCATGATGAGAATCTTCGGCCGGCAGGCCAGAATGCCGGCGATCGCCACCATACGCTGCTGCCCGCCAGAGAGGCCGAACGGCGAACGTTCGGCAAGATGCCCGATATGCAGGTCATCGAGCGTCTGCTGTACACGTTCATCAAGCTTGTCGCCGGAAAGACCGAGGTTCCTTGGCCCGTACGCCACATCCTCGGCCACGGTCTGTGCGAACAGCTGCCGTTCGGGATGCTGCATCACATAACCGACGGTGCCGCGCAGCCGGCGTCGGTCGCGTTTGCGCAGCGGCTTGGATTTCCCATGTGCGTTCCGGGCCACATCGATGCCGTCCACGGTGATGCTTCCCCCGGACGGCGTCTCCAACGCGCAGAGCAGTCGCGTGAGCGTGGATTTTCCACCGCCGTTGCGTCCCATGATGGCGATGGTCTCGCCGGCGTCCACCGTGAGGTCCACGTCTCGCAATACCGGATGGCTGCGATCATACGCGAACGAGACATGCGACATCGTGATGATGGGGGAGCCGCCTCGGCTGCGCGGTCTCGTCCCCGGAGAAGATTCCAGGTCGGCGGCTGCGCTGTTGGGCGGTTCGACCCCTTCAGTCCGTCGTCCGTCGGACAGCTCCCTCGCCCAGGGGGAGCCAGGGGAAGGAGGAGCGACGGAGGACGAGCGGGCATCCTCCACGATTCGTCCGTCGCGCATCACGATCACCCTGTCCGCGGCGACGGCCTCGACGGCTGAATGCGTGATATGCACGATGGTCGTACCCTGCACATGCAAGTCATCCAATACGCGCATGACCTCCGCGCGCCCCGACTCGTCAAGCATCGCCGTGGGCTCGTCCAACACCAGCATGCGCGGTCGCATGGCCAGCATGCCGGCGATGGCCACTCGCTGCTGCTGGCCGCCGGACATGCGCGTCGGATCGGCAGCGGCATGGTCATCCATGCCGACCTGCCGCAGTGCCGAGCCGACGCGTTCGCCGATGCGGGCATGCGCCACGCCAAGGTTCTCCGGACCGAACGCCACGTCATCGTCGACGACCGTCGTGACGATCTGATCCTCCGGATTCTGGAAAACCGCGCCGATGTCATGACGGGCCTTGCGATACCGGTCGGTGTGGGGCGTTCCGTCGAATACGATGTCGCCGAACAGGGACACGATTCCCGAATCCGGTGCCGCCAACGCGGCGATGACGCGTCCCAGCGTCGACTTGCCCGAGCCGTTGGCCCCGACGATGGCGATGCGTTCGCCGTCATGGATTGTGAGATTCACGCCATCCACCGCCCATGAGACGCCATCGTCATAACTGAAGCGGACGTCGTCGAGCACGACGACGGGGGAGCGGTCATTCACGGGATTCACGGGAGGACCGGGACCTTTCTCATATCGATCTCATGTATTTCATATTTCAATATCTCATATACAAAATCGTCGGAACATCCGGATAACCGGAATGTTCCGACGAATGCACGTCCAGACGAATCGCTGGAATGTATGCTATCTGCGCAGCAGATTGGTGATGGGCTTGTAGACGGCGAACGTCACCACGCCATGAATGGCGAACTTCAGCAGGTTGAACGGCAGCAGAATCGGCACGATCATGGCCGCCACCTGCGCGACCGTCATATGCGCGTAGATCGGCGTGATCACCAGGTTCCCGCCGATGGCCACGGCCAGCGCGATCACGGCGCCCAGCAGGATGCCGGCCACGGCGCCCGTGCGCGAACGCCAGCGCTTGTACACCAGCGAGGCCGGCACGCTCAGCGCCAACGCCACGCCGATGGCCATCAGCGTGCCCCACGGATCGCCGAACAGATGCGGCGCGAAGCCCAGCACGCTGACGATAGCGGCGGCGGACGGGCCGAAGGCGAAGCCGGCGATCAGGCAGACGATGCCGGACGGATCGTACTTGAGCCACGGGGCCGCCGGGAAGATCGGCAGTTCGATGAAGCTCGTCACCATGGTCAACGCGACGAACAGCGCGTAGACGGCGATGCGTCTGGTGGACCAGCGGCCGGAATCGGCGACGCCGGTGGCATGGGAGGACGATGCGGAAGATGAAGAAATGCTCATGAGAGCCCCTCGTTTCTTTCATCCGGACTATACCGTTGGCTCCGGAATCCCACCGGATCAGCCGCCTTCGCGGGTCGCGGGCTGTGGCCGGCGCGAATCGCCGTATGCCATCACCGCCAGTAGGGAATTGCACCCTGCCCTGAAACTTGCGTTTTTGACTGTACCACGGCGGATGCCCGCGAACCGCGGGTTTTCGCCGTAGACAACGTCATATCGCTATATGTGGATTGTATGGCCGGTTATTGTCGCGCCCCCTTCCACACATGTTCCATGTGACCTTTTCGCGGTTTTTCGGCGGCAGGTGCCACAATAGGACGCATGACTGCGGAGAACAACGTGAAAACCGTAACAAGCAAGCTCGCCATCGTCGTGGTGACGTACAAACGTCAGGAACTGTTGAAGACGCTGTTCGCGTCCTTTCTCGCATCGACCGTCGCACCATGGCGTATCGTGATCGTGGACAACGAGCATTCCGACAAGACGAAGACGATGGTGGGGGAGTTCTCCGACAAGGTGACCGCCCAGTGGGGTAAGACCATCGCCGACACCGACGGCAACCTCGACCGTGTGGTCTATGCGCCGCAGACCGGCAATCTCGGCGGTGCCGGCGGGTTCTCTGCCGGCGTGAAAAAGGCGTATGAGCTCGGTGCGGAATGGTTCTGGGTGATGGACGACGATGTGGCCATCGAACCCGACGGGCTGGAAAAGCTTGCCAAGTGGATGCCTGACCATGACGTGATTCAAGGCAGTCGATATGACTACGATGGCGGGCCGTTCTACTGGCAGTACCATTTCATCGTGCCGCTGGGCATCCCCAATCCCATCGCCCCGGCGGCCTTCGGTCCCGCCGGCTACCGTGTGATGAACACCATGTGCTTCGAAGGCGGGCTGATCCGACGCAACATCGTGGAGAAGATCGGCTTCCCCGATCCACGGTTCTTCATCTACTGGGACGACACCATGTACGGCTATCTGGCCAGCAAGGTCACCAACCCCATCGTCATCCCCGACCGTGTTATGCGCCGTACGCGCGAAATCGGCAACTGGGACATCGCCGGACTGCGACAGCTCAACTCCACATCCGACATGAATCGCTACCATATCTTGCGCAACCGTGGATATATGGCCCGCTACTTCATGGCGCACGGTGACTACCGGGGTTTCTGGTTCGGCGTCGGCACCATCGCGACCATCGCCAAGGAGATTATCCGTCTCGTGGCCGTGGACAGAAAGAACCTCGGCAGTGGTATCAGGCAGATTTTCCGCGGATGGTGGGATTCCCACAAGCTTCTCCACGACCCCGACTGGCAGCCCATGCCTCCGCTGAAATAAGACGGTACGGTGCAGATGTATGGCTGTGCATTTTTCCTCACGCGTGGATGTGTCCCGGCCGAACGCGATCTCGGCTGCGGAGGCGCGATGCCGGCGCGACGGCATCGCATTGGCGAAACTCAACGACTCCAACCCCACCCGGCATGGTCTGGCCCCGGCGTTGGTGCCGGATGTGTACGAGGCGAACCCACGGGGGCCGCTCGCCGCGCGTCGGGCGCTCGCCGGGTTCCTTGCGGCTGGTGGGGCCGAGGGCGGCGTTACTCGTGCCGTCGACCCGGAGCGGCTGTATCTGCTCAGCTCCACGTCGGAGGCGTATTCGTGGCTGATGAAGCTGCTGTGCGATGCCGGCGACGCCGTGCTCGCGCCGAAACCCGGTTATCCGCTCATCGAATCCATCGCCCGTCTGGAGAACGTGGAGGCCATCGAATACTCGCTGCTGTTCGATGGCTCATGGTTCTTCGACCTGCCGCGCATCGAGGAGATCCTCGACTCCGATGAGGGCACGCGCATCCGTGCCATGGTGCTTATCAACCCGAACAATCCGACCGGCTCGTATGTGAAGCCCGGGGAACGGCGTCGGTTGGTGGAGCTGTGCCGCGAGCACGACGTGGCCATCATCGCCGACGAGGTGTTCTTCGGTTACGATCTGGAGCCGTTTGACGGCAACGCGCGGATCGCGGGGGAGGCGGGCGCGCTCACGTTCGCGCTCGACGGGTTCTCGAAGATGCTTGCCGCGCCGCACGCCAAGGTCGGATGGATAGAGGTTTCCGGTCCGGAGAACGACGTGGCCGAGGCCCAGGCCCGACTTGACGTGATCGCCGACGACTTCCTGCCGATGAGCGATATCATCGCCGAGCGCATCCCCGCGCTGCTCGACGCGGCGGCCGGACAGACCGCCCGCGTACGTGAGCGCACGCGTGGCAACTTGGCCCGTCTGCATGAGCTGCTTGCCGCCGACCCGTCGGGCGTGACGAGCGTGCTGCGCGCCGAAGGCGGCTGGAACGTGCTGCTGCGGTTCCCGTCCAGCATCGACGAGACCGAACTGGTGCTGTCGCTGATTCGACGTCATCGGGCCACCGCCCAGCCGGGGTTCTTCTTCGACATGACCTCCAACGGATATCTGGCCGTATCGCTGCTGCCGGAACCGGCCGTGTTCGAGTCGGGGATGCGTGCCGTGCTCGCCGCCGTTGGTGAGATGCTCGGCGAATAACGGCGTGTCGTATGGTCCAATGCCGTCGTAAACTATATATCGCAGATAGTTATCTTATATAAATATCTTATATAAATAAATACGTCGTATATGGTGGATGGCATGGATATCAACCTGCTTGACAGGATTCTTCACGCCATGGATGAGGCCGGCTCCGTACGCACGCTGGTCCCCGAACTGCCCAAGGGCGTCCGGCCGGTGCATCTGCGCGTGCTCGACGCGCTCAGCCGTTCGCGCGGTGACGACGGATGCGTTCGTGTATCTGACATCGCCGACGCGCTCGACATGCGCATGCCGAACGTCACCCGGGCCGTGCGTGAGATGACCGGTCTCGGCCTGCTCGAAAAGACGTCCGACCCCGTCGACCGACGCGTGGTGCTTGTTCGGGCCACGCCGGCGGGGGAGGAATGCGTGCGCCGGTACATCGTCGGCGTGCGCCAGCGCATCGAGACCGAGCTCATGGCAACCGTGAGCGTGGAGGACATCAACGCCATGATCGCCACCATCGACGCTGTGAAGGCCGCGGTCGTCAAGGCCTGCGGACGCTAGCCGCTTAGATTCCCCCGGATGGTCGCCGCGCGTGGACATGTCTCCATGCGTGGGCGCAGCCATGCCCGGGAACGCGGCGAAATCGGAAGGAAAGAACGGATTATGGCCGAAACACGGCATGATGATATGAGTCGCATGAAAGCCCGTGTGGACGTGAAGCATCCCACGCTGGTGATGCTCGGACTGTACCTGGGCGCGTTCCTGGGGATGCTCAGCGAGACGTCGATGAACATCGCACTGCCCAGCCTCATGGAGGCGTTCGGCGTATCCGCCGGCACCGCGCAGTGGCTGGTCGTCGGCTACATGCTCGTGATCGGCGTGGTGCTGCCGTTCGTGGGCCTCCTGCTGAAGTGGTTCCGCGCCAGGACGCTGCTGGTCGTGGCGTTGGGCGCGTTCCTCGTAGGCTCGCTGATGTCGGGCTTCGCGCCCACGTTCGCGCTGCTGCTTGCCGGCCGTATGATTCAGGGCATCTCCACCGGTCTGGTGCTGCCGATGATGTTCTCCGTGCTGCTTGAGGTGTTCCCCAAGAACAGGATCGGCGCCGCCATGGGCCTGACCACGCTGATCATCATGTTCGCGCCCGCCGTCGGCCCCACCCTCTCAGGCTTCTTCATCGGCATGCTCAGCTGGCGTTGGATCTTCCATTTCTTCGCCATCGTGGCCGCCGTGGCCCTGCTGTGCACGTTCGCGTTCATGGTGAACCCGTATGAGATCACGCGCCCGCGCATCGACGCGTTCAGCTGCGTGACCTCCGTCGTCGGCTTCGGCGGCCTCGTGTTCGGCGTGAGCCTCATCAGCGAGTTCGGCCTCTCCCCGGTGGTTGTGGCCATCCTCGTGGTCGGTGTCGTTGCCGTGGCGCTCTACGGCCGCCGCCAGCTGAGGATGGATGTGCCGGTCATCAATCTGCGCGCCTTCGCCATCCCGCAGTTCACCACCGGCGCCATCGTGGTCATGATGAACTTCGGCATCACCCTGTGCGCCATGTACCTCATGCCGCAGGAGATTCAGGACGGCATGGGCATCCCCGCCGCCATGGCCGGTCTCGTCATGCTGCCCGGCGGCATCGTCAACGCCCTGGTGTCGCTGCTGTCCGGCCGGCTGTACGACGTCATCGGACCGAAGGTCCTCGTGCGTTCCGGCCTCGTCGTCTCCGTCATCGGCCTGGGTCTGCTCATGGCCGCCGGCACCACCAGTTCCGTGCCCTACATCATCGCCGCGCACGTGGTGCTCATGATCGGCGTGCCGCTCACCATGAGCCCCGCCCAGTCCACGGCCCTTGCCGCCCTGCCGCCGCAGCTCGCGACCGACGGAAGCACCATCCTCAACACGATGCAGCAGGTGTGGGGCGCCATCGCCACCGCCGTGGCCACCGTGCTGCTCGGCGCCGGCCAGTCCTCCGCCGTGCGTGCGGGTGCCGGTCATGCGCAGGCGTTCGTCACCGGTTCCCGCTTCGGCTTCGCGTTCGCCGTGGCATTGGCCGTCGTGGGCTTCGTGGCGGCATTGCGCATCACGTCGCTCAGCGGTCTGACCCGTGCCGAGAAGGTGCCGGACGTCGAGGTGCGCGACATCAAGCCGGCCGCCAAGCCGGCCGTCGCCCGTGAACGTCGCGTCTGATCGTCGGTCGCCGGTGGAACGCAACTGACGAATGTTGCGTTTTGATGTGCGTTTTCTTGCCATGGCGCACGACACCGAACATGGAAATTCATTCCTGTTCGCGTGTCGTGCGCTTTTGTGATGTCTGGTGTCGCTTTGCACCGTTCAAACCGACCGTGGTGAACGTTTTTGTGTGTTCTCGCGTGCTGATTATGTGACCTTTGCGCGCCTCCCGCACGTTGCCACTGATTGCATGGCGCGGTGCTTGAAAATTGAACACGGGAAGTGCGACCATGGATTGTGGACGGGGCAAACGGACGCCCCGCCGCACACTGAATGTTCCAAAAGGGGACGATATGAGCAAGACGAATTCGAACGCCTTTGTGATGACCTCCACGGAAGTCAAGCGGCTGCTTGACGTGGCGCATGACGGGGGATACGCCTATCCGGCCATCAACATCAGCAACCTCGACACGGCCATCGCCGCCATGCAGGGGCTCGAACAGGCGAACAGCGCCGGATTCGTGCAGGTGAGCATCGGCGCGGCCAAGCAGGCCAGCCCCTCCGGAGACCCGGTCGACGGCTCCATCATCATCGGCCGCCTCATGCGCGATTTGCGCAAGCTCCATCACGTGCCGATCATGCTGCACACCGACCACTGCCACGCCGACTATGTGGACACCTGGCTCAAGCCGCTGCTCGTCGAGCTCAAGAAGCTCAAGGACGCCGGCGAGGAGAAGATCTTCGACTCGTTCATGTTCGACGGCTCCCATGACGAGATTCACGACAACGCCGCCACCATCAAGGAACTGCTGCCGCTCGTGCAGGCCGTCGACGGCGTGCTCGAGGTCGAGGCCGGCGGCAAGTGGGGCGGCATGGAGGACGGCGTCGCCGACCAGGCCGTCTACTCCACGCCCGAGGACGTGGCCGTGATCCAGAAGACGTTCGCCGACGCCGGCCTCGACGAGGACGACTACCTGCTCGCCGTCGCCTTCGGCAACGCGCACGGCACCGCCGTCATCCCCGACCTCAAACCCGAGCTGCTCGCCGAGATCGCCGAGAAGACCGGCGTGCGCAACATGTACGTGTTCCACGGCGGCTCCGGCTCCTCCGACGAGGACGTGCGCGCGGCCGTCAAGGACGGCGTCGTCAAGATGAACGTCGACACCGACACCCAGTACGAGTTCACCAACGGCATCGACGCGTTCCTCGTGGCCGCCGACGGCAAGCAGCGTTCGCACCGCGAAGGCAAGAAGTTCTTCGACCCGCGCAAGTGGAACGCGGCGGGCCGCAAGACCATGGCCGCGAAGGTCGCCCAGGTGGCCGAACTGCTCGGCAGCGCCGGACATGCCGACGCCGTCGGCTACAAGTCGGTGCTCGATCCCGTGGTCGCCTGACCCGACGACGACTCATCGCCGCCGAATGATGGCGGTCCCCATATTCCTCCGTCTTCCCCGGAGAGGATTCCGTGGATGGACGGCGGTGCCGGACGCGACGCGACGCACGTCGCCGGACCGCGCCCGGCACGCAACGGCAATGAAGCAACAACCAGTACACAGTGGTACAGAAAGCGCAAAACAGCATGAAACCAGGAAACGTCTATCTTCTTCGTCACGGCCAGACCTACTGGGCCGTATCCGGCCAGCACACCGGACGAACGGACGTGCCCTTGACCGAAATCGGCGAACAGCAGGCCAAGGAAGCCGGCGCGCGTGTGCGCGCCGCCCACCCCGGGGCCTTCTCCAGAATCCTATGCTCGCCGCTCAAGCGCGCCAGCGAGACCGCGCGCCTCGCCGGCTTCGACGCCACGCCCTGCGACGACCTCATGGAATGGGACTACGGCCGCGCCGAGGGACGCACCCGCGGCCAGATCGGCGAAGCGCTCGGCCATGCCTGGAACCTCTGGCTCGACGGCCCTCAGGTCGTGCCGGCGTCACTCGGCGAGGAACGCGTGGAGACGCTGCCCGACGGCGAGAAGGTGAAGGTGCACCTGACCGACGGCGAGACCCTGGACGAGGCCTTCGCCCGCGCCACCCGCGTGGTCGAGGGCATTCGCGACGACGTCTACGCCGGCGAGGATGTGCTGCTCGTGGCCCACTCCCACATCCTGCGGCTCGTGGCCATGGCCTGGGTGGGCCTGCCCCCGGCCGAAGGCCGCAAGTTCGAACTCGGCACGGCCCGCTACGTCGTGCTCGGCGACCACAAGGGGCAGCCCGTCATCGAACACTGGGGCGCGTGAGCCGCCGGGCAGCGGTGCGACGCAAGTAAGGAACCGTCATGAAGTACAACGAAACCGTACCACGCCGTCCCCTCGTCATCGGCAACTGGAAGATGAACCTCGACCATGTGCAGGCGCGGCAGTGGCTGCTCGAGTACGCCGCATCCAACACCGAATGGCAGCACCGCATGGAGGATTCCGACGTCATGGTCAACCGCGTCGAGATCGGGGTGCTGCCCTCGTTCACCAGCCTGCTGGCCATCCGGGACATGGCCCGTGCCACCACTCTCGAACCGCAGCTGTTCTTCGGCGCTCAGAACGTGAGCGAGCTCGACGCCGGCGCCTACACCGGCGACATCAGCGCCCAGATGCTCGCAGCGCTAGACTGCCGGTATGTGCTGCTCGGCCATTCCGAGCAGCGGCGCTACCACCCAGAAGACGACGAGAAGATCGACCAGAAGATGCGCGTCGTCCTCGACAGCGGCATGACCCCCATCGTCTGCATCGGCGAGACCAAGCTCGGACGCGAGGACGGCATCGGCATCGACTACGCCCTCAACCAGCTCGTCTCCGCCCTGCGCCTGCTTTCCTGCGACGACGTAAGCCGCGTCATCGTGGCCTACGAACCCGTATGGAGCATCGGCACCGGCAAGGCGCCGGACCCGACCGTCATCGAATCCGCGCTCGCCGACATCCGTGACTTCATCAACGCCACGTTCGGCTCCGACGTCGCGTCCAGGGTGCGCATCCTCTACGGCGGGTCGGTCAATCCCGGCAACGCGGCCGAAATCATCCGTCGCTACGGCGTCGATGGTTTCCTGGTGGGTGGCGCGAGCCTTGATCCGGCCAAGTTCGCCGATATCTGCCATCGTGCCGCGGAGGCGAGCGTGGTACGGCTGCGCCGCAGCGCGCACACCATCTACCGTCCGGGCAGACGTACCGTGGAGGAGTTCGCCGACTCCACGCTGGAGGCGCCGCACCGGATGACGGCCACCAAGGTGGCGCAGGGCCACGCCGACACCATCGGATGGCGCGCCGCGCTGGCGCTGGCCGCCTACCGCACGGTGGGATTCCAGTGGTTGGAGGAGCAGGCCGCCATCGAGCTTGAGGACGCGGCGGACGCGTCCGGCAGCGGCGTCGTCGGATTCGACGCCGACGTGCTGCGTGACATGATCTGGGCGAATCGCCTGCGCATCATCGAATCGATGATGAAGCTCATCGACGAGCGGCGTATTCGCGGCATGTTCTCCATTCGGCAATGGCTCATCGAATGCGACGATTCGCTCAGCGCCGACAGACGCGGCGAGCTGCTCGCGGAGGAGTTCGCCAACGTGGCCTGCATGCGTGCCTATTACGAGATGGACACGGGGCTGGAGTTCGACCAGTTCCGCAAGCCGTTCGTGGCCGGATACCTGCTCAGCGACGTCGACACCAAGAACCGTCTGTGGCGTGCGCGCGGCATCGACCGCAAGCTCCACAGTCCGTGGAAGAACGGACGGGGAGGGTTGTAGAACGGTCTAATCCTCGTGTCATCATCATATGTACAGACGTACATATGATGATTCGACGGAGGAAGGAACGTTTTTTCATGGGTAATCTGCTGCTTGCCGTCATCTACGTGGCGTTCGTCAGTCTTGGCCTGCCCGACGCCGTGCTCGGATCGGCATGGCCGGTCATGTACCGCCAGTTCGACGTGCCGGTCTCGTATGCGGGCATCGTCTCCATGATCATCAGCGCCGGCACCATCGTGTCGTCGTTGATGAGCGACCGGCTCACCCTGAAGCTGGGCGCCGGCAGGATCACCGCGATCAGCGTGGCCATGACGGCCGTCTCGCTCGGAGGCTTCTCGTTCTCGTCGCAGTTCTGGATGCTGTGCCTGTGGGCGATTCCCTACGGCCTCGGCGCCGGAGGCGTGGACGCGGCGCTCAACAACTACGTGGCCCTGCACTACGCCAGCCGCCACATGAGCTGGCTGCACTGCATGTGGGGCGTCGGCGCCACCGCCGGCCCGTACATCATGGGATTCGCGCTGACCGGCGGCTTCGGCTGGAACAATGGCTACCGGTGGATCGCCGTCCTGCAGATCGCGCTGACCGCGCTGATCGTGCTCAGCCTCCCCCTGTGGAGGAGCCGTGTCGGCGGGAGGTCCGACGACGAGGGCGGGGACGTCGAATCCGAGGCCGGGCGGACCCCGGACCGCAAGCCTCTCGGAATCCTCGGCGTGCTCGCCATCCCCGGTGCCAAATCCATCCTCATCATGTTCTTCTGCTACTGCGGCCTCGAACTGACCGCGGGGCTGTGGGCGGCGAGCTACATGGTGCTCGACCGCGGCGTGGACGCCGACCGGGCCGCGGCCTGGGCGAGCCTGTTCTATCTGGGCATCACCGCCGGCCGTGCCGTCAGCGGCTTCCTGACCATGCGGTTCGACGACCCGACCATGATCCGCATCGGGCAGGCGCTCATCGCCGCCGGCATCGTCGTGTCGGCGCTTCCGGTCGGCGGCACCATGACGCCGCTCATCGGTCTCATCGTCATCGGTCTTGGCTGCGCGCCCACCTATCCGTGCATGATTCACTCCACGCCCACGTACTTCGGAGCGGACCGGTCGCAGGCCGTCATCGGCATGCAGATGGCCACCGCCTACCTCGGCAGCCTTTCCGCACCGCCGCTGTTCGGTCTCATCGCCAACCACGTCTCCATCGGCCTGTTCCCCGTCTATCTGGGCGTAATCCTCGTGCTCATGGTGGCCATGCACGAGAATCTGCGCCGTGTGCACGCTCGCAGGACCGCGAAACGGTGAATCGTTGCCGAACACGAGGGAAAAACGCGGTAGTGTTGAATGAAACGGAGCGCCCGCCACGACGGCGTCCGGGCGCCGCGATCGGCCGGCGCCGACATCCACACCGAGGAGGAATACCATGATTGAATCCGCACAGGCCTTCGGCATCGACATCGGCGGCTCCGGCATCAAAGGCGCGCCAGTGGACCTCAATGAGGGCAGGTTCGCCGCGGAACGCCTGCGCATCCCCACTCCGGAGGAATCCACCCCCGACGCCGTCGCCGCAGTCGTCAAGGAGATCCTCGACCACTACGAGGTCGAGGACGGCACGCCCATCGGCGTCGCGTTCCCCGCGCCCGTCAAGCCCGGCCGCCCGCTGAGCTTCATGGCCAACCTCGACCAGTCGTGGGTGGGCGTGGACATCAACCGGCTGCTCACCGAGAAGACCGGCCGCGAAGTGCACGTGGTCAACGACGCCGATGCCGCCGGACTCGCCGAGGCGCAGTACGGCGCCGCCAAGGGCAACAAGGGCCTCGTCATCGCCACCACGCTCGGCACCGGCATCGGCACCGCGCTCATCATGAACGGCACGCTCGTGCCCAACACCGAACTCGGCCACCTCATTCTCGACGGCAAGGACGCCGAGAAATATGCGGCCGATTCCGCCCGCTCGCGCAAGGAGCTTTCGTGGAAGAAGTGGGGCGGCAGGCTCACCAAGTACTACCGCCTGCTCGAACACTACTTCAGCCCCGATATCTTCGTCGTCGGCGGCGGCGTGAGCAAGAAGCATGAGAAGTTCTTCCCCTATATCGAGATCGACACCCCGATGGTACCGGCCACGCTGCTCAACGCCGCCGGCATCGTGGGCGCCGCCTACTTCGCCAGCACGCAGATGAAGCGCTGAGCCCTCGCCGCGGCGGCCCGTCGGCCATGAGACCGCGGACGCGCCGCCCGAGACTCCGTCACCATACGAACCAGGACCTCACGGTGTAATACGCCGTGGGGTTCGTTCGCATCAGCGGTCCGATCTTGCTGGGGACGAACGTACCGGCGACCGTCATGACCATCGTGGCGAACACCAGCGCCACCACCACGATCACCGCCAGCCGCGCGAGCCTTGCGCGACCGGTCGAGAACACGAACGCGTGCGAGCCGGCCCATTCGAACACCGCGGGGATCATCATCGCCGAGCCCAATGCGAACAACCATCCGAAATCGCTCACGTACCGCCAGTCCATGCCGCCCTTGTAGCTCACGAACACCAGCTCGAACACGCCCAGGCCGAGCAATGTGCACACCAGCCCCCACAGGCGGTGCATGCCGAGACGACGCCGCACCCGCGGCAGGGCGAACGCCAGCAGGCACACCGGGGCGAACCACAGGAACCCGCAGATCATGCGCTCCGTATACTGCCATGGGTGCACGGGCATGTACGGCACGTCGATCCATGGGAACGTGGCGATGAACCGCGGCGGCTCGAACAGGTAGTATCCGAGAATCTGCGGCAGCACGGCGAGCGGCTCCCGGTAGCGCGTCAGGTCGGTCACGGTGAGCTGATAGTTGTTGCCGAAGTCCAGCCAGGAACCGAAGCGCCAGAAATTGTAGGCCATCAGCAGGGCGAACACGATGAACGCCGGCAGCAGCGCGGCGAGGTCGGCGCGCCACGACCGCCATACGGCGCCGCCCTCGCGCCACGATCCCAGCCGCCATCGCCTCGGCAGCAGGATGCCGACGATGCGCAGCATCCTGCCCGAACGGATCTCATCGGCGAAGATCGGCAGGAACAGCAGGGCGGAGAAGATGAACGTGGCCCGGCACCCCAGCGTCAGCGCGATGCACAGCGATCCCGCAGCCACCCGCGGCAGCGATATCCGCACCAGATCGGCGCTGACCCGGGCCTCCAACGGCACGTCGTCGACCGTCCACGTGCGCCATCGTCGCCGGCCGTCGCCGTCATGCGGACCGTCATCCAACGGCACGCGGCGCGCGCTCAGCCACAGCCACAGCCCGAGGGCGGTGAACATCAGCGCGGCGGAGGGCGCAAGCTCATAGAACATCGGGCGCAGCCACAGGAACCATCCGTTCGATCCGCACATGAAGGCGGCCAGCACCAGGACCGCCACGCCTACGCTGGTCTTCGGGAAGAACCGGTCGATCATGCGCACCACCAGCAGCAGGCTGAACACGAGGAACCCGAACAGGAATATGCTCGTCGCCACCGATGTGGGCAGCCACAGGCCACCCTCCGTCCACAATGATGTGATGGCCTGATACGGCAGGAACAGCACCACGGACGGCACCACGCCGAAATACGAGTACCAATGCCCTTCGAAGAACACATGGTCCCAGTAGATGCTGCCCACGCCCTGGCCGAGCAGACGGTCGCGTGTGGCCACGTCATAGGGGTTCGCCGCCTCGGCCAGCTGATGCGGCACGGGCAGGTCGAGCCATGGCCGTCCGTGCAGCAGCGAGTCCGCCATCTGCGCGTACTGGTTGAAGTCGTAGGTGTACGAATACGGCTCATGGGAGAACTCCCGTGGCGCGGACCATGACGCCGTCGCCAACGTGAACACGAACATGACGGCGAACGGCACGATGATCGCCGCGAACGCCAGACGCTGCCTCATGCTGTGCGTGTTGACCGCGATGGCGTACAGCCGGGAACGCGGCCGGAGCAGCCCGATGACCAGCGCGACGGCGACCATGGCGGCCACGCGCGCCACACTGATGCGGAACGGCGGATGCGCGTTGACGATCAGCGTGTTGAACGCGAACTGCGACCCCACCGTCTCCTGAATCCAGATGCGCACCGTGTCGACGTCGCCGTCGGCCGCGCGGTTGCGCAGATACGTGCTGGCGTCCACGCCGCGGTGGAACGCGTCCGTCTCGCCGGTCCGCCACGTGCCGCTGCCGGACGGCAGCACATCCATGCGCACATGCAGCGTCCAGTCGAACGGATGCCGGTCGTCATGGAACGCGGCGTCCTGGTTCGTCGAATACCCCGAGACATAGTGGACGTAGCGCACCGGGGCGTCCACGCCGCTCACATCGATGTACGCCTCGGTCGGGTCGTCGACGCGCAGCACGCCGGCGCCGCTCAGCGACAGCCCGCTGCCCAGCGTCATATGCGGCGCGGTGATCGGCTGGGGCGATGCGATGGTCGTCCAGAACGGAAGATTGCATACGATAATCTCGAGAATCAGGATGATCGCCGCCGCCGCGCATCCGAAACGATGATGCGCGGCGAATTCACGGGCGTCGAATTTCATGGGGGCGGGTCGGTCGTTCACGTACCTCATTGTAAAAGCGTTTCTCTGTTGGCATGAATCATGCGGTCATGTCGTCGTTGATTGTGACAATGGGCGGTATGTCTACTTCATCCTCTCCTTGGCGTCGTCATGGCCGCAACTGTTCCCATTACGGGCGTCTGCTGCGCAGAATCGTGGGAGAGGCGACGTCGGCGTTCGACAAGGTACGTAGATCGTCGCCGTTCGGCGACATCGGGGAACACGCCGCCGAACGTTCCGTCGGCAAGGCCGGCGGCGACGTCATGAACGCGTTGGGCGGGACGACGGACGGGACGGCGGGGGATTCCGGCACCCCATCGATGGCGTCGTCGTTCACGTCCGACGGTCGTCGGGGAGGCGGCACGGATGACGTTGCCGCCATCGACCGTCTGCTCGACGGCATGCGCACGCTGAATCCGCTGGTCAAACGCCGCATATACGACGACCTGCCGGGGCTCCCCGACGGCCTTGCCGCCGGCTGGGTGCAGTTCCCGGAAACGGACGGGCAGGGCTATTCACTGGCCGTGTTCGACCAGCGCGGCCGCTGCACGCCGATTGCGTTCGTCGACCGTCAGGGCCGTGTGTTCCTCGGACCGGGCGTGCATCCGGACGTGCAGCGCAGCGAACCGGACTTCATGTTCGTCAGGGAAAGCGAGGTCGAGGTGCCCCGCAGCCGTCTCGACGGCACGGGCAAGAACGGCGTGGGCGCGGACGGTGAGCTGTTCCCCGCCGTGCAGGGCGGCATCGTGGGCCGTGACGACACGGGAGAGATGACCTGGCTGGCATCCTGGCTCAAGACCGACAACCGCTACACGCTCGAACAGCTGCGCCCCGACCTGCCGGTCACGCGGCGCGTGGACCTCGAATACCGCGACGCCATCGCCATCGCGTTCTTCGCCGCCTACCTGCTGCCACGCATCGACGGATTCGTCATCGGATTCGGGTCGGGCAACATCTTCCGCCGCCTGCGCCGCGAAGCGCCCATCGGGGCCATCCGGCGCAGCGTCAAGGACACACTGCGGGCCCGTGCCCACGGCATGCGCGCCTCTGGATTGGAGGACCATTTCGCCGACCTTATGAACGAGGCGGGTGCGCTCGACCCCATCGAAGGCCTCGAGGCCGTGCACGGCGCGGAACCGCTCCACCTCTACAGTTCGCCGTACTCGGGCGCATACTTCTTCGGGTGGGATTCCAGCCTGGAATTCCGTCCCGCGCTCTCGTCGCTGCGCATCGAAGGCAACCTCAACCGGTTCGCCGCCGTGAGCCTGTGGCTGGAACGCAACGCCCGCATAGGCGTCTATCCCACGGAGGACACCGTCACTCGCGCCCAGGCGGCCCAGCTCGACCGGGCCCTCCTGCTCAACCCCGCCCTGACCGCGCTGCCATTGGAGGAGCGGCCCGGCAAATCCTTCGACCCCGTGCACGAGGACAGCACCGCCGCATTGGCGGCCATGGTGAGCGTGGCCCGGCAGGCGGCCAGGGAGACCGCCGAGGCCTCGGCCAAGGAGACGGCCTCAGGCGCGAGCGTCCACGACGCGAACGGGTCCGAATGGGTGTACCGCCAGACGTTCTCGTCACTGATGCGCAAACTCCGCCTGCCATACCGGTTCGACGTGGAATTCCGCACGAACCTCGCGGAAGGCAACGTGGCCATCGGATTCACGACGGCCGGCACCTCGATGATGCCCACCACCCGATACGACGAGCGACGGCACGGCTGGGTGCCGCTGACCGACGCCGAGCGCGCATCGTTCGGCGCCGACTACAATCTGCGCGTCGGACTGCTGCTGGCCGCGCTCGCGTTCGGCGTGGACTCCCACGTCAGCCGCGTCTCGCTGCACATCGACTCCATCGGCCTCGAGGAGGCCGTCGCCGAGCAGAACTCCGCGATATCCGCCATGATGAACGAGGCGCTGACCACGTTCGAACGCATGAGGACCGGCAGCATGGTGCCGTCGTCCGGGACGAAGGCCGATCCCAAGGACGGCGACGTCCATGGCAACCCCGGCGTGCAGATGCCGCCGGACATCGTCGAATCGGACGGCGACGAGCCGGATGGGACGGAATCGGACGACGAATCCGGCGCCCCCGCGTCGGACGGCGACGGCGTCCGGACGCCGGACCGGGACGGCCACGACCCCGCCGCGGTGGACCGTGCGTTCGAGGACCTCATGCAGGGCGTCGACTTCGACGGCATGTCGTTCTCGCTGGATGACGACATCGCCTCCGATTCCGCAGGAATCGACGGCGCGCCGAGTCTCGACGGCACCGGATACGACGTCGTCGACACCGACGAGTCGAATGCAGGCGCCGGCGCGGACGATTCCCCCGACGACCCCATGGCCGCGCTTCGCAAGAACCCCACCGTACGCAATCTCGTGACCGTCACCTTCGACCGCGACGAGTTCCTCCGTGCCGTGCGCGAGGTGGGGCTCAACGAGCCCCGCCGCGTATACCGCGACTTCCATGCGGTCATGGACATCGACGGCACCGGGGCGCTGCAGCCGATCAATGCGCAGTTCGACCTGCGCGACAGCCGGTACTCGCCCATAGGCGCACAGGACGAGCCGGAACTCAGCGACCGACGCTTCAGCCGGCCGCTGTCGAACGTCATCGGCGCCAGGGACGCCCTGGGCCTGGCCATCCAACGCGCCGACGTGCTCCAGCATGCCCTTGGAGACTTCCATCGTCTCGCCGCCGCGGACGGGCTCTCCTCCGTGGACAAGGCGCAGCGTGCGATGACCACCATCAGGCGCATCGCCGACCCGGAGCTGCTCGACATGGCCTCGGACGTCACCAGCGCGCTCATCGACGGCAGGGACACGCCGGATTCCGACTTCCCCCTGGGGAATCGTCTCGACGCGGAACGGCTCAAGGCGCGCGACCTGCTGTTCGGCGGCCAGGCGGACAAGGCCGTTGAAACGGCCGAGGCCGCCGTGTCCGGCATGGACAAGCTGTTCGCCGGCACCGGTGGCGTGCCACGGTACTTCAACTCGTATGCCGAGCGCGTGGTCTACAACCGCATGTTCGCCACGCCGGACGAGCACACGCTGCTCATCCCCGACAACCTCTTCTACGCGCACATGGAGCTCGCCGACGTGCTGTCGCAGCTGGAGGGGCCGCAGGCGGCGCTTCCGCACCTCAACGCCATGGTGGCCTACGCGCCGACCTATCCGCTGTCGCATCTCAAGCTGGCCGTCCAGCTCGCCCGCGCGCAGGACTGGGATTCCGCACGGGCCGCCTGCCTCAACGCGCTGCGCGTGGCGCTGGACCGCGACGACGCCGCGTTCGCCTACTATCGTCTGGCCTATGCGGAATGGATGCGCGACGAGTTCGACGTAGCCGCCGCCTGCTATATGATGAGCGACTACATCAGCTCCGGTGCCGTGCCCGCGCTCGAACCCGAATTCAACGAACTCGTGGCGCGCGCCCGTTCGCAATGCATCCCCGTGCCGCGTGACCTCGACGAAGCGCAGACGGTGCTGCGCGGGCATGAGCTGCCGGTCTGGCCGGACACCGAGGCCGCGCCGATCATCCGCGAGGCGGCCCGCCAATGCGTCGACAACGCGCTGTTCGTACCGGCGCGCACCCTGTCGATGGCCGCGGCCCGCATGACGGCGGACGGCGACGGGCTCGACGCCATCCAGATTCAGTTCCTCCGATCGCTGTCGTAAGGCGAGGGAGGCACAGTCATAACGGTAGCCTCCCGCTGATGAGGGAGGTGGCATGCCGACACAGGCATGACGGAGGGAGAGAAGAAAACGTCCATGGCAAACGCAAACCATACGACCGACGGCCGCAACGGCACTGACCCTGCCGCCGCCGACCAGCTGGCATGGGATCTCGACGGCGACGGCGGCATCGCCGAGAACACGCCGATCACCGCCCACGAACCCGGCTCCACGCAGTGGGTGGCCGCACTGGGCTCCACCGACGCCGACGCCCTGCGCCTTGACAATCTCGACGTTTCCGCCATGCGGGCCGACGATGCGGCCCGACTGTGGACAAAGGTGGCCGCGTGGGTGGAATCCGACCAGATCGCCTACTACATCGATGATGCGCCGACCTCGTCGGACGCCGCCTACGACGCCCGTCTGCGCTGCCTGCAAAGGCTCGAGGCCGCGTTCCCTTCACTGGACACCCCGCAGTCGCCGACCCATCGCGTGGGCGGCACGTTCTCCAACGACTTCGCTTCCGTGCGACACCCCACGCGCATGATGAGCCTCGACGACGTGTTCAGCATCGAGGAGCTGCGCGACTGGTACGATTCCGTGATCCGCGACCTCGACTGGCCGGACGGCAAGCCGCTGCCGATGACCTGCGAGGTCAAGATCGACGGCCTCGCCCTGAACATCATCTACCGCAACGGCGTGCTCGAACAGGGGCTCACGCGCGGCGACGGCGTGACCGGCGAGGACATCACCATGAACGCGCGCACCATCGCCAACATTCCGCAGAACCTCGGAGGCCCGGCCGACGACATCCCCGACATGGTGGAGGTGCGCGGCGAGGTGTTCATGCGCTTCGACGACTTCAAGGCGCTGAACGAACGCCAGGAGGAGGCGGGACGGCCGCCGTTCGCCAACCCGCGCAATGCGGCAGCCGGGTCGCTGCGCCAGAAGGACCCGCGCATCACCGCCACGCGCCGGCTCACGTTCTACGCGCACGGCATCGGCACGCTCGACTGGGGCGCCGACCATCCGCGCGGCACCCACGACGTGGTGCACAACCAGTCCGAGGCATACGAACTGTATACGAAATGGGGCGTGCCGGTCTCGCCACACAACCGCGAGGTCACGTCGTTCGACGAGATCCTCGACATGATCGACTACTACGGCGAGCATCGCGACGACATCGAGCACGCGCTCGACGGCATCGTCGTGAAGGTCGACGACCTGGGATTGCAGCGTCGCCTCGGCGCCACCTCGCGTGCGCCGCGCTGGGCCATCGCCTACAAGTACCCGCCCGAGGAGGTCAACACCGAACTGCTTGACATCACCGTGCAGGTCGGGCGCACCGGACGCGTGACCCCCGTGGCCGTGCTCAAGCCCGTGTATGTGGCCGGCTCCACCGTGGCCCGCACCACATTGCACAACCCGTCCGAGGTCAAGCGCAAGGGCGTGCTCATCGGCGACACGGTGATCGTGCGCAAGGCCGGCGACGTGATCCCCGAACTCGTGGGTCCGGTGCTGGAACGCCGCAAAGGGCGCGAGCAGGAGCTGCGCGAGTTCGTCATGCCCGAACACTGCCCGAGCTGCGGGTCGAGGCTCGCCCCCGCCAAGGAGGGCGACAAGGACATCCGCTGCCTCAACATGGCCTGCCCTGCGCAGCTGACCGAACGCATCATCAACCTCGCCTCGCGCAAGGCGTTCGACATCGAGCATCTCGGCGACCAGAGCGCCATCGCCCTGACCAACCCCGAGGAGAACCGTCCCGACACGGTGGACACCTACGATCCGACCCGTCACGAGATCCTCGTGGGGCCGGGGGAGGAGCCCAAGCCGTACGAGCCGCCGGAAGGCCTGCGTCTGCCCGAACCGCAGACGCCGGTGCTGACCAGCGAGGCCGGCGTGTTCGACCTTGCCGTCGATACGCTGCGCGACGTGTACGTGTGGCGCGAGATCCCCATCATCGAGGTGCGCGAGGGCATAAGCGCGAAGACCGGCAAGCCCACCAAGGTGCGCAAGCGCCTGGGAGGCTCCGGACTGTGGTATCGCGCGCCCGCGTTCTGGACGACCCCCACCGACGCCAAAAAAGCCAACGACAAGACCCCGGCCGAGGAGATTCGCGCCGACTATCCGGACTATATCGTGCCCGTTGACGCGCTGATCGTGGATCACAGGACCCGCAAGGTGCGCGGAGGCGGCACCATCGAACAGCCGGTGTATGTGCGCCCCGGCGAGAACACGCGCAAGATGCTCGACGAGATCGAGAAGGCCAAGCACACCGACCTGTGGCGTGTGCTTGTGGCGTTGTCCATCCGCCGGCTCGGACCGCCCACCGCGCGGCTCATCGCCAACCAGTTCGGCTCGCTCGACGCCATCGAGGCGGCAAGCGCGGAGGAGCTGTCCGAAATCGACGGCATCGGGCCGGAGATCGCCGAATCCATCGTGCAATGGTTTGCGGCGGCCCGCGAACCCGGCGACTGGCGCGGGCGGATCCTCGACGCATGGAAGGCCGCCGGCGTGGGCATGGTGGCCGAAACAAACGATACGCCGCAGACGCTCGATGGCATGACCGTCGTCGTCACCGGCTCATTGGACGGGTTCAGCCGCGACTCCGCCAAGGAGGCCATCATCGCGCATGGTGGCAAGGCCGCCGGTTCGGTGAGCAGGAAGACCACGTACGTGGTGGTCGGCGCCAACGCCGGCTCCAAGGCCGCCAAGGCCGAGACGCTGGGCATCCCCATGCTGGACGAAGCCCAGTTCCGCCGGCTGCTGGAGACCGGCGAACCGGGGGAGCGGGAGACCGCGGCGAGCTGAGATCGGCCCCCGCTGGCGGGGGGCTGTCGGCGGAGCCGACTGGGGGTGGCCGTGTGTCGTGTCTGACCACCCTCAGTCCCGCTGCGCGAGCCAGCTCCCGCCGGCGGGAGCGGAGGCGGCTACCGCATCAGCTGTTCGGCGATGGACGTGAACTCGGCGGCGAGCGGGGTGTCGGCGAGCGTGCCGTCCTCGTTCAGCACCACGGGCCGGCCGGCCTCGCCGTCGATGCGCACCTCGGGTTCGAGCGGCAGCGTGCCGAGCAGCGGCACGTCATGTTTCAGATCCTTGGTGAGCTGTTCGGAGACGCGACGGCCGCCACCCTCGCCGAAGATGCGCAGCTTCTCGCCGTTGTGCTCGTAGTAGCTCATGTTCTCGATGACGCCGCGCACCTTCATCGGCACCTGCAGCGCCACGAGACCGGCGCGCACCGCCACGTCGGAGGCGCTCGGCTGCGGCGTGGTCACCACCACGAGCTCCGCGTTCGGCAGCGCCTGCGCCACCGAGATGGCCATGTCGCCGGTGCCGGGCGCCAGGTCGAGCAGCAGCACGTCCGGCTCGCCCCACCACACGTCGGACAGGAACTGTTCGAGCGAACGCTGCAGACGAGGTCCGCGCCACAGGATCGCCCGGTCCGCGCCCGCGAACATGCCGATGGAGATGAGTTTGACGCCCCACGCCGTCACCGGCATGAGCATGCCGTTGAGATTCGTCGGATGGTCGTGTGCGCCGAACAACGTGGGCAGTGAGAAGCCGTAGATGTCCGCGTCGATGGCGGCCGTATCGTAGCCGAGCGCCGCGAACGTGGCGGCGAGGTTCGCCGTAACCGACGACTTGCCCACGCCGCCCTTGCCGGAGGCGATGGCGAAGATGCGGGTCTTCGTGCCAGGCTTCGTGAACGGGTTCTGCTTGCGTTCGGCCTTGAGATCGTTGACCAGGCCGGTCAGCTTCGACCGGCTCATCGACGCCACGTCGATATGCGGCACCAGTTTCGCCGCCGGATATGACGTCACCGCCTCGTTGATCTTGTCGATGATGGTCTGGGTGAGCGGGCAGCCCTCCACCGTGAGCTCCACCTTCACCGTCACGTCCACGATGGAACGGCCCGCGTCGATGACGTCGCGCGGCACGGCCTCTATCCCCACGATCATGCCGAGGTCGGTGATGGACTTGCCCAATTCCGGGTCGATGACGCGACTCAGCCGGTCATGCACGTTCCGTTCGATCACATCGGTCATTCCCACCTGGTTCGCCGCCGCCATATCGTCCTTTCGTCAGTCGTCACATCCGTCTGATTCGTGTCATTGACACTGTACCGTGAAAGCCGTCCGGCGTGCCAGAGAAAACGGGCATGGAAAACGAAATATGATGGGCGGTAGTCCGTTCGCAGCGACATGAAACGAGGTAACGATGCCGCAGTTCTCGCCCAATCCAGCCCATCCCATCGTCGAACGATACGACGGCGCATCCTCGGACGGCACGCAGGTGCGCGTCATCTACATGGAACAGACGACGGCGAACGTGGCGCTCGCATTGGTGTTCCCCAACCGACGGCACGATGACCGTCTCGGCGATGTCATGGACCTGCCGCGCATCGTGCACTGGGGCAGGCCGCTGCCGGCCGCCGGCCGCGAAGCCGTGCTGCTCGGCGCCTATGACGCGTTGCGGCCGCAGCGCGTCTCCGGCGCATTGAACGAAACCCCATGGCCGAGCATCCTGCCCACGCAGGCCGAATCATGGATCGGCAGGCCGCGTATCGTCGTACGACGCGGGGGAACGGAACTGTTCTGCCGGTTCGCGGTCGTGGACTGCTCCACCAGCATGGAACACGGTGCCGTCGCCGCCATGCTGGGCGCCATCGACGACGAGCACGGTATATCGCTGGTCCACACCATCGAACTCGAACCCGGCGGACTGGTCCGTCAGCGCGCCCATATCAGCGACCTCGCCGGAGGGAAGGACCATACGCCGCCGCTCGAAGTCGACGGCGTCGAACTCGGCTTCCCCATCCCCGAAACCGCATCGGAAATCCTCACCACCACCGGCCATCACCTACGCGAACGTTCGCCGCAACGCCAGCCGTTCACCATCGGCCGATTCGAAAAAAACTCGCTCGCCGGCCGCCCCGACTTCGACGCATCCCTATTGCTCACCGCCGGCACGCCCGGATTCGGCTTCGAGCATGGCGAAGCCTACGCCGTCCACGTCGGATGGAGCGGCAACTCCACGCTGTCGGCCGAACGCCTGCCCTACACCACCGGCATCATCGGCGGCGGCGAACTCCTCGCCGGAGGAGAGGTCACACTCACCGCCAATCCGAACGGCGCCGACCCCGACACGGCCAACACCTACACCACCCCATGGGTCTACGGATCGTACGGCGACGGACTCAACGAAATCGCCGCACGATTCCACCACCATCTGCGCTCGCTGCACCCGAACCTCAGCGCCAAACCACGGCCCGTCATCCTCAACACCTGGGAGGCCGTGTACTTCCACCAGAACTACGACACCCTGGCCGCACTCGCCGACAAAGCCGCCGAAATCGGTGTGGAACGCTTCGTCGTCGACGACGGCTGGTTCGGCTCCCGACGCGACGACACCAGCGGCCTCGGCGACTGGCGCGTCTCGACCGACGTATGGCCCGACGGGCCGAAAAGCCTCAAGGCGCTCGCCGACCACGTACACGGGCTCGGCATGGAATTCGGCCTGTGGTTCGAGCCGGAGATGATCAACCCCGACTCCGACCTGGCGCGCGAGCATCCGGAAGCCATCCTTGCGCCCACGCCGAACCGCCTGCCCGTGGAAGGACGCAGCCAACAGGTGCTCGACCTGACCAATCCGGACGCATGGCGGTACATATGCGGCAGCATCGACACGCTGATCGACGAGCTCGGCATCGACTACATCAAATGGGACCACAACAAGCTCGTCACCGAGGCCGCAAGCCCGATCGACGGCTACCGCCCCGCCGTGCATGAGCAGACCCGTGCCGTATACGACATGTGGCGCACGCTCAAGGAACGCCATCCCGGACTGGAGATTGAAAGCTGCTCGTCGGGCGGCGGCCGCGTGGACCTCGGCATCCTCGAATACGCGGACCGCATCTGGGCGTCCGACTGCGTGGACCCGGTCGAACGTGCCGACATCCAACGCTACACGTCACTGCTCGTGCCGCCGGAGATGATCGGCGAGCACGTGGGCGCCAGCCCCGCGCACTCCACCGGCCGGGCCACGAGCCAGACCATGCGCATGGCCATGGCGTTCCTCGGGCATCTCGGCGTCGAATGGAACCTGCTCGACCGGCCGCAGGCCGACCTCGACCTGCTGGCCGCATGGATCGCCGAATTCAAGAAGCACCGCGAATGGTTCGCCATCGACACCATGGTGCACGCCGACTCCGCCGACCCGTCCGTGCGATTGGACGGCGTGGTCAAGCCCGACCGTTCCGCCGCCATCTACCGGTTCACGCAGCTGACCACATCGGCCACGTACCCGGTCGCGCCCATGCACGTGCCCGGCCTCGACCCGGCGAAAAACTATCTCATCCAGCCCGTGCCAGTGAACGTGGACATCACGGCGATATCCAACGGCCAGACCCCGCTCGGCTGGTGGAACGCCGACGGCATCACACTCTCCGGCGCGCAGCTGGCATCCTACGGCCTGCGCATGCCCAGCCTCGACCCCGCCAACGCCGTGCTGTTCTGGGCGATAGAGGTGTGAACGGTGTGAGATGCGGCAGCCGTGGCAATCGCGGTGTGAGGCACGACCTCAGCGAACCAGCGTCGTCACGGTGTTCGGCGTCTTGCCTCCGCGGTTGAGGAACGACCGCGTACGGCAACGCAGCAGGATTCGCCGGCCCTCCTCGGTGTGGGTGTCGATTATCGTGCAGCCCGTCCAATGCCGTTGCAGGCTGGCGCGCAACGCTTCGACGTCCCGTTTGCGGCGGGCGAACACGGCCGGGCATGGCAGACTCACCCCATACGTGCGCACACCCCATTCCCGGCCCACGATGACATACCGCGGATTGTCGATGGGGGAGAGCAATTCGGCCATGGTCGCGGCGAACACGCCCTGTTCGCGTCGTGCGCCGCCGACGGCCATGCAACGCAACGCCGATTCACCATCCGCGTCCGAGACCGGCGTCTCCTCGACGGTCGCGAACATCCGGTCGACGCTGTCTGCACGCCTGCCCCCGGTCAGCACATCGGTCGAAACGACGGACGATACCGCACCGACGCCATGCAACGCATCAAGCACCGCGCACGACAACGCGAACAACGTTCGTCTCGGCACCATGACGGCGCGCCACCGCATGATCACCCGCCCGATCGGCACCAACGCCATCGCGCCACATATGAGCATCATCGGCCAGAATCCGAAATCCGCGCCCGAACGCGCCGAGGAACGCACCATGCCCGACGCGAAGTCCACCATCAGACCGACCATCTGCGACAACACGATATACGCAAGAATCTCGCCCAACGGCAGCAGCAGCACCATCCGCGGCGGCGGAGCCGGCCGATCCGTCTGCACCGCCTGCGCAACCCGGCCGTCCGTATCATCGACCGCCTTGCGCCACAGTTCGGCGGTCTCCGCGCGTCGGCCGCTTCGTTGCAGCATCACCGCATTGATGCGCGCGATGCCATCCCGGTCGTACGGCGGCGTGAACACGCCCAAACGGTCGATGCCGCTTTCCACATTGCGTGACACATACGACGGGCCGATGAAACAGTCGAACCGACGACGCAACGTCGCGAAATCATCGCCACGGATCACCGCATCATCCGGCGGATCCAGCCATTGCATCGTCTGTTCCCCGACCTCATTGAACGTCAGATGTCCGGGCTCCACAGCCGCCAGATGCCAGATGTTCGCCACTTTGCGCGGGTCGGCGGCCAGAGCACGAATCGCACGGCCGCGCATCTGATTCGTCAGCATGAACGAACCGACCGTACTCGCCAGCACCAGCGTGTTGACGCTCGGCGAATCCCAGCCCTCGCCCAGCAGCGATTTCGTACCGATGAGCACATGCAGCCGCCCTGACTCAACCAATGCGGTCATGATGGCGATCTTCACACCGTTCGACGAACCCAGATCGACCTCGCAATACCGTTCGTCCGGCAGCGGACGATACTTCGGCGTCACCCCACGTGCGGTGGCCAGGCGGTTGATGTCATCGGCCAGAATCGCCGGCATGATGGTCAGGCTGCCGGAGACCGCGCCGATCAGCGGCAGGAAACCATCCGACGATATCGTCGCCGTTTCGTTCGTCGGCGTCGACCCGTCCGTCACGTCCATCGGCCTGTTCGTCGCCATCGTGTCCACCGTCCGACGAATCGTTTCGAAGATCGGCACCAATCCCATCGACGTGATCGGCCTGCCGTCGCCGATGCGACGTTTCTCGTCGGCACGAATGTAATCGGTCAATACCAGCATCCGCAATCGGGCACCCATCACTCCGCTTTCATGACGGACGATACGACCGATCGACTCAAGCTTGCCCGCCGACGACATCAGCTTCCGGGTCAGCCTGTCGTTGTCCAGTAGGCAAACCCGTCCACGATCGGTCATGCCAAGTCTCGTCAACTCGCGTTTCAGCCGGTCCGACAGGTCCCTGCCGAACAGTTCCGGCGCGCCGACGATGAAACGGAACACCCGTTGCGCATACGACATGCGATATGCGGGCAGCATACGTTTCGCCGTGACCAGACGGACCAGACGCTTCGGCGGAACCATGCCGTCACGCCGGTTCATCAGCACCATCAACGCCAGATAATCGTCGGGATGGTCGTACAACGACGGCGGCACATGCCGCTGCCGTCCGTCGGCCGCGATGCCGGCCGCGGCAACGGCCTTATCAAACAGTTCGCCGTCGACGATCCACCGCACGGCATCACCGGCCTTGATGCGGAACCGCCGGATCTCCGCCGCCTCGGCCGGCGTCGGATAACTGAGCATCACGAAATCCTGATGCGGGCACAGGTCGCCGTTCCTGACCAGTTCCGGCGTGAAGATCTCCTCGTCGATGTCGCCGCACAGTTCGATATAGCGTTTCCATTCGTTGACGTTCGCGTCATACGGCGGCGTCGCCGTCAACGCGATGATGAGGACATCGTTCCTGACGCGCGGGTCGGCACGCAACGCCGCGACGAACGATTCGAGAATCCGCTGCCACTCGCGGCGCAGATGATGCGCCTCGTCAAGACAAATGGTCCGCACGCCGGCGGCGACGAGACGATCGACCAGTGCGGCAAGCAGACGGCGCTCGCGGTCCTTCGGGGATTCTGCGGCGACGTCTCGGCCGGAATCGTCATTGCTTCGGTTATCGTGTTCGCTTACCGCCGCATGCAGCGCCTGATACGTCACCGAGGTCAGCGCCTTCGGACGGCGAAGGTCGTCGGAGACCATGGAGCGTAGGGGATTGTCACCGTTGGAGTCGTTGTGATTCATCCGGAAATTGTCGACGAACCGTTGCCGCCATTGGTCGGCGATGGCGACGGTGGGGGAGAGCACCAAGGCGTTGTCTCCATGCTTACTACCGTGCCTGCTCCCGTGCCGACTCCCATGCCGGCGGATGAGCTCCAGTCCGAGAATGGTCTTGCCGCTGCCGGGCGGGGCGACGATATGGATATGCCCGTCGGCGGCGTGATGTTCGGCGGCGTCGAGCACACGCCGCTGGTAGTCGCGGAACTCACCGCGGAACCGCAGCCGCCTCCAGATGCCGTTTTCGCTCATCATCACACTCCCGCCGCCATGCGTCCGTCAACTTTCGCAGACTATCACGGCGGCATGGCGGTGAGGCCCCTTCCGAGGTACTCCTTCGTGGATTTCGAGGTGTCATATCGGAGGTTTTCTCCAAGAGGCGTTTCGCCCCCCCCCGTCGTGACCGACGGCATGCCGCATCCCTCATCGGAGGGAGATTTTCGCAGCATGTACGCCCAAACCGCGATGATGTCAAGACTTGACATCGCGATACGGATAAAACAAGGCAACGTTTGGCAACAATTTCCTTGCGCGAAGGCGTCCTCACCTACGCTGAAACCAGCAAAACGAAGTGCTGGAATACGAAGCTGTAACGGCGTTTCGCCAAGCTGATTTACCGCATTTCATCGAGCAGAAAGCAGGGAAACATGACAGACAACAATCTTCCGGTTCTCAATGCCGAAGTCGCCATCGAGAAGGGTCTGACCACCGCCGACGCCGCCAAGCGCCCCATCAAGGTCATCCAGTTCGGCGAGGGCAACTTCCTGCGCGCGTTCGTCGACTGGACCATCCAGCAGCTCAACAACAACGACCTGTTCGGCGGCAACGTCGCCATCGTGCAGCCGATCTCCCAGGGCCGTGCCAAGGACCTCGCCGCCCAGGACAATCTCTACACCGTCATCCTCGAAGGCCTGAAGAACGGCGAGCAGGTGCAGTCCCGCGAGCTCATCGACTCCATCGGCAAGTCCCTCAGCGCCGTCGGCGACTGGGAGGAGTTCCTCGCCCTGGCCGACGAGCCGGAGGCCAAGATCATCATCTCCAACACCACCGAGGCCGGCATCGCGCTCGACGACTCCGACACCGCCGAGACCGTGCCGCCGAAGAGCTACCCGGCCAAGCTCATCCACCTGCTCAAGCGCCGCTTCGACAACGGCCTGCCCGGCTTCCTCATCATCCCCTGCGAGCTGATCGCCGACAACGGCGACACCCTCAAGAAGTACCTGCTCGAGCTGGCCGACAAGTTCGGCTACGGCGAGGACTTCAAGACCTGGCTTGAGAACGACAACAAGTTCTTCAACACGCTCGTCGACCGCATCGTCCCCGGCTACCCGCGCGACCGCGCCGAGGAGCTGTGGAACGAGCTCGGCTACGTGGACAACAACATGGTCAAGGCCGAACCGTTCCTGCTGTGGGTCGTCTCCGGCGACGCCGCCGCCATCGACGAGGCCCTGCCCGCCAAGAAGCTCGGCATCGACCTGGTCACCCCCGAATCCGTCAAGCCGTACCGCGAGCGCAAGGTGTTCCTGCTCAACTGCCCGCACACCACGCTTGCCTCCGTGGCCCGTCTGGCCGGCGTCGCCACCGTGGGCGAGGCCATGAACGACCCGGACGTGCGTCCGTTCATCGAGAAGGAGATGCACGAGGAGATCATCCCGGTCCTCTCCCTGCCCGAGGACGAGCTCAACAAGTTCGCCGAGGCCGTGCTGGAGCGTTACGCCAACCCGTTCGTCAAGCACGCGCTCGACGCCATCGGCCTCAACTCCGCCGCCAAGTACGTGACCCGCTGCCTGCCGGTGCTGCTCAACAACGTGAAGGACGGCCACGGCCTGCCCAAGCGTCTGGTGCTCGCCCTCTCCGGCCTCATCTACACCTACGGCGGCCTGGCCGAAGGCAAGGTCAACATCTCCGACGACCCGGCCGTCGTCGCCAAGTTCGAGGAGGCCGCCAAGAGCGAGAACTATGCGGCCACCATCCTCGCCGACGCCTCCGTGTGGGGCCAGGACCTCACCGAGGTCGAGGGCCTGGTCGACGCCGTGGCCGCCAACCTTGAGGCCATCAAGGCCGAGGGCATGCGTCCGCTCATCAAGGCGCTCGCCTGAGTCTCGTGTCGGCCTGAGCGAGGTGTAAGCCGAGTCGAAGGATCTGACCGCCCATAGGGGAAGATCCTTCGACGTCGGGCTTCGCCCTTCGCTCAGGATGACAGAAACGGTACGCCGCTCTCAGGATGACGCGGACGCGTTCGCCTGTTTGGAACGACGTGCATTTATTCGTTGATAGGAAGGGCTTTCATCATGGATACGATTCATCTCGATCCGCATGACAAGGTCGCCGTCGCCGCGCGTGACCTGAAGAAGGGCGAGGCCGTCAAGGTCGAGGGCCTTGACGAGCCGGTCGTCGCGCTTGAGGACGTCGGCCGCGGCCACAAGATCGCCATCGAGGACATCCCCGAGGGCGAGCAGATCATCAAGTACGGCTATTCGATCGGCCACGCCAAGTGCGACATCGCCAAGGGCTCGTGGGTGCACACGCACAACACGAAGTCGAACCTCGGACCGGACCTGCAGTACACGTACGACCCGGTGCCGGACGTCGTCAAGCCGGGCAGCAAGCCCAGCGACCTGACGTTCCAGGGCTACCGCCGTTCCACGGGCAAGGTCGGCATCCGCAACGACCTGTACATCGTGCCGGCCGTCGGCTGCATCAACTCGCTGTGCGACAACATCGCCAAGCAGTTCGAGGCCCTGCATCCCGACCGCGGCGCCTTCGACTCCATCATCATCGCGCACCACCCGTACGGCTGCTCCCAGCTGGGCGGCGACCATGAGATGACCAAGCGCATCCTGCAGGACATCGCCATGCATCCGAACGCCGGCGGCGTGCTCGTCGTGGGCCTCGGCTGCGAGAACAACCAGATTCCGCAGTTCAAGTCGGAGATGACCCCGCTCATGGGCTGCTGCGGCACGGACGCCGAGCCGAGCGACGCCGTCGTCAAGGATCTTCAGGACGGTCTGGTCTACGACCCGCATCGTGTGAAGTTCATGATCTGCCAGCTCGAGGACGACGAATACGAGACCGCCGCCAAGCTGCTCGAGGAGATCAACGAGGCGGCCCTCGCCGACCGTCGCGAGCCCATCCCGATCAGCGAACTGACCGTGGGCGTCAAGTGCGGCGGCTCCGACGGCCTGTCCGGTGTGACCGCCAACCCGCTCGTCGGCAAGTTCGCCGAATGGCTGGCCGCGCAGGGCGGCAAGGTCGTGCTCACCGAGGTGCCCGAGATGTTCGGCGCCGAACAGGTACTCATGAGCCAGGCCAAGGACGAGAAGACGTTCGAGGACATCGTCCACCTCATCAAGAACTTCAAGGACTACTTCCGCAAGTACAACCAGCCGATCGGCGAGAACCCGTCGCCGGGCAACAAGGCCGGCGGCATCACCACGCTCGAGGACAAGTCGCTCGGCTGCATCCGCAAGGGCGGCAAGTGCGAGGTCACCGACGTGATCGCCTACGGCCACCAGGCCACCGAACCGGGCCTGACCCTGTTGCAGGCGCCGGGCAACGACTTGGTCTCCTCGTCCGGTCTGGCCAGCGCCGGCTGCAATATCGTACTGTTCACCACCGGGCGCGGCAACCCGTACGGCACCTACGTGCCCACGTACAAGGTCGCCACGAACGTGCCGCTCGCCACCAAGCATTCGCGCTGGATTGACTTCAACGCCGGCCGTCTGCTCAGCGAGCACATGGAGGACGTGCTGCCCGACTTCATCGCCAGCGTGATGGCCACCGTCAACGGCGAGCGCAGCACGCGCAACGAGGAGTACGGCATGCACGAGATCGCCATCTTCAAGGACGGCATCACCGAATAATCATCGAATACAGGAATGACATGGCCGAATGATCGGCCTGCCATCCGATCGGCTCCTCTCCGTCGGGAGGGGAGCCGTATGGTCCCGTAAAGGAGCGGCCATCGTTTTCATTTCTTCTTTCCTGTGATCGGTTTGTCAACGTTCCGAAGACCCATGCCTTCGGAACGTTTTCGCATATCCGATGCGCATATCGTCCATATATCCGACGTCATACAACGACGTATGGCTGACCGGCGACACGTGGACGTGGCAAAAGAACGAATTTTATCCTTCGATGCGTAAACTCTGTTTACAGAAGAAATCTTGTTTTGGGAGAAGTTTATGAACAAGGTGACTATTCGCGATGTTGCGAAGGCTGCGGGAGTGTCCCCGTCGACGGTGTCCCGCGCGTATTCCATGCCCGGTCGTGTAAGCCCGGCGACGACCAAACGCATTTTCGCCGTGGCCGAGGAGCTCGGCTACCATGGCACCCCTATAGAATCCCGTCCCTCCAGCGGTCACAAGGGTCTTATCGCCATCATTGTGCCGGATATGGCCAACCAGTTCTTCACCGATATCACGCGCAGCGTGCAGCAGGAGTGCGCACGTCAGGGCGTCGGACTGCTGGTCAGCGAATCGCAGGAGTCGGCGTCGTTGGAACGTGTGGCGTTCGACAGGGCCGTCTACTATGCGGACGGGGTGATCCTCGCCTCCAGCCGCATGCCCGATTCGATGATTCGCAAATGCGCGCAGGTCAAGCCCATTGTCGTCACCAACCGCATCATCCGCGGCGTGCCGAGCATCGTCACCGACGTCTCCGACGGCATGCACCAGGCGGCCATACATCTCAAGGAACTGGGATTCAGCCGCGTCACCTATCTTGACGGGCCGGCGCACTCATGGTCGGCCGGCGTCTGCTGGAACGAACTGACCAAGGCGTGCAACGAGGCGGGGCTGAAGATCCGCCGCCACTGGCCGGGCGTGCCCACGTACGAGGGCGGCTACAAGGTGGCTGTGGACTATCTGAAGAACCCCACCGGCGCGGTCATCGCATACAATGACATGATGGCGTTGGGATTCATCGCCGCCATGCGCAAGGAGGGCTACGAATGCCCTCGTGACTATTCGGTCATCGGCATCGACGACGACATCGTCGGCCGGCTCGCATGGCCGTCGCTTACGACCATCCACCGTTCCACGCGGCTGGTGGGCACGCAGGCCGCGAAGACGCTGCTCAGGCGCTTCAAGGCCACCGACGAGGACGTGCCCGTGCAGAGCACGCCAACGCGGCTCGTCGTGCGCGACAGCACCGGACGCCGCCCGGCGTAGGCGAGGGGCGATTCCGGAATGCGTCGTGCGTTGACCGGTCGTGGGTGTAAACATGATGGTTGGAAAAACGTTGGAACTACACGAAACGGGGACTGACATGCCGCTGCCCACACCGCCCGAGGATTCCGGATACGACCGCGCCACCGCCGACGAACTCGCCCGCCGCCACGGCGCGCTCGACGAGGATTTCCCCATCGCCGATGCCTACGGCGCCGAGCTCGACAAGCATCACGCATGGGGGCTGCCGTTCAACGGCTACGCCAACGCCGCCGGCTACGGCTACGTGCAGGAGCCCACGCTCGGCATCGCGCAGGACGGCTGGGACTCGCATGAGGCGTTCACCCGGCTCACGCCCGGCGCGCAGACCATCGTCGTCTACCGCAGCCTCGAACGCGGCCACGACATCGACCGCGAATCCGCCCGCAACTTCCTGAAGCACGAGCGCGGCATCATCATCCACGGCAACCAGCCGTACTAAAGCGTGCACGCCGGCACCTGGCAAGATACGCGGCTTTGAGTAATCCAGGGCGCCGCAATCCGGACGGGAACATGAGAGTGGGAGACGTGCGTTGACACCCCAGACGCAATCATCGCCGGCATCGAAACGACACGGCAAGATCACCATCGGCAATGCGCTGAGCTATGCGATGGGCGACATCTACGGCGGCGGCGGGCCCACGCTGACCGGCACGTACCTCGCCGTGTTCTGGACGCACTTCTGCGGGTTCGACATCTCCACCGCCCAGGGCATCATCGGCGGCGCTGCCGTCGTCAGCGCCGTGTGCGCCATCCTGTTCGGCCTGCTGTCCGAACGGTTCTACCTGTATCGGCTCGGCCGCCGCTTCGGACGGCGGCGCTTCTTCATCATGCTGTGCTCGCCGCTCGTGCTCGTCACCCTGCTCATGTGGGTGCCGGGGCTGCCGCAGCCACTGTATTTCGTGCTCTACGTGCTCTACATCGTGCTGCTGCAGATGTTCGGCGTCTGCTACGCGGCACTGCCGGGGGAGATGACCACCGACTTCGCCGGACGCTCCATGCTCTCCACGGTACGGCTGCTGCTCAGCGGCCTCTCCACGGCGATCATCCCCATGTTCGCCAGCTGGGTGTTGTCGCATCTCGGCGAAGGCAACGCATACTCGTACCAGCTGTTCGCCACCATCGTCACCGTGGTGTTCGCGTGCGTCACGTTCGCCAGCTCGCGGCTCACCTGGGAGCTCACGCCCGAGGAGGCGGGCTTCGGCGAGGCCGAACTGGCCCGTCGCCGCGCCGCAGAGGCCGCCCACCGGCGCACCCTTCGCGAGATGCTCGCCGCGGCCGGCCGCGTGGCCCGCGAATACGCGTCCACGTTCCATATCGCCACGTTCCGCATCCACATCACGCTGTATCTCATCTGCCTGACGTTGCAGGACATGTTCACCCAGACGTTCGTGTTCTTCGTGCTCTACGACTGGAACAAGACGGCCGCGTTCGCCTCGCTGCTGCTGTCGCTCGCCATCATGGCCGAGGTGTTCAAACCATTGTGGGGGTGGCTGTTCATCCACATCGGCCCGCGCAACCTGTACGCCGTATGCTATACGGGCGCGCTCACCGGACTGGCGCTGCTGTTCCTTGCATGGCGCACGGTCGGCGTGCTCGGCGGTGCGGCATGGACGGCGCTCGCCGTCGCCGCGTTCCTGGTCTGGTGCGTGTTCCGGTCGCTTTCCGGCACGCTGCCGTGGCTCATCTTCCCGTTCATCCCCGACGTCGACATGATTGTGACCAAACGCAACCGTGCGTCGATCTTCTCCGGCATCACCACGTTCCTGCGGTTCATCTGCACCGGCCTGGCGTCCATCGCCTGCGGCGCGTTTCTCGCGGCCACCGGCTTCCAGCCGAACCATGCGGGGGTCCAGAGCGCCGGTGCACAGGCGGGCATCGCGTTCGTGTGCCTTGGATGGTCCGCCATCGGCTTCCTCGTGGCGTTCGTCATCTCACGCCGCTTCGCACTCGACCAGCGCGGCGACCTCATGCTGCTGCACGAGATCGACCGCCTCAAGTCCGGTGGCTCCAAGGACGACGCCGACCCGGAGGTGCGTGAGACGGTCGAACGGCTCACCGGCATCCCGTACGACCAATGCTGGCGGTAGTGCCGGATCAGTCCAGATGGAACACCTCACGCAGGTCCTCGCATACGGGGGAGTTGTCGGGGTTCGTCTCCATGACCGGCGCCATGAAATCCCACCACTTGCGGTTGATGGGCGTATCGGCGGACTCGGCCCAGCGCGCCTCGTCCTCCACCTCGATGTAGCCGAACAGCGTGTCCGTCCCGGCATCGAACGCGATTGTGTAGTTGTGGCCGCCGTACTCGTGGATCATAGCCTTCATCTCCGGCCACAGCTCATGGTGCCGTCTGGCATACTCCTCCACCATGCCGGGGTACAGGTGCATCGTGAACGTCTTGCGGATCATCGGTCCTCCTTTGGACTGTCATGTATCGTACGCATCGTAGGCAGGACCCCGATGACGCGGGGCAATCCAAACATGCCGATAATTGACCGGCGGCTTACGGATGTTGCGCAACGTTCCGAATCACTCGTGCGCGGTGAAATACACGACGTCCGTGCTGTCGTTGCGGCTCAGGAACTCCTTCGTCGTCATATGGAACTCCTGCTTGAAGCACCGCAGGAAATGCGTGTACGAGGCGAAGCCGCACTGACGGTACACGTTCTGCGCGCTGCCGTACTCGCGCAGCAGCTCCTTCGAGCGCAGCAGCCGGCGTTTGAGGATGAACTCATGCAGGTTCAATCCCGTGCTCTTCTTGAACTGGCGTGAAAGATAGTACTTGTTGATGAAGAACCGGCCTGCGATATGGTCCAGCGAGCAGTCGCCGTCAAGATTCTCGTTCACATACTCCATCACGTTCGTGATGAGCATGGAGACCGGCTTGTTCACCGGCGCCACATCGGTGCTCGAATCGGCCACCGCCTTGTTAAGCGTCACCATGAAGTCCAGGAACCGACGCTCATACTCCAGGTCCTCGCCGTAGCCGGTGCCCGGTTGTTCGTCGAGTGTGGCGAACTCGCGGCGCAGCACATCCGGCTCCATGGTGATCACACGGCTCGTCGGCTTGCCGTTGTTCGAGAAGCATGCGGTGAGGTCCGTGTTCGTGGTCGAGCGGGATGCGAGGAAATCGTCGCACACATAGATGTATGCGCGCTCGTAGTAGTCGCTCGACTGGCGCACGATGTTGTGCAGGTCGTTGCTGTGCGCGAACGTGACCGTGCCCGGTCCCGTCGTGTACTCCTTGCCGCCGAGATGGAAGACGCCGGTGCCCTGCAACACGCAGTTGATCTCGTGGAAGTCGTGATAGTGCAGCTGGGCGTGCTCCACGACCTGCGAATCGACATGATAGATCTCGAAACGGTCGGAGATCATGGAGTTCACGATCACCGCACGCGGCTGTTCCTGATGCGTCATTGCACTCGCTCCTGTGCGTTGCCTATATTGCTATCCGTTGTTGATGTCATGGTACCCGTCGAATCAACAACGGATAGCAATTAGGCAAAACATGCGCACTGATTCATATATTCGGCGGTCGTGCGGACTCTACACTCAACAGGTGATAGACGACACAACGGAGGTGCCATGGGAGGTGCCATGATCAATTTCGGAGCGCGCGGCCACGACGTGACCGACGCCGACACGCCGGAGAAACTCGCCCGCCGGCTCGCTGAATACGGTGTGCACAACGTGCAGCTGGCACTGCCCCGGCAGTTCCCCGATCTCGCCGGTGCGACAAAGATCAACCCCGGCATGGGATCGTATTTCCGTCGGGTGCTGGGGGAATGCGGAGTCGACATCGCCGTGCTCGGCTGCTACATCAACATGACCCATCCCGACGACGCCGCGCGCGAGACCCTGCTGCGGCGGTTCGAAGCCTACCTGGCGAACGCGCGGTTCTTCGGCGCACCTGTGGTCGCCAGCGAGACCGGCTCCGTCGACGCCGCCCCGGGCCGGTTCACCGAGGAGAACTTCACCGAGGATATGTACCAGCGTTCGCTGGTGGCCGTGCGCCGGCTCGTGGCCGTGGGAGAGCGGTTCGGCACCATCGTCGGCGTGGAGCCCGGCGCGAACCATCCGATCTACGACATCGCCACCACCGAGCGGCTGCTCGCGGACGTGGACTCGCCGTATCTCGGCATCGTGTTCGATCCGACCGCATACACCGCGCCGAACGGGCGAACCGTGCACGACGGCGATCAGGTGGAGATCTCCTACAGGGCGCTCGAGGCGTTCGGCGACCGCATCGTGGCCGTGCACATCGACGACTTCACCGTGGAGCCGGCCGCGGGCGTCGGCGCTGCCACGAGAGGCGGAGGGCTGCATCGCTGCAACGTGGATGAGGGTGTGATGGACGTGCGCGGCATCTTGGAGGCCTTCTCGGCGGCCCGCCCATACGTCCCCGTGGTTCTCGAGGAGACCCGTGACGAGGCCATCGCCCGCACCGTGCGCAAGTACGGAGGATTGTGATTCGGTTTGCGGCAGGGAATGCATGGCAACGGAAAGAAGTGACCTCCGTGCCGAGAAGGTGTGGCGGGGAAGTGCTGTGCACGGTATATGGCCATTGCCTGCCTCGTGAGTCGGGCTCTCCCACCGTGAATCGTTGAAATTGCAATGCGCGGGATGGGGTGTGGGTTTGGTGATATGGCACGGAATCGCCGTATGGTGGCCAGCGTCGTTCCATACCACGAAAAGCTGGCACGGAACGACGCCTCCGGCGGACGGTGCCGTTCCACGCCCCACGCGCGAAGTCGCGTACGGTGGTTATCCCCAATGCTTCGTCGAGGGTGGTCCGTCCGTCCACATTCCTCTGCGGCCCGGTGGGCAAGTCGCGTGGCGCCGTATGTTCGTTGCATGGGAATATCACACATGTCGCAGCCGATGCAGCAGGGCTCCGCTCATTCCATGGGGACGATGCTTGCGGTTCGTCGCAGGGAGACGGTGCGGCTATGCACGGAAGCCGCCAAGCGGGCCGGAACGAAGATGCTGTTCGGCATGCAGACGTCGTTGATGCTGCAGGCGATTCCCGTGCCGTCCCGGTGCGATCTGGACGATGAGATACTGCATACCGTGGCACGGGATTGGAAGAGGCGCATTCGGGGTCGGGGATTGCAGGCGCATGTCTGGAAAGGCTACGAGAACGGTGCGTTCGTACGGGTCAATCAGCATGTGTACGCTTTGGATGCCTCACATGTATGGGCTCAGCTTTCGCCTCATATTCCTTTCGAGGAGCTGGTCGTGCTGGCGAATTCCATCATTGCCACGCTGTCCTTGAGAGGGGCCGGCACATACGACGACGTGTATGCGAGGTTGCGTGATTTGGTGGCGCGGCCCATGCGCTTCACCGGGATACGAAACTGCAGATCGGCGTTAAGGCTATGCTTGGGAGGCGTTCGTTCACCCATGGAGTCGCGAACGTATCTGTCGTTGATGAGTCACGGCATTCCCGTTCCGAAGGTCGGGATGACGATCCCCGGGGTGATGTTCCGATCGAATGTTCCGATGACCGTGGACTTGGCGTGGCCGGAGCAGAAGGTGGCTGTCGAGTATGACGGCGACCATCATAGGACCGACCGGACGCAATGGCGGCGTGACCAGGAGAAGCGGGAGCTGTTGCGAAGTCACGGCTGGATAGTGGTAATCGTCACTGCGGACGACCTTCGTGATGATGACTCGCGCGCCGCATTGGCGTTCAGGGTGGCGCGGTATCTGACCGGGCGCGGATTGCGGGTTGATTTTTCCGTGGACGCGACGTCGTTGTCCCAGTTGGCGGGGAGTATTGCGCCAATATGGTAAGGCGGAGGTGTTGCCACTGAATGTGGAAACAGGCGTTTGGAAGTCTTCCCTGCCTGTAGATTGTGGCAGAGAACATCATAAAGCCGGATTCACGGATTCCCTGACACGAATGGTGCCGGTACTCGCGGTTTCGACATTGGCGTTTCAACGATTTCCGCTTGCGTGACGGATTATCTATGGCACGGAGTGTTCGAGGGTGCTGATTCTTGGTTGTGTGCCGGAAAATCGTGGCAGGGAATGTAGCGGATTCGGAATCATATGTTCCGTGCCGTCGGAGACACGGCTTGTGACGGGAAACGCCTGTTGTGGAGGATTCTGCGGGCGTTTCCCGGCAAATAATCGAGGATGGAGGTACCCGACTAGTCAAGCAGGCTCAGGACGTAGTCTTTGATTTCGCCGTCCTTGGCGTTGGCGGTGAAAAGCTCCTTGAAGTGCTCGCCGGCGAAGGCGCCCTTGACGAGTTCGGGGTCGAGGGCCTTGTAGATGTCGACCAGCGGCCTGTAGGCGGCGGCGCGTACGCCGTCGAGGATCTTCTTGTTGCGCTGCTCGGGGACGACGCGGTCCTTGGGGTAGCCGGAGCCCGGTTCCTCGAGCCACATCTGCTCGAAGATGTACTTGAGCTGCAGTTCCTGGCCCCAGCCGTTCTTGAGCGCGAACGGGATGGCCATGGCGTTGCCGTCGTTGATCTGGGCGAAGGTGTAGGCGTCGAGCGGGTCCTCGACGTGACCGCAGATGACGCCGGGGAAGCTGTTGAGGGCGAGCATGGCGCCCTCGCCGGTGCCGCAGCCGGTGACGACGAAGTCGGCGGCGCCGGTGTTGAGCAGGGCGGCGGCGAGGATGCCGTTCTGCACGTAGGTGAGCTGGGCGTCGTCGTCGGCCGCGTACATGCCGTAGTTGTCGACGTCGAAGCCCTTCTCGTCGGCGACCTTCTTCAGGGCGCCGTAGATGAGGCCGTTCTTGGCGGCCTGCGAGTTCTCGTTGATGAGTGCGATACGCATTGTGTTTCCTTTCGTTGGATGGTGGTGTGTTGTAGGGGATGTTCGACTGTTGTCATCCTGAGCGGAGGGCGAAGCCCGGAGTCGAAGGATCTTGCGCCCGACGACATCCGGATCCTTCGACTGCGCTCAGGATGACAAGATGGTGTGTTGGATGACATGGTTGGATTTGGGGTGTCGTCCTCCCCTCAGTCGCCTGTGGCGACAGCTCCCCTCCAGAGGGGAGCCAAGAAGGTTATGTGGTTTCGGCCGTCGCCGGGCGAAGGCGCGCGCCTCCTGAGCGTGATTGTCGGATGATGCGTGCGACTTTAAGGCGTGGAGAATGAAGGCGTACAAAAGTACGTCGAGTTCTCCACAACGCGGAAGGCGCTCCATCATCCGACAATCACCGGTCACGGTTGTTTGCCGATGTAGGCGAGGATGCCGCCGTCGACGTACAGGACGTGCCCGTTGACGAAGTCGCTGGCGTCGGAGGCGAGGAACACGGCGGGGCCCTTGAGGTCGTCGGGGGTGCCCCATCGTGCGGCGGGGGTCTTGGCGATGATGAACTGGTCGAAGGGGTGGCGGGAGCCGTCGGCCTGGCGTTCGCGCAATGGCGCGGTCTGCGGGGTGGCGATGTAGCCGGGGCCGATGCCGTTGCATTGGATGTTGGCTTCGCCGTATTCGGAGCAGATGTTGCGGGTGAGCATCTTGAGTCCGCCTTTGGCTGCGGCGTAGGCGGAGACGGTTTCGCGGCCGAGTTCGCTCATCATGGAGCAGATGTTGATGATCTTGCCGTGGCCCTTGGCGATCATGCCGGGGATGACGGCCTTGGAGACGATGAACGGTCCGTTGAGGTCGATGTCGACGACCTGGCGGAAGTCGGCGGCGCTCATTTCGGTCATGGGGATGCGTTTGATGATGCCCGCATTGTTCACCAACACATCGATGATGCCGTACTTGTCGTTGATGTCCTTGACCATGGCGTTGACGGCGTCCTCGTCGGTGACGTCGCACCGGTAGCCGTGGGCTTCGTATCCGAGGTCGGCGTACTCCTTCTCGGCCTTGTCGATTTCGTCCTGTTTGCGGGCGTTGAACACGATTCTGGCGCCGGCCTCGGCGAGCGCCGAGGCGATGGCGAAGCCGATGCCGTAGGTGGCGCCGGTCACGAGGGCGAGCTTTCCTTTGAGGGAGAAGCTGTCCATGGAGAATCCTTCTGCCATGTTTCCTTCTTTCTGGATTGTTGTTCCGGGATGGGTTGATGATGGTTGGTTTCTGGTTCCGTCTTTATGTATAGTCGCGTCTTCCACTGGGCGTGGGTGCTGCCGCGTTCAGCAGAACGAGATGAGGTATTCGGTGAAGGCGAGCACGGTGAGTGACTGTCCGTAGGGCATGGCCGTGCGGTCGATGTTGCGGTAGTAGTCGAGGCTGTCTTCGAGGCCGGTGCCGACGGAGACGTTCTGCACTTCGCCGTGCTCGTCGATCTGGCCGAGCAGTGCCGTGATGGCCTTTTCGGCCACGGCGGCGTACTTCTGGTCGATGTAGCGTCGGTGCACGGCTTTGAGGATGCCGTAGGCGATGCCTGCGGTGGCGGAGGATTCCACGTAGGAGTTCGGGTCGTCGAGCAGCGTGTGCCACATGCCGGATTCGTCCTGGAGCTTGGCGAGCGTCTCCACTTGACGGTTGAGCAGGGTGATGAGCCACTCGCGGACGAGGTCGCCTTTTTTGAGGCCGGCGGTTTCGATGAATTCGGGGATGCCGATGGTGATCCAGCAGTTGCCGCGGGCCCACAGGGCTCCGGCGTAGTGGTCGCGGCGGTTGAAGTTCCAGCCGTGGTACCACAGGCCGTTGGTGCGGTTCATGAGGTATTCGGCGTGGATGAGGAACTGGTACTTGGCTTCCTCCACGTAGTCGGGGTGGTCGAGCAGCCGCCCGATCTTGGTGAGCGGCATGACCGTCATCATGAGGGTGTCGTCCCACAGCTGTTCGAGGTGGGGGTCCTGGATGGTGGCGTGCGCCATGCCGCCGCCGGTGGTGCGGGGCATGTCCTCCATGGCCCATTTGGCCCACTGGTCGAGGTAGGGCTGGAAGCGGGTGTCGCCGGTGTCCTCGTAGAGGCAGGCCATGGCGAGCAGCGGTGCCATGGAGTTGACGTTCTTGGAGGGGGATCCTTCGGCCAGTGCGTTGTCGAACCAGTCGGTGACGACCTTGAGGGCCTTGGGGTTGCCGGTGAGCTTGTAGTTCTTGTAGATGCCGTAGAGGCCGACGCCCTGAGGCCAGTTCCAGACCTTCCAGCTTTTGTCGTCGACGACGATGTCGCCGAAGTGCAGCAGGAACCTGCCTTCGGGGTCGTCGATGGTGGTGAGGTTTTCGATCATGAGGTCGATTTTGCTTTGGATGAGCTCGCGACTCGGGCGATCGCCTGCAGGACTGGTGCCTGTGATCTTGTCGTTGGTGGTCATTGCTGTGACGTTCCTCTTTTCTGTCATCGCCGTTGATGCGGGTCGGATGGATGCCTCCATCGTATGGTGTTCGATTCCGTGACATTCGTTGGAATAATTGCAGTTTTTGACTGCGGACTATGGAATTTTGAGCAATGTGGTGCGAGTGGCGATAGGTTCCATGATGAAGGCTATGCCGTATTGTCGAAAAACGGCAATCCGACGAAGACGGCAATTTTGCATAGGTGCTCGACGTTTTTTGATATTCCTTGCCGGTGTCTGTCGGATTGATATCGATTACATTACGTGAGTACGTTCGCGCTGAAAACAAAAGCGAACAGAATCAATCATCACATGTTCCAAACCGAACGTCTATGGAGACCCTCGGCCATGGGACGAAAGGGGAGAGACATGGCTTCGGCAACAGCACCGAGGGTGGTGTCGCACACACCGTCCGCAAGGAACCGCGACGGCGGTCTGTCCGCTACGGCCGCGCCGTTCGGCATCGGAGACAAGATCGGCTACATGTTCGGCGACGTCGGCAACTGCTTCATCCTGAGTCTGGTCAACGGCTTCGTGCTGAAGTTCTACACCGACGGCCTCGGCATCCCCGCCGCCATCGTCGGCGTCACGATGATGCTCACCAAGGTTTTCGACGCCTTCGTCGACGTCTACGTGGGCAACAAGGCCGACGAAAGCCACGCCAAACCCGGCGAGGGCCGATTCCGTCCATGGATCCGGCGCTTCCGCTACCCGTTCATCCTCGTCTCCATCCTGCTGTTCCTGCCGATGGTGGCCTCGTGGGCATTGCCCGCCAAGGTGGCGTACATCGCCGTCACCTACGTGCTGTTCAACGTGTTCCTGTCCACGGTGAACATCCCGTACGGCGCTCTCGCCTCCGCGCTGAGCGCCAGGTCCGACGAGCGTGCGTCGCTGTCCACCTACCGTTCCACCGGCTCCGCCATTGCCAACGTCGCCACCGGCTACATGATTCCGATGTTCATGTACGAGACCGACGCGAACGGCGACCTCGCCGTCTCCGCCACGCACTTCCTCCTCATCGCCATCGTCTGCGGCGCACTGGCGTACCTGTCCTATGAGATCACCATCCGCCTCACCACCGAACGCACCAACGTGCAGACCGGCCGCAAACTCGACGCGAGGAAGATGGTCACCTCCATGTTCAAGGACCGTGCCCTGCTTGCCCTCATCGTCGCCGACTTCTTCGTCGTCATCAACCAGCAGCTCGCCTCCATCAACCAGACCTTCCTGTTCGACACGTACTTCCACAGCAAGACCGGCATGGCCATCGCCGTGATGTTCAACTTCATCACCGTGCTCGTGCTCGCCCCGTTCGCCACCGGCATCGCCCGCCGATTCGGCAAGCGCGAGACCTCCGTGGCCACGCTCGCCTTCGCCGTGGTCGTCTACGGCATCATGTACTTCGCCCATCTGACCGACTGGCGTGCCTACCTCGTGCTCATGTTCTTCGGCGCGATCGGTGCGGGCTACTTCAACCTCATGGTGTGGGCGTTCATCACCGACGTCATCGATCATCATCAGGCCATCACGAAGATCCGCGAGGACGGCACCATCTATGGGCTCAATTCCTGGGCGCGCAAGATGGGCCAGACCGCATCGAACGGCATCAGCGGCATCCTGCTCGGCTTCATCGGCTACCGGTCGGTCGCCGGCCATGCCGTGACGCAGTCGGCCGGCACCGTCGAGGGCGTGTATGCGCTCGCCACGCTGCTGCCCGTCGTCTGCCTCGGCATCGCCGCGCTTATCCTCGCGTTCTGGTATCCGCTCGGCAAGAAGGAGATCGCCGAAACCGAACGCATCCTCGCCGGGGACCGCGCCAAGACCGAGGTCGAGGTGGCCGAGGGCTGATGCCGGCCTTCGGCTGGTCGTCCGTAGACGATAGATAATGAACATTTTCTGATATATGTTGCGCCATCTTGGCAGGGAAAACCGCATATATTGATAATCGTCAACGAAAAACGAGGAAAAAGGAGGTGAGCAAACGATGGGATTCAAGAAGAACCTGATGCGTGGCATGGCGCTCGCCGGCTTCGCCGGCATGGCCTACATGTCCGACGAGATGGCCCGCACGGCATATGAAGTCGCCCGCGGCATCGAGAACGAGCGCTGACGAACGGCAAATGGGCGGATGCGGCCAATGGAGTCCGTATTCCCGTTTCCCCCTTCTCCCGTATATTCGAATCCGATATCCTGAAACCGTGCATGGCACGTGCATGGCATGGGACGTATGGCCCCCGCCACTATGATTCCACGACAAGGAACGGTATGAACATCAAGGACGTATTCCACAACTGCATGGGTGTCAGGACCGAGCCGGACGGGCTGCATCCGGTGAGATTCCCCGATCGGCTGCTCGACTTCTATCGCGAACGCGGCGATATGACCGACATCCGCGCCAACGCGACGGCCGGCATCACCATGGATTTCGTCACATCGGCCGACACGGTGCGGTTCGATTACGCCACAGGCCGGTTCTGCCGTCCGTTCGTCACATTCGACGTCTACGAGAACGACGTGTTCATGGCCACCATCCGCGAACCCGACGAGTCGCCGTCCGGCACGGTGACGTATGCCAAGCGCAACCAGGGGCGAACCCGGTTGACGTTCGTGCTGCCGTACACCACTGATGTACGCATCGGCGCGTACGATTTCGGCGATGACGTCCAGCCGGTGGCGGACGAGCGGCCGCGTATGCTGTTCCTCGGCGACTCCATCACCCAGGGTATGACCTCGCTGCGTCCCTCGCAGGGCTACGCGTATCTGCTGGCGCGGACGATGGGTGTCCGTCCGCTCAACTGGGGCGTCGGCTCCTACGTGTTCGACGCGCGTACGCTCGACGACGTGCAGGACATTGATGCCGACGCCATCGTGGTCGCCTATGGAACCAACGACTACACGAGGATTCGCGAGGGGGAGATGACCTTCGGGGAATTCGAGGCCACGGTGGCGGAATACATGGCCACACTGCGGCAGGTGAGTGGGGGAGCCTCGGTGAAGGTCATCACGCCGATATGGAGGTCGGCCGGATGTTCCACGGATGAGGAGCTGACGTTGATGGACCGTGTGCGTGCGGTGATTGCCAACCAGGCAATACGTCAGCGATTCGACGTCATCGACGGACTGTCCCTGGTGGGACACGATGACGCGTTCCTCGCCGATGGTCTTCATCCCAACGACTTGGGCGCCAACATGATGACGAACGGCATCCTGCGCGCGATGCTGGGGTAGGGAAGCAATCACAACGGTGGTTATCTGGTGCCAAGCGTGGACTCGCGCCGTACCAGCGTGCACGGTACCTTGGTCACACCGGTATGTGGGTTGCCCTTGATGGCATCGAGCAGATATTGCGCGGAGATGCGACCGATTTTCTGCGTGCCGTTGTCGACGCTGGTGATCGGAACCTCGGTGTCGAGCAGATAATCATCCCAGTTGTCGAAGCCGATCAGCGCCACATCATCGGGAATGCGAACACCGTGCCGGATCAGCACCTCCTCGGCGCCGCGGGCTATACGGTCGTTGAAACAGAACAACCCATCAAACGGTACGCCGTCGTCAAGCAGCAGACCGGCCGCGCGGCGTCCCCATGCGCTTGACCAGTCCTGGTATCGAATCGGCGCGATCGGACACAGCCCATGTTCGGCCATGGCCTGGTCGATGCCGCGTATGCGTTCGCGTGAGGCAAGCGCATACTCGTAGCCGCCGATGACCGCGATACGTCGTCGTCCGATGGTGACGAGATGGCTGACGGCCTCGTATGCACCTTGAGCGAAGTCGGCGACCACGGAGCAATCCCGCGGATCGGACGAGGCTCCGACCACATACACCACAGGAGTGTCGCCGACCAACGATTTCGGCAGTGGATGGCGTGCGTCGGCGGAAGGTCCGGCGACCATCAGTCCGTCCACGCCGCGGGCGATGACCTGTTCGATGCGGGTGCGTTCCAATGCGGTGTCGCTGTAGGAGTTGGCCATGAGCACCGCATGCTTCACCGGTCCCAGGGTCTGCTCCGCACCGATCAGCAACGGCATGGACGGCCGGCCCAGGACGTCGCTCGACACCAGGCCGATGAGCCCGGAGCGCCAGGTCCGCCGGTCCTCTCGTGCGGATCCGGTCTCATACCCCAGCCGCCGGGCGATGCGCCGCACCTCCAGCTTGGTCCGGGCGGAAGGCCCGCTATCGTCGCGCAGCGCCTTCGACGCCGTGGCTATGGAGACATGCGCGGCCTCGGCTATCTCACGCAGCGTCGGTTTCGTCATACCGCCAGTATAGTCACGCGCTTCATGAATCCGGTCGGTCGTCACATCGGCCGAGACACGCCGAGATATCGGTGCTATACGCGGCCATCGTGACGACCGACCGGTGGTGTGCGGCCATTTCGGCGAATGAAAATTTTCATAAACTCCGTACGTGCCGACGGGAACGGCGAAACGGTCATAGATTGGCGGTGTCTGCACGATTCAACGGAGAAACGATTATGGATTACATCATTACCGAATATGGTGCCGTCGCCGACGGCGCGACCAACAACCGCGAGGCCATCCAGCATGCGATCGATGCCGCGACCGCCGCCGGCGGCGGTCGCGTGGTCATTCCGAATGGCCGGTTCCTCACCGGTGCACTGGTGTTGAAAAGCAACGTCACGCTGCATCTGGCGACCGGCGCATGGCTGATCGGCAGTCTGGACCTCGCCGACGGCATCGACTTCGCCGCCGAGTTCGACGACGACACCGAGACCTCCGGGTGGGAGGGCGGCTGCTTCCTGTTCGCCCGTCATGCCGAGAACATCACCATCGAGGGTCATGGCACGATCTACGGTCAGGGCGACAAGGTGTTCTACGACGACGACGCGGACGGAGGCCTGCATGAATGCCCGAAGAACGTGCGCACGCCCGCCTCGGAGCGCCCGCGCACCACGTTCTTCGAGGACGTGGAGAACCTCACCGTGCGTGACGTCACCTTCCGCGACGCCGCGTTCTGGACGCTGCACATGGCCGGATGCCGGCACGTGCTCGTCGACGGCATCCGCATCCTCAACGACCAGCGCGGCGTCAACAACGACGGCATCGACCCCGACACCTGCCAGGACGTGATCATCACCAACTGCATCGTCAAGGCCGGCGACGACGCCATCGTGGTGAAGAACACCCCGCCCATGGCCGCCAAATACGGCGCCTGCGAGAACATCGTGATCTCCGACTGCGTGCTGTATTCGCATGATTCGGCGCTGAAGATCGGCACCGAAACGGCGAACGCCATCCGTCACGTGGTGATCTCCGACTGCGTGTTCCGCGATTGCTCGCGTGGCGTGGGCATCTGGGGGCGAGACGGCGCGGTCATCGAGGACATCCACGTGCATCACGTCTCCGGCAACACCACGCACTACGCCGACTGCCCGCAGCGCGAGTTCGCGCCGCGCTGGTGGGGCCAGGGCGAACCGGTGTTTATCTCGGCCACGCCGCGAGTCACGCCGTCGTCGCCATTGCCGGGCGTGATCCGTGACGTGACGTTCGACCATATCTGGATGACCTGCGAGTCGGGCGTGTTCATCGCGGGGGAACAGGATGCCGTGATCGAAAACGTCGACATCTCCGATATCCGGCTCATCCAGCGTGTACAGGGCACGCAGCGGCCCGGACTGTTCGACGAGCAACCGAGCGTGCATGACGTTTACGAGCATGACATCCCCGCCGTATATGTGCGGCACGGGCGTGACATCACCGTGTCCGGTGTGGTGCGACGTGAGGACGGGTTCCGCGCATTCCCGCTCGTCGAGACCGAATCCAGCGAGCGTGTGAGCGTGAAGCTGAGCGAGCGCTGACGGACGTGGTGCCTGATTGGAGCGGAACAGATTGTTGGCGTATGCGGCAGCATAGGATGCTGCCCTTCCTCAGAGAGGACATCTCCAAATGGCTCCCCTCTCCGAGGGGAGCTGTCCGCCGAAAGGCGGACTGAGGGGAGCGACACCTTGAATCTTCGACTCCACATCACGTTCCCCAAGAAAACGGGACCGTGAAGGCCGGCAGACGAACAGCAACTTGGCCCGGATGCCTCCGCATGCCAGTGCGGTTTCCTTCCTAGGCATCCGGGCCGCCTAACGTATGGAGGAGAAAGCATATGGCGAATATCGAACGGGCCTCATATCGGGCGGTACTGAAACCCGATGCCGACGGTGCCGAATCCCTGGACGAGGCGGTCCGCGCTGCCGCCGACCAAGCACGACAATTGGTGGACGACGGAATTTTGCTCACCGTGGGATTGTATCGTCACCGCAATCAGCTGTTCCTGTATACCGAGCACATTCACGAGGGCGAACGTCCCGACCCGGAGAAAATCCGTCGTGCGCCCGACGACTGGGGATGGCTGCACGGTCTGCTCAGGCCGTTCCCCGCCCTGCGCGGTCGTGACATTGGTGATGTCGAATGGGCGTACATGCACCCGGTGTTCTGGTTCGACGAACCGAAAAGCGTGGACTACTACACGCGTCGGCCGAAACCCGATGCCCGGTGCGGTCGCATCGCCGTGCTCTACCCGGACAAGCTCATGGACTATGTCTGCCATCATCAGGCCATCGTGCATGAGGGACTGCTCGTCGGCGACCGCTACCAGTTCATCTCCATCCATGACAATGTGCTGTTCAGCTATTTCGAAACACCGCGGGACCGCGGCCGACGGAACATCAACGGCGGCGACGGGCCATCCGGGGAGATCAAACGGTGGCTCGCCGTCGACCCGGCCTCGCATTTCGATCATTTCCCCGAAGCACATGGCGATGACTTCCTCATCATCGACACCGTGTTCGATTTCGGACGGTAGCAGCGCGCCGCGAAGATGTGGAGGCGGTTCTGGACAGAGGGCTGATATCGATACAGGGAAAATGTATGTGAAAATCCTCCTGTGCCAGTGATAATATCGATGTTATCGATAAAATTAAGGAATCAAAAAAAGATAGGAATTCATCACGATTCAATATTTTTGACCAATGATTTTGCGATGACGCTGATAGATTGTTCAGTAGCGGGCGGTCCGCCACGTATGCGGCGGGCCGCCGGAACAACAAACGATGATGTTACCCAACGTGAATCGCTTTCATGCACAACGGCGTAGACGATGAAGGCGCAAAGGAGATCGATACAGATGAAACTCCATGCAATGCGAAAGAACGGCAGTAGCGGATACACCACATTCGGCAGTATGTGGAAACGTGGCGAATGCGGCGTCGATGCGGCGAAAGACAACCGTTTCGCGCTGACCGGTGCGGACGGCACCCCCGTGCCCGTGCAATCGCGCGTCACCGCTTACTGGCCCGACGGCTCGGTGAAGTGGGTCGCCCACACCGCCGATGCCGCACGGCTTGGCGGCAGCGTCGAGATCACCTTGGCCGATGCCCCCGGTGTGCCCGCGAATCAGGGACAGTGCATCAGCGACGACGGCGAGACCATCGTCATCACCTCCGGTCGCTCGTCCGTAACCATCATCCGCTCCTCCGGACGGCTGTTCGACTTGTTCGTCGTCGATGGTCGCACGGTCGTCACGAACGGCGTCCCCGTGCTGGAGCTTGAGGACCCGAACGCCGGCGAGACCGAAGGCGAGCTGACCCGCCACACGTCGTACACCGGCCGTGTCGACGAGATCGAACTCGAGGAGACCGGTCCGCTGACCACCGTGGTCAAGTACACCGGCACGCATGTGGCCTCCGACGGCACTGAGCGTCTGCCCTTCATCATCCGCATGACCGTCGGTTATGACGCCGACCGACTGGACTTCCAGCACACGTTCGTCTACGACGGCGACGAGAACCACGACTTCCTCAAGGGCCTCGGCGTGCGCTTCGAATCCCCGATGGCAGGCAAGCCGTACAACCGTCACGTGCGCTTCGAGGGCGATCATGGCACGATTCATGAATGCCTCGCGCAGCTGCTCACCTGGAAACCGGTCATCCCCAGCCATTTGTACGAGGATCAGCAGGCCGGCAGGCTCATCCACCCGAGCGACGAGGCCGGCGAGACCATCGACGCGTCGGGCGTGCTCAATCAGACCGCCAACTCCGACTCCGACAACGAGAAGGTCGAGACCGTGCTCAAGGACATGCCGTGGTGGGACGAATACCACGTCGTGCAGGATTCCCCGAGCCACTTCGCCATCACCAAGAAGACCGCCGACGAGCAGGTGTGCCGCATCACCACGCTGCACGGCAACCGGACGCGCGGCGGCGCGGCGTTCGGATCCGAGGCGGGCTCCGTGATGGTGGCGGTGAAGGATTTCTGGCAGAAGTATCCCACCGGCTACACGTTCTCCGGGCTGACCGGCGACACCGCCACGGCCACCATATGGCTGTGGAGTCCGGACGCGGCCGCCATGGACTTCCGCCACTACGCGCAGGACGGCTACCAGTGGGCGTACTACGAGGGCTACGACTATAAGGGCGCCGATCCGGTGGGCATCGCCTGCACCAACGAATTCTCCATCGCCGCCGGTCCCACGCCCATTCCCGATGACGGGACGCTGCTCGACTTCTCGCTCGCCGTGGACAAGCCCGAGCAGTATCTCGCGACCCCGGAGTTCTATCACGACATGGGCGCGTTCGGCCGCTGGTCGCTGCCCGTGCGCGACACCGAAATGGAGAACTGGCTCGAGGATCAGCTCGACAGGGCTGTCGCCTTCTACAAGAAGGAGATCGACCTGCGCAACTGGTACGGCATGTTCGACTACGGCGACATCATGCACTCCTACGACTCCGCCCGCCATCAGTGGCGCTACGACATGGGCGGCTTCGCCTGGGACAACGCCGAACTCGTGCCCACCTACTGGCTGTGGTACGCGTTCCTGCGTTCGGGTCGCGAGGACATCTTCGACATCGCCAGCAAGCTGTGCCGTCACGTCTCGGAAGTGGACGTCTACCATCTGGGGCGTTACAAGGGCCTCGGTTCGCGTCACAACGTGCGTCACTGGGGATGCGCGTGCAAGGAGGCCCGCATCTCCATGGCCGGGCACCATCGCGTGTACTACTACCTGACCGGCGACCGTCGTTTCGAGGACCTGTTCGACGAGCTCGGCGATGTGGAGAAGACCTTCCTCGAGAAGGATCCGCTCGGCGACTGGTACGACAAGGAGTCCATGGTCTATCCGGCGCACGCCCGCTCCGGCCCGGACTGGTCCAGCCTGTGCTCCGACTGGATGACCCAGCTCGAACGCACCAACTCCCCGGAGTTCCTGAGCAAGATCCAGACCGGCATCGACGACATCAAGGCCATGGATCTGCAGCTCAACTCCGGTGTGGATATGGAATTCGATCCGGACACCTGCCATCTGCGGTTCATCAACAACGAGTCCACCGGCGGCGTGCACCTCGCCATCTGTCAGGGCGCGCCCGAGGTGTGGATCGAGATGAAGGACCTCGTCGACGACCCCGACTGGCCGAAGATGGTGGCCGACTTCGGACGCTTCTACTTCCTGCCGCATGAGGAGGTGGTCAAGGAGTCGAACGGCGCATTGGCCGACCGCGCCTACCCGTTCCCGTTCTTCGCCTCCGCGATCGGTGCGTACGCGGCCGAATACTACGGAGACAGGACCATCGCGCGCAAGGTGTGGAAGTATCTGATCCACGCGCTCATGGACGGCGCCCACACCGGCTTCGACACCGTGACCCTGCACAACGTGGGCAATCAGGCGGAGCTCGAGGAGATTCCGTGGGAGAACCCGTGGGTCAAGACCAACTTCGTGGCCCAGTGGTGCCTCAACGCCATCGTCACGCTTGACTTCATCCGCGACGACGCGCCGAAGACCCTGGCCGAAGCCGACGAGCTGACCGAAGGCCTCGGCTCCGACACCCAGCGCAAGTCCTGACATTCAAGCATTCAGACATTCATCGGGCCTCCCCACTGCAGGGGAGGTCCTGATCCAGTCCCACAACACTTCGGCATTGTCCACGACTTTTCAGAATAAGGAGTTCCATAATGACCACCATCATGTTCACCGAACCATATGAACGTGCATTCGTGCGCGACTATCCGAACGAAGCGCCCGGCTGGGTCGACGGCGCATACGAACGGCGTTCCGCCGAGTTCGCTCCCGTGCCGGACGAGGCGTACGGCACCGACGGTCTCGTCTTCGCCACCCGTCGTCTCGTCGAGGAATCCGAGGCATTGAACGACGATCCCAACACCATCGCCCGCACCTCGTACTTCATCGGCACCGGCGTCACCATCGCGGCGCCGTCCAAGGGCTACCGCATCACCGCGGAAGTGCTCGGCACCGATGAGATCGGTCATACGTTCCGCGCCATCGTCAACGGCCAGGACGTCGCCCAGTTCGCGCTGCGCCCCGACCAGCGTCGCGAGATCGTCTTCGACGTGCAGCTGACCCGACGTGACATCGAACTGACCTTCGTGCCCGTCGAAGGGTGCGACGACGCCACCACCGGCTGGGGTGAACTCACGTTGACGCGGCTCTCCTACGAGCCGATCGTGCAGAACCGCACCGACCGTCCGCACATCTTCATCGCCGCCGACTCCACCGTGCAGACGTACTTCGACGAGGAGGCGCCGCAGGCGGGCTGGGGCGAATGGCTGGCCTGGTTCCTGATGGCAGGGCACGGATTCTCCTACGGGCACGATACGGCCTCCACCGTGCTGCAGGCCCGTGTGTTCACCGGCGACGGGCCGACCATCCACAACAGGGCGCTCGGCGGCCGCGGTCTACGCAGCTACCTCAATGATCACCGGTTCCACAAGCTGCTCGGTTCGCTCGCGCCGAACGACGTGGTGCTCATCCAGTTCGGCATCAACGACGAGTCGAAAACCCGTCCGATGCGATACATTCCGCTCGACGAATACGCCGATTGGCTCGACCGGTACGTGGTGAGCATTGCCGATCGTGGGGCGCGACCGGTGCTCGTCACCGCCATTCCGCAGTATCCGCAGGGTGCCGGCGTGGACGTCGGCAAGGCGCTCGACCCGTACGCCGAGATCACGCGCACGTACGCCGCCGAACACGACGTGCCGCTCATCGATCTGCGCAGACTGGCGGGGGAGTATCTGGCCCGTCTGCCCGAAGAGAACGTGGACGCCGTGTTCCTGCGCGCCTCCGCGTTGCAGTATCAGCGTCATCCTGACGGCATTCGGGACATTGTGCATATCGGCGTCACCGGAGCCAAGGCGTACGCGCGGATCGTGGCCCGCGAACTCGGGACGATCTATCCGGAATTCGACTTCCACGATGAGGAGCAGGGCTCTCCTGAACCGGTGGCTGACCTGATCGCCGGCGGCGTGACCGGCATCATCGGCGAGGAAGTGAACCTGCGCTGGACGGCATCGCCGCACGCCAACTACTACGTGGTGGAGAAGACCAACGCCGAAGGGCGCGTCTACAACCGTGAGGTGATCATCAAACCCGAATATCATGACCTGCCGCTGCCCGGACAGAGCCGGCACGTGATCTACACGGTCACCGCATGGCGCGACGACGTGGCGGCCGAACCACGTCGCATCGCCGTCACCATCCCCGCGTCCGACGACATCTGCACCGATCTCGGCTGACCGGATCTCATTCACCGCACATTCATTGCAATTCGCCGCAAAGGAGCATTGTCATGAGCGAATCCATTCTCAACGGCAAGGTGCTGTACGCGTTCGGCGACAGCATCGTCGACGGCCACTACTACACCAAGCGTTCCTGCGTGAACGTCGTGGCCGACAACGAAGGCATGACCCTTGTCAAACGCGCACGCAACGGCGCCACCATCCGGTTCAGCACCATCAAAAACGGTCTCGAAGGACAGATCCTGCAGCAGGCCGAATTCGTCGGCATCGACCAGCCCAAGCCCGACGTGATCCTGTTCAACGGCGGCGCCAACGACGCATGGCCCGAGACCATCCCCGCCTATCTGGGCGCCGTGGGGGAGGCGAAGGACCCGGCCGAACTGGATCTCACCACCTACGCCGGCTGCTTCGAGGCGACCATCCTCGCGTTCCGCCGCCACTGGCCGGATACGCCGATCGTGTATCTTGCGGTCGCCAAGATCGGACGCAACTGGGCCGTGCAGAACCACCTGCGTCAGGTGCAGCTCGCCGCCTGTCGGAAGTGGGGCGTCACCGTGGCCGACGTGTTCGGCGAAACCGATCTCGACGCGCGGAACGAGGACATGCGCGTGAAGTACTCGTTCGACAAGCTCGGCACCGACGGGCTGCCCGGCACGCCCGAAACCGCCACCTATCCCGATCCGGACGTGCACCCCTCCGGCACGCATCCGAACCTCGCCGCCATCGACAAGTACTACGCTCCCGTCATCACCAAGGCGCTCGCGGCGGCGCTGGGCGGCGAGTGACCGCGGCGGCCGACGTGTTGCCCCGTCCGCGACCATATGGAATCAGGCGATAATCATGATCAACGAAAAGGTCTCATTGTCCGTGGCCGGCTCCTCCGCCACGCTCAGCACGTTCTTCCTCGAAAACTGGGACACCATCGACCCCAAACGCAAGCGGCCCGTGGTGCTCGTGGTGCCCGGCGGCGGCTACCACTTCTGCTCCGAACGCGAGGCCGAGCCCATCGCCCTGCGCATGGTGGCCGAGGGCTTCCAGGCCTGCGTGCTCAACTACAGCGTGGCCCCGGCGCGGTTCCCTCAGTCGCTGCTCGAACTCGTCAGCGCAGTCGCCTACCTGCGCTTCCACGCCGAGGAGTTCAACATCGACCCCGACCGCATCGTCCTGTGCGGATTCTCCGCGGGCGGCCACCTGTGCGCCAGCCTCGGCACCATGTGGAACGAACCGTGGCTCGTCGACAAGACCGGCATGCCGGCCAACCGGTTCAAGCCCAACGGCATGATTCTCGGCTATCCGGTGATCACCTCCGGGGAATTCGCCCACCGCGGCTCGTTCGACAACCTCGTCGGCGCCGACGACCCCGAACTCGTCGAACGGCTCTCCCTGGAGCGGCGCGTGACCGCCGACACCGTGCCCACGTTCCTGTGGCACACGTTCGAGGACCAGTCCGTGCCCGTGGAGAACAGCCTGCTGTTCGCTTCCGCGCTGCGACGCGCCGGCGTGCATTTCGAGATGCACATCTTCCCCTACGGCCCGCACGGACTGGCCCTGGCCAACGACGAGACCACCACCGTCGGCGAGGACGCCTACAACCAGCCTCTCGCCGAATGCTGGCCCGGTCTCGCCGCCGAATGGATTCGCGCCCTGCCCCGTCAGGAGTAGTCGCCGGAATACTTGGCCTGGTGGCATCGCCGTGCTGACGTCCGTTGCCAATCCTTCCTGCTGATCGATGCCTCCAAGCCAAGACGATCCTCCCCGTACACTGTGCGGGGAGGATTTTTCATGCCGTTCAGACACCCTACAGGAACGGTGCCTATCATCGCATCGGTATCTATCGGAAGCCCATCAAGGAGCGCATATGGAATCGGTCGTCAACAATCTCGTCGTATGGTACGGGCAGCTGCCCGGCGCCGCGCAGACGGTGCTGACCGTCGTGATCGGCGGCGTCGTGGCGTACGCGGTCTTCAAGATCGCCATTCGTGTCATCTCCGGACTGCTGGTGTCGGTCATCGTGGCGGCGCTGGCGTTCATGCTCACCACCGTGCCAGGCAACATGCTGCTCTCCCAGGCGTACGACCGCATCGAGCAGGAGGTCTCCAACAGCTCGCTCATGCAGTGACGTTGCCGGCAATGCGGGAATACGGATGATGCACGTGGCAGTCGATGTACAGGTCCGTTGGTTTCGGATTCCGTGCCACGGGATCCTGGCAGGCGGCATCGAAAAAGGCGAGGATCGGATTCCCTGCCACATCTCGAATGACGACGGCTATGGGCATCGTCGCAATTGCAACGGTATGAGGACGGGACGCGTCGTGCGGCACGGCAGGGAATCGTCGGACGGGCGTATTGCGGATTCCGTGCCACGGAATCGTGGCAGTCAATGACAAACAACGGGAATCGGATTCCCTGCCATGAGCGTGGCATCAACGGTCTCCCCGCGCGTCGATGCCGTCGCCCCGGCGGCCGCGAACGGCGAAAACCCCTGCCGCAGGGGAAGGGACCTGCGGCAGGGGGGAGAAAGAAAACCGAAAACAGGAGATTACGAATCAGGCAGCGGCACCCTCCTTTTCCTTGTGGGTGGCGTTGATCACGTTGTTGTGGCCCCAGCACTGCTCGTACTTGAAGCCGGAGAGCTCCTCGATGACCTTCCTGGTCTCGGGCTCGACGTCCTTCATGTCGCCGCCGTTCCTCAGGCGGGTGACTTCGGCGAGCACCTTCTTGTGGTTGGCGCTGGTCATCTTGAGCAGACGGGAGACGATGTTGCCGAGGATGACGAGCACGACCGGGACGACGGTGTAGAGGATCATGATCCAGTCGACGGTGGCGGCGGGCTGGGTGGTGGCGCCCTCGACGAAGCCGGTCCAGCTGAGCACGGCGCCGATGAGCAGGGTCTCAAGGGCGGTGAAGATGACGTCCAGCGTGGAGTTGATGCCGGCGTACTGGCCTTCACGACGCTTGGAGGTGACGATCTCGTCGACGTCCGGGACCAAGGTGAACACGAACTGGGTGGCGTTCACCACGCCGGAGATGCCGAAGCTCAGGAAGATCAGGAACACGGTGAACAGGATGGCGCGCACGCCGGTGGGGACGCTGGCCTGGAAGATGCCGAGGCCGAGCATGCAGGCGAAGGCGAGGATGCAGACGTAGCCGCCGAGGCGGAAGGTGCGCATGCCGTCGAGCTTGGCGGTCAGCCAGATCCACATGGCCACGAATACCATGCCGAAGATGAAGCTGACGCCGGTGCTGAGGGAGACGGTCTGCGGGTCAAGCAGCAGCACGAATATCACGAAGTAGGTGTTGATGGTGCCGCGGATGGCGCGGAAGGTCTGCTCGCAGATGTACATGCCCAGATAGACGCGGTAGGACTTGACGCGCATGGCGGACAGGAAGTTCCAGAACACGCCCGCGAAGCGCTTGAGGCCGGAGGCCTCGCCGGTGGAGGAATCGGAGGACGCCACGTCGGTGGATGCGTCGTACGGGCGCTCCTGCACGGTCAGGAAGCCGATGAACAGTGCGATGGTGCCGACGATGCCCCAGAGCAGCGCGATGTAGAAGTAGGAGGTCCAGTTGTCCTTGCCCCACAGCGTGAACAGCCAGATGTTGAGCATGGACAGGGCGGTGCCGCCGATGCCGGCGGCGATCTGGTTGATGCCGACGATCTGGGCGCGCTGCGTGGTGTTCTCGGTCATCTCCGCCGGCAGCGCGTACTGCACGGTGGTGACGCCGGCCCATGCGCCCCAGTAGAGGATGTTGGCCAGGAAGTAGAACCATGTCGGCATGCTCATGGTCCACAGGGCCATATAAAAGACGAAGTTCAGCGGGATGCACAGCAGCAGCACGGCGCGGCGGCGTCCGAACCTACGGCCGAAGGCGGTGCGGTAGAGGCGGTCGGAAAGGTATCCCCAGAACGGTGTGGCGACGGCGCCGACCACCTTGCCGACGGTAAGCATCAGGGTGACCATCATCACCGACATCTTCACGAACGTGGTGAAGTAGAACATCTGCCAGGTGATGACCATGGTCTGCGTGACCCATGCAAAAGGAAGCATGGAGAAGCCGAACTTGGCGAGCAGCGGCACCTTGCCCGTCAGGTCGTAGTTCATTGTGTTATTGCCCGACATTGTTGTCGTCCTTTCTCTTCTTCGAGACGGTTGCACTCAATCTATGATCGTTTCGTCATCCTTGTCGGCATGCACGGAGTTTATGAAAATTTTCATTCGCCGAAATGACCACACACCACCGGTCGGTCGTCAGAACAGCCGCGAACGGCACCGATATTCCGGGGTGTCGCGGCCGATGTGACGATCGACCGGATTCAGGATGCGAGTGAATGAACCGTCCGTGTTCATGTGGAGTCTGGGCAACGAGGTCGCCTGGCAGGAGAGCGAGCTGCCGCTTGCTGAAAAGCTGGTGTCGGTGGCCCATGCCGCCGACCCGTCACGCCCGGTCTGCATCAATGATTCCTCGTATCTGAGCAAGGGCATCGACGGCATCGGCAACGACATCCACGAGCGCATGGACGTGCGCGGCTACTCCTACGCCTCCGAGGACCACCTCGTCGCCATCCACGCCAAGCATCCGAACGACCTTATCGTCAACTCCGAAAGCGGATGCAGCCTCGGCAGCCGCGGATACTACGTGTATCCCACCGACGTGCCCGACGGCGTGCGCGGCACGGAGTTCCCGTTCGAGCCCGGCCGGCAGCCGTGGAACGACGACACGTACGAGATCACCTCCTACGACATCACCGCCAACCGCGGCACACCGATCACAAAGGACTTCATGCGCTCCATGAAGCTCGACTTCCACATGGGCGAATTCACCTGGACCGGATTCGACTACATCGGCGAACCCGCGCCCTACATCGGCAACTTCTACTGGAACGACCAGTCGCAGACCGAGTCCGACGGCACCGTGCTCGCCCCGAAGACCTCCTACTACGGCATCGTCGACTCCACCGGATTCCCCAAGGACGAATGGTGGCTCTACCGAAGCCTGTGGACCGACCCCGACGACGCGCCCATGGTGCATCTGCTGCCGCATTGGAACTGGCGTCAGGGGGAGCCCGTGCAGGTGTGGGCGTACTCCAACGCCGCCAAGGTGGAGCTGTTCCTCAACGGCCGTTCGCTCGGCGTGCGCGAATTCGAGCCGCACGCCACCGGCTTCCACATCGACACCGCCCACCCCGACAAGCCGTTCGCATACCGGTTCGCAAAAGACGACCCGCGCGACTCCATCTACCTCCACTGGGACGTGGCATTCGAGCCGGGCGAGCTCAAGGCCGTGGCCTACGACGCCACGGGCCGAGAAGTGGCGCGCGACGTGCTGCGCACCGCCGGATCGCCGGCCGCCGTGCGTCTGCGCCCCGACCGTGACATACTGCACGCCGGCGAGACCAGCGCCAACGACCGCGACATGAGCTTCATCACCGCCGACATCGTCGACGACGCCGACGTCGTCTGCCCCGACGCCGACAACCGGCTGACCTTCACCGTCGAAAACGGCGTCATCCTCGGCACCGACAACGGCTATCAGGCCAGCACCGAGGCGTTCCAATCGCCCGTACGCAAAGCCTACCGGGGCAAGGCGCTCGTCATCGTCGCCTCCGACGGGTCCGGCAGGCCCATCATCGTACGGGCGACCGCCGTGGGACTGCGCGGCGGCGAGACGGGGATCGCCGTCGGAACGGCCGCCGGTGAGAACTCCAAGGCCGTAACGAACAACCGCAGCCGCAACGGCGATGATGCCGACGTCCGTCCGCGTCGTCCGTTCGCCGTCGTGCCCCATACCACCGCCGTCGCCGCGGGCGTCGTTCCGTCCCTGCCCGACAACGCAACGGTCGTCTACGACGACGGCGGCAAACGCTCCGAACCCGTCGTCTGGCGGATGCCCGACCGCCACGATTGGTCTGACACCGGCCGGGTGACGGTTCGGGGCGATATCCTCACGCCGGAACAGGGCGGTGACGCCGGACCGTCGGCCACGGCCGTCATCCGCGTGCTCGGCCCCGACGAGACCCCCGCCTCGACCACGATGCTTGATGATCTGCGACTCAACGGCACGACCATTGGCGGATTCGACCCCGCGAAACGCCGTTACACGGTCACGCTGCCATACGACACCGGAATCCCGACGTTCGAGCCGATCGCCCACGACAACGCGGCCGCGGTCGTCATTCCTCCCGTCGACCCGTCCAACGGCAGATACCTCGTCGAGATCGCGTCCGAGGACCACAGCCGCGGCGCGACCATCGGCATCGACGTCATCACGCGGCCGGCGCCCATCGAGTCCGTATCCGTCCACCTCGCCGGCGACGGCGGACTCGTCGAGGACCAGACCGCCGCACTGGTCATCGAGGCCCGTGACGTGCTGGGACGACCAATCGGCACCGACATCCTCGACGTACGAATCGACATCGCCGATCCGGCGATACTTGCCGTCGTCGACAACGGCGGCGGCGACGCCGATGCGTCGACGGCCGTCGCCGGCACGCTCACCGGTTCGACCGACCTGACGGTCCACGCCGCATACGCCGGCGCGACCGTCGTCTCGGCGCCGCTGCCGGTCAGCGTGGGCAGGATCCACCGCGAGAAGCGGCCCATCGCCGTGGAACCCGTGCACGTGCGCTGCGAAGTGGGGGAGCGGCCCGACCTGCCGAACCTTGTGACCGTGCGTTTCGACCGCGGCCTCGACCCCACGCTGCCCGTCACGTGGTGTGCCGACGACGACCTGTGGCAGACCGTTGGCACGCGCGACATCACCGGAACGCTCGCCGGCCCGAGCGGATTCGACGCCGCGGGCGTCATCGCCACGGCGACGGTCAGCGTCGTCGACGTCATCGCCGTGCAGCGGATCTCCACGGCCACGGTGACCGGCATCGTCCCCGATCTGGCCGGAACGGCGCCGACCGTACGCGTATGGTGGAGCGACGGTCTCGTCGAGGAACGCGATGTCAACTGGCGCGACGCCTCGCCCAAGGACTGCCGTCGGCCCGGCGCGTTCACCATCCTCGGCGACGTCGACGGCATCGACGCCAAGGCCGAAGCCACCGTGCGCGTGACCGACGAGTACACGAAGAACCGCGACCTGTTCTCGTTCCGCAACGACGTGTATCCCACGGTCGAAGCCTCCTACACCAACCATGACCCCAGGATGATGGAGGACGTCTCCAATCTCATGGACGGTACCGTGTCATACACCGCCCGCGCCGGATACAACCTCAAGAACCGCTGGTCCACGTTCGGCGATCCCGACGACACGGCCTGGCTGGAATACCGGTTCGGCTACGGCACCGAAACGCCGTTCATGCTCAACGCCTTCACCATCTACTACTGCCTGGAGGGCGAGGGCGTGGCATTGCCCGAATCCGTGACGATCAGCGCGTGGAACGGCGGGGACTGGGTGCCGGTAAGCGGATTGAAGACGCACGACAAGCCGGTCGAACAGCAGGGCAGTGCCGGATGGATCTACGGCTCCTTCGGCGACACAACCAAGTCGGAGAAAATCGACCGTGGGCTGGAACGTACGTATACGTTCGACATGGTGAAGACCTCACGGCTGCGGATCGGCTTCGTCAGCGGGCCGGGGGAGTGCGTGGCCATCACCGAGATCCGCGGCGACGCGCAGGTGGCCGTCGTCAACGAGGGCTGCGCGCTCGCGGGACTTGCCGTCGACGACGTCTCCGTCCCTAATTTCGCGCCGGACGTCGAGGGGTATACGGTCGTGCGCGGCGGCGGTGACGGCGCTGATGGTGACGGCGCTGATGGTAAAGGCGAGCCGGTCATCGAGCCGAAGCCGGCCGGCGACAACGCCGCCATCACCGTCGTGCCGCCCGTCGACGGCGGTGATACGGCCCTCGTGGAACTCACGGCCGAAAACGGCGTCACCAAACGCACATACACGATTCGGTTCAGGTAGCCATGCCGTGCCTCCCTCTGACGAGGGAGGTGGCACGCCGTAACGCGTGACGGAGGGAGAGACTTCGACGTGATGAGTCGCCGTCGGCTACCGCCGCGTCGACTCGCGTTCGATGAGACGGTAGCCGACCGTCACCGTCTGCGGATAGCGCTCCTCGTCCGGATGGTTGATGCGATGCGTGAGCAGCGCCACCGCCGCCTGCGCCATGCTGGTGAAGTCCACGGCGATGGTGCTCAACGTCGGCACGCTGTATTCGCCGTCCTCGATGCCGTCGAACCCGATGACCGCCACGTCCTGCGGCACGGCCACACCACGGTCGGCCAGGCCGCGCAGCACGCCCAGCGCCAGCCCGTCGCTCGGGCAGAACAGGCCGTCGAATCCGAGCCGGTCGTCCGCCCAGCGATGGCCGGCCTCCACGCCGCCGTCGCGCGACCATGGCACGCTGATCAGCGAATGCTCGTCGTCGAATTCGAGACCGAGCTGCTGGCATTCATGCCTGGCGGCCAGCATACGCACCTGCTGGGAGGCCCCCGGATTCGACTCGGGCGGAATGTCGTGGCCGACCAGTCCGATGCGACGACAGCCCTTCTCATACAGATGGCGTATCGCCGCACGCGTACCCGCCTGGCTCGGCGCGTTCACCTGATCGTACGGGCTGTCGAGCGTATAGTCCTCAAGCAATACCGAGGGGTGCGAGGACAGCGCCTTCGACGCATGTTTGGCGTTGATGCCGATGATGCCGTCGGAGAACAGATACGACATGTCCCTTTCGTTGCCCTGATCGTCCAGCAGATACTTGGACGATTCGATGAGCATATGCATGCCCTGCCTGTTGAGTTCGGCGGCGAACCGCATGGCCAGACTCGAGAAATAGGCGCCGTCGATGCCGGCCGTGAGGAACGTGACGGTGCCACTTTTGCCGGTGCGCAGCGACTGCGCGGAGATGTTCATGCGATACCCGAGTTTTTCGGCGGCTGCAAGGACCCTATGCGTGGTTTTGGGAGTGACCATATCCATGCCGCGCAACGCACGTGAGGCTGTGGTGGCGGTGACCCCGGCCTCCTTGGCGACGTCCTTGAGCGTAACCATGCCGAAAACCTCCTTGGCATCGAAAATCGCAAGACAGCATCCATCATACGCATCGGGCGACGTCTGACGCCGACCATCGGCGGGAAGTCGCCAATCGATGCCGAATCGTGACGGACCGGGCGAGACCCGTAACCGGCCATAGGTTATTGCTATAGCGAACCGGGATGTTTTCTTGGGTCTGCGACTGCCATGACCATCCTCCGGGACATACAGTGAAACGGACTGGGCCGGTCGCAACGGATCCCCCGACAGCGGCAATGACAACGACACCGACGATGACGATGACGCTGGCGATGGGACGACGGCCGGTGAAACGAAGAACGAAGGGAAGGCATCATGGCTTCGGCCACAACCACCACATCGGACGACGCCGTCAAAGGCGGCACCGCGGCACCGCATGCCGGAAACAGCCACACCGGCCTCCAACGCAAGATGGAGACCCGCCACCTCATGATGATCTCGCTGGGCGGCGTCATCGGCACCGGACTGTTCCTGAGCTCCGGCTACACCATCCACCAGGCGGGACCCATCGGCACCATCCTCGCCTACGCCATCGGCGCGCTCAACGTGTACATGGTCATGCTCTGCCTCGGCGAACTCGCCACCGCCATGCCGCAGACCGGCTCGTTCCACGTGTACGCCAAACGGTTCATCGGCCCCGCCACCGGATTCACCATCGCCATCATCTACTTCCTCGCATGGATGGGCGCGCTCGGCTCCGAATTCACCGCATCCGGCCTCATCATGCAGAAATGGTTCCCCGGCTCGCCCGCATGGGCGTGGAGTGCCCTGTTCATCGTGCTCATCTTCACGCTCAACGCGCTCTCCGTCCGCTCGTTCGCCGAAGCGGAGTTCTGGTTCGCCGGCATCAAGGTGGTGGCCATCATCGCGTTCATCGCCATCGGCGCGCTCGCCATCGTCGGCATCATCCCCATCGCCGGGTACATGCACGCGCCCGGCCTGACCAATCTGGTCAGGGACGGCGTGTTCCCCAACGGCTTCGCACCCGTGTTCTCCACCATGTCGACCGTGGTGTTCGCGTTCTCCGGCACCGAGCTGCTGGGCGTGACCGCCGGCGAGACCAAGGATCCGGGCGAGAACATCCCCAAGGCCATCCATACCACGTTCTGGCGTCTGGCCATCTTCTTCATCGGCTCCATCGTGGTGATGTCGGCGCTCATCCCATGGCAGGACGCCGGCGTGGACAAGAGCCCGTTCGTGCTCGTGTTCGACGCCATCGGTCTGCCGTTCGCCGGCGACCTCATGAACTTCGTGGTGCTCACCGCCATCCTGTCGGCCGCGAACTCGGGACTGTACGCATCCACGCGCATGCTGTGGTCGCTGTCGAACGAGCGTATGATCCCGCGCGTGTTCGCCCGTACCACGAAACGCGGTGTGCCGCTGATCGCCCTGTGCACGGCCATGGCGGGCGGCCTCATGGCGCTGCTTTCGTCGGTCACTGCCGCCTCGGTGATCTATCTGGCGCTGGTCTCGTGCGCGGGAATCGCCGTGGTCATCGTCTGGGTGGTGCTGGCCGTATGCGAGATCCGGTTCCGTCTCGAGATGCGCCGTGAGGGCAGGGGCGTCGACGAACTGTCGTTCCATACGCCGGCATGGCCGTTCGTGCCGATTCTCGCGCTGGCGCTCAGCCTGGGCACGATTGTGTTGTCGGGCGTGTACGAGTCCATGCGTTCGTCGTTGGTGTACATGGCGGTCATCGTCGTGTTGTGCTATGCCGTCTACGGCGTCAAGACGTTCGTGGCCAGTCGTAGGAACTGACGAAAAAATGAACTTGGTCAATCCGTTCGTCAGGGGAGGGGCTGCCGGGCCCTTGCGTGCGGATTGACCGAATTCCGTCTGGTTGTATTCGGCCGTGCGCCGATACGAAAAAACCGGAACCCGTGGGTTCCGGTTTTTGTTTGGCTCCTGCGGCTGGGCTTGAACCAGCGACCGTCCGATTAACAGTCGGATGCTCTGCCAACTGAGCTACGCAGGAATATTTCCTGTGCAAGCTTTGTGCCGTGCACAAGACATAAATAATACATACGAAGCGTCGAGATGCAAATCCTCGGCGTGTCGCAGCTGTCGAGACGTGCGACAAACGTGCGAAATCCGGAAATTGTGGTGCTTTTCGGTCGTTTTCGGCGTGGAAAACGACCGAAAAGCACCACAAATCGCCGATGCCGGGTCTTTCGGACCGTGCATCGGCGTCCGGCTACAGCTCGCGCTGCATGGGGCCGTGCCAGGAGACGTTGGGGCAGATGACGTCATTGTCGTGCAGGCCGCCGAGGCGTACGCAGTCGTCGCAGCGTGCGACGAAGCAGTATGGGCACAGGACGTGGCAGTCCTTGCACGCCACCTTCTTGCAGTCCACGCAGCGTACGTAGAAGCGGTCGTCCTTGTGGACGAGTTTATGGCAGACGCAGCAGGTGTCGATGATGCCGTTCTTGTCGAATGCGAACCAGGTGTGCCGCTTGATCCAGCCGCCGTACCTGGATTCCTCGGGCGCGGTGATGACGGTGTCTGGCGGCATGTCCATGATGTTGCGGCCGGGGGCATAGGGGATGATCGGATTGTTTATCAAGACTTCGTAGGGAATGGTGCGGGTGGCGGGGCCTTGTCCCGTTGGTGCGTCGGCGGTCTTTTGCTCGTTCTTTCGTTTCGTCGTCCTGATGGCCATGAAAATGCAGAACGCGATGAACGCGAGCATGATGATAAGGAACATGAGCGGACTTTCGTTATGACGGTGTAAAGGCGGAATATCGGCGGCGGAAAAGGCGGCAAAACAAATGGGCCGGTTCATTCGACAATGCGAATGAACCGGCCCATTGGCTACCTATTGGCTGCCCCTATAAACGTAATCACCATGATTCCGATGATTACCGGGACGACCGATCAGATGTGGTAGTAGAGCTCGTACTCGAGCGGGGTCGGGGCCAGGCGGGCCTGGTCGATTTCGCCGCGCTTGAGGTCGATCCACGTCTCGATGAGGTCCTCGGTGAAGACGTCGCCGGCGTTGAGGAAGTCGTGATCCTCTTCCAGGGCGTCCATGGCCTCGGCCAGGGAGCTCGGCACCTGCTTGATGCCGGCGTGCTCTTCCGGCGGCAGCTCGTAGAGGTCCTTGTCGACCGGCTCCGGGGGCTCGATGTGGTTGAGGATACCATCGAGACCGGCCATGAGCTGGGCGGAGAAGGCGAGGAACGGGTTGCAGGACGGATCCGGAGCGCGGAACTCGATGCGCTTGGAGGCGGGGGAGGTGCCGGCCAGCGGAATACGGATGGCGGCGGAGCGGTTACGGGCGGAGTACACGAGGTTGACAGGAGCCTCGAAGCCCGGAACCAGACGGTGGTACGAGTTGAGCGACGGGTTGGTGAAGGCAAGCACGGAGGAGGAGTGCTTGATCAGGCCGCCGATGTACCAGCGAGCGATGTCGGAGAGCCCGCCGTAGCCCTTCTCGTCGTAGAAGAGCGGCTTGCCGTCCCTCCACAGGGACTGGTGGCAGTGCATGCCGGTGCCGTTGTCGCCGGCGATCGGCTTCGGCATGAAGGTCACGGACTTGCCGTTGAGGAAGGCGGTCTCGTGAACGACGTACTTGTACTTCATCAGGTCGTCACCCGCGTGCTGCAGGGTGTTGAAGCGGTAGTTGATTTCCTGCTGGCCGGCGCCGCCGACCTCGTGGTGAGAGCGCTCGAGCTGCAGGCCGACCTTCTGCAGGTTGGCGACCATGTCGTCGCGCAGGTCCTGGTAGTGGTCGATCGGCGGGACCGGGAAGTAGCCGCGCTTCACACGGTTCTTGAAGCCGATGTTCGGGGTGCCGTCCTCTTCGGTGTCGACGCCGGAGTTCCACGGAGCCTCGATGGAGTCCACCTCGTAGAAGGAGCGCTGCATGGTGTTCTCGAAGCGCACCTTGTCGAAGATGAAGAACTCGGCCTCAGGAGCGAAGGAGGCGGTGTCGGCGATGCCGGTGGACTTCAGGTAGGCTTCGGCCTTGGCGGCGACCTGACGCGGATCGCGCGAGTACGGCTCGTCGGTCAGCGGGTCGACGATGGAGAAGGCCACGTTGAGGGTCTTGTGCTTGCGGAACGGGTCGACGTAAGCGGTGGTCACATCGGGAACCAGCTTCATATCGGACTCGTTGATGGCCTGGAAGCCCTGCACCGAAGAGCCATCGAACGGCATGCCGTCGGTGAAGGCGTTGTCGGTGAACTCGCTGGCAGGCACGGTGAAATGCTGCTGGACGCCGATGAGGTCGGTGAAGCGGACGGAGACATACTCGATGCCTTCCTTGTTGATCAGCGCTTCGACTTCTTCAGGCGTGTGGGCGAAAATCTTATTCTCTGCCACAATCGCTCCTTTATTCGTGAGAACTTACGTATGAAGAATGTACTCTCCGATATTTCCCACAGGGTGCCGTTGGGTTACGAGAATGTTTCGCGAAACGAAAAAACGGGGAAAAACGTGTGTCAGTATTTGATATGACCTTGACAACCGTTTGAAACATTCGCCGTGCTGCCGCCGATATGGGGGACAACCGGGGTGACAACGGCGATTGCGTGGAACGTGGCCGCCATATTACTTGCCGATGGCCGTCATTGGAAGACCCTATGGGCGGCTGATATGAAAAATGTCGGCAATGTCACATTTCGTGCATTGCCGACATTGTTTTGGCGTGCGGTTCCGCAATTCGAGATTGCGGTGGCCTGCCGTGTCGTCTACTTGCCTCGCATGGCGCGGCGGCTGACGTGCACCTTGGTGGGGTCCATGCCCTTCGGGATGCCCATGGTGTTCTTGGCCTGCAGGGTCTTGAGACGGGAGTTGAGCTCGTCGACCTCGTACTTGGTGAGCTTGACCTTCTGCTTGAGCACGGTCTTCTGCAGCTTGCTGATCGGCACCTGCTTCTCGCCCTCGCCGACGGAGATCTTGATGATCGGGATCTCGGAGCCGCGGGTGATGCGCCTGATCTTCAGCTCCTCCTTGTCCATGGCCTTCATCACGCGGCCGTACTCGCCCTCGGCCACGAGGTACACGCCGGTGCGACCGGTGCCGCGCCAGATGGCGTCCTTGGTCTTGGCGTCCACCCAGATCGGCTCCTGCGGGAAGGAGAAGCCGGCCTTGGTGATGTTGCTCAGGATCGCGCCGGTGGCGCCGGGCTTGCCCTCCATCTGACGGTAGCCGACCTTGTCGGCGCGGCGGGTGAGCACCGTGGTGCCCAGCAGCAGACCGACCATGACGCCGAGGATGATGGTGAAGATGTCGGTGATCCACGAGAACCAGAGCAGGGCCACGACCACGGCCACGATGATCGGGAGCGCGACGGCGCCGGCGATGAGCCACGGCAGCTGCTTGTCGTCCCGGGCGGTGAACTTGTAGATCTGGATGATCTGGCTGATGGTGCCTTGCTTCTTCGGCTTCTTTTCGTTCTTCTCTGCCATGATGTCCTTTATATACAGCGTTTCTATATAGCGTTCGTCGGGGTTGAGACTTGTGCTGAAAGACCAGTGTACTTGGTTTCCTGCCAAATGACACCGTCCCGCGGCACGGCCTAGCGCATGTGCAGCGGCCGTCCGTCGGCCTTGAGCAGCGCCTCGCCCAATGCCTCGCCGAACGTGGGATGCGGATGGATGAGGCGGGCGGCGTCGCTCAGCGGCACCGCGTTGCCGACGAGCTGCTCGGCCTCGCCGGCCAGTTCGTTGACCTCCGGGCCGACCATGTGCACGCCCACGACGACGCGCGCCGTTCCGGCCTTGCCGGCGGGCACGGCGCCGATCACCGTGACCGAGCCGTTCTCGCCGGTCATGAGCGTACGCGCGTTGCCGGTCATCGGATAGATGGTCTCGGTCACGTCCTCATAGCGGTCGTCCGCCTGCGCCTGGGTCTTGGTCAGGCCGACGGCGGCGGCCTCGGGGGAGGAGAACACGACGCGGGGGATCGTCTCCTCGCGCACCGGGGACGGGTCGAGCCCGGCGATGGCCTCGGCCGCGACGATGCCCTGTTCGAAGGCGCGGTGGGCGAGCTGGTAGCCGCCGGTGATGTCGCCCACCGCCCAGACGTTGGCGAGGTTCGTGCGTCCGAGCCCGTCGACGCTCACGTACCCCGCATCGTCGCGGGCGATGCCGAGCCCGTCGAACCAGGGGGCGTCCGTGTTGGGGTCGCGGCCGATCGCCACGAGCACGATCTGCGCGGCTGTGGTCCTGTCCTCGGTGGTCTTCCCGCTCGTCACCCGGTAATGCACGGCGGCACCGAGGTTCACGCCCGTATCCATGCCGGTCACCCCGGCATGGGTGACGACGTCGATGCCGCGGCGTTTGAGTTCGCGCGTCATCGTGGCGCTGGTCCGGCGGTCCCAGTTCGACAGCACGCCGTTCCGGCGGGCCAGCAGGGTCACACGGCTGCCGGCCGCGTTCCACAGGCTGGCGAATTCCAAGGCGACGGCGCCCGAACCGACGATGATGACGTCGTCGGGGAATTCGTCGAGTTCGAGTGCGGCGTCGGAATCGATGACGCTTTGCGAGAAGGGGATGCCCGGCAACGGTCGCGGACGGGAGCCGGTCGCCACGATGACGTGGCGGGCCGTGACGATGTGGGGGGCGTCATCCTGCGAGGTGATGGTCACGGCGTATGCGGCGTCGCCGACGCGTTCGACGGCGTTCGCCTCGCCATGGACCATGTCGACGCCACGGAACCGCAACAGGCCGGACAATCCCTCGACGACGGTGCGCACCGTCTTCCGGCGGTAGTCGCGCAATGCCCCGAAGTCGATGCCGTTGACCGACATGTCGATGCCGTACCGCGAGGCATGGCGTCCCTGTTCGACGCTGCGCGCGGCCGTGATCAGGGCCTTCGTGGGAATGCAGCCGCGATTCAGACAGGTGCCGCCCGGCCGTTCGTCCCGTTCGACGAGTGCGACGTGCAGCCCCAGCTCCCTGGCGCGCAGGGCGGCGGAATACCCGCCCGGGCCCGCGCCCACGATGACGACGTCGTAATCCACGGAATCGGTCTCAACAACGGTGTCGGTCATGATGGAATCTCCTTATGTCATATCACGAATCACAACAATGCGAATCAAACAGCGGCCAATGAAAAACGTCGATACCCAGCCTAATTCGGCGGGCATCGACGCAAACGGCAAACGACGATGGTTTCGCGTGCAGCGTCACGACATCATGACGCGCATCACTCCGGCCACACGCCACGCTTCGGATTGCGCGGACGGGGAAGACGCCAACGACGCATCTGCATGGCGCGCGACCATGCGTAGCTGGCCGAACGCGTGCCCTTGGCCACGGACTTCTCGCCGAACTTGGCGATGAGCTTCTTCTTCAGGCCATGCCACATGATGGCCACGTCGACGATGGCGGCGAAGAAATACGCGTACATCACGATCATCAGCGGCCTCGTCAGCTGCGGGTTCGACGACGTGATGAACATCGAGGCGACCAGCATGATGATGATGAACGGCATCATGAACTCCGCCAGATTCCAGCGGGCATCCACATAGTCGCGGATGTAGATGCGGTAGTCGATCTGCTCGGTCTTCGGCATATGATGCAGGTCGCCGCTCTTCATGGCGGCGTATTCGGCATCCTGCTTCTCACGAAGCTTCGCCTTCGCGGCCTTGTTGCTGGCCTTGCGGTCCTTCGGCACCAGCGGACGGATCTTCGCGGCCTGCGCGTCCTTCATCTTCGGGGTGGGACGGTTCTTCTTGCCGTTGTTCGACTTCGGCTCGCTCTCGGCCGGGGTTTCCTCAGACTTTTCCTTGTCTTCTGAACGTTTGAAGGGGTTCCATGTCATGCGAACAGGTTACGGTGACGCCTAGACTCTCCACGGCGCGAAACCCGTGGGACACACCGCACACACACCGCATATATAAAGGAGGACGGCATGGCGGACATCACCACCGACGAACTGCGTGCACGCATCGATAAGGACTGGCAGCGGGTCGTCGACGCATTGAGCGAGAAGATCGCGCTCGGATCGGTCTCGGCGAAGGGCATCACCGGAGAACACATGAAGCGGTCCGCCGAGTTCGTGGCCGACCTGCTGGCCAAGGAGGGCGTCGACGCCCGCGTGGTGCAGTCCGCCAACCCGGACGGCACTCCCGGCGCATGGGAGGTCGTCGGCTCCCGCATCGTCGACCCGAACGCCCCCACCGTGCTGCTCTACGCCCACCACGACGTGCAGCCCGTGCCCGATCCGACCGAATGGGACACCGACCCGTTCACCGCCACCGCCAAGGACGACGGCCGCCTCTACGGCCGCGGATCCGCCGACGACGGCGGCGGCATCGCCATCCACTCCGGCGCGCTGCACGCGCTCGGCGACGACCTCGGCGTGAACATCAAGGTGTTCATCGAAGGCGAGGAGGAGATGGGCTCGCCCAGCTTCATCCCGTTCATCGAAGCCCACAAGGACGAATTCGAATCCGACGTGATCATCGTGGCCGACTCCGGCAACTGGTCGGCCGAGATCCCCTCGCTCACCACGTCGCTGCGCGGCAACACCTGCGTGGACGTGACCGTGCGCGTACTCGGCCACCCCGTGCACTCCGGCCAGTTCGGTGGCCCCATCCTCGACGCCAACACGCTCGCCTCCATGCTCATCGCCTCCATGTACGACGCGGACGGCAATCTCGTGGTGCCCGGCGTCGCCTCCGAGGAGCCGATCGGCGGCCTGCAGCGCGACCTCGACGAAGCTTCCCTCCGCGCCGACGCGGCCGTGGTGGACGGCTACCGGCTCGCCGGCACCGATTCGCTCGCCTCCCGCCTGTGGACCAAGCCCAGCGTCACCGTCATCGGCTTCGACGCCCACCCGGTCGACGGCTCCTTCAACGTGATCGCCGACGCCGCGCGGTTCCGCCTCTCCATGCGCACCTCGCCCAACCAGAAGCCCGCCGAAGCACAGCGGGCGCTCGCCGACTTCCTCGTCTCGCACGCGCCGTTCGGCGCCGAAGTGAGCGTCGAACCGTTGGAGAACGGCCAGGGCTGGGCCATGGACCCGGACAGCACCGCCGTGAAGGACGCCGAGGAGGCGCTCGCCGAGGCGTTCGAGACCGAGCCGGCCAACAAGGGCGAGGGCGGCTCCATCCCGTTCATCCCCGAACTGCAGCGCATCTTCCCCGGCGCGCAGGTGCTCGTCACCGGCCCCGAGGACCCGAAGGCCAACGCCCACAGCCCCAACGAGTCCATCGACCTGGCGAGCCTGAGGAAGAACATCCTCGCCGAGGCGCTCATCCTCGCCAAGCTCGCCAAGTAGCGGGCCGACTCCCTCGGGAGGGCGCTTCTTCCCCATTGGCTCCCCTCGCTGAGGGGAGCCGTCGGCGTAGCCGCCTTCTCTTCTTGTCATCGTGAGCGCGTCCGCCTTCTTCTTGTCATCGTGAGCGCGTCCGCCTTCTTCTTGTCATCCTGAGCGGAGGGCGGAGCCCGTAGTCGAAGGATCTTGTTCCCCGTATGGTCCAGGATCCTTCGACTCCGCCGCAAGCGGCTGCGCTCAGGATGACAAATAGTGGTGCGGCTGCGCTCAGGATGACAGAAGATGGTGCGGCTGCGCTCAGGATGACAGAAGATGGTGCGGCTGCGCTCAGGATGGTGGAATCCACATTCCCGCTCAGGATGACGGTTGCTACCGCATGACCAGACCGCCGTCGGCGCGGAGGGTCTGGCCGGTGATGAAGGCGGCGTCGTCGCCGGCCAGCATCACCACGGCGCCGGCGATGTCGTCGGCGGTGGCGAGACGTCCCAGCGGCGTCATCGCCACGATGCGTTCGCGCACGTCCTCCGTGGTGGCGCGGCTCGAATCCGTGCCCGCGGTGAGTCCCGCCGCCACGGCGTTCACGCGGATGCCCCACTTGCCCAGCTCCTGTGCGAGCGAGCGGGTGAACCCTACGAGCGAGCCCTTCGCCGCCGTGTAGTCGTGGTAGGGCACGATCGGCGCGTCCACGAGATTGCTGGACACGTTGACGATCGCACCGCCTGCCTGACGGCGCATACGCGGCAGACATGCGGCGCACGTGTTGTAGGCGCCGCGCAGGCATCCGTCGATCTGCTCGCGGTAGTCGTCCCACGTGATGCCGTCGAACGTGCGACGCCGGCGCGGGTCGAACGAGTAATGGCTCAGCGCGTTGTTGACGAGGATGTCGATGCCGCCGAACGTCTCCTCCGTGAACGCGGCCAGCGCCCGCGTCTGTTCCTCGTCGCGCACGTCGGCCCTGAACACGGCCACGCGGCCTTCGGCATCGGTCTCCTGTTCGATGGCGGTGGCCGTGGCGAGGGCCCGTTCGTCATTGCTCAGATAGTCGATGACCACGGCCGCGCCGAGTTCGGCGAACCGGCGCGCGATGGCCGCGCCGATGCCGCGGCTCGCGCCGGTGACGATCGCCGCCTTGCCGGCGAACGGGGCGGCGGGGGATGGGACTGCTGTTGTCATGATGATGCTCCCGGAAAATATCGGTTATTCGAAGTCGTCGTCGAAGGAGTCGGCGAAGCGGTCGGTGCCGCGTTCCACATCCACGGCACGTACGAGGTCGAGCAGGTTGAATCCGCCGTCATGGTGCCATCCCGATTTGGCGCGGTTCATCTCGCCGACCGGGCAGATGCGGTCGATGCCGAGTTCACCCACGCGCTGCGCCAGCGGGAACAGCCGCGTGCTGTCCACGGCCACGCCGCACGACTGCAGCCACTGCCGGTACGGTGCCATCACCGGCAGCGCATTCGTCAGGTCGTCGACCGCCACCACGGTGATGGTGCGGTTCAGCGGCGAGGCCGGCGTGGGCAATGCCGCCGCATCCGCGTAGTACAGCACCGTCCAGTCGGTGCCATGCGGTGAGGCGATGACGAACGGCGTGGCACCGGCGTCCTCGACGCCGGCGGTGGCCCCTCCGGCGAACAACGCCGCCATCTCCACGGAGGAACGCACACGCTGGATCGCCAGCGACTCCTCCTGCGTGGGCGTGGACCGCGGGTACTTGCGCTGCTGGGACTCCAATTCGTGCGCCAGCAGCTCGGCCACTTCATGCGGCGCCAGCATGCCGTCGCGTTCCACGAACACCGTCTGCGCGGCCAGACAGCTCTGCTGGTCGTATGTGGCCACATCCACCGCCATGCGATGCACCGTGGATTCGTAGCGGTCCACGCGCAACGACTCCCGGCCGACCAGCGTGAAGCCGATGCGCGCCCCATAGCTGAGGAACGGCTTGCCTTCCGCCACCTTGGGCCGCAGCAGTTCCGTCGTATGCGAGGAGCCATAGACGATGACCGCGTTCGCCTCCGCGATGGCGGCGTCCTCCAACGGCTCCGTGCCGCCCTTCCACGGCACCACGGCAATCGCGTCCGCCAGCCGCGGGTCTATCTTACGAATCGATTGTGCGAACAGGACCGGCATCAGCGGCTCGTCGAACGACGACTTGCCGATGATGCCGCTTTTGACCAGCAGGCCCATCGTCATGCTCCACACCGGAATCCCCGGCACATTGCTGGAGAACACATGGAACGAAAGGTCCGGCCCATACAGCCGCGTATAGCCGCCGGACCGGTTCGGACGGTATTCGTCCAGCATCTGCGGGCACGGCAATTCATCGTCGACGAACCGCAGCAGCTCCCGACGGCGGAACATGCGCATATAGCGTTTCAGTTCGATGCGCGTCATATCCGCGTCGTAGCCGGTGATCGCCGGCACCAGCCGTTCGGCCATGCGACGTGGCGGATAATCGGGATCCGTCCACAACTCCACGGCCTGCGCCACCACGTCGATGATGTCGTTCACAGGCATGGCGGCAAGATAATCATTACGATTCTTCCGTATGCAATCGCATAACTCATGAATCACATCGGCATCAAGACGCGGATACCGCAGCGTCACCACGCCATCGGGCGTTGCAATCTCGCGCGTGTCAAACGCAGAGAATGTAAACCCGGCCGGCGCATGGAACACGTCGACGATGTTGCCGTCATCGACGAAATTGCCGCCGCTCATGCGTTCGCCGCCATGACCTCGTCCACCGTGATGGAGCAGCCGCGCGCCTCCGCGCCCTTCGCACGACCCAGCAGACGATACCCGTCCGCCGAACGCACGCCCAGATCCTCGGTGAGGATCGCCAGACACGAATTCCAGTTCGCCAGGTCGTAATGCGCAATCACGCCGGTCTCGCCATCCTCGACGGGCGTCAGCGTCTGTGGGTCCAGCATGACCGAACGCACCCACGCCGGCGTCGCCTTCAACGTATTGACCGAACCATCCGCATACACCGACCGCAGATTCTGGTCGTAGATCTGCGAACTCAACTCCGTCATGCCATACATGTTCACGCAATGCGCGCGGTCCACGCCGAACACGTCCGCGAACATCGCGTACATGTCATCCACGGTGATGCCCGTCTTCGTGCTCTTGAACCCGCCCGTGTCGAACAGGCGCGAATCGGCCGGCAACACGAACGTACGGCCCGACTCGCGCAGATGCTCCAGCAGATACCAGTACGCCGACGACGCGCCCATGAGCATCACCGGCTCGGCGTCCGCCACCGCCTGCTCCAGGAACCGTTCGATGCGGTCGAACTCCAGACCATGCTCATGGAAGAAATAGTCGCTGCCCTCAGCACCGCACTGTTCCAGCGCACGCGTCAGGTAGCGCGACAGCGACGAATGCTCGTTCATATCCCACGCCGGCGAGATCACGCAGATGCGGATGCGCTCGCGGTCCGGCAGGATGAAATGACGGAACGGGCCAATCATCGACGCGTCCCAGACCTCAAGGTCGGGATGGAAGTTCCGGCCCTTCTGGCCGGGGTGCGTAGTGCCGCTCGTCGTGAACACGGCCTCGCAGTCGGCCTCCGGCGTGGACGTAAGCGTGAGCATCTTGAAGCCGTCCACCGGCATCGGCGGGATGGCCGACCAGTGGGAAAGCGTCGGCGGGGTCACGCGTTTCGACGTGCAGTAGGCACGATATGGCGCGTTGTTCGCGAACTGGAAGGCGAAGACCTGCCGGGCGAGCTTGTCGAACGCGTCGTCGGGCGCCTCGTCGCAGCCGTAACGGTTGATGAAGTCCAGTACCGCCTGTTTGACGGTTTCGCGGGTGGGGGAGGCGACTGGCTGTATGGGCATGATGGGTCCTTTCCTTGGGGGACGACCGGGGCCTGCCGGGGCCGGGCATATGGAACAGGGTACGAACGACATGCGTTCGTACCCTGCTTTCGTTGGTCCATGGCACGCATGGCACGGATATCGGCTATCGTCTGATACCGATTCTAAATGTTCTCAATGGTGGGACTATTTGGTTTCGGATGAGGAAGCGTCGCCGTTGCCGGCCGTTTCGGGTGTTGGCGTGGCCTTGGCGTCGGTTTTGATGTCAGCTTTGCCGGTCTTCCGGGCGATGAAATCCGGCAGGTCGATGAGCAGCAGCTTCAGGATGACGACGGCGAACGCGCCGACGAGGATGCTGTTCGAGAAGAACACGTGCGCGCCGCCCTCAAGACCGCTCAGCGCGCTCGGCAGGGCGATGCCCAGCAGCAGCGACAGGCCGATGACCACCTGGTTGCGTTCGGTGGACTCCACCTTGCGCAGCGTGTTGAAGCCGGTGGAGATGAGGCTGGCCGCTGCCGGCAGGAAGATGCCGCCGATGACCGGCGAGGGGATGAGCGACAGCACGGCGCCGGCCTTGGGGATGAAGCCCAGCACCACGAAGACGACGCCGGCGAAGATCACCGGCACGCGGGTGCGGGTCTTGCCCTCGTCCGTCACCTTGAGCAGCGCCACGTTCTGCGGGTACGCGGTGGTGGTGAAGCCGCCGATCAGCGACGACAGCGCCGAACCGGCCGCCTCGCCGGCAAGACCGTACCGCACCTGCCTGTTCTCCAGCTTCGTGCCCTGGATCTCCGTGGCGGCCTGGTAGACGCCCAGCGCCTCCATGACGGCCACCATGTACGCGATGAAGAACGGCACGAAGATTGCGGCGTCGAACGTGAAGCCGCCGTACGGCATGAACGTGGGCAGGCCGATCCACGGCTTGGACGCCACGCCGGAGAAGTCGGACAGGCCGAAGACGACGGCCAGCGCGGTGCCGGCCACGAGTGCGATCAGGTACGAAAGCGAACGCCACAGTCCCTTGCCGAACTGCGAGAGCACCACCACGAGCACGGTGGTGAGGATGGAGACGGCCAGCACCTTCGGGTCGGCGAAGCCCTTGTCGCCGGGGGCGCCGCCGAGGAACTCGCTGAGCGTGAAGCCGGAGAGCGAGACGCCCACCAGGAAGATGATGACGCCGGAGACGATGGGCGCGAACAGGAACCGCAGGTTCTCGATGACGCGCGTGAGGCACAGCACCAGGAAGATCAGCGAGGCGATGAAGATCGACGTGCCGGCCGCGGCCAGCGAGCCCGCGGTGCCGGCGGCGATCATCAGCGCGTCGAACGCGGCCGACGGCCCCTGCACGATCGGCAGACGCACGAGTCGCGTGGCCTGCACGAGCGTGACCAGGCCGGAGATGATGAAGATGGCGTTGACCATGTTCGACGACAGCGCCAGCGGCAGTCCGATGGCGGCGGCCACGAACACCGGGTCGAGCCAGACGTTGGAGACGAGCACGTGCTGGAATCCCAGCAGCATGTTCTTCGGGGTGAGTTTTGCGGCGGTTTCGGGGCTCAGTGATTGCTGAGTCATACGGTCTCTTCCTCTCGGTTTCGGGCCTGCGCGCGTCATGCATCGCTTGCGTCATGGCTTGCGCCACACATATGTCGCGAGCGTTGCGTGCGAATCATAGGGGATGCGGAGTGGCCGAAAACCGGTGCCGTTCCTTGCATATGCCAATGCGGGCATGCGAGGACGGCGTGCAAGGCCGGCATGATGCGGCGTGACATCCCTACGCAGGCATTATCCTGTTCAGGTCAACGGGTTCGGGCGGCGTTCCGCCCGTCTCAGCCATGAAGGCACCCCCGTCAGTCCGTCCCACAGACGATACCGAAAACCCGCGCGCCACGCAATAGCCGACTATGGGAAATCCGACACGCGACATCGTCCGACAAGGTCGTGTCAATCATCGTTCGTCAGGATTTTTGCACGAAAGTACGATATGTTCGTCCAGTTTTTTGCACGAAACAGGCATTTCGTCGTCAGGATTTTTGCACGAAACCACTGTTTGTTCGTCGGAATTTTTGCATTGGCATATTTGGGGCACGTATAATCAAGTCAGGACGGCGGAGCCGGACATGAGCATCGGGGGCGGCATGAAACGCGACATTACGAACAAGCTCGAGGAGTGGCGGGTCTCGAAGCATCGGAAACCACTGGTATTGTGCGGTGCAAGACAGGTGGGGAAGACGTATGTGCTTAAGGAGCTCGGCCGCGCCGGTTACGATTCCTGCGCCTACATCAATCTGATGGATGAATCGGCACGGTCCGTGTTCACCGCGTATGACGCTCGGCAGGTTCTGGAGAACATAGCCGTGCTCACCGGTGTGAAAATCGTGCCGGGGCGTACGCTGGTCATCATCGATGAGATTCAGGAGGTGCCCGAAGCGCTTACCTTGATGAAGGCGTTCGCCGAAGATACGCCGGAGCAGCATATCGCCGCCGCGGGATCATATCTCGGGCTCGCCTATCATGCGGGAAAATCATTTCCCGTAGGGAAAATCGATTCGATGGACATGTATCCCATGACGTTTCTGGAGTTCCTGCAGGCCTGCGGGCAGGACGCATTGGCGGATATCGTCCGTTCGCTGGATTTCGGCAGGGCCACGGTGTTCGCTGATCGTCTGGAACGGCTGCTGCGACGCTATTATTTCGTCGGTGGCATGCCGCAGGTGGTCGAAGAGTTCCTTGACGGCGGTAACGACTATGCCGCCGCTCGGCTGCGCCAGCAGGCCCTATTGTCGGATTATGACAACGACTTCTCCAAGCACAAGATCGACGTTCCCGAAATTGACGTGGAACGTGTGCGTCTGGCGTTCCGTTCGATACCCTCTCAGCTGGGCAGGGAGAATCACAAGTTCATGTTCGGGCATATCACGCAGGGTGCCAGGCGCGCGCAGTACGAGACGGCCATCCAGTTCATCGTCGACTCCGGCCTGGCCCATCGTGTATACCGTGTCAGCAAGACGCAGTTGCCGTTGCGTGACTATGAGGATTTGTCCGCGTTCAAACTGTACATGCATGACGTCGGGCTTCTGGGCGCTGCGATGGACGTCAGCGCGCGTGACGTATTGCTGGCGAACACCGCGTTCGAGGAATACAAAGGCGCGATGACCGAACAATACGTATGCCAGCAGCTGGCCGCCACCGGAAGGAACCCGTATTACTGGACGTCCGGCAAGGGGACGGCGGAGGTGGATTTCGTCGTGCAGTATGACAGCCGGCCCGCGCCGTTGGAGGTCAAGGCGGAGGAGAACGTGCACGCCAAAAGCCTGCGTATGTTGTGCAACGACACCGGACTGCACGGCTACCGTACGTCGATGCGCGGCTACCGCGAACAGGACTGGCTCACCAACGTGCCGCTCTGGGCGGTCGGCGCATACTTCGACCCGGTCAATGACCCCGCCAATATCATTCCGGATGTGGGGCTGGACTGAAGGACGCAATCACGAACAGGTTTTGAGATAAGGAGTCGATGATGACCATGGAAAACGCCAATTCCGTATTGAATTCGTACCATAGAAAAATGATGGCGCCGGTATTGGAGGCATTGCGGGAGCTGGGCGGCAGCGCGGCGCGTCCGCAGGTGCATGATCAAATCGCGAAGGATCTTCTCATCAGCGAACAGGATAATCAGTTCAAAAAGGCAGTGGATTTCGCTCGACTGACGCTTGTGTTTGGCGGATATATCGAACCAGCCGACACGCGCGGTGTATGGACCTTGACGGATAGCGGCAAGACCGTAGACATGACCGCTGAATTGGCTTCGGACATCATTCGTCGGCGTAACCGGTATGACCGGGAACAACGTGGCAAAAAGAAAACCGTTGACAATGCCCTTGGCGACAGCGGCGTACCGGAGAAAAAGTACTGGTCGTATCGTCCAGGGGTCAAGGCGGAGAACTGGCATGAATGCCTGCAAACCTCACTGATGCTGATTGGCTATGGCGGTATCGGCGACGTTGCGAAATACGACAGCCGGAATGACATTCAACAGGCTCTGCAAAACGACTATGGCTTTAGTAATGCTCCTAGGAATGTAGCCCGTGAGCTTTGGCAGTTCGTTTACGATATGAATCCCGGTGATGTGATTGTCGCAGTTGACGGTCACAGAGGGATTCTCGGCATCGGCAAGGTGCAGTCTGGTTATGAGTATCAAACGAATGATACCAGCGATTTCAACCATGTACGGCAGGTCGTATGGACTGACCTGAGTGATGACCATATTGTCATGGAATCCGAAAAGCAGTTTCACAACATGACGCTGAACGAGATTACCGGGAACCTTGATATGGTCCGCCAGATCGACGAAATAATCGATGATGGAGCCTTGGACATCGACGGCGCGTCCACGGATGACGAGCATACGCTGGAGCCCTATTCCCGTGAAAAGTTCCTTGACGAGGTGTACGTCAGCGAACGTACCTATGACAATCTTGTCGCCGCTCTTGATCGCAAGAAGAACATCATCCTCATGGGGGCTCCCGGCGTGGGCAAGACCTTCATGGCCAAGCGGCTCGCCTATTCCATCATGGGCGAGAAGGACTCCAAACGTGTGACGATGGTGCAGTTCCATCAGAACTATTCCTATGAGGACTTCATGCTTGGCTATCGTCCGACCGACAACGGCTTTGCACTCAAATACGGGGTGTTCTACGAATTCTGCAAGAAGGCCGAAGCAGACGAGGACCGCCCATATTATTTCATCATCGATGAAATCAACCGTGGCAACCTCAGTAAAATCTTCGGAGAGCTGTTCATGCTCATCGAGAACGACAAACGCGGCCTCAGCCTCCGGCTTCCCTATGCGGACGAATTGTTCTCCATCCCCAAGAATGTGTTCATCATCGGCATGATGAACACCGCCGACCGGAGTCTGGCGATGATTGACTATGCGCTTCGGCGCAGGTTCGCGTTCATCGAATTGGAACCAGGCTTTGATACTGATGGCTTCAATTCGTATATGCATGCCTTGCAGAGCGAGAAATTCAATAGGCTCATCACCGCCGTAAAGGAACTGAACCGGGAGATCGCCCGCGATGATTCTCTGGGCAAGGGCTTCCGCATCGGCCACAGCTACTTCTGCGGGTTGGATTCCAAAACGGCGAACGAGCAGACACTGTCGGGCATCGTCGAATACGAGTTGATTCCTTTGCTGGAGGAATACTGGTTCGACGAGCCACAAAAGGTGGACGAGGAGGCCGACAAGCTGCGAAAGGCCATCCGATGACGTCGCCTGCCATGACGTCATCACGTATTCCGGTCCGGAACGTGTACTACATGCTGTCGTACGCCTTCCGGGCATTGCAGGAGCAGCAGTATCGGAAACTGGCCACGGAACCCTTCGACAACATCGCCGACCTATGCGCCGCCATACTCATTCAGGGAATGTCGGCACAGATCAAACGAGGACTCTCCCGGGAATATGTTCCTCACACCGACGAGCTGGATTCTCCCCGCGGCAAAATCGAAATCACCGAAAGCGTTCGCAAGGTCACGATGTCTCGGAAAAGGCTTGTATGCACGGTGGATGACTTCACCGTGGACTCGCGTCCGAACCGCATCATCAAATCAACCATGCTGTTGCTGGCGCATGCCGATATCAATCTGATTCGGAGAACGAGACTGCGGCGTCTGCTCGCATGTTTGGACAACGTTGGGCGAGTCGATCTTCGTCGAATCGACTGGCGACTGCGATACGACAGAAACAATCAGACCTATCGTATGCTTATCGGTATCTGTCATCTTGCGGTCAATGGGCTGCTGCAAAGCTCCCGGCCCGGCAAGACGCTGCTCATGGATTTTCTCGATGACCAGCAGATGCATCGGATATACGAGAAGTTTCTCTTCGGATACTATTCGCGCGAATGGCGGGGACTCATCAACACGACCCATCATCGTATTCCGTGGATGTGTTCGGCAGGCGATGGACTGCCGATTATGCAGCCTGACGTGGTGTTGGACAACGGTCGGGATGTTCTCATCATCGATGCGAAATACTATACGCGGACAATGCAGCGGAACTTCAGTGGCTACACGATGCATTCCGCGAACATGTATCAGATGTTCACCTACGTCAAGAACAAGACGGCGCAGCTGGCGGCGGGAGGGGAAGAGCGTACGGTATCCGGCATGTTGCTGTATGCGAAAACGGATGAGGAACGGCAGCCGGACGGCGAGTTCGACATGGGCGGCAATCGAATCGCCGTACGTACGCTGGATCTGAATCAGGATTTTCCCGGCATCGCCGGTCAACTTGACGATATCGTCATGAGGTTCTTTCCCGGATCGACGGACGGCGTCGGTTGTTCGCTGTTTTCGGACGCGTAGGGACCGTTTCGTCGGCGTGTTGCGTCCGAAAACGGCGAACAACGAGTGATGCGGTGGATTCGGCGTATAACCGAACCCACCGCATCACTCGGGGAAGCCTGAATCAGGCGAAAATCGGAAGGAAATCAGGCGATCTGGGCGAGCAGGGTCGGCAGCTCGGCCATCGTGTTGATGACGGCGTCGGCGCCGGCCTCGGTGAACGCGGCCTTGGCCTTCGCGCGGGCGTCGGCCTTCTCGGCGTCGGACAGCGCCTCGAACTCCTCCTGGCTCATGGCCAGCTGGGAGCTGCCCTCGACCACGCCGATGGTGAACACGCCGGCGTTCTTGCCCTCGCGGATGTCGGAGAGCGTGTCGCCGACCTTGGCGGCGGCGTGCACGGAGGAGACGCCAAGCTTCTCAAGATTGCGGAAGATCATGTACGGGTAGGGGCGGCCGAAGCCGTTCGTGCCGTCCGGGCTGATCCAGAAGTCCGGGTCGTAGCCGTTCTCCTTGGCCTTCGGCACCACGATGTCCATCATCTTGTCGGTGTAGCCGGTGGTCGAACCGATCTTCAGACCGGCCTCGCGCAGGGCGGCCACGGCATCGAGCACGGCCGGCTTCGGATCGGCGTAGTTGTCGAGGATCGACAGCAGCTTCGGCTCGAAGTGCGCGTACACGTCGTCCACGTCCTTGTCGGTCGGGGCGTGGCCGTGCTCGTCCTCCCAGGCGCGGGCGATGCGCTCCATGTGCAGCATCGTGTTGATGTGGTCGTGCTTGAGCATGCCCATCGGCTTGCGGGTCTCGGCCATCGTCGGGTCGATGCCGAACTCGCGGAACGCCTCCTGGAAGGCGCGGACGGGGGCGAAGCAGCCGTAGTCGACGGTGGTGCCGGCCCAATCGAAGATGACGGCCTCAAAACGGTTGGTCATGGTTGGTTTCTCCTTTGATGATTCCTTGGTGTTGCGTGGATGATGATGCCGGGGGAGGGTCAGGCGGAAAGCTTGACGCCCATGGGGGCGGCGGCCTTGATGGGCTCGCCGGCCTTGTCCATCGCGGCGATCGCGGCCGGGACGGAATCCGAGCCGGTGGCGGCCTCAAGCAGGCCGCGCTCGCCCATGTACATGGCCAGCAGCTCCGTGACCTTCTCGATGTCATCGGCGTAGATCTCGCCGATGTTGCCCAGACGGAACGTCTCCTCGTCGGTCAGCTTGCCCGGGTAGATGGCGTAGCCGCGCTCCTTGATGAACTCGTACATGTCGTGGAAGTCGAACTTCGTGCCCTTCGGGTACAGGAACGTGGTGATGATCGGGCCCTGGTGGTCGGCGAGGAACGTGGAGAAGCCCAGCGCCTTCATGCGGGCGATCAGCAGGTCGTTGTTCAGCTGGTAGCGGGCGGAGCGCACGGGGATGCCGCCCTCCTCGAACATCTCGTCAAGCGCCTTCGAGAAGGCGAGCACCACGTGGGTGGGGGAGGTGTAGCGCCACTTGCCGTTGGCCTTCTCCAGCGTGTTCCACTGGTCCCACAGGTCGAGCGAGAGGCTGCGGGCCTTGCCCTTGGACGCCTCGAGCTTCGCCTTGTTGCAGATGATGAAGCTGAAGCCGGGCACGCCCTGGATGCACTTGTTCGCGGAGGAGACGATGAAGTCGATGCCCCAGTCGGCCACCGGGATGTCCACGCCGCCGAAGGAGCTCATCGCGTCCACCATGAACGTCTTGCCGTGGGCCTTGACCACCTTGGCCACGGCCTGAATGTCGTTGAGCAGGCCGGACGTGGTCTCGGAGTGAATCATCGACACGTGCGTGATCGACGGGTCGGCGTCAAGATACTCGGCCACCTTCTTGGCGTCCGGGATGCGATCGTACGGCTCGGCGTACTGCGTGTAGGCGATGCCCGCGTGCTCGCAGATCTTCACCTGACGGTCGCCGTAGGCGCCGTTCGTGCACAGCAGCACCTTCTCGTCCTTGCCGATCACGGAGGTCAGCACGCTTTCCACGCCGAAGGTGCCGGAACCCTGCATGACCACGACGGTGTACTCCTCCGGATCGCAGTGCGCGAGCTCAAGCAGCTGGCGACGAATCTTCTGCGTGATCTGCTGGTAGTCCTCGTCCCACGTGCAGTGGTCGAAGAGCATCTCCTCCTTGACCGTGCGGGTCGTGGTCAGCGGACCGGGGGTGAGCAGCTTGTATTCGTTGGTCATTGTTGTTCCTTCTCTATTTTTTATTTTTGGGGGATTGTTGGGGATAAAAGGTTGGGTTTTGTGGGATGCCGGGTGGTTCGGGTATCGGCGTGTGGCGTCTGTCGATATGCATTGCCCGACACACTCAAGGCCGTTCGACCTCGCTCCGGCATGTGCTGGCGGAGCCTAGCACATGCCTTCGCTGCTTACGGTCGGTCAATGCATATCGACAAGAGGCGTGATGCCGTCCGTCACAGCAATGGGGCCTGTGAGGGTGGGGTCAGGCTTCCTTGGCGGCGCGCTTGCAGGCCTCGGAGAAGTCCTGATGCTGTTGCAGCAGGTCCACCGTCAGCGGCTTGTCGAAGGTCTTCGGGTACTTTGAGCCGTTGGCTGGTTCCTTCTCGCCCTGGTAGAGCGGCGTCGGATAGGTCTGGAGCAGTTCCTTGCGTCCCTGGTCGATGATCACGCCGGCCATCTTCTGCGCCAGCGGATTGGTCTTGGAGCCCTTGTCGAGCACCGCCACCGATTCGGTCAGCGAGTAGTTGCCCTCGATCGGGTCGACGTAGTCGATGGGCAGACCCTTCTTCTTGTCGGCCGCGGCCTGGTGTCGCAGACCGAAGCCGATGGCCACCTCGCCCGAGCGCACGGACTTCAGCGGGCCGGAGCCGGACTGTTCGAGATGCGGGCCGGCGTTCTTGTAGATGTCGGTCAGGATCTGCTTGCCCTCGTCGCCGGTGCCGTAGGCGCCCACGATGGCCTGCACCATCAGCCAGCCAGTGGAGGAGCCCTCCATGTCGGGCACGGAGATCAGTCCCTTGTACTTCGGGTCGGCGAGGTCCTTGAAGCTCGTCGGGACGGGCACGCCGGCCTGCTTGATGGCCTCGGTGTTGTAGAAGATGGCGCCCTCCTGGGCGGTGGTCGGGCTGCGGTAGTCCGGCGCCGTCGTGTTCACGTTGGTCCTCAGCAGCTTCGACTTGACGTCGGTGAGCGGCTGGAACATGTGGTTGCGTTCCTGCGCGGAGTCCACGTAGTAGGAGCTCATGGTGAGCATGTCGGCCTCGAGGCTCTTGCCCTCGGCCAGCATCTTGCCGCCGAGCTCGGAGGTGCCGAAGCTCTGCATGATGTACTTGCCCTTGTAGCCGTTGTTGTCGAGCGCGTGCTCGAACGCTGCCACGGCCTCGTCGTCGGCGTTCGTGTAGATCACGACCTGCTGGCTGGCCGCGGCGGTGCCGGAGAAGGCGCCGAATCCGAAGGCCACGAGCAGGGCGGCGATCACGCCGGAGGCGATGCCCGTCACCACGTTGCGGCTGCGGGAGCGCGGGTTGAGCGGCGGCAGGGCGAAGCTGCCGGCGGCGATCTGCTCGCTGGTCTTGCGGGCGCCCTGCTTCACGGTGGCGGCCGCGGCCTCGGTGGCCTTGGTCTTCACGGGCTTCTTGCGGGTGGCGAAGGCGATGATGCCCTTGACCACGAGGTTCGTCACGAGGATGAGCAGCGAGAGGGCGAAGATGTCGTCGAACTTGGCGAGGTGCTGGAGCGCGGAGATCTTCGTGGTGATCACCTGCGTCTTGGCGCCGGTGAGGAACACGACCGCGGAGATCGTGACCATCGCGTTGACGAAGTAGTAGCCGAAGACCTGCAGCACGGTGGGCCATGCGTTCGGCGTCACCACGCGCACGATGGTCTTGAACCAGCTGTCGCCCATGAGCTTGGCCGTGGTCTCCCACGAGGCGTTCATCTTCGAGAGCGAGTCCTTCATCATCTGGTACGGGGTGGCGAAGTAGTGGATCATGTTCGCGATGATGAGGATCCAGAAGGTGTTCTGCATCGGGCTGCCGCTGAACGTGAACAGGAACGCGATGCCGAGCACCATGCCGGGGACGGTGTTGATGATCGAGCTGATGGAGTCGACGAACCGCTTGGCGGCGACGGGCAGCTTGGAGCGGGAGGTCACCAGGGCGGCGGCGTAGGCGAACACGCAGCCGAGGATGGCGGTCATCACGGCCACGTACAGCGAGTTGGTGAACACGGCGGTCAGCTCGGAGTCGGCGAAGATGCCGGTGATGTGGCTGAACGTGAAGTTCAGCTTGAACGGCCACATCTCGACGAACGGGATGAGCAGGATCACGGCGAACACGGAGAGCACGCACACGAGCACGACCACGGAGGCGATGGCGCAGAACGTGTCGCGCTTCTTGCCTTCGGGCAGGTCGATCTGCGAGACCTTCGAGTAGCGGATCGAGTACTTCTCGAGGATGGTCATCAGGATGATGGAGATGATCGACGGGATGAGCATGAACACGGCGATCACGGCGCCACGGTTGAAGTTCGGGATCGAGCCGAGCATCTGGTTGAACAGCGTCATGGCCAGCACGTCGTAGGTGCCGCCCACGGAGGTAGGAATACCGTAGTCCGTGAAGCTCAGGAAGAAGCTTTGGATGAACGCCACGCACATCGTGCCGATGAGCGGCCGCACCGTGGTGACGAAGAACGTCTTGATGTGGCTGTCGCCCATGATGTGGCTGACGATGATGAACTTCTTGTCGACGAACTGGAAGGAGTTGTTGATCAGCAGGAAGCAGGTCGGCAGCGTGTAGATGACGTAGCCGATGAGCAGGCCGTTGAACCCGTAGATGTCGAACAGCTGGTGTCCGAACAGCTTGGTGATCAGGCCCTCCTTGCCGAAGGAGTAGATGATGGCGAAGCCGTAGGTGATGGTCGGCAGCAGCATCGGCACCTGGGTGAGCAGGGCGATGGCCTTCTTGAACTTCGGCGGCAGGTTGGTGCAGTTGACCGCGTAGGCCAGCAGGAACGCCAGCAGCATGGCCACGAGCGCGGCCGTGGCGGCGACCTTGAGGCTGTTGAACACGGAGGTGAGGAACTCGGGCCGCGCGAGGATGGCCGCGTAGTTCTCCATGGTGGCGGAGCCGCTTCCGGTCTGGAACGACTTGGCGAGCACGATCACCATCGGCACCACCAGGAAGATGGCGAAGATGACGGTGACGGCGACGAGCAGGGCGGTCAGCTCGGGCTGCCGCGGCTTCATCGGTCGGGATTCGTGGTTCTTGATCTCAGGCGCGATGTTCGGCAATTGCTTGCCGGCCTGAATCGATTCGACGCTCATTGTTCTCAGGCCTCCTGACCGGCGAGGGCGGGCTGCTTGGCGGCGTTGGCGTCGCCTTCGTTGAACAGCGTGTAGATGTTGTTGCGCTTGACCTCCAGCTGGTGGAGGATGAACTTGCGCACGAACTCGCTGGCGGGGTGGTGGATGATGTCGTCGGGCGAGGCGAACTGGGCGATCTTGCCCTGGTTGAGGATCAGCACCTTGTCGCTCATCGTGCAGGCCTCCTCCGGATCGTGGGTGACCATGATCGTGGTGAGGTTGTACTGGTTGACGATCTGCTTGATCTTCGACTTGATGGACTCCTTGATGACGCCGTCGAGGGCGGAGAGCGGCTCGTCGAGCAGCAGCAGCTTCGGCTTCATCACGAGGGTGCGGGCGAGGGCCACACGCTGCTTCTGGCCGCCGGAGAGCTCGTCGATCTTCTTGTTGAGGTGCTCCTCGAGGCCGAGGAGGCTGATCATCTCCTTGATCTCCTTCTCGGTGGAGATGCCGGGGTTGTTCTTCAGGCCGTACGTGATGTTCTCGTAGGCGTTGAGGTTCGGGAACAGTGCGTAGTCCTGGAACACGATGTTGAAACCGCGCTTCTCCATCGGCACGTTGGTCAGGTCCTCGCCGTTGTAGACGATCTGGCCGCTGGTCGGCTGGGAGATGCCGAGGATGATGTTCAGCAGCGTGGTCTTGCCGCCGCCGGAAGGTCCGAGGATCGACATGATCTGACCGTCCCCAATGGTCAGTGAGATGCCGTTCAGCACGTGGGTGTCACCAAATGACTTGGTGATGTTCTTCAGTTCCAACATGATGTTGCCTTTCACGGAACGTTGACCGGTCCCGCACGGTGGTGTGTTGTATGTCTTTACTGCAATATTCGTGACTTACACATGTTCTGTTTTCGTTGGAAATCAAGTGTTCCCGAAGGTCCTCCCGACTTCCAGAAAATATTCTGTCATCGACGTCGGGAAACTTGGGGTTTCACCGTTGAAGCTTTATGAAAACCAACGTGAACAATAATTTAACTTACGTGGTAATCGTGTAGTTTTTTGCTTTTGGGGCAAGCGGATGCGTATGCAAATATTAACGAACTACATATGGGACATACGAGAACGGCTCCCGATGAGGGGAGCCGTGGAAAGGGCGGGCAGAGACTATCCGTGGAAGACCTTGTCGCGGATGTACCGTCCGGATTCGTCGAGCTTGGCGGAATAGTCGGCGTAGTTGCTCAGGATCAGCCCCATGTACAGCATGTCGACGATGGCGATGTGCGAGACGCGGGAGAAGATCGCGTTGCCGTAGATCGTGCGCTCGCCATGCCCGGCGTACAGGCACACATCGGCCCAGTTGCCCAAAGGCGTGCCCGTCGCATTGGTGATGGCGATGGTCTTCGCGCCCTGGTTGCGCGCGAGACGTATGGCCTTGACCGTGTCCTCCGAGCTGCCGGAGTACGAGAACGCGATGGCGACGTCCTCGTCGGTGAGATGCCCGGCCGAGATCTGCTGCAGATAGGCGTCCGTGTGCATGCGGCACTGCAATCCCAGATACGTGAGCTTGGTCAGCAGGTCGTTGGCCGGCACGATGGAGTTCTCCACGCCGTATATGTCGATGATGCGGGCCTTGTTCAGCAGCCCGATGGCCTTGCGGTATTCCTTGGACGACAGCGATTCGAGCATGTCGTCGAGCATGGACTTGGCCCCGGCGACGGCCTTCGCGGGAACGTCGTCGATCTTGTCCCACGGATGCAGGTCGAACCCCTCGAGCGGGTCGAACGACTGCGGGTTCTCCGTCGGATGCTTGAGCACGTAGCGCATCTCGCGGTAGCCGTTGAAGCCGAGCTTGCGGGCGAACCGTATGACCGTCGGCTGGCTCACGTCCGCGGCCTGCGCCAGATCGGAGACGGTCAGCGAGGCGATGTCGTCGTAATGGTCACGGATGTACGACGCTACGGCCTTCTCCGCCGGGCGGAGCGCGGAATAGATGTTGCTGATGCGCTGTCGAACATCGACCGGTACACCCACGTCAGTCCCTTTCGCCGAATTCCACCACTCATACACACATGCGGGTTCCATGGCCGTGGCCTAGTGCCACCCATGAAACCTCTCTTCCAACGAACGAGATTAGCCGCCGCCGTCATACGGATACGACGACTAATCTGACCGCAACGTGAATTGTTGGTGAATCGGACGATGGCCGCGCGATAGGGGCGGCGCGCTAGCATTGACCCATGCCATTGACCAAAGGAACACTGGACAACCCGAACGCGGGACGCATCCGACGCATCGCCGACCTGGCCCGGGCCAAGACAAGACGCAAGACCGGACGAATGCTCGTGGAGGCGCCGCAGGCCGTGCGCGAGGCCATCACCTTCCGGCCGGACCTCGTGGAGGACCTGTACGTCGAGATCGACGAGGACGGCAACACCGTGAGCGCACGCGCCGCCGCGATCGTCGCGGACGTGCTCGGCCGCGAGACGCGTGGGGAGGGCACCGGCCAGGACCGCATCTACGTGCATTACGTGACCGAACGGGTGATGGCGGCCATCAGCACCGACGCGCAGGGCATCGCCGCCACCGCCCAGACCGGGGACCTCGGCGGCGACCTCGACGCATGGACGCTCCCCACGCAGACGGGTGATGGCGGCCGACGCCCGCTGGTCGCCGCCTTCTGGCAGGTACGCGACCCCGGCAACGCGGGCACCGTGATCCGCACCGCCGACGCCGCGGGCGCCGACGCCGTCGTGTTCGTGGACGAATGCGTGGACCCGCTCGGCCCCAAGGTCGTGCGCTCCACCGCCGGATCGCTCTACCACATTCCCGTGCTGCGCGCGTCGGTGGACGGGTTCCTCGACTGGAACGCGCGCAACGGGCTGCACGTCGTGGCGGCGGACGTGCGCGGCACCGAGGCCATGCGGCCCACGTCGCTGGCCGACCTCATCCGCCGCGGGGACGCCTCCGCCGCGGCGCCCGCGTGGGCCTCGGACGGGGCGGGGGCGTCCGTGCTGTTCGGCAACGAGGCGCGCGGGCTCGACGACGACGTGCTCGAACGCTGCGACGGCATCGTCTCCATACCCATCTACGGCAGGGCCGAATCGCTGAACCTCGCGACCAGCGCGTCCGTGCTGCTCTACTCACTGGCTATGTCGAGTCATGTGAGAACAATGTGAGATTGGTGTTTCGCGTGCCAGCCATGCGAACAACAGTTGTGTAAGCGTAATTTTGCCAACGGAAAGGTGTCCCTGTGGCAGATGTTGCAACCTTCGACGCCCAAGCGGTGACGGCAGACGTCGCCGAGGGCATCGAGAAAATCCAGAACGCCTCCAGCATGGAGGAATTGAAGGCCATCAAGTCCCACTACGCCGGCGCGGACTCGGCCATGACCCGGGCGAGCAAGGCCATCGGCGGCCTGCCGAAGGACCAGAAGAAGGACGCCGGCAAGCTCATGGGCAAGCTGCGCGCCGACTTCGGCCGCGCGTTCGGCACCAAGGAGGCCGAGGTCAAGGCCGCCGAGGAGAAGGCCAGACTGGATGCCGAGACCGTGGACATGACCCTGCCGGTGCGGCGCCACCCTCTGGGCGCACGCCACCCGCTGCCCAAGCTGCTCGAGGACGTCGAGGACTTCTTCGTCTCCATGGGCTGGCAGATCGCCGACGGTCCCGAGGTGGAGACCGAATGGTACGACTTCGACGCCCTGAACTTCGGCCCCGACCACCCCGCACGCCAGATGCAGGACACCTTCTACATCAAGGGCAACCAGGCCAAGGACGCCGCCGGATTCGTCGGATCCAACATGGTCATGCGCACCCAGACCTCGTCCGACCAGGTGCGCGCCCTCATCACCCGCGGCGTGCCACTGTACATCGCCAGCCCCGGCCGCGTGTTCCGCACCGACGAGCTCGACGCCACCCACACGCCCGTGTTCCACCAGTGCGAGGCGCTCGCCGTCGACAAGCACCTGACCATGGCGAACCTCAAGGGCGTGCTCGACAAGCTCGCCGTCGCCATGTTCGGACCGGAGGCCAGGACCCGTCTTCGCCCGAGCTACTTCCCGTTCACCGAGCCGAGCGCCGAGCTCGACCTGTGGTTCCCCGACAAGAAGGGCGGCGCCGGCTGGCTCGAATGGGGCGGCTGCGGCATGGTCAACCCGAACGTGCTCAGGTCCGCCGGACTCGACCCGGACGTCTACACCGGCTTCGCGTTCGGTGTGGGCATGGAGCGTACGCTGCTGCTGCGCCACGACATCAACGACATGCACGACCTGGTCGAGGGCGACGTGCGTTTCAGCGAACAGTTTGTGATGGGGGAGTGATTGACCCATGCCGATGATTGATATTGACTGGCTCAAGGACCATGTCGAAGTCCCCGAGGGCCTGACCTACGAGCAGCTCGCCAAGGATCTGGTGCGCGTCGGCCTCGAGGAGGAGGAGATTCACCAGTCCCAGGTGACTGGGCCTATCGTGGTCGGCTACGTGGTGGACGCCACCCCCGAACCGCAGAAGAACGGCAAGACCATCAACTGGTGCCATGTGGACGTCGGCGAACAGTACAACGACGTCGACGAGAACGGCAACAAGGTGCCGCGCGGCATCATCTGCGGCGCGCCGAACATGGCCGCCGGCGAGAAGGTCGTCGTGACCCTGCCCGGTGCCGTGCTGCCCGGCGACTTCAAGATCGAGCCGCGCAAGACCTACGGCCACATCTCCGACGGCATGTGCGCCTCCGAGCGCGAGCTCGGCCTCGGCGACAGCCACGACGGCATCATCCTGCTGCGCGAATACGGCTTCTCCAAGGAGGAGTACGACGCGCTCAAGCCGGGCGACGACGCGATGGAGCTGCTCCACCTGAACAACCCCGTGCTCGAGATCAACATCACGCCGGACCGCGGCTACGCGTTCTCCTACCGCGGCGTGGCCCGCGAGTACCACAACTCCACCGGCGCCAGGTACACCGACCCGGTGATTGCGCTCAACGAGAAGGCCCCCGCGGAGACCAAGGACGCCGACGGCCGGGCCGTGCGCGATGTCGAGGTCTCCATCGAGGACAACAACCCGATTCACGGCGTGGTCGGCTGCGACCGCTACTACGGTCGCGTGGTGCGTGGCTTCAACCCGAACGCCCCGACCCCGAACTGGATGCGCCGCCGACTGATCCGCGCCGGCATGCGCTCCATCTCGCTCGCCGTGGACGTGACCAACTACGTGATGCTCGACCTCGGCCAGCCGCTGCACGCCTACGATCTGGGCAAGATCGAAGGCCCGATCGTGGTGCGCCGCGCGAACGAGGGCGAGGAGCTCACCACGCTCGACGAGAAGAACCACAAGCTCAGCCCCGAGGACCTGCTCATCACCGATTCGCCGAATGGCGAGCACGGTTCGCGCATCCTCGGCCTGGCCGGCGTGATGGGCGGCCTGTACGGCGAGGTCACCGACGAGACCACCGACCTGTTCATCGAGGCCGCGCACTTCGACCAGGTGTCCATCGCGCGCTCCGCCCGTCGCCACAAGACCCCGTCCGAGGCGTCGCGCCGCTTCGAACGCGGCGTGGATACGCAGCTGCAGCCCGCGGCCGTGGAGAAGGCCGTCGAGCTGCTCATCCGCTACGGCGCCGGCGAAGGCTCTCGCACCCCGGTGGATGTGAACAACACCACGCGTCCTGCCGACATCCGCTTCAAAGTGAGCGAGGTCGCGCGCGTCGCCGGTCTCGACACCGACGCCAACACCATCTCCGACATCCTCACCGACATCGGCTGCAACGTGGCCGGCGGCGGCAACGGCGAGTTCTCCGTGGCCCCGCCCACGTGGCGCCCCGACCTCACCGCCCCGTGCGACCTGGTCGAGGAGGTCGCCCGCCTCGTCGGCTACGACGAGATTCCCGTCACAGTGCCCGCGGTGCCCGTGACCGGCGTGACCGGACTGACGCTCGAACAGCAGCGTCGGCGCTGGATCGCCGACACGCTCGCCCAGTACGGCCTGGTGGAGACGCTGAGCTACCCGTTCGTGGGAGACGCCGACTACAAGGCGTTCGCCATCGACACGAAGGCCATCAAGCCCATCAGCGTGGAGATCGCCAACCCGCTGGCCGGCGACCGCCCGTTCCTGCGCCGCTCCCTGCTGCCCACGCTGGCACGCACCGTGCAGCGCAACATCCGTCGCGGTCTGAGCGACGTGAGCCTCTACGAGATCGGCCACGTGTTCCTCTGGGATCCGGACGCCCCCGCCATTCCGGCGCTGCCCGGCGGCGTCAAGCCCACCAAGGAGCAGCTCGCCGCGCTCGACGCCGGCCTGCCCGAGCAGCCGCAGCATGTGGCCGCCATCCTCACCGGCAAGGCCGAGGACTCCGGCTGGCTGGGGGAGAGCCGTGACGTCGACTGGTCCGACGCGGTCGAGGCCGTGTTGCGCGTCTCCGAACGCCTCGGTGCCGGGCTGCGTCTCGACCAGCCCGCCGCCGCGGACGTCCCCGCCACCTGGCATCCGGGACGCTTCGCCTACGTGGTGCTGCCCGACGGTACGAAGGTCGGCATGGTCGGGGAATTCCATCCGCACGTCAATGAGGCGCTCGGCTTCCCCGAGCACTCCGCCGCGTTCGAGCTGGACCTCTCCGCCCTGCTGCCGGCCCTGGACGACAAGCCGGTGCAGGCCAAGCCCATCGCCACGTTCCCGCCGGTCCGCCAGGACCTCGCCTTCACCGTGCCCGCCACGGTGACCGCGCAGCAGCTGAGCGACGCGATTCGCGAGGCCGCCGGTTCCAGCCTCGAATCCATCGAACTGTTCGACGTGTTCACCGGAGACCAGGTGGGCGAGGGTGCCAAGTCGCTGGCGTTCGCCGTCACGTTCCGCTCGCCGGTCAAGACGCTCGAATCCGCCGACAGCGAGGCCATCCGCAAGGCGATCGTCGAGAAGACGTCCGAACTCGGCGCCCAGCTGCGCGCCTGATCGGGGCGGTCCCCATCGGCCGCAAGGCCGATCCCATCCTTTACACTGCGGGCGAAATCCACGGATTTCCCCGCAGTCACTGCTATTAAGGGAATTATGAACAGCCATACCGTGTGGAACAGCCAGAACGACGGATCCGCCCCGCAACAGCCCGCCTATGGCGGTGCTCCAGGTCGCGACCAGCCGGAGTACGGGCAGTACAAGGAGCCGGAATACGGCGAGATGGCCAGCCGCTACCCGGGATGGAACCCTTACGTGTATGGCGCCCCGGAGCCCGATGCCGACGGTGACGACGGTGGCTCGAACGACGGGGAATCCGGCCGTGGCCGGAAGGATTCCGGCAGGACGAATCCCATGGCCGACCGCTTCGGATACATCCCCGGCGGCAGGCCCGCCGACCAGGCCCGTGGCGGCAACGGCCCTGCGGGACCCGGCGGCCCGAACGGATACCGCGGTCCGAACGATCAGAACGGTCCGAACGGCGCTGGCGGGAGCGGTAACCGCAACGGCATCGATCTCGACGACCCGAACCAGAACCCGCTGTACGGACGGTGGGACCCCGCCGCCATCATCGGGTTCGTCACGGCGCTGCTCAACGTCCCCGTTCTTCCGCTGCTGCTGTGCGGGCTGGCGATATACCGCACGAAGACGTTCCGCATGAAGGGGCGCACGCTCGCCATCATCGGCATGGTGCTCGCGGTGCTCGACATCATCATCGAGGTCTACATGCTTGCCGCGGGAATCGACGTCTACCAGCTGCTGTCGCAGCTGTACGGCATCGACTTCACCGGCGGATCGGGCGGCGGCACGTCCGTGTAAACTTTCCGTAACACCGGCTGCATAATTATGCATTGCTTTGCATAGTGTGTATAATCGGCGCTGTTGTAGTTTCCTTCGTGATTGTGAAAAGAGAGACTTTATGCCGAAATACACGGTCGCGGTAGCCGGCGCCACCGGATACGCGGGTGGAGAAGCCCTGCGCATCCTCGCCGCACACCCGGACATGGAGGTCACCTGCGTCGCGGGCCACTCCTCGGTGGGCGACAAGCTCGGCAGGCACATGCCGCATATCCCGCAACTGGCCGACCTGACGGTGGAGGACACCACCGCCGACGTGCTCAACGGCCACGACATCATCGTGCTGGCCCTGCCGCACGGCGCATCCGGTGCACTTGCCGCACAGCTCGACCCGGACAGCATCGTCGTCGACCTCGGCGCGGACCATCGCCTTGAGGAGCGTTCGGCATGGGACGACTACTATGGCGGCGACTTCTACGAGCACTGGACGTACGGCATGCCCGAGCTCATCGTCGGCCATGACGCCGAAGGCTCCTACGTGCGGCAGCGCGAGGCGCTGCGCGGGGTCAAGCGCATCGCCGGCCCCGGATGCAACGTGACCGCGACCACGCTGGCCATGCAGCCCGGCATTGCCGAGGGGCTGGTGGGCCACGACCTGGTCGCCGACCTGGTCGTCGGATACTCCGGCGCGGGCAAGAACCTCAAGCGCACCAACCTCCTCGCCGCCGAGGCGTTCGGTTCCGCCGTGCCCTACGGCGTGGGTGGCACTCACCGCCACATCCCCGAGATTCTGCAGAACTTCGCCCACGCGGCTGGACTGGACGCCGCCGGGGCCGGCGAGTTCACGCTGGGCTTCACGCCGGTGCTCGCGCCGATGTCCCGCGGCATCCTCGCCGTCGTCTCGGCGCCGTTGAGCGAGAAGGGCGCCGCCATGAGCGATGCCGAGATTCGCGGCGTGTGGGACAAGGCCTACAAGGATGAGCATTTCATGAACCTGCTGCCCGAGGGGGTGCTGCCCGCCACGGGCAACATCATCGGCTCGAACGCGGCGCACATCCAGGTGGCCGTGGACCGCAAGGCCGGCAGGCTTCTGGCGTTCAGCGCCATCGACAACCTCAACAGGGGAACCGCCGGCCAGGCGGTGCAGTCGCTGAACATCGCACTTGGCATTGACGAAAGCACAGGATTGACGACGATTGGAGTGGCACCGTGAGTGTAACGTTCGCACAGGGATTTTCCGCAAGTGGAGTGGCGGCCGGGGTCTCGGCCGTCGAAGGCAAGAAGGACCTCGCCGTCGTGGTGAACAACGGTCCGCTTGACGTGGCCGCCGGCGTGTTCACCGCCAACCGGTTCTGCGCCGCTCCCGTGCAGTGGTCGCGCAAGGCCGTGGCCGACGGCCACATCAAGGCCGTGGTGCTGAACTCCGGATGCGCCAACGCCTGCACCGGCAAGGAAGGCTTCCAGCAGTCGGCCGACACCGCCGCCAAGCTCGGCGAGCTGGCCGGCGTGCCCGCCGGGCAGGTGGCCGTATGCTCCACCGGCATGATCGGCGACCTGCTGCCGCTCGACAACGTGCTCTCCGGCGTGGAGAGGGCCTACGGCGAGGTGTCCGATTCCGCCGAGGCCGGCGAGGTGGCCGCGGAGGCCATCCTCACCACCGACACCAAGAAGAAGACCGTCGCGCTCGAAGGCGCCGGCTACCGCATTGGCGGCATGGTCAAGGGCTCCGGCATGATCGCGCCGCAGCTGGCCACCATGCTGTGCGTCATCACCACCGACGCCAAAGTGAGCGTCGAGCAGGCCCGGAAGGCGCTGGCCGCCGCCGTGGAGACCTCGTTCAACCGCATCGACGTGGACGGATGCATGTCCACCAACGACACCGTGCTGCTGCTCGCCTCCGGAGCCTCCGGGGTCGAGCCCGACCAGGCCGAGTTCAACGGCCTCGTCGCCAAGGCCTGCGCGTCGCTGGCCCGCCAGATCATCGGCGACGGCGAGGGCGCGTCCCACGACATCCGTGTCACCGTGACCGGCGCCACCAGCGAGGACGCGGCCCTGGCCTGCGCCCGCGCCGTGGCCGCCTCCAACCTGCTTAAGTGCGCCGTGGCCGGCAACGACCCGAACTGGGGCCGCGTGGTGTCGTCGCTCGGCACCGTGCCCTCTGACGTGGCACCCTACGACCCGAACAACGTGACCGTCGACGTCAACGGCGTGCGCGTATGCGACGGCGGCCGTCCGGGACGTCCACGTTCCGAAGTCGATATGACACCGCGCGAGGTGCACTTCGACATCGACCTTGGTGAAGGCGATGCCGAGGCCACTGTATGGACCGACGATCTGACGCACGAATACGTGCACATCAACGCCGACTACGAGTCGTGACGAACGTTCGGCCGTCGGGCACGACCCGTCCGACGGCATGAGGAGCAGACATGGTTAAAGCAGAAACGAAAAACGTCGTGGGACCCGGGTTCCACTTCGACGTGCACACCGACCTGCGCGCCGACCAGAAGGCGGAGGTGCTCATCGAGGCCCTGCCGTGGCTCGAGGAGTTCTACGGTCAGCGCATCGTCGTCAAGTACGGCGGCAATGCGATGGTGGATGAGAAGCTCAAGCAGAACTTCGCCGAGGACATGGTCTTCCTGCGTCAGGTGGGCCTGCATCCCGTGGTCGTGCACGGCGGGGGCCCGCAGATCTCCAACATGCTCAAGGCCCTCGGCATCAAATCCGAGTTCAAGGGCGGTCTGCGCGTCACCACGCCCGAGGCCATGGACGTGGTGCGCATGGTGCTCACCGGCAAGGTGTCCCGGGAGCTGGTGGGACTCATCAACTCCCATGGCCCATATGCCGTGGGCCTCTCCGGCGAGGACGGAGGCCTGTTCTCCGCCGTGCAGCGCAAGCCCGTCATCAACGGCAAGCCCACCGACGTGGGCCTCGTGGGCGACGTGGTGAGCGTGGACGCCTCCTCGGTGGAGGACCTCATCGCCGCCGGCCGCATCCCCGTGGTCTCCTCCGTCGCGCCCGACGAGGACGACCCCACCCAGGTGCTCAACGTCAACGCCGATTCGGCCGCGGCCGCATTGGCCGCAGCGCTCGGCGCTCGCAAGCTGGTCATCCTCACCGACGTCGACGGCCTCTACGCCGACTGGCCCGACAAGGATTCGCTGATCGGCCGCATCGGCGTCGACAACCTGCGCGACATGCTTCCCGACCTCGAGTCCGGCATGCGTCCGAAAATGGAGGCATGCGTGCGTGCGATCGACGGCGGGGTCGAGGAGGCCCACATCATCGACGGGCGTAAGCCACATTCGATTCTGAACGAGATATTCACCTCCCAGGGCATCGGCACCATGGTGATTCCCGAGGGCGGCATTGAAATGAGGAGCTCTTATGTCGGATACTGAAACATCCGGTCTGGAAACCCTGGGGGCCAACGACAACAAGTGGCTTGGCTCCTACAAGCAGGTGCACATGAACGTGTTCGGCACGCCCCTGCGCGTGATGGACCACGGCGAGGGCGCGCACATCTGGGACGTGGATGGCAACCGCTATCTTGACTTCCTCGGCGGCATCGCGGTGAACGCCCTCGGCTACGCCCACCCCAAGTGGGTCAAGGCCGTGGCCGAGCAGGCCGCCAAGGTTGCGCATACCAGCAACTACTTCGCCACCGAGCCGCAGATCGAGCTCGCCGCCAAGCTGGTGAAGCTCGCCGGCGCGCCGGAAGGCTCGCACGTGTACTTCGGCAACTCCGGTGCCGAAGGCAACGAGGCCGCCATCAAGCTCGCCAAGCTCTACGGTCGCACCCTGCCGGGCGCCCTGCCGGACATCGGCGGCAAGCCGGCGCGAATCCTGGCCATGACCCATGGGTTCCATGGCCGCACGCTCGGTGCGCTGAGCGCCACGTGGAAGCCCGTCATCCGCAAGCCGTTCCAGCCGCTCGTGCCCGCCATCGAATTCGTGGAGGCCGGCAGCGTGGAGTCGCTGCAGCGCGCCTTCAACGAGACCGGCATCGGCCACTACGGCAAGGGGCCGGTCGCCGCGGTGATTATGGAGATGATTCAGGGCGAGGCCGGCGTGGTGCCGATCGGGGCCGACTTCGTCAAGGCCGCACGCGAGTTGTGCGACCGCCACCATGCGCTGCTCATCATCGACGAGGTGCAGACCGGCATCGGCCGCACCGGCAAGTGGTTCGCCTTCCAGCGCAAGGACCTTTCCGGCGGCGTCGTGCCCGATGCCATCACCTTCGCCAAGGGCGTGGCCGGAGGCTTCCCCATGGGCGGACTCATCGCGTTCGGCGAGAAGCTCTCCTCCCTGTTCACTCCCGGTTCCCACGGTTCCACGTTCGCCGGCAACCCGCTTGGTGCCGCCGCGGGCCTTGCCACGCTCGGCGTGATTGAGGATGAGGGGCTGGTCGAAAACGCCGAGGCCCGTGGACGCCAGCTGCGCGAGGGGCTCGCCGCACTGGACAACCCCCTGTTCGTCTCCGTGCGCGGCCGTGGCCTGCTCGACGCCGTCGAGCTCGCCCACCCGTGCGCCCATGCCGTGGCCGATTGGGCCCTCGAGCGCGGTCTCATCGTCAACGCCGTGGCCCCGAACGCGCTGCGGTTCGCCCCGCCGCTCGTCATCAGCGAGCAGGACGTCGACGAATGCCTCGCCATCCTCGCCGACGTTCCCGCTGACCTGCCGAACGACTGAGCCCACGGCCGACGCCGCAAATCACAGAAGGGGAGCGGCCCTCCGTATCAGGAGGCGCCGCCCCCGCACCTTTTTCCAAGTAAGGAGTCCACGATGACCCACGAACTGCGCCACATGCTACGCGACGATGACATCAACCACGAGGAGCAGAAGCAGATCCTCAAGCTCGGTATGAAGTTCCGCGAGAACCGCTTCTACGCCCGACCGTTCGAAGGCCCCCAGGCGGTGGCCGTGCTGTTCGACAAGCCCAGCACCCGTACCCGGTCCAGCTTCTCCATCGGCGTGGCCGAGCTCGGCGGCTATCCGCTGGTCATCGACAAGTCCAGCTCCCAGCTGGGCCGTGGCGAGCCCGTCGCCGACACCGCCCGCGTCCTCACCCGCATGGCCTACGGCATCGTATGGCGTACCTTCGGCCAGGACCGTGTGGAGACCATGGCCAAATACGCCACCTGCCCGGTCATCAACGCGCTCACCGACCAGTTCCACCCCTGCCAGATCCTCGCCGACTTCCTCACCATGGCGCAGTTCCGTGGGGGAGTGGACGCTCTGGAAGGCCAGACCATCGCCTACCTCGGCGACGCCGCCAACAACATGTCGAACTCCTACCTGCTGGGCGGCGCCGTCGCCGGCATGCACGTGCGCGTGGCCGGCCCCGAAGGCTACCTGCCCGATCCGCAGATCGTCGCCGACGCCAAGGCCATCGCCGAGAAGACCGGCGGATCCATCACCGTGACCACCGACCCGAAGGAGGCCGTGGCCGACGCCGACTGCGTGTTCACCGACACCTGGGTCTCCATGGGCGAGGAGGCTGAGTACGCCATCCGTTCCAAGCCGTTCTGGGACTATCAGGTCAACCCTGAGCTCATGAAGCTCGCCAAGCCCGACGCGCTCTTCCAGCACTGCCTGCCCGCCTATCGCGGCAAGGAGGTCACCTCCAGCGTGATCGACGGACCGCAGTCCGTGGTGTGGGATGAGGCCGAGAACCGTCTGCACGCGCAGAAGGCCCTCATGACCTGGCTGATCGCCTGGCAGCGCGAGGACCCCTCCCTGCTCGGCGACCTCGCATGACGATGCGTGGCGATAACACCCCGTCCCTGCAAAGGCCGGCGACGCGGGCGGCAAGGCTGAGCGCCATCGAGCAGGCCCTGCTCACCCACGTCGTCACCTCGCAGTCGCAGCTTTCCGGCATTCTGGCCAGTCAGGGCATCGAGGTCACCCAGGCCACGCTGAGCCGCGACCTCGACGAGATCAACGCCACGAAGGTGCGCACCTCCGACGGCTCCATGGCCTACGCCATCGCCGCGTCCACGCGTCATACGACGTCCGACACTCCGACGGTTTCGGGTACGAAGATCGAGCAGCAGATGAGCCGCGTGCTCTCCGGGCTGGTCACCTCTGTGGCCGCGGCCCGCAACCTCGTCGTCGTGCACACGCCATCCGGCGCCGCGCAATACGTGGCCAGCGTCATCGACAAGCAGCCCATTGACGGCATATTGGGCACCATTGCGGGGGACGATACGGTGATGATGATCTGCACGGAGGACGACGTGGCCCAGCAGCGTGCCGATTGGCTGCTCTCGGTGGCGTCGCAGAACCGCGACAAAACGGACCGTGCTTGAGCGCGACATGGGTCGCGACGCACCGATTGCATAAATATACAAAAGTATGTATATAATACAACCCAGTTCATTTAAATTGTGATAACCGTGAAGAAAGGTAACCACTTCCATGGCAGATAACAAGCGTCTTGTCCTGGCGTATTCCGGCGGTCTCGATACCTCCGTCGCCATCTCGTACCTCAAGGAGCGTACCGGCAAGGATGTCGTCGCCGTGTCCCTCGACGTCGGTCAGGGCGGCGAAAGCCTCGAGACCATCAAGCAGCGCGCCCTCGCCTGCGGCGCCGTCGAAGCCTATGTGGTCGACGCCCGCAACGAGTTCGCCGAGGAATACTGCATGAAGGCCCTCAAGGCCAACGCCATGTACGAGGGCGTGTACCCGCTGGTCTCCGCCATCTCCCGCCCGCTCATCTCCAAGCACCTCGTGCGCGCCGCCCACCAGTTCGGCGCCGACACCATCTCCCACGGCTGCACCGGCAAGGGCAACGACCAGGTGCGTTTCGAGGTGTCCATCGCCTCCATCGACCCGACCCTCAAGGCCATCAGCCCGATCCGCGACCTCGCCCTGACCCGTGACGTGGAGATCGCGTTCGCCAAGGAGCACAAGCTGCCGATCACCCAGACCGAGAAGAGCCCGTACTCCATCGATCAGAACGTGTGGGGCCGCGCCATCGAGACCGGCTTCCTCGAGGACCCGTGGAACGGCCCGACCAAGGACTGCTACTCTTACACCGACGATCCGGCGTTCCCGCCCGTCGAGGACGAGGTCGTCATCGAGTTCAAGCAGGGCGTGCCCGTCAAGATCGACGGCCGCGACGTCACCCCGCTGCAGGCCATCGAGGAGATGAACCGCCGCGCCGGCGCCCAGGGCATCGGCCGCATCGACCTCATCGAGGACCGTCTCGTCGGCATCAAGAGCCGCGAGCTGTATGAGGCCCCGGGCGCCGTGGCCCTCATCACCGCGCACCAGGAGCTCGAGAACTGCTGCCTCGAGCGCGAGCAGCACCGCATCAAGCGCGACATCGACAAGCGCTGGGGCGAGCTCGTGTACGACGCCCAGTGGTTCAGCCCGGCCACCCAGTCGCTCAACGCCTTCATCGAAGACACGCAGAAGTACGTCTCCGGCGAGATCCGCATGGTCCTGCACGGCGGCCGCGCCGTCGTCACCGGCCGTCGCTCCGACAGCTCCCTGTACGACTACAACCTCGCCACCTACGATTCCGGCGACAGCTTCGACTCGAAGTCCTCCAACGGCTTCATCGACATCTACGGCCTGCCGAGCCGCGTCGCCGCCGCCCGCGACGTCAAGTTCGGCAACGGCATCGACGTCCCGACCAACACCGTGGAGTAATTTCGGCGATTAAGCCGTTTTCGTGGAGAGCCCCGCGCGTGATCATCTTGGATTGCGCCGGGGCTCTTCCCGTATGTCAACATGTTCGGCGCACGGTGGTTGTCAAGAACGATCAGATCAACACGTCTGCTTGGGAACAGCGTAAGTTGGGGGAGGTGGTCGACCAGTACAGGGAACTGGTCCCTACTCCACAGAACGGGTATGTGCGAATGGGGGTGCGCAGTCATGCTAAAGGGACTTTTTTGACACCAGTTCATCCTGGAGAACAGATAGAAGAGAGTAAACTTAGCAGGGTTGCTCCCGATAATCTCGTGGTGAATATCGTATTTGCTTGGGAACATGCAGTCGCCATTACCGGGCTGCAAGACTCAGAAGCTTTAGTGTCACATCGTTTTCCGCAGTTTTCCTTTCACAAGGACATGTCGCCGGAATTTTTCAAATTCATTATTTTGGATGATCGGTTCAGGCATCATCTCTGGTTGGCTTCGCCAAGTGGGGCAGGAAGAAACAAAACACTTAATGTCAGCACCATGCTTGAGTACGGCTTTGTCGTTCCCCGCAAAGCTGAGCAAGAGCTAATCGGCTCGTTCTTCTCCCGGCTTGATTCCCTCATCACCCTTCATCAGCGTAAGCAATCACGATGGTCGCGATTACATTGAGATGGGTCTGCTCTACTTGGTTGTCTGTTCTCTGTACATCCAGCATCGGCGTAAGCATCTCTATACAGAAAAGAGAACCTAAGAATGACTGGAAATACTACGGACAGAAAGACCTTGTTCTGTGATTATTACACGCAGTGGGTTAGCGTTTACAAGGAGGGGGCAATCCGTGATGTGACGATGAAAAAATACAAGCTTACTGAGGCATGGCTCAGTAAGCTCGTCCCCGATCTTCGACTCGTCGACATGGATCGTGTGAACTACCAGAAGCTGATCAATGGATACGCGGAATATCACGAGAGACAGACGACAATGGACTTTCACCACCAGTTGAAAGGCGCCATTCTCGATGCCGTTGACGAGGGGTTGATTCAACGTGATCCCACGCGCAAAGCGATCATCAAAGGCAGAACTCCCCGAGAGAAGAAAACAAAGTATCTTAATCAGTTTGAGTTGCACGCAGTGCTTGCCGATCTGGATCTGGGAACCATTCCGAGCTGGGATTGGCTGATACTGCTTATCGCTAAGACCGGTCTGCGCTTCTCGGAGGCCCTAGGACTTACGCCTGCCGATTTCGACTTCGTTCATCAAACCTTGTCCGTCAGTAAAACCTGGGATTACAAGAATGGAGGGGGATTCGTACCGACTAAGAATGCGTCTTCTATGCGTAAGGTGCAGCTTGATTGGCAACTCATCATGCAACTGTCGGCCTTATTGAAGGACCTTCCCGAGAATGAACCCATTTTCGTAAACGGGAAAGTTTACAACTCGACCGCCAACAATGTCCTGGCGCGACATTGTGAGCATGCCGAAGTGCCAGTGATCTCGATTCATGGGTTAAGACATACGCATGCGTCATTGTTGCTCTTCGCTGGCGTGTCTATTGCTAGTGTGTCCAAAAGACTTGGGCACGCCAGCATGAACACGACACAGGATACCTACCTACACGTCATCCGCGAACTGGAAAATAAGGACGTTGATATCGTGATGCGCGCCCTTTCCACCCTCATCTAAGCCTAATATTGATCACAATTGCTTACGCTGATGAAGGGTGATGAGGGAATCAAGCCGAGAGAAGAACGAGACCAAACACCTTTGCTCTTGAACGGATGGTATGTGAAGCTGCCTCCTCTTCCAATCTTCCACATTGAATACAAGCTTTTCAATGTCAACGCCATACGAACTAAGCATGAACATCTTGTACATCTCACGATGCTTGGAAATAAGCGTCCAGTACTCTGTAGAAATATCGTCATTAGAGACAAGCACCATATATTCGTTAGAAACCACTGCCCCATCAAGGTCTTCTGGCACATAGCCATTCGCTCCATGAACGACTTGTCGCTTGGAAATCAGGTAGTCTCCGGCATGTATCTCGTAATAGTTTTTTACAAGAATATCCTTGCCGCTAAGGAAATCACGAGAAACAACGCCTCCATTCCGACGTTTGACAGTTACAAGTTGATACGTCTTATCATCATCCAAGACAACAGGGCGAGCAACTTCAGTGACGATCTCTGAAACCTTACGCTGTTCCCAAGCAGACGTATAATGGCACGAATATCAGTGCGGCCATCCTCGATCGTGCAGGATTCCCATGAAAACAGTAGCGGCAAAGGAGCGTATGAATGAATAAGCAGCAGTTGGCATCTAAGATCTGGGAGTCCGCCAACAGGATGCGTTCGAAGATTGAAGCCAACGAGTATAAGGACTACATTCTCGGCTTCATTTTCTACAAGTTCCTATCTGAAACCGAGGTCGCGCGTCTGCGTGCGGAGGAATGGACGGACGAGGATTTCCCGGCGTTGGTGGAGGACGATGCCGAAACCGTGGACTACGTGCGTGACACATGTGGTTACTTCATCGCCTATGACAACCTGTTCGCTACATGGATCGACAAAGGCTCCGACTTCCACATCTCCGATGTGCGCGATGCACTCTCCGCGTTCGACCGCAACATCAATCCGGCGCACAAGCGTGTGTTCGCGGGCATCTTTGATACATTGCAGACCGGTCTGTCCAAGCTCGGCACCGACGAGAAGAGCCGTTCCAAGGCCGCCCGTGACTTGATCTACCTCATCAAGGATATTCCAATGGACGCCCGGCAGGGCTATGACGTGCTCGGCTACATCTATGAGTACCTCATCGACAAGTTCGCCTCGAACGCAGGTAAGAAGGCAGGCGAATTCTATACGCCGAGTGAAGTCTCCCAGCTGATGAGCGAGATCATTGCCGGGCACTTGAAGGGCCGCAAGGAGATCACCATCTACGATCCGACGTCCGGTTCCGGCTCCTTGCTCATCCATATCGGTCAGGCGGTCGCGCGTCGCAACGGCAATCCGAACGACATCAAATACTATGCGCAGGAACTTAAAGAGAACACGTACAACCTCACGCGTATGAACCTTGTCATGCGCGGCATCCTGCCTGACAACATCGTGGCCCGCAACGGCGACACTCTCAAGGACGACTGGCCGTGGTTCGACACCGACGAAACCAAGGACGAGACTTATGATCCATTGTTCGTGGATGCGGTGGTTTCGAACCCACCGTACTCGCAAAACTGGGAGCCACCGGAGGCTGGCGAGGACATCCGTTTCGAGTACGGCATTGCCCCCAAGTCCAAGGCCGATTATGCGTTCCTACTGCACGATTTGTATCATCTGCGTGATGATGGCATGATGGCCATCGTCCTGCCCCATGGCGTGTTGTTCCGTGGCGGCGAGGAGGGGGAGATCCGTCGCAATCTCGTGGAGCATCACCACATCCAGGCCATCATTGGACTGCCATCGAACATTTTCTTCGGCACTGGCATCCCTACCATCGTGATGGTGCTGCGCAAGCACCGCGACGACGACCATGTGCTCATGGTGGACGCCTCGAAGCATTTTGTCAAAGATGGTAAGAACAACAAGCTACGGGCGAGCGACATCAAACGTATCGTGGACGCGGTCGCAGGCAACCTCACCATCGACAAGTTCAGTAGGCTGGTGGACATCCAGGAGATTCGTGGCAACGACTACAATCTGAACATCCCGCGGTATGTGGATTCCTCCGAACCTGCTGAGAGCTGGGATATTTATGCCACCATGTTCGGTGGTATCCCTAAACGTGACATCGACGCGCTGCACCGGTATTGGGACGTATTCCCCGAACTGCGCCATCATCTGTTCAATGTGGATAATGGACGCGCTGCACGTCTCGCCGTAGGGAATGTGAGCACCGCCGTACATGAGGATACGCAGGTGTGTGCGTATCTCGACCGATATCGTGACGTGTTCGCCGACTACCGTGGGTTCTTGCGCTCGTCACTCATTGACCGGAGCATGGATGTCGGTATCGCCTCCGAGGAGGAGATGCTCGCCGATGACCTTATGCGTCGTCTCGCCGATATCCCGCTCGTGGACGCCTATACGGCGTATCAGGTGCTCGACGATGGGTGGCAGACGATCTCCATCGATCTGGAGACCTTGCAGAATGAGGGATTCGATGCGGTACGCGTTGTGGATCCCAATATGGTTGTCAAGAAGAAGAGCGGCAAGGAAGTCGAGGTGCAGGACGGTTGGACTGGTCGTATTCTGCCGTTCGACCTCGTACAGCGACGTCTGCTTTCCGGAGAACTCGCTGAGATCGATTCGTGCGAGCACCGTCTGACCGACATCGGACAGGAATTGGATGGACTGTTAGAGAACCTTGATGAGGACGACAAGGACTGCGACGCGATCAACGAGGCCGGTGATGCCTTCGTTGCGGCTGAACTGAAAAAGGCCGTGAAGGCGATCGGCAAACACCCCGAAACCGAGCTCGACTGTGCGCTCGTGGCTGCGAATAGACTCCTCGACGAGGAGAAGAAGATCAAAAAGGATGTCAAGGAACGTCGTGCCTCTTTGGAAAACAGGACCAAGACGGTCATCGAGGGTCTAAGCGACGATCAGGCGCGCGACCTGCTCGAAGACAAATGGGTCACGCCGTTGCAAGAACGGTTGGAACAGCTGCCACGCGAGATCATCGACGGTCTGGTGGCGAAAATCGTCGCGCTTGGCGAGAAGTACTCGACCACGTATGCAGACGTGTGTGATGAGATTTCGACCGCGGAGGCAGAACTCGGGGACATGCTTGGACAGCTGGTCGGCGACGAATTCGACATGCAGGGCATCGCCGAGCTCAAGACCCTGCTGGGAGGTGAACGATGAGCGCTAATTCGAACAAACCTTCGATTCGTTTCGCTGGTTTTACTGACCCTTGGGAACAGCGTAAGTTGGGGGAGATTGCTGATCGTATGACTCGCAAGAACGAGCATAACGAGTCAGATTTGCCATTGACCATCTCGGCTCAGTATGGATTGATTGACCAACGGGTTTTCTTCAATAATCAAGTTGCCAGCAAGGATATGAGTGGCTATTATCTTTTGCACAAAGGTGAGTTCGCCTATAACAAGAGCACTTCCGCAGATAGTCCATGGGGCGCAATCAAGCGTTTGACTCGGTACGAAAAAGGTTGCGTCTCCACGCTTTATATCTGTTTTACATTGAGGGACGCAGACCCTGACTACCTTGTGACGTACTACGAGACGAACCGTTGGCATAAAGCTGTGCAATTGATTGCGGCCGAAGGGGCACGGAACCATGGTCTGTTGAACGTTGCCCCAGATGTTTTTTTTGATATGGCGCTTTCGCTTCCATTATCCCTTCTCGAGCAACAGACCATCGGCCGGTTCTTCTCGCGCCTTGATTCCCTCATCACCCTTCATCAGCGTAAGCATGACAAGCTCGTCGTGATCAAGAAGGCGATGCTCGAACAGATGTTCCCACAGGAGGGGGAGTCAGTTCCGAGGATTCGTTTCGCTGGTTTTACTGACCCTTGGGAACAGCGTAAGGTTTCAGAGATCGTCACTGAAGTTGCTCGCCCTGTTGTCTTGGATGATGATAAGACGTATCAACTTGTAACTGTCAAACGTCGGAATGGAGGCGTTGTTTCTCGTGATTTCCTTAGCGGCAAGGATATTCTTGTAAAAAACTATTACGAGATACATGCCGGAGACTACCTGATTTCCAAGCGACAAGTCGTTCATGGAGCGAATGGCTATGTGCCAGAAGACCTTGATGGGGCAGTGGTTTCTAACGAATATATGGTGCTTGTCTCTAATGACGATATTTCTACAGAGTACTGGACGCTTATTTCCAAGCATCGTGAGATGTACAAGATGTTCATGCTTAGTTCGTATGGCGTTGACATTGAAAAGCTTGTATTCAATGTGGAAGATTGGAAGAGGAGGCAGCTTCACATACCATCCGTTCAAGAGCAAAGGTGTTTGGTCTCGTTCTTCTCTCGGCTTGATTCCCTCATCACCCTTCATCAACGTAAGTTGGAATTGCTTAGAAACATCAAGCAATCCCTGCTTGACAAGATGTTCGTCTAGAAAGGAGGAATCATGGATCGCAAACGTGCAATGGAGGAGGCTATCCACTCCGGCGAAATGGAAGGCGCATACGTTTCGGCGGAATTCCGCCGTGACGCCAAGGAATATGTCGAGGGTGATTTCTCCATTGAAGAACTCATGACTCGCACGAAGCGTCGTTGGCAGACCCGAAACTCGGGTGAGAAAGCGCCTGTCCATGCCTGATGAACTGTTCGTGGACCCGTACATCGATCAACGAACAGGCATTCTCGGCAATCTGGTTGGTGCCTCCACGTACGATGAGTTGCGCAATGCCGAGGGTGAATTCGTCGCTTTACGGATGAATGAATTCCTTTCCAAGCCTATTCCGCGTGTGACCGGTACGCTCGATGATTTCTGCATGCTTCATCGCGCGCTGTTCCAGGACATCTATGCATGGGCTGGACGAATACGAACCGTCGAGATCCGTAAGAACGTCGAAGGCGCAGAATTTTTCCTTCCTTCGGCGAACATCGCAATGGGCATCGGGTGGGCTCAAGGAGAACTGAGGCGGGATAATATGCTCGCTAGCCTACCGTCGCAAAAGTTTGTGGAACGTCTCGCCTACCATTACGACAACTACAACTTCATTCATCCGTTCCGAGAAGGCAATGGACGCGTTCAACGGTTGTTCTGGACGCTGTTGTGTCATGACGCTGGTTATGACCTCGATTGGCGGCTCGTCAGTGGCGAAGAGAACGACGAGGCGAGTCGTCTCGCCGCCGAGGACCGGGACTATGGAGCTTTGGAACGCATATTTACGCAAATCGCGACGCCATGTGATCCAAATACGCCGATCAACAGTGGAATCGTGACCGTCGGCCACTTGCCCGGCATCGTCGGCGAATGATGAACGTAAGGAGTGGAACATGATTTTCGACAAGGAATCGGATTTCGAGGAAAGTGTCATCTCGGTGCTCCAACAGCACGGATGGAAAGACGGCATACTCCGATATCCGACCGAGCAACAGTTGCTCGACAACTGGAAAGCCATCCTGTACCGCAACAACAACGACATCGATCGGCTCGGACAGTATCCGCTGACTGACGGTGAGATGTCGCAGATCATTGAACAGATCGAGACATTACGCACACCGCTCGCGCTCAACTCGTTCGTCAACGGACGCACCGTGTCCATCACCCGCGACAACAAAGACGACAAAGTTCACTTCGGCAAGGAGGTCAGCCTCTACATCTACGACCGCAAGGAGATCGCAGGAGGCAAAAGCACCTACCAGATCGCACAGCAGCCGGTCTATCCAGCCAAAAATAAGATGAAGCACTCGCGGCGCGGCGACCTTGTCCTACTCATCAACGGCATGCCTCTCATCCACATCGAACTTAAGAAAAGCGGCGTGCCGGTCAGCCAAGCGACCGGTCAGATTGAGAAATACGCGCACGAGGGTGTGTTCACCGGATTGTTCCGCCTCGTGCAGATCTTCGTCGCCATGAATCCCGACGACGCCGTGTACTTCGCCAATCCCGGTGTGGATAAGTTTAACCCGAGCTACTACTTCCATTGGGCTGACTTCAATAACGAGCCCATCTGCGGAGGGCGGAATCCAGGCAAGGATGAATGGAAGCTGTTCATCGGCGGCACGTCCGGCACCGCTGGATTGCTATCCATCCCCATGGCGCACCAGCTCATCGGCTTCTACACCATCGCCGACTCGGCGGACGGATGTCTCAAAGTGCTGCGCAGCTACCAGTACATCGCGGCGAACGCCATCTCCGACATCGTACGCAAAACCGATTGGGAACAGCGTCCTTCCATTCCCGGTCGCCCCGGAGGCTACGTATGGCACACCACCGGTTCCGGAAAAACCATGACCAGCTTCAAATCGGCACAGCTCATCGCCGATTCGCATGATGCCGACAAGGTCGTGTTCCTTATGGACCGCATTGAACTAGGCACCCAGTCTCTCAAGGAATACCGCAGTTTCGCCGACGACGAGGACGATGTACAAGGGACCGAAAACACGGGTGTGCTGCGCGACAGACTCGCCAGCGACGACCCGAAGGACACACTCATCGTTACCTCCATACAGAAGATGAGCAATGTGAAACCTGGTGAGGGCGGCATCACCCAAGCGGAACTCGATCGGATGGCCACCAAACGTATCGTCTTCATCGTGGACGAATGCCACCGTTCCACGTTCGGCGATATGCTGCAGGACATCCGGCGCTCTTTCCCGAACGCACTGTTCTTCGGATTCACCGGTACACCGATACTCGACGAGAACCAGAAGAAACACTCCACCACGGCCATGCTGTTCGGCAACGAATTGCACCGATACAGCATCGCCGACGGCATTCGCGATCACAATGTGCTTGGCTTTGATCCCACCATGGTCACCACGTACAAGGATTCCGAGATACGTCTCAAAGTGGCGCTCGATAAGGCCAAGGCAGAGAACATCGACGAGGCACTTGCCGATCCCGCGAAGACGGAGGTCTATGAGCATTACATGGACAAAAACGAGGTGCCCATGGCTTCAATGACTGACGATTCAGGGAATCTCGTCCGCGGCATCGAGGACGAACTTGGACGCGACCAGTATGGCAACGACACACCGCACCCTGACATGGTGGTCAAAGACATTCTCGAACAGTTCCCCGTACTCAGCCATGGAGGCAAGTTCCATGCCATGCTCGCGACCAGCTCCATTCCCGAGGCCATCGACTACTATCACCGGTTCAAGGAGCTAGCCCCGGAACTTCATGTGACGGCCCTGTTCGATCCGAACGTGGACAACTCCGCCGGCGCCACGGTCAAAGGCGAAGCACTCGCCGAGATCATGGGTGACTACAACACGATGTACGGTAAGGACTTCGGCATTGTTGATTGGCCGTTCATGAAGAAGGACATTTCGTCGCGTCTGTCGCATAAGCGGCCCTATGGCAACATCGACGCGAGACGTTCGGAACGACTCGACCTGCTCATCGTCGTGGATCAGATGCTCACCGGTTTCGACTCGAAATGGGTGAACACGCTTTATCTCGACAAGATCATCGAATACGAGAGCATCATTCAGGCGTTCAGTCGCACGAACAGACTGTTTGGCCCGGACAAGCCGTTCGGCGTTATCCGCTACTATCGCAAACCCCACACCATGCGGCGCAACATCGAACGTGCCGTGAAACTCTATTCCGGTGATCGTCCGCTTGAACTGTTCGTGCAGAAACTGCCGCAGAACATCAAGTCCATGGATGCCCGATACCGGGAGATTCTCGACGTGTTCAAGGAAACGGGGAAGACTGGTCTCTCACGGTTGCCGGAATCGGTGGAGGCCAAACGCAAGTTTGCTCAAGAGTTCGTGGCGTTGAACCGCTTCCTGGAAGCGGCGAAGGTGCAAGGCTTCAACTGGGCAACATCTGAATATCGGATCGACGACAGTGATCCCATGGATGGTGGAAACGACGACATCTCTGGAATCGTGCGCCCGCAGATCGACGAACGCACGTATCTCATCCTTGCGCAACGTTATAAGGAACTGTTTGACGGCGACGACAACGGTGATACTGATAACGGAGACGACGGCGCGTCTGAGGCGCCATACGAACTGGAAGGCTACCTCACCGAGATTGATACCGGACTCATTGACACTGACTACATGAACGTCAACTTTGTCAAATGGCTCAAAGCACTCAAGGAAGACAGTCTGGAACTGGCGGAGATGTCCGCACAGCTCCACCGTTCCTTCGCGGTTCTTTCCAAGGACGAGCAACGGCTCGCGGAACTGTTCCTGCATGACGTGGAACGTGGTGACGTGACCGTCGAGGACGGATGCACGTTGCGCGACTACATCACTCGCTATGCGAAACGCGAGAAAGACGAGCAAGTCGACAAACTGGTGGACCGACTCGGCGTAGACCGATCTCTCATCGAAGAGTTCATGCTGCGACTTATCAATGAAACGAACATCAACGAATTCGGACGATTTGACAAGCTGATGGCGAGCGTCGATCGCAACAAGGCGAGAGAATTCTTTGAACAAATTGAGCACCGGAAACTGCCGCCATTCAAGATCCCGATGCGTACACAACGTTTACTTAAGCGTTTTGTTCTTGAAGGAGGATTCGACATTGACGAGAACAACGAATCATCGTCCGGCGATGTATCCGTGAGCTGATAAGCTGACATATGGTCTAAAACGTATGGAAGCCCGTTATTCCCAAGGGTTTCAACATATTCCAAGGAGAACATGCATGGCTGAGCAGTCCGAACATCTGGCCCTGTGGGGCGGTCGATTCACCTCCGGCCCCTCGCCCGAACTCGCCCGTCTGAGCAAGTCCACCCAGTTCGACTGGCGACTGGCCGATGATGACATCGCCGGCTCGCGCGCCCACGCCCGCGCCCTCGGCCGCGCCGGACTGCTCACCGACGACGAGCTCAAGCGCATGGAGGATGCGCTCGACGAACTGCAGCGTCGCGTCGACTCCGGCGAGTTCACGCCCATCGAGGACGATGAGGACGAGGCCACGGCCCTGGAACGAGGCCTCATCGACATCGCCGGCGACGAACTCGGCGGCAAGCTGCGCGCCGGCCGCTCCCGCAACGACCAGATCGCCTGCCTCATCCGCATGTGGCTGCGCCGCCACTCGCGCGTGATCGCCGGCGAACTCATCAAGCTCGTCACCGCACTCATCAAGCAGTCCGAGGCCGCCGGCCACACCGTCATGCCGGGCCGCACCCACATGCAGCACGCCCAGCCGGTGCTGCTAGCCCACCAGCTCATGGCCCACGCCTGGCCGCTCATCCGCGACATCCAGCGCTTCATCGACTGGGACAAGCGCATCGACGCCTCCCCGTACGGCTCCGGAGCGCTCGCCGGCAACACGCTCGGCCTCGACCCGCAGGCCGTGGCCCGTGAACTCGGCTTCTCCCGCGTGACCGACAACTCCATCGACGGCACCGCCGCCCGCGACTGCGTGGCCGAGTTCGCGTTCATCGCCGCCATGACCGGCGTCGACATCTCCCGCCTTTCCGAGGAGATCATCATCTGGAACACGCAGGAGTTCGCGTTCGTCAAGCTTGATGACGCATACTCCACCGGCTCCTCCATCATGCCGCAGAAGAAGAATCCCGACATCGCCGAGCTCGCCCGCGGCAAGTCCGGCCGTCTCATCGGCGACCTCACCGGCCTGCTCGCCACGCTCAAGGGCCTGCCCACCGCATACGCCCGCGACCTGCAGGAGGACAAGGAGGCCGTGTTCGACCAGGTCGATACGCTCGAGGTGCTGCTGCCCGCCTTCACCGGCATGGTCGCCACCATGCGCTTCGACGAGAAGCGTCTCGAGGCCGAGGCCCCCACCGGCTTCGCGCTCGCCACCGACATCGCCGAATGGCTCGTCAAGAACGGCGTGCCCTTCCGCCACGCCCACGAGCTCTCCGGCGCCTGCGTGAAGATCGCCGAAGGCCGCGGCCAGGAGCTGTGGGACCTCACCGACAAGGACTTCGCCGAGACGTTCGCCGACTTCCTCCCCGAGGACAAGGCCCCGCAGGTTCGCGAGGTGCTTTCCGCCCGCGGCTCGGTCAACTCCCGCAACGGCAAGGGCGGCACCGCCTACGGCTGCGTGCGCGAGCAGATCGTCGACGCGAAGGCCACCATCGAACCGCTCAAGCTGTTCGCCGACTCCCACTCCGACGGCTCCGCCTACAAGGCCCCGAGCGAGGTGCTGCGCTGACCGCAGCCCATGTCGTCCGTCGTTCGCCGATTCCACCGCAACACGCCGAAGCCAGGCCCCTGTTCGCGGTGAAATCAGCGAACGACGCAGGACAGCAGACCCGGCTCAACATGGCTCGACAAACGCTAATGTGATGTTGCTCATGGTTTGCCGCGTGTCCCGGTGTCGTTTCCGCCGAGGGTGAATCCCGGCTGATACACTGGGACACGGATAGCACAGGCGGCATCCCTTCCGGGGCCGCACCGTTGCAATAGGAAAGGAAATTGCATGGGCAACTTCATCAACACCGAGCTCGAGGACTTCACCGTCAACGCCTACCACGACGGCGAAATCGAGACCGTCTCCAAGCAGGACCTGCTGGGCCACTGGTCCGTCATCTTCTTCTACCCGGCCGACTTCACCTTCGTCTGCCCGACCGAGCTGGGCGACCTGGCCGACCACTACGACGAGTTCAAGGCCGCCGACGCCGAGGTCTACTCCGTCTCCGAAGACACCGAATTCGTGCACAAGGCCTGGGCCGAGGCCACCGACACCATCGCCAAGGTCAAGTACCCGATGCTTGCCGACCCGGCCGGCAAGCTCGCCCGCTTCTTCGGCGTGCTCGACGAGGAGGCCGGCCTGGCCTTCCGCGGCGTGTTCATCATCGACCCTGAAGGCAAGATCAAGTCCTACACCATCAACGACAACGGCATCGGCCGCAACGCCGAGGAGATTCTGCGCACGCTCGAAGCCGCCAAGTTCGTCCGCGAGCACGGCGACAAGGTGTGCCCGGCCAACTGGCACCCGGGTGAGGACACCATCGCCCCGAGCCTCGACCTCGTCGGCAAGATCTGATCGTCGCTGATCCCACATTCATCGACAATCCATAGGTTGTAATTTTCCAAGGCGCCCGAATCGCATTCGAGCGCCTTTTTCAGCAGTAAGGCAAGAACATCCCATGACCAACGAACACATCTACGACGTCATCATCGTCGGCAGCGGTCCGGCCGGACTCTCCGCCGGCATCTACGCCGGCCGCGCCACCATGGACACCCTCGTCATCGAAAAGGACCAGGTCGGCGGCCAGGTCACCACCACATCCGTCGTCGTCAACTATCCGGCCGTCAAGGAGATCGAAGGCACCGCGCTCATGAACCTCATGAAGCAGCAGGCCGAGGACTTCGGCGTCGAAATCGCCCATGACGACATCACCTCATACGAACTCGACGGCGACGTCAAGACGCTGCACGGTGCCAAGGCCGACTACAAGGCACGGGCCGTCATCATCGCATCCGGCGCACAGCCGCGCAAGCTCGGCATCCCCGGCGAACAGGAGCTGCGCGGCAGGGGAGTGGCCTACTGCTCCACCTGCGACGGAGAACTGTTCAGCGGCCTGCAGGTGTTCGTCGTCGGCGGCGGATTCGCGGCCGCCGAGGAAGCCGACTACCTCACCCGATACGCCCGCAAGGTCACCGTGCTCGTGCGTGGCTCGCAGTTCAGCTGCCCGCCGCTCACCGCCGCCCGCGCCCTCGACAACCCCAAGGTCGAAGTGCGCTACAACACCGAGGTCGAATCGCTCGCCGGCGACGACTACCTCACCGACGCCACGTTCGTCAACAACAAGACCGGCGAGAAGACCCACTACCACGTGGAGGACGGCGACAACGTGTTCGGCATGTTCATCTACGTGGGCACCGAGCCGGAGACCACCGGACTCGACGTCCTCGCCAAGGACGACCGCGGCTACATCACCGTGGACTCCTGGCAGCGTACCAACGTGCCCGGCGTGTTCGCGGCCGGCGACGTCGTCTCCAAACCGCTGCGCCAGATCGTCACCGCGGCGGCCGACGGCGCCACCGCCGCCACCGGCGCCGAGGAATACGTGACCGCGCAGAAGAAGCGCCTCGGCATCCCCGTCGTATCCAAGCAGAAGGCAGCAGCCGCCACGTCCGCCGCCGGGAAGAAAACCGCAAAGGCCCCCGTGGGATCCGATGCCAAGCCGCAGGGCTCCGCCACCGTCGGCCAGACCAGCGCCATCGCCGACGCCCCGTCCGTGCCCCAGCACAAGGGCGTCTGGTTCAGCGCCGAGATGAAGCAGCAGCTCGCCGGCATCTTCAACCGCCTCACCGACGACGTCACCCTCCTCCAGGTCGACGACGGCGGCCAGCCGAGCATCGAACTCGCCAGCTTCGCCAAGGAATTCGCCTCCATGCACGCGCACCTGCACTACCGCGCCGTTACCGCCGGCTCCGACGAAGGCAAGGCCATCGTCGACAAGGCCGCCATCGTGCGTTACCCGGTCTTCGTGCTCCTCGACAAGGATGGCGCCTACACCGGCGTCAAGTTCAGCGGCATCCCCACCGGCCACGAGGTCAACTCGCTCGTGCTCGCCGTCTACAACATCGCAGGTCCCGGCCAGGCCGTCGACCCGCAGCTCGCCGAACGCATCAAGGCCCTGCCCGAGACGCACATCGAGATTGGCGTCTCGCTCACCTGCCACTTCTGTCCCGACGTGGTTGCCGCCTGCCAGCACATGGCCGCGATGAACCCGAACGTGACCGCCGAAATGATCGACCTCGGCCTGTTCCCCGAACTGCGCAAGGAACGCAAGATCATGAGCGTGCCCGCCACCACCATCAACGGCGGCGACATCCTCTTCGGCAGCCAGAGCCTCGAACAGCTCGTCGCCGCCTGCGAAGCCGCCTGACACTGCGAAACAGCGTGAATCATCCGCAGGGATGAGCCCGCACGGAAAACCCATCGTCTACAATCGGAATGTCGAAATACGATAAAAGATCAGACATTCCGATTGCGGACCCGGGAAGGGGCTAATCGTGCTGGCACGCCAGAGAATCCACGAACTCGTACACGAATACGGCCACGATGTGCTCGACCATGAGCGCATGCGCATCGAAAAGCACTGCTACCAGCATGGCGCAGTCACCACATTCGAGCATTCCGTACGCGTCGCCTGCCTCGCCGTCTACTTCGCCGACCGGCTGCACCTGTGGCGGTTCGTCGACCTGCGTTCGCTCGTGCGCGCCGCCCTCCTGCACGACTACTTCCTCTACGACTGGCATCATGACGACGGCGGCACACACCGGCTCCACGGCTTCACCCATCCACGCCGCGCACTGACCAACGCCCTCGAGGACTTCGACCTCAACCCAGTGGAACGCGACTCCATCCTGCGCCACATGTTCCCGCTCACGCCGATCCCGCCGCGATACGTCGAAGGCTACCTCGTCACCATGGCCGACAAGATCAGCGCCACCCGCGAGACCTTCTCCATGGCGCGCTTCTCCAAGCCCGCACTCGCGCCGGTGCCCGAACGCCACGCCATCACCGACGGCAGGGGGAAGACCGCGTGACCGGCATCGCATTCCCCGACGCCGTACTCTACCTTGAGCGCCTGTTCCTCTGGGCCGTGCTCTACAGTTTCCTCGGCTGGGTGTACGAATCCATACTCGTCTCCATACAGGAACGCCGTCCCGTCAACCGTGGATTCCTCAACGGGCCGCTCTGCCCCATATACGGTGCGGGGGCCGCGCTCGCCATCGTCGTGCTCACGCCTATCAAGGATGTTCCTGCCGCGCCTGTCGTCATGTTCCTGCTCGGTGCCTTGGGCGCATCCGTGCTGGAATACGTGACCTCATGGACCATGGAGAAGATATTTCACGCCCGATGGTGGGATTACTCGCACTTCCGGTTCAACATCAACGGCCGGATCTGCCTCATCGGCGCCATCGTCTTCGGCGTGTTCGGCATCATCATCGTCGACGTCACCCAACCATGGGTCGAACATTGGACCGACATGATACCGATGCCGGCGTTCCATATTCTCGTATGCGTGCTCGCTTTGGCCTGCCTCGTCGACTTCATCGTCACCGTCGTCGGCTTCAGCGGATTCCATGAGCGGCTTGGCGAATTCGCCCGCGTGCTGGAACGCGGCAGGGACAAGGTCGCCGACCGTCTCGACGATCTTGGCGGACTCGAGATGGGCGATGCGCTCAGACAGTACACCGATGCCGCGGCCGACCGCCTGCAGACGTATCGCTCCGCCGCCACCGGCAAGGTCCGTCGACTCTCCGAGAACCTGCCGAACGCGCCCGTGCCCGTCACCAGACTGTATGGCAGGCTGTTGGGGGCGTTGAACTACCAGCAGCGTCGTATGCTGCGTTCCTTCCCGCGCATGACGTCCACCGAATACGGCGACCTCATCCGGAAGCTGCGCGAAAAGCTGGTGCGCAGATAGGGGCGTTAGTGGCGTTTTATAAGATCCTTTAAAGATCCTTCGACTCGCTACGCTCGCTCAGGATGACGGTGACAGCCGTTGCGCTCGCTCAGGATGACAGTAAAGAGCCCTCGCTCAGGATGACATGGTCTTTGTCATCCTGAGCGGAGGCCGTAGGCCGGAGTCGAAGGATCTTTGCATTGTCTGGTGGCCGTGGATTGTTTCGGCCCTAGTCTCTCCCTCCGTCACGCCTGCGGCGTGCCACCTCCCTCGTCAGAGGGAGGTATTTGAAAGAGATCCTTCGACTCGCTTCGCTCGCTCAGGATGACAGTAAAGGGGTCTCGCTCAGGATGACATGGTCTTTGTCATCCTGAGCGTAGGCCGTAGTCGAAGGATCTCTTTGAACCTTCTGCCAGCTGTCAGTGGAGATAGCCGGTGGTGGGGCTGGAGGGGACGGCGTGGCCCTCCGTCACCTTGCCGAGACCGGACAGATACGCGGCGCGGCCGGCGGCGATCGCGTCCTTGAACGCCTTCGCCATCAGCGGGATGTTGCCGGCACTCGCCACGGCAGTGTAGGCCATCACCGCGTCCGCGCCCATCTCCATAGCCTCGCACGCCTGGCTCGGCCGGCCGATGCCCGCGTCGATGATGACCGGCACGTTCGCGTTCGCGATGATGATCTGGATGAAGTCGCGCATGCGCAGACCCATGTTCGAGCCGATCAGCGAACCGAGCGGCATCACCGCCGCGGCGCCCGCCTCCTCGAGCTGCCGTGCGGCGATGGGATCGGGGAACATGTACGGCATGACCACGAAGCCCTCCTTCGCCAGCATCTCGGTGGCGCGGATCGTCTCCGCGTTGTCGGGCAGCAGGTATTTCGTCTCATGTTCGATCTCGACCTTCACGAAATCGGTCTGGCACACCTCGCGGGCCAGACGGGCGATACGTACCGCCTCTTCGGCGTTGCGCGCGCCCGACGTGTTAGGCAACAGCGTGATGCCTTTGGGGATGTAGTCGAGCACGCTGTTCTCCGTGGTCTGCGCGCGACGCAGCGCCATCGTCACGATCTGCGTGCCCGCGTGCTCCACTGTGGCCTTGATGAGGTTGAGGTCGTAGCGGCCGGACCCCAGGATGAACCGGGACTCGAACTCGTGGCCGCCAAGATTCAGCGGCGTGTCGGTGACGTTCGGCATCGGGGCGGCCGTGCCCACGGGGTTCGTGACCGCCGGCTGCGGCGGCAGGGGAGTGTTGGCGACGGATTCTTCGGTGACGGGATTGGGAATCATGATGTGCTCCTTAAATTTGCGGTATCGATGGAAGTCGCCGCATCGACGCGACGACGACGGTGATGTGGCGGCTCAGCCGCCCTGGACGAACTGCACGATCTCCATGACGGCCTGATCGTCGAGCATGGCCTCCTCTCGTTTGCCACGCGGCACGATGGCGCCGTTGAGTTCCACCGCCACGCGTTCGGGGCGGTATCCGTGCTCGGTGAGATAGTCGGCAACACTCATCGGCCGCTCCAACGTGACCTGTTCGCCATTGACCTGCATACATCCTCCAACTATGAAAAAAGGGCGCACGAAAGCAAGCCGTACCCGTGGTGGTGCGCCCCTTCATGAACCCAATCATTCTGTATTCGGTTATCGGGGGAGCCCGCAGAACATGTGGGAAACCCATTGCGCAGATAACGACCGTCGTCAATCACCACCGATGACGACCTCATCGACGACGATTCCTTACGGCGGCATGATCCGCGTCAAGTTCCCCGGTCGAAGCGACGGGCGTATGCGCGTCACTTCCTCTCAGCCATCCGGCTCCCGTTCGTCGTTTCCAGCGTACCTGCCCGCCCAGACCGGGGGACGGCGTCGCGGCGCCGGTGGCGGGCATGTGCGAAGATGGAGCCAAGTCGGCGTGATAACGGCATCACGCCACGGATACCGAAGGGAACCATCATGATCGTCACCACCACGCCCACCGTCGAGGGCTACACCATCACCGGCTACTACGGCATCGTGTTCGGCGAGGTCGTCTCCGGAGTCAACCTCATCAAGGACCTCGGCGCCGGACTGCGCAACGTGTTCGGCGGCCGCAGCCAGGGCTACGAGGAGGAGCTCGTCCAGGCGCGCGAGGGCGCGATCGCCGAGATGCAGGAGCGTGCCGCCGCCATGGGCGCGCACGCCGTCGTCGGCGTGGACATCGACTACGAGGTGCTGGGCGAGGGCAACATGCTCATGGTCACCGCGTCCGGCACCGCCGTGCAGCTCGCCAAGGCATGACGCCTCCGGCGTCCGTCCAGCCTTGAACCCAAGATGATGAACGATTGACTTGGCCAGGGAAGGACGGCACCATGACCGAACCGCAACGGACGACATCGGCGAAGCGCCGCGTCACGCTCTCCGACGATCAGCTGGAACGTTACGCGCGGCATCTGATCCTCAAGGGGGTCGGCGTGCGCGGGCAGAAGCGCCTGCTCGCATCGAAGGTGCTCATCGTCGGCGCCGGCGGTCTCGGTTCGCCGGTCGCGCTGTATCTCGCCGCGGCCGGCGTCGGCACCATAGGCATCGTCGACGACGATGTGGTGGACGTGAGCAACCTGCAACGCCAGATCATCCACGATGACGACCACGTCGGCATGCCGAAGGCCGAATCCGCGAAGCTGGGCATCGAACGGCTCAACCCCGACGTGACGGTGAACGTATACCGGACGATGTTCACGGCCGACAACGCGGCCGACATCATCGACGGCTACGACCTCGTGATCGACGCCACGGATAATTTCGCCGCCAAGTTCCTCATCAACGACGCCTGCGTGCTGGCCGGCAAGCCGTTCGTCCACGGCGGCGTGGTGCGTTTCTCCGGACAGCTCATGGACTACGTGCCCGGCGAAGGCCCCTGCTACCGCTGCATCTTCCGCGAGATGCCGGCGGCCGGCGAAGTGCCCACCTGCCGCGAGGCCGGCGTGCTCGGCGCGGCGGTCGGCGTCATCGGCAGCCTGCAGGCGGTGGAGGCCGTCAAAATGATCACCGGGGCGGGCGAACTGCTCACGGCGCGCATGCTCACCGTGGACCTGCTCACCATGAACATCCGCAGGGTGCCGCTGCCCGAGCGCGAGCCCGACTGCCCGGTATGCGGCGACCATCCCACGATCACCACGCTCGACCCGGACAACTACATCCAACCGGCATGCGCGGTCTGAACCGGCTTGCCCGAGACGCATGGAAACCAAGGACACGATGAGAGGAAGACGATATGTTCGATGATGCCTTCGACGATGACGGGACCGACATCCGGCAGATGACGCCCGAGGAGTTCGCCGGCCTGGACTATGCCACGGTGACGCTGCTGGACCTGCGTGAGCCGCACGAGGTGGAGGCCCACGCCATGCCGGGCGCGATCAACGTGCCGTTCGACCCGCTGCCGCATGTGCTGCGCAACGTGCCGAAGGACAAGCCGGTCGTCGTGTACTGCCGTGAGGGCAGTTGGAGCGAGGAGGTGGCCGAGATCCTCGCCGACCGCGGGTACGACGCCGTCAACCTCACCGGCGGATTCGACGCCTACGAGCGCTATCTCGCCGAACGCGGGGAGTGAGCATCCCCGTTCGGTGTCGGCTTTCCTCAGGTGTCGGCTCTTTTGGGTATCGTCTCTCCCTCAGTCAGTCTGCGCCTGACAGCTCCCTCGTCAGAGGGAGCCGGGGGCTGGGCCGGGCTTGTCATACTGTGCTGTCAAACTGATGGATGCGAATGTTCGCGTTTTCCACCAATTCAACAGGGAGTGACAGGGAACACATGTCTCAGGTCAGAAGTTACAAGGAAGCGGGGTTCGATTCTCTTCTCGAAGAGCTCGAATGGCGCGGTCTGGTCAATCAGTCCACTGACAAAGAGCAGCTTGCCGAAGCGTTGAACGGCGATCCCATCACCTATTATTGCGGATTCGACCCCACCGCGGCGTCCCTGCACATCGGCAACCTCGTGCAGCTCATCAACATGAGGCACCTGCAGGCGGCCGGCCATCACCCCATCGCATTGGTCGGAGGCGCCACCGGCCTGATCGGCGACCCGCGCCAGTCGGGCGAGCGCACGCTCAACCCCAAGGAGATCGTGGCCCAGTGGGCCGAGAAGCTGCGTGCGCAGATCAGCCGGTTCCTCGAGGCCGATGGCGACAACCCCGTGCGCTTCGTGAGCAACTACGACTGGACGGCGCAGATGTCGGTCATCGACTTCCTGCGCGACGTCGGCAAGAACTTCCGCATGGGCACCATGCTGGCCAAGGACACGGTCGCCCGTCGTCTGAACTCCGAGGAGGGCATCTCCTTCACCGAGTTCAGCTACCAGGTGCTGCAGGGCAACGACTTCCTGCACCTGTTCGACGAATACCACTGCGTGCTGGAGCTGGGCGGCTCCGACCAGTGGGGCAACCTCACCTCGGGTCTCGACCTCATCCGCAAGGTGCGCGGCGAGAGTGTGAACGTGTTCACCAGCCCGATCATCACCGACAGCCAGGGCAAGAAGTTCGGCAAGTCCGAGGGCAACGCCATGTGGCTCGACCCGACCATGCTCAGCCCGTACAAGTTCTACCAGTTCTGGTTCAACCAGCCCGACGACCAGGTGGTGAAGCTGCTCAAGGCGTTCACCTTCCTGCCCAAGAGCGAAATCGAGCGTCTGGCCGGCGAGGTCGAGGCGAACCCCGGCCGTCGCGAGGCGCAGAGGACGCTCGCCTGGGAGGTAACCAGCTACGTGCACGGCGAGCAGGCCACGCAGCAGGCCATCGACGCGGCGGCCGCCCTGTTCGGCCGCGGCGGCGACCTCGCCACCATCGACGAGGGAACGCTCGAGGCGGCGTTCGGCGGACTGAAGCAGTCCGACGGCACGTTCGCGCAGGCCAAGGCCGGGGACCGCATCATCGACGCGGCCGCGGCGGCCGGACTGTTCAAGTCCGCGTCGGAGGCCCGTCGCGCCATCAAGTCCGGCGGCGTGTACGTGAACAACGCCCGCGTGGAGGACCAGGAACAGACGTTGACCGCAGATGATTTTCTGCATGACCGATTCGTATTGATTCGCCGCGGCAAGAAGTCGCTGGCAGCATTGGAGGAGACCCGATGAACGCTGAGAATTCCAACCGTGGAGGCAACCGTTCCGGACATTCCGGCGGCGGCTACGGCGGCCGGGGCCGTTCCGGCGGCTATGGCAACCGTCGCGGCGGCGGCAAATCGTTCGGCCCGCGTCGTGATGGCGGCAGGGGCCGCGGAGGCTTCGACCGTCGTGATGGCGGCAAGCGATTCCATCGCGACGGCGAGTTCCACAAGGACCGCGATTTCCGTCGTGACGGCGATGCGCCGCGTCGTGACGGCGACCGTTTCGAGAACCGTCACCACGAGGACGGCAACCGCGGCGGATTCCGTCGGGACGACCGTGGCGGCGATCGTCGCGACTTCCGCGGCAACCGTGGCGGCAAGTTCCGTCGTGACGGCGACCGTCGTGATTTCCGTCGTGACGACCGCGGCGAGCGCCGTGACTTCCACAAGGACGGCGACCGCCGGTTCGAGGGCCGTCGGGACGATCGTCGTGACAACCGTCGTTTCGACGACCGTGGTGGCGATCGCCGCCGTGACGACCGTCGTGACTTCCACAAGGACTTCCATAAGGATGGCGAGCGCCGTTTCGAGGGGAACCGCGGCGAGCGCGACTTCGATCGCAAGCCCCGTCGTTCGTTCGGCGACAAGCCACGCAACCCCCGGTACGGCCACGATGACGAGCGTGACGGGCGTCGGTTCGAGGGACGCCGTGACGATCGTCGTGGCGGCTACCGCAACAACAAGTACGAGCGTGACGGCCAGGGTTCCCACAGCTTCTACCGTGATGGCCGCCGCAACTCCGACGGCACGGTCTCGTATCCTTCGCAGAACCCGTACACCGACCGCCGTCCCAACGAGCCGAAGATGCCGAAGGGTCTCGAATGGTCCATGCTCTCCAAGGACGAGAAGGAGCGTCTGCGTGGCCTGAGCAAGGAGCATGCCGAGAACATCGGTCTGCACATGCTGGCCGCCTACGCCTTGGAGGAGGAGCATCCCGATCAGGCGCTGGCCCATGCCAAGTGGATCGCCAAGCAGGCCTCGCGCATCGACATGACGCGTGAGGTGTTGGCGCTGATCGCGTACCGTCAGGGCGACTACAAGCTGGCCCTGCGCGAGTTCCGCACCGCCTACCGCATGAACGGCTTCCTCGATTATCTGCCGTTCATCGCCGACTGCGAGCGTGGTCTGGGCAATCCGAAGAAGGCCGTGGAGCTGGCGATGAGCGATGAGGCCAAGGCCCTGCGTGGCGAGGCCAAGGCCGAGATGTTCCTCGTGGTGGCCGGTGCCTACGGCGATCTGGGCAACTGGGACAAGGCCATCGAGCTCGTGCACACCATCGGCCGTTCCAAGGGCATCTCCGGCGAATACCGCATGCGTGCCGTGCAGGCCGAGCAGAACTTCCTCGAACAGGCCGGCCGCCAGGACGAGGCCTTGGCGCTTGACAACCTCGTCGACCGTCTGGAGGACGAGTACGCCGAAGTGGACGACGAGGACGACGATTCCGTCATCGACAACGATCTCGAAAACATCGACGACGACCTGCTCGAGGGCCTTGGCATCGATCTCGACGTCCCTGATGAGGACGACGACGCCGATGCCGACGAATCCGACGAGGACGAAGGCGACGGGGACGACGCCGACGAGGGTTCCGATGCGGCAGGTGATGCCGAGGAGGCCGAATCCGACGAGACCGATCTGCCCGCCGAGGAGACCGAGGATGGCGCGGACGCCGATGAGGAGCCCGAGGCCACGGCCGAGGCCGCGGACGCGACCGGCGATGCCGATGCCAGCGACGACGCCGCTGCCGGCACCGACGGTACCGACACCGATGCCGCTGACGATCACGATAAGGAAGACGACTGATCCATGACATTCCTCAAAGGCTCCGCGGAACCGCTGAACACCGCATACTCCCTGGGCCTGCTCGACCTTGACGGCGTGGTCTACCGGGGCAAGGACCCGGTAGACCACGCGTCCGAAAGCATCGCGCAGGCGCAGCGGGCCGGCATGGCCGTGGAATACACGACGAACAACTCCTCGCGTTTCCAGGCCGTGGTGGCCGAGCAGCTGCGAGGCTTCGGCCTTGACGTGGAGCCCTGGCAGGTCATCACCTCGTCGGTCGTCGCCGCCCGCATGGTGGCGCATCACGTGCCCCAGGGCGCGAAGGTGCTCGCCGTCGGCTCGCCGCATCTGAAGGAGGAGGTCGTCAAGGCCGGACTGACCCTCGCGGACGGTGTGGAGGACGACCCCGTGGCCGTCATCCAGGGCTGGTATCCCGAAATTACGTGGAACGAGCTGGCCTCGGTGGCGTTCGCCGCACAGCGAGGCGCCATCTACTTCGTCACCAACCGCGACCTGACCATCCCCCGCGAGCTCGGCATCGCCCCCGGATGCGGCTCCCTCGTGGAGGCCGTCATCGAGGCGGTGGGGCACCAGCCCGTGGGATCGGGCGGCAAGCCCGAATCATACATGTACGATGAGGCCCGCCAGCTGGTCGCCGACGCAAGGTCCGCGCAGGGCAAGGCCGCCGACCCCATCGACCACGACCGGTGCCTGGCCATCGGCGACCGTCTCGACACCGACATCGAGGCCGGCAACCGTGGCGGCTACGATTCACTGGTCGTGCTCACCGGCGTGGCCACGCCGAACTCCATCGTCGTGGCCGAACCACATCTGCGCCCGACCTTCATCGCGAAGGACCTGCGCGGCCTCAACGAGCCGCATCCCGCCCCGGTCCGGCAGGACGACGGCGCATGGGCGTGCGCGAAGGCCTCGGCCCGTCTGGAGGACGGCGCGCTTCGTCTCGCCGTCCCGGACGGCGACGACCCGACGGCCAGCCTCGACGCGCTTCGCGCCGCCTGCTGCGCCGTATGGGAGGCCATGGACGCCGGCGTGGACCCGGCGGGCATCACCATCCCCGAATTCCACATCTGATATGGGAACGGCAACGACACATCCATCGGCGGACGACGACTTCGACGCCCGGTTCCCGCGGCTGGCGGAACTGCCCGACGACGACCACGAGGCGCAGATCGAGGCCTACCGTGGCGTGCTGGACCAGCTGAACGGCGAACTCAAGTCCATCACCATCTGAAAGGCGCGTCATTCCATGCCATCCTCCCGATTGGACGCCGAACTCGTATCCCGCGGACTCGTCGACTCGCGTGCGAAGGCGCAGCGGCTGATACGGGACGGCGCCGTCACCGTCAACGGCGCCGTCACCGTCAAACCGGCCGCCAAGGTGCTCACCATCGACGACCTGCATGTGGACGCCGGCGACGATTACGTCTCGCGCGGCGCCTACAAGCTCGTCGGCGCATTCGACGCCTTCATGCCGCTCGGACTGCCGTCGCCGGCGGGCGCCGGCTGTCTCGACATCGGCGCCTCCACCGGAGGATTCACCGACGTGCTGCTGCGTCGCGGCGCCTCCCGCGTCATCGCCCTCGACGTCGGCCACGGCCAGCTCGACCATCGCATCGCCTACGACGACCGCGTCATCGAGATGAGCGGCGTCAACATCCGTGACGTAGAATCCGACGACCTGCCGTTTCCCCCGCGCATGGTCGTGTCCGACGTGTCGTTCATATCGTTGACGTACGTCATCCCCGTCATCGCCCGAATCGTCGAGTCGGGCACGGACGCCGTGCTGCTGGTCAAGCCCCAGTTCGAGGTCGGCAGGGGGCATCTCGGCAGGAACGGCATCGTGGAGGACGATGCGCTGCGCCGCAAGGCGCTGCATGATGTGGAGGAATGCGCCCGCCGCTCGGGCTTCGACGTCCGCGCCTCCGCGCCCTCGCCGATCACCGGCACCCACGGCAACGTCGAATACCTGCTGTGGATTACCAGACGGTGACAGACCGCATGGCGGCGGCATCGGTCGCCATACGCGGGAATCCACGACGATTCCCGGACGTTCCGCGGGCGAGATGTTCTGAAGGTTACGGGCGGATGAAAACCCTCCCATAACGCCGCCGTCGGCTGCTTCACGCGGAATAATGGCGGATATGAGGGATAAGATCATCGCGGCCGCCGTGGGGGTGGTCCTTGTCGTCATCATCGTGTTCGCCGGGGTCGGGGGATTCCTGGGATACCAGGCCATCCAACAGCTCAACGACAACATCCAGACCACGGCGTCGAACGTCAAGGACCTCGGCGAATCCGTCGAGGACCAGACCGACGAACAGAACGACCGCATCAACGATTCGCTCAGCGGCATCGACCTCGGACTGAAGATCAACGGCATTCCCACGCCGGTGAAGCTCAACGTCATCAACCCGCGCGTCAACGCCAGATCACTGGCCGTCGGCATCGACAACCGACTTTCCCTCGACGTCCCCGTCAACACCACCGTCACGGTCAACGGCCACCGGTACACCAAGCCGATGAGCCTGCGGTTCGACCGGCTTTCACGCGAGGTCAGCCACAACACCGTCATCAAGATCAGCCGGACGACGGGGGAGCAGCGCACGATCACCATCCCGTCCCTGCCCAGCGACTTCCCCAACCTCGAGGTGTCCGGCCAGAACTTCACCACGCCCAAGGGCGACTACTACGGCAACGTCGGCACCGGTGCGAACACGTACGTCTACCGCATGACCCCGGCCGGCAGCATCCTCTACTACCGTCGCGGACAGGACATCGACAACCTCAAGAAATACGTGTTCGACGGCAAGACCTACTACTCGTTCTTCGAGGCCGTGCCCGAATACAACCAGATCAAGAACTTCAGCCTGAAATTCGGCCAGATCGTACTGCTCGACGACCAGTACCGGCAGATCAACCGCATCCGACTGACCCCCACGAAGAAGCTGCCGCAGGGCGGCTACGCGGAGAACCACGACTACATCTTCCTCTCGCCCACGCACTACATCCTCATGGGGGAGGTGTATTCGCCCATCCGCGACGACAAGGGCAACACCAACGAGATGCGCTCCACCTACATCCAGGAACTTAATGGCGGCAAGGTCGGGTTCGAATGGCTCAGCAGCGAGCACCACGAGCTCGACGACAGCTACCAGGAGCTCATGGACAACAACGAGGACTACATGCACTCCAACAGCCTCGTCATCGACCCGAAGGACGACAACTTCATTCTTTCGGCGCGCAACCAGGACGCCGTCATGAAGATCAACCACCGCACCGGCGACATCATATGGACGCTCGGCGGCAAGAACGACCAGTTCGGATTGCCCAAGGACCAGCGGTTCTCACGCCAGCACTACGCCTACTTCGACAACGACCACAACCTGCTGCTGTTCGACAACGGCGTCGCCTCCGGGCATTCGACCATCAAGCGCTACACGCTGGACGAGAAGAACCACAAGGTCACCGCGTTCAGGAACTTCGACCTCGGCGACCACTTCTCCATGTACTGCGGCAGCGTGCAGCAGATCTCGCCCGACCGGTACTTCATCGGATGGGGCATGGCATCCAACAAGGTGCTCGCCACGCTCTACGACTTCAGGAACGACAAGGTGATCAGCGAGATCGTATCCTCGTCGTCGCAAAGCTACCGCACGCAGTATTTCGAATAGTCGGTGTTCCGAACAATCGCGAATAATCGGGAGCCTGGCGGCGAGGAAAGAAACGCTACTTGCGTTTTGCCGTCTTCTTCGGGGCCGCGGCCTTTGCGGACTTGGAATCCTTCGCCGGCTTGGCCGGGGGAGTGAAGAGCACGAAACGCTCCCGGCAGGAACGGCGAATCGGGGGTACGGAACCCAGTGCGAAGCCGATGAGGCCGCCGCCGATCACCGCCCACGATTCGGCGTCGCGACCGGCCACCATGAACACGAAGAACAGCAGGCAGAAGACGATGCCCAACGCGCGGGACACCTTCTGCTGCAACGGGTCCATGTCGAAGGTGCGACGGGGGAACAGCGCGAACGCGAAACCGATGACCGCACAGACGACTCCGATGACCGCGAGAAACACATACTGCATAAGGACCGATTCCTTTCGCCGTGGGCATAATTCGAGGGGGTGTGACGACACCGTGCATCGTCGCAACGGACCATGTTGCCAGCCTCACATGTTGCCGGACCATATATGTCGGCCAGACACACATGTTACCGGACACATTCTATCGTGGCATCAAGCCGCATCCGACCCATTTTATGGGCGATATGGGGAAATTCATGGAATTTGCAGGAAAAAATCCGGGGTTTCGGATATAACACTAAGTTGTACTTCAGTACCCCGGGTTTGTTACGAATTCCCGACGTGGTAACACAACCGTTACCGGTCGGCCGCGTCGTGGCAACGCCGGGCCCCGCGCCTCGCGCGGGGGCAACGCAAACGAAGAGAGGTACTCGTGCAGAGTAAAAAGATTCTCGCGGCGATCGCATCCATCACCGCGATCGCGTCGCTCGCGGCCTGCGGCGGCGTGAAGGACAACGGCGCGGCATCGGACGCCAACGCCATCACCATCGGCACCACCGACAAGATCGTCAGCCTCGATCCTGCCGGCCAGTACGACAACGGTTCCTTCGCGGTGATCATCAACGTGTTCCCGTTCCTGTTCTCCCAGAACTACAACGATTCCGAGATGAGCCCCGACATCGCCGCCGACAACGGCTCCTGGAACGCGGACGGCACCGAGTTCACCGTCAAGATCAAGCCCGGCCTCAAGTGGGCCAACGGCCACACGCTCGACTCCAAGGACGTCAAGTTCTCCTTCGACCGCGTGAAGAAGATCAACGACGAGAACGGCCCGAGCTCGCTGCTCGCCAACATCACCGACATCGAGACCCCGGACGCCACCACCGTGGTGTTCAAGGACTCCGTGAAGAACGACGTGACCCTCAAGCAGGTCCTCGGCTCCCCGGCCGGCCCGATCGTCGACGACGAGGTCTTCAGCCCCGACAAGCTGACCTCCGCCGACGACATCCTCAAGGCCAACGCCTTCGGCGGCCCGTACAAGCTCACCGCCTTCAAGCTCAACGAGGCCGTCAGCTACGCCAAGTACGACGGCTACAAGGGCCTGACCCCGGCCAAGAACAACGCCGTGCAGGTGAAGTACTTCGCCGACCCGTCCAACCTCAAGATGGCCATCGAGCAGGGCCAGGTCGACGTGGCCTACCGCACCCTGACCCCGACCGACATCTCCGACCTGAAGAAGAACAACAAGGTCAAGGTCGTCACCGGCCCCGGCGGTGAGGAACGCTTCATCACGTTCAACATGAACATCATGCCGTACGGCACCAAGCAGAAGGACGCCGACGCCAAGAAGGCCAAGGCCGTCCGTCAGGCCGCCGCCAACCTCATCGACCGCGAGGAGCTCGCCAACACCGTCTACAAGGGCACCTACACCCCGATGTACTCCTACATCCCGTCCGGCATCACCGGCCAGGTGAACACCTTCAAGGAGCAGTACGGCGACAACGGCAAGCCCAGCCTCGACAAGGCCAAGAAGGTCCTCGCCGACGCCGGCGTGAAGACCCCGGTCGAGCTCAAGCTCCAGTACAACGGCGAGCACTACGGCTCCAGCTCCGCCGACGAGTACGCCGCCATCAAGTCCCAGCTCGAGCAGGGCGGCCTGTTCAAGGTCGACCTGCAGCAGACCGAGTGGACGCAGTACCAGAAGGAGCGCGTCGTCACCGACTCCTCCGACGGCGCATACCCGGCCTACCAGCTCGGCTGGTACCCGGACTACTCCGACCCGGACAACTACCTGTCCCCGTTCTTCCGCGACGGTAACTTCGTGAACAACGGCTACTCGAACAAGAAGATCAACGACCTGATCGTCCAGCAGGCCGGCGAGCAGGACAAGGCCAAGCGTCTGGAGCTGCTCAAGCAGATCCAGGAGCTCGAGACCGAGGACATCTCCACCCTGCCGCTGCTGCAGGGCGCGCAGGTGGCGGTCACCGGCACGAACATCTCCGGCGTGACGCTGGACGCCTCGTTCCGCTTCCGCTACGCCTCGGTGACCAAGTCCTGAAGTTTCGCGAAACATTGAGGGACTAGTCTCAACCATAACTATGCGGGGGATGCCCGATACGTCTTGCACGCGTCGGGCATCCCCTTCAACCGTAAGGAATCCCGTTCCGCGGGGTTCATCGTCAACCAAGGAGAAAACGAGTGGCGTCGAAAGCCCACGCTCAGGCGGAGCAGCCGGTCAAGAAGACGGCTGACGCTTCTGAGAACAAACCGAAAAAGAACAGGATATCGGGCGGGTTCTTCCGATTCGTCATCGTCCGGTTCCTGCTGATCATCCCCACCATCTTCATTCTGGTCACGATCGTGTTCTTCGTGATGCGCGCGACCGGCGATCCCATCACCGCGGCTCTCGGCGGCCGCCTCACCCCGCAGGAGCTGCAGGCGAGAATACATGCGGCCGGATACGACAGGCCGCTCATCGTGCAGTACCTCGACTACCTCGGCGGCCTCCTGCACGGCGACCTCGGCACCACGCTCACCGACAACCAGCCGGTCGCCACCGTACTGACCCGCTACGGCGCCGCCACCTTCGAGCTGGCGTTCCTGGCGCTCATCATCGCGCTCATCGTGGGCATCGGGCTCGGCCGCATCGCCGCCCGCCGCCGCGACCAGGCCGTCGACGCCGGCATCCGCACCTTCGCCATCCTGTGCTACGCGACCCCGGTGTTCTTCCTCGGCCTGCTGCTCAAGCTCATCTTCTCCGTGTGGCTCAACTGGCTGCCCAGCTCCGGCCGCAGCTCGCTGACGTCCGAGATGCAGTTCTCGCGTCTCGTCTCGCCCACCGGCTTCTACATCATCGACGCGCTGCAGCTCGGCGACCCCGCCGTCCTGCTCGACGTGCTCCAGCACGCCATCCTGCCCTCGCTGGCCCTCGGCCTGCTGACCGCCGGCGTGTTCATCCGACTCGTGCGCACCAACGTGATCAGCACCTACACGTCCGGCTACGTGGAGGCGGCCCGCTCCCGCGGCGTCTCCGAGAAGCGCCTGCTGAGCAAGCACGCCTGGAAGCCGGCGCTCATCCCGATCATCACCGTCATGGGCATGCAGATTGCCCTCATGCTCGCCGGCGCCGTGCTCACCGAGACCACCTTCGAATGGAAGGGCCTCGGATTCATGCTGTCCACCTATCTGAAGGCGCGAGACTTCGTGGCGGTGCAGGGCATCGTCATCCTCATCGCGATCATCGTCTCCGTGGTGAACTTCATCGTGGACGTCGTCAGCGCCCTGATCGACCCGAGAGTGAGGTACTGACATGACCGCAGCGAATAGCACCCCCACCGTGCCCGGCGACGACCGACTCGCCGAGCTGCGCCAGAAGAACAAGCAGACGTTCTTCTCCAAGCTCCCCATCATCAAGCAGCTGCGCGTCGCCGTCGGCTGGCAGAAGGGCATGCTCATCACCGGCCTGGTGCTGTGCGCCTTCTTCCTGCTCGTCGCCATCTTCGCGCCGCTCATCGCCCCCTACGGGTACGCGCAGATCAAGGACGCCAACGGACAGGCGTTCCCCACGCAGCAGGCGCCGAGCGCCGAGCACATCTGGGGCACCACCGTCGGCGGCTTCGACGTGTTCAGCCGCACCGTCTGGGGCGCCCGCACCGCCGTCATCGCCATCGTCATCGCCGTGCTGTGCTCCATCTTCATCGGCGTGATCCTCGGTCTCGTCTCCGGCTACTTCGGCGGCTGGGTCGACCGCGTGCTCGTGGTCATCGCCGACGCCGTCTACTCCTTCCCGTCGCTGCTGCTGGCCATCCTCATGGCCATCATGATCTCCGGCGGCCAGTCCAGCCTCTGGGGCGGCATCTTCGCCTCCGGCCTGTCGATCACCGTGGTCTACATCCCGCAGTACTTCCGCACCATCCGCGCCGAGGTCATCCGCATGAAGGAGTCCGCGTTCATCGACTCCGCCCGCGTGATCGGCGCGCCCACCTGGCGCATCCTCACCAAGCACCTGCTGAAGAACTCCACGCGAACCTTGCCGGTCATCCTCACACTGAACTCCTCCGAGGCCATCCTCACGCTCGCGGGCCTAGGCTTCCTCGGATTCGGCATCGAGCCGACCGCCGCCGCCGAATGGGGCTACGACCTCAACCGCTCCGTCTCCGACGTGACCGCCGGCATCTGGTGGACCGCCGTGTTCCCCGGCGTGGCCATCGTGCTCATCGTGCTCGGCATCACGCTCGTCGGCGAATCGCTCAACGACCTCTCCGATCCGCGACTGCGCGCACGCAAGTCCGCGGGCGAGGTCATCGGCAGCATCGAGGACACCTCCGTCGACCCGTCCACGCAGAAGGACGCCGCCGAGGTCGTGTTCACCGACCGGTCCGCCGCCGCCAAGGCCGGGGAGCCGGCCGAAGGCAACGCCACCGCAAGCAAGGGGGATGAATCATGACCATCGCGCAGAACGCACCCGGCAAGGGCGTCGTCGCGGACGGCGACCTCGCCACCATCAAGGACCTCAGCGTCTCCTTCGTCACCGACGCCGGCCCCATCAAGGCCGTCGACAAAGTGAACCTCACCGTGCCGCGCAGGTCCATCGTCGGCATCGTGGGCGAATCCGGTTCCGGCAAGTCCGTCACCGCGCGCTCCATCCTCAAGCTCCTGCCCGAGACCGCCACCACCTCCGGCGCCATCTACCTCAAGAGCCGTGACCGCTCCAGCGAGATGGACGTGCTCTCGCTCTCCGGTGAGGACCTGCGCAAAATGCGCGGCGAGGAGGCGGCCATGGTGTTCCAGGAGCCGAACTCCGTGCTCAACCCGGTGTACACCATCGGCTGGCAGATCGCCGAGGGCCTGCGCGCCCACGGCATCACCGACAAGCACGAGCAGCGCGCCAAGTCCATCGACATCCTCAAGAAGGTGGGCATCCCCGACGCCGAGACCCGCATCGACTACTATCCGCACCAGTTCTCCGGCGGCCAGAAGCAGCGCATCGTCATCGCCATGGCGCTCGTGCTCAACGCCGGCCTGATTCTGGCCGACGAGCCGACCACCGCACTCGACGTGACCGTGCAGGCCGAGATCCTCGACCTGCTGCGCATGGCCCGCGACGAGTTCGACGCCTCCGTGCTCATCATCACCCACAACATGGGCGTGATCGCCGACGTGGCCGACAACGTCATCGTCATGTACCGCGGCCACGTGGTCGAGCAGGGCAGCGTGGAGCAGATCTTCTACTCCCCGCAGCACGCCTACACCAAGCGTCTGCTCGCCGCCGTGCCGCGCATCGGCCAGAAGCTCGTCGTGCGCGACGAGAACGGCGACATCGTGGAACGCAAGAAGGACTGGCGCACCCAGCCCATCGCCGTCAAGGCCAGGGGCCTGGAGATCACCTACCCCGGCCACCTCATGCAGCCCGACTTCAAGGCCGTCAAGGGCATCGACTTCGAGATCCACCGTTCCGAGGTGCTCGGCCTCGTGGGCGAGTCCGGTTCCGGCAAGTCCACCACCGGCCGCGCCATCGCCGGCCTGCAGCGCATCTCCGGCGGCTCGCTCAACGTGCTCGGCATGGAGATGAACGGATTCAAGGAGCGTGCGTTCAAGCCGAAGCGCGCCGACATCGGCTTCGTGTTCCAGGATCCGGGCAGTTCGTTCAACCCGCTGATGACCATCGCGCAGAACGTTGCCGAACCGCTGCTCGTGCACAAGAAGTACGATTCGCTCGCCGCCGCCCGCAAGTACGTGGAGGAGCTGCTCGAAATGGTGCAGCTGCCCAAGGCGTACATGGATCGCTTCCCGCACGAGCTCTCCGGCGGCCAGCGCCAGCGAGCATCCCTTGCCCGCGCCCTCGCCCTGAAGCCGTCCCTGCTCATCGCCGACGAGCCGACCTCCGCGCTTGACGTGTCGGTGCAGTCCAAGGTGCTTGAGCTGTTCAAGCGCCTGCAGGTCGAGATCGGCTTCGCCTGCCTGTTCATCACCCATGACCTCGCCGTCGTCGACATGCTCGCCGACCGCATCATGGTGATGCACCAGGGCGAGATCGTCGAACACGGTGAGGCCGACCAGATCCTCGGCAACCCGCGGAACCCGTACACGAAGAAGCTGCTCGCCTCGCTGCCGATCCCCGATCCGCGCGAACAGCAGAAGCATCGCGCCCACCTGCACGAGCTTCTCGCCGCGGAAGACAAGTAAGGACATCCGCAGTTATTCTGCGGCTGCCAATGACAGGACCCCGTCCATATCCATATGGGCGGGGTCCTGTCGGTTATGGAGGCATCCCCTCGTATGCGTGGGGCTCCTCCGGGGTTCCTAGGCGAATTGTCGCAGGAATTCCAAGGACGTCAGCCCCTGGTCGATGGCCGCATACGCCAGTCCGATAATGCCGGCCCGGGCCTCGTCATCGCAGGATTCGATATGCAATGATGTGGTCGCCAGCGGTTGCGCGCGGGCCCAGACGCGTTCGCGGATGCCGCTCATGAGCAGTTCTCCGCAATCCGAAAGCTCGCCGCCGACGATGATGTACGACGGATTGAGCAGGTTGACGCAGGTGGAGATCGCATCACCGATCAGTCGTCCCGCACGACGGACCAGCTGCACGGTTTCGATGTCGCCCTGTCTGGCGAGTCCGACCACATCCGCCAGCGTGTGCACGGGTTTGCCGGCATCCTGCAAGGACTGCAGTATGGCCCAGCCACCGGCCGACGCCTCCACGCAGCCGATGTTGCCGCATCGGCACGGGCGGTCCGCACCGACCTCCCCGAGCACGTGGATGTGACCGATGTCGCCGGCGGCGCCGCCCGAGCCGTGCATGATGACGCCGGAGGAGATGATGCCGGCTCCCAGACCCATGCCGGCATGCACGTACAGCAGGTCGCCGACCATGCGTTCTCCGTCGCCGGCCAGTTCATACGCCTTGCACAACGCACGGACGTTGGCGTCGTTCTCGACGAACGCGGGCACTTGGTAACGCCGGGAGAACAGGTCTCGCAGATTGTGGTTCTCCCAGTGGCGCATCACCGGCGCCTGGATGATGTTGCCGGTGGACGTCTCGACGCGTGTGGTCACCGCTATGGACACGGCGCACAGTCGCGTCGCATGGGGGGCGGCGCCGGACGCGTCCGCGCCTGGCGTATCCGAGGCGTCGTCGCCATCCGTATCGCCGTCGTCATCCGTATCGCCGTCGCTGTTGGTGTCGTCGGCAAGCATCCCGTCCGCGGTCGTATAGATCAGGCCGAGCGTTTCCTCCGGTCCGTTTTCGGCGCCGACCTCGATGGTTCGAATCGTGACCGGCCGTCCGGATAGGTCGCAAAGGGCGAGCGTGGTGACGGTGGTGGCGATGTCGACGGCGAGGATGACCGCGCACGAGGCGTCGAAGGCGAACCCCTGCGCCGGCCGTCCGCCGGTCGGACTCGGCATGGTCAGTGGGCGCACGATGCCGATGGAGACCAGCTCGTCGATGCGTTTGTTCACGGTGGGGCGCGCCCATCCGGTCGCGGCGCCGATCTCGCTGCGCGTCATCGCCCCGCGTGCGCGGAGCCGGGTGAGTAGCTCGAGGGTTCCGTCATTGAGAGTGGTGTTTTCCTCCGCTTTGGTCATAATTGCCAGCATACAACACAGCTGTTATAACAATATCTTCACAATTACTGGTATACTTTTGTATATCTCTATACAGAACAATGGTATAGTTATGTATCACAAGGAGGATGACGGATGGCGGTGAAGCATCCGTTCCCTCCGGACGGTTCCGTCGGCGACGGAACCCCGAGAAATCGACGCCATGACGACGACGAATGCCACATATTTCCATAGGAGGAACCGACGATGACTGTCCACATTGCGAATCTCGAAGAGGCTAAGGCCCGCGTCAAGGACTTGCTCGCGACCCACGAACGCGTGATCCTCGGCATCGTCGGCGCGCCCGGCGCCGGCAAGTCCACGCTCGCGCAGCTGCTGGCCGAGGCGTTCTCCGAAGGTGTTCCCGGCAGCGGGGACGCGCCGAAGGACCATTTCGCGGCATGGGTGCCGATGGACGGCTACCATCTGGCCGACGTCGAACTCAGGCGACTGAACCGTCTGCAGCGCAAGGGCGCGATCGACACGTTCGACGCGCGCGGCTATCGCTCGCTGCTGCGTCGCATCCACGAAGGCGAGGACGGCGTGATTTACGCCCCGATGTTCGAGCGCGACCTCGAACAGCCGCTCGCCGGCGCGATTCCGGTGTTCCCGTGGACCCGCTTCGTGGTCACCGAGGGCAACTACCTGCTGGACGAGGCCGACGCGTGGAAGGACGTGCGCGCCGCCATGACCGAAGTGTGGTACGTCGACGTCGACGACGACCTGCGCCGGGAGCGCCTCGTCGAACGGCATATCCGGTTCGGCAAGGAGCCGGAGCAGGCCCGCAAATGGGTCATGGAGGTCGATGAAGTCAACGCCCGACGCATCGCGGCCTGCCGCGACCGCGCCGATGCGACGGTCTCGCTGCCGCCGCTGGACCTGTGACCGGTCCGGAATCCCATCGGAACATCGATACGAAGGAGTACCGCAATGAGCAATGGAACCACCAAGACCGGCAACGCCGGATTCGCCGGAATCGCGCCGGTCATGCTGGCGTTCTTCGTCATGGGCTTCGTCGACCTGGTCGGCACGGCCATCAACTACGTCAAGGCCGAGTTCGCACTGACCGACGGCATCGCGAACCTGCTCACCACCATGGTGTTCTTCTGGTTCCTCATCTTCTCCGTCCCGACCGGCATCCTGATGAACAGGATCGGTCGTCGCAGGACCGTGCTGTGGTCCATCCTCGTCACGCTCGTGGCCATGGCCCTGCCGATCATCGCATACGTCGCATGTCCGGACGAATCGACCATTCGGTTGGCGTTGATCGTTGCGTCTTTCGCATTCCTCGGCATCGGCAACACCCTGATGCAGGTGTCGCTCAACCCGTTGCTGGCGGTATTCGTCAAAGGCGACAATCTCGCGTCCACACTGACCACGGGGCAGTTCGTCAAGGCCTTCGCATCCCTGTTCGCCCCGTATATCGCCGCATGGGGTGCCAGCCGTCTGGGCATGTGGTGGATCCTGTTCGTGATCTATCTGGTCGTCGGCATCGTCGGCTACGTCTGCCTTGCCCTCGACAGGATCGAGGAACCCGCCCCGGATGCCGGTTCGACCACTGTCGCACGCTGTTTCGGACTGTTGTTCTCCGATCGCGTCGTGCTCCTGTGCTTCCTCGGCATCGTCGCGCATGTGGGCGTCGACGTGGGCGTCAACGCCCAGGCGCCGCGCATTCTCATGGAGCATACGGACATCGCCCTGACCTTTGCCACCAATGCCACGATGGTGTACTTCATCGCGCGCATGATCGGCTGCTTCACCGGTGGCGTCGTGCTGAAAAGGGTGAGCAACAGGTTCGGTACGCGCGTCTGTGGCGTGATTGTGACCCTGGCGGCGGTGTGCTTCGCGATTTTCGCCCTGGTTCCGTCCGACCCGCCGCAGTGGCTGTTCTGGCTGGCCGTCGTACTCATCGGATTCGGCAACTCGAACGTGTTCTCGCTGTTTCTTTCCCATGCCCTCATGTATCGTCCGGAACGTCAGAACGAAATCTCCGGCCTTATGCTCATGGGCCTGATTGGCGGCGCGGTCTTCCCTCCGATCATGGGAGTCGCGTCCGACTGGGCGGGACAGTTCGGCGGTGTTCTCGTGCTGGCCGCGGGCTGCCTCTATATCCTTATCGTCGCCCTTGCCTATGGGGTTCTCGAAAAGGGAAGGTCCTGATCCGACCGACCCGATTCACGCGAACGGCAGAAGCTCGCGCCCACCTGCACGAGCTTCTCGCCGCGGAAGACAAGTAGTCTGTGTTCTGGTCGGCCTTCGTCGACCAGGCGACCTGCGGCATGACGCCAAGACCCCGTCCATCTGGGCGGGGTCTTTTTTTCTCGTTGTGCCAGACAGGTCGCCATCGTCTGTTATGCCAGGGCTAATCCAACCCTGTCAGGAAAGGACGTGACGATGACGACCGTGGACTCCGCGGACCACCGCTATGCCGAGCTTATGCGGGAAGTCACCGAATACGTCGTCGGATACTGGGAGGATGCCGCCGACGGTCATCCATACCATGCCATGCATCATCCCGGCCATACGGCTCGTGACATGGCCTCGGCGTATATGACCGAACGGTATGAGGACTGGTTGCGGGATGTGGAATGGACGGAGCCGGACCGTCTCGCCCGTTATGCGTCACTGGGCGAGGGCGACACTCCGGTCGAGGCGGCCATGGACGCGTTCGACCGGATGTTCGAGATTATCTGGCCTCATGCCGCAGGCGACAATCCGCTGTATCCGTAGGCGGAAGTCTTGGCCTGGGCCTTTCGAGTCCGATTCGGTCGGTATGCGTGCCCTTTGTATATTACGGGCAGGAAAACTGCGCAATACGGCGCCGTTTCCAGAGGGTCGTCGTGAAATCCCAATGCAACACCGGCGGCCGATAGTACTCTTTAGCCCCAAGATATATAGAGGGACAAGGAGGACGGAACCATATGAACGTCAGAAGAATCGGTGCGGTCGTCGCATCATTGGCCGCAATCGCCTCGCTCGCGGCCTGCGGCGGCGTCAAGAACGACGCCGCCTCGAGCGGCAACGCCATCACCATCGGCACCACCGACAAGATCGTCAGCCTCGATCCGGCCGCATCATACGACAACGGCTCCTACGCCGTGCAGATCCAGGTGTTCCCGTTCCTGTACGCCCAGGACTACGGCAGCTCCGAGATGAGCCCGGACATCGCCGCCGACAACGGCTCCTGGAGCAAGGACGGCACCGAATTCACCGTCAAGCTCAAGAGCGGCCTCAAGTTCGCGAACGGCCATGATCTGACCTCCTCCGATGTGAAGTTCTCCCTCGACCGCATCAAGAAGATCAACGACGAGAACGGCCCGAGCTCGCTGCTCGCCAACATCTCGTCCGTCGAGACGCCCGACGCCACGACCGTCGTCATCAAGGACTCCGTGAAGAACGACGTGACCCTCAAGCAGGTGCTCGGCTCCCCGGCCGGCCCGATCGTCGACGAGCAGGTCTTCTCCGCCGACAAGGTCACCGACGCCGACACCATCGTCAAGGGCGACGCCTTCGCCGGTCCGTACAAGCTCACCTCGTTCAAGCTCAACGAGGCGCTGAGCTACGCCAAGAACGACAGCTACAAGGGACTGACGCCCGCGAAGAACGACGCCGTGCAGGTGAAGTACTTCGCCGACGCCTCGAACCTCAAAATGGCCATCCAGCAGGGCCAGGTGGACATCGCCTACCGCCAGCTGACCCCGACCGACATCTCCGACCTCAAGAACGACAAGAACGTGAAGGTCGTCAACGGCCCCGGCGGCGAGGAACGCTTCATCACCTTCAACATGAAGATCCAGCCGTACGGCACCGCGCAGAAGGACGCCGACGCCAACAAGGCCAAGGCCGTCCGTCAGGCCGCCGCCAACCTCGTGGACCGCGAGGCGTTGGCCAACGACGTGTACAAGGGCACCTACACCCCGCTCTACTCGTTCATCCCCGACGGACTCTCCGGCCATGACGACACGCTCAAGGCCGCATACGGCGAGGGTGGCAAGCCCAGCGTGGAGAAGGCCAAGAAGGTCCTCGCCGACGCCGGCGTGAAGACCCCGGTCGAGCTCAAGCTCCAGTACAACGCCGAACACTACGGCGCGTCCTCGGCAGACGAATACTCCGCCATCAAGTCGCAGCTGGAGAACGGCGGCCTGTTCAAGGTCGACCTGCAGCAGACCGAATGGACGCAGTACCAGAAGGAGCGTGTCGTCACCGAAAGCTCCGACGGCGCCTACCCCGCCTACCAGCTCGGATGGTTCCCCGACTATTCGGACCCCGACAACTACCTCTCGCCGTTCTTCCGCGACGGCAACTTCGTGAACAACGGCTACGCGAACAAGAAGGTCAACGACCTCATCGTGCAGCAGGCCGGCGAGCAGGACAAGACGAAGCGCGAGGCCATCCTCAAGCAGATCCAGGAGCTCGAGACCCAGGACCTGTCGACCATCCCGCTGCTGCAGGGCGCGCAGGTGGCCGTCACGAGGACGAACATCTCCGGCGTGACGCTGGACGCCTCGTTCCGCTTCCGCTACGCCTCGGTGACCAAGTCCTGATACGCTGACCACCCAGCGGACGCGACATATACTGCGCGGCCGCTTCCCCCAAGGCCCGCTTTCCATTACGGAGAGCGGGCCTTGTCGTGTTCGCCACGTCCTGCGTCCCGCGCTCTAAGTTTTTCCTATAGCAAAGCATGGCCGGGCCCCGGACGGAGGAACCATAATGATGACTTGGCCGCGGCCACGCGCACGTATGCCGGGAACGCCGGCATCGGCGGCCGACGGTCATGGAGGGGGAACATGCATACTTGCGTCATACGTCGCATCGCGGCGATGGTCGTCGCCGCGATGATGCTGGCGCTCGCGGCCTGCGGGGGAGTGCGGCCGGACGGTGCGGCGACGACGGGCGGCGACGTCATCACCATCGGCACGACCGACAAGGTCAACATGCTCGACCCGGCGGGCACGTATGAGATGGGGTCGTTCGCCGTGTTCGTGCAGATATACCCGTTCCTGTATTCGCAGCGTTACGGCAGCGCCGAAATGAGTCCCGACATCGCCGCCGACGACGGCAGCTGGAGCAAGGACGGCACCGAATTCACCGTCAAGCTCAAGCCCGGCCTCACCTTCGCGAACGGCCACGATCTGACATCATCCGACGTGAAGTTCTCGTTCGACCGCATGAGAAGAATCAACAGCGCGAACGGGCCGCTGCCGCTGCTGGCGAACATCGAATCGGTCGAGGCCCCCGATCCCACGACCGTGGTGTTCAAGGACGCCGTACGGAACGATGTGACCCTCAAGCAGGTGCTCGGCTCACCGGCAGGTCCGATCGTCGACGAGCAGTCGTTCGACGCCGGCCGTCTCACCCAGGACACGGCCATCGTCGGCGCCGACGCCTTCGCCGGCCCATACCGGCTCACCGCCTTCAAACTCAACGATTCCGCCACCTATGAGCGGAACGCCGCCTACCGCGGGCTCACCCCGGCGCGCAACGGCGTCGTGCAGGTGAAATACTTCGCCGATTCGGCCAATCTCAAACTCGCCGTGCAGCAGCGGCAGGTCGACGTGGCCTACCGGACGCTCACCCCCACCGACATCGAGGATCTGCGCCACGACGGCAACGTCAGGGTCGTCACCGGGCCGGGCGGCGAGGAACGGTACCTCGTCTTCAACATGCGGATCATGCCATACGGCGCGGCGCGGCCCGACGCCGACCCGGCCAAGGCGCTGGCCGTGCGTAAGGCGATGGCCGACCTCGTGGACCGTCCCGCACTGGCCCGCAACGTGTACAAGAACACCGTAGAACCGTTGTACTCGTTCATTCCGAACGGGCTCGCCGGCCACGCCGACACGCTCAAGGCCGCATACGGCGACGGCATGGGAGGGCCGAGCCCCGACAAGGCCAGAAGGACGCTGCACGAGGCGGGTGTGACGACCCCGGTCCGCCTCGACATCCAATACAACACCGACCACTACGGTCCGGCATCCGCCGACGAATACGCCGCCATCAAAACCCAATTGGAGGACGGCGGCCTCTTCACGGTGAACCTGCAGCAGACCGAATGGACGCAATACACCAAGGACCGCGTGGTCACCCGGACGTCGGACGGACTCTACCCCATCTACCAGCTCGGATGGCTGCCCGACTATTCCGACCCGGACAACTATCTTTCGCCGTTCTTCCGTGACGACAACTATCCCAGCAACGGATACCATAACGACCGCGTCAACGAACTGCTCGTCAGGCAGGCGGGGGAGCAGGACCGCCGCCGCGCCGACCTGCTCGAACAGGTCCAGCGGCTGGAGACCGGGGACCTGTCCACGCTGCCGCTGCTGCAGGGCTCGCAGGTCGCCGTAACCGGACGGAACGTGCATGGCGTGACATTGGACGCGTCGTTCCGCTTCCGCTACGCTTCGATCACGAAATCATGACGCCGCATCGGCGGCACGAAGGCAATACCGGACGAATGACATCAGATACCACGAGGGAGATGCCGATGAACGGCCGCAAACGCAACGGTCGGTGGGCATCGCGCAGGTGCGGCCGCGCCGCCCGCCGCCATGACGTGTTCTCGGCCGTCGTCGCAATCATCGTCGCCACGACCATGCTGGCGCTCGCGGCCTGCGGAGGAGTGAGGCCGGGCGGCGTGGCGGCGGGCGATGGCACCATCACCATCGGCACCACCGACAAGGTCTCGGCCATCGACCCGGCCGGATCATACGACATCGGATCGTCCGCCGTGAAAATCCAGATATATCCGTTCCTCTACGCGCAGGACTACGGCGAAACCGGCATGGGCCGCGACCTCGCCGCCGACGACGGCAGCTGGAACGACGACGGGACGCGCTTCACCGTCCGCATCAAACCCGGTCTCAAGTGGGCGAACGGGCATGTGCTCGACGCGCATGACGTGAAGTTCTCCCTCGACCGCATGAAAACCATCGACGATCCCAACGGTCCGGCATCACTGCTCGCCAACATCACCGACGTCTCCGCGCCGAACGCCACGACCATCGTCGTCACCGACCGGCTGCCTTACGACGTCACGTTGCGGCAGGTGCTCGGCTCGCCGGCGGCCGCTATCGTCGACGACGAGGTCTTCCCCGCGAAACGCCTCGCCGACGACCAGGGCATCATCGCCGCGAACGCGTTCGGAGGCCCCTACTCCCTGACGTCCATGAAACGCGACGAGCTGCTCGAATACCGGCGTAACCCGAACTATCGGGGACTGACGCCGGCGAAGAACGACATCGTCCAGGTACGGTACTTCGCCGACTCGTCGAATCTCAAGCTCGCCGTGCAGCAGGGCCAGGTCGACGTCGCCTACCGTTCCATGACACCCACCGACGTCAACAATCTGCGGAAGCGCAAGGGGCTCCGGGTCATCACCGGCGCGGCCGGTTCGCAACGGTATCTGACGTTCAACCTGCGCACCCAGCCATACGGAAGCAGACGGCCCAACGCCGACGCCAAGAAGGCGCTCGCCGTACGACGGGCCGTCGCCGACCTCATCGACCGCAAGGCGTTGAGCCGCAACGTGTATTTCGGAACATACCAACCCACATATTCATTCCTGCCCGAGGAATATCTCGGCCATGAGAACACGTTCGCCACGGCATACGGCGACGGCAGGGAAGGGGCGAGCCTCGCGGCCGCACGTCGTGTGCTCGCCGAAGCCGGGGTGCCGACGCCGGTGACGTTGCGCATCCAATACAACACCGACCACTATGGGCAGAGCTCCACGGAGGAGTATGCGGCCATCAAGGCCCAGCTGGAGGACGGCGGCCTGTTCCGCGTGGACGTGCGCTCGACCGAATGGACGCAATACAACAAGGAGCGTGTGGTCTCGGAGAGTTCCGACGGCGCCTACCCGGCCTACCAGCTCGGCTGGGGGCCGGACTTCCCCGACCCGGACGACTATCTTTCGCCGCTGCTGCGCGACGTCGGCCTCGGCAACTACCTCGGCAACGGATACCGCAACGACCTCGTGAACACGCTGATCGCACGGCAGCAGTCGGAACGCAACGAGGACCGACGCGCCGAACTGTTGAAACAGGTGCAGCGACAGGCCACGGCCGACGTGCCGGCCATACCGCTGCTCGACGTGCCGCAGATCGCCGTCGTGCGCGGCGACGTGACGGGCGTGGTGCTCGATTCGTCGCTGCGGTTCCGCTACGCGGGCGTGACCAAGGGGTAAGGCGGCGGCCGTTGGTTGTCGGGACCGTGGATGTGGCGGCTAACATACGGGCGGTTGCTGTCGTTCTCCGCGATTCATGGTGCGTTTTGGTCGTTTCCCGTTCCAAAAACGACCAAAACGCACCGTAAACCGCCGGTCCGGCTTCCCTGGTCCGTTATTCGCTGTCGACTCCGCTACTCGGAGGCGCGTTCGTATACGCCGAAGTCGGATTTGCCGGTGCCCTTGTTGACGATGGTCCAGTTTTCGAACGTCGACCGGTTGTTCAAGTACTTGTAGGCTTCGGGAGTATCGATTTTTTCGCCGGCCTTGTTGCCTCCCAACGCGACGTCGACGAATGTGCCCTTTGGATAGGCGACGAATTTGCCGCATGTCTCAAATCCAATCGACTTGCGGTCGCCGTCGCCGTCCGCCGTGAACGATTTCGCGTCGCATTGCAGTGTATAGGTGCCGTCGCTGTTCTCGGTAGCGGATGTGAACCGGCCTTTGAACGAGGTGGCAATCTCCTCGGGCTTGGACGTGTCCCTGTATTTGCCGTTGTTAAGCGTCCGTGCCTGACCGGTGAAGGAGCCGTCGGATTTCACTGTCATGGATTCCGTGAATTTGCCGTCCGCGCCGGGCCGATACGTGTATTTTCCGGCCAGTGTGGTGAACGCCTGATTGAACACGGCCTTGGTGTCGGTCGTACCGTCAGTTCTGTTCGGGGTGACGGTCAGCGGCTGCAGCGCGTCCCAGTCGAGGACGCCGCCATCCTCGACCAGATAGTAGACGTTCTTCGTGTTGGGGGCCTGCTTGAATGCGGTCCTGCCGCTGCCTGGCGCATACGGGTCGGGTTTGAGCGTCATACCGTCATCGGCATAGGCCTTGACCGTCTGGTAGGCGGAGTTGTCGCGGCGAATGAGATATGGACGATTGGCGTCGGGCCGGTAGTCCGACGCTCCGGCGAAATATCCGCTCGCCTTGAGTTTCGCGAGATTCGCGCCGACCGGCATGACGACGAAGAACTCCTTCGGCTTGTAGACAAGTTCCTTGGTGGCATCCTTGGAATTGTAGTTGTCTATGTTGGCAGGACCGGATACGATTTGCCCGTTAGTGCAATACACAGGGGAGTCGAATGGGAAAATCTGGGTGCCGCAGTTGGGAAGCCCGTTGCCGGAGTATAGTTCCATGGCACCGGTATCGCCATTGATCAGGAAGTCGTCCAGATAGCCGCGTGATTCTCTGGAACGAGGTATGCAACTGGTTTCGGCTTGCACATACGTACATAATGACAGGCCGTTTTCAAAATGCATGACGCCATCGGGATCATCGGGAATCTTCCATTCTCCGGACTTCAGCTGTTCATCGGTGACGAGCGTGGACTCCCATCCGCTGGTGCCGTCCGGAGTCAATGTGACGCAGTCGCTGCCATCCGTGCAGTAGGTTCCGGCCAGACCTCTTACGTTGGTTATCGCGGTGCCGTCATCTCCGTCATCGTAGTCAATGTGTTCCCCGACAACGTTGATTCCTTGGCTGGCATCCGCGCCATAGTACAGCGTCGTTCTTCTGCCCATGGGACGGTAAACCCCGGGCTTTGGGTCGGAGTCGACGATTTTGCCAAGATATCGTTTTGACGAGAATTTCGGCTTCAGTGTCACTAGATATCCTGCGGATTCCAGCGACTTCTTCGCGGTGTTCTTGTCCAGTCCGATGATGTCATAGGGGACGTCGGCCTGGCCGTCCGACGCCACGGCCACGTTGATGCCGGTCTTGGTGTCGGCGACGGGGGAGCCGTCGGCCGGGAACGTGGTGACGACCGTGCCGGCGGGGTATCGTTTGATGTCATCTACCGGCATCTGCCGGAACGTGACCGGCACGTTCATGGCGCGCAGTTCGGCGGCCACGTCGGCGGCCTTGCGTCCGACCGTGCCTTTGGGGACGCCCGGTCCCATGGATTCGTTGACGGTGACGGTTTGTCCGGCGGCGATCTTGTCTCCGGCCTTGGCGTTCTGGTATCCGGCGAATTCCCCGGATCGTTTACCGGAATAGACCTTGTTGACCTTGGTTTTGATGCCTTGGCTGTGCAGTTGGTCGGCCACGATGTTCGCGGTGAGTTTTTTGCCGGATTCGGATTGCAGTTCGGCGGCCGCTGGCAGGGTGCGGTGCCCCCACATTCCCGCATGATGGGTGAACGCCAGTCCGCCTCCCGTGATGACGAGTACGAGCGCGACGACGGCCGCGAGGATGGGAATGAGCCTGACGTGACGTGGCTTTGCCGTGGTTGAAGGGCCGTCGAGTGCGTTCGCCGATGCCGGAATCGGTGTCTGGGGCTGCGGACGTGCGCCGGTGATGGGATCGGGGGCGACGCGGCCCATGCGCGGAAGGGGAATCGGCGGCAGGGTTCGATTGGTGGATGGCGTGGGCTCCGAACCGAGTGGATGACCGCAGTTTTCGCAGTATCGTTCGTCCGGCGTTGTCTTCGCGCCGCAGTTTTCGCAGAACATGACGTCTTCCTCCCCGTATCCACATCAAGACTACCGCCTGCCATCCTGGATTTGTGGGTCCGTCATGTTCATGAGTTCATAAAGGGGTTTGTGGGTCTAAGACATACATGGGGACGCCGGAAACCGGTTCCTCGCGTATATCGCAGACCCACAAAACCATGGGATGAACGGATGGGGCTACGAGTAAGTTTTTTGATTTGACAAATTTCGTTTAATGGTTTTACTATATAACCGTTAAGTAAACCGCAGTGCAAAGGAGCAGACATGGGACTGTGGAACGTTGACAAAATCGAGTACATCGGACGCAAGGGCGGCACTCCCGAGACCCTCGGCTTCCGTTACTATGATGCCGACAAGGTCGTCGCAGGCAAGAAGATGAAGGACTGGCTGCGCTTCGGCGTCGCCTGGTGGCACACGTTCAACCAGGAGCTGGTCGATCCGTTCGGCACCGGCACCGCGCAGCGTCCGTACTACAAGTACACCGACCCGATGGACCAGGCCCTCGCCAAGGTCGACTACGCCTTCGAGCTGTTCACCAAGCTCGGCGTCGAGTACTTCTGCTTCCACGACCGCGACATCGCCCCCGAAGGCGATACCCTGCGCGAGACCAACGCGAACCTCGACAAGGTCGTCGACAAGATCGAGGCGAACATGAAGGACACCGGCGTCAAGCTGCTGTGGAACACCTGCTCGCTGTTCACCAACCCGCGCTACTTCGCTGGCGGCGCCACCACTCCGTTCGCCGACATCTACGCCTACGCCGGCGGCCAGCTGAAGAAGAGCCTCGAGATCGGCAAGCGCCTCGGTGCCGAGAACTACGTGTTCTGGGGTGGCCGCGAAGGCTATGAGAGCCTGTGGAACACGCAGATGAAGCGCGAACAGGACCACATCGCCGAGTTCTACCGCATGGGCCACGAGTACGCCAAGGAAATCGGCATGAATGCCCAGTTCCTCATCGAGCCGAAGCCGAAGGAGCCGACGCTCCACCAGTACGACTTCGACGCCGCAACCACGGTCGCCTTCCTGAAGACCTACGGTCTCGACGACATCTTCAAGCTGAACCTCGAAGGCAACCACGCCAACCTCGCCGGCCACACCTACCAGCATGAGGTGCGTTACGCCCGCGAGAACGGGTTCCTCGGATCCCTCGACGCCAACCAGGGCGACAAGCTCATCGGCTGGGACATGGACGAGTTCCCGTCCGACCTGTACGACGCCGTCGCCGTGATGTGGGAGGTGCTCGCCGCCGGAGGCATCGGCCCGCACGGTGGCCTGAACTTCGATTCCAAGCCTCGCCGTTCCTCCTTCGAGGCCGAGGATCTGTTCCGCTCCCACATCGTGGGCATGGACACCTTTGCCGCCGGCCTGCTGGTCGCGGCAAAGATGCACGAGGACGGCTACATCGAGAACGTGCAGGCCAAGCGCTACGAGTCCTTCGACTCCGGCATCGGCAAGAGCATCGAGGAAGGCAACGAGACCCTCGCCTCGCTGGAAAGCTACGCCCTCGACAAGACCCAGGCCGAGCTCATCGGCGCCGAGCGCTCCGACCAGCTTGAGGTCGTCAAGGCCTCCATCAACAACTACATCGTCGACGCGCTCGCCGAAGCGTGATTGACTGACGTAGCGTAATCAGGGGTATCCCGAGTCTATCGGGATGCCCCTTTTGCTTGCTTCCCATTCGTTTCGTTGACTCCGGTGGAGACCAGCGGAGAGAACAGGCATGGAGAAAGCCCCTGAATAATCCATGAAGGAGGTTCAGGGGCTTTGCGGTAAGTCGTTTCCGCCGGTGGAGGAGGAGCCGGCGGAAACGATCGCGTTATGCCAGGCGGATGCGGTTCGTGCCGGGCTTCAGGTTCGCGAACGGTCCGGGTATGGGTGCCTCGCCGCGTGCCTCGCCGTTGATGTCATGATCTACGACGATGGGGGAGCCGTCCGGGTTCTCGTAGGCTTCGCCGACGATGCGCGGTGCTCCGAGCAATGCCGTGTCGACGATCTGCGTCTCGACGTCCAGGCCTTCCTTGCCCAATGTGATCTCGCACCACAGGGCCCCGTCGTCGTCGGTGTAGACGCGCGCCGTCGGGTCATCCGGCGAGACGTAGGCGTGCTCCTCGCGGTCGAACGGCTGTGTGCCATTGAGATACGCGTTGCCGTCCACGTACATGGCCTCCGGGATCGTCTCGAAGATTTCGAGGTCGCCGATGCCCTGGGCGTGGACCCGCGTGGTGAACTCCTCGTGGCTGGTGGGGGCGCCATCGTAGACGCTGGTGTCCTTGGCGTCGTTGCCGGGTAGGATTTTCGATGCGGCGAAGATGTTCTGGTAGAAGCGCTCGTCGTTGCCGTAGACGCACACCGTGCCGAGCACCTGCGTGCTGTGCGGCAGGTGGTATGGCGTGAAGCGGTTGCGTACGTCGCGCTTCCTGGCCGAGCCGAGGAAGAGGTTGTGCACGAACGCGGAGCCCCATGCCATGTTGTCGAAGTTGTACGGCGATGCGAACACGTTGTTGTCGAACAGGCACGGTCCATGCGTGACTTCGATCATGAAGTCGCGTACGTTCGCGTAGTACACGTTCGAGGAGACGCGCGTGCCTTGCGCCTGCCAGTCGAGCCAGGTGCCCAGCGTGCAGTCGTGGATGCGGTTGTTCCTCAGCTGCACGTCGATGGCCGCGTGCAGCTTCACGCCGGCGATCTCATGGCCGAAGTACTCGTATTTGGTGCCGATGTTGTAGATCTCGTTGTTCTCGATGACGGAGAACACGCAGCCGAGATGGCCGACCACACCGTTCTGCCCGCAATCGTAGATGGTGTTGTTGCGTACGATGTGCGAGCCGACGTGTTCCTTGTCCCATCCGATGTGGCGGGCTCGGAACACCGTTTCCAGCTGACATTGGTAGCCGGGCTTGAGGTCCCAGCGGAAGGCCTCGTTGTCTCCGGTGGAGTATTCCTTGCCGAGGCTGATCGCACTGCACTTTGCGTCGTGGATCGTGTTGTCTTCGATGATCCAGCCCTTGCTCCAGTGCGGGCCGATCAGGCCCGGCTGGTCGCCGGTCGGCGGGGCCCAGGGGCATGCCGCCTGCGCCATCTCGAAGCCGCGTACGGTGATGTAGTCGATGCCGGTGTGCTGTGGGTAGAAGCATTCCTTGCGGACGTTGATCTCCACGGTTTCGCGGTTCGGGTCGAACTCATGGAAGTTTGCCCAGATGTCGGTGTGGTCGTCGGTGACCTTCGCGTACCACTGGAAGATGGTTTCGTCGGCGCGGGGAATGGTGAGCGGAATCTCCATCCAGTCCGGTCCGGGACCGGTTTCGCGGCGTTCGGCAGCGATGACAGCGTCGAGGTCAGGGGCCTCATAGAATGATTTGCCGTTCAGATAGACGTCGCCAAGGCTCGGCTTCCATGTGGACGGCTGCTCCAGCCAATCGCCTTCCAGTGGGGTGTCGTATGGGTTGAAATCGCCGAACAGGGAGTTGGGTACCACGACATGCCAGACCGTGCCTTCGGTGTTCTCCCATCCGCTGACGATTTCGGAGCCTTTGATGATTGCGTGCTCGCCTTCGGCGACCGTGTAGGTGATGCGCGCGTCGTTCCGGAATCCGCCCCTCTTGGGATTGACGTTCTCTCGGTATACGCCGTCGTGGACGATGACCGTGTCGTATGGGCGCGCGATGTCCGCAGCCTGCTGAATCGTGGCGAACGGCGCCTGCGCGGTGCCGTCCTGCACCGGTCCGCCCGCGTTGGCGGACACGTGCAATTCTCTGCCTCGTTGCAGTGAATGAGTCATGGTGACCTCTTTCATGGTTCAGCGAATACCGCTGATTATATGATTATTTATATTAATTTATTTAGATTAATGAACGAATTAAATAAAAGAGACAAGTATCTATATTTGTTGAAATATCAACCTTCTTTCGATTAGATGAATTGAGTTAAATAGCTAAGATTTGCACTTAGTAGTTACTTAGTATATACTAAAAATCGTCGTCACGAAGACGGCTGTCAATAAAAACCATGGATTCGGTTGGACCACCATGGATCAATGAGCGACTCAGTGAGGAGTGTTCATATGAAATCGGTAGTAAAGGCATTGGCGGTAACCGCCTCGTTGGCCATGCTCATTCCGTTGGGTGCCTGTGGCTCCACCCCCGGAGGATCTTCATCGTCGGGCAGCGACGCCACCTTGTGGGTGTTCAACGACAACAACACCAAGCCCGTCCGCGACGCCATCGAGCAGTGGAACAAAGACAACCCCGACAAGAAGATCTCGTCCGAGACCTTCGCCAACGACGCCTACAAGGAGAAGATTCGTACGGCGATTGGCTCCGGCAACGCGCCGACGATGATCATGAGCTGGGGCGGGGCCTCGCTGAAGGATTACGCCGACCAGGGCTCCATCGTCGACCTGACCGGCGACCTCAAGGACACCGTCGACAAGACGGTTCTCGATTCCGTGGCCGAAGGCGGCTACGTGGACGGCAAACTGTACGGCACCTCGTTCAACGGCGTACAGCCGGCCTTGCTGTTCTTCAACAAGAAGGTCCTCAAGGAAGCAGGCGTTTCCAAGGAGCCGCAGACATGGGATGAGCTCCTGACCGCAGTCAACAAGGTCAAGGCTACGGGCAAGACCCCAATCACCCTCGCCGGCGGCAGCAAGTGGCCGTACCTGATGTGGGCCGCATACCTGGTGGACCGCATCGGCGGGCCCGAGGTCTTCCAGAAGATCGAGAACGGCGACAAGGACGCATGGAGCGATCCCGCGGTCCTGGAGGCCATGACCAAGATCCAGGACCTCGTCAAGGCCGGAGCCTTCGACAACACCTACCAGTCCCTCACCGCCGATGACCGCAAGGACGTGGCCCTGCTGGTGAATGACACCTCGGCCATGGAGATGCAGGGATCTTGGGCCTACCCGGACTTCGTGGCGCTCAACAAGGACTTCGCCGATAACAACCTGTCCTTCGCCGCATTCCCCACCGTGGCCGGAGGCAAGGGCGACGCCAAGGATCTGACAGGCAACCTCTCCAACTACTTCTCCATCTCCTCCAAGGCGAGTGAGACCCAGCAGAAGAACGCCATCGACTTCCTGAAGAACAACACCTACTCCGACACCATGGTCTCGTCCATGCTCGAGACCGGATCCGTGCCTCCCGTGAAGAACGCCGCGGACAAGGTGAAGAAGGCCGACACCAAGTCCGGCTTCTACTCCTACATCTACGAGGCCGCCTCCGAAGCCCCCTCCTACCAGCTGTCCTGGGACCAGGCCCTGCCTTCCGATCAGGCCGAGGCCGTGCTCAACAATCTCGAACAGGTCTTCCTGCTCCAGATCACCCCGCAGCAGTTTGTGGACAACATGAACAAGACCCTCAAGTGATATGAGGCTTGACCACTTGAAGGCGTAAACAGGCGCATAAGGAGAATGGCAATGACGGAAATGAAAACAAAGGCGGGCAGACGCTCACGCGCCTCCCGGAGCCGTGGGGGTTCAGGTTCCGCGGCACTGCGCAAGGGGCCGTCGCTGTGGTATGCGGCCCCGGCGATGATACTGTTCGGCATCTTCGCCCTCATCCCTCTGGTAGGTGTGGTGGTGTTGTCGTTCATGAACTGGGACGGCCTCGGCGCCGTCACCTGGAACGGCTTGGGGAACTGGAAGGCCATGCTCAGCGACCCGCTGACACTCAATGGCCTGAAGCTCACCCTCATCCTCACGCTAGCCTGCTGGGCGGTGCAGACCCCGGTGTCCATTCTCCTTGGCGTCTTCATGGCGGGCAAGCAGAAGTACCGCGCCTTCCTGGCCGTGTTCTTCTTCCTTCCACTGCTGTTCTCCTCCACGGCCGTGGCCATCGCCTTCAAAAACCTGCTAGACCCACAGTTCGGCATCGGCAAAGCCTTCGGCTGGAAATGGCTGGAGCAGAACTTCCTCGGCGATCCGAAGACCGCACTGTGGGTGCTGATTCTCGTGGTCTCCTGGTGCTTCGTACCGTTGCACTCCCTGTTGTACCAAGGTGCCGTAAGGCAGATTCCGGCCAGCCTGTATGAGGCCGCCCGCATCGATGGCGCGGGAACCGTCCGACAGTTCTTCTCCATCACCCTGCCCCAGCTCAAGTACACCTTCGCCACGGATTCCACGCTGATGATTGTCGGCTCGCTGACCTACTTCGATCTGGTCTACGTCATGACCTCGGGCGGACCCGGCAACGCCACCAGGATCATGCCGCTCGACATGTACATCAAGGGCTTCAAGAGCTACGACATGGGCGGTGCCAGTGTGATCGGCGTGCTGATCCTCGCCATGGGTATCGTCATCTCGCTGCTGCTCAACAAGCTTTCGGGCGCCGACAAGATGGAAAGCCAGATGGAGGGTGTGTGATGATTCGTATAAAGGGCAAGGAATACAACATCATCGGCGGTGCGCTCGGCTGGATCTGGCTGCTCATCACCGTCGTGCCGATCTACTATATCGTCGTTACGTCGCTGCGTGAATCCAACGCGGTCTACGCCGACAACCCGCTCTCGTTCCCGGAACACCCGACGGTTTCCGCATACGAACGCGTGTTCGCCAACGACTTCCTCATGTACGTCAAGAACTCGGTGTTCGTCACCATCGTGACCGTGCTGGTCATCCTGCTGGTATGCATCCCCGCCGCCTACGTGATAGTGCGACGAACCGACGCCGGTTCCCGCAGACTGTACAAGATCTTCATCTCAGGACTGGCCATCCCCATGCAGGCGACGATCATCCCCGTCTACTATCTGATCATCCAAATCGGACTGTACGACACCCTTTGGGCGCTGATCCTGCCCTCGGCGGCGTTCGCCATCCCGATCACCATCCTGATTCTGACGAACTTCCTGCGTGACGTCCCGCAGTCGCTGTTCGAGGCCATGGCCGTCGACGGCGCATCCGAGTTCAAGACCATGATTCAGCTGGCGTTGCCGATGGTCAAGCCGGCCGTCATCACGGTCGCCATCTACGATGCGCTCAACGTGTGGAATGGCTTCCTCTTCCCGCTGATCCTCACGCAGAGCACCGAGAACCGTGTCATCCCGTTGTCCCTGTGGCTGTTCCAGGGACAGTTCACCGTGGACGTCCCCGGCATCCTCGCCGCAGTCGTGATATCGGTTCTGCCCATTCTTGCCGCCTACATCATCGGGCGGCGGCAGATGGTCGCCGGTCTTACCGCCGGCTTCGGCAAGTAGCCGATAATATTTCCCGTATGACTTACCACCATACGGGAGCCCCAAAAAGAATGAACGAATCCCGACGCTGACTTCCTCGGCGTCGGGATTCTTGCGTGGGGGGGGGCGAGTTATTCTAAGATGATGCCGTCATTCTCTATGCTGTATGGGAGCGGCATAGTTGTGAAACATTATGTACGCGAATTGTATGAGGGGAGTATCCCATGCCACGCGGTACGCGAATGACACCTACCGTCAAGATGAGTGCGGCCGAGCGGAGGAACAGCATACTCAACACGGCCATGACCCTGGTGGCGAAATACGGATACTGGGGTGCCACCATCCGTGAGATAGCCGAGGCCGAGGGAATCACCGAGGCGGGGGTGCTGTACTACTTCGGCAACAAGGAGAAACTGCTTATCTCGGTGATTGATCATCACGACATGATTACCCGACGTGCGATAGCCGTGAAACTCGGCCTTCCTCCGGACGAAGTCGGCAATGGCATCGCCAACGTGTTTCCCGTGGGATTGCGGGAACTGACCATCGCCAACGTGCAGGTCAATGAGTCGCGATCGGAATTCGTCCGTCTGTATTCCGTATTGCAGGCCGAAGCGCTGGCACCGGAACATCCCGCCTACGAATTCTTCCTCGATCGCGAGCACCGTGTGCTTAGCGAATACGCGGACGGCGCAAGACGTGACGGTGTGGAGAACCCCGAAAGCACGGCCATTGAGGTATTGGGAGCCATGGACGGGCTGCAGTTGCGATGGCTGCATAATCTCGACGGCATCGACTTCGTTGACGAATGGATGCACATCATCAACCGACTGATACCGGAGCATGACGGTAAGTAGTTCGAAGACGACGAAAGGGCCGGTACATCACTGCGATGTACCGGCCCTTTCGTCTCGTCGTGTGATGGCGCGTTGACGACTCGTTGACGACGAGTCAGATCAGCCACGCCACTTGGCGTAGGCCTCGTAGACCTCGGGAGTGGGCTCGGCGGATTCCGTGCCGATGATGGAGATGTCCCAGGAGGGTGTCGGTGCCGAGGCATTGTCCTGCGAAGCCAATACCCATGCGGCCTGACGTGCGGCGCCGATGGCCACATATTCGTCGGTGGCCGGCAGGGTCACATCCATGCCGAAGACCGCGGGGGCGAGCTCGCGAATCGCCTTCGACTTGGCGCCTCCTCCGATAAGCAGGATGCGGTCGATGCTGGCGCCGAGCGCACGGACCAACTCGATGCAGTCGCGCTGGGAGCACAGCAGGGACTCCACGAACGCCCTTGCCAGGTTCTCCTTCGTGGTGTTCGCCAGAGTCAGGCCTTCGAGACGAGCCTTGTCGTTCGGACGGTTCGGCGTGCGCTCGCCGTCGAAATACGGAATCAGCGTGATGCCGCCGGCGCCGGGTTCGGCGGCGAACGCCAGCTCGGCCAGCTCGTCATAATCGACGCCGAGGGCGTGGCGACCGGCATCAAGGATGCGTGAGCCGTTGATGGTGCAGGCCAGCGGCAGGAAGTGGCCGGTGCAGTCGGCGAAGCCGCTGATGGCGCCCGTAAGGTCATACACCGGGTTCTCGGCGATGGCGGCGGCTACACCCGACGTGCCAAGCGACACGGACACGTCGCCGACGGCCATGCCGAGTCCGAGGGAGGCCATGGCGTTGTCGCCGCCGCCGGGGCCGATGAGACAGCCGCCGGGCACATCCTTGCCGGCGATGGCGGGGTCGGCCTTCACCGGAGCCGCGGTGTTGGGGCCGAGGACCACGGGCAGGATGATGTCGTGGCGTCCGATGGCCATGTCGATGAGGTCCGGACGGTACGTGTCGTGGGCGGCGTCGTAGTAGCTGGTGCCGGAGGCGTCGGAACGGTCGGTGAACAGGGAATCGAGATGCGCGTCCTCGCCGGGGCCGACCGGGCCGAATCCCGCGATACGCCAGCTGAGCCAGTCGTGCGGCAAGCAGACCGCGGCGATGCGTGCCGCGTTGTCCGGTTCGTTCTGCGCCACCCACATGATCTTGGTCAGCGTGTACGAGGCAACGGGGGAGGAGCCCACGGCCTTGACCCAGCGCTGGATGCCGCGCTTGTGCGGGTCGTCGCTTTCGCCTTCAGAGGCCGGCGCCTCGCCGAGCATGTCGATGAGCTGTTCGGCCTGCGGGGCGCTGCGGGTGTCGTTCCACAGCAGCGCGTCGCGAACGACGTCGCCCTGTTCGTCGAGCAGCACCATGCCATGCTGCTGGCCTCCCACGGCGATGGCGGACACGTCGTCGAGGCCGCCCGCCTGTTCGGATGCCTCAAGAAACGCGTTCCACCAGGCCTCGGGGTCCACGCTGGTGCCGTCGGGGTGCTTCGCCTGACCGAACCGGACGAGTTCGCCGGTGGCGGCATCGGTGACGCGCACCTTGCAGGACTGCGTGGACGTATCCACGCCGGCAACGAGAATTCGATCGACCATTGATGACTCCTTTGATATCGGGGGAAACTGGCGGGAGATCCCGGATGGGAACCTCGTTGTTGCTCCATCGGTTTTCAGTATACTTGTTTATTAGACGGAAAAACTAAGAGGGTTAAAAATGTATCACTTCTTATCACGTCATAGGTGTATATGACTTGTGCCTACTGTATTCTGAATGTTAAGAGTTAGTTCATTACGATTCTAAAACCCGAAGGTGGATTATCATGCCACGTGCACGCAGCATCAACCAGGACGATCTGCGCAACCACAACCTGTCCGTGGTACTTACCACGCTGCTGCATTCGACGACGCCGCTGTCGCGCGCGCAGCTGGCCAAGGAGACCGGTCTGACGAAGGCGACCATGTCGCTGCTCGCCGAGATTCTGCTCGGCAACGGTGTCGTCGAACAGCTCGCCCCGCAGCAGGAGTCGTCGAACGGCCGCCCCAGCACCCCTCTGGGCTTCCGGTCCGGCAAGTGGGCCGGCATCGGTTTGCAGATCAATACGGACGGATACGGCTACATGGTCCTCGATATCGCCGGCAAGACCGTGGCGCAGGAGTGGGTCGAATGCGACCTCACCAATGCCGACCCGTATGACGCCTTCGCCCGTCTTGACGCTCTTGTCGCCCCCGTGGAGACCCGTCTTAAGAAGCGGCGGTATCGGATTGTCGGCACAGGTCTTGCCCTTCCCGGTCTGGTCGCGGCGGATCGGAGCCTCATCATGGCACCCAATCTGGGATGGTCGAATCTGGAACTGGACCGTTTCGACGTGGTGCGGCGTCTCGACGCCGTGGGCGAGAACGAGGCGAACCTCGCCGCCATCGCCCAAGTGCCGGGCTATGCCGCCCGCCGCACCCGGGCTGAGACGCCCCTCGACCCCAACGACTCATTCCTGTACATATCCACGGACGTCGGCGTCGGCGGTGCCATCGTGCGCTCCGGAAGCGTGGTGCGGGGGGACCATGGGTTCGGCGGCGAACTCGGACACGTCTCCGTGGACATGAACGGCCCGCAGTGCCGTTGCGGCCGTCGGGGATGCCTGGAGATGTACGCGGGTCGCCGGGAGCTGGTCCGGTCGGCCGGCATCGCGGAAGGCGACGAAGCCGCCAGGCCCGAATACGCGGATGAGCTCTACCATCGTTGGCGGGAGGGCGACGGCAAAGCGGTGCGGGCCATCGAGCAGGCGCTGGACGCGATGTCGTCGGTGGCGGTGTCGGTCATCAACATGGTGGACGTCAGCACCATCGTGCTCGGCGGATTCTGGTCCACTTTCGAAGAGGACCTGACCGCGAGACTCCGTATGCGCATCGTGCCGCAGATCCTCGCCAGGTATGCCCTGAACGTGCGTGTGATCGGCTGTCGGACCGTGGACCGGCCGGCGCTGTATGGCGCAGCCTGCCATGGTTTGCGCCAGTTCGTCGAGCATCCGGTCCGCTACCTAAACGTATGAACGTCTCCCCGCTGCGCCGGGCCGTACTCGGGGTATCATCGCAGCGCAAAGATGTCCCACGGGTCGTGTTCGACGACGAACTCGTTGACCGCACGGATTCGGCCGATGATATCGCCGACGAGAGCCGCGATGAGGACCGCCCATGATGCGAACTCGCTGTGGAACATGTATGTCACCGCCAGCATGCCGATGAGCAGGATGACCAGCAGCAGCATGACGATGAGCTGTGCACGGCTCATCATGCGTGACGAACGTGGCAGCGAGACGATCAGCACGCCGATGAGGAACGATGCGACGGTGAGTATGACGGTGATTGCATAGAACATGACTCCCATTGTCCTCCTGACACGGACCTTGCGGAACAGGCCATGGACCGACGTCCGACGCTTCCTGCTGCGTCACTTGCCGTAGGAGCTGCGGTAGGCGGAAGGCGTCATGCCGATTTCTTCCAGGAAACGTCGGTTGAAGTTCGACGCATTACGGTAGCCGCAGGCCGCGCGTATGCGGCTGATGGGCTGGCTGGTGGTCACCAGCAGCTTGCAGGCGTGCGATATGCGCAGCCGTGAGACCAGATCGGAGAAATTGATGCCGGTGGTCTGGTGGAAGAAGCGGGAGAACGCCGCCGGGTTCATGGCCACCCGGTCGGCGATGTCGTCAAGGGATATGTCTCCGCCGAGATTGGCGTTGATGTAGGCCAGGGTCGTGTTGATGCGTTCGGAGACGTCGGAACCGGTGTCCGGGGCGAACGACGGAGTAACGATGGTTTCCCATTCGTCATCCGGGGCAAGAGCGAACACCTGCAGCAGCGCGAGCACGTCGATGAGCCGCTGATACGGCGAGTGGTCCTTTTCCGATTCCAGCAGCTCCGCCGCCCGTGCCGCGGATGCGCCTTTGAGCAGGATGCCGTGGCGCGAACGCTCCAGTACGGTGTGGATGGGAGCCGCTTCGGGAAACAGCCAGACGAGGGACATCAGCTTGTTCGGATGAATCTGGCAGGCCACATCTCGTTCGGACAATACCTCGTCCGTATCGATGTCGGAGATCCAGTGATGGGGCACATTGCTTCCAATCAACGTGAACTGCCCTGGTTCGAACGGGATAAGACCGTCGCCCACCATCATGTAGCCGGTGGATTGCCGGATGAGATGGAATTCGATTTCCGGATGATAGTGCCATTTGGTCAGATTACAGGGGTAGCCGTGTTCCACCCATCGAATCGATGTGTTGTAATCGGGCACGATGACCTCAAGCTGTCCGTTGCCGTTCATCGGTGCTGGCATGATTCACCTCTCGCCGTTATCCTCGGAAATCGGTTTTCACCATACCGCATCCGTCGCACGACATACCGTATGACACCGTATGACATGCGACGGAGGGAATGGGATGCCGTTTTTCCGTCAGGCCGCCGGGCGGGAAGGCGGTCAGGCCGGCTGCGCCGCGGTGAAGGCGGCTTCCTCCAGCTCAAGCTCCTTGCGGCGCTGCTCCTCGGGGAGCTTGCGGCCGTTGAGGTCGAAGCCGGGCTGCTTGGGGTGGATGAACCAGGTGAGCAGCGATCCGATGATGTAGAAGATCGCGTAGGCCCAGCACACGCCGCCGAATCCGACGACGGGGATGAGCAGAGTGGCGATCAGCGGGCCGCCGAAGGTGGAGAGTCCGCTGGCGAGGTTGTTGGCGGAGACCGCTGCGCCCGGATGGTCGGGGATCAGCGCCGGGAAGATGGCGGCCATGGGCACGAACGCCGTGAATCCGAAGGCGAGGATGACGGCGCCGACGATCATCAGCGGCCAGCTTTTGCCGAAGAACTGCGGCACATAGTAGAACCACAGCGTGCCGAGTGCGCACAGGCCGGCGCCGAACCAGCGCATCTGGCGGATCCAGCCGTGCTTGTCGCCTATGCGGCCCCACATCACGTTCGTGAACACGGTGATCACGTTCATCGTGCCCCAGATGACCATCCAGTCGGTCACCTCGAACCACGCGCCGCCGCCGTTGGTGTGGCTGGCCAGATACAGCGGCATGATGACGGGCAGGCCGTAGAGGGAGAAGTTGCAGATGGCGCGGGCGCACACGGCGAGGAACACCTGATGGTCCTGGAAGATCACGGTGACGCCGCGGGCGAGTTCACGGCCCACCTCCTTGCCGGTCATGCCCTTGCCCTTGGCATCGCTGGTCGGCTTGAGGCAGAAGACCACCACGAGAGTGCCCACCACGGCGAACGGTACGGCCACCCACAGTGTGGTGTATTCGCCGAACGCGCGGATCACGGCGCTGGGCACGTAGGTGCCGAGCACGCCGATGCCGATTTCGAACGCGGCCCAGAACAGGCCGACGGCGGAGGCGAGATGGCGCTTGTCGGTGACTTCGGTGATCATCACCAGGAACGAGTACATGAGCAGCGGGTAGCCGATGCCTCGAATGGCGTAGACGGTGAGGATGAACGGGTAGGAGCCGGAAGGAATGGCCACGCCCAGCAGGATGATCTGCAGCACCACCCAGGACACGCCTCCGAAGATCATGACACGCTTGGTTCCGCACAGTTCTGAGACCACGCCGGACGCCCAGGCGGCGAATGCGCCCACCAGACCGTAGATGGTGGGCATCATCGATGCCTGCACGGCCGAGAAGCCCTGGTCGACCATGAAGCGGGAGAGGAATGTGAGTTCGAAGCCGTCGCCCGTCATGAAGATGGCGATAGCGATGTAACCGGCGATGAGTTTCTTGTTGACGCCGAAAAGCATAATTACCCCTTGAAAAGAATGAACGAAGAAACCGATGCTACGCCAAGGCGTTCCCAAGGTTGGCGCTTGCGAACGCACGGGTTACCGGCCCGTGTCCGAAGGCCTTGGCGAGGCATCGTGGAAGGAGAGGAAGAAACGAAAGGAGAGGGGCGCCGGTGCCGTTACGAGGAGCGCGCCGGCGCCTGTGGGGCATGTTTACTGCTGGTCCACGGTGATCTGGATCTTGACGTCCTCCGGACGTACCTCCTCGACGCGCTTGAACGCGTCGATGGCGTTGTCCATGGAGTAGGTGTCCGTGATGAACGGCTTGAGGTTGAGCTTGCCGGCGGCGACCAGATCGATGGCCTTCTGGTAGACGTTGCGGTAGCGGAAGATCGTCATGATGGTGGTCTCGCGGGCCTGTGCGGCGACCACGTCAAAGGGTACCTTGTCCACGGGCATGCCCACGAACACGGTGGTGTTGCCGGGGGCGCCGACCTCGAGGATCGTCTCGAACGACTTCTCGGCGCCGGAGCATTCGAACACCACGTCCGCACCCCAGCCGCCGGTCTCGTCCTTGACCTTCTCGACGAGGTCCTCCTTCTTGAGGTCGACCGGGACGACGCCGGGAATTTGCGAGACGATGTCGAGCTTGACGTCGGAAATGTCGGAGACGTACACCTTTGCGGCGCCGGCCGCCAGCGCGGAGGCCGCGGTCAGGATGCCGACGGTGCCCGAACCGGCTACGACGGCGATGTCGCCGGGCTTGATGCCGGCCTTGGTGGCCGAATGCATGCCCACCGAGAGGGGCTCAAGCAGCGCGCCTTCGCCGAAGCTCATGTTGTCGGGGAGCTTGTAGGTGAATGCGGCGGGGTGGATGACCTGCTCGCACAGGCAGCCGTCCACCGGCGGGGTGGCGAAGAAACGCACGGCCGGGTCGACGTTGTACATTCCCATGCGGCTGGCGCGGGAGGTCATGTCGGGGATGCCAGGCTCCATGGCCACGCGGTCGCCCGGCTTGAAGTCGGTGACGCCGGGGCCGACCTCAAGCACGGTGCCGGCGGCTTCATGTCCGAGGATCATCGGGGCCTTGACGACGAACTGTCCGATGCGTCCGTGCGTGTAGTAGTGCACGTCGGAGCCGCAGATGCCCACGGTGTGCGGGGCGATGCGCAGTTCACCCGGGCCCGGAGCGGGGACGTCCGGTACTTCGCGGATGTTGATCAGACCCTGATGTTCGAGAACGACAGCCTTCATGGTTCCTCCTAATTGTCGTTGACCGTTCCCTCAACCTTGAGTGAATCGGTGCGCCTTCGTTGGCGTTGACACCATCGTAGGACGAAAAAATCCGTCAGATATCGGGTGTCAATAACGAGAAATGATATTAATTTTGCACCTTCGATTTGACAGACATATGCGATGTGTCCTAGATAACATTTTGGATATGGTGAAATATGCTGTTTTGCAGTATGTCAAACATGTTGCCGGATATGCCATTCTTCGAGATGGAGCAGGCGTTCGCATATAGGGACCTATGATGCAAAGAAAGTATCTTTATGGGCTAAGAAAAGTAAAATTGTATCAATGTGCGTGGTTATATGGAAAAAATTGGCCATCTATCCCGTTATATGGGATAGATGGCCTGCTTGGTCTCGCGGTCGAATAGGGCGATACTATTCGTCGACGGAGAACAGCGCCCGATGGTCGCCGCGACGACGGAACTCGCGGACATAGCCCATGCGCTCCACCGTGGTCGCGGCCAGCGGCTGCGGCAGGTCGTCGGGGGAGAACCAGCCGACGGTGAGGCTTTCGTCGTCGCCGACGAACGGGTCCGCATTGCCGCCGGGGGCGAGCGAGCACAGGAACAGATGATCCATGTACATGGCCTGGTCGCCGTTCGCATACGTGATCATGACGGTGGAGGACTTGACCGAGACCAGCTCCGTGGGCACACAGTCCACGCCGGTCTCCTCCTTCACCTCGCGCACGACCGTGACGGCCGGCTCCTCGCCCGGCTCGTTGATGCCGTAGACCATGGCCCATTCGCCCGTGTCGGCGCGACGGCCGAGCAGCACGCGGCCCTCGGCGTCCTCCACATAGGCGGAGACGCCGATGAGCCACAGCGGGTCATGGCCGATCTTCTTCCTCAGTTCCAGCACGAACTCCGGGGTCGCCATGTCAGTCGGCCTTCCCGGCGTCCGCGCCCTTCGCCGCCTGGGCGGCCATCCACGCCTCCACGTCGTCGGGCTGCTTCGGGATGTCGCGGCTGATCCATTCGGGGCCGTCCTCGGTCATGAGCACGTCGTCCTCGATGCGGATGCCGATGCCACGGTATTCGGGCGGCACCAGCAGGTCGTTCTCCTTGAAGTAGAGTCCCGGCTCGATGGTGAACGTGATGCCCGGCGTGATCGGACGATCCTGATACGACTCGAAGCGGGCCTGCGCGCAGTCGTGCACGTCGAGGCCAAGATGATGCGCCACGCCGCAGGCGAGCCAACGGCGGTGCTGCTGGCCCTCGGGGGAGAGCGACTCCTCCACGCTCACCGGCAGGATGCCGAACTCGTGCAGCGACTCGGCGATCGAACGCATCACCGCATCGTGGATGTGATGGTAGGTCACGCCCGGCCTGGCGGCGTCGAAGCCCGCCTGCTGCGCCTTGAGCACGGCCTCATAGAGACGCCGCTGGAACGGCGTGAACCTGCCGTTCGTCGGGAACGTGCGCGTGATGTCGGCCGTGTACAGGCTGTTGACCTCCACGCCGGCGTCGATGAGCAGCAGCTCGCCGGAGCCGATGCTGCCGGTGTTGCGCACCCAGTGCAGCGTGGCCGCGTGCGGGCCCGACGCCACGATGGTCTCATAGCCTTCGTCGTTGCCCTCCTCGCGGGCGTTCGCGTTGAACGCGCCCTCGAGGATGCGTTCGCTGCGCGGCTTGCCGAGCGCACGCGGCAGGGCGGCGAGCATGCGGTCGAAGCCGCGGTGGGTGGCGGCCACGGCCTTGCGCAGCTCGCCCACCTCATACTCGTCCTTGACCATGCGTGCCTCGGCGGCGAACTCGTGCAGACGGTCGTCGGCCGCGCGGTTGCGGTCCGGGTCGTCCCAGCCGTTCTGCTCGCGGATGCGCTCCACCTCGCCGGTGACCTGCGGGTCGGCCTCACGGATCACGCGCAGCTGCACGGCGCCGGCCTCGGGGCCGACGTCCTTGCTCAGCGCGTCGTCGAGCTGGGAGATGTCACGCGTGTCCAGGCCGGTCATCGTGGTGAACTCCTCCAGGCCTGGGCGCGCGCCCACCCAGTATTCGCCGTAGCCGGAACGGTAGTAGTCCTCGGTGGTCTGGTCGGCGCGGGGCTTGAGGAACAGTGTGGCCGTATGGGTCCTGCCGGCCTTCGCCTCCGGCGAGTCGGGGGCCACCGGGTCGAGCACGAGCACTGCGCCGGCCTCGTAGTCCTCGCCGAGGCCCGTGTAGTAGGCGAACGACGTATCGGCGCGGAACGCATAGTCGCAGTCGTTGTTGCGGGCCTTCGGCTGGCCGGCCGGCAGTACGATGCGGCTGTCGGGGAAGCGTTTGCCCAGCGCCTCGAGACGGGCCGGGATGTACTTGCTGGATTCCAGCGGCTCGATGCCGGGGTCGACCGCGCCCCAGCCTTCGGTCATGAACGCCTTGAACGACTCCGACTTCGGGGAGAGCGTGCGGTTCGTCACGCGCTCGCCCACCGCCTGAGCGGTCAGCTCCTCCTCATCCGCCTCGTATCGTTTCGCGGCCTGCGCCCTGCGCGCCTCGTCATCTGCCGACACCATCCGCTCCTTTCATAAGAACATGGTCATATTCCTCGCCCATTGTAGGACCCGAATGTTCGATGATTCGTTTACGCGGACGCCGATTTCGCCGTCCTCACGTGGCCGTGGCCGACGGTCGGACGCCGCGCCGGGGCGGGCGACAGTGTGGAGGATGGGACACGATACGTGCGACGGGATGTTCGCCCATGCCAAAGCGACGTCGGGTGGTCACGGCGATTGCCTAGAATACATCGAGCAAAAAGTAATGTGAATTGATGCCCTGACGGGGCGATGAAGGCGGAGTATGTCGTTCGAACATCCCAACAGGGAGGGCAAGACCCTCGACGAAGTGTACCGTATGATCATGGGACGGGCGCCGGAGCATGACTTCGACCCGAAGATCGACCGCATGGCCGAGATCATGGACATGCTGGGCAACCCCCAGCAGTCGTTCCGTGTGGTGCACATCACCGGCACCAACGGCAAGGGGTCCACGGCCCGCATGGTCGAATCGCTGTGTCGTCATTACGGTCTGCGCACCGGCCTGTACACGTCGCCGCATGTGGAGAAGGTGACCGAACGCATCCGCATCGACGGCCAGCAGCTCTCCGACGACGAGTTCATCGACATCTGGGACCAGGTCAAGGACTTCATCGACCTGCTCGACGCCAAGTCCGCCAAGCTCGGCGACCCGAAGATGAGCTTCTTCGAGGTGCTCACCACCATGGCGTTCTGGGCGTTCGCCGACGCCCCGGTCGACGTGGCCGTCGTCGAGGTCGGCATGGGCGGCCTCTGGGACGCCACCAACGTGCTCGACGGCGACGCCTCCATCATCGGCCCGGTCGACATGGACCACATGCAGTGGCTCGGCGACACCGTCGAACAGATCGCCGAACAGAAGGCCGGCATCATCAAGTCGAACTCCACCGTGATCGTCGGACCGCAACCGCATGCCGAGGCCGTGCTTCCTATCATCGAACGCACCGCGAAGGAGAAGCATGCGCAGGGGCTGGTGCGCGACGGCGAGGAGATGGAAGTCGTCTCCCGCAAGCCCGCCGTCGGCGGCCAGCTCGTCACACTGCGCACGCCCAACGGCCTGTACGAGGATGTTCCCGTCTCCATGTTCGGCGAGCATCAGGCGCATAACGCGCTGAGCGCACTCGCCGCGGCCGAGGTCGTCGTACCGGTCAATGGGCCGCTCGACGGCGACGTCGTGGCCGAATCGCTGAGCTCCGTCAAGGTCCCCGGGCGCATCGAGGTGGTCCGCACCTCGCCGACCATCATCGTGGACGGTGGCCATAACCTCAACGCCGTCAACGCGCTGCGCGACGCCATCGAGGAGAACTTCGACTTCCAGCAGCTCGTCGGCGTGGTCTCCATGATGGCCGACAAGGACGTGGAGGACGTGCTCGGCGTGCTCGAACCCATGCTCGACACCATCGTCGTCACCGAAAACTCGTGGAAGAGCCGCGTCATGCCGGCCGAGGACCTCGAGAAGATCGCCATCGACGTGTTCGGACCGGACCGTGTGATCCGCAAGGACTTCCTGCCCGACGCCATTCAGACGGCGGTGGACCTCGTGGACTCCGCCGATGAGACCGGCGTCGGCTACGGCCACGGCGTGCTCGTCTGCGGCAGCTTCGTCACCGCCGGCGACGCCCGCCACCTGCTCAAGGAACAGGTGAACGAGGACCTCAAAAAGCCGAAGTCCGAACGTGCGGAACAGGACTGAGCGCGTCGACGTCATACAGCATCATCCACGCTTACCGCCGTCATGCATGAATGCATATGTCAGCCATGCACATATGCATGGCATGCATGACGGCCACGTCACCACACAGGCATCACCATGTATCTCAAGGAACTCACCCTCAAGGGATTCAAATCCTTCGCCTCGGCCACCACGATGAGGTTCGAGCCGGGAATCACCGCCGTCGTGGGTCCCAACGGATCGGGCAAATCCAACATCGTCGACGCCCTGACCTGGGTCATGGGCGAGCAGGGTGCGAAGAACCTGCGCGGCACCTCCATGGAGGACGTCATCTTCGCGGGAACCGTCTCGCGTCCGGCATTGGGGCGCGCACAGGTGTCGCTGACCATCGACAACACCGACCGTATGCTCGACATCGACTATACGGAAGTGACGATATCGCGCACCATCTTCCGCAACGGCGGATCCGAATACGCCATCAACGGCACCCCATGCCGACTGCTCGACATCCAGGAGCTGCTCAGCGACACCGGCCTCGGCGCCCAGATGCACGTCATCGTAGGGCAGGGGAGACTCGACCAGATCCTGCACGCCACCCCCGCCGGGCACCGCGCGTTCATCGAGGAGGCCGCCGGCATCCTCAAGCATCGCAAACGCAAGGAACGGGCCCTGCGCAAACTGGCGTCCACCGAGGCCAACCTCGCCCGGCTCGACGACCTGCTCGGTGAAATCCGACGTCAGATGAAACCACTCGGCCGCCAGGCCCGTATCTCCCGCAAGGCGGACCTCATCCAGGCGACCCTGCGCGACGCCCAGGCGCGCCTGCTTGCCGACGACGCCACGCAAACGGCCGGACGGCAGACCCGCAACCGCGCCGAACTCACCCGCATCCGCAGGGAGCTGCGCGAATCACAGCGGGCGCTGGCGGACGTCAACCTGCATATCGAACGCATCGAAGCCGAAACACGCGACTCCAACCCGGCCATGGCACGACTCAACACCGTCTGGCACGACATGGGCCAGATCCAGGAACGACTGCGGTCACTGGCCATGCTGGCCGACGAACGGCAACGCTCCTTGACCGGGCAGATCACGCCCCTGGCGGACGACCCGGAGCCGATGCTCAACCGCGCCGACGAACTGGACCATCAGGCACAGGAGCAACGCGGCATCGTGGAGGGGACGAAGCAACGGTTCGACAATGCCACGGCGGCCCGCATCGACGCCGAAAACCGTCTCGCCGCGGTCCGCGGCACCGCGGCCGAACTGCGCAGCAGCGCCCAACGGCAGGAGGCGCGACTCGCCAAACTCCGTGAACTCATCGCACGGGAGGAGGCGACGGTCCAATCAATCGACACGCAGAAAACCGAACAGACCGAACAGCTGCGCTCGCTGAGCCTACAGCTGGACGAAGCCAAGGCCGACAAGGACCGGCAGCAGCGAATGCTGCACGACGACGACCACCAGCCATCCGACGACCGTCTCACCCAGGCGAAGGCCGCGCTGGAACAGGCGCGGAACGAAGCCTCGGACATCGAAGCGCGCAAGCAGAAGACGGACACGGCCATCGTCTCCCTGCAAGCCAAGGCGGACGCGCTCGCCGACACCCTGGAATCGCGCGGCTCCTCCCAGGCAACGAAAGCCATCACGGAACGGTCCCTGGGCAATCTCGTGGACTTCCTCCACGTCGACGACGGCTGGGAGGACGCGGTTTCCCACACGCTCGGCACCTTCGCCAACGCCGTCATCGTGCGGGACGGCGACACCATGCTGCGCGCATTGGAAACCATCGAACACGACCGCACCGGCAGGGCCGTGCTGATCCGGACGGACGTCGAAGAGCCGTCGTCGATGTCGCCGGCAACTCCTTCCGGACGAAGCCTCGCCGATCTGCTGTCCCCAAACAACGGTGCGAATATCAACAACAGCGCCGATGGCCACAACAGCGCCGACGATACCGTGGCGCAAGCGGTCGTCAACGCCGTGCGACGGCTGGTCGCCGACACGGCGGCGGTGCGCACCCGCCAACAGGCCATCGATGCCATCGACGCCGGATGGCACAGGGCCGTGACCATCGGCGGCGAACTGTTCGTCGCCGGCGTGGCCGCATCCGGAGGCCGGACCTCTGCCCACAGCGACCTGAGTCTCGCCGCACGGCGAGACAAGGCGCTCGCACAGATCGCATCCCTGCGCGAGGAACAGCGAAACCTCGCCGAAGCCCTCGCCGAAGCCCAACGTAAAAGCGGCATGGCGGGGGAGCGCGTCCAACGGGAGCAGACCGCGCTCAATGAACGACGCATGGCGGTCCGACAGCTGGAGACGGCGATTGTCGCAGCCCAACAGCGTATCGACGACATCGTCACACGACAGACGGCGACGCGGAACCGGATGCAGATGCTCATCGACAACAGCGCCGCACGTCGCCGAACCCTCGACGAACTCCACCGGTCTTGGGAGGCCGAAAGCCGGCAAGACGACAACCAGGCCGATGCCGACGAACTCGCCACCCGCGAACGCGAACTCGAAACGACGCTTACGACCCTGCGCGAGGCGGAAACCGACGCCAGAATGCAATGGTCCGAAGCCACGCACCGGCTGCAATCCTACGAGCGACAGGCCGACCTTCTGCGCGGCAACGCGAAACAGGCCGAGGAACGTCGCGTTCGCGTCGAAGAACTCAACCGGCGCCGTCGCGAACAAGCCGACCATGCGGCTCGCATAGCCGCCATGGCCCGCACGGCCGCGGCACGTCTCGGCGAACGCATCGGAGCGGTGGAACGGGAGCGTGACGATGTCCAACGAACCATCGCCGCCCATGACGGCGAACTCGCCAGGCTGCGCGCCCGACGCGACGAACTCGCCCCCACCGTCAGCACACTGCGAGTCCACGAGCACGAGCTCGACCTCGAACGGGAACGACTCGCCGCCGAGCACGGGCAGACCGCGCAGAAGATACGTGACGTCCTCGGCATGGGCGTCGACGACGTCATACGCGAATACGGGCCCGACGTACCCGTGCCGCTGCCCGGAGACGACCCCGACGGCGAAACCCGTACGGAACCGTACTCCCGCGAAACCCAGACCAGACGACTCGAACGGGCCAGACGCGACCTCGCCAAGCTTGGACGGGTGAACCCGCTCGCCACCGAGGAGTTCGAGGCGTTGGAGGCGCGCAACAGGTACCTCAACGACCAGCGCGACGACGTCATCACCTCGCGCGACGACCTCATGGCGCTGATACGCCGGCTCGACGCCACCATGGTCGACGTGTTCCGCAAGGCGTTCGACGACACGGCCGCCGCCTTCGAGCGGATGTTCGCCATCCTGTTCCCCGGCGGCCAGGGCACGCTGAAACTCGAGAACCCGGACGACCTGCTCACCACCGGCGTGCTTGTGCAGGCGCGTCCGGCCGGCAAACGCGTCCGGCAGCTGAGCCTGCTCTCCGGCGGAGAGCGCTCGCTGACGGCCCTGGCGTTCCTGTTCGCCATTTTCGAGGCCCGTCCCAGCCCGTTCTATGTGATGGACGAGGTGGAGGCGGCGCTTGACGACGTGAACCTGACCCGCCTGCTGGGGGCGTTCGACCGGCTGCGCGAACATGCCCAGCTCATCGTCATCACGCATCAGCAGCGCACCATGGGCATCGCCGACGCCCTGTACGGTGTGACGATGCGCGCCGACGGCGTCACCGCGGTGATATCCCAGCGGCTGGATCGATCACGGGAACGGATCGCCGATAGAAAATAGACGGATGCAGTGCGGGGCGGGAGGATTCAGGGGAATCCATCCCGCCCCGCACTCGTATTCGCTGATGGGACGTCGTTCGTTCAACAATCCTAGAAGCCGGTGTTGGTGGGCTTGGGGTAGTACTTGCCGAACTTGCGGTACTGGTTGAGCTCGGATTCGGTCAGATGCAGCCAACGCTTGAATCCGCCGTCCTTCGGATTGCGCTGCGGGTTGATGCGGCCGGCCTTCTGGAGCCTGCGCACCTGCGCCTTGAGGTCCGGGTCGACCACGTAGCGCAGCAGCAGACGGTTGGGGATGATCGAGTACAGCACTTCGCCGTCGGCCGTGCGCGGCGCCATCGGATGCCCGTCGATCACGTCGGAGACCAGCACCTCCATCGGGTTGATGCCGGCGCCGGCCACGTAGAAGTTGTTGCGGCCGATGCGCGGATTGACCTCAAGGAAGTAGAACCTGCCGGTGTGAGGGTCGCGCTTGACGTCGAAGTTGGCGAATCCGCGGTAGGGGAGCGATTCAAGGAACCGTTTCGCCGGCCGGAGGATCTCGTCGATCGGTTCGGTGATCATGGCGCACGGATTGCCCAGCGTGGCGGGGTGATGCTCCTCGAGCAGCACGTGCGCCGAGCACAGCAGCGACACCGTCCCGGTGGAATCCACGTACGCGGTCACCGAATACATTTCGGTGTCGTCGCCCTCCACGAGCTCCTGCGCCACGAACGTGCCTCGGAATCCCGCGTCGGCCAACGTGTGCCACAGTGCGGTCAGCTGCTCGTCCGTGTCGATGCGGTACACCTTCTGCCGTCCCTCGAACAGCAGGTTCTCGTATTCGGAGCTGTCGGCCGGCTTGGCGACCACGGGGAACGTCAGGTCGGCGGGCGTCGGCTGCGGGGTCCATCCCTCGTCGCCGGCGTGGGAGAAGTCCTCGTAGAACGACTTCGGCACCGGCATGCCCTGCGCAGTGGCCAGACGCTCGAACTCCTGCTTGTCGCTCACCTGCTCGATGACGTCCAACGGCGGGATGGGCACCACGTAATACCGTTCCAGCTCCTCGCGGTGCGTGGCCATCACGTGGATGCGCCAGTCGGTGTTGGCCAGCAGCAGCAGCTTCCTCCGCGGGTTGCGGCGTTTGAGGTCCTCACCCAGCCGCAGCAGCTCGTCGATCAGGGGCCCCTCCTCGTTGGCCTCGGCGAACTCGTGTCGCGTCAGGATCGACGAATCCCGGATCGCGTTCGGATTGTATGCGGTCACCATGATCGGCTTGACGTCGTATGCGTCGTTGAGTTCGCGGGCCAGCGCGTATGCGCCGAGGTCGCCGCCGAGAATGACCGGCTGGAAAGTTGCCATATGTGATACGTCCTTTGTCGTGCTATGACCTGCGTTCGCAGGATTCTTCGACATCCCGGGAAGAGGATGCCCCGTTGCGAGGCTCCAGCCATTTTACAATGGTGTCGTTGTCGTCAAGAAAAGAGGATTCATGAATGATCGACTGACGTCCCGTCAGCGGACCACGGAGCTTCGCGACGCCCTGGCCGGGCGGACGGGAACGGACGCCCGCGACTGGTTCCCCGTGTTCAAGGCCCGGTACGGCATGCTGACGGTCCTCCGATCCGTCGACGGACGTCGGGGCCGCGGGGCCGTGATGACCCAGCTGTTCACCTGCTGCACCGCCGTCGACCCCATCGTATGTTCCGGGTTCACGCCACGGTACGTCGACGTGGACGCCGACACGTTGTCGATTGATGCGGACGCCGCGGAGGACTACGTGTCGGGGCATTCCGACGAAGGCCTCCGCGCGGTCATGCTGCAGCATACGTTCGGATTGATAGACGACGCCTCCTCGCGCAGGATCGCCGGCCTCGCGCGGAAGCACGGCGCCCTGGTCATCGAGGACTGCGCGCATTGCGTGACGCGCATGGCCGTCGCCGGTGACGGCTCACCGCTCGCCGATGTATCCGTGCATTCCTTCGGTGTGGAGAAGATACTGCCCACGCGGTTCGGCGGCGCCATCTGGGTCAATCCACGGCTGGCGGAGACCGATCCCCAGCTCGACGCCGACCTTCGCCGCCATCTCGACCATCTGCCGGTGCCGCCGCGGCGCATCGACATGGTCACCCGGCTGTATGTGAACGAGAACCGTGTGTTGGGACGGTTGCCCGGGGGATCGGGCGGCCGCATGCGCTCGCTGCTGACGGACATCGGCCTGTACGAGCCGCCGATCGCCGCGTCCGAGCAGCGGGGCGGGCTCGCCTATGAACCCATGGGCATGACCCCGTGGATGGTGCGACGGGCCGTGGCGGGCATTCGCGGACTGGACGCCAACGAGGAGGGGCGTCGCCGTGTGACGACCGTGTATCGTGACGGGCTGCGCGACCTCGCCGGCCTGGATATCCCCGGCGGAATCCTTGACGGGGACGCCCAGCCGCTGCTGAGGTTCCCCCTGTTCGCGCACGACACCGCGGAGGCGGAACGCGTCATCGCCGCCGTACGCGCCGTGGGCGGCTACGCCGAACGTTGGTACCGTCCCGAACTGTTCCCCGGCGTCACCGACGACCACGCCTATGGCCTCGATGCGCTCGACCGTTCCACGGTGCCGGTCACGGGACGGTTGGTCGAAGGCGCGGTGAGCCTGCCCACCGAGGTCAGCCTCGACAAGGCCGGCGAGATCGTCACGGCCGTACGTTCCGTCATCGCGTGACGGCCGGCCGGTAACGGAAAAGGCGTCGCTCGGAACGAACCGGACGACGCCTTTTACCGTACGGCAGGGGCGCCGAGCTATTTCCTCAGCACGTCCTTGACGGACTTGGCGACCTTGAGGGAACGGTAGAACGCCTTCTTGATCGGCATGTCGTGCCCGGCGGCCACGGGCGTGATCTCGTCGGTGAACTTGCACTTGAACTCGTTGAGGCCCTTGAGACTCGGCGCGAAGTCGGAGCCGATGCCCATGAGGTCGTATTCGGTGATGCCCTGCGAGCCCAGCATGCAGCACTCGTTGTACAGGAGCTTGTCGGTCACGTGCAGGCGCATAACCTCGTTGCGCATGCCGGCGTAGTAGCGCACCGCATGCGTGCCGTTCACGGTGACGATGGACCAGGCGACCACGCGGCCGTCGATGCGGGAGGCGAACACGCGGCAGTGGTCGGGGCCGAGCGCGCCGATCATGTCGGAATAGTCGGTGATGGGCGCCGGGGTGAAACCGTCGCGTTTGCCGGTCTCCACCATCACGTCGTAATACTCGGTGAAGTCCTTGAGCGCCTGCTCGGTCTCGTCGGCGCTGTCGGCGGGGCACTCACGCAGCGCCTTGCGCACGTCGCGGCGGCCACGGCGCTTCATGCGCTTGAGGATCTCCTCGTCGCCGCCGGTCACGTCGATGACCACGGTCTGGTCGTACGGCACGGTGGACAGCACGGTGTCGTAGTCCTCGCCGAACCACACGTCGAGACGCAGGAACGCCTGACGCTTGTCCTCGCCATGCACGAAATCGACGATGGCCTTCACCACGTCGCGTTCCAGCGCCTGCTCCGGCTTGCCGTCCAGCCACACCGGGCCGTGCATGGAACGCAGATAATGGTAGCCGTGCGTCTCCATGTCGATGAGCAGCAGCACGGCCACCGGCTCGCCGTCGCGCTTCGCGACCAGCACGCCCCACGGCTCACGGCCGGGGATGTCCTTCTGGAACTTTGCCCACACCTCGGTCTGCTCGATCGGCAGCGTGACGCCTGCCGCCGACGCCAGCCGGTCGCAGTCCTCGAACGACGTCTTCTCAACGGAAATCATGAAACCTCCACTCGGGTCTTTCGTTTGCATACAGTTCGATGGGCGTTGCCATATGCCTGTCAGGCGTTGTCGCCCAGACCGAACAGCCGTTCGATGATATGGTCGTCGCCCTCGAACGGCACGTGCTTGTTGTGTTCCTTGATCCAGCGCTCGTCGCCCTTGCCGATGATCAGGATCACGTCGAAGCGGTCCTGATGCGCGCGGGCGTCGTACACGGCGCTCATGATGGCGGTGGGACGGTCGGAGATGACCGTGGAGGCGACGTCCTTGTTCGTGATGTAGCCCTGCATCTGCATGCAGATGTCGATGAACGGCTCGGTGTCGGTGTCCTCCGCCGTGAACACGAAATTGCCGATGCGGTCCTGTGCCGCCTTGACGATCTCCTCGCGGCGGTCGTACGCCTTGTTGCCGGCCGAACCGGTGATCAACGTGATATGGGGGTGGCGACTGCCGTACCGTTCGTCCACGAAGTCCAGCAGCGCCGTGACGCTGGCGTAGTTGTGGGCGTAGTCCACGATGGCGAGCGTGTCGCTCTGCGTGTCGGTGAACTGCTCCATTCGGCCTGCGATACGGACCGATCCGAGCGCATGCAGCGCCTCGGCGTCGTCGAGCGAAACGCCGGCCGCCCGTGCGATGGTGATGGCCGCCGCGGCGTTGGCGTAGTTGAAGTCGCCGTCGATCGCCAGGTGGAATTTGCCGAGGTCGTCGCCCTTGTACGCGATGTCGAAATCGATGTGGTCGGCGTCCGCGGGGGAGGCCACCGTGTCGGCGGGCGTGCCGTCGCCGTGGCCGTCATGCAGCGCGAACGTGTCGACGTCGATGCCGTGCGCCGCGGCGTCCTCGCGCAGCAGGTCCGCGTGCATGGTGTCGGCGTTCAGCACCAGCCGGCGGCTGTTGGCAATCAGCTGGCGCTTGCAGTACAGGTAGTCCTCGAACGTGGGGTGCTCGATGGGGCTGATATGGTCGGGGGAGATGTTGAGGAACGCGCCGACGTCGAACGTCAGACCGTGGACGCGGTCGACCTTGTACGCCTGCGACGAGACCTCCATGACCAGATATTTCATGCCGTTGTCGACGGCGGTGCGCATCATGCGGAACGCGTCCATGGATTCCGGCGTGGTCAGGTCCGATTCCTCGTAATGTTCGCCGTCAAGGCAGTTGTCGACGGAGGAGAACAGCGCTGCCTTGCCGTGCGACGCGGCGTTGAGGATGGCCTGCGTGAAGTATGCCGTGGTCGTCTTGCCCTTGGTGCCGGTCACGCCGATCACCGTGAGCGAATCCTGCGGACGGCCGTAGAATGCCGCCGACAGCAGGCTCATGGCCTTGCGCACGTCGTCGACGATGAGTCCGATGGCCTTGGTCGTGTCCGAGTAATCCGTCTCGGCCACATAGCAGGGGAGCCCCGCCTCATCGGCCTTCGCCAGGTATTCCGCCTTGAAACGTCCCTTGCAGAACAGCAGCGTGCCCCCGTCGACGGCGCGTGAATCATAGGAGACCGCGGTGAATTCGGTCTCGGGGAGCCGTTTCGGATCGATGGTCCACATGGTGGGGGTGATGATTTCACGAAGCAGATGATGCTTCCTGAGCAGGTCTACGGCCGAAGTGAGTGTAAGGGTCATATTTTCCATAGTTCTTTCATGCGCCGATAGGTATGCATCGTTCGACATCCGTAGCCGGACGGTCACGGAAACCAACTGCCAGTCTACATCCCCGCGTGTTCGCGGATGATGCCGGTCGTGTACCGATTTGGTGAGAAAGCCTCCGACGGGGCGGGCGTCGGATGCCGTCAGTCCTCCGGGAACCAGCCCTCGGTCACGGGACGGCGTCCACGCGAGGCCAGCCACCGGTTGAACGACTCCCGCCACTGCTCGTGGGCGGCGCGCTGCCATGCCATCAGCTCGCCGAGCCGCAGGGCCGCCACGTCGGCGTGCAGACGGGTGATCGGCTCCATGAGGTCGACGGCGGCCACGGTGTCTGCGGTGGCGTCGTGGAAGTCGCCGTGGGGGACCACGCCGTAGTATTCCGTCGTGGCGGTGAGCGTGCGCTTGCCCTTGCGATGCGAGATTCTGCGGTCGATGACCAGTGGGTCGACGACGCGCAGGCCGGAATGCTGGCGTTCCTCGAGCGGTGCGAGCCCCCAGCGGTGCAGGTCGCCCTGCAGCATGTGCACGTCGAACGGCGCGTTGTAGGCGAGCAGCGGGATGCCCTTGTTCTGCGCGGCCGCCACGATCCGCGCAATCCGCTCGACGAGTTCGACGGGGTCGCCGCCGTTGGCCTTCAGGAACTCGTCGGTGAACCCGTTGACGCGCGAGGCCCCTGGGGAGATGGGCCGATGCGGGTCGATGAGCCATTCGCCCAGGACGTCGCCGTCGTGGCCCTTCGCCGGGTCGCGCAGCACGAGCGTCGCCGAGCAGATGGCGTCCCTGCCGGGGACGACGCCGGTGGTCTCCGTGTCGAAGCCGAGCAGCCATGACTCCGCCAGGGTGCGGTCATCGGGCTGGGAGGGCGCGTTGTCAATAGCCTCAAGCAAATCGGTCATGTACCGTATTGTCACGGCGCTGCCAGACAAATACGGCCAATCGTGAGCCGACGGTGATTCGTCGCGGTGACGGCGTGACGGTTCGGCGTGGCACAATGGAAGGCGTGGTTGATGCGAAGACTTCCGAAGAGACGGGGAACGGCACGAGACGTGCCGAGTTCGAACGGCTTGCCATGCCTGTGGTCGACGGACTCTACCGGCAGGCCATGAAGCTCACCAACAATCCCGACGACGCGCAGGACCTGGTGCAGGACACCTTCGAGCGCGCGTACAAGCATTACGGTTCGTTCAGGCAGGGCACGAACTTCGCCGCATGGATGACCACCATCGAACGCAACCTCTACTTCAACCAGTACCAGAAGGCCAAGCGGCGTCCGCAGCGGGCCAACGACTCGACCGGCGAATACGACGACTGGGACATCTACTCCGCGTCCGAGCACAGCTCCGAGGGGCTCAAGTCCGCCGAGGAGACGTATCAGGACGCGTTCGCCCCCGAGGAGATCATGGCCGCGCTGAACAAGCTCAGCCCCGAACGCCGGCAGGTGTTCATCGACGCGGCGATCGACGGCAAGTCGTACCAGCAGGTGGCGGACGAGCAGGGGGTGAAGATCGGCACGGTGATGAGCCGTCTCAACCGTGCGCGGGCCCAGCTCAAGCAGGAGCTCGCCTCCTATGCGAGGGAGCGCGGGTATGTGGCCGACGCCGGTCGGAGGAGACGGTCGGTTTCACCGAACGCGAACGGCGGCGGGGCCCATCCGGGCGATAATGGAGACGGAACCGCCACAGGCGGCGGTACCGGGAACAAGAACGACAGGAAAGGGAAGCGATGATGAACGGGCATGTGGAACGCCATACCAGCGTGAGCGTCTCCGGCGACGCTTCCGGCGCCATACGACGCACCGTGGTGGAGGAGACGGTCATCAGCGTCGACGACGACGCCTCCACGTCCACGGCGCCCGGAACAGACACGGACGGCTGTTTCGACATCGACACGTGCTGCGATGCGCGGGAGAAGGCGATGATCGAGGCGTTGCGCGCCTATCTACGACCGGTCAACGCCCCGGAATGCCTCATCGAACGGCTTCACCGCTGCATCCAGTCCGCCGCCCAGGAAGGAGCGGCCCATCCCGGCCCGCAGCGGTGACGGATGCGCCAGGCATGGAAAAAGGCCCCATGGAATCTCGCGAAAGCGAAAATCCATGGGGCCTTCGAGCTTGATGAAGCCTGAGAAAATCAGGCGTTCGGCCTCTTGCCGTGGTTTGCAGCCTTCTTACGGCGGTCACGACGCAGACGTCCGCGCTTGCCCATGTTGGACTCCTTTACTTTGATAGATAAGCCTTGTGGATTATCTCACACATCGTTTCAGAATACAACTCGGGGCGGAAAACGTGGAATCAGAGTTCGGAGGCGCTGATGAACAGCTTCGTCTCGCTCGTCTCACCCGGCTTGATGACGATGAGGTCCTTGCCGGTGTTGAAGGCGTTGGCGTAGGCGGTCTGCGGCTCGACGGCGGTGCCCGCCGGGTGCTTGAACGCCGGGAACTTCGTGCCGGTGCACACCTGGAAGGAGGTGACGGTCTCGTCGCCGCCGACCTTGATCTGCAGGCCGTCGGGACGGGTGAACGTCGCGTGGACGCCACCGTCGGCGTCGCGGTGCAGGTCGGTCCAGGCGTCGTCGAACGGCTGGTTGACGAGCAGCGGGTTGTCGCGCAGGTCGTACTTGGTGCCGTCCACGGCCTCGGTGCCGGTGGGGATGAGGTTCTCGTCCACGGTCACGTGCGTGTCGGCGGGGACGGTCAGATGGCACTGAGCGTTGTGGCCGTCGATCTCGTCGCCGTAGCCGTTGAAGCCGTTGTCGAGCCACGGGTGGATGGCCAGGGCCCACGGCGCGTTGGCGTCGCCGTTGTTGTATGCGCTCACCGTGATGTGCAGGCCGTCCTCGGCGAGCTCGTGCTTCGCGGTGACGATCACATCGAACGGGTAGCCGTTCATGTTCGGTACGCGCCACGACTGCGTGACGGACGATTCGGTGAGCTCCTCGAGCTTCCAGTAGGACCGGTAGCCGTAGCCGTGGATGGCGGTGTTCCTGTCGTGCTCGTCGATCGGCAGCTCGTATGTCTTGCCCTCGAACGTGTAGACGCCACCCTCGATGCGGTTCGGGAACGGGACGAGCAGCTGACCGTGGCAGCAGGTCACCGGGTCGTCCGGTCCGAGCGGCACGATGACGTTCTTGCCCTTGTAGGTCACCTTGCGCATGGTGGCGCCCAGCTCGGTGATGACGGCCTTGTAGTCGCCGTAGGAAATCGAATACTGCTGGCCGGTGCGCGGAGGCAGGTTCTTTGCCATGATCTCATCACTCCCATAGTGAATCGTGTGTGTTGAACGAATGGTATCGTCATCGCCCAAGTCTACCCCGTCGAATCCTGATGTCCTACTATGTTATGAGTTCGTTATGCTGGGCTCTCATGGAAGGCGGCGGTATGGGAAATCGAATCGTTCTGGCCGATCCCCGGGGATTCTGCGCGGGGGTGGACCGGGCCATCCAGACCGTGGAGACGATTCTGCGGACCTCCGACGGATCGGCGCTGCCCGAGGGCGTCCCGCCGGTCTACGTGCGCCGCCAGATCGTGCACAACCGGCATGTGGTGGGCGACCTCGCCGCGCAGGGCGCCGTGTTCGTCGAGGAGCTGGACGAGATACCCGACTCGGCCGTCGAGCACGGCGTGCCCGTCGTGTTCTCCGCGCACGGCGTATCGCCGGCCATCCAGAAGGAGGCTCGCCGGCGCGGCATGCACGTGGTGGACGCCACCTGCCCGCTGGTGAGCAAGGTCCACCGCGAGGTGCTGCGCTATGTGCGCGAGGGCTACGAGATCGTCTACATCGGCCACCGCGGCCACGACGAGGCGGTCGGCGTGGTGGGGGAGTCCCCGGAGCACGTGCACCTGGTCGAACATGCCGACGACGTGGCGGCGCTGGACTTCCGGCCGGATACGAAGCTCGTCTATCTTTCCCAGACCACACTGTCCATCGACGAGACCCGCACGGTCATCGAGGCGCTGAAGACGCGGTTCCCGTGGATCATCGAGCCGCCGAGCTCCGACATCTGCTACGCCACGCAGAACCGCCAGACCGCAGTGAAGTCCGTGGCCGAGCAATCCGACTGCGTGGTCGTCGTCGGATCGGCGAACTCCTCGAACTCCGTACGGCTCATGGAGGTCGCCGAACAAGCGCTCGCCGGTCGCGGCCACGCCCACCGCGTGGACGACGCCGGCGAACTGGACCCGGCGTGGTTCGACGGCGCCGGGACGGTCGGCGTCACCTCGGGCGCATCCGTGCCCGAGGAGCTGGTGTCCGGCGTCGTGGACGCCCTGCGCCCGCTGGGATACGACGAGGTCTCCTATGTGACCACCACGAAGGAGCGGATGCATTTCGTGCTGCCGGCGGAGCTGCGCAAGGCCTCGCGGTAGGCAGGCTGCGCCGGCGGCCGTCACGAGGCGGCGGTCACCAAGTGGCGGTCACCAGGTGGCGATGGGGGCGGTCACGGCGTCGAGCACGGCGATGAGGTCATGCGGGTCCACGCCGATGCTCAGCCCCCGCTTGCCTCCCGACACCAGAATCTCCTTGAACTCAAGCGCACCCTCGTCGAGCACGGTGCGGTGACGGGTCTTCTGCCCCAGCGGCGATATGCCGCCGACCACGTAGCCGGTCTGCCGCATGGCCTTCTTCGGGTCGGCCATCGCCGCCTTCTTCGCCCCCACGGCCGCGGCCAGGGCCTTCATGTCGAGGTGCCCGCTCACCGGCACCACGCCGGTCACCAGCTCGTCGCCGGTATCGGCCAACAGCGTCTTGTACACCTGATGCCGGTCGAAACCGAGTTTCTCCGCGGCCTCGATGCCATAGCCGTCGTCCATGTGGTCGTTCGAATGCTCGTACTCGTAGAGGCGGAACTCCACGCCCGCACGCTCCAGCTGCAGCGTGGCCGGCGTGGACCCCTTGCCCTTGTCATGCTTCTTCTTGCCCATGACCACCAGTAATACTCGCGGCCGCGAACCTTGGCGGCCGCGACGGCGTTACCGGCCCAGCGCGCGCACGAATCGCGCCACGTCGGCCGGCTTCATGTCGGGCAGATAGCTCTGCACCACGGCGAGCGCGATCTGCGGCAGCTTCGCGGAATCCGGGTAGGCGACGTACACGCCCTCCTCATGAGGCTGGAACTTTCTCTTGAACCGGAACAGCGAATGGAACCCATACACCGGCTCGATGATGTCGGCCACGGCCATGAGCACATGCTGGAGGAACGCGGCGCCGGATGGCCTCCCCTCCATCGCCATCACGGATATGCCGGCGAGCGGCGCGGCGGAAAGGCTCATGAACCCGGCCCCCTCGTCGCGCAGACGTTCGGCCATGCGTGCGATGAGGAACTCCATCACACCGTTGGGACTGTCGTCGCGATGACGCATGAAGTCGAGGGTCCAGCCGACGATCTCGCCGTCGCGCCATGTGGGCAGCCAGCTGGTCACGGCCTGTACGACGCCGTCGGCGTCAGCGGCGTACAGCAGCCGCACACGCGGGTCCATAAGCTCGTCCACGCCACCGAGCGTGAACCTCATCTCCGGCAGCGACTTCTCCTCCGCCCATTGCTCGGAGATGTCGACGATCTGCGTCTGCACGTTCAACGGGGCCTCGTCGAATGTGCACATCACATCGGTGATGCCCACGCGCTTCGCCTTGTTGATGGCGGTGCGCACGTCCTGCCATTTCCTGCCGCGCGTCTGCCATTCGGCGGGGGAGACCACCATCTCGGTGCCGATGTCGAGCGAGGAGAACCCCATGGCGGCGAGCTCGTCGCGCTGATGCGCATGCACGCTGTAGAACACCGGCGTCCATGAGTGTTCGGCGCAGAACATGGCGAACCGGGACAGGTCGTCCGACCATTCGTCGCGCTCGCCGAACGGGCCGGTCACGGTCAGGGCGATGCCGTAGGCCACGCGGTAGGCGATCGCCGAACGCCCGGACGGCGAGAACCAGTAGCGGTTGCCGTCCCACGTGCCCATGAACGACATCGATTCGCCGTCGCGTTCCACCAGTGCGGAGGCGCGGCGACGCTCCTCGAGCCCCTCCATGGCGTTGTCGGTGAGGCACCAGAACGCAGCCACGGTCATGACGGCCCAGAACACCGGCCCGATGCCCTGATAGACGATCGACGTCACCGGCGTGGTCGGCAGGAAGTACGGTTGGATGCCGTTGAGGAATCCGATGGGCAGGAACCGCTGCGGCAGGTCGGCGAGCAGCATGGCCGGCGTCGGCGCGACGGTGAATCCGTAGGGTCTGGTGACGCCGACGACGAGATAGGCTCCGCATAATGCAAGGAACGCGACGACGACCAGTCCGGTGGATTCGAGAATCCGTCCTCGTCTGGTGGACAGCGGGAAGCATCGACGGAACAGGCAGACCAATATGACGCACGCCAACGGCAATGTGGCCGTGGCGAACGCGGCACGCACCGCCCCATGCGCGATCAGCGCGCGAAGACCATCGGGGGACTGGGCGATGGGCAGCATGAAGCAATAGACCAAGGACAGCGCCACCGTGCAGGCGTTGAGCAGCACGCTGAGCACGGCGGCCGTGCGCCGTCCGCGATACAGACCGTAGGCCACGACGAGCATGAGCAGCAATGGCAGCACCGACACGATGACGCCCCCGGGCATGGAGACGCGCTGCACGCGATACTGCAGGAAGCAGTCCGCCCGCCCGGCCCCCGACAGGCACTCGTGCAGACGTGAGTAGTCAATTCGGTTCGGGCCCAGCAACAGGCCGAGCGTGGACAGCGGGCCGCGGTGCATCGGCGACGCCAGCGCCACCAGCGGGCCGAGCGCGCAGACGGCGCAGAGCACACCCACCATCTTGCGCGCCTCCAACGCGGTGATGTGCGGCCGTGGTCCATCCATATCCCGCGGATCGTCCCCGTCGGATTCCCCGTTCCCATCCCCATCCGCGTTCGTGGCAGAAGCCCGTACGGCGGCCGGCGCCATGAGATAGCCGAGCAGATGCCCGAACGCGGCGGCGAAGGCGATGCAATAGTCGCCCGGCTCCCCGCGATACAACACGAACGCCGCCACAATGGCATACGTGACCACGCGGATGCGGCGCCGCCACATCAGCGACGAGAAGGCGCTCGCCGCCATAAGCGGCCCCACGGCCAGCGTCAATGGCCCCAGCACATAGCCGAACCGGACCAGCGTTCCCCACGCGGGGGAGTGGCCGTTGACCATGACGCTTACGCCCATGCCGGCGGCGATGCCGCCGAGGGAGCACAGCAGCGCGATCCACATGGTCTTGGCCGCGCCGAACCGAGACTCGGATGCGGAGCCGGCGGCCAGGAGCGCCGGCACGTCGATGAGCAGCCGCAGCGGATGGGCGACCAGCGTCAGCGAGAACGGCACGACGTAGAGCATTCCCGCGGCGAGACGGCTGTAGCTGATGCGTCCGAACGACGGCGGGAACGCGTGCCCGCCCAGCATGCTCCAAGCCGCGAGGGCGATGTTCGCCAGCAAGACGAACGCCGTGAACGCCACGGTCAGCGGATGCGCCCGCACCCATGCCGCGGCGTCCTGCATGATCGGCTTCCAACGTGTCATTGCTTCCTCCCTGTATCGTGTGCTGCGGCCGTGACGGCCATGATGCGAATATTCGCCGACGCGACGATCCGTCCGTCGGACTCGTCCGACAACCCCATGCGCGCGCCGAGCCTGCCGAGGCCGGCCTCGAACGCCTGCCTCACGGCGTGCCAGTCGTGCCCGGTGTCCGCCACGGTGAAGGCGGTGACGTCCATGCCGATGGACTTCGCCACCGGCGCGATGGCGCCGATGTTCCTGATGGATTCGGTATCCAGCTGCCCGGAGGCCATGATGAGCAGCTGATTGGAATGACCGCGTGAGCGCATGATGTCGATGGGCACGTGGCGGCGGTAGGCCGCCGGGTCGCCGTTGAAGAACTCCCGGATCATCGATTGCTCACTGCCGTTGTGCGGTCCGAGCTCGGAACCCACGGTGAACATCGAGCCATAGCGTTCCGGGTGGCTTGGCCCGAGCTGTACGGAGCAGGTGCCGCCCTGCGAGAACCCGCCGATCGCCCACTGCCGGGCGTCATGCGACACCGGCAGGTTGCTTTCGGCCCAATCGGTCACATCCTGCGTCAGGTATGTCTCCACGTTGCCGTACTTGGTCGAATCCACGCATAGCGTGTTATGCAGGGGGTTGCCCAGCTGGTCGACGGAGACCACGATGGGCGCCAGCCCGTGATGCCGTGCGGCATAGGCGTCGAGGACGTCCGCCAGCCCGCCCGCCAGGAACGTGCGGTCGGGGCTGCCCGGCTGTCCGGAGAGCATGAGCATCACCGGCAGCTTCGGCGGCCGTGCCGACAGGGCGGCCGGCGGCAGGTACACCACCGCCTCGCGGGCGCGGAATCCCGATTTCGTGGCCGGGATGCCGACCGATCCGACCTTGCCGCGTTGGGGAATGGCCGGCAGTCCGCCGACCTTCGCCAGATGCCGCCATTGGCCCACCGTCATCGTCGCCTCGTGCAGTTCGCTGACGTCGAGACCGGAGAACGCCGAGACGCCGAGCACGCTGCCCACGGTCGGATACTCCCCATATACGGCGTTGATGTTCACGGCGCAGGACAATACGCCGACGGGCACCATGACCGCGGCGATGGCTCTGACGATTCCCGAAGACGCGACGGCGACCGCGGCAAGAGAGCCGACGACCGACGTGCCGATCGCCGCGGCCCAGACGACCTTCATGCCCAGCGAGACGCCGAACACCGTGAAACGGTCAAGCAGCCAGGCGACGACGAACCCCACGGCGAATCCCCCGGCCAGGCCGACGCAGGGCGCGATGACGGCGGCGACGCGGCGTCGGATGACGATGCGCGCCGCCGTCAGCGAGACGACGCCGGCGCACGCTAGGACGGCAAGCGCCGCCGGGGCCCATCCCGAAGCGATGTCCAAGGCCAGTAGCCATCTCAGCCAGTGCGCACGCATGATGGACCTCCCGATGCACGCGTCGGCCGGATCTCGGCCGACGGTCGGACAAACACGATAGTTCGTATGCGGGCGACGTCCATCATCCGCAGGAATGAATCGCCCGTTTGCATCGTGATGTCGCATGTCCCATGACGTCGCATGTCCCGTGGCACGAACCGTTCCGCGGCAGCCGACATGGGCAAACGCGTCGTTTTCCCGGCATATGGGATAAACAATGAACAAACTTTCAGCATAAACGCTGAAAAAGTACAGAATATCCAGTAGGATGAGAGGCGTTGGCAACAGCTGGCACAAGTATGTGAGCGTACGCATCGCGCCGTTCCCACGTTTGGGCCACTTCCATTCAGGAGATACATAAATGACAGTTAAGATTGGTATCAACGGCTTTGGCCGCATCGGTCGTCTCGCCTTCCGCCGCATCTTCGAGCTGCAGGCTCGCGGTGGTCAGGCCGGTGATATTGAAGTCGCCGCCATCAACGATCTGACCACTCCCGCCACGCTGGCCTACCTGCTGAAGTACGACAGCACCCACGGCACCTTCCGTCACGACGACGGCACGCCGGTCGAGGTCACCTCCACCGACACCTCCATCGTGGTGGACGGCAAGGAATACACCGTGTACGCCGAGAAGGACGCTAACAACATTCCGTGGGTCAAGAACGACGGTGTCGAGTACGTGCTCGAGTGCACCGGCTTCTACACCTCCGCCGAGAAGTCCCAGGCCCACATCAACGCCGGCGCCAAGAAGGTCCTCATCTCCGCCCCGGCCAAGGACGACACCACCCCGACCGTCGTCTTCGGTGTGAACCACGAGATCCTCAAGCCGACCGACGTCATCGTGTCCGCCGGTTCCTGCACCACCAACTCCATGGCCGCCATGGTCAAGCTGCTGAACGAGAAGTGGGGCATCAAGGCCGGCTTCATGACCACCATCCACGCCTACACCGGCACCCAGATGATCCTGGACGGCCCGCGTGGCACCAAGAGCGGTCGCAACCTGCGCGCCGCCGCCATCAACACCATCGCCCACTCCACCGGTGCCGCCAAGGCCATCGGCAAGGTCGTGCCCGAGGTCAACGGCAAGCTGCAGGGCCACGCCCAGCGCATCCAGGTCCCGGACGGCTCCGTCACCGAGCTGACCACCGTCCTGAACAAGGAAACCACCGCCGACGAGATCAACGAGGCCTTCAAGGCCGCCTTCTCCGACACCGATTACTACGGCTACAACGCCGATGGCATCGTGTCCTCCGACATCATCGGCGACACCCACGGTGGCGTGTTCGACCCGACCCAGACCGACGTCAACACCGTTGACGGCGTGACCCTGGCCCGCACGGTCTCCTTCTACGACAACGAGTACGGCTTCACCTCCAACATGATCCGCACCCTGCTGTACTTCGCCGAGATCTCCGAGTGAGTTTGACGCGACGGCAGTAGCTCGTAGCTGATACGAAGGCCCCGTTCCGATTGATTCGGAACGGGGCCTTCGTCATCCGTCGTCCGTTGAACGGGTCCGTAAGCGTAGGGAACGGGGCTCCCGCGATTGCCTCCGGAAGGCGGTTACAGCAGCCGGTCCTCCCATTCGGCCTGTCTGAAGCCGACGAGCACGGTCGGCTCGCCGCCGTCGGAGGACGGCACGATCAACAGCGGCCTCTTGACCAGCATCCCATCCGTGGCGAGCAGCGCGATCATCTCATCGTCGGTCATATCCGGCAGCCGGTCCTTGAGCTTCATGGCACGGTACAGCTGCCCGGACGTGTTGAAGAAGCGGCGGATCGGCAGGCCACTGGCCCGATGCCATGCGGCGAGCTCGTCCACGCCGGGATTGTCACCCTTGATGTCGCGCTCCGTGTAGGCGATGCCGTGCGCGTCCAGCCATGCACGCGCCTTGGCGCAGGTGGAGCAGCGTGTGTAGCAGATGAACAATGCCTTGGTCATGATGGTTTCTTTTCCTTCCCGTGTCGGTGTGTGGATGCGATGCCGGCCGATTATCGCGCCAGCAGATGGGAGACGTGCGTGTTGATGGCGCCGAGCGCATCCGGCCCTTCTTCCGCACGCGACGTATGCCATGTCGGCTCCGGCGCGGCGGTGGGGTAGGTGACGACCAGCGTGCCGTCCCCGACCGTGACGAGGGCGTCGACGCCGTCACGGAATTCGTTGCTGACGCCGAGGGCCCGTGTGTTGCGCAGCTGCGCGTCGTCGACCTCGTATTTCAGCCCGCGTATGGAGACATGACTCGCCGCGTCGGAGTGCGCGAACACCGACACCATACGGCCGACGCCTTGGGGAAGGCGCCATGCCGGGAACGAGAGCGTCGCGTCGGTGATCGCCGTCGCCATCATGCCGTCGCCGTGCAGGAGTCCGATTCCCGCATGCCGTGAGATCTGCGCCAGCAGCTGCATGTTCGCCAGCGTGTGATCGAGCCTGCCGCCGAGCCCGCCGAATATGTGGAACCGCCGTGCGCCGTGCGCCCAGCCGAGCTTCACCGCGGCGAACATGTCGGTGTCGTCCTTCTCGCTGGGCAGCCGCATGACATCGCCATACCGGGAGGTTTCGGCGAAATCGTCGGCCGCGGAGTCGAAGTCGCCGATGACCGCGTCCGGTGTGATGCCCAGCGGCTCCGTGTGGTCGACGCCGCCGTCGGCGGCGATCACGTAGGCGCCACGTGGAATGGCCGGAACCTCGTCGTAGTATTCTCCGGCACCGAAGATGAAACAGACGTCCAGATCCATGAATGCCCTCCCTGTGGCTATCGGATGTCGTCGGACTGATTGGGGAACATGGCCGTCAGCGCGAACGCGATGAACCGGTCCAGCGGCATGCGGTTGCTGGAGTTCAGCCAGGTGCCGATCACGGCGATCAGCCCCGCCAGATAGAACTCCTTGAGCAGTTCGCGCTCGTCGCGCGTCATCTCCACGGACTGCGTGATCCCGAGATAGCGGTCCACCAGAGGCCACAGCAGCCCCTTGAGCCTGGTGACGAACGTCGGGTCGCCGTGGTCGCTGAGCAGCACCGTCATGTATGCCGAATGCGATTTCGCCATCGTCAGGATCGTGCCGATGTTCGACGTGATGTCGATGCGCCCCTCCTGCGCAAGCATGTCGTCGATGAGGTCCCCGATGATGTTGAGCAGACTGTCCTCGATCTGGGAGAACATGTCGTGCACGTCGCGATAGTACAGATAGAACGTGCCGCGGTTGTACCCGGCGATCTCGGTGATCTCGCGCACGGTGATCTTGTCCATCGGACGGGTGCGATACAGCTTCCAGAACGCCTTGCACAGATTGGCCTTCGTCCGTTCCGTCACCTGAGGCTGCTTCTTCATCGTATGCTCCATTCCGTGTGCATGGCGTCGTCGTCCACGTGACCGTCCTCGTCGCATCGCTCAACATCGGACGGTGCCGATGTGCATTGATGGCCGGGAAAATCAACGATATCGTGATTGTATAACACAACATGATGTGTAGTGATTCATGTCCGTATGATGTCGGCGGAAGGAAACGGACGATGGCAAACGACCCACGGAACGCGATGACGCGACGGCCGGCCGGAGCCTCCGCGTTCGCGAAGGACGTATGGCGCACGATAACGCATAATCTCGGCCGGTTCCTCTCCATACTCGTCATCACGGCACTGGGCGTCACCATGGCCACGGGGCTCAGGGCCTCCTGCGTGGACCTGCGGTACAGCGCCGACACGTTCTTCGACGACCGGAACCTCCACGACATCATCGTGGTCTCGACGCTCGGCCTCACCGACGACGACGTCCTCGCCATGGCCGCCGTGGATGGCGTGGCGCAGGCGGCCGGCGTCCACGGCGAGGACGTATCCGTGACCGTGGGCGGCAAACGCGGCAAGGCGACGATGACGGCGCTGAACGACTCCGGCATCGACAGGCCCCACGTCATCGACGGACGGCTGCCGCGCACCGCCACCGAAGTCGCCGTGACCGAGCCATATCTCGCCGACAGCGGCAAGACCATCGGCGACACGCTGACGATATCCGACGCCCGATCCGACGACTCGTCCGCCGAACGGGTGTTCGCACGCCATGACTACACCATCGTCGGCACGGTCATCGACCCCACGGACGTCAACAACAGCGCGGGGGCGACGGCGTTCCGCAGCAGCGCATCGGCAACGGACTACGGGCTGTTCGTCGATGAATCCGCCGTGGACCCCGACATGCGCGACACCTACACGAGCGTGGCCGTCATAGTGGACGGCGCCAGGAATCTCCAGACCTACGACGACGCATACCGGAACCTCATCGACACTGCGGAACATCATCTCGACACCATCCGAGAGCAACGCGAGCAGGCGCGGACCGACACCGTGAAAGCCGACGCCAACGCGGAAATCGACGACCGGGAACGCCAAGCCAATGACAAGATCGCCGACGCCCGCAGCAAACTCGATGCCGCGCAGCACACCCTCAACGGGCAACGCGCCCAATTGGACGCGCAGCGGGAGATGTTCACGGCGGCCTCGGGCGGCATCAGCCCGGACCAGGCCGTCCAGGCGGGAGTGGAAGGCGCCGAACAGCTGCAGGACGCCCAACGGCGGCTCGACTCCGCCCAGGCCACGCTCGACCGGCAGCGCAGGCAACTCGACGACAACGCCGCCAAAACCGCGAAAACCATCGCCGACGCCCGCGCCGAAGCGGACGACATCGCAACCGCGCAATGGTATGTCCGCGACCGCAATGCCCTGGGCGGCTACTCCAGCATCGACAGCGACGCGAAGTCCATCGAATCCATCGGCACGGCGTTCCCCGTCCTGTTCCTCCTCGTCGCCGTGCTCATCAGCCTCACCGCCATCACCCGCATGGTCGAAGAGGAGCGGCTGCTGATCGGCACCTACAAGGCGCTCGGCTACCGACGACGCGAGATCCTGCGCAAATACGTGATCTACGCGGCGCTCGCCTGCCTGCTCGGCGGGCTGCTCGGCGACCTGCTCGGATTCATCGCCCTGCCCGGCATCATCTTCACGATCTTCGAGACCATGTACCTCCTGCCCGCGTTCCTGCTGCGATTCGACTGGACGTACGGCATCGGCGCGGCCATGCTGTTCCTCGTCGTCATCGTCGGATCCGCCGTCTGGTCATGCCGCGGCGAACTGAGGGAATCGCCCGCCTCGCTGCTCAGACCCAAGGCGCCCAAGGCCGGCAAGACGATACTCATGGAACGCATACGGCCCCTATGGCGGCGCATGACGTTCCTCAACAAGGTCACCATACGCAACCTGTTCCGATACAAATCCCGGGCGTTCATGACCATCGCCGGCATCACCGGATGCACGATGCTGCTCATGTGCGGATTCGCCATCAAGGACTCCGTCACCGAACTGGCGCCCAACCAGTACGGGGGAGTCACCGCCTACGACCTCATGGCCGTCACCACGGACGACGACAACGCGGCGGCGCTGCGCGGCCTGCGGGACGATTCCGCCGTGCGCGACGTGCTCGGCGTGCGCATCGAATCCGCCACATTGTCCGCCGCATCGTCGGATTCGGCGGCGGATGGCGAGGAGACCGTGCAGCTGGTCGTGGTGCCGGACGGCGCGAACCTCGACGGATACATCCACCTGCGTGAGGCGCAAAGCGACTGGAGCGCGGCCATGGGCGGCGGCGCGAAGATCGACCTCGACGACTCCGGCGTCGTCGTCACCAAGAACGCGCAGCAGATGCTCGGTCTCACCGCGGGGCGGCGGGCCCATCTCAAGGACGCCTCGCTGCGTGGCGCCGACATGACGGTGGACGCCGTGGCGGAGAACTATCTCGGCAACTCCGTGTTCATGACGCAGCGCCTGTATGAACGGCTCTACGGCGACTACCACGCCAACGCCATGCTCGCCCACCTTGCGGGGAACGCCGACGAGCGCATACGGTTCGCCGACGGCCTCGCCCGCAGCGGCGACTACCTGTCGGTCACATCCACCGACGAGCTGGTGCGCGACTTCACCAAGAACTTCACGCTCATCAACACCGTCGTCTATGTGCTGCTCGTGCTGGCCGGGGCACTCGCCTTCGTGGTGCTGTTCACGCTTTCGACGACCAACATCTCCGAGCGCGAGCGCGAGCTCGCCACCATCAAGGTGTTGGGATTCCGTCGTGGCGAGGTGCGGCATTACGTGAACAAGGAGATGCTCATCCTCACCGGCATCGGCGTGGCCGTGGGCCTGCCGTTGGGAAGGCTCGCCGGTGAGGGGCTGACGATGGTGCTGCGTATGCCGAGCATCTACTTCGCCGTGCACGTGCATTGGGAGAGCTATGCGATATCCGCCGCGTTGGCGCTGGTGTTCGCCGTGCTGGTCACGTTCGTCACCAACCGCATGCTCGACCGCATCGACATGGTCGGCGCGCTGAAAAGCCCGGAATGATGGCCCGGCTTTCACGTGATGTTTCTCACAGACGTAAATCGTGCGTGTCCCCGTGCTCTGCGAGTACGCTGGAACCGGATGTTGAACGACGCTGAAAGGATTTGCATTATGGCAACGCTCACCGCTGAGATGAAGACCTTCATCGAGAACAACCTGGGCTGGATCGCCACCCAGAACGAGGACGGCACGCTCGACCTCGGCCCGAAGATGTCGCTGTTCGTGCTCGACGACAACCACATCGCCTACCACGAGCGCACCGCCGGCCAGGCCTACAAGAACCTGCAGGCCAACGGCAAGCTCGTCATCGCCTTCGCCAACCTGGCGGAGAAGAAGGGCTACCGCTTCCGCGGCAACGTCGTGCTGCACACCGACGACGCCATCTACGAGGAGCAGGTGAAGGTCGCCGAGGAGAAGGGCACCAAGAAGCCCGCCGCCATCCCGGTGCTCGAGATCACCGAGATCGAGGACCTCGCCTCCGGCCCGAACGCCGGCAAGACCATCGCCAAGGACTGATTCGTTCGTCCTGCCACAACGGAACGGAACCGTGGACATGCTCCCGGTTCCGTTCCGTTTTTTCATGCCTGCGGCGGGTTCCCGACCGCCCAGTCATGGATTCGTTGCGCTTCGGCGGAACGGATGGCGGAGAAGCGCAGCCGCGAGTAGCCGTTCATCACGAACAGCGGCATGACCATGGACTCCACCGCGGCCTTCCTACGCCACGCATAGCGGCGGCGACGCACATATTGGATGCGTGACCTGCACGTGATCATGGTGACGAAGGCGAGCCCCCGGGAACCGGTGACGACGATCCGGTTGTCCGGCAGCGGCGCATACCCCTCCGTGCGCCATTGCAGCAGGCGCCGGGCACAGGCGTATGCCCCGCCCAGCGCCGGAAGGATCAGCAGCCACAGCAGCCATAGCACATGGAACCACGGTCCGAAAACCGGATTGCCGGCCGGGAACGTGGCTTCGGACAGCGACGTCCCCCCGGCCGAACCGCGGAAGAGGGCCGTGATCGTCACCGCCGCCGTCAGGACGAGTGCGGCCGCGAGCGTCCACGCCACGGGCATGGCCAGGAGATACCGTCCCAGGCCCCGTGCGGTGCGGCGGATGGGAACCTCGTGCACATCCCATTCGGGCAGCATGGCGTGAAGCGTGTCGTACAGCCTGTCATCCCCGATGACGGGCAGGACGTTGCCGCGGGTGCCGGCATCGTCCCCGCTCTCCTTGCTGCCCGGCGTGGTGAGACCGACCTGCACCGAGCTCAGCCGCAGCATCCGGCGTAGCGCCGACCGGCGGATGATGATGGTCTGCACCCGGTGCACCGGAATGGTGACGGAGCGGCGGGTGAACAGACCACGGACGATGACGAGGTCGTCTCCACGACGCCACACCTCGAACCGGTGATACAGCAGCAGCGACTTGATGACGCTGACGACGAGCATCGACGCCAATACGGCCGCCGCCACCATGACGGCGGCCGTGACGCTGCCGGCGGCGTATCGGAAGACGGCGTATTCGGCCTCGTCGACCATGCCCGAGGGCAGCAGGTCGCCCAGATTCTGGGCGAATCCGTAGATCACGGCCAAGGCGGCGAGGAATCCCAGGTCGGTCAGGGCGAACAGCACGGTGTCGCGCGTCGAGGCGCGGAACACCAGCCGTCCGGCGCCGGCGTTCCCGGTTGCGGGGGAGGGGGCGGATAAGGAGCGGGAGGGCGCGGATGGGGAGACGGCGCGGCCGGCCGTGGAATCCGTCATATCCGTCGCCCGCGCGCGCAACCGTTCCAGCTCCCCGGCCAGCCGTGCCGGAACCGCGGTGAGCACGATGGACGAGCCGTCGGAGATGCCGCCCGAGTCGATGGTGATGCCGGCCAGCCCGAACGGCCTGAAGAACACCGGGACGTTTACGTTGATGGTGTGGATGTGGTCATAGGGGATGGTCGTGACGACGGTGTTGAACACGCCGGTCCGCAGGGCGACTCCGTCGCTGCCAAGCCGATAGCGTCTTCTCGTCCACAGGACGACCTGCCGCAGGACCGTCGCCGCCACGGCGAGCGTGATGAGCGTCCAGACGACCCAGCGCGGCGGATGGATCCATGCGACGAGCACGAGCAGTGAGACGATTGTGCCGAACAGGGAACGCACCCGTTCCGTGATGTCGATGACCAGCGCCAGCGGGTGGTTTCGATGCCAGATTCCGCCGGCCGCCGGGGCGGCGTGTCCGTCGTGTCCGTTCCCGCCGGTCATACGTCGTCCTTCGAGGCGAGCACGCGTGCGCTGATCTGGTCGACGATCGTCGCGGCGTCCGCGTCGGTCAGCGCGGGAATCTCATGCTCGCCCACGGCCGTATGGATCTCCACGGCGGTCAGGCCGAACCGCCGCAGCAGCGGCCCCTGCTTGGTCTCCACATGCTGCACGCGGTTGTAGGGGATGGTCGTGGTGTCGCGCAGCAGCCATCCCCGGTGCAGCATCACGTCGTGCTCGCCTATCGAATACCGGTTGAACGCGTAGGAGTATGTCGTACGCAACGGCTGGGTGACGAGGTCCAGCAGCAACAGTGCCGCGACTGAACCCAGCACCAGACAATGCCAGATCGACCACCAGGCCAGAACGCGGCATATCAGCGCCGCCGACACGCAGACGGCCATGCCCGCACCGTCCCTCGACAGGGCCCGCAGCAGCCACACCCGTTTCACCGAGGCGGGCAGGCTGTGCCATCGCCGCTTCATGCCGACACGTCCACCATTGGCCTGGGTCATCGCATCCTCCTTCGACACGTTCAGCGTAACAGTCCGAGGCGCCGTCGCGCATCGGGTGGCGTTGGTATGCTGAGGGCGGTACGCACAACGGAGGAGTTTCCCATGGCGCAGCAGATCAAAGCCGTGTTCTTCGACATCGACGGCACCCTGACCAGCTTCACGACGCACCGGGTTCCGCAGTCCACCAAGGACGCCATCGAGGCGTTGAAGGCCAAGGGAATCAAGGTGTTCATCGCCACGGGGCGCGCGCCCTCGCAGATGAAGATCGTCACCGGCCGGCTCGGCATCGAATTCGACGGCTACATGACCATGACCGGCCAGTACTGCTTCGACGACGATGGCTTCCTCAAGACGCACGACATCGACAAGACCGACCTGCGCATCTTCCTCGACTATCTGGCCGCACATCCCGAGGTCGGCGCGAACTTCGCCGAGGAGGACTACGTGTACTTCAACCAGATCACGCCGAAGATCCGGGAGCAGTACGCCGGTCTCGGCGCCACGGCGCCGTCGCTGGTCATCGACGACGTCCGCCGTGTGTTCGACCATCCCACCTTCCAGTTCTCCGCGTTCGTGGACGAGGACGAGGAGGCGCGAATCGTCGCCATGCTGCCCGGCTGCCGGTCGGTGCGCTGGCATCCCTCGTTCTGCGACTTCATCCCCGCCGACGGCGGCAAGCCGGCCGGCATCAGGACGTTCATGGAACTCTACGGATTCGCCCGGGAGGAGACCATGGCGTTCGGCGACGGCGGCAACGACGCCGACATGCTCGCCTACGCCGGCATCGGCGTGGCCATGGGCTCCGGCGGCGACAAGGCGAAGGCCGCCGCCGACTACGTCACCGCCGCCGTGGACGACGACGGCATCCTCAAGGCGCTCAGGCACTTCGGCGTACTCTGAAGGCCGATAAGGCGCGGCGGCAATCGGCGGATCAGTGGATGCAGGCCTCGATGTTGTTGCCCTCGGGGTCGTGCACGAACGCCGCATAGTACGTCGGCCCGTAGTTCGGGCGCGGGCCGGGTTCGCCGTTGTCGGTGCCACCGGCCGCAAGACCCGCCTTGTGGAACGCCTTGACGGCCTCCTCGTCCTTCGTGCCGAACGCCACATGCACCGGCGCCGTCTCGCCGTCCGTCCGGCTCACCCACACGCTGGAGCCGTCCGCGGCGGCGAACTGCACGGCGCCGGGGAACTCCGCACCCTTCGCATAGCCGAGCGGCGCCAACGCGGCCTCGTAGAACGCGGCCTCCCTATCGAAATCCTTCACCTTGATGGTCAGATGGTCGATCATGATGGTTCTCCTTCCTCGTCGATGGAACAACTCACGTCTCATTGTAGAGGCGAAACGCATGACGGAGCCGTACGCCGGCGGCATAATGGGGAAGTCGGAAACCAGATACAGGACGGGCGGGAAAGACCATGAGGAAAACCGAAGCGAAGGAACGGCCGATACTGAGATCGAAGACCTTCCTCTACGTCACCGAGTTCTTCTCCGGCATGGCGGTCATGTCGGCCGAGCTCGGCGCCTCGCGCCTGCTCGCGCCGTACTTCTCCAGCTCGCAGATCGTATGGACCATCATCATCGGCACCATCATGATCGCACTCGCCCTGGGCGCCGTGTTCGGTGGACGATGGGCCGACCGCAACCCCGACCCCGACCGCCTGTACCTGCGCATCCTCGCCGCCGCCGTATGGATATCGCTGATCCCGCTGGTCGGCAAGTACATCATCCTGCTCGTCTCCGGCCTGCTCATCGTCACCGTCTCCACGGACTTCCTGGTCATCGCCGCGTTCGTCAGCTGCATGGCCATCTTCGTGCCGCCGCTGTTCCTGCTCGGCACCGTCACCCCCGGACTCAACAAATTCGCCACCGACTCGCTCGACGACAACGCGTCCGTCGTCGGCCGGCTCTCCGCCTGCAACACCGTCGGATCCATCCTCGGCACGTTCCTGCCCACGTTCGTCACCATCCCCGCGGCCGGCACGTTCGTGACGTTCCTCATCTTCTCCGGAATGCTGCTCGTACTGCCGCTGGCGTACTTCATCGCCGCCCGGGCGCGGCTCGTCGTCTCGGCCGTCTCCGTCGTCATATTCGTCGGCAGCGCCATCGTCTCGCCGCTCACCGGCTTCGCGTTCTGGGAGAACAAGGCGACCCTCGCCTACGAAGGCGAATCCATCTACAACTACCTGCAGGTCAAGAACCTCGCCGACCGCACCATACTCTCCACCAACGTATTGTTCGGCGTACAGTCCGTCACCATGAAATCCGAAGGACTCACCGGCATGTACTACGACACCGCGCTCGCGGCCCCGGCGCTCGCCGACCACGCCGATTCGGCGCTGATCCTCGGCATGGGCACCGGCACCTACGCCCGCCAACTCAAGAAGTACTATCCGAAGATGCGCATCCAGGGCGTGGAGATCGACGGCAGAATCACCCAACTGGCGGGGGAGTACTTCGACGAGCCCGCCGACATTCCCGTGAGCACCTACGACGGCCGCGCATGGCTCGCCGCCAGCCGCGACACATACGACGTCATCATGGTCGACGCGTACCAGGACATCACCATCCCGTTCCAGATGAGCTCCGACGAGTTCTTCTCCATGGTGCGCAGGCACCTCAACCCCGGCGGCGTGATGGTCGTCAACATGAACATGATCTCCGACGGCCAGGGGTCGATCAACGAGGCGCTGCAGACGACCATCGCCAACGTGTTCAACGGCGCCTGCCGTGTAGGCACCACATACACCGCCGACGTGCCCGGCACGACGAACCGTGAACTGTTCGCCAAGGCCCCCACCGCAAGGGAGACGAGGAAATTCGCCCGCCCGGCGACGTCATGCGACGACTCATGGCGCAAAACCGGCGGCATCGACACGGTCGGCGAGCCGGTGACCAGCACGATGCTGCGCGACACGAAGGCCGAATCGCTGGTCGAGACCACGCTGCGACGCACCGGCGACCAGGACCTCGCCGCATACATGGGCGGGGTCGCGGGCAGGATGAGCGCCGTGCGCGACCCCTCGTCCGACTTCGGAGACCAGTCGCTCATCCTCACTGACGACAAGGCGCCCGTCGAGCTGCTCGGCATGAAGGCCATCGACCAGCTCATCGCCGAACAGGCCGGACCATACCGTACGATCCTCAGGGAACAGGGCATCCAAGGACTGCTCAAGGCCGTGCGGTAGGCCGGCGGCGGCCGACGCCGTGTCATGCTGACGCGACATGCCGGTTGCGTATCGGAAAAACCGTGGTATTATCTTCAAGGCTTGAGTAATCAAGAAAGTGGAGAAATCCCACCTGGAAGCCTCTTATGGTTTCGGGTCCAAGGCATACAGCCTTACGAGAGGCATCTCGTATGAGGGGGCGGAAGCTCCTGGGGAATTCGTATGATGGCCGTTTGCGGTCTTGCACATTCCTGAGCATGTGATTCACGTGCGCGCTGTAGTTTCGGACGCAGATAGGATTTCGCCGGGCAATAGGGAATGGAGTCATCATTAGCGCCGAACCACGTATCAACGAAGAGATTCGCGTACCGCAAGTACGCCTGATCGGCCCGAAGGGCGAGCAGGTGGGCGTCATCGCAACCTCGGTCGCGCTGAATCTGGCGCGTGAGGCCAGCCTCGACCTCGTCGAGGTGGCGCCGAACGCCAAGCCGCCGGTGGCCAAGCTTATTGACTACGGCAAGTACAAGTACAACGAGAAGATCAAGGCGCGCGAGGCACGTCGCAACCAGAGCACCGCCGAGATTAAGGAGATTCGTTTCCGCCTGAAGATCGACGACCATGACTTCGACGTCAAGAAGGGTCATGTGGAGCGCTTCCTCTCCGGCGGCGACAAGGTGAAGGTCACCATCATGCTGCGTGGCCGCGAGCAGTCCCGCCCCATCGGCGGCGTCGAACTGCTGCGTCGCCTTGCCGACGAGGTCTCCGAACTGGGCACCATCGAATCCCAGCCCCGTCAGGACGGCCGCAACATCATCATGGTGCTCGCCCCGAAGGGCAAGAAGGTGCACACCCAGTCCGAGCAGCGTCGACGCGGCGCCTCCGCCCATGCCGAGCGACAGGCCCGTCAGGCCGCACGCCTGGCGGCCAAGAAGGAAGCCCAGGCCGAGGCCGCGGCAGTGGCCAGCGCTGAACTGAAGAACTCTTCCTCGAAGAACACCACTCACAAGGAGGGCAGCAATGCCGAAGATGAAAAGTAACTCCGCTGCATCCAAGCGCGTCCGCGTCACCGGCACGGGCAAGCTGATGCACGCTGGCAGCTCCATGCGCCACAACCTCGAGCACAAGTCGGCTCGCGTCCGTCGCGCCCTGAAGGCCGACAAGGTCCTCGCCAAGACCCAGACCGCGAACCTGAAGAACATGCTCAACCACTGATCCGTGGGTTGAACGCATACAAGACGTATTAGAAAGCTGAGGAAATAACATATGGCACGTGTAAAGCGCGCAGTCAACGCCCACAAGAAGCGTCGCGTCGTTCTCGAAAGGGCCTCGGGCTACCGTGGCCAGCGTTCCCGCCTCTACCGCAAGGCCAAGGAACAGCTGCTGCACTCCTTCAACTACAACTTCCGCGACCGCAAGGCCCGCAAGGGTGACTTCCGCAAGCTGTGGATTCAGCGCATCAACGCCGCCGTCCGCGCCGAAGGCATCACCTACAACCGCTTCATCCAGGGTCTGCGCCTGGCCGACATCGACCTGGACCGCCGCGCCCTCGCCGAGATCGCCGTCTCCGACCCCGACACGTTCAAGACCATCGTGGAGGCCGCCAAGGCCGCCCTCCCCGAGGACGTGAACGCCCCGGTCAACGCCTGATAGCGTTTCCCGATATACAGGGCCGTGGATTCCCGCACATGACGGGACTCCACGGCCCTTGTGGTATCCGGGGAGACGGGGGGCGCGCGGCGGACCCGCTATGATTGCCTGATATGACCGAACTGGATGGACTTGTCGAACGGTTCCTCGCATACATCGACGTGGAACGGGGGCTCGCGAGATCGACCATCGCCGCATACCGCTCCGACCTCGGACGGTACACGGCCTGGCTGTCCTCACGGGGCATCGACGCGCCGGCCGCCATCGGCAGGCGGGACGTCGAGGACTTCGTCTCGTCGCTCGCCGGGGAAAGCGCCCGCAGCCGGGCACGACGGCTTGCGGCCGTGCATGAGCTGCACCGGTTCATCGTCGCCGAGGGCAAGGCTCCGGCCGACGTCTCCGAAGACGTCAAGGCGCCGAAAAGCCCCGGCACCCTGCCCGACGTGCTCACCATCGACGAGGTGGCGGCGCTCCTCGATGCCGCGGCGCCGCAGAAGCCCGACGACGCCGTGGGCCTGCGCGACAAGGCGCTCCTCGAATTCATGTACGCCACCGGCTGCCGCGTCTCCGAGGCCGTGGGCGCCGACCTGAACGACATCGACCTCGAATCGCATGTGGCCAGGCTCATGGGCAAGGGGTCGAAGCAACGGCTCGTGCCCGTGGGCTCCTACGCCTGTGCCGCCCTGCGCGACTATCTGGCATCCGGACGCACCGAGCTGATGGGCAGGGCGGGGACGGCCCCGGAGATGAGGGCCGTGTTCCTCAACAAGCGCGGACGCCGGCTCTCACGGCAGTCGGTCTGGGAGATCGTGCGCCTCGCCGGACGCCGGGCCGGCATCACCAGGCCGCTGCACCCGCACACGCTGCGCCACTCCTTCGCCACGCATCTGATCCAAGGCGGCGCCGACGTGCGCAGCGTGCAGGAGCTGCTCGGACACGCGTCCGTCACCACCACGCAGATCTACACGCACGTCAGCCCGCAGACCCTCATGGAGACCTATGCTGCCTCGCATCCGCGCGCACGATAGGGCCATGCCCCGCCCGATGCACGGCTGTTGTTAGCATGGGGTCTATGCCTACTGATCTGTTGGGGCGCGCATACGAGACCTTTCCCGCGCCGGAAGCTTTGGAACACCACGGACCTGCGACCATCATCGCCATGTGCAACCAAAAGGGCGGCGTAGGCAAGACCACATCCTCCATCAACATCGCCGGCGCCCTCACCAACTTCGGACGCAAGGTGCTCATCGTCGACTTCGATCCGCAGGGCGCGTCGTCCGTCGGGCTCGGCATCAACGCGAACTCCGTGGACAACACCATCTACACCGCCATGTTCAACACGTCCATGGACCCGCACGACGTCATCCACCCCACCCGGTTCCCCGACCTCGACATCATCCCCGCGAACATCGACCTGTCCGCCGCGGAGGTGCAGCTCGTCACCGAGGTCGGCCGCGAACAGGTGCTCGCCCAGGTCCTGCGGCCGCTGCGCGACGAATACGACGTCATCATCATCGACTGCCAGCCCTCCCTCGGCCTGCTCACCGTCAACGCCCTGACCGCCGCCGACGGCGTCGTCATCCCCGTCGCCGCGGAGTTCTTCGCCCTGCGTGGCGTGGCGCTGCTCATGCAGTCCATCGAAAAGGTCAAGAGCCGCATCAACCCGCAGCTGCGCATCGACGGCGTGCTCGTGACCATGTACACCCGCACCCTGCACTCCGAGGAGGTGCTGCAGCGCATCTACGAGGCGTTCCAGGACAAGGTGTTCCATACGGTCATCACCAGGTCCATCAAACTGCCCGACGCCACCATCGCCGCCGCGCCGATCACCATGTACTCCCCGCAGCACAAGACCGCCAAGGAATACCGCGAGGTGGCGCGTGAACTCGTGGCCCGCGGCGTGGTCCGCTGACGGCGCATGATGCGGCCACAGGACCGTCCCGGTCCGCCGTCCGGGACCGGGATGCGCCCCGGCTCCGGATTCACCGTCACGCTCGACGCCTATCAGGGGCCGTTCGACGTGCTCCTCGACATGCTCGCCGGCAGGCGGCTCGAACTGACCGAGGTATCGCTCGCCGTCATCACCGACGAGTTCATGCGCCACATCGACGCGATGGATCTCGAACGGAACATGGACGAGGCCAGCGCGTTCCTCGACGTCGCCGCGGTGCTCGTCGAAGCCAAAAGCGCCGCCATCCTGCCCGCGGACGGGGACGGCGAAGGGGACGGGCACGATATGGAGGCGCTGCGCGAACGCGACCTGCTGTTCGCCAGGCTCCTGCAGTACAAGGCGTTCAAACAGGCCGGGATGGACTTCCGCGCCCGCATCGCCGAGAACACAGGACGCGTCGCCCACCCCGGATACGCCGGCGACGACATCGCCGCGATGCTGCCGCCGCTGACGTGGACGACCTCCCTGCAGACGCTCGCCGCCCTGGCCGCCCACGCCCTGTCCAACGCGCCCGCCGACGAGGTCTCCGTCGAACAGCTGCACGTGCCCCTGGTCGACCTGCGCCGACAGGCCGCCATCGTGCGCGACCGGCTGCGTGCACTGCCGCACGGCGGCGCGACCACATTCGCCGCGCTGACGGCCGACACCACATCGAACATGGAGATCGCGGCGCGGTTTCTCGCCATCCTCGCGTTCTTCAGACAGGGCTCCGTCCAGATACGGCAGAGCCGGCCGTACGCCGAACTCCACCTGCGGTGGGCGAGCGACGAATCCGCGATACCGACCAACGGAGGCATCGGCGACATCGCCGTCGGCATCGCCCCGGACGCGCCGACCATCGAAGAAAGGGATTTCGCCTGATGACCGAACCGAAAACGGGGGAGACCCCCGCGACGCCGACGACCGGCCATGGAGCAGGCCACCTTCCCGGAGGCCTGCGCCCGTGTCTCGAGGCCCTGCTCATCGTCACGGACCGTCCCCTCCGCGAATCCGATCTGGCACGGGTGCTGGACGTCGACGCCGAACAGGTGAAGGACGCGCTGCGTGGACTGCGCGACGATTACGCCGGCGACGGTTCCGGTCCTGCCAGGGGATTCGAACTGCGTCACACCGTGCGCGGATGGCAGCTCGCCAGCAGGCGTGAGTTCGAGCCGGTCGTCCGCGCCCTCGTCACCGACGGACAGACCTCCCGGCTCTCCCAGGCCGCGTCGGAGACGCTCGCCATCATCGCCTACCGACAGCCCGTCACACGCGCGCAGGTGACGGCGATCCGCGGCGTCAACTCCGACGGCGTCATCCGGTCGCTCACCCTCCGCGGGCTTGTCGTCGAACAGGGCCTGGACGAGGAGACCCACGCCGCGCTACTCGCCACCAGCGACCTGTTCCTGGAGCTCATGGGCATCGACGGTCTCGACGAACTGCCCTCGCTGGCGCCGTTCCTGCCCGAATCCGTGGCCGAGGCGGAGGCGTAGCCGGAACGGTTCCGCCCTGTCAAGGAATCCGGCTATCATTGGTGCGGTTTGTGTATTTCAGGGATAAAGACAGAACCATTTTTTCCGAAATCATCCATTCGAGACGCAAATAGACAGTCAACTAAGAGAGGTTTTCGATGGCGGTACGCGGTGATATCCGTAATGTGGCGATTGTGGCTCACGTCGACCACGGCAAGACCACGCTGGTGAACGCTATGCTCCAGCAGTCCCACGTGTTCAACGAGCGCGAGGAAGTACCGGATCGTGTCATGGACTCCAACGATCTGGAACGCGAGAAGGGCATCACCATTCTCGCCAAGAACACGGCCGTGGAATACACCGGCCCGCTGGCCGCCAAGTACGGCCACCCCGAAGGCATCACCCTCAACATCATCGACACCCCCGGCCACGCCGACTTCGGCGGCGAGGTGGAGCGCGGCATCTCCATGGTCGACGGCGTCGTCCTGCTCGTGGACGCCTCCGAAGGCCCGCTGCCGCAGACCCGCTTCGTGCTGCGCAAGGCCCTCGAGGCCAAGCTGCCGGTCATCCTGTGCGTCAACAAGGTGGACCGTCCCGACGCCCGCATCGAGGAGGTCGTGGGCGAGACCTCCGACCTGCTGCTCGGCCTCGCCGACGATGTGCAGCACGAGGGCATCGACCTCGACCTCGACCAGCTGCTCGACATGCCGGTCATCTACTGCGCCGCCAAGGCCGGCTATGCCTCCACCAACCAGCCCGCCGACGGCGGCCTGCCCGACAACGACAACCTCGAGCCGCTGTTCGAGGCCATCATCTCCAACATCCCCGCCCCCGAATACGAGGAGGGCGCCCCGCTGCAGGCCCACGTGGCCAACATCGACTCCTCCGACTTCCTCGGACGACTCGGCCTGGTCCGCATCTACAACGGCACCCTGAAGAAGGGCGCCACCTACGGCCTGTCCCGCGTGGACGGATCCCTCGAGAACTTCCGCGTCTCCGAGCTGCTGCGCACCCAGGGCCTCGACCGCCAGCCGGTCGACGAGGCGGGCCCCGGCGACATCGTCGCCGTCGCCGGCGTCAACGACATCATGATCGGCGAGACCATCGTCGACCCCAACGACCCCAAGCCGCTGCCGCTCATCCACGTCGACGACCCGGCCATCTCCATGACCTTCGGCGTCAACGACTCCCCGCTGGCCGGCACCGAAGGCAAGGACCACAAGCTCACCGCCCGCATGATCAAGGACCGTCTCGACCGCGAGCTCATCGGCAACGTGTCCATCAAGGTGCTGCCCACCGAGCGCCCGGACGCCTGGGAGGTCCAGGGACGTGGCGAACTCGCGCTGGCCGTGCTCGCCGAGCAGATGCGCCGCGAGGGCTACGAGCTGACCGTCGGCCGCCCGCAGGTGGTCACCAAGACCATCGACGGCAAGATCAACGAGCCTATGGAGAACACCACCATCGACGTGCCCGAGGAGTACATGGGCGCCGTCACCCAGCTCATGGCCGACCGCAAGGGCCGTATGGACAACATGACCAACCACGGCTCCGGCTGGGTGCGTCTGCAGTTCACCGTGCCGTCCCGCGGCCTCATCGGCTTCCGCACCGCGCTGCTGAGCGCCACCCGCGGCACCGGCATCGCCTCCTCCATCTCCGCGGGCTACGCCCCGTGGGCCGGTGAGATCGTCATCCGCCAGAACGGCTCCATGGTCTCCGACCGTCAGGGCGTCGCCACCCCGTACGCCATGCAGCGTCTGCAGGCCCGTGGCAACTTCTTCGTCGAGCCGCAGTCCCCGGTGTACGAGGGCCAGGTCGTCGGCATCAACAACAAGCCCGACGAGCTCGATGTGAACATCACGCTGGCCAAGCACATGACCAACATGCGCTCCGCCACCGCCGACGTGCTCGAAACCCTCACCCCGCCGATCAAGATGAGCCTCGAGGAGTCCTTGGACTTCGCCAACGAGGACGAGTGCGTGGAGGTCACCCCGGAGGCCATCCGCGTGCGCAAGATCATCCTCAGCCGCGACGAATGGTACAAGTGGCGCGCCAAGCAGCGTCGTCAGAACAACAACAAGTAACAAGTAGTTGTTCTGACGCTCGTTGGCAATTGTTGACGAGCGACACCACCTACGGGGAGTCCTTCCGGGCTCCCCGTTTTTGGGTTATCGGTCAAAAATGTGTGTCTGCCGGGCTGGTGTCTGAGGTCGGTGTCTGCCGGTTTTGTGGGTCTATTGGTTCATGGAAATATGAAAGTGGGTCCATTGGTTCGTGAGGAGGGCGTTTTCGGCGTCCTCGTGTATGTCGTAGACCCACAAACCCGTAGATGAACGGATTGACCCACGGTTATTGAACATGCCGGACCCACGAATCCGTTTGCCTGAACGGGTGGACCCACAAACCCGGTCCGTCGACTGGTCCATTGATCGAACAGACCCACGAACAGACCTACGGATCTGGCTCGTCGATTGGGCGGACCCACAAACCAGAGGACGTAGGCCTTCGGGTGGGTTGATGATTGGTGTTGTGGGCCTATCGGTTCGCTGGAATATGAAAGTGGGTCCATCGGTTCGTGAGGAGGGGATTTTCGGCGTCCTCGTGTATGTCGTAGACCCACAAACCTCTTTATGACCGTCTTGGACCCACTATTAATGAACGGGTGGACCCACAAACCCGGCACATTGAACGGATAGGCCCACGAACCTGGCCCAGTGAACGGGCGGACCCACGAACCCGGTCCTTTGAACGGGTGAACCCATAAATTTGATTGGGCAGACCCACAAATCCATTGCTGGGCAGACCCACAAACTTCCGGGGTACGGTCCGCAATGTGTGTCTGGCGGTCCAGTCACTTGACTGCCATTCGGCGTGTATGTAGGTCGTTTCGGTCGATACCGGTGCCGTATCGCATGGGGATGCCATACATCTCGTGCATGCCTTGGCTTTTCCCATGCCTGCCGGTATATGAGGTTCTCCGGCTGCTGGTCGGTGACGGCATTGGCCGCGAGCCATGCTGCTCCCGGACGTTCCGCCGGATTATGGCTCGGTGTTGGAAACACCAGACTCATGAGCTCCCATGAGTTCCATCAGCGGGCTTCTTGGCCTTGGCCTCCTGCAGGAGCATGGCAAACGTCCGATACGGCATTCATCGTCCGAAACAGCCCGGTCGCAACGTCGCGCCATACTGGAGCGTATGGCTCAGCGAACGATGAAACGAACTCCACGGCAACGGTCCGCGCAGCAGTGGCAACGGATGCCGTGGAGTTTTCGTTTGCCTGTCTGGGGACGGCTCCTCGTATGCGTCGTAGCCGGTTTTGCAGTCGGCCTCGTCGGCTCGGCCGCCCATCGCATGGGCGTGCCGTGGAACATCCCCTACGGTCTCGTCATGTCGCTCATCCTCGTCGCCCTGTCCACATGGTCGGCCCGTGCACGCGCCGGCGGCCTCGGCGTCGGATTCCATCTCATCGCATCCGGCTTCGCCGTCATGCTCATCGCATCCCATGCGTCGAACTCGCGGGCGCTTATCATCTTCGGCTACCTGTCCGACTCCTATTCCCCGCTTATGCAGAAGGCCGGCATCATATGGCTGCTCGGCATGGTCGCCGTGCAGGTGCTCATGCTGGTCCTGCCTGCGTCATGGTTCCGCGTATCGCCCCGCAGACCCTATCCGCACGAGTCCACGCACTGAAACGGCCGCATCGCATCGATGTGCTCCCGCCTATGGTGGATACACGTCGTCTGCGATGCGCATCGGGTTCCCGGAAAGGACAGGCATGGCCACAACACTGCATTATCTCGGCCCCAAAGGGTCGTTCACCCATCAGGCCGCCATGGAGGCCTCCCGACTCATCGACGACGCGGGGGAGTGCGTGGCCGAGCCGAACATCGCCGCCATCTTCGACGCCGTAAGCCGGCGTGAAGGCTGGGGCGTCATCGCATGGGAGAACAACGTCGAAGGCTACGTCGTGCCGAACCTTGACTCCCTCATCGACGCCGACGACGTCGCCGGGTTCGCTCGGATCAGCATTGACATCTCATTCGATGCACTGGTCAGACCAAATCATACGAAACTCACTACCATATGCGCTCATCCGCACGGGCTGGCGCAATGCACGACGTTCGCCGCCGAACACGGATTGACCCCGAGCCCGGCATCATCCAACGCCGCCGCCTGCCGTGACCTCAAGGACGATCAGGTGGCGCTCGCCCCATCCGTCTGCGCCCGACTGTATGGACTCGACGTGCTGCAGTCCGCCGTGCAGGATTTCAGCGGGGGCCGCACCGAATTCCTCGTCCTTGCCCCGCGCGACGACGTACGACGCCAACTGGAACGCATCCGTGCGTACGATGACCAGGACTTTGAATCCATCGTGGCGTTCATCCTGCTCAACACCGGTCCCGGCGTACTCGCCAATCTGCTGGACGTACTCCGATACGCCGGCCTCAACATGACCAGCTTCATCTCCAGGCCCATCAAAGGCAACGACGGCACCTACAGCTTCATCGCCACCTTCGACGCCGCCCCATGGCAGCCGCAGTTCAAGGCCGCGCTCGGACAGGTGCTTGCCCACGGCGACTGGGTGAAGACCCTGGCGGTCTATCCTCGCCGCGAGCGGCCAAGCCCACCCGTCAGCGCATGGATGCTCCCCCAAGGCGGCATCCACATCGACGCAACGACGGCAAGCAACGACGACGATCACGAATCCGATAGGGAACTGCTGTGGAAATGAACATCATGAACGAAGAAGGACTGCCGCAGGCGAACGTCATCGCCATCGCCGGGCTCGGACTCATCGGCGGCTCGCTGGCCCGCCGGCTTTCGGCCCAAGGGCGCCGCGTCGTGGCATGGAACCACCGCCCCCATCCGTACGAGCAGGCGCGGGCCGCCGGCATCGCATGCGTGGACGACATCAGGGACCTCGCCCTGGCGAAGCCCGACGTGCTCGTGCTGTGCACCCCGCTGAAGGCCATGCCGCAGGCATTGGCCGACCTTGCGCCGGTGCTCGACCCCCATACGACGCTCACCGACGTCGGCAGCGTCAAAGGACAGGTGAGGGACGAGGTCAGGGCCGCCGGGCTCGACGACCGGTACGTCGGAGCGCACCCCATGGCCGGCAGCGAGTTCTCCGGCTACGACGCCTCCAGCCCCGACCTCTACGACGACGCGCTCTGGGCCGTCACCGTGGACGACGCCACCGACTACGACCGGTTCCTGCTCGTCGCCGACATGATCTGCAACGGCGTCGGCAACCGCATCATCGTGCTCGACGACGACACCCACGACCGCTGCGCCGCCATGATCTCACACATGCCGCACGTAGTCTCCACCGCACTCGCCAACGAGCTGACCGACATGCCCGAACGCAACATCGCGCAGGCGCTCGCCGCCGGCTGTTGGCGCGACATGACGCGCGTGGCGCTCACCGATCCGGACCGCACCCGCGCCATGGTGGAGGAGGACGCCGCGAACGTCGCGACGCTGCTGCGGCATATGAGCGCCAGGCTCACGGCCATGGCGGACCTGTTGGAGACGGGGCACGACGGACGGCCCGACGCATCCGTCGGGTCCGATGCCGCCCGCGGGATCCTTGGGTTCTTCTCGGCCGCACAGCCGTATCGGGACTTCAAGACGAAGCAGCGTTCCGGAGACATCGGCCATGACGAGGTGCGGGTTCCGCTCGGCACCGGCACCTGGCGGTCGGACCTGCTGGAGTCCGCGAAACGCGGCGAACACGTCATACGGTTCGCCGACAGGCACGCCGCCGTGGCGCAGGTGCGTTCGGCGTTGTAAACACGGCCGATGCGGCGGGCCTATCGGGGCGTGCGCCCCGGCTGCGGCGTGGAGGCGTGCAGAAGGGCCTGCCGCAGGGGGCGGATGACGGCGATCTTCTTCGCCCGCTCGATGAGCAGGGCCATCTCCTCCGGCGGCTCGTCGCATCCGCGTCGCAGCCACAGCCAGATGGCCGACGTCAGCGCCGAGGCCATCATCTCCTTGCCGTACATGACGGGGATGCCGTCCGACTCCAGGCGTATCCCCGATTTCTCCGTCTCGATGACGAGCAGGTCGGCGATCAGGTCCTTCGTCTTGGTGTAGAGCTCCATGTCGGAGCCGCTGCGCGATATCGCGTCGAAGAAGTCGAAGTCCTGCTTGATGTAGCGCAGCCCTCCGAGGATCGCCTCATAGGGTATGAACTCGCGCCCGGGCTGCCGCCGTGATTTGAGGATGATGTCGGTGAGGTCGCCGACGGCGTTGGCGATGAGCTGCTGGCGCAGGTCGAACTTGTCGGTGTAGTGCGTGTAGAAGGTGCCACGGTTGATGCGCGCCTCGCGCGCCAGGTCGCTGACCGTCGTGGCGTCGAAGCCCTTGGCGCGCGTCAGCGTGATGAACGCCTGCTTGAGCGAGGCCTCGGTCCGTGTGTTCCTGCGTTGCACCATGCCGTCTCCCTGCGTCGACAACGAACGACCATACGATTGAAGAACATTATGCCACAACAACAACACGTTGTATAGATAAGAACACGTGTATGGATGGGAACTCGTCGTATGGATGGGAACGTGTGTATGGACGGGGATTCGTCGTATGGATGCGGATCGGCGGCGGGGCAGATTCAGAACAGGCGCTCGGGAACGGGCTTGAACCGCACGATGTCGGATATGCGGATGTCCACCAGCTGTGCGGGGCGCCTGCCGTTGGCCGACTCGTCGCGCAGCAGATGCAGCGTGGCGTCGTCATGGCCGGTCACATGGCCGACGAAATCACGGTACCGCTCCCGACCGTCCAGCGGATCCGGTCCGAGCGAGGTGCGCACGACGATGCGTGCGCCGATGGGGATGCGGGCGATGCCCGCGCTGCGTTGTTCGATGCTCATGGCATGCAGTCTATACCCTCAACGGATGGCCTCCGCCGGGTGGCGTGCGCCCGGACCGGACCACACATGACCGCGGAAATGTGATTTACGACACGTAAAACGTTTGCTGGAGACGTCCGATATGCGCTTGACGCGTCCTCTTGGGTAGCCTGAAAGCGGTGGGAAGCTCTCTGCCGCGCACGGATTCCAGCGCGGAACGCAAAGGGCCTCTTCGCAGGATGATGGGCTGCGAAGAGGCGATGATGGCAGGGGAGGGGCGACGGACCTTCGGCGTTACCAGATGCCGATGATCTTCCACCATCCCATGCCGACCGTGAGCCAGACGGCCACGGAGACGATGCCGCACAGGAAACCGATCTTCAGGAATTCGGGCGTCTTCACGTAGCCCGCGCCGTAGATCAGGGCGGCCGGGCCGGAGGCGTAGTGCGTCATCGCGCCGATAAGACCGGTGGCGCATCCGAGCATGAGCGCGGAGGCGGCCGGGGGAGCGCCGGCGGCGACGGCCACGCCGAGGAACAGCGTGTACAGGGCCACGGCCTGGGCGAGTTCGGCGGCGAACAGGTAGTGCATGAGGAAGTAGCAGACCGTGAGCAGCGCCAGCACCACCATCCACGGCAGCCCGTCGGTCGCCTGCGCGATGATTTCGCCGGCCCATTCGGCCACGCCGAGCTTGTTGATGGGGGTTGCCATGCCGACCAGCACGCCGAAGAAGATGAGCGTGGACCAGGCGGAGGTGTTGGCCGCCATGTCCTTCCATGTGATGATGCCGGAGACGAGCAGCACGGCCACGCCGAGGAACGCGACGGTCGTGGCGTTGATGCCGGTCATCGAGCCCGTGGCCCACAGCACCAGCATGACGACGAACGTCGCGGCCATGATCCACTCCTTCACGCTGAGGTGCCCCAGTTCCTTGAGCTCCTTGCGGGCGTCGCCCTGCGCGGTGGGCACATGCTTGATGGTCGGCGGATACACCCTGTACACCAGCGCCGGGATGATGAGCAGGCACAGCACGCCGGGGACGATGCCGGCGAGCGCCCACGTGCCCCATCCGATGGTGACGTCCGAGTCGGCGGCGAGCTGGGCGACGACGGGGCCGGCGGCCATGGCGGTGATGAACATGGCGGAGGTGATGGCGTTGACGTTGTTGGCGGTGACGGCGAGGTAGGCGCCGATGCGGCGGCGGGATTCGTCGGATTCGGGAGTGGACTTCTGCACGTCGCTGATGGACGTGATGATGGGGAAGAGGATGCCGCCGAGACGTGCCGTGTTCGACGGGGTGGCGGGGGCGAGCAGCAGGTCGGCGGCCGACAGACCGTAGGAGATGCCGAGCGTGGATTTGCCGAGCAGGCTGATGAACACGAGGGCGATGCGGCGGCCGAGTCCGGTCTTGACGAAGCCCTGGGCGATGAAGAATGCGGCGACGATGAGCCAGATGGATGCGCTGCCGAGTCCGGCGAACGCCTCGGTCTTCGGGTCCATGGCACCGGTGAGCATGGCGATGGTCAGACCGATGATGGCGACGGCCGACGTGGGCAATGGCTGGAGGATGAGGCCGAGGATGGTGCCGAGGAAGATGGCGAGCATGTGCATCGCCCGTGGCTCGAGGCCGCCGGGCGGCGGCACCACGTAGATGGCTGCGGTGACGGCCACGCAGACCGCGGCCTTGATGAGCTGGCTGGTTCGTTGCTTGGTTGCCTGCGTCATGATGCTCCTTCGCTCGACGTTGCGCTTGGATGGAACCGTGATGATGGCGGCGTCGTCATCGTGTGGGTTCGTGTGATGTCCCGAGCGTAGGAAAACTGTGATGTGGTTCACAAATGAGCATTGTCTATATGGTTGGGACTCGCCGTTGGATATGACCGTGAACGTTGATGTTTCAGGCGTGTCGTCCATATAAGCGTCGCTTATTTGTAGGCTGTGCGCCGTCTTCCTAGGTTGGTAGCCATCAGCCGGGCAGCGAGGCCCGACCGTCGGCCGATGGCCGGCGATGACATCGAGACTAAGGACGGTAATCATGACCGGAATGGAAACGCTGAGGAACCCCTTCGTCAACAAGGGCGCCGCATTCACCGCCGAGGAGCGCGTCGCCGACGACGTGGACGGCCTGCTGCCCGCCGCCGTACGGACGCTCGACGCACAGGAGAAGGTGATGCACGCCCGGTTCTCCGCCATCGACGGCGACCTCAACAAACGTCTGTACCTCATGGGTGTGGCCCGCGAGAACCGCGCACTGTTCTACCACGGCATGGCCAAGCATCTGACCGAATACATGCCTATCGTATACGCGCCGACCGTCGCCCAATCCATCCAGCAGTACGACAGGTACTATCTCGGCAGCGACGTGGCCTACGTGTCCATCGAGCATCCCGAACGCATCAAGGACGCGCTGCGCCAGTACGCCCAGGGCCGTGACATCGACCTCATCGTGGCCACCGACGGCGAAGGCATCCTCGGCATCGGCGACTGGGGCGCGCAAGGCGCGGAGATCCTCACCGGCAAGCTCGCCGTCTACACGGCCGCCGCCGGCATCGACCCCTCGCGCGTGCTGCCCGTCATGATCGACGTGGGCACCGACCGCAAGGAGCTGCTCGACAACCACGACTACGTGGGCAACCGGTTCCCCCGCGTGCGCGGCGAACGCTACGACGCGTTCATCGACAGGTTCGTGCACGACAGCCTCGAGCTCTATCCGGACGCGCTGCTGCACTGGGAGGACTTTGGCCGCCCCACCGCCGCGCCGATCCTCGAACGCTACCGTCGTGACGTGCTCACCCTCAACGACGACATCCAGGGCACCGGCGTGACCGTGCTCGCCGCGCTCGTCGCCGCCCGCAGGATCGCCGGCACCGGCTACGAGGACACGCGCATCCTCGTGTTCGGCGCGGGCACCGCAGGCGTCGGCATCGCCGACCAGCTCGTCGACGACATGGTCATGAACGGCGGCATGGACCGCGCCACAGCCATGGCGCAGGTGGCCCTCGTCGACCGATATGGCCTCGTGCTCGAAGGACAGGAAGGTCTCACCGAAGGCCAGCGCAAGTATGCGCACGACCCGGCCGAATTCGCCGACGTGGCCGACGTCACCGACCTCGCCCAGGTGGTCGACGCGTTCAAGCCGTCCGTGCTCATCGGCACCTCCACCCGTCCCGGCGCCTTCGACGAACGCGTCGTCACCGCCATGGCCCGCCACGTGGAACGCCCGCTCATCTGCCCGATCTCCAACCCAACCGAACTCGCCGAGGCCAAGGCCGCCGACGTGATCCGCTGGACCGACGGCAAGGCGTTCGTCATCACCGGCACGCCCTCCGCACCCGTCGAATACCACGGCGTGACCTACCACATCGGCCAGGGCAACAACGCGCTCATGTACCCGGGCCTGTGCTTCGGCGCCATCGTCGGCAAGGCCCGCCTCATCAGCGACCGCATGCTGCTCGCCGGCGCCCACGCCATCTCCGACATGATCGACGTGGACCAGCCGGGCGCCGCCGTGCTGCCGCCGGTCAGCAGCCTCACCGAAATCTCCCGCAGGGTCGCCACCGCCGTGGCCGAACAGGCCATCGCCGAAGGGCTCAACCGCGAACCCGTCGACGACGTGCCCGCCGCGGTCGAGGCCGCCACCTGGCATCCCGGGGACTGATCCGACTCCCCGCCCCCGCGTACAATGACAGGCACCAATGTCGTTGAACGCGGGGGAGGCAATGTGGCGTCGATAGAGAACATACGCGACCTCGAACTGTTCCAGCTCGTCGCCGAACTCGGCAGCTTCACCGACGCCGCGGCCGCCGCCGGCGTATCCCAGCCCACGGTTTCGCTGGCGGTCAAACGTCTCGAATCCCGGCTCGGCGCCACCCTGCTGCAACGCCAACGCTTCGGCGCGGGAGGCGGTCTCAGCCTCACCGCCGAAGGCCTCATCGTCGTCCGCCATACCGCCGCCATCCTCGGCGAACTCGACGCGCTCGCCGACGACCTCGACGCCGCCCACACGCCCGACGTCTACACCGTGGGGCTGCCTCCCATCATCTCCGCCTATCTGCTCGGCGACGCCTCCATCACCATGCTCGCCGACCGGCTGCACGGCAGGATATCCGTGCAGTCGGTCGGCTCCACGCGTCTCATGGAGCAGATCGAACGCCACGACGTGGATTTCGGCGCCGTAGCCACGATCGACGACCGTCCCGACGACATCGGCGGCATCCAATCATTCAAGATCGCATCATTCCCGTTCGAACTCGTCCATTCGGCCGGCAACCCGCCCGAAGCGCTCAAGGGACGTCATGACTTCGACTTCGCCGACGAGACCCTGTTCCACGACCTAAGGTTCGTCACGCTCGGCGGCGACTTCGTGCACTCCAAGGCGGTCGCAGAATTCCTCCGCTCCCGCATCGACGTCACCCAGATCATCGAGGTCGCCGACGTCAACACCATGAAGGCCATCATCGCCTCGGGCCTCGCCGTCGGCCTCATGGCATCCGTCGCCGTCAGGAACGACGACCGGCTCGCCGCGCTGCCCGTGGCCGGCGTCGACCTGCCCACCTTCGACGTCTACGTGTTCAACGACGAGACACGCGACCCCGCCGGGCAGGCCGGCGGACGCGCCGGCGGCGCCCAGGCGTTCCTCGATGTCATCGGACGGAACCTCGCCAACGGGGCCGACGACTGACGGACGATGGCTCCCACGCAACCGACATGCGGCATCGGTACACGCCGGCTGGACGGCGTTCATGCGGCCTGCGCATGAACGGCCATGCACGTCGAACATTCGTCCGGCCCACGTTTTCGTGGTAAATGTTGGGACATGGCATTCGAATCATTCAGGAAAAAATACGACCAGCTCATGAACGACAAGCAGCCGCTCGGCGAAACCGACCCCGAATTCGTGGAGATGTTCAGCCGATTCGCCTACGACGAAGTGGTGAACGACCCCGGCGCGAACCATCCCGACCTCGACGACCGCACCCGGTCCATGGCCATCCTCGCCGCACTGCTCGGCTGCCAGGGACTCGACGAATACCGGCTCATGCTCCCTGCCGCGCTGAAGGCCGGCGTCACCCCCGTCGAAATCAAGGAGATCGTCTACCAGGCGACCGCCTACCTCGGCATCGGACGCGTCATGGGATTCCTCAATGCCACCAACGACGTGTTCCTCGAAGAGAAGATAACCCTGCCAATAGCACAGCAGGGCACCACCGGCCCCGACACCCGCATGGATGCCGGCGAACGTGCGCAGACCGAGATATTCGGCGAACACATGCGCGGATTCGCCGAAGCCGGCCCCGAGGAGACCCGGCACATCCACCGCTGGCTCGTCGGCAACTGCTTCGGCGACTACTACACGCGAGGAGGCCTCGACATACGCCAGCGCGAGATGATCACGCTGTGCTTCCTGGCTGCGCAGGGCGGCTGCGAACCACAGCTCATCGCCCACGCGAAGGCGAACATGAACGTGGGCAACGACAAGGCGTTCCTCATCGCCGTCGTCTCCCAGACCATGCCCTACATCGGCTACCCGCGCACCCTCAACGCGCTTGCCGGCATCGACAGGGCCGCCGCATAGACGGCCGATGCCGAACGCCGGGGCCGTCGGCCGGTCACGAGAAACGAGGCCCCTCGTCGCCGGACCGGCGTTCGTCCTCCTCATACTGGGCGAACAGGGCATCGGCAAGGGCGTCAAGCTCCTCGTCCGTATAGTCGCGGTCGGCGTCGAGGACGATGCCATCGTCGCCCCTCACAGCAGGGGACGACGCTCCCGTGGAGGTGGAGGATGTGGAATGCAGGGGAGCGTCCGGCTCATCCGTCTCCGTTTCCGCATCATCCGCATCGGTGCCGCCATCGTCATACATCGAGGCCAGCGCGCCGAACACGTGCGCCAGACGGCCCGCCACATCGGTCGCGGTGATCGGATGGCCGAACGGGCCGAACGGGGAGTCGGCGCCGCCCACACGGTCGGCCATCATCGCATGGAAGAACTCGACCGGGTCCTGCGCGTCATAGACCACCGGCCGTGCAAGCCCACGCTGCAGCGAACCGGACGCCATGGCCGCGGCCACGCCGTGGATGTACGCGCCGACCGCCGCATACACGGCCATCTGGTCGGGCAGCCTGTCGAGCGTCTCCGCGTTCTGCGCCAGCACCGAACCCAGCGTGCCAGCCAGCACATCACCCGCCCCGGCGGTGGCCAGCCACGCCGGACCGGAACCCGAGACGAACGCGCGTGGATTGCCTTCGCCGTCATCGCCCACCACAATCGTGGCCGCACCCTTGAGCAGCACGGTCGCGCCGGTGATCTCCCATGCGCGCGTCGCATACTCCAGCGGGGCGGCGAGCACCTGCGGCACCGTCACCGGCTCGTCGCGCTCGCTGAGCAGCCGCGCCAGCTCACCCGCATGAGGGGTGATGAGCACCTGCGGCACACAGCTTTCCGGCAGCAGGTCCAGCGCGCCCGCATCCACCACGACCGGCGGCATCTCGTCGCTGCCCTGGGCGTCGACGTCATAGTGGGCAAGCAACGCGGCGATGGTGCGACGTTGCACGTCATCATGGCTTTCATCGGCCAGGGCGTTCGGCACACCGGAGCCCACGGCCCACGCCTGCACATGCCCGGTGCCCAGCACCGCCTCCGGCACCTCGCGCAGCACCATGTCGCTCGGCCGGTCCGGCCCCACATAGCGAATCATGCCCACGTTCGACTGCGACGCCGCCAACGAGGAGAGCACTGCGGCACCCGGATACGCCTCGGAGCCGGTGACCAGGCCGGTCACGCCGCGCGAGTACTTGGAATCGTCGATATGCGGCATGCGAATCGACTGCGCCGCCGTCCTGGAGCTTATGGACTCGACCACGGGCGCATAGTCCTCCGTCTCGAACCCGAAATCCACAAGCGCCAGCTGCCCGCAGACGTATGCGGCCGGCGGCAGCAGCGCGCACGGCTTGAGTGCACCGAACATGACGGTCACGTCGGCGGGGATGTACGCACCGGGCAGCGTACCGTCGTCGACGCCGACGCCGGACGGCGTATCGACAGCCAGCACCAGCGGGAACCCGTCGGCACGGTCGCCATGAACCGACGCCATGGCGGACGGCAGCGCGCCGTCCTCGCCGACCTCCGCCGCGATATGCGCGGGAATGCCGCGCAACGCGCCATGCAATCCGATACCGGTCATGGCGTCGATGACCAGATGCGCGCTTTCGACGGCGTTGATGGCCTCCTCGAACAGGTCGGCCTCCTCCTGGGCGTCCTGCGGCCCGTCGGCGCCGGGGATCTCCGCACCCGGGTCCAGCACGATGAGGTCGGCTCCCTGCGCGCGCAACGCCGCGAAGCCTCCCTCGTGCAGGCTCTTGCCGGTGGCCACCACGGTCACGTCCACTCCTTCGGCGGCGAGCTCGGCCGCGGCGAACAGGCCATCACCGCCGTTGTCGCCGCCTCCGGCCAGCAGTACCACCTTCGCCGCGGCGGGGGAGACATGCGCCCTTGCCATCATCACACGCGCCGTCATCGCCGTCGCGGACGCGGCCATGCGCATCAGCGGCACGCCCTCGTCCAGCAGGGGCCGTTCCATCGCCCGCACGTCGTCCGAACAGAACGCGGCCGAAGTGAACTCGTCAAACAGTTCGGCATCGTCATCAAACAGCGTCGACATCATCGTTTCCAGCCTTCCCGCCGGCTGTCGGGCGGCGAATCTCGCCGCGACCGGCTCATTGCCCCACCATTGTCTCTCACCGTTCGGAGAAATCCGGGCGATTCACCGAACATGACGTGAAAGTACGCCGGGAACACCATGATCATTCCAACGATTGGCGTAGCCCGGCCAGGTCGGCTACGGTGGATGGTTGACCGAAACGGAGGACACGAACACATATGACATCACAAGCCGTACTCAGGGCCATGCGTGCCGAGGACATGCCCGCGATCGAGGACCTTGCCACACGCACCTGGAAATACGACGAACGGATGACGCCACGCAACGCCGGCCTTCTCGGCCGCATCGACGCCTGCAACTGCCTCTCCCGCCGCACGTTCATGCGCGTGGCCGACATCGACGGCCAGGTCGCCGGGCTCATCGTCGCCGCCGACCGGAGGCATCCCCGCACCGATCACCGGCTCGTCCTGCGCCAGGCCGCGGCGGGGCTGCGGCTGCTCGCCGACGCCGAAGGACGCCGGGGACTGCGTACGTTCGCCGAATACATGGCCACCGACCGGGCCCTCGACCGTGACGCCCGCGGCCAGGGGCGACGGTACGACGGCGAGATCGTGCTGTTCATCGTCGACGACCATTACCGCGGCCACGGCCTGGGACGACTGCTGTTCGACGCCGCGCTCGCATATTTCCGCGACCGCGGCATAGACGACGTGTTCCTGTACACCGACACCGGCTGCGACTACGGCTTCTACGACCACCGCGGCATGGAACGACGATGCTCGCGCAGGGTGGACCTCGACCAGGCCGGAGGGGACGCCGTCGAGGAGATGTACATCTACGACGGTTCGGTCGGCCGACTGACGGCGTGGACGAACGGCGGCGGACGACACCGGGACCGTATAGCCTGATAATCGGACGGACGGGAAAGGAGCAGTCCATGAACGTTATGGAGAAGACGGTGGCGATGGCCGAGGCATGGTGGGCAAAGCACCACGTGCATCTGGCCCCCGAGCCGGCGGGGGAGCGCTCCGGACTGGTCGGCGAGCAGTACGGCGGCGACGGCGGTACTGCACGCCCGTTCACGCTCGTGGCCGTGGGCGACTCCATGGTCGCCGGTTGCGGCGTGGACGACCAGGCCAAGGGGCTCATCCCCGATCTGGCACGTGGCATCGCCGACGTGCTCGAACGCCCCGTGCGTTGGAGCACGCATGGCAAACTCGGCGCCACCATGCGCCGTGTGCGCTACCGTCTCCTGCCCGAGGTCGCGGAGAAACCCGATTTGTTGGTATTGTGCGCCGGATCGAACGACATCATGGCCCAGCGCAGCGAGAAGGAATGGTCGGCGGACCTCGCCGCCACGCTCGACGAGGCCGCGGCGCTCGCCGACGACATCGTCGTGTACAGCTGCGGACAGCTGTACAACAGCCCATCGCTCGGCGCCACACTGCGCCGCTACCTTGAGGGCCGTGTCGACGCGCAGACCGCGGCCAGCAAACGCATCTGTGCCGGCCGTGACGTCATCTACCTCGACATGACGCATGAGGACGTGAAGGCCGACGACGCGCAGTTCTACGCCGACGACCACTTCCACCCGGGCGAGTTCGGCTACCGGTACATGGCCGACCGCAGCATCGAGCTCCTGCGCGATCACCTCCTCGACCTCAAAGCCCGCCCCTCCCGCTAGCTGCCTGTCATCCTGAGCGGGGCCTGTGGCTGGTCCTCCTGTCATCCTGAGCGGGCCTGCGGCTGGTCCTCCTGTCATCCTGAGCGGAGCCCGTAGGGCGGAGCCGAAGGATCTCGGGACGGTGTGAGATCCTTCGACTCGCTACGCTCGCTCAGGATGACAAAAGGGGCGACCGTTCAGGATGACAGAACGAGGGCGACCGTTCAGGATGACAGAACGAGGGCGACCGTTCAGGATGACAGAACGAGGGCGATTGCTCAGGGTGGCAGGGGGTTCCGCGGAGGTCACACGGCGTAGGTGATGGTCAGGGGAGCGTGGTCGGACCAGCGCATGTCGTAGGTCGGCGCCTTGTCGATGACGAACCCGCGTGCCGTCTCGGCGAGCTCCGGCGTGGCGAACTGGTAATCGAGCCGCCAGCCCACGTTGTTGTCGAACGCGCGGCCGCGCTGGCTCCACCACGTGTACGGACCTTGGATGTCTCCGGCGAGGTCGCGCATCACGTCCACGAACTCGTATTCGTCGAGCCAGCGGTCCACGTAGGCGCGTTCGGCGGGCAGGAAGCCCGCATGCTTCACATTGCCCTTGGCGTTCTTGATGTCGAGTGGCGTATGCGCGATGTTGAAGTCACCGCACAGCACCGCCTGCCGGCCACCGGACGCCGCCTCGTCGCGCAATTGCCCCAACCGCACGAGCATATGGTCGAGGAACCGGTATTTCTGCGCCATCTTCGTCTCGTCGTCGGCGTTGCCCGCGTGCACGTACACGCAGCATACGGTGATCGCATAGCCTTCCGGCGTGCGCACGTCCGCCTCGATCCACCGTCCGGAATCCACATCCTCATCCAATCCCGGCAGACCATGGCGCGTTGCCAGCACGGGCAGCGACGACAGCAGACCCACGCCGGCACGCCCCTTCACCCGGCATACCTCGTTCACCCGGTGCAGGTCATCCGGCCCGTCGACGGCGCCCGACCGCGCATACCGTGCGGCGATGTCGTCGAAAATCGGCTCGAGCGCGTCCTGCGGGGCGCGCACCTCCTGCATGCACCACACGTCAGGCGTGTGCCCGTCCACCCATGCGCCCATGTTCTTGCGCGCCGCCGCACGAATGCCGTTCATATTCGAAGTCGTAATGGAAATCATGAACAGCAGTCTACCCACGTCCCGTCACTGTCCGGCTCTCCTGGGGGCTGTCATGCGCAGCATGACTGGGGGGAGACTGACACGTGATGAGTGAAAGCTGCTATGCCCGTGGAAACGCCTGATCGTACCGTTTCGTCAGCTGTTCGATCGAGACATGCGTGTACCGCTGCGTCGTCTGCAGCGAGGAATGGCCGAGCATCTCCTGCACCTCGCGCAGGTCGGCCCCGCCGTCGAGCATATGCGTGGCCGCGGAATGGCGCAGCGCATGCGGCCCGATGTCGGGCACGCCGGCGGCGGCCGCGGCGCGATGCACCACCGTGCGCGCCTGCCGGGGGTCGAGGCGCCGTCCCCGCGCGCCAAGGAACACGGCGTTTTCGTCGTCGGCCGACCCGGCCCTGCGCAGCACCACGCCGCGGCCCCCGTCCATCCACGCGTCCAGCGTCCGCTGTGCCGGCAGCCCGAATGGCACCACCCGCTGTTTGCCGCCCTTGCCGAGCACGCGCACCGTACGATTCGAGCGATCCACGTCGTTGACATCGATGCCGACGAGCTCGGAAATACGGATGCCCGTCGCATACAGCAGTTCGACGATGGCGGCGTCACGCTGCCCGATGGCATGGCGGAACCCATCACCGCCCCGATGGCTCGTCCGTCCCGTTCCCCCGGCACCGGCGTCTCCGACTGTGATGCCGTTGTCGCCGGCCGTGTGCCCCGGCATCGACACGCCGGCCTCGGCGTCCGCATGGTCCATCATCCGTTCGGCCTGCGCCTCGCTCAGCACCGTCGGCAGCGTGCTCGGGATCTTCGGCGTCTTCAGGCCCGCGGCAGGATCGGAGGGAATCATTCCATGACCGTATGCGTACGCGAAGAACGCACGTACCGCCACGACCTTCCTCGCCATGGACGAGCGCGCAAGCCCCGGCGACGCCGATGCCATCCATGAACGCAGGTCGTCCACCGTCACCGCGGCCAGGGACGTCACGCCACGTGCACCCATCGACGACAGGCACGCGCGCAGGTCGGACCCATATGAACGAATCGTATTGGCGCTCAGCCCCCGGTTGACGGCCATATACCGTAGAAAGGCGTCGACCTCGCGTTCATGCTCCATGTGCGTTCCCTCCTTCGTCGTCATCATACCGGCGCGTGGCCCCGTCATTTGGAAAAACGACGATTCTATGGTTTAACAGTAGGGTGCAGAACAGCGAAAACAACATCGAAGATGTTTCATCCGGCGCGTCGACCACGTCGGCGACGGCATCATCCGCCGGCGACGGCACCCCCATCGTGCTGACGTTCGTCGTCCCCTCCTACAACGTCGAGGACTATCTCGGACGATGCCTCTCCTCCCTGCTCATCGAACAGGACCTGAGCGACACGGAGATCCTCATCGTCAACGACGGGTCGAAGGACGGCACGTTGGCGCTCGCCCGCGAATACGAAAGCCGGTATCCGAACGTCATCCGTGTGATCGACCAGCCCAACAAGGGCCATGGCGGGGCCGTCAACACGGGCGTCGCCAACGCGCGCGGCATGTACGTCAAAGTCGTCGACGCCGACGACTGGCTCGACATGGTGGCGCTGCGCAACGTGCTCGCCGAACTGCGCACGCAGGCGCAGGCCGCGGCTCCCGTCGATTTGGTAATCACGAACTACACGTACGAGAAACAGGGCAAGCGCATCAAGAAGACCGTGCGCTACGGCAGCGTGATGCGGCCGAACACCATCCTCGGCTGGAACGAGGTGAGGCGGTTCCGCCCCGACCAGAACCTGCTCATGCATTCGCTCATCTACCGCACCAAGGTGCTGCGCGAGAAGGCGGCGCTGACGCTGCCCGAGCACACGTTCTACGTGGACAACATCTACGCGTACGCGCCGCTGCCGCAGGTGCGCACGCTCATGTACCTCGACGAGGACCTCTACCGCTACTTCATCGGCCGCGAGGGACAGTCGGTCGAGGAGGAGACGATGATCCGTCGCATCGACCAGCTCATCCGCGTGGTGCGCGCCATGATCGACGCGACGCCGGGCCGCGACGCCGTGCCCGCCGGCCTCTACCGGTACATGATCCACTACCTGACCATCAACATGGCCATCGACTCGGTGTTCATGGTGCTCTCCAAGGACAGGGAGAACTACCGCCGCAAGGACGAGCTGTGGTCGTACCTCGCCGAACACGCGCCCGAGGCCGACGCCGCGGTGCGGGGCACGGTCATCGGACGGCTGCTCACCGTGCGCGGCCCGCTCGGCCGCGGTCTCATCCGCCTCGGCTATGGCATCGCCCACAACATCGTCGGCGTCAACTGAGGTGACGGTACTGCCTGTGTCATTCAGAACGGGCGAATCCCCTGTGTCATCCTGAGCACGGGGGATTCTCTTTTGTCATCCAGGGCGGGCGGATTCCTCCCTGTGTCATCCTGAGCGAGCGCAGCGAGTCGAAGGGCAGTCGGCATGGTCCCTATCCGGCCGGCATATAGGTGTTGCTTCCTCCCTGCGATTTGTCGGTCACGGTATGCGCGGAGGCGTCGTAGACGAATACTCGTGGCGCCGACTTCCCGGACTGCGCGGAGGCATCGTAGAGCAAGTAGCGTGATCCGCCGTCGGATCGTACGGAATAGGTGGTGGTCGTCCTGCTTTTGGGGCCGATTCCTGACTCCCATGCAACGGATGTCGCCGTGTTCCCGGAGAAAGTGATGGTTTCGCGGAATCCACCGACGGGCGCGGCGTAGAAGTAGCTGCCGTATGGGTGGGCGCCGGTCGTCTGCGTGCCGCCTGACGACTGGCTTTGCGATTGCGACTGCTGTTGTCGTTGGATGTCGGCCTGCTGCTCCTGCTGGGCCTGCTGTTGCTGCTGCTGGAGGGTGCGGTCGGCGTTCTGCTTGGCGGTCATGGAATTGTTGACCTTGTCGATGGCGGCGGTGAGGTCCTTGTTGGCCTTGGTGATGTCGGTGAGTGTGGGGTTGCTGCCGTTCGCCACCTTCTTGGCGTTGTCGATGGACGTCTGGAGCGTGGTGATGGTGTTCTGGTCGCTGACGTTGCCTTTGGCTTTGGAGAGAATGGATTCGGCCTTGGTGATGGAGTCGTTCAGCGACTTCCTGGAGTCGGCGAGGCTTTTGCCGTCACGGCTGGCGGTCACGGCGTCCACGGCCTTGGCGAGCGAGTCGTTGTCCTTGCCGGCCTGGTCGGCGGCTTCCTTGAGCTGCTCCGCGTTGGCTTTGAGCTGGCGGAACGGCTGGTCGGCGGAGCAGTCGAGTTTCGCCGTGTCGGGCGTCGTGGTGTCGGATATGGCGGTCTTCAGCGCGGTGAGGGTTCCGGCATCGTTGAGTTTGCCGCCGTCGGTGCCGGCGGCGTCCTTCGCCTGCTTCATGGTCTTGTCCAGTGTGGTGGCGAGGGATGTGAGCCGGTCCTGCTCCTGCCGGCAGGTATCGGCCATGGCCGTGGTCTGGTGGCGGGTGAACAGCAGCGTACCCACGGCCAGCAGGGCCACGACGACCGCGGCGGCGGCGAGGATGGTCATAAGTCGACGGCGGTTGTCGTCGTTGTTCCCGCCACCGGTGGGGCCGGACTCCACATTGCCGTCGCCGCCTGGCGTCCCGGCCGTAGGGGCCGCTTCCGAGCCGGGCATCGGCACCGGAGGCAGTCCCATACCGTCCGTCTGCGCCGCACGGCTTGTCCCCGACGGCATGGGCACCGGCGTCATCGCCGCGGAAGGCATGGGAACCGGCGATATTGCGGATTGGTTCGGTGCACGGAAAGCCATGAATCCCCTCGAGACAATGGTCGGAAACATCTATCGGAATACGCGCTGCATTATACCCTCCTGTGATAACCATGGGTTTCAGATGACTGGCGTTCCGGCGTATCCGTACCAATCGCGATGACGTATGGCCGTCCGGAAACGTGGGCAATCACACAATTGACCCGACGAACCATTAGACTGGGCACGGTATATCCACGCATGTGACGAAACGAGGAACAATGGGACTGTTCGGATTCGGCAAGAAGCACCATGACGCCGAAGAGGCGACCAAGGACGTCGACGTCGACGAGACCGCGGACGCCGTCGAGGACGTCGAAGGCACCGAAGACGCCGACGCGGCCGCCAAGGACGCGAACCCCGGAGAGGGCGAGCGCGGCGTGGACCACGGCCCATGGGACGTCGACGACGAGAACATCCCCGACTACGACGACTATCTCGACATCGGCTCCCTCTACCTGCCGTTCCTGCAGGGCATCGAACTGCGGCTCAAGGGCGCACGCAAGACGGGCACCGTGCTTGGCGCCACCATCACCCTCGGCGACTCCAGCCTGGAGATGGAGGCGTTCGCCGCACCGAAGTCGTACGGCCTGTGGGACGACGTGCGCGCCGACCTGCTTGAGGCCAACGAGGGCGCCGAAGAGGTCGAAGGCGTGTTCGGCACCGAGCTGCGTCTGCCCGTGAAGGTCAAGGACAAGACGCTCAACACCCGCATCGTCGGCGTCGACGGCCCGCGCTGGATGCTGCGCGGCATCTTCACCGGCCCGTCCGCCGAATTCGACGGCGACAGCGACGAGAAGACCACGCTCGACAAGTACTTCTCCGACATGGTCGTGGACCGCGGCGAGGAGCCGCTGGCCCCGCGTGACCTCATCCCCATGCATGCGCCGGTCGGTCCGGCCGAACGCGCCAAGCAGGCCGAGGCCGAGGCGAAGGCCGAAGACGACAAGAAGAAGGGCGTCCCCGGCAAGCCCGACGGCCCGCTCACCAAGACCGTGCAGACCGAGACGCAGACCACGCTGCGCCGTGGCCCCCTGTTCTCCGAAGTCCGATAGATGACACGACCGGCGGCCATGAGCGAACAGCATACGATTCCCGACGATTCCGAAACGAAACCCGGCGCCGCGCCCGGCGATGACGGCGCGAAAAAGCGCAGCGGGCTGGCATCGCTGGCGGATGAGGACTTCTCCGTCATCGACGCCATCGGCGGACCACGCGGCGTCATCGAATCGATGCTGCCGGGCGTGGTGTTCGTCGTCCTGTTCGTCGCCACCCGCGACCTGCGGCTGACGGTCATGGTGTCCGCGGCCATCGCCGTCGTGCAGGTCGTCGTGCGGCTGTTGCAGCGGCAGTCCGTGCTCGGCGCGCTCACCGGCGTGATGGCCGTGGCCATATGCCTCGTCTGGGCGTGGCTCAGCCACGACGCCCGCAACTACTATCTGCCCGGGTTCCTCGTCAACTCGTTCTGGATCGTCGTGCTCGCCATATCGCTGCTCGCACGCGTCCCCGGCATCGGCGTGCTCGTGGAGTTCGTACGCAACCCCGCCACCGGGCATTTCCGTGATTGGCTGCACGCCTGGCGGGACGACGCGCCGCTGCTCAGGGCGTACATGATCGTCAGCGGTCTGTGGATCGCCGTGTTCGCGCTGCGTCTGGGCATACAGGTGCCCATGTATCTGACCAACCATGTCGGATGGCTCGGCACCGCCCGGCTCATCATGGGCGTGCCCCTGTTCGCCGCCGCCATCTGGGTGTCGTGGCTCGTCATCGCCACGCCGCTGCACCGGCATCGCATGGCCGAGGAAAGGAATTCATGACATCCCAAGTCCGCATCGAACGCTACGCCGACCAGGGACGCTGCATCGCCCACATCGACGGGCGCGTGGTATTCGTCCGATTCGCGCTGCCCGGCGAACTCGTGGACGTCAGGCTCGACGAGCCGCACGATCGCGACGACCGGTTCTGGACCGGTGAGGTCGTCGAGGTGCTCGAACCGAGCGACGACCGCGTGGACCCCGCATGGCCGCTGGCCGGGCCACTCGCCAGCGGCGGGGGAGTGGGCGGCGCCGACATGGTGCACGTCTCCATCCCCGGACAGCTCCGTTGGAAGTCCGCATCCATCGAGGACCAGATGAAGCGGCTTGGCCACGTGGATGTCGACGTGCCGGTTGTCGGCGTGCCCGGTGACGGGGAACGCCGTGGCCTCGGCTGGCGCACCCGCATCGAGATGATCGCCGACGACCAGGGCCGGCCCTCCATGCGCCGGCGCGAATCCCACGTGCGCGTGCCCCTGGACGCCATGCCGCTGGCCACCGACGCCCTTAACGCCGTGGCGGAATCCGAACACGTGTGGGACGGCGGGTTCAAGCCCGGTTCGCAGATTCGGCTTGCCGTCCCCGAACCGCGCGGCGGCGCGTCCACCGTACCGGAGCCCAACCACGCCCTTCTCGTCGATGGCGAACTGCGTTCCGGCACCCGGCACCTCACCGAGACCATGACCCTGAACGACGGCCATGAATATTCGTACACCGTCGACGCCGGCGGCTTCTGGCAGGTGCACCGCCAGGCCCCCAACGTGCTCGCCAACGAGGTCGTCGACCTGGTGCGCCGGCGGCTCGACGGCGCCGATGACGCCACGATATGGGACCTCTACTCCGGATCGGGCCTCTTCACCCTGCCGTTGGCGACCGCCACGGCGAAGCGCACGCACATGCTCAGCATCGAGGGCGCCAAGACCGCCGTGCACAACGCCCGGCGCAACCTCAAGGCCGCCGGCATCGAGAACGTCCAGGCGCTCATCGGCGATGTGTCGAAGACGCTGCGCCATGTGCCGAAGCGCCTCGCCCGGCCCGATGTGGTCGTGCTCGACCCGCCGCGCGCCGGTGCCAAAAGGCGCGTATGCGAGCAGATCGCCGAATCCGGCGCCCGGTCCGTCGTCTACGTGGCCTGCGACCCCGCCAGCCTCGCCCGCGACACCGCCACGCTCACCGGCCTCGGCTACACCATCGCGTACATCAGGGGGCACGACATCTATCCCAACACCCATCACGTCGAAACCATCGCCCTCTTCACACGATGAACGGACGAATGACGATGAGACGGGCCGTAAGAATGCTGGCCGGGCTGCTGGCGGCGGCCATGGTGCTGCCGTTGGCCGGCTGCATGCCGAAGGACAAGGCGGTGGGCGATACGCAGGAGACCCCCGAGGCCATCGCGCACGACGGCGTCGACCGGCACGACATCGGCGTCGGATTCGTGGGCAGCGCCAGACCCGGCAACGCCAAACGCGACGCCTCCGTCCTCCGGTCGATGCGTGCGAACGACATGCAGCCGTTCTACGCCGCCTCCAACGACGATGCCGGCAGCCAGCAGAAGGCGGTCGAGGGATTCGTCCAACGCGACGTGAAGGTCATCGTCATCAGCGTGGACGGCGCATCCGGCTGGCAGGACGTGCTCGACGAGGCGCGCCGGGCCGGCATCCCCGTCGTGCTGCTGGAAAGCTCCATCACACCGGACGACCGGACGCTGTATGCGGCCCGGTTCCATATCGTCCCGAAGGATTCGACGCCCAAGGGCGGCGCATACGGCATCGACGACGCGCTGATGACCATCATCGACGACAAGCCGCACGACAAGGACATGAACGTGATGTTGACGGGAGCGTTGGAATGAGCGGGACGGCGGGAACCACGGCGGCGAAGGAGACGATGCCCGCGGTGGCGATGGCGGGGCTTTCCTCCGAGGATGTGAGGCGCCGCATCGCACAGGGCGAGGCCAACATCACGAAGGACAAATCCTCACGGTCGGTGGCGCAGATCATCCGCGCGAACGTGTTCACCCTGTTCAACGCCATCATCGCCGTGGCCATGGTCATGGTGCTGCTCACCGGCCAATGGCGCGACTCCGTGTTCGGATTCGTCATCATCATCAACACCGGCATCGGCATCGTCACCGAGCTGAGGGCCAAACGCACGCTCGACAGGCTGTCGATCCTCGTGGCCTCGAAATACATGGTCCGACGGGACGGCGCGGACACCGAGATAGCCCATAGCGAGATCGTCAGGGACGACCTGCTGTGGATCCGTTCCGGCGACCAGATTCCCGCCGACGTGGAGATCCTCGAGACCTGGGGCCTCGAACTCGACGAATCCATGCTCACCGGCGAATCGCGGACCGTGCGCAAGGACATCGGCGACGTCGCGTATTCGGGTTCGACCGCCGTCTCCGGCATGGCGTTGGGGCGCGTGACCGCCGTGGGCGCGCACAGCTATGCGGCCAGGCTCGCCGCCGAGGCGAAGATATACAAGAAGACCCATTCCGACCTCAACGCCGGCATCAACACGATACTGAAGTTCATGACGTTCCTCGTCGTGCCGTTGTGCGCGCTGCTGATCTGGACGCAGATGAACACCGTCGGCGGATGGGACGCCGCCATCGCGACCGGCGCATGGCGGCAGGCCGTCGTCTCCGCCGTCGCCGGCGTGGTCGGCATGATCCCCGAAGGGCTCGTGCTGCTCACCTCGCTGAACTTCGCCGTGGCCGCCATGCGGCTCGCCCGGCGGAACACGCTCGTCCAGGAGCTCGAATCCGTCGAGACGCTCGCCCGCGTGGACGCCCTGAACCTCGACAAGACCGGCACCATCACCGACGGCGGCATCGCCTTCGACCGGATGGAGATGCTCGACGGCAACGCGACCGACGACGAACGGCGTGCGGCCGGTCAGGCGCTATACGACCTCGCGAACGAGGAACAGCCCAACGGCACCGGCAAGGCCATCCTCGCCGGACTGGGGGAGCGGGGAGTCACGGCCGGCGACGTCACGGCGCGCGTACCGTTCTCCTCGGCACGCAAATGGAGCGCGGTGACCACCACCGACACGGTGTGGTACATGGGCGCCCCCGAGGTGCTCATCTCGGCCATGCGCGGCGACCATGCCGCCGTTCTCGACCGCGCCAACGCCATCGCCGGCGAAGGCAGCCGCGTGGTGCTGCTCGCAAAGGCCCCGCTGGCCGGCATACCCGACCCGGAGCGGAATCCGGCGCTTTTCCCCGACGCCGCACCCACCGCATTGGTCGTCTGCTCCGAACGCATCCGGCCGGACGCCGAGAAGACCCTCGCCTGGTTCCGAGAACAGGGCGTGCGATGCCGCCTCATCTCCGGAGACAACCCCCGCACCGTCGCCGCCATCGCCGGCAAGGTGCGGCTCACCGGAGCCGACGCCCCACGCTACATGGACGCGCGCGAACTGCCCGACGGCATCGACGAACTCGCCGAAACGCTCGAACACGTCGACGTGCTCGGCCGCGTGCTGCCCGACCAGAAGAAGGCCATCGTGCAGGCCCTGCACCAGCGCGGCCACACCGTGGCCATGACCGGCGACGGCGTCAACGACACGCTGGCGCTGAAGGAGGCCGACCTCGGCATCGCCATGGGCAACGCCGCGCCCGCCGCCAAGGCCGTCGCCCAGGTCGTGCTCGTCGACTCCAAATTCTCCCACCTGCCCGACGTCGTCGCCCGCGGCCGCCAGGTCATGGCCAACATGGAACGCGTCGCCAGCCTGTTCCTCGTCAAGACCGTCTACTCCGCCATCATCTCCCTCGGCGTCGTGCTCACCGCCATGCCCTACCCCTACCTGCCACGCCACATCACCTACGTGGGGGCGCTCACCATCGGCATGCCGGCGTTCATCCTCGCGCTCGCCCCCAACACGCGGCGGTACATCCCCGGCTTCCTCGGACGCGTCGTCGCCTTCGCCCTGCCCGGCGGCATCGCCACCGGCCTGTCGGTGCTGCTGAGCGCATGGATCGTGCCGCGCGTCATGGGATGGGACCTCGCGCGCCCCGCCGACCTCGACGCCATGCGCGCCACCAGCGCCATCATCCTGTTCCTCATGGGCGTGTTCGTGCTCGCCCGCGTGGCCCGTCCGCTTGCCTCATGGCGCGGCGGGCTCGTGGCGCTCTTCGCCGCCGCCGGCGTCATCGGCATGTTCATCCCCTTCGTCGCGAATTTCTTCGCCCTCATCATCCCCACCGGGCGCACGCTCGCGGCCACGGTCGTCGCACTCGTCATCGCCACGGTCATCTTCGCGGTCTGCATCGTGGCCGTCCCAAAAATCGGGCGTATTATTACACACGAAACACAAACACGCTAGAACTAATGTGTTAATAATTTCGTACATCACGGAGGTCGTATGTCCATCCATGACGATCAACTTGCCCGACTGAACGTCGCCGGCAAGGATTTCGACTACTATTCCATCGCAGATCTGCCCGGCATCGACCATCTGCCGTACTCGCTCAAGGTGCTCGTCGAGAACCTCGTACGCAACATCGACGGCGCCAACATCACCGACGACCACGTCAAGGCGCTGCTCGACTGGGATCCCGACGCCGAGCCCAGCCACGAGATCCAGTTCACCCCAAGCCGTGTCGTCATGCAGGACTTCACCGGCGTGCCGTGCATCGTCGACCTCGCCACCATGCGCGACGCCGTCAAGCAGCTCGGCGGCGACCCCGAGGTCATCAACCCGCAGGTCCAGTCCGACATGGTCATCGACCACTCCGTGCAGATCGACAAGTACGGCATCGCCGACGCCGTGCAGCAGAACATGGACATCGAATACCAGCGCAACGGCGAACGCTACCAGTTCCTCCGCTGGGGCCAGCAGGCGTTCCGCAACTTCCGCGTCGTGCCCCCGGGGACCGGCATCATCCACCAGGTCAACATCGAATACCTCGCCAAGGTCATCATGAGCAAGGTCGAGGAGAACGGCAACACGCTCGCCTACCTCGACTCCTGCGTCGGCACCGACTCGCACACCACCACCGAAAACGGACTCGGCGTGCTCGGCTGGGGCGTCGGCGGCATCGAGGCCGAAGCCGCCATGCTCGGCCAGCCCATCTCCATGCTCGTGCCGCGCGTCGTCGGCTTCAAGCTCACCGGATCCATCCCCGAAGGCGTCACCGCCACCGACGTGGTGCTCACCATCACCGACATGCTCCGCCAGCACGGCGTCGTCGGCAAGTTCGTCGAATTCTACGGCGAAGGCATCGCCTCCGTGCCGCTCGCCAACCGCGCCACCATCGGCAACATGAGCCCCGAATTCGGCTCCACCTGCGGCATCTTCCCCATCGACGACGTCACCCTCGACTACCTGCGCCTCACCGGCCGCAGCGAGGAGCAGGTCGCCCTCGTCGAAGCCTACGCCAAGGCCAACAAGCTCTGGGGCGACGCCAAGGACCCGAACTACGTCGAACCGCGGTACTCCGAATACATGGAACTCGACCTAGGCGACGTCGTGCCGTCCATCGCCGGACCGAAGCGCCCGCAGGACCGCATCAAGCTCTCCGAAGCCAAGAAGACGTTCGAGGAGACCCTGCCCGCCTACGAGACCGAGAAGACCGTCAAGGAACCCGTGCCCGTCTCCACCAGCTTCCGCGGCGACTTCGAACTCGACAACGGCGACGTGGCCATCGCCTCCATCACCTCCTGCACCAACACCTCCAACCCGAGCGTCATGATCGCCGCCGGCCTCATCGCCCGCAACGCCCACGCCAAGGGACTCAAGCCCAAGCCGTGGGTCAAGACCTCGCTCGCACCCGGTTCGCAGGTCGTCGCCGACTACCTCAAGGCCGCCGGCCTCCAGGACGACCTCGACGCCCTCGGATACCAGCTCGTCGGCTTCGGCTGCGCCACCTGCATCGGCAACTCCGGCCCGCTGCTGCCCGAAATCTCCGAAGCCATCAACGCCAACGACATGACCGTCACCGCCGTGCTCTCCGGCAACCGCAACTTCGAAGGCCGCATCTCGCCGGACGTCAAGATGAACTACCTGGCCTCCCCGCCGCTCGTCATCGCCTACGCGCTCGCCGGCACCATGGACTTCGACTTCGCCACCCAGCCGCTCGGGACCGACGCCGACGGCAACGACGTCTACCTCAAGGACATCTGGCCCACCAACGAAGAGGTCGAGGCGGTCGTCTCCGGCACCGTCAACCGCGAGATGTTCCTCAAGGACTACGCCTCCGTCTTCGAAGGCGACCGCCGTTGGAAGGGCCTCGACGTGCCCGAAGGCGAGCTCTTCGCCTGGGACCCCAAGTCCACCTACGTGCGCAAGCAGACGTTCTTCGACGGCATGAACGCCACCCCGGACCCGGTCAAGGACATCCACGGCGCCCGCGTGCTCGCCCTGCTCGGCGACTCCGTGACCACCGACCACATCTCCCCGGCCGGCGCGTTCAAGGCGTCCAGCCCCGCAGGCAAGTACCTCACCGAACGCGGCGTGCAGCCCAAGAACTTCAACTCCTACGGCTCCCGCCGAGGCAACCACGAGATCATGGTCCGCGGCACCTTCGGCAACATCCGCCTGCGCAACCTCCTGCTCGCCTCCACCGGCAACGAGGTCACCCCCGGTGGCTTCACCTACGACTTCACCACCGGCAAGCCGTCCACCATCTTCGACGCCTCGCTCAACTACAAGGCCGCGAACACGCCGCTCGTGGTCCTCGCCGGCAAGGAGTACGGCACCGGATCGTCCCGCGACTGGGCCGCCAAAGGCACCCTCATGCTCGGCGTCAAAGCCGTCATCACCCGGAGCTTCGAACGCATCCACCGCTCCAACCTCATCGGCATGGGCGTGCTGCCGCTCCAGTTCCCCGAAGACGAATCCTACGAGTCGCTCGGCCTCGACGGCACCGAAACCTACGACATCGCCGGAATCGAACAGCTCAACGCGGGCGAAACCCCCAAGACCGTCAAGGTCACGGCCACCCACGCCGACGGCAGCGTCACCGAATTCGACGCCGTCGTCCGCATCGACACCCCCGGGGAGGCCGACTACTACCGCAACGGCGGCATCCTCCAGTACGTGCTCAGGAACCTCATGAGGAAATAAGATAACGGAGCGTCTTCGGCACGTCAGCGGAATCGACGTACTTTTGTACGCCTTCATCCGCTGGCGCACCGAAGCCGCACGCGTTATCTCATTTAGGGCTCACTTTTATGCGCCTAGAGGATACACGCATTACCTTATTGGGGCTGGTCATTGGACTGAATGTTATGCGTCAACGGAATCGACGTGCCGCGCCGTCTTGAGGCTCCCCCTGTCAGGGGAGCTGGCCGCCGTAAGGCGGTCTGAGGGGTAGTCGACGCCATCACAGCGAATCCACATCAATCGGTTGGTCACGGATCGCCGTCGTAAACATGCCGTTCCATCGGCGTGCCACGTCGGCAATCCGTGACCAACCGCGTTTATGGAGGAAACCGTGAGCGGACGCCGGCACGGAATGGACATTCCGACGTACCATGTATGCGGACGAAAGGGGACCCATGGGTACGAAAGCGTTGATCATCGTCGATGTGCAGCCGACATTTTGCGAGGGAGGCGAACTCGGCGTGGCCGGCGGCAACGCGGTCGCCGAACGCATCGCCGCCTACGTGAACGCCAACCGAGGCGACTACGCGTATATCGCCACCACACAGGACTGGCACATCGTGCCGGGCGCGCACTTCTCCGAACATCCCGACTTCGTCGATTCATGGCCGCCGCACGGCGTCGCCGGCACGCCGAACGCCGACCTGCATCCCGCCATCACAGCGCTGAACATCCAGCACCACTTCAAGAAGGGCCAGTATTCGGCCGCATATTCGGGGTTCGAAGGCATCGAGGACAATTCCGACCGTCAGCAGTCCCGCTCCGAAGTGCGCATCGCCCTTGAGCAAGGTCATACGCTTGCCAACGCCCTGAAGACAGCCGGCATCACCGACGTGGACGTCGTCGGCATCGCCGAATCGCATTGCGTCAAGGAGACCGCGCTCGACGCCGTCAGGCTCGGCTACCATACCCGCGTGTTCACCGACCTGACCGTGCCGGTCAGCGCCGAACTCGGCGAACAGGCGCGCAGGGAGATGGCCACGGCCGGCGTCGAACTCATCGAATCCGGACAGGCCGACTGATTCGGCTCTTACGGGTCCAGTGGAGAGGGCAGATCGGCCCTGCCCACCAGCTGCGCCAGTTGCACACGGCTCATACACAGCTTCTCCGAGGCCGAGGAGAGATGCGCCTTCGTCGTGCGTTCGCTGGTGAACATGCGTGCCGCGATCTCCTGGTTCGTCAATCCCTCGGCGGCCAGCAGCACCGCCTCCCGTTCCCGTTCGCTCAGCGAGTCCAGCAGGGAGCGCGCCTCGTCCCGACGCGTCATCGGACGGTGCGCATGCAGGTCCGCCAGCAGCTGCCGCTGGCTTGCCGGATTATACTGCGGCCTGCCCTCGCATACGCTGACGATGCGGTCGATGATTTCCTGGGGCGCATCCGTCTTCGACACGAACCCCTCGGCGCCGGCCTCCGCGGCACGCTCCACCGTGCCCTTCGGGGAAAGCGACGTCAATATGAGCACATGCGGGGCAGAGGGCAGTCCCCGCAGGCGCGCCGTTGCCGTGATGCCATCGCCGTCCGGCATGGCGATGTCCATGAGCACCACATCCGGATGCTCCACACGGGCCCTCGACACAGCGTCATCGCCGTTGTTGGAGGTGGACACCACGCTGACCCGGCCCGCCGAATAATCGTTGAGAATCATCGACATCGCCTGGCAGATCATCGGATCGTCGTCGACGACGCTCACCATGATAGGCGAGGACGGAGCATTGGATGGTTCGGATGAAGGCATACCCTCATCGTAGCGGCTTGAACGGCAGTTTCACGTCAAGATGGAAGGCGTTGCGCCCATCGTACCCATAGTCACAGGTGCCGCCCACCTGCTGCACGCGGGTCCTGAGACCGGGAAGGCCGTTGCCTCCGGTCCGGGGAAGCGGCATGGGACGGTCGGCGGAACCTGAACCCCGCGGATTCCCGGACCCCCGCGCAGGGGAGTGCGGGACATCCGTCGCTACCGTGGGCGACGGCATCGTGGCGTTCGTGAACAATATGATCACCCCACGTGGCCTCGCCGCGGTGATTTCCAACGACACACGCTGACCAGGGGCATGACGACGGGCGTTCGTCAGCCCCTCCTGCACCGCGCGGAACGCGATCTTGCCGATTTCAGGGTTCAGGGAGCTCAGATCGCGCACGTCAATCCACGTGTCCAACGTCATCCCCGCCGAACGTGCGGCATCGATGACGTCGTACAGCGCCTCCCGAGTCAGCGCGGTGCCGGAATCGGGCGCCATCATCGCCTGCGCGTCCTGCGGATGACGAAGCATATCGATGATGCTGTGGGCTTCATCCAGCGCACCGGCGGCCTGACGACGAATCTCGTCGGCCCGTTTCGCCAGTTCGGCGACGTTCCCTGCCGCGGCCTCGTCGTCCTGGGCCCCGACGGACGTGGATGCGAGCCTCATCGCCTGCGCCTGCAAAGCGCTCGCATTGACCGCGATCAGCGACAGACTGTGCGCAAGGGTGTCGTGCGCCTCGGCCGCCACGGCGTCCGCAAACCGTTGCGTGCTGAGGTTCGACTGCAATTGGTCGGCGCGTTCACGCTCATTGTTCGCACGGGCCGACGCATCCGCCGCCACCGCCCTGTTACGCATGTGCATGCCAGCAAGAATCGCAGCGGCGAAGGTGACGATGGTCCACAGCGTCGCCACGGCGATGATGGCGACGGAATCGGTCTCCACCACCGCGGGCACGCCGTCGACGCCGGTGCCGGGCCGGGCGAACAGCATGCGCCATACCGAGTATTCGTTCGGACGAAGCACATCCATGGCCTCGACCTTGAAGCAGCATGCCAGCACCAGTGCCGTGCACGCGGCCACTATGCGGCGGTCGCGGCACCGCGCATGGACCGACGCCAGCGCGAACAGCGACAACGCCGCGCCGGCGGGAAGCAGCAGCGTCGCCATACAGGCCGCCGCGCAGACGAACGCCGGGCGGATCCCACGCCGCAGCAGCAGGAACGGCGTGGCAAGACCAGCCACCAGGCCCACGACGCCCCACACATAGCCCAGGTCGTCGCCGGTGTGCTGGAACCAATTCGCCGCATACGCGCTCTGCACCAGCATGTCGAGCATCGAGACGGCAATCATCACGATGGTCCAGCGTCGTCTCGCGGTCACGACGGGGGCGGCAAGATCCGTGTCATGCGTCATATCGGTCATATCCGTCAAGCCTAGACGCAGGGGAGCGAGGACGCCATTGACCGCGCGTACCGGCCGTATCGCCCGTTCGGGCGAACGGATACGTCCGTTCGTACACTGACGCCGAAGCCATGGAATCGGTACGTTGAATCATGTATCGACCGTGCCGAAAGGAAGAGGCAATCATGACCAATAGCAATCACACACCCAATGGGCAGCCGGCGCCGCAGCAACCGACCACCGTTTACCAGGCGCCGTCCCATACATCACGCAAGGGCGCAAAGAGCGGGAAGCCGAAGAAGCCGTTCTGGAAGAAGTGGTGGTTCTGGCTGATCGTCGTCATCATTGTCGTGGCGTGTAGTCGTGGTACTGGCGATTCCTCACCCAATCAATCTTCTTCCACGGCCGCCTCCTCATCTTCGTCAGCAGCCGCCCCCACAACACAATCAAGTCCCGAGAAGACACAGAGAACGCAGGATGCCACCAAAACGACTGAGTCTCCCAAGAATGAAGAATCCAATGAGCCAAGCTATGGGACGGCGGTTCAGGTATGTGATGAGGCCGCCAAGCAGCAAGTGTTCCCCGGGATGGCATACGATTCGGATGCCATTCTCGGCCAACAGAAGTGGCAGCAGGGTCTTGATAAGAATCAATGGCTGGCGACATATAACGTGAAAGTTGGTCCTTCCAAAATTAAGACTGCGGTTACCTGCCTGGTTGACACTTCATCGAGTCCCTATAAGGTCATTTCCGTCAACCAGACGGAATGGAGATGAGAATGCTGCGTCAGTAGGCAATTGTCCAATGAACATGGCAGATGTGTGATGTGTACCGTTTCCATGGAGTCAAACACACAGAAACGGTACATCATCACACACAACACGCCGTGCGAAAAGCCTTTTATCGTGGAAAAGCTATCAAAACCATAACAAAATGTGGCAGTGCTGCTACTGTTGGCGGATGAAGGGAACGAAGGGTCTTGCGCTGCAGCAGTATTCGGCGCTCCTGAAGCACGGCTGGACATCACCACCGTGGACACATATACGTGGTCGCCGTACGGGCGGGCACGATGTGCGGATGACATGCAGCATCGCGGTCATGCGCATAGGAGCAGGAGCGAAGGAGTTCTTACCATGACGCAGCATCAATGCACCATCGCCGGGTGCGACGAGCCGGCGGAAACCAGCGGACTGTGCGAACGGCATCTCACCAGGGCCTTGGTCTACGGCCAGTTCAGGACGCCGAGGCATACGTCCCCGGTCGCCGTGGCCGCGATGAAGCGCCAGTAGGCACCTCGTCCCAACACGTCGGCTGCATCACTGCGACAAGGGCTGGAAGATAGGGGCTGGGGCCGTTCCATTGTGAACGGCCCCAGCCCCTATCGTTTTGCGCCGTGCCATGTTCACGCACGGTATGACGATACGCTGCCGTCAGCGTGGTGAAGCTGCCGGCATGCGGCTCATCGTTTCGAATCCGGCGTCCGTGCCGTCTGCCGTCCCATCCGTTTCGGCAGCCTGACGGGCACCTGCGCCAGCATGGTGCCCGCGAATATCAACGCGCAGCCCCAGTATCCGCGGGCCGTCATGACCTCGCCGAGCAGCAATGCGCCGCCCACAGCGGAGAAGAACGATTCCAGCGACATGATGAGCGAGGCGCGCGTCGGGGGAACCCACTGCTGGCCGACCACCTGCAGCGTGTAGGCGATGCCCACCGAGCCGATGCCCGCATACAGGATCGGCAGCCACGCATCGGCCGCGCCCGACCAATTCACCGAACCCTCCGCCAGCGAACCCGCCCAGCTGAGCGCGGCCGTGACCACGAACTGGCCGAACGAGAGCAGGATGGGGTCGATGTCAGACGCCAGGGTATCGATGACGAGGATATGCACGGCGAACAGGATGGCGCACAGGAACACCATCGCATCGCCCACCGTCAGCGCCCCGCCCGAGTCCGTCATGCACAGCAGATAGAAGCCGACGACAGCCAACGCCACGGCCACGCCGGTGAACAGGGTGACGCGACGGTGCAGGAACACCCATGCGAGCAGCGGCACGATGACGATGTACAACGCGGTGATGAACCCCGCGCGTCCGGCGGACTTTCCATAGAGAATGCCGTACTGCTGCAGCGTGCTCGCCGAAAACAGCACCACGCCGCACAATGCGGCGACCAGCGCCGTCCTCCGCGGCGAAGGCCCCCGCCGTTTCGGCTTCGCGGCCGTGCCCCTGCGACGCAGCACCAGCAGAATCGGCACCAGCGACGCCGCGCCAAGCGTGAATCGCGTGGCGTTGAAGAACATCGGGGTCGTCGAGTCCATGCCCGCGACCTGCGAGACGAACGAAAAGCCCCATATCATGGCCGTTAACAACAGGCAGGCCATGCCGCCGAACTCTTTTTTCCGCACGCGAACACCGTAATTCACCCGTATGAACCGCCCGGACGGCGTTCCGGATTATGGAACCGGTCTCCAAGAGGAGTCCGGCCTCCCGCATACGGGGCCGATGCGACGACGAAGGGGCCGCCCCGATGCTACGGGACGGCCCCTTCGTCGTGTGGCTGGCCGGTCAGTCGCGCGAACCGAACAGCTGCAGCAGGTTCATGAAGAAGTTGATGAAATCGAGGTACAGGTTCAGCGCGCACAGGATCGAGACGCGCCTGACCATCGTGCCGTCGTAGGAATACTGCTGGAACATGGCGCGCGTGAACTGCGCGTCGTGGGCGGTCAGACCGGCGAAGATCACCAGCGCGATCGCCGAGCACACCATCGTCATCGTCTGGCCGGGCATGAATATGGCCATGAGGATCTCCGCGACGATCAGCACGAGCAGCGCCACCATGAGTATCGGGCCGAACCGCAGCAGGTCGATCTTGGTGGTCAGGCCGATCATGGTCAGGCACAGGAAGAACCCGGCGGTCATCGCCAGCACCATGACGATGCTGCCCAGCGAATACACGGCGAAGATCGAGCTGAGCGTGAAGCCCATGAGCGCCGCATAGACGTAGAACACCACGCGGGCCACGGCCGGGTTCATCGTCATCACCTTGGCGCTCAACGCGACGGCCATCACCACCTGGACGACGGCCAGACCGATCCAGCCGATCATGCCGGTGGCCGAAAGATAGGCGACCAGCAGGCCGCTGACCTGGGTGACCATCGCCACGACGGCCGTCACCAGCAGCCCGGCGGTCATCTCCGCATACGCCTTGGTGACGGAGACGCGGCGCGCCTTCTCGAAGCTGTCGTGCGTGTAGGACGCCTGCGCGTCCATGACCGGCTGGCCGTAGCCCGGCTGTGCGTACGGCGTCTGCTGCGCGTACGGGGCCTGGCCGTAGGCGGGTTGATACCCGGCCTGGGCGTACTGTGGCTGCTGGTACTGCTGGCCGTATTCGGGCCGCTGATAGTTCTGATATTGCTGGTTGCGGGGCTGGCCGTTGTCGAATGCCATGACTGCTCCTTCTATATCCATAGCTGGGGCACAGCATACGACGGCCACCTTAAGGATTGCTGGAATCCTTGGAAGGACCGTGTGAACGGCCGGGGCCGTGGCCGTTCACCGGCTGTGGCCGGTCGACGTCGTCAGCCGATCTCCTGATGGATCTGCTGCATGCGGCCCTCGATCTCGGCCAGCTGCGTGGCGCAGTCCTTCAGCGTCTCGAAATGCCGTTCCTTCGCGGTGTCCTCGATGGTGTTCTTATAGCGAAGACGGTGTTCGAGGCTCGCCCAGTAGTCCATGGCGATGGTGCGGAACTGCACCTCCACGGGCGTCGGATGAGGGCCGTCCGAAAGGAACACCGGCACCTGGTAGATGACGTGGAGGCTGCGGTATCCGTTCGGTTTGGGATTGGCGATGTAGTCCTTGATCCGGATGACCTCGATGTCGGACTGTTCCGAAAGGGTCTTCGCGACGGCGTAGACGTCCGTCACATAGTTGCAGATCACACGGATGCCGGCGATGTCGTAGAGGTTGTCCCTGATCGACGAGATCTCGACGGGCAGTCCGCGCCGCTTCAGCTTGCCGATCGTCGATCCGATGCTCTTCAGCCGGCATTCGATGTGGTGGATGGGATTGTGCGCGTTCTTCAGCTGGAACTCGTCGTCGAGGTTCTCCAGCTTCGTGCTGATCTCACGCATCGCGCCCGAATAGACCTGCTCCAATTCGGCGTATTCCACGATCTGCGCGCCACGGAAGGTGTCGGTGCCGAGCTCGGCCGACACCTGCTCCATGCGCGTGCGGATCTCGGGCACGTTGAAGCGCTGCTTGCGTTCAAGAATCATGGATCCGTTCTCCTTGTCGAACAACCATCATGGAAACCAACGGAATAGTAGCAAACGGGACGGGCGGAAAACTGGGAATTCGGTGAGATTCGTGTCGCTCGCTAGGATTGGTCGGTATGAATGAGGACATGATGACGATTGAGGAACGCAATCCCATCCCCGCCGCCGCCATCACCGGAGAGAGCAACGCATGCGGAAGCGGCGGGGAACGGGGCAGGGGAGTGTTCGCCATCCGCACACTCGGATGCCAGATGAACGTGCACGATTCGGAACGCATCGCCGGCGTGCTGGAATCCGCCGGATACGTGGCCGCCGACGAGGAGCAGACGAGAAACGGCGACTTCGACCTGGTGATACTCAACACCTGCGCGGTACGCGAGAACGCCACCGAACGCATGTACGGCACGCTCGGCCGCTGGGCCCGGTACAAGCACCGCCACCCGGACATGCAGATCGCCGTCGGCGGATGCATGGCCCAGAAGGACCGCGACCGCATCACCAGACGCGTGCCCTGGGTCGACGCCGTCTTCGGCACCAAGAACATCGGATCCCTGCCCAGGCTGCTGGACGACGCACGCGCCACCGGCCGCGCCCAGGTGGAGATCTCACGCGACCTCGCCTACTTCCCCAGCCAGCTGCCCACCGCACGCGCCTCGAAAATCTCGTCGTGGGTGTCGATCTCCGTGGGATGCAACAACACCTGCACGTTCTGCATCGTGCCCGCCGTGCGCGGCAAGGAACGCGACCGCCGGCCCGGCGACGTGCTCGAGGAGATCCGGCGCTGTGTCGACGAAGGCGCCAAGGAGGTGACGCTGCTCGGGCAGAACGTCAACTCGTACGGGTGCTCCATGGGCGACCGCATGGCGTTCCCCAAGCTGCTGCGCGCCTGCGGACGCATCGACGGGCTCGAACGCGTGCGGTTCACCTCGCCCCATCCGGCGGCGTTCACCGACGAGGTGATCGCGGCCATGGCCGAGACCCCCAACGTCATGCACCAGCTGCACATGCCGCTGCAATCCGGATCCGACCGCATCCTGCGCGCCATGCGACGCTCCTACCGCGCCGAAAGGTTCATGACCATCCTCGGCAAGGTGCGCGACGCCATGCCCGACGCCCAGATCAGCACCGACGTGATCGTGGGATTCCCCGGCGAGACCGACGAGGACTTCGAACAGACCATGCGCGTGGTCGAGCAGGCACGGTTCTCCTCGGCCTTCACCTTCGAATACTCGCCCAGGCCCGGCACGCCCGCCGCGGTGATGGACCAGGTGCCCCACGCCGCGGTGCGTGAACGCTACGACCGGCTGCATGCGCTGCAGGAGCGCATCACCGCCGAAGGGCTGCGCACGTTCGAGGGCCGTGACGTCGAAGTGATGGTCTCCGCCATGCAGGGCAAGCGGGACGGGGAGACGCACCGCGTCACCGGACGCGAACGCACCGGCGTGCTCGTCCACGTGGGCGTGCCCGAAGGACGGCCGCAGCCGCAGGTCGGCGACTTCGTCACCGCCACCGTGACCCACGCCGCCGCGCATTACCTCATCGCAGACCCGGACGTGAAGGCAGGGCAGACCTATGACATCAGACACTGAACACGCCGGCGCCGAACGGCGCTCCGACGGTCCGCGCGTCGTCTCCATCGTCGGCCCCACCGCCTCCGGAAAGACCGGCCTCGCCATCGCGCTCGCCAAGGCGCTCGCCGCCAAAGGACAGCGCGCCGAAATCGTGAACGCCGACGCCTACCAGATGTACCGCGGCATGGACATCGGCACCGCCAAGGCCACCGCCGAGGAACAGGCTGAAGTGCCGCACCACCTGCTCGACGTCATCGGCCCCGACGAGACGATGACCGTCGCACGGTTCCAGGCCATGGCCAGGGACTGCATCCATCGGCTGCGCGCGCAGGGAATCCGACCGATACTGGTCGGCGGCTCCGGCCTCTACGCCCGCGCCGCCATCGACGACATCAGCTTCCCCGGCACCGACCCCGCCGTGCGCGAACGGCTCGAGCGGCGGGCGAAGGACGAAGGACCGGGAATCCTCTTCGACGAGCTGAAGGCCAAGGACCCCGAGGCCGCCGCACGCATGGACCCGCACAATCCGCGTCGCACCATCCGCGCGCTGGAGGTCATCGAGATCACCGGACGGCCGTACTCCGCCAGCCTGCCCCGATACCGCTACATCATCCCCTGCGTGCAGATCGGTCTCGACCTGCCCCGCGAGGAACTCGACAGGCGCATCGCCGTCCGTACCATGCACATGCGCGACGACGGGTTCATCCATGAGGCCGAACGGCTGCGCGACCATCTCGGACCCACCGCAGCACGCGCCCTCGGCTACCAGCAGATGATCGATGTGCTCGACGGCCTTATGGACGAGGACGAGGCATTCGCCGACATCGCGCAGAAGACCCGACGGCTCGCCCGCAAGCAGATGGGCTGGTTCGGCCGCGACCCGCGCATCCACTGGCTCGAGGCGCTCAACCCCGCACTGCTCGACAACGCGCTCGCCATCGTGGAGCATGCCGACGCCGGCGCATACGACGCCATCGACGCGCACGCAGACGACTACGTGCAGCACCACCTCGGCGACATCGCCGGATAGCAGGGACCCCGTCACCGGGGATTTGCCTGATGTTTCGTGAATATCATCCCGCCATGGCGGGGGACATCCCGGAGCAACGGTATTGTAGGGCATTGCTATGGCACAGAAATCATCCCCGCGGTCGGCGTCGAACCGGTCCACCGCACGAAAATCATCGTCATCCCCGCGTTCGGGGACGGCAGGCGCGGGCTCGGGCGCACCCATCGACGAGCCCGGGTGGAAGCAGGCGCTGCTCGCCGTACCGCGCGGCCTGGGCATGATGGTCCGCACGCTCACCGGCGTCGGCGAATTCGACCCCGCCTACCGCCGGGACGGACTGTGCTTCGTCTTCGCCATCCTCGCCATCATGTTCGTGGCCAGCGAATGGTTCCGTGTCAACGGGTTCATCGGGCGGCTGCTGCACGCCGTCGCATCGGGGCTTTTCGGCATGATGAGCGTCGTGCTGCCCGTGCTCCTGTTCATCCTCGTCTGGCGGCTGCTGCGCAACGCGGGCAGGAACTCCGACAATCCCCGCGTGGTCTGCGGGTGGACGATGCTGCTGTGGTCCGTCTGCTCGATCATCGATGCCGCCAAGCTCGGCGACTCCCACGACTTCGACATCCGGCAGATCCAGGAGGCCGGGGGCCTGTTCGGATTCGTCCTCGGATCGACGCTGTCATGGGGGCTTTCCAAGGTCTTCGCCATCATCCTGTTCGTCATCGTGGCGTTGGCCTCGCTGTTGCTGATCACCCGCACCCATGTGAGCGAGATCCCGCAGCGGTTCGCATCGCTCGCAGCATTCCTGCGGGGCCGGGGGAACGGACCTTCCGCCGAAGGCGCCCGCGACGCCGACTTCCCCAACGAGGTCAGGCTGGCGGACGGCGACGACACCATCGCCTTCGCCGACGGCGTGCCGACGCATGACGGGACCGACGATGGGCACGAGGACGGTGCCGGTGGCGCCCGCGCCACGAAGACGCCATGGTGGAGGAGGTTGTTCTCCGGGCACTTCGGGGAAAACCCCGACGAGGATTCCAAGCTGGACGAGTACGCCGCCGACAAGGCGTTCGACAAGGCGGCCAGCACCCACGGCCAGACGGCGGAGACCACGCTGGTCGACCGCAGCGGCGACCTCCCGGCGCACCGCCCGCGCACCGTCTCCTCCCTCGGTGGGGAGGACGGCGCGGCCGGAGCGTCCGGCACCACCGGCGTGGACCCGTGGGCCACCGCCATCATGCCCTCTGGAAGCTTCCCCCCGGCGTCCCATGAGACCCCGGCACGTCCCCTGGCCTCCGCATCGCCCGAACCGGGGCCCGGACCCGTGATGAATCCCGCCGCCCAGGCGCCCTCCGCCGTCGCGGCCGGGGAAGGCGCCGGGCAGGACGTTCCGGCCGCATCCATCCCTGATTCGGAGGAGTACCATCTGCCCGACCTGGAGCTGCTCAAGCACGGCAAGCCCCATGCCGCAAGGACCCCGGCGAACGATAAGGTCATCGCCGCCCTGCGCGACACCTTCCAGCAGTTCAAGGTGGACGCCCAGGTGGTCGGGTTCCTGAGAGGGCCCTCGGTCACCCAGTACGAGGTGGAGCTCGGACCCGGCGTCAAGGTCGAGAAGGTCACCAACCTGCGTCGCAACATCGCCTACGCCGTGGCCAGCTCCGACGTGCGCATCCTCTCGCCGATCCCCGGCAAGTCGGCCATCGGCATCGAGATCCCGAACGTGGACCGCGAGATCGTGCACCTCGGCGACGTGCTGCGCTCCGACAAGGCCCGCAGGGACCCCAACCCCATGCTCGCCGGCGTGGGCAAGGACGTCGAGGGGCACTTCGTCACCGCCGATCTCACCAAGATGCCGCATCTGCTCGTGGCCGGCGCCACCGGCTCCGGCAAGTCGAGCTTCATCAACTCCATGCTCACCTCCATCATCATGCGCGCCACGCCCGAACAGGTGCGGCTCATCATGGTGGACCCCAAGCGCGTGGAGCTCTCCGCCTACGCCGGGATCCCGCATCTGCTCACGCCCATCATCACCGATCCCAAGAAGGCCGCCCAGGCGCTCGAATGGGTGGTCAAGGAGATGGACGCCCGCTACGACGACCTGCAGTACTTCGGATTCCGGCACGTCAAGGACTTCAACGAGGCGGTGCGCGCCGGCAAGGTGCACGCGCCCGAGGGGTCGAACCGCAAGGTGGCGCCGTACCCGTACCTGCTGGTGGTCGTCGACGAGATGGCCGACCTCATGATGGTGGCCAAGAACGACGTGGAAAGCTCCATCCAGCGCATCACCCAGCTGGCGCGTGCCGCCGGCGTGCACCTCGTGCTCGCCACGCAGCGTCCGTCCGTCGACGTGGTCACCGGCCTCATCAAGGCCAACATCCCCTCGCGTCTGGCTTTCGCCACCTCGTCGGCCACCGATTCGCGCGTCATCCTCGACACCACCGGCGCGGAAAGCCTCATCGGGCAGGGCGATGCGCTGTTCCTGCCGATGGGCAGCGCCAAGCCGTTGCGCGTGCAGGGCTCCTGGGTCTCGGAGTCCGAGATCCGCGACGCCGTGGATTTCGTCAGAACGCAACGCAAGCCGCATTATCGCGAGGACATCGAGGAGATGGCCAAGGAGGCGGAGAAGAGCGCCATCGAACCCGACGAGGACATCGGCGGGGACATGGACGTCCTGCTGCAGGCCGCCGAACTCGTCGTCACATCCCAGTTCGGCTCGACCTCCATGCTGCAGCGCAAGCTGCGCGTCGGCTTCGCCAAGGCGGGACGCCTCATGGACCTGCTCGAATCGCGCGGCGTCGTCGGACCGTCCGAGGGCTCCAAGGCGCGCGAGGTGCTGGTCCAGCCGCAGGACCTGCCGCAGGTGCTCGCGTTCATCAAAGGCGAGACGAAGTCGCTGACGCCCTCGCAGCCGCAGGCGGCGGAGGGCGAAAGCCCGCGGTGACGGGGAACGGCGGACCGTTCCCCGGAAGAGCATGGGGTACGCTTGGGAATCGCTTAGGAAATGCACGGCCGCCCGCGATATCCATGCGGCCGTGCACCGATATGGCAAGGAGCATGTGATGAACGAAGGCAATGGTTCGGGAATGACGAGGAAATCGCTGTCGGAAGGATGGAACACCCCGGCGAACCTCGTCACCTACGCCCGCATCATCCTCGTGGTGGTGTTCATCGTGTTGACCGTGGTCGCCGGCCCGATGGGACGCGACGACCTCACCCTGCGATGGGTGGCCGCCGTACTGTTCATCGTGGCGGCCAGCACCGACAAGATCGACGGGTATCTGGCCCGTTCCCGCAACGAGGTCACCGAGCTGGGCAAGCTCATGGACCCGATTGCCGACAAGCTGCTCATGTGCTCCGCGCTCATCGTGTTCTCCGCGTTCGGGGAGTTCGCGTTCGCATGGGTCATCACCGTGCTGTTCCTCGTGCGGGAGGTGGGCATCACCGTCATGCGATTCTTCGTGATGGAACGCCCCGGCGGCAAGGTCATCGCCGCCGCGTGGCCGGGCAAGCTCAAGACGGTGTTCCAGTCCATCGCCCTGTCGATGTACATGCTGCCGGTCTGGTCGCTGGCCGACGTCATCGCCCCGGGGGTCGACTGGACGTTCTGGTACTACGGCCTCTCCTACGTGATGCTGCTTGTCGCGCTCGTGCTGTGCCTGTATTCGGGTGGCGTCTACCTGTACAACACGTTTGGCGCGCCCAAGGGGCATGCGCGATGAGCGTCGCCGTCGGATATGATGCCGGCGCCGCGTCTGCCCGGGAACGCAGGGACGACCTTGCCGCGCGCGCCTTGGAACTGTGCGGCGAACGCGGCTGGCGTATCGCGGCCGCCGAATCACTGACCGGCGGACTGCTCGCCGACGCGTTCGTCCGCATTCCCGGCGCCTCACAGGTGTTCCTCGGGTCGGCCGTGACCTACGACATCGCGGCGAAGGAGCATGTTCTCGGCGTCGACGGAGCATTGCTGCGCCGCGAAGGCGCCGTGCATCCCGAAGTGGCGCGGCAGATGGCGGTGCGGACCGTCCGGCTGTACTGTTCCCGTGACGAATATCGGGGCGGGGTCGTTGGATTGTCGACGACGGGCGTCGCCGGACCCGGCCCCGACGGCGACAAGCCGGCCGGACTGGTCTACATCGGCCTGTGCCTGCCCGACGTGCACGTGCATGGGGGCTATGTGGTCGAATCGCACGAGCTGAGGCTTTCCGGGACCCGCGAGGAGATACGCGAGAAGACGGTGGTGTGTGTGCTCGACCGTCTGGTGTCCCTGCTCGCCGACGGCGCACGGAAGGACGGTGGCATGGACGGGCGTGTGAATTGAATCACATTTGAGTCCGACAGCGGAATAATCGCCGGCACGTCCGGTTGACACGTATAGAGAACGAGATACAGGTCTGGGGTTGGAAAAGGAGCGAACATGACGACTACGGCAACACGGTACGACAGCGATATCCGCACTTCCGAGCGCGCCACGGTGGCGATGCCCGACGGTAAGGCCATGGCCCGGAACCTCACTCCGGCGCAGAAGCGCGCCGTCGCCTTCGCGCAGCAGCAGATTCTGCGTGCGCGCGCGGCCCGCAAGGCGAAGGACGACCGTCGGGCGGCGCTGAGCCGCATGTGGGCGAACGCCGACCGTGAGGAGGGTCTCGAGGACCGTTCCAACGCGGCCGAGCGCACGCGTGTGGTGGCCAGCGAGGATGGGCAGATCTCGTTGCGCAAGGTCATCGGCGAAGTGCTGCGCTCTTTGCGCACCAAGGACCACAAGACCCTGCGCGAGGTCAGCGGCAAGGCTGGCGTGTCCCTCGGCTATCTTTCCGAGGTGGAGCGCGGCCAGAAGGAGGCCAGCTCCGAATTGCTCGTCTCCATCACCCAGGCGTTGGGCGTGCGTCTGTCCGATATGCTGATGATGGTGGCCGACCGGGTCCGCGAGGTTGAGGGCCGGGAGTAGGTTCCCCGCATATGCAGGAACGGGAGTTTTGGCAGCTTGTGGACGAGGTCTTCGGCCGTTCCTACGGACGAAGCCTCTCCCGGGACCAGAATCTTGCGAGACTGGATTCCATGACGGTCATCGAGGCGCTGGACGCCGGCGTGGAGCCGCGCGTCGTCTGGAACGTGTTCTGCGACCATATGGGTGTTCCGGATGATCGTCGATGGGGCGACGGCCATAACGCCCCGCCGCTGCCTCCGGGGCCGATGGTCTGATTTTTCGGCGTGTCGCATGAATTCGAACACATGTTCGAGTATAGTCGATGTCGGCAGATTGGGTAATGCCGGCAAAAGCAACATCGGTGATGTTCGTTTGCGGGTGGTATGGTTGTCCACATTTTCCATGCGGCTGGCATTCACGGCAATGGTCGGGCTACGGTGGGAACCCCTGGCACCGACGTTAAGGAGACGCTGATGGCACAGCAGAAGAAACAGGATTCGGCCGAACGGGTCGCGGATCAGCGGCGTGCGGCGCTGGACACCGCGCTGGCGCAGGTGGAGAAGAGCTTCGGCAAGGGCTCGGCCATGCGCCTGGGAGACAAGCCCATACAGAACGTGGAGGTCATCCCCACCGGTTCCCTGGCGCTTGATTTGGCGCTGGGAATCGGCGGTCTCCCCAAGGGCAGGATCGTCGAGGTGTACGGTCCCGAATCGTCCGGAAAGACCACGTTGGCGCTGCATGTCGTCGCCAATGCCCAGCGCAACGGCGGTGTCGCCGCGTTCATCGACGCCGAGCACGCCCTCGATCCCGAATACGCCCGCAAGCTCGGGGTGGACACCGATTCGCTGATCGTGTCGCAGCCGGACAACGGCGAGCAGGCGCTGGAGATCGCCGACATGCTCATCCGTTCGGGCGCGCTCGACGTCATCGTCATCGATTCCGTCGCCGCGCTGGTGCCCAAGGCCGAGATCGAAGGCGACATGGGAGACAGCCACGTCGGCCTGCAGGCCAGGCTGATGAGCCAGGCGCTGCGCAAGATGACGGGAGCGCTGGCCCAGGCCGGCACCACGGCCATCTTCATCAACCAGCTGCGTGAGAAGATCGGCGTGTTCTTCGGCTCGCCCGAGACCACCACGGGAGGCAAGGCGCTCAAGTTCTATGCGTCCGTGCGTCTGGACATCCGACGCATCCAGACGATGAAGAACGGCGATGAGGCCATCGGCAACCGCACCAAGGTCAAGGTCGTCAAGAACAAGATGGCTCCGCCGTTCAAGACCGCGGAGTTCGACGTGCTCTACGGCGAGGGCATCTCCCGTGAGGGTTCCGTGCTCGACATGGCCCAGCAGTGCGGATTGGTCAAGAAGTCCGGTTCCTGGTTCACCTACGACGGCGACCAGCTGGGACAAGGGCGCGAGAAGGTCCGCCAGTTCCTCAAGGACAACCCGGAACTGACCGATGAGATCGAACACCGGGTGAAGGTTGCCTTCGGCGTGGAGAAGCCCGATCCCGAGGAGGGGCAGGCCGATGGAAAAGAGACCGGCAGGACCGGCGCGCCATCCGATAAGAACACGATTAAGACAGACTCCAAGAAACCGTCCGACGGCAGGACCGCCGGCACGCAGGCGGCGGCCAAGCAATGATTTCCGCGGAGATGTTCCTGCGTTCCCACCCGATGGTCGTGCCGGATGGGAACGCCAAGGATGATACCGCAGATGCAACGCGGATTCAGGACGCCGGGGCCCCTTCCGATCGGGACGTCGCGTCGAACGGATTCGCATCATCGGACCGTTCCCGTCCCACGGGATCGTTCGGTACGACGCCCGACGATACCGATAGGCCGAATACGGTGTCTCGGCGGGGACGCCGCCGTCAATCCGCCCGCACTCCCAAGCGAGGGGGATTCGGTGTGCGTTCCCACTCCGGTCGCTTCGAGGGGCCGGAGAATCCCGCGGACTATGAGGCATGTCGCGAGGCCGCTCTGACATTGCTCGATGCGGCGCCGCGGTCGTCTGGTGCGTTGGAGGAACGTTTGATGGCCAAGGGATACGAGTCGGCGGTCGTCGGGCGGGTGATGCGGTGGCTCGTCGATGTGGGGTTCGTCGACGATGAGGCCTATGCGCAGTCCATGGTCCGGTATTGCCTGTCCCGTCGGCTGGGACGTGTGGGCACGCTGCGTGAGCTGATGCGTAGGGGGGTGGACCGTTCGCTGGCCGAGCGTGTGGTCGCGTGGTTTGAAGGGACTGACGCCTTCGTGGAATCGGCGTACGAGCTGGGGCGGCGTGTCGCGCGTAAGACCGAAGGCATGGATGTGGAAAAGCGTCGCCGTCGGCTGTGGGGCGCCGGTGGCCGCAAGGGGCACGATCCCTCCGTCATCCGCCGGGTCGCGGAGGATTTGTTTGGCGTGGGTGCGTGATTCGAATGATGTGGGATGAGACCCCTTATACCCCGGGTTCTGTCGTGCGCGGCCGCAAGCGGTCATGCACGGATGGCCATCCATCTCGACCTGACGTCGCCGCCAGGCTCTAGCAGCCTACCCGAAGGCACGGGCGAGCAGCCCTTGACGCCTTCTGCTTGGCCTTGCTCCCGATGAGGCTTGCCATGCGGCTTTCCGTTGCCGGAAGCCCGGTGGTCTCTTACACCGCCGTTTCACCCTTACCCGGCCGAAGCCGGGCGGTCTGTTCTCTGCTGCGCTATCTCTCAGGTCGCCCTGGGCGGACGTTATCCGCCATCGTGCTCTGTGGAGCCCGGAAGTTCCTCAACCGGCGTCCCTTGCGGGGTGCCGGCCGCGGCCATCAAGGGGTCTCAGAGAGAACAGCATAGCATCCATGGTGAACACGGGTTTTCATTACGCTGAATTCCACAAAAATTTCGTTTTGTCGGTTAGAATCGTAGGTATCCCTTCGGCGAGGTTGCCGTTGGGTGTCCACAGCGGTGCAACAGCCGCTTGACAAAGGAGGTTCACATGGAAATCGTGGTTACCGGGCGTCACACGCAGATCAAGCAGAGGTTCCGTGATGTCGTCGAGAACAAGATGAATCGTGTGACCGCAATCGCGCCCGATGCGCAGCGCGCCCAGATCGTGGTGACGCATGAGGGCAATCCCCGCCAGGCCGATACCGCCAAGAAGGTCGAGATCACGGTCATCGCCGGACGCACCGTCGTCCGTGCCGAGGCCTCCAGCACCGACGAGTTCAGCGCCCTCGATCTGGCACTCGACAAGCTGACGCTTCGTCTGCGTCGTTCCCGTGACCGTCGCAAGGACCATCGTCGCGGATACACCAATCCGCAGCCCGTCGACCTCGGTGTGGTCGAGCCGCCCGTCGTCGAGGAGGAGCCGGCCGAGGAACCGAGCAACAGCCCCGCCGACGCCGTGGCCGGAGATCTTGGTCCGGGCGAATCCGTCGAGGTCCAGGTCGGCGACACCCCGATCGTCATCCGCCGCAAGCTGCACATCGCCGAGCCGATGAGCATCGATGAGGCCCTGTACGAGATGGAGCTGATCGGACACGACTTCTTCCTGTTCGTCAACAAGGAGACCGGCCGTCCGTCGGTCGTCTACCATCGCCACGGCTGGAGCTACGGCGTGTTCGAGATCGACACCCCCGAGAATGTGAACAAGGCCAAGTAACGGCCCCACATCCGTTGCGGAACGCCCCCGGATCATGTCCGGGGGCGTTCGTTTGTGAATGCGAACAACGGCTCCATGCCGGGATTTTCCCGTAAAACCTCCGGGAAGAAAACGAAAATCGGAACAATCGCGTACTATGGATGCAGTTTGTGCCTGAACAGGGCTCGTAGTCCAGGCGCAAGAACACAGACACAGTTGAGGAGATAACTCGTGGTAAACGTTCTGGACAAGGTCCTGCGTATCGGCGAAGGACACCAGCTTCGCAAGCTTCAGTCCGTGGCGGAGGCGACCAATGCCTTGGAGGACACCATCTCCGCCATGTCCGATGACGAACTCAAGGGGCAGACCGCCAAGTTCAAGCGGCGCATCGAGAACGGCGAGAGTCTCGACAAGCTCATGCCCGAGGCGTTCGCCACGGTGCGTGAGGCCTCGAAGCGCACGCTGGGCATGCGTCACTTCGACGTGCAGCTCATGGGCGGCGCCGCCCTGCACTGGGGCAACATCGCCGAGATGAAGACCGGTGAAGGCAAGACGCTGGTCGCCACGTTGCCGAGCTACCTCAACGCGCTCGAGGGCAAGGGCGTGCACGTGGTCACCGTCAACGACTACCTCGCCAGCTACCAGAGCGACCTCATGGGCCGCGTATTCCGCTTCCTCGGCATGACCACCGGCTGCATCATCACCGACCAGAAGCCGCCGGAGCGCCGCAAGCAGTACGCCGCGGACGTGACCTACGGCACCAACAACGAGTTCGGCTTCGACTATCTGCGCGACAACATGGCGTGGGAGAAGTCCGACCTGGTGCAGCGCGAGCACCACTACGCCATCGTCGACGAGGTCGACTCCATCCTCATCGACGAGGCGCGAACCCCGTTGATCATCTCCGGCCCCGCCGAGGGCGACGTGACCCGCTGGTACCGTCAGTTCGCCAAGCTGGTGCTCAAGCTCAAGCGCGACGAGGACTATGAGGTCGACGAGAAGAAGAAGGTCGTCGGCATCCTCGACCCGGGCATCACCAAGGTGGAGGACTACCTCGGCATCGACAACCTGTACGAGCCGAACAACACCGCGCTCATCGGCTACCTGAACAACGCCATCAAGGCCAAGGAGCTCTTCCTGCGCGACAAGGACTACGTGGTGCAGGGCGGCGAGGTGCTCATCGTCGATGAGCACACCGGCCGCATGCTTCCCGGCCGCCGCTACAACGAGGGTCTGCACCAGGCCATCGAGGCCAAGGAGGGCGTGGAGGTCAAGGCCGAGAACCAGACCTTCGCCACCATCACCCTGCAGAACTACTTCCGCATGTACGACAAGCTCGCCGGCATGACCGGTACCGCCGAGACCGAGGCGGCCGAGTTCATGAACACCTACAAGCTGGGCGTGCTGCCGATTCCGACGAACCGTCCGATGATCCGTCAGGACAAGGACGACCTCATCTACCGCACCAAGAAGGAGAAGCTGACCGCCATCGTCAAGGACGTGGCCAAGCGCCACGCCAAGGGGCAGCCGGTGCTGCTCGGCACCGCGTCCGTGGAATCCTCCGAGGTCGTCTCCTCGCTGCTCGACGTGGCCGGCATCCCCCATCAGGTGCTCAACGCCAAGCATCATGCCAAGGAGGCCGCGGTCGTGGCCGTCGCCGGTCGCAAGGGCGCCGTCACCGTGGCCACCAACATGGCCGGCCGAGGCACCGACATCATGCTCGGCGGCAACGTCGAGTTCCTCGCGGACCAGAAGCTCAAGGAGCAGGGCTATTCCTCCGAGGACACCCCCGAGGAATACGAGAAGCTGTGGCCCGAGACCCTCGCCGAGGTCAAGGCGCAGGTCAAGGACGAGCATGAGGAGGTCAAGAAGCTCGGAGGCCTCTACGTCCTCGGCACCGAACGTCACGAGTCCCGCCGTATCGACAACCAGCTGCGAGGCCGTTCCGGCCGTCAGGGCGATCCGGGCGAATCCCGCTTCTACCTGTCGCTCGAGGACAACCTCATGCGCCTGTTCAACACCCAGCTCGTGGCCCGTGTGATGGCCAAGGGCATGCCCACGGGCGAGCCCATCGAGTCGAAGAGCGTCTCGAAGGGCGTACGCAACGCCCAGAAGGCCGTGGAGTCCCGCAACTTCGAGATCCGCAAGAACGTGCTGAAGTACGACGACGTGATGAACAAGCAGCGTACCGTGGTGTACGCGGAGCGTCAGGCCGTGCTCAAGGGCGAGGACATCGACGAGGACATCAAGCGCTTCATGGCCGACACCGTCGACTCCTACATCCGTGGCGCCGCCCACGGCAGCGACAAGCCCGCCGACTGGGACCTCGAGGGGCTGTGGAAGGCCCTCGGACAGATCTATCCGATCGATGTGGAGCGTGAGGACGCCGAGAAGGCGCTGGAGGGTCTGAAGTCCGACAAGGCCATTGCCAAACTGCACGAGCTCATCGTCGCCGACATCGAGGAACAGTACGCGAAGATCGAGAAGATTGCGGGTTCCGCCGCCATGCGACAGCTCGAACGCCGCGTCGTGCTGGCCGTGCTCGACCGCAAGTGGCGTGAGCACCTTTACGAGATGGACTACCTCAAGGACGGCATCGGCCTGCGAGGCATGGGCCAGCGCGATCCGCTGACCGAGTACCAGCGCGAAGGCTACCAGATGTACAACTCCATGGTGGAAGGCATCAAGGAGGAGTCCATCCAGCTGCTGTTCCACGTCGACATCCAGCAGGTCGCCCGCACCGAGGACCTGAACACCGAGTCCGACGAGGACAAGGCCGTTGCCGCGGCCACGGAGAAGGTCGAGGGCACGGACGAGGACCAGCCGTCCGCCGACGAGCTGGAGACGTCCGCGCCTCAGGATCCGGACGCCGAGGATGAGGACGCCGAGGAGTCGGCCGTCGCCGAATCCGCGGAGACCTCGTCCGCCGGCGCCGATACGGAGCCCGCCGCCGATGCGGCGTCCACGGCATCCGTGGCGGATGAGCCGGTGAAGACCGAGACCGGCAGCGTCACCGGGCCGAAGCCGATCAGCCATGCCGACCGCAAGGTCCCGCTGTCCAAGCGTCCCAAGAGCGGCGAGCTGCATGCCCCCGAATCCGACGGACGCACCTTCCCCGGAACCGGCAGGAACGCACCATGCCCCTGCGGCTCCGGCAAGAAGTACAAGCTGTGCCATGGCAAAAACGAGAAGTAAGGGAAGACGGGGCATCATGCCCCGTCTATGATAGGCGCCCCGCGGATGATGTCCGCGGGGCGCCTTTTTCGTATAGTGGAACATCCGACGTCGGGACGGTGGACGCGTAACGGATAATCGCTACAATGGCACCGAATGCAACACTGGCGAATACGCCAAGGAGGAATCAGCGATGACCGAACCATTCACATGGAAAGCAGTTCTTACCAAGCTCGTGCAGGGGGAGCATCTGAGCGCCGAGGAAAGTGAGTGGTACGTCGACGACCTTATGAAGGGCCAGGCGAACCCCGCCGCCGTGGGCGCCGTCCTGGCCATGCAGCAGCAGCTCGGTCTGACGCCGGAGGAGGTGTCCGGCGCGGCCAAGGCCATGGTGTCGCATGCCGTGCCGCTCAACGTCTCCGGTGAGACCACCGACATCGTCGGCACCGGCGGCGACGGCTTCGCCACCGTCAACCTGTCCACCATGGGATCGGTCGCCGCGGCCGCCGCCGGCGTCAAGATCGTCAAGCACGGCAACCGCGCCGCCTCCTCGAAGTGCGGCGCCGCCGACGTGCTCGAGGCCCTCGGCCTGCCGTTGGACCTCGCACCGGAGGCCGTCGGCGAGGTGGGCGACGAAGTGGGCATCACCTTCGCGTTCGCCCGCACCTTCCACCCGGCCATGCGCTTTGTCGGACCGATTCGCGCCGCACTCGGCATCCCGTGCGTGTTCAACGTGCTGGGGCCCCTGACCAACCCCGCCAAGCCCGCCCACGTGGCCATCGGCTGCGCCAAGCGTGAGGTCAGCCCGATCATGGCCGCCGTGTATGCCGCCAACGGCCAGACCGGCATGGTATACACCTCGCACGAGGGTATGGACGAGCTCGCGCCCACCGGTCCGGTCTCCGTCTGGGAGATTCGCGACGGCAAGGTCGTCGAGACCGAATTCGACCCGACCGTCGAACTCGGCCTCGCGAAGATCGACGTCGCCGACCTGAAGGGCGGCGAGCCCGAGGTCAACGCGGCCGCATTCCGTGACTTCGTCGACGGCAAGGACATCCCCGCCCGCACCACGGCGTTGCTCAACGCCGCGTCCGCGATTGTGGCCGATGGTCATCTGATCGGGGACGGCACTTTGGCCGAGCGCTTCCGTGAGGCGTATGCCCTCGCCGAGAAGACCGTCGACTCCGGCAAGGCGTCGGAATTGCTCGACCGTTGGATCGAGGCCGCCCGGTCGAAGAAGGCCTGATGCGAGCGGTGCCGATGCGTTCGTCGCATGATTGCGGCGGACGCCGGTGCCATCGGGAGGTCTTCCCATCAACGTCATGCCCCGGCATCAGTGCGATGACGGGGCATTGTCGTACGTGTACGCATCCGCGTTCACGTACGTCGGGCGTATGCCGGCAGGGCTGCCCGTCTTGGTGCGGAAGGTTGATATCCGACATTAAAAAACCAACCGGTCGGTAGGATTTTCGGCGTGTCGTTTTCTCCGCTGGTATCATGGCAGTGTTGAACGTTCTAATCCCCATCGCGCGATGCCTCATCGAAGAACATCGGCGATGGGAGCGGCGACAGGGAGGATTCATGTACACACTGGGCATCGATATCGGCGGCACGAAGATCGCGGGCGCCGTCTGCGACGAGAACGACAAGGTCCTCAGCCAATGGCGTGTTCCCACGCCGACCGACCCCGACGAGATCAACGACTGCATCATCGAAATCTATAACGAGGCGCTCAAGCTCCACTCCGACATCCCCACCATGGGCATCTCGGCGGCGGGCAACGTCAAGGCCGACCGCCGCACCATGAGCTTCTCGGCGAACATCGCCAAGTGGATCGACTACCCCCTGGCGGACCGCATCGAGGAACTGACCGACGGCAGGTGCAAGGTCGTCGTGGAGAACGACGCCAACTGCGCCGGATGGGGTGAGTACATCCTCGGCGCCGGCCGGGGCAGCCGCAACATGGTCATGCTCACCGTGGGCACCGGTCTCGGCGGCGCCGTCATCATCAACGGCGAACTCTACCGCGGCTCCTTCGGCATGGCCGCCGAGCTCGGCCACCTGCCCATGGTCTCCGACGGCGACTTCTGCGGCTGTGGTCTGCGCGGGTGCGCGGAACGCTACACCTCCGGCAACGCGCTGGAGCGCTTCGCCCGCGCCGGCATCCGCCGCATGCCGCAGAAGGCCACGCGTCTTCTCGAGCTGTGCGGGGGAGACGTCCATGCGCTCGAAGGCAAGATGGTGTCCCAGGCGGCCCAGGAGGGCGACGAACTGGCCCTGTACGCCTTCGGCAAGATCGGCGAATGGCTGGGGCGCACCATGGCCGCCATCGCCGCGGTGATCGACCCCGACGTCTTCGTCGTGGGCGGCGGCGTCGTGTCCGTGGGCGACATCCTGCTGAAGCCCGCACGATACAACTACGTGCGTTTCCTGGAGGCGGCGGCCTACCGTGAGCACGCGAAGATCCTTCCCGCCACCGCGGGCGGCGACGCGGGCATGATCGGAGCCGCCGATCTGGCGCGTCGCAATGTGTGACGCCACGTCGTCGTCATGACGGGCGGTGTCCGTGTGCCCCGAAATGTGGGAGCGCGGACACCGCCCGTTTTCTTGTCCTTCCGGAGACGCTTACGCCACGATGGCCATGCGGCCGTGGAGGACGGTCACACCCGTGCCCCGTCGTCGAAGACGTCGCGGCGGGTCTCGGTGTGCCCCCGATGCCGGGCGAACAGGCCGCCTGCGCCAATCAGCGTCATCACTCCGCACACCGTGCCCAGCAGCGAGGCCATCGACGGCAGCAACACGGCCGCCACCAGTCCGAGTACCCCCGCCACCAGCAGGATGACGAACAGCAGACCGCTCCCGCTGATCGGACCGAGGGATGGGTTCGGAGGAGTGAACGTCGAATCCCCGTCCATCATCTCATCGACGTCCAGCCAGCTGCTGTTCCTGAAGTCGCGGGGGCCCCGGCCTGCCGGGGGAGCCTGGGCGAACGCCTCCGCCTTGAGGTCCTGTACGTTGAACTGCGCCTTCTTCTTCTCCGCCTTGCGGGCGGCCTTGTCGAATTTCCGCGCGCTGCGCGAACGGGCCACCTCGTCCAGATCGTTCTCGTGGGACGAGATGAACTCCTCCCACTGCCGACGTTCGTCGTCGTTTGCACCGTCGTTTGAAGACGGCGGGTTCGCATTGCTATCCTTGTTGCCAGTCATATCTATAACTGTAACCGTGAATCTGCCGTCGTACGGCTTGGAGGTATCGTGCTTTACTGGTTCTTCGTCAGACTGCTGGGGCCGTTGGCCCGTCACCGGTTCAATCCCACCGTCAAGGGGCTGAACAACATTCCGAGGAAGGGCGGCGCCATCATCGCGGCGAACCATCTCGCGGTCATCGATGACGGCCTGCTGCCGCTGGTCTCGCCCCGTATGATCCATTTCATGGGCAAGGCCGAGTACTTCGAGGGCAAGGGCATCAAGGGATGGTTCAAGAAGTGGTGGTTCACATCGGTGGGCGTGTTCCCCGTCGACCGTTCCGGCGGCAAGAAGTCGTTGGGCGCGTTGGAGACGGCCCGCAAGATTCTTGAAGACGGCCACCTGTTCGGCATCCATCCCGAAGGCACCCGCAGCCCGGACGGGCGTCTGTACCGCGGCCATACCGGCGTGGCACGTCTCGCACTGGAGACCGGATGCCCGATCATCCCCACGGCGATCATCGGCACCCGTGATCTGCAGAAGCCCGGCCAGGTGATTCCCGGCAAGGGAAGCACCACGGTCATCTTCGGCAAGCCCATCATCGTGAGGAAGGTGGCGGCCGATCAGCTCAACCACGATGAGCTTCGCGAACTGACCGACAGGATGATGAGAATCATCGGCGAGGCCAGCGGGCAGGAATACGTGGACGAATACGCGCAGAAGGTGAAGCAGCGGCTCGCCGCCAGGTCCGAAGGCTGATCGGCGGGATAACGGGATGACAGGATGACGAAAGGGGCGGGGCCGCATGGGCTCCGCCCCTTTCGTCATCGCCTCTGGCAGGCGGTGGCGGTGGGCCGATCACACCACGGTGAGCGTCACGACCGTGGCTTTGCCCTTGGCGTCGCGCAGGCGCACCTGCTTGCCCGGATCGGGGCTCTGTAGCCGGACCGTATGGGTGATATTGCCCAACGGGGCGGATACCTTGACGTCGAGGCCAAGGGCCTTGAGCGTCTTGGTGGCCTCGTCCTGGCTCTTGCCACGGACGTCGGGGACCGTCACCATCTGCGGGCCCTTGGAGACCACCAGACTCACCGCATCGCCCCAATGCAGCTGCGCGCCGGCGTTGACGGATGCGGAGACGACCTTGCCACTGGCCACCGTGTCGGAGTACTGCTCCGTGACCGAGACCTTCAGCCGGGCCTCGTTCAGGGACGCGACGGCGTCCGCCCTGCTCCGGCCGACGACCGTCGGCATGGCCACCGGTTTGAGCCCCTTGGACAGGGTGACGGTGACACGGGCGTTGTGTTTCACCGTGGCGCCCGGCTTGGGGTCGATGGACAGAATCGCGCCCTCCGGCACGTCCATCGAATACTCGTCCTTGGATTCGTCATGCGTGATGTTCGAGAATCCCGTCCGGCGAAGCGCGTTGATGGGATCCTTGCCATTGGCGGAGTTCGCGTCGGCGATGTCCGCGGGGACGGTCAGCTGGCGCACCCCCTTGGAGACGACCAAGCGCATGGATTCGTTGTTCCGCTTGCTGACATGGTCGCCCGCATTGGCCGGCGTGGCGGAGATGATATCGCCCTTGGCGACGGTGTCGCTGAATTCCTCGCTGGATTCGTAGGGGATTCCCGCCACCTTGAGCGTGTCCTCGTAGTCCGTGAAGCTTGCGCCCCGGAGCGGGCAGGCCCGGTTCTCGGTGCATTGGACGTCGGTGGGCGCGGGCACGCTCCAATAGCTGCCGGGGCCGAGATAATACCACCAGGCGAATCCGCCGCCTCCCATGGCGAGCAGTACGACGAGCATGATCGCCGTGACAATTATCACCCGGCGCCGCGGCCCTTTCCGGCCCTTGGCCGTGGACCCCTCGTCGTAACCGGAATGCTGGGCCGGAAGGTCGTGACGCAGCATCTCACGCCGTTCGTCGTCGCCTTCATCGCCGTCGTCGGCGGCGAACGGCATGGCGGCGCCGGCGCGTGGCCCGTCCGAAGAAGGGAGCACGCTGGTCGCGTTCGGCGTCGGGGAACCGGCCACGCGGTACGACAGTTCGGAGGGCGTCAGCCCGTTGGCGAAACCGTGCAGCTCCCGCAGGGCCGCCATGGCGTCGTCCGGGCGGTCCGACACCATACGGCAGGTCAGATGTGCGATGAACTCGGATACGGGGCGGGGCATGCCCGGATATCTGCCGGCCAGGGCGGGAACGTCCTCATGGACGTGTTTGAACACCATCGTCACCGGGTTGTCGGCGCTGAAGGGCACGTCACCGGCAAGCATCTCCCACGCCATGATGCCCACCGAGTACAGGTCGCCCTGCGGGGTGGCCTGGTTGTGCTCGATCATCTCGGGGGCGAGGTAGGCGGCCGTTCCCAGCAGCATGCCCGTGGTGGCGAGCGTGGCCTGCGAGGCCGCCTTCGCCAGCCCGAAATCGGTGATCTGCACGCGACCGCGCTCGTTGAGCAGGATGTTCTCCGGCTTGATGTCGCGATGCACCACGCCCACGCCGTGCGCCGCGGACAGGCCGTCGAGAATCTCCTCGATGATGCGCATCGTCTCGCGGACGGTGAACGTGCCGATCCGGTTCATCTCGTACCGCAGATTGACGCCGTGCACGTATTCCATGACCAGATAGTCGAGACCGTCGAATTCCCCGGTGTCATAGATCTGCACGATGTGCGGGTTGGCGATGGCCGCCGCCGAACGGGCCTCCCGGCGGAAGCGCTCCACGAACTGGTCGCGGTGCGGCCCCTGCGCCAGCTGCGTATGCATGATCTTGATGGCGACGGTACGTGCAAGACGGGTGTCATCGGCCTCATAGACGGTGGCCATGCCGCCTTCCGCGATTCTCCGCGTGATCGTGTACCGGCCGTCGATGGTCTGTCCGATAAGGGTTCCCGTCACTTCACTCATGGTTCATATACTACGTTTCATTCGGGCCTCGGCGCCGCATGGACGCGTCATGCCGGAGAAATCTCCACGTGAAGGACCTCGGGGACGAACCGGGCGCACACGGACCGCAATGCACGGATTCCGTCGGTCGCGATCCCAAGCCTTGTTGCGGCCCCGTCGAGGGCGGACTCCGACCGACGCCACAGGCGTGCGATACGGTCCCTGGACCGGTCCACGGCCCCCGATGCCACGAATGCGTCGATGATGCGGCGTACGTCGGCGTCATCGCGCCCTGACCGCGAGAACCGGTCGCGCAGGAACGCGGCCTCGGCCGGGTCGGCGTCGTCGAGGGCGTCGAGGGCGTCGGCGAGCAGCACCGTTCTCTTGCCCTCCCGGATGTCTCCGCCTACCGGCTTGCCGGTCACGGCCGGGTCGGCCACGACGTCGAGCAGATCGTCGGCCAGTTGGAACGCCGTGCCCAGTGGAACGCCGATCTCACGGGCGGTTTCGTGGGAGACCCCCGGTGCCACGCCGGCGGCGAGCAGGGCGAGCTCGATGGGGGCGACGGTCGTGTAGCTGGCGGTCTTCCAGCGAAACACCGCCAAGGCGTTCGACGCCAGCGCCGACGGGTCGTCAAGTGGCATGCGTTCGGCGGCGAGGTCCATGACCTGACCGATCTCCACATCGCGGTGCATGGCCAGGAACCGGTCGAGGATGGGACCGTGATGCGGCATCGTGGCTGTGGCCTCGTTGACGATGGCCACACTCGCGGTGGCGAGCAGGTCGCCGAGCATGATGCCCAGTCCGCCTCCCATCGCCGCGGCGTCAAGACCCGCGGACGTGGGGGAGTGGGCAGCGCAGAATGATTCCAGCGCCTTGTGCGCGGCCGGTCTTCCCCGACGCATGTCGGCGTCGTCGATGATGTCGTCGTGGACGAGCGCGGCCGTCTGAAACACCTCGATGGCGCAGGCCAGGTCCAACGCGCCCCGTGCCCCGGCGTCGTCGTCGGTCCCCGGGGTCCCGCGCAGGGCATCGTGGAACGTCATGAGCAGCAGCGCCCGGAGGCGCTTGCCCCCGCGGCTGGAGACGAGCGCCTGATCGGCGACCGCCCGGCACAGCTGCTCGCTCGTGGCGGATCCGAGGTCGTCGGAATGCGCGTCGCACAGTCGGACGATGAGCTCGCCGATACGATGCTCGATCCGGTTACGTGTCGTCATCAATGGGTCCTGAACGCTCATGGTTCACACAATAATGAACCGGTGCTGACAACACCATGCCGTTGGCGGAGGGACGGGCCACGCGCCGCATGGACCAAGAACGGTGTGATTGCAACGAAAACCCACGTTCGTCAACATTGCCGGGAAACCGTGGGACGATTCCCTCGCGTCTGCGATAGTGGAATCCAGGCGGAGAGCGGTGGATACGGGGATGCGTCGTCGCCGGCGGGGAACGTCCCCGCCGAAGATGGCAGGAAAGGAGCCTGACGATGACGACGACGGTGGGGCTGCGGCCCCTGGACGGCGATTACGCCGACGAGGACAAGCTGCGGTCGATGAAGGTGGATGCGCGGACGATGGACGCGACGCGGGAGACGTTCAGACAGGCCCGGCGCAGGAAGGGCGTCGGGACGGCCGACCGGATATGGTTCCAGGAGCCGTTGGGGGAGTGGATGCGGCGGCTCGACGGCCGAAGCGACGACCTGGACCGCTCGAAGATGATCCGGCTGTGTGTGGGCATGGGCGAGGTGATGTCGATGCGCGACGCCGTGCTGATGGCCGTCCTGGCGAAGGTGGAGCAGGAACGGCTGCTCGTCCTGGCGTCGGAGCCCCATGACCCGGAGGTCGGCAGGCTGGTGTATGACACGCTCCGTGCCGGATTCGAGGATCCGGACAGGCGCCCGGACCTCGAACGCTGCCAGCGGGGCATCGACTCGCTGGCGCGCATGGTCTGCCTGGTGCCGGCCGGATACTCCGTGCAGCCACTCACCTCCTTGGCCTACCTGCTGTGGTGGGTGGGGCGGGAGGAGCAGTCGCTCGCCTGTGCGGTACGTGCGCTGCTGCTCGACGACGGGTGCACGATGGCGTCCATCGTCGCCGGCGCCATATCCCGTGGGGTGGCCCCCGCATGGGTCCGCGGAGGCCACCGGGAATAATCGTCCTTGGAACGTGGTTCACTCTATTAGTTGACAATTTGCTCTTGCCATAATTGTGCCTTCATGCTAAGAGGGCCGGCAGGACGAAGCCAGGAGGATAAGTTGGCAGGCGAGAAGACGACGGCAACGCGTAGGACGAAGCGCAACGCAGCGGCGAAGGATTCGACTTCCACGGAATCCAAGACGGCTGAGGAGACCACGGCGCAGAAGGGCCGGTCGGCGAAGAAGGGCGCCAAGGGCTCCTCACGCCGCACCGCGAAGACCACAAGGACCAGGGGCGCCTCGAAGGCGAAGGCCACGCGTTCCCGCAAGAAGGCCGACGACGAGCTGGAGCTCGACGACGAACTGCTCGACGACACGGAGGTGGACGAGGGCGACCTCGGCGACGACTTCGACGACGTGGACGGCGCCGACGACGTCGATGACGGCGAGGAGAACGCCGACGGCGACGAATCCGACGGCGAGGCGGAAGGCGACGGGAAGTCCAAGCCGAAGCCGCCGGAACAGCCGAAGGAGAAGGGCGCGTTCGTCGTCACCGACCTCGACGACGATGACAACTACACGCCGTCCGGTAACCCCAAGCGCCGTGTGATCGCCACCGGCGCCACGGCCGACCCGGTCAAGGACTACCTCAAGCAGATCGGCCGCGTCAGCCTGCTGAACGCGGAGCAGGAGGTCGACCTCTCCGAACGCATCGAGGCCGGCCTGTACGCGCAGCACCTGCTCGACACCGAGGGCGACAGCCTCGACTTCAAGCGCCGCCGCGAACTCAAGTGGGCCGCCAACGACGGTCGCAAGGCCAAGGACCACCTGCTGGAGGCCAACCTGCGACTCGTCGTATCGCTGGCCAAGCGCTACACCGGCCGGGGTATGCTGTTCCTCGACCTCATCCAGGAGGGCAATCTGGGCCTGATCCGCGCCGTGGAGAAGTTCGACTGGAAGAAGGGCTTCAAGTTCTCCACATACGCCACGTGGTGGATTCGCCAGGCCATCACCCGCGCCATGGCCGATCAGGCGCGCACCATCCGCGTGCCCGTGCACATGGTGGAGGTCATCAACAAGCTCAGCCGCGTGCAGCGTCAGATGCTGCAGGACCTCGGCCGCGAGCCCACGCCCGACGAGCTCGCCCGCGAGCTCGACATGCCGGTCGAGAAGGTGCAGGAGGTGCAGAAGTACGGCCGTGAGCCGATCTCGCTGCACACCCCGCTCGGCGAGGACGGCGACTCCGAATTCGGCGACCTCATCGAGGACACCGACGCCATCGCCCCCTCCGACGCCGTGGCCTTCTCGCTGCTGCAGGAGCAGTTCAAGCAGGTGCTGGAGACCCTCTCCCCGCGTGAGGCCGGCGTCATCAAGATGCGTTACGGCCTCGAGGACGGCCAGCCCAAGACGCTCGACGACATCGGCCGCGTGTACGGCGTGACCCGTGAGCGCATCCGCCAGATCGAATCCAAGACGATGTCGAAGCTGCGCCACCCGTCGCGGTCGCAGACGCTGCGCGACTTCCTCGACCAGTGATTCTCGACGGTCATGCCGTCATCGGCTGCGGTTCGGCGGATGCCCCAGGCATCCGCCGTTCGCATGATACGGCATGATGCATGATTCCAATACAGACGTAATCCGACGACGATTGAGTGGGGATATGGCAGCAACCAAGGAAGAATACGGCGCGAAGGACCTCGCCGTGCTCGAAGGCCTCGACGCGGTGCGCAAGCGTCCGGGCATGTACATCGGCACCACCGACTCCCAAGGGCTCATGCACTGCCTGTGGGAGATCATCGACAACTCCGTCGACGAGGCGCTGGCCGGATTCTGCACGAGGATCGTGGTCACGCTGCACACCGACGGATCCATCACCGTGGCCGACAACGGCCGCGGCATCCCCGTCGACAAGGAGCCGAAGACCGGCCTGACCGGCGTCGAGGTCGTACTCACCAAACTGCATGCCGGCGCCAAGTTCGGCAACGCCTCGTACAACGCCGTCGGCGGCCTGCACGGCGTCGGCTCGTCCGTGGTCAACGCCCTGAGCTCCCGTCTCGACGTGGAGGTCGACCGCAACGGCAAAACCTACCGCATGGAGTTCCACCAGGGGCATCCCGGCGTCTACTCCGACCCCGACCCCGCGCGCCCGTCCCCGGCCTCACCGTTCAAGAAGACCCGCAAGCGTTCGCCCACCGAGCTGCGCGAGGTCGGCAAGGTGCCGAAGAACACCACGGGAACGCGTATCCGCTACTGGGCCGACCCGGAGATCTTCAACTCGACGGCGCGGTTCAGCTACGAGCAGCTCATCGACCGCGTGCGGCAGACCAGCTTCCTCGTGCCGGGACTGTCCATCACGGTGGTGGACGAGAGCATCCCCGCGACCGGAGACGAGTCCATCGACGACTTCCGCGAGGTGGACGCCGCCGTCGCGGGTCAGGGAGATGTCTCCGACTCCGGCGACACTCCCGAGGACGGTCCCGACGCCGGTGCCACGGCCTCCACGGAGCCGGCCGTGACACACCACATGGAGGGGCGGTCCCACGCCCGTGTGGAGGAGTTCCTCCACACCGGCGGCGTCGTCGACTACGTCGATTTCCTCTCCAAGGGCGAACCCGTGTGCGACATCTGGCACATCAGCGGCGAGGGCACGTACCAGGAGGAGACGCAGGTCGTCGGCCCCGGCGGCGACCTGCATGCGCAGATGGTGGAACGCACCTGCGGCGTGGACATCGCGCTGCGGTGGACCAACGACTACGAGACCACCATCCGCAGTTTCGTCAACGTGGTGGAGACCCCCGGCGGCGGCATGCACGTGGACGGCTTCCTCAACGCCCTCACCCGTCAGGTGCGCAGGAACGTGGAGGCCAACGCCCGCAAGCTCAAGGTGAACCTCAAGGACTCCTCGACGAAGGTCGAACGCGACGACGTGATGACCGGGCTGGTGGCCGTGGTCACCGTCCGCATCGCCGAACCGCAGTTCCAGGGCCAGACCAAGGACGTGCTCGGCACCGCGCAGGTCAAGCCCATCGTCACCAGGCTCACCGACAAGCAGTTCGGCGAGATGATCGCCGGCTCCAGGCGCGGCTACAAGGAGCAGTCCGGCCGCGTGCTCGAGAAGATCGTCGGCGAGATGCACGCCCGCATCCAGGCGCGCAGGACCAAGGAGGTCACGCGGCGCAAGAACGCGCTCGAATCGGCCTCCATGCCGTCGAAGCTTTCGGACTGTCAGCCCGGCAACGACGACATCGCCGAACTGTTCATCGTGGAGGGCGACTCCGCCCTGGGCACGGCCAAGGCCGCCCGCAACTCCATGTTCCAGGCGCTGCTGCCGATCCGAGGCAAGATCCTCAACGTGCAGAAGGCGTCCGTCTCCCAGATGCTCGCCAACAAGGAGTGCGCCTCGATCATCCAGGTCATCGGCGCCGGCTCGGGGGCCACGTTCGACATCTCCCAGTCGAGGTACAACAAGGTCATCATGATGACCGATGCCGATGTGGACGGCGCGCACATCCGCATCCTGCTGCTCACCCTGTTCTACCGGTACATGAGGCCGCTCATCGAGCACGGGCACGTCTACGCGGCCGTGCCGCCGCTGCATCGCATCGCCCTGACCGGCAGGCGCAAGGGCGAGGTCATCTACACGTACTCCGATGACGAACTGGCCCGCCGCACCGCGCAGCTCGACCGCGACCACATCGCCTACGACGACGACATCCAGCGCTACAAGGGCCTCGGCGAGATGGATGCCGACCAGCTGGCCGACACCACCATGGACCCGCGCACGCGCATGCTGCGCCGCATCCGCATGGAGGACGCCGCACAGGCCTCGGAGATCTTCAGCCTGCTCATGGGCGGTGAGGTTCCGCCTCGCAAGCAGTTCATCGTCGACAACGCCGACGATTTCGACCGCGCCAACATCGACGCCTGATATGACGCGAACAGCGCCCGACGGCCGCGCCGATCCGGAAGGGAGACGCGGCCGTCGGCGTATGGAGTAGGACTTCATTGCATTCCGCATGTCGTCTTGCATAATCTGGTTTAGCGTTTTACCATAGGTGATATCAGTATTTTCAACGTCATGGCAGGTGTCGGGGAGACGATGCGGTCGCATAATCCTGCCATGGTGTCCATCCGAATGAACCGCGACGAAAACGAACTACGACAAAAGGAGACGAATATGAACGCAGACGGCATCAGCAGGAAAGAAGCGCTCGCCCGACTGGCCTCATTCGCCGAAGGGAAGCGGCATCTGGTCGTGGTCGGCTCGATGAACGCCGACTACACCGTGACGACGGAACGCCTTCCCAAGCCGGGCGAAACCGTGAACGCAGGCCCGCTGCGCGTGCTGCCCGGAGGGAAGTCCGGCAACCAGGCCGCCACCGCCGCCAAACTCGGTGCCGACGTGCGTATGCTCGGCGCCGTGGGCGATGACGACAATGCCGGATTCCTGCTCGGGGAACTCACCAAGGCCGGCGTGAACACGGACGCCATACTGCATGTGCCGGGCGCAAGCGGCACCACCGTCATCACCGTCGACTCCCATGGCGAGAACACCATCGTCTACTCGCCCGGATCGAACGGCAGGGTCAGTCCCGAATATGTACGTGACCACGCCGACGTCATCACCGGCGCCGCGGTGCTTGGCCTGTGCCTGGAAAGCCCCATGCCCACCGTGATCGAGGCGGCCCGCATCGCCCACGAGGCCGGCGTGAAGGTGCTCGTCAACGATTCGCCGTTCATTCCCGAACTGCCGAAGGAGCTCATCGACAACGCCGACATCCTGCTCGTCAACGAGCATGAGATGAGCCAGCTGCTCGGCATCGACGAACCCGAGGACGGCGACTGGGACGCCGTGGACTGGGATGCCATCGTCGCGCAGATGGCCGGGTTCGGATTCGACCAGGCCGTCATCACCCTCGGCGGCGACGGCAGCGTCGTCATCGACGGCGGCGAAACACACCGTATCGTGCCGGTGAAGGTCGATGCCGTCGACACCACCGGCTGCGGCGACTCCTTCATGGGCACCATCCTCGCCGGCCTCGCCGCCGGAGCCGACCTGGTGTCCAGCGCACAGGTCGCCTCCTACGTGTCCGCCTACGCGGCCACCGGCCATGGCGCCCAGGCGTCATATGGCACGACGGAGCAGGTCACCGCGAAATTCGCCTAGTCTGTTGCCCATGGCCAAAAGAACGACGATCAAGGATGTGGCGGCCGCCGCGGGAGTCTCCGTGACGGCCGTCTCCCTGGTGCTGAACAACCGTCCCTCGCGGGTCTCCGACGAGACCCGCGACATCATCCTCAAGGCCGCGAAGGCGTTGAACTACGTGCCCAACCAGGTGGCGCGCACACTGGTGACGCAACGCTCCATGCTGTTGGCGCTCATCGTGCCGGACATTCAGAACCTGTTCTTCGCCGCGCTCGCCAAACGCTTCGAGGACGAATGCCGGCAGGCCGGCTATTCGCTGATCATCGCCAACACCGACGACTCGCGTGCCGCGGAGCATGATGTGCTTGTCCGGCTGGCCGCGCGAGGCGTGGACGGCATGTTCCTCATCCCAGCCGGCGAATCCGGGGGCGCCCCGGAGCGGCTGCGCGTCGACGTCGAACGGTGCGGACGCCCCGTGGTGCTGGTCGACCGCATGGTGAACGAGCCCTGGTGCGACGGCGTGGCCATCGACAACCGTGCCGGAGGGCGGCTGGCCGCGCAATATCTCATGGAATGCGGGCACCGCCGCATCGCCTGCGTCTCCGGAGACGTCCGCATCGGCAACGCCGCGGAGCGACGAGACGGATTCGTCGAGGCGCTTGCCGAGGTCGGGCTCGCCCCCACGGTCCTCGTCGAGGGCGACTATAGGCACGGGGGAGGGTATGACGCGGCCGACGGCGTCGTGGAATCCGGCGCGACCGCCGTGTTCTGCTGCAACGACCTCATGGCCCTCGGCCTCATGCAGCGGCTTCGGGAGCGGGGCCTGGAGGTCCCGGACGACATGTCGGTCATGGGCTACGACGGCATCGCCGAACGATTCGGCTTCGGCTTCGACCTGACCACCATCGGACAGAAGATCGGCTGGCTCGCCCACGAGGCCTCGATCCTGATGAAGGGGCGCATCGACGGGGGAGGGGATGCGGCCGTCGGCCGAAGCATCGTCATCCCGCCCGAACTCATCCGCCGCGGCAGTGTCGCTCAACCATGACATGACACGCCCGACATGCTTATGGTCATGATGACCATAACTTTTCCCTCTGCCATGCTACATTCGCCCTGTACCTGTTTTCGACAGGCCCGTGCGTTCGCGACGGACGGGCCTGCGTGATCGAAGGAAATGCGGCAATGAGCGATACGGCAGCACAGGAGACCGCCCCCTCGGCGGGCCCCGAATCCAACGGCGTCAACCCCGTACCCGAAAGCGAACGGCATGGCAGGGCACGGGACCTGTTCTCCGTATGGTTCGCATGGAACGTGTCCATCATGGGCATCAGCTACGGCATCTACGTCTACGGGCTCGGACTGGGGCCCCTGCAGGCCATCATCGCCGGGACACTGGGCTATGCCATCTCCTCGTTCCTCGTCGGCGTGCTCTCCGTCGGCGGCCCGCGCACCGGGCTGCCCACGCTGACGCAGACGCGCTTCGCGTTCGGCTACCAGGGCAACCGCATCATCGCGTTCTTCGCCTACCTGTCGAACATCGGCTGGAAGGTCACCATCATCACCCTCGCCTCCACCACCGGCGCCAACATCTTCGCCCGGCTCAACCCCGCCATGTTCGCCAAAGACGACGGCACGCCCGCCACATGGCTCGTGCTCGTCTGGTTCATCATCGTGCTTGCCGTCACCATGACGTTCGCCGTCGCAGGCCACGGTCTGATCATGAAGGCCGAGAAATGGATCTCATGGATAACCGGCGCGTTCACCGTCGTGTTCATCGCGATGATCCTGCCGCACATCCACTGGGACCGGCTGGCCGGGCATCCCGACGGCGGGCCCATGGTGTTCGTCGGCGGCATCGTCATGGCCATGACCATGGTCGGGCTCGGCATGCTCAACTACGGCGGCGACTTCGCCCGCTACCTGCCGAAGGACACCAAGGCGCGCGGCGTCATCGGCTGGACCACCCTCGGCATCTCCCTGCCCGTCACCGTGCTGCTCATCCTCGGCATCCTGCTCGCCGCCACCAACGACAAGCTCGGCGAGGCGGCGGCCGCCGACCCCATCGCCGCGTTGACGGTGCTCCTGCCCACCTGGTTCTTCGTGCCGTTCAGCATCGTCATCGTCATCTCCCTCGTCTCCGCCGCCATGACCGGCATCTACTCCTCCGGGCTGGCGCTCATGGCGGTCGGCCTGCCCGGCTCGCGCGTGGTCATCACCCTCATCAACGGCTGCATCATCGCCTTCGGCGCGTTCTATCTGCTGTTCGTCTCCACGTCGTTCCTCGCCACATTCCAGGCGTTCCTCGCGCTCATCGCCGTGCCCATGGGCACAATGGGCGGCATCCAGCTCATCGACTTCATCCGCCAGCGGCGTTACGGCTGGGACGTGCGCATGGCCCAGCCGAAGGGTCTCGGCGGCAGGTCGGGCCGTTGGACCGCATTGACGGCCATGGCGGTCGCCACCGTGGCCGGCCTTGGCATGGTCACCAGCGCCGACCCGAACATCGCCAAGGTCGTCGGGTTCCTGCTCACCCCCGAACAGCGCGCCGGCGTCATCGGCTCGACCAACATCGGCGTGGTCGTCGCCATGATCGTGGGCACCGTCATCTATGCCATCCTCACCTACGGGTTCAAACTCGATCCCAAGCCCGACCGATCCAGGATCGAAACCGTCGAAAGCCGGCCGGACGCCGACTGACCGGTCGTATGATGCACGGAAGGGAACGACATCCGATGGACACATACGACAGCCGGGAACTCGATGATTTTCGACATCCCGGCGTATGGAACGCGCCGGCCACCTACTGGTTCTGGCATCGCGTCCCCACCGAGGACGAGATCGACGACCAGATCCGCCGGATGAACGAGGCCGGGTACCGTTCCTTCCAGATACAGGCCCGCATGTCGATGCCGCTCGACGACTACCTCGGCGACGACTATCTGCGCATGTGCCGACACGCCGCCGACGTCGCCCGGCGATGCGGCATGATGATGGGCATCTATGACGAATACAACTGGCTGTCCGGCCACGCCGGCGGCCGAGTCGTGGCCGGTGGCCACGATGAACTACGGGAACGGCACCTGTTCCACGTGACCGCCGACGTCGACGACTCCGGCCATGCCGAAGGCGCTGTCGACGGCATCCACGCCGTCGACGTCGACTACCTGCTCCAACAGGGACGTGACTGGGTCTTCGAAGGCGGCAGACCGCAATGGGACCAATGGCGCATCGTCGCCGCCGTGGCCCACGTCGACGATACCGACGGCGCGACCAAGGCCTCGACCATCATCGACGTGACGGACCATGCGCGACTCGCATCCGCAGGCCCCGACGGGTGCGCCGTCAAAGCCGACCTCGCGGCCGGCTCCCCGTCCGGCCATCGGAGGATCACGTTCCTCGTCGCCGCACGCTGCGCCACCAGCCGCATGATCAACTACCTCGACCCGGCGGCCGCACGACGGTTCACCGAAGTCGGCTACGAGCCATACGCGCGGGCATTCGGCGACCATCTCGGCACCACCGTCTCCTACGTGTTCTTCGACCAGCCGCACGCCTGCTTCTTCGACTGGGCGCAGAACGACGGCACCACCGCATCCACGCTCATGTACGACAGGCGGTTCTACGACGAACTCGCCCGGGAGGCCGGGGAACGCTGGCCGCGGATACTGCTGTCATGGGTCACGGGCGTCGGCGACGAGACGACGAACGACCGCACATGGTTCTACGAACGCTACGCCAGACGGGGCATCGACGCGTTCCTCGGCACCCTCAACGCCTGGTGCCACGGCCACGGGCTGAAGCTCTGCGGGCACGAGGTGCTCAGCCACGTCTCCTCATGGGACCCGACCAGCACCATCATCGCCGACGATCCACGCACCAACTTCGGGCTCGACTACTTCGGCATCGACGCATGGCGCGACATCACCGGCGTGGACGCCCGCAACGACTTCCCGCAGCTCTCCGCAAAATTCGGCGACTCCGTGGCCCGCAGCCACGGTCGCAGCGGCTGCATCGTCGAACAGTACTTCGGCCGCGTCGTCCCCGGATCCCACTTCGCCGCAGGCTGGTGGGAGCTCACCCTCGGCCAATTGCGCTCGCAGGCCATGCGACATCACATACTCGGCATGAGGCAGTTGCTCATGCACGCCTTCTGGCTCACCGACGGCCACAGTCCGGCCGATGACGGGGCACATGGCGACGACTCGGCCGAGATGTTCGTCAACCCGAGGTTCGACTTCGCCCCCGGCATCAACTACGAGCCCTGGTTCCGCTTCCACCGGCGCTTCGCCGACGAATCCGCCCGCGTCTCCGTGTTCCTCGACGGCTGCGAGCCATTGGACGAGGTGGCCGTGCTTTACCCGCTGGTCACTGACTGGGCGTACGGGCCGAAGCATGAGTTCGGCCGTCACATGGCGCTGTGGTGCGAGAACCTCGCCCGCGACGGCATCGACTACGCCATCATCGACGAACGTGACCTTGCGCAAGGCACCGTGGAAGGCGGGGCGCTGCGTCTTCCGGACGGACGGACGTTCCCCGTGCTCGTGCTGCCGGGCGTGCAGGTCCTCGGCGACGCACGCTCCGTCGACGTCGTCGAACGGTTCGTGGCCGACGGCGGAACGCTGTTCGCCACCGGCGGGCTTCCCGGCGAAGTGGCCGGTGAGCCCTGTGGAGACCGGATTGCGGCACGACTGGCTGACCTTTCCATCGACCGCCGGTTCGTCCATGACGGACTGCCGCAATGGCACAAGCTGTCGGCCGACGTGATGGAGGCCGTCCGGCCATGTCCGCGCGTAACCGATACGACGCCGGAATCCGGGCAACTGTGGTCACGGCGTGGACGTGACCGTCACGGGTGTCGGCGCATCATGCTGTTCAACGACTCCGACCGGGCCAAGACCGCGGTCATCGACACCGGGACATCCCATGCGTGGCTGGTCTCATGGAACCCGCTCGACGGCGCGGTGGGGGAGCCGTCGGAGATTCGCGGCCGCGGCGTCGGCCCACGCATCGAACTGCGGATGAGCCCCCATCAGGTCATGCTGCTGCAGCTCGTCCCCGACGGACGGGACGCGGCCATGCCGTCGACGCTGCCGTCAGGATGGCGGTTCACGCCATGCGACGGCACGGAGGAGACGCCCTCGACGCCAATCGATCCGTCCATCGGCTGGGAGCGTCAGGGATATCCCACGTTCTGCGGCATGGGACGATACGTCCGCGACGTCGTCATCGGCGAATCGCCGACCCGTGGCTGGTCGCTCATCCTGCCGAAGGTCAGCGGGTCCGTCACGGTGCGGGTCAACGGACGACGCGTGGCCGAATCGCCATGGCCTGCCGGTCCGATACCCCTGGGCCGGGCCTTCGACGAAGGCGTGAACCGGCTCGTCCTCGACATCCTGCCGTCCGCCGCGAACCATTACTACGCCGGAACGACGCAGCAGGGCGACGGCCCGGCGCCGTGCGGCCTGCTCGCCGCCCCGGTGCTCGTGCCGGACGACGGCGTCACGTATATCGCCGACGTCAACGACAACGGATACACCGACATCGACCGATGTTGACGGCGGACGATGGGCGAGGCTAGGTTGAATCATATGAACACACGCCCCATAGCCATCAGCCTGCTGGTAATCATCGCCCTCGTCGTGGCGCAATGGCAGAACTGGCTGCCGAACTCGGTGTGGATACGACTGCTGACCGGGATCGTCGTCGTGGTCTGCCTCATCGTCATCGCCTACCAGCGTCACCAATGACCAACGACAGGGCCGCGGACAGGGCGACGGACGAGGCGATGGCGCCATTCGCCGAACAGACGCGACGATGGTTCACGGCCACGTTCGGCGAACCCACCGAGGCGCAACGCAGGGCATGGCCGGCCATCCGCTCTGGCGACAACGTGCTCGTCATCGCGCCCACCGGCTCGGGCAAGACCCTGTCGGCGTTCCTCTACGCCATCGACCGGATGATACGGGAACGCATGGCCGACGACGCCGCATCTGCCGCCGGAACCGAACAAGACGTGCGTCGCCCCGGCGTACGCGTGCTGTACATCTCGCCGCTGAAGGCGCTGGGCGCGGACGTGGCGAGAAACCTCACCGCGCCATTGGAGGGCATCGCCGACGAGATCGAACACGACGGCGGCCGACGCCCGAACATCGGCGTGGCCATGCGCAGCGGCGACTCCACGCCGCAGGAACGACGCCGTATCGCCTCCCATCCGCCGGATATCCTCGTCACCACGCCCGAATCGCTGTACCTCATGCTCACCTCCAAGGCGCGGCGCATCCTCACCACCGTCGACACCGTCGTCGTCGACGAGGTGCACGCCATCGCCGGGACCAAACGTGGCGCCCACCTCGCCGTCAGCCTCGAACGGCTCGAACGGCTCACCGAACGGCCGGCGCAGCGCATCGGACTCTCCGCCACCGTACGACCCGCCGCAGAGGCGGCACGGTTCCTTGGCGGCGCCAGGCCCGTCGCCATCATCGATCCCGTGCAGACGCCACGATATGAACTCAAGATCATCGAACCGGTCCGGGACATGCACGACCTCGCCTCCTCCGCCACCGACGAGGACGATGAGCGGAAAACCGGATCTATATGGCCCATGGTCGAACGCAGCGTGCTCGACGCGGTGCTCGACCACCACACCACGCTCGTCTTCGTCAACTCGCGCGGACTATGCGAAAAACTCACCGCGCGGCTCAACGACCTCTACGCACAGCGACGGCATGGGCCCCAGACGGTGGCATACGGCTCCGGGCAACACTACGCGGCCGTCGTCGGCTCCTCGACCATGCTCGTCAACGACCACGACCCCGACGACACCATCGCCATGGCCCACCACGGCTCCGTATCCAAGGACCGGCGCAAACAGGTCGAATCCGACCTCAAGGCGGGACGCCTGCGCTGCGTGGTCGCCACCAGCAGCCTCGAACTCGGCATCGACATGGGCAGCGTGGACCTCGTCATCCAGATATCGCCGCCGTTCTCCGTCGCCAGCGGACTGCAGCGCATCGGACGCGCCGACCATCGGGTGGGCGGCGTCTCCCACGCACGCTTCCATCCGCTGACCCGCCGGCAGATCCTCGACACCACGGCCGCCGTGGAGGCCATGCGATCCGGCGACATCGAAGCGTTCGCCGTCCCCGCCAACCCGCTCGACGTCCTCGCGCAGCAGACCGTGGCCGCGGCCGCCATGACCCCGCTCGACGCCGATGACTGGTATCGCACCGTACGGCGCAGCGCACCCTTCACCGACCTGCCGCGCACGATGTTCGACGCGGTATTGGGCATGTTATCCGGCGCATACTCCACCGAGGCGTTCTCCGCATTCCGTCCCATACTCCTCTGGGACCGCAAGACCGGCGTCGTCACCGCCCGGCCCGGCGCGCAACGGCTCGCCGTCACCTCCGGCGGCACCATCCCCGACCGCGGCACCTACAGCGTCGTCCTGCCCGACGAACTCGCCAAGAACGGGCCCAAACGCGTCGGCGAACTCGACGAGGAAATGGTCTACGAATCCCGCGTCGGCGACGTCATCACGCTCGGCACCTCCACATGGCAGATACGACAGATCACCCGCGACCGGGTCATCGTGCTGCCCGCCCCCGGAAGAACCGCACGACTGCCGTTCTGGCACGGCGACGGCGACGGGCGAGACGCCGAATTCGGCCGGCGTCTGGGCGCCGTGACCCGCCAACTGCACTCCGGACTGGACGGTACACGATTCGACGGGCCGACATGCGGCCGACTCGTCGACGACGGGCTCGACCGCAACGCCGTCGACAACCTCGCACGGCTGCTCCACGAGCAACAGGCCGCCACCGCCATCGTGCCCGACGACCGCACACTGGTCATCGAACGCTGCCAGGACGAGGACGGCGACTGGCGGATACTCCTGCACTCGCCATACGGACGACGCGTCCACGAACCCTGGGCCATGGGCATCAACGCACGGCTACGCGACCGATACGGCTACGAAGGCCAGACCATGGCCGACGACGACGGCATCGTGCTGCGCCTGCCCGACACCGGCCAGATCATGCCCGGCACCGACCTGTTCGTCTTCGACCCGGACGAACTGGAGAACACCGTACGCCGGGAGATATCCGGCACCGCGCTGTTCGCCGCACGGTTCCGCGAATGCGCGGCACGGTCGCTGTTCATGCCACGCATGAACCCCGGACGACGCGTCCCCCTATGGCAGCAGCGGCTGCGCGCGGCCCAGCTGCAAGCCGCGGCCAGCGGGCTGAAGAACTTCCCCCTCATGCTCGAGGCGGCGCGCGAATGCCTGCAGGATGTCTACGACATGCCCGCCCTGCGCTCGCTGATGGACGCGTTGCACGACCGGCGCATCGACATCACGGACGTGACCACGGCCACGCCGTCGCCGTTCGCGCAGACACTGCTGTTCGGCTACACCGGCGCGAACATGTACCAGTACGACGTGCCGCAGGCAGAACGCAGCGCGGCCATGCTGTCCATGGACGCCGACGTGCTCGCCGAGTTGCTCGGAAGCGACGGGGACCTGTCGCAGGTGCTGGACCCGGACGTGATCGCGGACGCCGAACGACGGCTGCAATGCCTGTCCGACGGTCGGCGCAAACACGGCGTGGAAGGCGTGGCCGACCTGCTGCGTACGCTTGGGCCCCTGACCATGGAGGAGATCGCGCAGCGACTCGACGCCGACGGCGCTGGCAACGGCGTCGGCGGCATGGCTTCCACCCAGCAGGTGGCCGCCATGCTGGAATCACTGCACGACGCGGGACGGGCCGTGCCGATGCCCATCGGGGAGCACCGGTACTGGGCCATACCCGACGACCGTCGCCGGCTGGACGAGGACCCGGACGACCTGATCCTTCGATACGCGCGCACGCATGGGCCGTTCCTCGCCCGGGACATCGCCGGACGGTTCGGCCTCCACCTCGGCCAGACCCGTGCGGAACTGCGCGACCTCGCCGAGGAGAGGCGTCTGGTCCCCGGGACGTTCCTCGCCGACAAAGCGGTGCACGGGGATGCCGCGGGGGAGCGGCAGTACCTGCATCCGGACGTGTTCCGCATCATCCGCACACGCTCATTGGCCAAGGCGCGGGCCGCCGTGCGGCCGGTGGACGCGCGGATATACCAGGGCATGGTCCCCGCATTGCAGGGCGTGGGACCCGTGGGCGGGGAACACTACGACGGGGCGGACGGCGTGCTGCGCGTCATCGAGCAGCTGGAGGGCCTGCCGTTGCCGGCGGCGATGTGGGAGGCCGCCGTGTTCCCCGCACGGGTGCGCGGCTATCGGCCGCAGATGCTTGACGAGCTGCTCGCCTCGGCGGACGTGGCATGGGTGGGTTCGCGGCCGGGGAAGGGAATCCGGCCGGTCGGCGCCATCGCATGGTATGTCGCCGAATCGGCCGTCATGCCCGTGCCGCAGACGCGGACGGAGACACTAGGGTCTGCGGGGGAGGCGGAGTCCGATCCCATCCTCGAACGGATGCGCGGCGGCGGCGCGTTCCAGGCGCGCCAGCTGGCCGGAGACGAGGGGGCGTCGCAATTCGAGAACCACATGCGAAGACTGATATGGCAGGGCGTCATCACCAGCAGCACATTCGCTCCCATACGGACGATGATTGGGGCGTCCCCGTCCGGGGCGGGACGGATGTCGTCGACGAGACGACGGAGACGGCATGCCGGTTTCGGCATGGGACGGCGCCCGCAACCGTCCGATGAGCCGTCATACACCGAATTCGGCGGACTATGGTCGAGCGTGGCCGCCATCGCGGACGCGGGCCGCGACACCGACGCATCCACCGCGGAGAGACACGCCGTGGCGCTCGCGGACATGCTGCTCGACCGGTATGGCATCATCGCGCCGCCCCTGGTGGAGATGGCAGGCATCGTCGGTGGGTTCTCCGCACTGTATCCCATGCTGAAGGTCATGGAGGAGAACGGCGTTCTGGTTCGTGGCATGTTCGTAGAAGGATTCGGCGCGGCGCAGTTCGCGAGGAAGGACACCGTGGATGAGCTGCGGCGCCGCGCGGAACAGCGGCCGGAGAGCGTGGTGGCGTTGGATGCGCTCGATCCCGCCAACCTGTACGGCGCCGCCATGCCTTGGCCGGTGCCGGGGCAGGACCCGCAGCCCGTGGAGGTGCGCCCGGCGTCCCATCCCACACGGCGGGAAGGCGCGTTGACCGTCATCGTCGATGGGGCTGCCGTGCTGTACGCCGCGCCGCGCAGTCATCATCTCACCGTGCTGGCCCCGGTCGACGGCGGCCACGAACGGATGATAAGGCGTGCCTTGGGGGAGCTGGCGTATGCGCTGCGCCGCAGATACGTGACCACGGTGTTCTTCTCCGACGTCAACGGCGTGCCGCTCACCGCACGCACCCCGATGCAGGCGTGGATGCGTGCGGCGGGCTTCACGCCCGCGCCGCGGGGCATGAAACTGTATCCCTGACGAATGGTTGCGGGAACTCAGGCCACTGCGGCGATGGGGGAGGCGATCTCCACGCCGGAGGCGTCGCGCCGCATATCCACGTGGGGCAGCTCCACGGGGGAGCCTGAGGACGTCGCCGCGAACAGCGGCCACGGACCCACATGCGCGAGAATCAGCGTGTTCTGACCCTTGAGGAACCGCTGGGAGCGCACGCCGCCGGTGCCTCGCCCCTTGGTCGGGTACATCTCGAGCGGCGTCACCTTGGCGGCGCCGTTCTCCGTGCCTTCCAGAGCATCGGAGTCGCCCGCGACGGTGAGTACCACGGCGCCCGACTGCGACGCCAGACCCTCGTCGTTCTCCTCGGTCGTCCACGCCACCTTGCCGGCGGGAACGGCGGCGAACGCGGCCACGTGGCATCCCTCGGCGAGACGTATGCCGGCCATGCCGGCGGAGTTCCTGCCCTGGGCCCGCACCTTGGCCCCCTCGAAGGTCAGCAGGGAGGAGTCGGTGGAGACGAACACCAGACGGTCCTCGTCGCCGGCCGGCTGGGCGGCCAGGGCGACGTCGCCGTCCTTGAGGTCGATGACCGACCATGAATCCATCGTGGTCGGCGATTCGCGATTCCATCGTTTGACGACGCCTCCGCGCGTGCCGATTGCCAGGGGGCGTTCGTCGTCAAGGGCCACGGCCGCTATCGTATGTTCGCCGTCGACCGGGTCCGTGCTTTCCGTCGCCGTCAGCAGTTCGTCCGCCTTCACCCCGCCGGATACGCCGAACGACGCCGACGCCGGCAACGCCGGCAGGTCGGCCACATGCGCCAAAACGAAGCGGCCGGCGGACGTTACCAGGCCATAGTCGGATGTGGTCGTGGTGGTGAAGATGGAGACGATCTGGTCGTCCTTCGCGCGAGGCGTCGACGCCGACCGCGACTCGTATGCGTCGATGACGCCGGCCGGCGCGCGGGCGATCAGACCGGAGGCGCTGAGCATGACCACGCATGGCTCGTCGGCGATGGTCAGCGGCATGCCGACCGGCTTGGCGACCGATGCGGCGGAGGATTTCGCGGCGCCGGCCGATGCCGCCGCCTGGGCGATGCCGGAGACCGCGCGGATGGCCGCGGAGTCCTCGGACGCCTCCGCATGGCCGCTGCCGTCGGCGATGCTGCGCACCGCGGACAGGTTCCCGTCCTCGTCGGCGTCGAGCAGCACGGTGCGGCGGGGGTCTCCCCATTTGGCCACGGCCTCGTCCATCTCGTCGGTCACCACACGGTCGAGCCTCGACTCGGAGCCCAGGATCTCGGTGAGCTCGTCGATGCGGCGCCGCAGGTCGTCGCGCTCCGACTCCAACTCGATGCGGCTCATCTTCGTCAGCCTGCGCAGCCGCAGGTCAAGGATGTACTGGGATTGGATCTCGTCGAGGTCGAACACGGCCATGAGCCGCGTCTTCGCCGTGTCCGCATCCTCGGAGCTGCGGATCACCTGGATGACCTCGTCGATGTCGATGAGCGCCAACAGCAGGCCCTCGACCAGATGCAGGCGCTCCTGCGCCTTGCGGCGACGGAATTCGCTTCGCCTGCGGACCACGCCGCGACGATGGTCTATCCACACCTGAAGCAGCTCGCGCAGGCCCATCGTATGAGGCCTGCCGTCCACCAGCGCCACGTTGTTGATGGTGAACGAGTCCTGCAGCGGCGTATGACGGAACAGCTGGGCGAGCACCGCCTCCGGGTTGAACCCCGTCTTGACCTCGATGACGATGCGCGTGCCGTTATGGCGGTCGGTCAGGTCGATGGCGCCGGTCACGCCCTCGATCTTCTTGTTCTTCACGCCCTCGGAGATGCGTTCCAGCACCTTTTCGGGGCCGACCATGAACGGCAGCTGCGTGACCACGATGCCCTTCTTACGGGCCGTGATGTTCTCGATGTGCGTCACCGAACGCGTGACGAACGAGCCGCGGCCCGTCCGATAGGCGTCGCGGATGCCGTCGCGGCCGATGATGATGCCGCCGCCCGGCAGGTCGGGTCCGGGCACGTACCGCATGAGCTCCTCGACCGGTGCGTCGGGATGCGCCATGAGATGCTTCGCGGCGGCGACCACCTCGCCGAGGTTGTGCGTGATCATGTTCGTGGCCATGCCCACCGCGATGCCGGATGAGCCGTTGACCAGCAGGTTCGGGATGGCCGACGGCAGCACCTCCGGCTCCTCGAGCTTGTTGTCGTAGTTCGGGCGGAAGCCCACCGTCTCCTCATCGATGTCCGCGTTCATGCCCAGCGCCGCCGGCGCCAGACGCGCCTCGGTGTATCGTGACGCGGCCGGGCCGTCGTCGAGCGAGCCGAAGTTGCCGTGGCCGTCCACCAGCGGCAGACGCATGGCGAACGGCTGTGCCAGGCGCACCATGGCCTCGTAGATCGCCGAATCGCCATGCGGGTGCAGCTTGCCCATCACCTCGCCGACCACGCGGGCCGACTTCATGTACGCGCGGTCGGGGGTCAGGTTCATCTCGCCCATCTGGTAGATGATGCGCCGTTGCACCGGCTTGAGGCCGTCGCGGGCATCGGGCAGGGCGCGCGCGTAGATCACCGAGTACGCGTATTCGAGGAACGATTTGCTCATCTCCTCGTTCAGCGGCGTATCGACGATGTTCTCCTTGACCGTGCGCGGGTCGAAGGAAGGCTTGGTTCTATGCTTGGTGGCCAACGCGTGAACTCCTTACATGGGTGAATCGACTATCTATATTACGACCACCCGGTCTGCGCATTGACCGGCACAGGTGGTTCAATGGAGCGTATGAGTGTGGAAGTGCCCGATTCAGCCGAACTGCTGCGTTTGCAGCCGACGGTGCGTTACGATTCGACGGACGACCGTTTCCGAGGGGGAAGCCGTCATCTTTCCGCGGTGCTCCCCGCCGTGTCGTCCGCCATCGGGCATCCCATGCCGACCCCCCTGCACCCCGATCCGGACCGGACCCGCGACGAGCTTGGGCTTCCGGACGCATCCAGCGCCATCGTCGTGCTCATCGACGGACTGGGGTTCTGGAACCTCGCCATGCGCCGCGGCCATGCGCGGTACCTGCGTTCCCTGATGGGCGACTCCGCCAACGCCCATCCCATCGCCACCTGCTATCCGAGCACCACGGTCGCCGCGATGAGCACGTTCGGCACGGGGACCTGCCCCGGGCTCACCGCCATGACCGGATACACGCAGCTGAATCCGGAGACCGGCCAGATCTGCCAGCTCATCCAGTTCAAGGAGGCCATGGAGCCGGAGCGTCTGCAGACCCAGCCGACGATATTCGAGCGTCTGACCGCCGAACAGGTGCGTGTGACATCCTCGGGACTGCCGAAATTCGCCTCGTCGCCATTGACGAGGGCGGCGTTCCGCGGCGCCGACTACATCCCCAACGTCCATCCCAAGGACCGGGTCATGGCCGCCTGCGCGGCGGCGCGCACACCCGGACTGACCTACCTGTACATCCGCGACGCGGACAAGACCGGCCATAACTACGGATGGAACTCCGACAAGTGGATCGGCGCCTTCGAACGCATCGACGCCCAGCTGAACATGCTCCGGCGCAACGCGCCCAGAGGGACGCTGATCGTCATCGTCGCCGACCACGGCATGATCGCCACCGACCCGGCGCAGCGCATCGACATCGCCGCCGAACCGGACCTGGCCCGGGGCGTGGCCGCCGTGGGCGGCGAGCCCCGCGCCGTCATGCTGTATGCGGCCCCGGGGGAGGACCCGGAATCCATAACACGGCGCTGGCGCGACCGCTTGGGGGAACGCGCCCTCGTGCGCACCCGCGATCAGGCCATCGCCGACGGCGTCTACGGACCGGTCGCCGACCGCGTACGGCCCATGCTCGGCGACGTACTGGTCAGCGCGGCCGACCGTGTCACCATCGTCGACTCCCGCATCCAGAGCGACAAGGCCACCCGGCTGCCATCGGTTCATGGATCGCAGACGAGCGTTGAGATGGACATCCCCTTCCTCATCGACGTCGCCTAGCCACGCCGGCGTCGTGGCGCCGCCATCCCGGGGTGGGCCTCCGGGTCATTCCCCGAACAGGATCTCGTCCCAGCTGGGCACCGCCGAACGACGGGACCTGCGCTTCTGCCGACCCCCGTCCGATTCATCCCTGCCGTCCTCGTCGTCGTCCGGGACCAGCGGCTTGACGTCGCCTGCCGCGTCGGTCCGGGGCTTCGGCTCCTTCGGTTCCTTCGGCGTCTTGCCGTACAGCCAATCATCCGCGCCGTCGGCCTTGCCGGCGTTCCGGTCCGCGGGATGGGGAGGCAGGTCGGGTTTGGGGCGGGGCGAGGCCGCCTCCTTGCGTCCCGGCAGCGGCACCGTGGGGGTCGAGGAGTCCCGTGCGGCCGCATCGGAACCCCGGGATTCCACTATATGGACATCATTGGTGTGCGTCGGCGAACCCTCCTGAACGGGGAACGGGCCGAACCGGTCGTCAAGCGTATTCTGTCCGGAGGCGGGGTCGAAATCCGATGACTTCAGCAGCTTGCGCGCCGTGGAGTTCATGGGCGTGACGGAATTGTCGCGCATGTCCCACGACCACTCCGCCTTGATGGTGCGTCCGGCCGCCTCGAAGGTGGCATGGATGTGCCACGGCTCCCGCTTGTTGCGCGTGGCCTGCCACGTCACCGAATCCATGGAGACGTGCGCCGCCCGCAACGACGTCCCGATGACGTCGGACACCTTGCGGTTCCGCGGGGCGCCAGGCATGGGAGACGAGAAGAACTGGTTGACCGCATACCGCTTCTCCGTCTCGATGGGTTGCGCGAACCGGCGCACGAGCGCCTCGCTCAGCCCGTATTCGCCGGCGATCTCCCCGGTCGTATGACCGGCGCGGATCATGGACTGGATCGTCGAGATGGGAATCGTGGCGCTCGCCTGCGGATTGGGCTTGCCCTCGTTCTCCTCTTTGATCTGCTTGCTGGCGAGAATGCCCTGCTCAAGCCGGTCGTCGACGTGCACGGCGAACTGCCGCCCCTCGAGGGAGAACACCAGATCGCCGCGTTCGTTGACCTTCTCGAAATGCGCTGCTTTGAGCGTTTCGTTCGACATATGTGGCACCCGACTTCCGAAAAAATTATCAATTACTTCTATTGTGCCCCACGTGTCGAATTTTGCGGGTATTTGAAATCGTGTATCCTATGGCGCAGAACACGACACCATTTTTCGGGAAAAGAGGTTCTCACATGGCACAGGATTACGATTCCCCCAGGAGCAAGGACGAGGACGAGGAGTCCATCGAGGCCCTGGGAAAGAACTCACGGCAGAATCAGGCGGGAGACATCGACGACGATGAGAACGCCATCGCCGAGGACTACGAGCTGCCCGGCGCCGATCTGAGCAATGAGGACTCCTCCGTCACCGTCATTCCCATGCAGGGCGACGAATTCGTCTGCTCCGAGTGCTTCCTCGTCAAGCACCGCAGCCAGCTCGCGTACACCACCGCCGATGGCGACCCCGTCTGCGAGGAGTGCGCCGGCTGACATGGCATACGACGAAGCATATGATGGGCCGGAGAACGTCGAGGTCCTGGTCCGGTCGCTGGACGGTTCCCCGGTGAGGCTGTGCTATGCGCATGCCGGCGACGCGGGGGCGGACCTCGTGACCACCGAGCGCGTGGAGCTCAGGCCGTTCCAGCGTGCGTTGGTCCCCACGGGCCTGGCCATCGCATTGCCCAGTGGATATGTGGGTCTGGTGCATCCACGGTCCGGACTCGCCGTCAAACGGGGCGTGACCGTGCTCAACGCGCCGGGCACGATAGACGCCGGATACCGCGGCGAGATCAAGGTGCCGCTCATCAACCTCGACCCGGAGCACGACGTCGTCTTCGAGCCGGGGGACCGCATCGCCCAGCTGGTGATTCAGCGATACGTCGAGGCGCGGTTCGTCGAGGCAGAACGGTTGCCCGGCTCCGACAGGGCGGAACGGGGATTCGGCTCCACCGGCGTCGAATCCTGAACGGGGCGTCTACAACGTCTACAATAGGCAGCACCAATGGGGTAGGGAGAGGAAAGCGAAGCATGGGCGTGCATACCACTGACAAGCCGAAGGACGTCTCCGCACACGAGCTCGGATGCGAGATCAGCACGGATCCGCTGAACCCGTTGCTGCCGATATGGCAGATGTGCGAGCTGCATCATCCCGGCGAGGACCTGTCGATACTCCAGCGCGCCTACGACCGTGCGGTCGTGCAGCATGCGCCGCAGCGGCGCAAGTCCGGCGAGCCGTACATCATCCATCCTCTTGCGGTGGCGCAGATCCTCGCCGATCTGGGCATGGGGCCGCTGGTCGTGGCGGCCGGGCTCCTGCACGACACCGTGGAGGACACCGACTACACGCTCGACCAGTGCCGCAAGGAGTTCGGCGACACCGTGGCGGGACTCGTCGACGGCGTCACCAAGCTCTCCAAGATGGACTACGGCGACTCGGCCCAGGCCGAGACCATCCGCAAGATGGTCGTGGCCATGAGCCGCGACGTGCGAGTGCTCGTCGTCAAGCTCGCCGACCGCGTGCACAACGCCCGCACGTGGCGGTACGTGAAGACCTCCAGCGCCCAGCGCAAGGCCCGAGAGACCCTCGACGTCTACGCCCCGTTGGCGAACAGGCTCGGCATGAACGCCATCAAGACCGAGCTCGAGGAGCTGAGCTTCAAAGTGCTCTATCCGAAGATCTACAACGAGATCGTGGTGCTCGTGGCCCGTCGCGCCGGCCAGCGCGAGGTGTATCTCAAGCAGATTCTCGAAGAGGTCAACGCCGACCTCAGGAAGCAGGGCGTCAAGGCCTACGTGACCGGCCGGCCGAAGGACTACTTCAGCATCTATCAGAAGATGATCGTGCGCGGGCACGATTTCGAGAACATCTACGATCTGGTGGGCGTGCGCATCATCGTCGACTCGATTCGCGACTGCTATGCCGCGCTCGGCGCCGTGCACGCGCGATGGAACCCGGTGCCCGGCAGGTTCAAGGACTACATCGCCATGCCGAAGCTCAACATGTACCAGTCGCTGCACACCACGGTGGTCGGCCCCGGTGGCAAGCCCGTGGAGATTCAGATTCGTACGTGGGACATGCATCGTCGCGCCGAATTCGGCATCGCGGCCCACTGGAAGTACAAGGAGAACGGTCAGGCGGGGCGTGCGCTGTCATCGCCCGACAAGGCGGACCGTCAGCGCGAGCAGGACGGCGAATACCGAGAGCTTTCCGAGGCCGACAACCTCAAGTGGATCCAGCAGCTGGCCGACTGGACCAGCGAGACGCCCGACTCCAACGAGTTCCTCGGCTCCCTCAAGCAGGACCTCGGCTCGGCCGAGGTGTACGTGTTCACGCCGAAGGGCAAGATCGTGTCGCTGCCCGCGGCCGCCACGCCCGTCGACTTCGCCTACGCCGTGCACACCGAGGTCGGCCACCGCACCATGGGCGCCCGCGTCAACGGCCGGCTCGTGCCGCTCGACACCAAGCTCGACAACGGCGACACCGTCGAGATCCTCACCTCGAAGTCCGACACCGCCGGCCCCTCGCGCGACTGGCTCAGCTTCGTGAAAAGCCCCAAGGCGCGCAACAAGATCCGCCAGTGGTTCAGCAAGGAGCGCCGCAGCGAGGCCATCGAGGAGGGGCGCGAGGAGCTGACGCGCGCCATGCGCAAGCGCAACATGCCCATCTCCACGCTGCTGACCCCCGAGGCGCTGATTGGCGTGGCCGAGGAGCTCAACTACCCGGACCCGAACGCCGTGTTCGCCGCCATCGGCGAGGGTCAGGTCTCCACGCAGAACGTCATCTCCCGTCTGGTCAAGGACGTCGGCCCCGCCGAGGTCGACGACGAGGTGGAGCAGGAGGCGCTGCCGCTGCAGCGCGTGCGCAACGTGGACGCCGCCCCCGGCGTCTCCGTCAAGGGCGTGGACAACATCTGGGTCAAGCTCGCCAAATGCTGCATGCCGGTGCCCGGCGACGCCATCATCGGCTTCATCACCCGCGCGCAGGGCGTATCGGTGCATCGCGCCGACTGCCAGAACCTCATCGACCTCAAGAAGCACCAGCCCGACCGCATCGTCGACGTCTCATGGACCAACGCGAACGGCACGTTCCTCGTGAAGATCCAGGTGGAGGCGCTCGACCGTCCGCACCTGTTGTCGGACGTCACGAGGATGCTCTCCGACCACGGCGTGAACATCATCTCCGGCTCCATCGCCACCGGCGACGACCGCGTGGCCACGAGCCAGTTCGTCTTCGAGATGGCCGACCCGCAGCATCTGACCACGCTGCTGGCCGCCGTGCGCAAGATCGACGGCGTGTTCGACTGCTACCGCATCACCGGTGCCAAGGACAGCGCCGAACCCAAGCTGCGGCACATGTGATGCGAGGATATACCGAATCCACTTTGTCATCCTGAGCGGAGTCCGTGAGGACGAAGTCGAAGGATCTTGTCCGCGTCTTGGATTCGTGCCGAGATCCTTCGACTCGCTCCGCTCGCTCAGGATGACAAACAGGGGCGTTCGCTCAGGATGACAGGGGGTGCTCACCCAGAATAACAGGGGTACTCACCCAGAATGACAGGGGAGCGCCCGATGGGGGAGAATGCTCCGCAGTATTGTTGAGACCACGGCAACAAGGCAAAGGGGCCGGCGCACGGTTTACATCGTGCGCCGGCCCCTTTGGGATATCCGCGGGAGGAAAATCACTTCACCGCGTTGAGCCACTGCTCCTTGGTGGCCTTCTCGGCCTCGAGCGCGGCCTTCTTCTTCGGGTCGCCTTCGGCGGCGATCTTCTCATCAAGCTCGGCGAGCTGGGCGGTGAGCTGCTCCTCGAAGCTGGACTTGCGGGCGTCGGTCTCCGGATCGGACTTCGTCCACTCGGCGTCCTCGACGGCCTTGATCTGCTTCTCCACGTCGTCCAGACGGCTTTCGATGCGGTGCACGTCGCCGCGCGGCACGAAGCCGATCTCGTCCCACTCGTCCTGGATCTTGCTCAGGGCCTGACGGGCGGCCTTGGCGGCCTTCACGTCCTTGACGGGCAACAGGGCCTCGGCCTTCTTGAGCAGCTCCTCCTTCTTGGCGAGGTTCTCCTTCTCGTCGGAGCTGATCTGGTCGCGGTCGGCCTGACGGGCGTTGAAGAACGTGTCGGCGGCCTCGCGGAAACGACCCCACAGGGCGTCGTCGTCGTTGCGTCCGGCGCGGCCGGCCTTCTTCCAGCGGTCCATCAGCTCGTTGAACTTGCGCGAGGTGGCCACCCACTCGGTCGAATCCTTGATGGCGTTGGCCTCCTCGATGATGGCCTCCTTGGCGCGCTTGGCCTGTGCGCGCTCGGCGTCACGGTTCTGCGCCCACTTGCGGCGGGACTGGTTGAACGTGGTGCGGGCGGCGGAGAACCGCTTCCACAGCGCGTCGGCCTGCGTCTTGTCGATGCGCACGCTGGTGCGCTGATGCGTCTGCCACTCGTCGAACAGCGCACGGAACTTGTCGGCGGTGGAACGCCAGTTCGTCTTGTCGCCCAGCGAGGCGGCCAGCGCCTCGGCCTTCTCCACGATGGCGGTGCGCTCCTCGACGGCCTTGGCCACGGCGGCCTTGCGGGCGGCGGCCAGCTCCTCCTTCTTGGCGGCGCCCGCGGCCTTGAGCTCCTCGAACTGCGTCTTGAGCGAGGCGACGTCGCCCACGACCGGCGGATTGTCGACCTCCTGCTCCAGCAGCTTCAGCGACTCGTCGATCTCGTGGGGCTTGATGCCCGCGGACTTCAGACGCGTCGCCAGGAAGTCCAGCTTCGCCTTGAGGTCGAGGAAGCGCGTCGCGTACAGCTTGAGCGCCTCGGACTTGTCGGCGTCGGCGAACTGGCCGACCTCGCGTTCGGCGTCGCCGTCCTTGACGAACACGGTACCGTCGTCGGCGACGCGCCCGAAGGCCTCGGCCTTGGCGATGTCCTCGTCGGAATAGGTGCTCTTCACCACCGTGACCTTGGGGGCCTTCCTGGCGAAGGCCGCCGGTGACGGCGCGTGCGGTTTCGGCGTCGCCTTGGGTCGTGCAGCGGCCTTAGCTGCTGCTGCGGATACGTTCTCGGGTGTGGTTGCAGTCTCGTCCGACATGGCCAGCTCCTTGTGTTCTTGCGTGAGAGAGATGGGAAGAACCATGAAAGCCACGGTTTTTCCACAACTAGACCTATTATATGGACTCGTGGCAAAAGGTGCATCATTATCAGGTTTCCCGGAGTGGCTTCCCGAAGAACGGGTCGTCGAACAGCAGGCTATCGACACGCTCCGCAGGATTTTCGAACTCAACGGGTTCCTCGGCATCGAGACGAGGGCGGTGGAACAGGGCTCCAGCCTCCTGAAGAAGGGCGAGACCAGCAAGGAGATCTACCTGCTGTCCCGTCTGCAGGAGGTCGGCAAGGAGAACGACACGCCCATCGAGGACCGTCTCGGTCTGCATTTCGACCTTACCGTGCCGCTGAGCCGGTACGTCGTCGAGCACTCCGGAGACGTCGTGTTCCCGTTCAAGCGCTGGCAGATCCAGAAGGTCTGGCGCGGCGAGCGTCCGCAGGAGGGTCGTTTCCGCGAGTTCATCCAGGCCGACATCGACGTGGTCGGCAACGGCGATCTGCCGTCCCATTATGAGGTGGAGCTGCCGCTCGTCATGGTCTCCGCGCTCGAGGCCCTGCGCGAGTTCGGCCTGCCCAAGGCGACCGTCCACGCCAACAACCGTAAGCTTTCCGAAGGCTTCTACCGCGGTCTCGGCCTCACCGACATCGAGGGCGTGCTGCGCGAGATCGACAAGCTCGACAAGATCGGCGCCGACGAGGTGGCCAAGCTGCTCGTCAGCGAATGCGGCGCCAGCGAATCCCAGGCTGCGGCGTGCCTCGAGCTCGCCGGCCTGAGCGCGGCCACCGGCGAGGAGCTGGGGGAGCGCTTCCGCGAACTGTGCGCCAGGCACGGCATCGAAGAGTCCTCCGAGGCCTACCAGCTGGCGAACGAGGGGCTCGCCACGCTCGCGATGATCGTCGACGAGGCCGCCCGCATCCGTCCGGGCGCCGTCGTGGCCGACCTCAAGATCGCCCGCGGACTCGACTACTACACCGGCTCCGTCTACGAGACGTTCCTCGATGGCGCGGCATCGCTCGGCTCCATCTGCTCCGGAGGACGCTACGACAACCTCGCCACCCAGGGCAAGAAGAAGTACCCGGGCGTGGGCCTGTCCATCGGCCTGTCCCGTCTCGTCTCCTACATGCTGCACACCGCGGGCGCCAAGGCAAGCCGCCAGTCGCCGGCCGCCGTGCTCGTGGCCGTGTGGAACGAGGACGAACGCAGCCAGGCCAACCGCATCGCCGAGTCCCTGCGCTCCCGCGGCATCGCCGCCGACGTGGCCCCCACCGCGGCCAAGCTCGGCAAGCAGATCAAATACGCCGACAAGCTGGGCATCCCCTACGTGTGGTTCCCCGGCCAGGACGGCGCCGACGACGAGGTGAAGAACATCGTCTCCGGCGACCAGACCAAGGCCGACGCCTCGACGTGGCGGCCGGATGCGCAGGTCGCCGAGCAGACCGTCGAGTACGGCGGAAAGTGACGGCTCACAATCCGTTACCGCCCCACGTCGGCGATTCGATATAATACGTGAGATTTCAATCCATGGAAGGAATAGAGGCACAATGAGCCAGACGGCTTACAGAACACAGCACGCCACCGAGGTGACCGAGGCCCTCGTCGGCCAGAAGGTCACCCTCGCCGGTTGGGTGGACCGTCGCCGCGATCACGGCGGCGTCGCGTTCATCGACCTGCGCGACAGCACCGGCCTGGTGCAGGTCGTCATCTACGACGAGGAGGTGGCCCGCCCCCTGAGGAGCGAGTTCGTCATCCAGGTCGTCGGCGAGGTCCGCCTGCGCCCGGAAGGCAACGAGAACGACCATCTCGCCACCGGCAAGATCGAGGTCGTGGCCGAGAAGATCGAGATCCTCGCCAAGTCCGACGCCCTGCCCTTCCAGGTGTCCACCGCGCTTGAGAACGAGTCCGAGAACAAGCTGCCCGGCGAGGACGTGCGCCTCAAGTACCGCTATCTCGACCTGCGCCGCCCCTCCATGCAGCACAACCTCAAGCTGCGCTCCGACATGGCCAAGGCCGCCCGCCACGCCCTCGAGGACATGGACTTCACCGAGGTCGAGACCCCGACCTTCATCAAGTCCACGCCGGAAGGCGCCCGCGACTTCCTCGTGCCCGCCCGCCTCGTGCCCGGCTCCTGGTACGCGCTGCCGCAGTCCCCGCAGCTCCTGAAGCAGCTGCTCATGGTCTCCGGCGTCGAACGCTACTACCAGCTCGCCCGCTGCTACCGCGACGAGGACTTCCGCGCCGACCGCCAGCCCGAGTTCACCCAGCTCGACATGGAGATGGCCTACGTTGACCAGGAGGACGTCATGGCCATGGCCGAGAAGGTCATCGCCGCCATCTGGAAGTCCGCCGGCTACGACATCAAGCTGCCGATTGACCGCATCAGCTGGCAGGACGCCATGGACAAGTACGGTTCCGACAAGCCCGACCTGCGTTTCGGCAACCAGATCGTCGAACTGACCGAATACTTCAAGGACACCCCGTTCCGCGTGTTCCAGGCCCCGTACGTCGGCGCCGTCGTCTACAAGGGCGCTGCCGACCTGCCGCGCCGCAAGTTCGACGCCTGGCAGGACTGGGCCCGCCAGCGCGGCGCCAAGGGCCTCGCCTACGTGCAGTTCACCGCCGACGGCAACCTCAAGGGCCCCGTCGCCAAGAACCTCTCTGACGACGAGCGCAACGGCCTGCGCGAGGCCGTCGGCGCCGAACCCGGCGACGCCGTGTTCTTCGCCGCCGGCTCCCGCGAATCCTCGCAGCTGCTGCTCGGTGCCGTCCGCGTCGAGATCGCACGCCGTCAGGGTCTGCTCGACCCCAAGCAGTTCGCCTTCACCTGGGTCGTCGACTTCCCGCTGTTCAAGCCCACCGACGATCCCGATGACGACGACGTCGCCGTCGGCCACTCCAAGTGGACCTCCATGCACCACCCCTTCACCATGCCGTCCGCCGACTGGCTCGACAAGTTCGACAAGGACCCGGAGCACGCCATGTCCGACTCCTACGACATCGTCTGCAATGGCGAGGAGATGGGCGGCGGTTCCGTGCGTATCCACCGCGACGACATCCAGAACCGCGTGCTCGACGTGCTCGGCATCACCAAGGAGGAGGCTGACGAGAAGTTCGGCTTCCTGCTCGAGGCCTTCAAGTACGGCGCCCCGCCCCACGCCGGCATCGCCCTCGGCTGGGACCGCACCGTGTCCATCCTCGCCGGCGCCGACTCCATCCGCGACGTCATCGCCTTCCCGAAGGCCGGCGGCGGCCGCGACCCGCTCACCGGCGCCCCCGCCCCGATTTCGGACGAGCAGCGCGCCGAGACCGGCGTCGACTACGACCCCGAAGAGGACGAGGACTGATGAAGACCGATTGATGGAGCGTCAGCGGCGTCATTGCAGACTTCGACGTACTGTTGTACGCCTTCGTCTGCATTCCTTGCTGCCGCACGCATCAATCGGTCTTCATCGGGGGAATTTTCCCGATTGAAAGGGCGGAACCTATGTGGGTTCCGCCCTTTTCCGTTGGATTGCGTACTTGCGATTTGCCGGACCGGAGGATTCAGGGACGAATCACCGCATCCAGGAATCGTTCGTCGTGGGATACGACGATTAGCGCCCCCGGATATGAGGTCAGCAGCCGGGCCAACGCCTTCTTGGACGTCAGGTCGAGATGGTTCGTCGGCTCGTCCATGACGATCAGTTGCGGTCGTGCCGGCAACGCCAGACACAGCAGCAGCTTGCGCAGTTCGCCCGGAGACGGTCTGCCTCCCGACAATAGCCGGTCCGCGTCGGCGTTGAGCCGTGCGTACGCTCCCAGCACCCGGGACCGGTCGTCATCGTCCAATTCGTCGAGACGGGTCAGGGCCTGGTCCGCGTCGGCGTCGGTCGTATCCTGCGGGATAATCAGTTTCGGCACGTCGGCGGCATGGGCGACCAGGGCGCGTAGCAGCGTCGACTTTCCGGAACCGTTCGGGCCCGTCACCGCGACATGGTCGCGCGGGCCCAGCGAGATCGTCGGGACCATGAGCCCCTCCGGCATGACGCCTTCAGGGGGTGGGGACAGCAGGATATGGTTCCCGCGACATGCCGTCCTGCACAGTACCGCCCTGATCCGTGAATCGTCATCCTTCCGACCGTCGGCGGTGTCGGATTCCCCGAACCGGATCACGCCCGCTTCGAGCCTGAGCATCTCACGTCGGCGGCTCGGTTCGATCGCCATCCAGATGTCGCCATCGTATCGTTTCGCCGCGGTCGTCAGTCCGTCCCGTCGGCGTCGTGTGGCGTCGAGCCGGCCGTCAAGCTGCGCGTAGGCGCGGGTCACGCCCCGGTCGAGTCCGGTCATCTTCGCCAGCTGCCGCCTGTTGCGTGCGTCATGGTCCCTGCGGTCGATGCGTTCGCCGTGACGTTTCTCCGCCTCCACCTGTCGCACCTTGGCGAGCCGTTGCGTCCGTACCGCCTCCAGGCGTGCCGTCTCACGCCGTGCCGCCGCCAACGAGGATTCGTCGGCGGCGGCACGTGCGGCGATGAGGTCGGCGGCCTGCGTCCATCCGCCGGAATAGGTGTTGACGACGGTCACGTTGCGTGTGCCGATATGTCGTCTCTCGAACACGACGCACCGGCCGCAGGTCGCGTCGATGAACGATTCGTCATGCGATATGACGATGCCGATTCCCCGATAGCCGTGCATCGCCGTGATGATTCGGTCCCGCGTCGCCGCGTCGACATGGTTCGTCGGTTCGTCGAGGATCAGCACGTCGGGACGTCGGGCGAGCGCGCAGGCGATCTGCAGCCGCTTGCGTTCGCCGCCGGAGAGCTCGTCGTATCGGTAGGTCCAGTCGTCGCCTACGTCGAGGGAGTCTCGGACGGCGATCGACTCCGGCGACCAGTCGGCGGCGAAATCGTCGAGATTCGGCGGCGGCACGGCGATGGACTGGGGACAATGTCCGACGATCATCCGTCGTGGATCGGGGGCCATCGTTCCGGCGTCGGGGATGACGGCGCCTCGCACGACCGACATGAGCGTGGTCTTGCCGATGCCGTTGTCGCCGATGACCGCCGTCCATCCGGCCGGAAACGACGCGGAGACGTCGTCGAACAGCGGTTCCGGCGCGTCCGGATAGGTGAAGGTGATTCCGGACAGGGTGAGGATGGATGGTTGCATGAGGTCACGCCTTTCGTTTCGGGCGTGCCGTTGTCCTGGATGTCTCGATGCGATGACGGTAGGGAACCCGTGGCATCGGCGGCCGGGAGGACGCCGGCCATCGATGGATGACGCGCGGCGGCACGCTTCGGCGCGTGGTTCCGCTGCACTACCGTCATCCTTCACAGACGCAACTGGGTCGATTCCCTTCCCTTAAGGGCCCTTGGCATATGGGAGCCCCTCCGACTTGACGGAGCAACTATACCATGAATGCATGGAGTTCTTGAAGGATTGCAGAGCCGGACTTCTTCAACTCCCCCTTAGTCTCGCTGCGTTCGGCAGCTCCCCTCAATCATGAAGGGATCCCACGGGCCATGGAATGGTGTAGCGGACTATAGGAGATTTCTATAGGAGCGACGGCGTGAGCGGAGCGATCCGCCGGTATGCTGGGTGGCATTGGCCGTCCCTGCGGGGCGGCGGGAATCCGGGGGAGACCCATATCGGGCCGTACAAGTGAACTGGGGGAAGCTCATGGCATTGGAGATATTGGACTGGCATGACGGACGGCTGCTGGCCAAGCCGGTGTTCGACGCGTTGAACGCGTTGGTCGCGGCAGGCGTGCCCGAATCGAAGATCATCGGCGTGACCGAAAACACCGACGAGGAGTCCGACACCGACCTGTGGTGCCCGAAGTACGGCATTTCGTTCGACATCACCGGCAATGTCGTGGTCGTCCACACGCACAAGACGCGCAAGGCGCCGCCGCAGTTCGCCGCCGCGTTCGTCACCGCCGACACGCGCGCCGACCTCAACGGGCTCGTCAAGCACACGCTCGGCGTGAGCAAGGTGTCCTTCGCGCCCATCACCGCCGCGGTCGAGGCCACGGGCATGGAATCGGGCGGCATGTCGCCCATCGGGCTGCCGGCCGCATGGCCGCTGCTCGTCGACCGCCGCATCCTCGACATTCCCAGGCTGTATCTCGGCTCCGGCATCCGTCCGTCGAAACTCGTCGTCGACGGATCGCTGTTCGCCGACATCCCCGGCGTCGAACTCGTCGACGGACTTGGCAAACCCCGTCACTGACGTCGTCGTCGACGCGGGGTCCGTGCCATCGTAAGCCCATGCCCCATACCATGCGGCAGGCTCGTAAAACGTTTGAAACCGGGGTATGGGCTATACTGCATTTATGTCAGAAGAGAAAATTTACCGTACGGACGACTCCCGTCCACTTGTGGAACTCACCCACGTGGAGAAGCATTTCGGCGACCTCCACGTTCTGAAGGACATCAATCTCAAGGTCGCCAAGGGCGAGGTGCTCGTCGTCGTCGGCCCCTCCGGCTCCGGCAAATCCACGATGTGCCGCACCATCAACCGTCTGGAGACCATCGACTCCGGCGACATCCGCATCGACGGCAAGCCCCTGCCCCAGGAGGGCAAGGAGCTCGCCCGCCTGCGCGCCGAAGTCGGCATGGTGTTCCAGTCGTTCAACCTGTTCGCCAACAAGACCATCCTCGAGAACGTGGCCCTGGCTCCCATCCGCGTACGTCACATGGCCAAGAAGGAGGCCGAGGACCAGGCCATGGAGCTGCTCGCCCGCGTGGGCGTCGACTCCCAGGCGTCCAAGATGCCCGCCCAGCTCTCCGGCGGCCAGCAGCAGCGCGTCGCCATCGCCCGCGCCCTCGCCATGCATCCCAAGGTCATGCTCTTCGACGAACCGACCTCCGCGCTCGATCCCGAAATGGTCAACGAGGTGCTCGACGTCATGATCGAACTCGCCCACGAGGGCATGACCATGATCTGCGTCACCCATGAGATGGGCTTCGCACGCCGCGCCGCCGACCGCATCGTCTTCATGGCCGACGGCCAGATCATGGAGGAGGCCTCGCCCGACGAGTTCTTCGACCATCCGAAGAGCGACCGCGCCAAGGACTTCCTTTCCAAGATCCTCACGCACTGATTTTCATCGTTGCAGGATACCGAGGAAACGAGAGACAAGAGACAGCACTATGAACACAGTGACAACGGCCGTCCGACGGCTGTGGAAGAGACTGCTCGCCGTGGTCTGCGTCGTGGCATGCATATGCTCCGTCGCCGCCTGCGGCTCGGGCGACGAGGCGGGCAAGATCCGCATCGGCATCAAATTCGACCAGCCGGGCCTGGGCTTCAAGAAATCAGGCACCTACGTGGGATTCGACGTGGACGTGGCCAAGTACGTGGCCAAGCAGCTGGGATACTCCGAGGACGAGATCGTCTGGAAGGAGGCGCCGTCCAAACAGCGTGAGGCCATGCTGCAGAACGGCGACGTCGACATGATCCTCGCCACGTACTCCATCACCGACGCCCGCAAGAACGCCGTGTCGTTCGCCGGACCGTACTTCGTCGCCGGCCAGGACCTGCTCGTCCGCCGCGACGACACCAGCATCAAAGGCCCCGAGGACCTCAACGGCAAGCGCCTATGCTCCGTCACCGGCTCCACCTCCGCCACCACCGTCAAGGAGAAGTTCGCCAACGAGGTGCAGCTCATGGAACAGCCCGGCTACGCCGAATGCGCCACCGCGCTGTTCTCCGGCATCGTCGACGCCGTGACCACCGACGACATCATCCTCGCCGGCCTCGCCTCCGCCTCCCGAGGCAAGCTCAAGGTCGTGGGCAAGCCGTTCACGCAGGAATACTACGGCGTCGGCATCAAGAAGGGCGACAAGGCGTTCGCGAAGAAGATCAACGCCGCCATCGAGTCCATGATCAAGGACGGCTCCTGGCAGCGGGCCATCGAGGACAACACCAAGGGCACCGGATACAAGCCGAACGCGGAATACAACCCGCCGAAGCCCACGGAGGGGGAGTGACATGGAAAGCTTCATCAGCCTGTTCACCGAATACGACATCCCCGCAGCGTTCCTCGTCAACATCGAACTGACCCTGTGGTCGGCCCTCTTCTCGCTCATCCTCGGCGTCGTCCTCGTGATGATGCGCATCTCGCCCATCGGCTCCATGCGGGCCGTCGCCGCCGGATACGTGGAGTTCTTCAAGAACATGCCGCTCACCATCATCATGGTGTTCATGGTGCTCGGCGCCTACGCCCAGCTCAAGCTCACCTTCTCCGACACGTTCGCCACGAACTTCTTCTGGCTGGCCGTCACCGGCCTGAGCCTGTACACGGCGGCGTTCGTCTGCGAGTCGCTGCGAAGCGGCATCAACACGGTGCCGCTCGGCCAGGCCGAGGCGGCGCGCGCCCTGGGCCTGAGCTTCATGCAGTCCGCCACCGAGATCATCCTGCCGCAGGCCTTCCGCGGCTCCGTGGCGCCGCTGGGCAACACGTTCATCGCGCTGCTCAAGAACTCCACCGTCGCCGCCGCCGCATCCGTGGCCACGGAGACGTCATCGCTGATGAGCCAGATGATCGAATACCATCCCGACGTGATCGTCTCGATCTTCCTGATCTTCGCGTTCGGCTACGTGATCCTCATCATCCCCATCGGCATGCTGACCACATACCTGTCCAACAAGCTCGCGGTAAGAAGGTGATCCGGCAATGAACAACACATCCTCATCGGTCCTGTTCGACCAGCCCGGCCCCAAGGGCCGACGCCGCATCGCCGTCATCAACTGGATTGCGGCCGCATGCTTCATCATCGTGCTCGCGCTCATCCTCATGCGCCTGCACAACCCGCCGGACGGCGAGAACCAGCTCAGCTGGGAGCTGTGGAAGCCCGCGCTCGAAAAGGAGGCGTGGACCGACTTCTACCTGCCTGGCCTGTGGATGACCATCAAGGCGTCCGTGCTCGCCGTCATCGGCTCCGTGCTCTTCGGCCTGCTGTTCGGCATCGGCCGCCTGCTGCCGAGCATCATCGTGCGCGGCGTCTCGTCGGTCATCGTCGAATTCTGTCGAGCCGTGCCCGTGCTGCTCCTCATGATCTTCTTCTGGCGCTGGTTCGCCTTCGCCGGCATGGGCGAGCCCTCATACTGGGCCGTCGTCCTCGCGCTCGTGCTGTACAACGGATCCGTCGTCGCCGAACTCGTACGCTCCGGCGTGGGCAACCTACCCGGCGGCCAGCGCGAGGCCGCGCTCGCATTGGGCCTGACCCGCACCGAATCGCTCATGCAGATCGAGGTGCCGCAGGCCATCAACGCCATGCTGCCCGCCGCCGTCACCCAGCTGGTCGTCGTGCTCAAGGACACCGCCCTCGGCTCCATCATCATGTACACCGACCTGCTGCAGGAGTCCCGGCGCCTCGGTTCGATGTACTTCAACATCCTCCAGACGCTCGTCGTGGCCGGCATCGTCTACTTCTTCGCCTGCTGGCTGCTGTCGCGCCTCGCCGAATGGCTGCCCGAACACATGCAGCAGCGCACCGCCGCCCCGGTCGACACCGAGCCCGTCGCGCCCATCGCCGTGATGGACCCGTCCAACGTCAACCAGATCGCCGTGGCCAAGGAGGTCGAGGAACTGCCGCTCGGCGGCACCCCACGCAAATACCATGCGCACCACCGCGGCACGAACGCGTCCATCCACAACTGGCGCCGCACCCGCTACGAGCAGGGCTACGACGAGACGCACCCCGACAACCGCGACGGGAAGCCCAACGACAAGAAAGCCGGCAAGTCCGAAAAGAAGACGGACGGCCATCCGGAATCCAAGAAGAGCTTCTCCGGCGACCATCACCGCTTCGGCGCCGCCTCGTTCAAGCACGGCAACGACATCGGCAAGGGACGCAACGACATCGGCGGCAAGCCGAAGATCTGATTGTCCCACCCACCCGGTCCGGGTTCAGGAACCGTCCCCTCCCGGCGGCCCCGCATGATCAACCGCATGCGGGGCCGCCGTCGTATCAGACGGCACACGCGTCTGGACGCATCCACGGCACACGCGGTATCGTGGCCGCATGAACACCGACCCCCATAAGGAGACACGACGACAGAACGCCATGTTCTCCACCATCGCCGAGCGATACGACCTGGTCAACGACCTGGCATCGCTGGGACAGGACCGACTGTGGCGACGCGCCGCCGTCCAGGCGATGGAAGCCGCCTGCGGCGACTCCCTCGCCGGGACGCGCATCCTCGACGTCGCCTGCGGAACCGGGGCGTCGACCCGCGCGCTCGCGGACCGCGGGGCCGACGTCACCGGCTGCGACATCGCCGACGGCATGCTCGACGTGGCGCGTCGGCACAAGACCAACGGCCGGAACGGGGCCGACGTCCGACGTGATGGTCCCCGACGTGGGGGAGTGCGCTACGTCACCGCCGACGCCATGCAGCTGCCGTTCGCCGATGGGCAGTTCGACGCCGTGACCGTATCCTACGGTCTGAGGAACATGCCGAGCCCCGAAGCCGCGCTCGCCCAGATGCGGCGGGTCTGCAAGCCGGGAGGGGGTATCGTCGTGCTCGACTTCGACATGCCGGACAACCCGTGCTGGCGGATGCTGTATACACGGTACGCGACCGTGGTTCTGCCCCTGCTGGGCGGCATCGTCGGCGGCGACCGCGACGCCTACCGGTACCTCAACGCATCCATCGCCGCATGGGAGGGGCGCCGGGGAGTGGCCCGGATGCTGCTCGACACGGGGTGGCGCTGCATCGCCATGAAGCCCCTGTCCGGCGGCATCGCATCATTATGCCGAGCCACCGCATGATTCCGGCCCCACACGGCCCGCGGACGTGCCCATCACGCGAACGACGGTGACGGGGCACAAGAATTCACCATGTCGTAGCCTGCAATCCGATTGCGTAACCAACGACGTCAACCTCGTCCCGATACCGTGACAGGCGTGGGATTCGAGAGCGACACCAAGAAGAACATCCTGCCTTGGCTGGTGAGGACCGTCACGATTCTCGCGGCCGTCTCCCTCCTCGCCGGCACGGCGGCCACACAGACCACAAGCGCCGCGGAGGACGAACGCAAGATCACCATCGCCGCCATCACCGACTTCCATGGCCACATCGAGAACGGCCGGTGGGTCGGCGAACGGTTCGGCAAGGCCATGGAATACGATCCGGACAATACCGTGCTCGTCTCCGACGGCGACCTGGTCGGCGGCTCCCCATACGAATCGGCCTCCCAGCGCGACGCCCCCACACTCGCCATGGCCCGCGCCTGGGGCCTGGGCGTCTCCGCCATGGGCAACCATGAGCTCGACCGCGGTGTGAAGGACTTCAATGAACGCGTGGCGAACCCCGCCAACCACATCGACTGGCTGGCCGCCAACGTGCACAGAACCGGGGCGTTCTCCAATCTGCGCGACTACACCATGCGCACGGTCAACGGCAAACGCGTCGCCTTCGTCGGCGCCGTCACCGACGGATTGGGGTCCGTGCTGTCCCGCAGCGTCATGAAGGACGTGCGATTGGACGCCACGGCCGTCGAAAGCGTCAACCGCGTGGCCGACCGGCTCTCCGACGGCGACGAACGCAACGGGGAGGCCGACGTCGTCGTCGCGCTCATCCACGAGGACGCCGACATCATCGCCCAGGACCCCGTCGGCCTCGACACCAACGTCGACCTGGTCTACGCCGGCCACACCCATGCGGTGAAGACGGGACGACACACCCGTTCCGGCGCGCCCATCATCGAGGCCGGAAGCTTCGGCCGACAGGTCGCCGTGCAGGACCTGCTGGTCGCCGGCGAAGGACGGAACACCCGCGTCACGGTCTCGGACGCCTTCGGGCCGCCGGTCGTCGGCATGACCAACGGGGACGACGATCCGGCGCGAATCATCGACGCGGCGCAGCGGACGAACGCATCGCTGCAACGCGTGGACGCCATCGTCCGGCAGGCGGACGACGCCGCACGCCGCAGCGGCGGCGTCGTGGTCTCCGCCGTCGATGACCCGTATGACAAGACCACGCCCCGGGGGCGAGACAGACTTGGCTCCCTGATCGCCGACGCGGCGCTCGACGGCGCGAGACGAACCACGGTGGGGGCCCGTGCCCGGGTGGGATTCGTCAACCCCGGCAGCCTGCGCACCCGGGCGCTCGACCTCGACGGCGACGGATTCGTCACCGTGCGCGAGGCGAAGGACATGATGGCCCTGCAGTTCGACAACGCGGTGACGACGCTCACCGGCTCCCAGCTGAAACACGCCATAGCCCAGCAATGGCATCGCAGGGACGGCGTCTGGCGTAGCGGGCACCTCGGCATATCGTCGAACGTACGCTACGACGTGCGGTTCGATGGCGAAGCGCCGTCCATAGAACGTCTCACCGTGGACGGACGACCGGTATCCGACGGGGAGCGCGTCGTCGTGGCCGGCAACACGTTCCTGCTCACCGGAGGCGATGGCTACACGGCGTTCCTTGACGGCGACGGCTATGCCGACACCCACGTGCCATACGCGCAGACACTCATCGACTACTTGAAATCACGCGGCCGGGACTGAACACGACTACAGTGGTGCTCACCATCTCAACGCGGAGGAGGCACCATGGGCGACATCCGGTACATCAACAGCACGCTGAAGAACGCGTCAGATTCCAGCCGCGGCCTCGACAAGGCCATCAAACGGCGCAAGTCCCTGCAGAAGCGGCTCCAGCTGGCGTCCGAAACCTCGCAGCTGCTCAGCTCCGTGTGGAGCAAACATCCCTCGACCCGGCTCCGGTTCGGCGACGGCGTCACCGACCTCGCCGACGCCAAGGGCGGATCCACCCCCGGATTCCACGCCACCTCGGAGGAGGGGGAGCGGTTCATCCAGCTCAGCGCCACCGAAATCGCCCGATACCAGAGCCTGCTTTACGCCAACGGCGCCAAGGGCGGGCACCGACGACTGCTCATCGTGCTGCAGGGCATGGACGCCTCCGGCAAGGGCGGCATCGTCCGTCACGTGTTCCGCCAGGTCAACCCCATGGGCGTCCACTACCACGGCTTCGGCAAGCCCACGGACGAGGAGGCGTCCCACGACTTCCTCTGGCGCATCCGACGCGAACTGCCGAAAGACGGATGGATCTCCATCTTCGACCGCTCCCACTACGAGGACGTGGTCATGCCGCACGTGTACGGCACCATGGCAGAGGACGCGTGGCGCCCACGCTACGACACGATCCGCCGATTCGAGAAGGAGCTCGTCGCCGACGGCTGCGCCATCATCAAGATATTCCTCGTCGTCTCCCGCGACGCGCAGCGCAAACAGTTCCTCGAACGACTCGACGATCCAACGAAATACTGGAAGTTCGACGTCTCCGACCTTGACGCTCGCGAACGCTGGGACGACTACATGGCCGCATGGCAGGAGGTGTTCGAACAGACGAGCACCGATTATGCGCCCTGGTACATCGTGCCCGCCGACAACCGCTGGTACTCCAGGGCCGTGGCGTCGGAGCTGCTGCGCGTGACGCTCAAAAGCATGGAACTCAACTGGCCGGCCGCCGACTTCGACATTGGCGAGGCCCGCAGACGACTCGATGCCGACGGCGCAAAACCCATCCGATGACCGCCGCGGGCGTCGCACACGATACACTGGAGCGCGTGGAACAAGGGACTTTGCAAGCGCTGATTCCGGGATACGGCGACGACGACCGCAATCTGAGCGCAGATGACATCTACGACCGTTTCTTCGACTGGGTCGCCTCACGCGGCATCGAGCCATGGCCGCATCAGGAGGACGCGCTCCTCTCGCTGCTGGCCGGCGACCACGTGATCCTGTCCACGCCCACCGGATCGGGCAAGTCACTGGTCGCGCTGGGCATGCATTTCGCCGCGCTGTGCACCGGGCGACGCTCCTATTACACCGCGCCCATCAAGGCCCTCGTCTCCGAGAAGTTCTTCGACCTCGTGGCCACGCTCGGCCGCGAGAACGTCGGCATGATCACCGGCGACACGCACATCAACGCCGACGCCCCGGTGATCTGCTGCACCGCCGAGATCCTCGCCAACCAGGCCCTGCGCGAAGGCGCCAACGCCGACATCGGCTGTGTGGCCATGGATGAATTCCACTACTACGGCGACCCCGAACGCGGATGGGCGTGGCAGGTGCCGCTGCTCACCCTCCCCAAGACGCAGTTCCTGCTCATGAGCGCCACCCTCGGCGACGTCACCGGCATCGTACAGACGCTCGAACGCCACACCGACGGCGAGGTGGCCATCGTCGACAACGCCAAACGGCCCATCCCGCTGAGCTACGAATACGTGGACACCCAGCTCGCCTCCACGGTCGAACGCACCATGGGCCAGGGGGAGTCGCCCGTCTACGTCGTCCACTTCTCCCAGGACGCCGCATTGGAGACCGCACAGGCCCTCTCCAGCGCCGGCGTCACCACCAAGGAGCAGCGCGACCGCATCAAGGACGCCATAGCCGGCACCAGATTCACCACCGCGTTCGGCAAGATCCTCCAACGACTGCTGCGCACCGGCATCGGCGTCCACCACGCCGGCATGCTGCCCCGCTACCGCAGGCTCGTCGAACAGCTCGCCCAACAGGGACTACTGCCCATCATCTGCGGCACCGACACCCTCGGCGTCGGCATCAACGTGCCCATCCACACCGTCATCCTCACCCAGCTCACCAAATTCGACGGCTCACGCATGCGGCGTCTCAAGGCCCGCGAATTCCACCAGATCGCCGGCCGCGCCGGCCGCTCCGGATTCGACACCGAAGGTCTCGTCATCGCCGAGGCCCCCGAGTACGAGATAGAGAACGCCCGCGCCCTCGCCAAGGCCGGCAACGACCCGAAGAAACTCAAGAAGATCAAACGCAAGAAGCCGCAGGAGGGCTTCGTCACCTGGAACAACGCCACCTTCGACAAGCTCATCGACCAGCCGCCCGAGACGCTCGTACCCCACATGCGCATCAGCCACTCCATGGTGCTTGCCGAAGTGGAGCAGGGCGGCGACGCCCGCGCCCGCATCAACGACCTCATCGACGACTCCGCGCAGACCCCCAAGCAGAAGGAGAAGCTGCACGAACGCGCCGACGAGATCTTCCAGACCCTCACCGACACGCAGGTCATCGAATGCGAGACCGCCCCGGACGGCACCGACGAATACTTCACCACCGTCGACCTGCCCGACGACTTCGCCCTCGACCAACCCCTCAGCCCGTTCCTCCTGGCCGCGCTCGAACTGCTCGACCCCGAATCCGAGACCTATGCGCTCGACGTGATCTCCATGGTCGAATCCACGCTCGAGGACCCGCGCCAGGTGCTGCGCGCCCAGGAGCGCCAGGCCCGCGACAAGGCGCTCGCCGACATGAAGGCCGACGGCCTCGACTACGACGAACGCATGGACCGGCTCCAGGAGATCACCTATCCCAAGCCGCTGGAGGACATGCTCGACGCCGCGTTCGACCAGTACCGCAAGGACGTGCCGTGGGCGAACGACTACTGGCTCAGCCCCAAGTCCGTGCTGCGCGACATGGTCGAGACCGCCTCCGACTTCACCGGATACATCGCCAGATACAACATCGCCCGTTCCGAGGGCACGCTGCTGCGCTACCTCTCCGACGCATACCGTGTGCTCGAACGCACCGTACCTGAGGAGAAATACGACGACCGTCTCGACGACATCGTCGCATGGCTGCGCGTGGTCGTGCGCGGCATCGACTCCAGCCTCGTCGACGAATGGGAGAACGCCGGCGGCGCCGACGCGGCCGAGGCCGCCACCGCCGCCGCGCCACCGACCCGTCCCGACGAGGTGGTCCGCGACCGACGCGGTCTCACCGTACTCGTGCGCAACGCGCTCTTCCATCGCGTGGAGCTCATGGACCGCGAGGACACCAGGACGCTCGCCGCCCTCGACGAGCAGTGGGGCATGGGCCTGCGCGACTGGGAGGACGCCCTCGACGACTACTACGACGAACACGACTACGTGAACGTGGACGCCGAAGCCCGCTCCCCGGAGTACTTCATGCTCGACACCACGCCGGAACGCTCCGAACACCGGTGGAAGGTCCGTCAGATCATCGACGACTCGGACGGCGACCACGACTGGGCCATCACCGGCACCGTCGACCTCGATGCCACGCAGGACAGCGCCGAGGTGACCTTTGACGACTACCACGTGGGCCCGGTCGACGGCCTCGGCTGAACACCGCATACGCCGTCCCATGACCGGCCGGCGCCTATGACGCAACGATATCGAACAGTTGTTCGAAATCATGGGATACACTGGACTCATGTCCGAAACAGGTATGGATGATCTCTTCAGCACGGCGGAGCCCCCCCGGGACGTCACCCGCCCGCTCGCCGTCCGCATGCGTCCGACGACGCTCGACGACGTCCTCGGTCAGGACCACATCCTGGCCGAAGGATCGCCGTTGCGAAGGCTCGCCTCGCCGGCCAGTCGCGGATCGCTGACCGCGCCGAGCTCGGTGATCCTGTTCGGTCCCCCCGGGGTCGGCAAGACCACCCTCGCCACCATCGTCGCCAAACAATCCGGGCGCCGGTTCGAAGAACTCTCCGCCGTCACCTCCGGCGTCAAGGACGTGCGCGAGGTCCTCCGCCGTGCGCACGACAGCCTCGTCGCCACCGGCAAGGAGACCGTGCTGTTCATCGACGAGGTCCACCGCTTCTCCAAATCACAGCAGGACGCACTGCTGCCCAGCGTGGAGAACCGCGACGTCACCTTCATCGGCGCCACCACCGAAAACCCCAGTTTCTCCGTCATCGCACCGTTGCTGTCACGCTCCGTCGTCGTCAAACTCAACCCCCTCGACCCCGACGACCTCGCGACCCTCATCCGCCGTGCGCTGCACGACAAACGAGGCCTCGCCGACGAGGTCAAGGCGACTGACGATGCCGTCGACGACATCATCAGGCTCGCCGGAGGCGACGCCCGCAAGACCCTTACCATCCTCGAAGCCGCAGCCGGCGCCATGACCGGCGACAGGCAACGCAAAAAAGGTGCGAGGAAACCCATCATCACCCCGCAGACCGTCGCCCAGGTCATGGACGTCGCCGCCGTCCGATACGACAAGGCCGGCGACGACCACTACGACGTCGCCAGCGCCTTCATCAAATCCATGCGCGGCTCCGACGTCGACGCAGCCCTCCACTATCTCGCCCGGATGCTCCGCGCCGGCGAAGACCCGCGCTTCATCGCGCGACGCATCATGATAGCCTCCGCCGAAGAGGTCGGCATGGCGGCCCCGCAAATCCTCCAGACCACCGTCGCCGCCGCACAGGCCGTCGCCATGATCGGCATGCCCGAGGCCCGCATCATCCTCTCCGAAGCCGTTATCGCCGTCGCCACCGCACCCAAATCCAACGCCAGCTACAACGCCATCAACGCCGCGCTCGCCGACGTGGACGCCGGGCTGATAGGCCAAGTGCCCCTGCACCTGCGCAACGCCCCGACCAAGCTCATGAAGCAGTGGGGCAACCACGAGGGATACCAGTACGCCCACGATGCGCCCGGCGCCGTCGCCCGCCAGCAGTACATGCCTGACGAATTGGTTGGACGGGAGTATTATCATCCTAATGACCGAGGTTATGAACGGGAGATAGGTCCGCGTCTGGAACGGATTCGCGGCATCCTCCACGGAGAGGACGGCGAACCCCGCGCATAGCCCTGACGGCAGGCGGCAGTACAACACATACGCACCCGAACAAGGAGAGTTCAAGTGGAGTCCAAGACGACCATTCTGATTGTGGACGACGATCAGGCATTGGGCGAGATGCTGTCCATCGTTCTTGAATCCGAAGGCTTCGCCACGGTGGTCTGCTACGACGGCCTGCGCGCCGTGGAGAGGTTTCCGACGATCGGCCCCGACCTCATCCTTCTCGACGTCATGCTCCCCGGACTCGACGGCGTCGAAGTGGCCAAGGAGATTCGCAATACGTCCCAGGTGCCGATCATCATGCTCACCGCGAAGTCTGATACGAGGGACGTGGTCAGCGGTCTGGCGGCCGGTGCCGACGATTATGTCGCCAAGCCGTTCAAGGTGGCCGAGCTGGTGGCCCGCATCAAGGCGCGTCTGCGCGTGGCAGCCCCGATCCTCCAGGCCAGGGCCGAGGACCGCGGCAACGTCCAGGTCATCAACGAAGGCGGCGTCACCATCAACCGCGCCGAACACACCGCCACCAAGAACGGCTCCGACCTCAATCTCACGCCCATGGAATTCGAGCTGCTGTTCGTGCTCGCCGCCAACAGCGGCGAGGTGTTGTCCCGGGGGGAACTGCTGGAGAAGGTGTGGGGTTATCAGAACTCCGGCGACGCCCGACTGGTGAACGTGCATGTGCAGCGGCTGCGCCAGAAGGTCGAGGACAATCCCGAACATCCGCAGATCATCCAGACGGTCCGCGGCGTCGGATACAAGTTCGTCCCTCCCGCCAACGACGCCGACTGACGGCACCGGTGACGGGGACCGATGATGACGGGGAAAGAGCCCTCTTCGGGAACGGGAATGCCTCTGCTCAGGCTGTGGCGCCGGCTGCGTGCCGCCATACGCCGTTCCCTGCAGCGCCGCATCATCGTCATCGTCGTGCTGATGTCGCTTGCCATCGCCTTTGGCTTCTCCGTCGTCTCCGTCGTCTCCGTGCGCTCCACCCTGCTCAAACAGGCGTCGGAGCAGTCGCAACGGGACTTCACCGAGGAGGTCCAGCGTGCGCAGGCGAACCTGGATTCCTCCGACGTGGTCAACCGCATCGACTATCAGCGTCTGATCACGGACCTCGCCTCCACGTTGCAGGACGAGGGGAGCTCCAACCTCCTCGGCGTCTACATCGTGGGGGAATCGGGGGAGTACGATTCGGTCGTTCCCGTATCCACCGATCCGGAATACATGAGTCTGATCTCCGACACCATGCGCGACGAGGTCGCCTCCGACGAGGCGGGGGACATCTTCTACCAGCCGGTGGGGTATGGCCGTGAGAACCAGCCCGACCTGCCCGGAGCCATCCTCGGTGCTTCGCTGACCATGCCGGACGGTGGCGACGTGAGTCTGTTCGCCGCGTACTCCTATGAGTCCCAGGAACGTTCGGTGATGAGCATCCAGACCACCCTGCTGGCCTGCTCACTGGTCCTGAGCGTGGTCATCGGCCTGATGACCTGGCGCGTGCTCCGGGGCATCATCCGTCCTGTGGAATCCGTCGCCGTGGCCGCCGAGTATCTTTCCGACGGCAACCGCTCCGCACGCGTGAAGGTCGACCGCTATGACGAGATCGGCGTGCTCCAGCGCTCGTTCAACGAGATGGCGGATTCGCTGAACACCACGATCGAGGAGCTGGAGACCATCAGCTCCATGCAGCGCCGGTTCGTCTCCGACGTGAGCCATGAGCTGCGCACCCCCGTGACCACCATCCGCATGGCCGCGGACCTGCTGGAGTCGAGGAAGGGTGATTTCGATTCGACCACGGCCCGCACCGTCGAACTGCTCGGCGACCAGACCACGCGTTTCCAGGATATGCTCGCCGACCTGCTGGAGATCTCCCGTTACGACGCCGGATCGGCGGCGGCCGATCTCATCGCCATGGACATGCGCGGCCCCATCAACGAGGCCGTGCGCGACGTCGTCGAGATCGCGCAGGCGAAGCAGGTGCCCATCGAGGTGACCCTGCCCGACCGTGAGGTCTATGCCGACATCGACGCCCGACGCATCGAACGGATCCTGAGGAACCTGCTGGGCAACGCCGTCGACTTCGCCGAGGGAAAACCCGTCGAGGTGCGCATCGCCGCGAACGATGTGGGCGTGGTGGTCGGTGTGCGGGACTACGGCACCGGCATCAGCCAGGAGAACCTGTCCCATGTCTTCGACCGGTTCTGGCGGGCCGACGCCTCGCGCTCCCGTATCACCGGCGGCACCGGCCTGGGCCTGTCCATATCCCTGCAGGACGCGCGGCTGCACCACGGCGGTCTCGAGGTGCGGTCCGCGTTGGGCAAGGGCACGTGGTTCCTGCTCTCCGTGCCGGTGAAGTCGGGGGAGAGGCCCGGGCCGGAGCAGTATCCGATCCGGTTCGCCGACGACACGTCGATGAACGTGCTCGGCCGGTTCCTTACCGGGCAGACCCGTCGCGAAGGCTGGGAGGGCGACGACGATCGAGGCCGCGGGATCGCGGACGACAGTGAGGAGGACGGCAATGCGTAGGTCAACGGTCCCCGGCCGGATGGTTCGTGGCATCGCCTCCGTATGCGTCGGCGCCATGGTCCTCGGCCTGGGCGCGTGCTCGCTCACCCTCGGTCTGCCGACGGCCGGCCCCGTGCAGCGGCTTTCGCAGGTCCAGCGCGAGGACCACCGGGTGTTCATCGACCCCCAGGGGCCGTCGGACGACGCCACCCCCGAGGAGATCGTCCGCGGGTTCCTCGCCGCGTTGCCGGCGGGACCCCAGACGGATGGCTTCAAGGTGGCCCGGCAGTTCCTTACCGGCTCCGCGAGCAAGTCATGGAAGCCGGAGGCCGGCGTCGTGCTCTTCCACGGCGAGCCGGACCTGCACGTCGGCAACGCCAATGCGGCCGCATCCTCCGGGAAGGACGGCGGCCGGTCGCAGGTCGACATGTCGTTCAGCGAAGTGGGCGCGATCGACGAAAGCGGCATCTTCGCCGTGGCCAACGCATCCTCGTCCGTCCACAAGGGCCTGTCGCTCGTCAGGAGCGACGGCCGGTGGCGCATCGACAAGCTGCCTGACGGCATCATGATCGAGGAATCCGATTTCCAGCAGGTGTTCCGTCAGGTGCAGCTCTACCAGCGTTCCAGCTCCGCCGACACGCTCGTGCCCGATACGAGGTGGTTCGGATGGAAGCAGTGGCGCACGCTCGCGGTCCGCGAGCTGCTCGACGGGGCGGCGCCATGGCTGGGGGACGCCGTGCGGCCGGCCTCGAATGGCAAGGTGCGGCTCGCCATGGACGCCGTCCCCTCGTCGGGCAGCGAGATCGACGTGAAGCTCTCCGACGCCGCGACGCTGTCGAGCGATGAGCGTGCCATGCTCGTACGCCAGATACGGCTCACGCTCGGCGACGGCAACGACGACTACGACCTGCACATCACCGACAGCTCCGGCCTCGACCTGTCCGACGCCGATTCGCACATCAAGCTCGACGTGTCGCAGCCCGCCAGGCACCTCTATACGCTGGCGAACCGTTCCATCGTGTCCATATCGTCGCAGAACCTGATCCGTCTGGGCGAGGTCGAGGGAGGGGAGAGCATGAGGTCGCTCGCGTTCACCTCCCGCGGCGGGGCCGTGCTGGATGCCGACGGGACGGTGCGGTGCTTCGACTACGGGGTCTCCCCGTGCGGCACGCTGTTCGACGGCAGGCGTGCGAGCGCCATCACCACGGGCATCGGCAGGGAGACATGGATGACCGACGGCGGGTCGGGCCTCGCGGTGGGGATGATCGACGGTGGTTCCGAGCGTGCGAGCTTCCGCGTGCCCTGGTTGGAGGGCAGGCGCGTCAACGCTCTGGCGGTGTCCCCCGAGGGCTCCCGCATCGTCGTCGCGTTCGATGACGGCGGTGACTCGTCCCAGATGGTCATGGCGGGCGTCCGCCGCGACGCGGAGAACAACGTCGTGGGCCTGAGCGACACCGTCACCGTGCTGTCGCGCGCCGTCGGGGTGAACGCGGTGACGTTCTACAACGACACCACGGTCGTCTACTCCATGAAGGACTCCCTGAGCGGCTATCAGCAGCTTGCACCGGGGCCGGAGACGACGCAGCAGCTGCCGAAGAACACCGTTGCGCTCGCCTCGGCGCAGATCGAGCAGACGCTGAGCCTCATAGCGCTGGATGATTCCGGCAACGTGCGGTATGCGCGGGGTTCGCTCGCCTCGGCCTGGCGGATGCTGGACCTGCAGACCACGGCGATATCCAGCGGAGTGTAGCCGACACGCCGATACCGGGGTCGGTGTCGTACCTCACGACAGTGCGAATGTTCGATAATCGCGCAAAAAAGCAACGTTTGCGAACATGATGACGTTGTTTTTGTGAGAAAGCGGCCTTGATGACAAAGATAACCATACTGTTACCGTTTTGTTATCGGATGATGTTGAGTGAGCGTTAACGAAGGCCTAATCTAAAAACCATCAACAGATGAACAAGCGTCTGTTAATGGCAACAGGACGTTCTGTTGCCTTACTCAAGGAGGAGTTACATGAAGAAAGCAATCAAGTCGGGTCTGGCGGCGGTAGTCGCAGCTTCCACGCTCATCGGTCTGGCCGCCTGCGGTGGCGGTTCCGGCGATAGCAGCAGCGACAGCGGCCAGAAGACCGTCGGCTTCGTCGCCGTCGGCCCCGAGGGTGGCTTCCGTACCGCTAACGAGAACGACATCAAGCAGGCCTTCAAGGACGCCGGCTTCAACCTCGTCTACTCTCCGACGCAGAGCAACGATCAGCAGAAGCAGATCCAGGCGTTCAACAAGTTCGTCAACGATGGCGTGGACGCCATCATCCTGTCCTCCACCGAGGATACCGGCTGGGATGACTCCCTGAAGAAGGCCGCCGAGGCCGAGATTCCGGTCTTCACGGTCGATCGTAACGTCGAGGTCAAGGATTCCGAGGCCAAGAAGGCCATCGTCTCCCACATCGGACCGTCCAACGAATGGGCCGGTGAGCAGGCCGCCGAGCGCATCGCCAAGGACTTCCCGAACGGCGCCAACGGCTTCATCCTGGAAGGCCCCGCCGGCCTGTCCGTGGTGAAGGACCGTGGAACCGGCTGGAACAACAAGGTCGCCTCCAACATCAAGGTCCTCGAGTCCCAGTCCGCCAACTGGTCCACCGATGAGGCCAAGACCGTGACCGCCGGCCTGCTCGACAAGTACAAGGCCAAGAACCCGCAGTTCATCTTCGCCCAGAACGACGAGATGGGCATCGGCGCCGCCCAGGCCGTCGACGCCGCCGGCCTCAAGGGCAAGGTCAAGATCGTGACCATCGACGGCACCGAGGCCGCCCTGAAGGCCGTCGTCGCCGGCGATCTCGACTACGTCATCGAGTACAACCCGATCTTCGGCAAGGAGACCGCCCAGGCCGTGAAGGACAAGCTGGACGGCAAGACCCCGAAGGCCGACATCCAGATCGAGTCCAAGACCTTCGACGCCGCCGCCGCCAAGAAGGCCCTCGACTCCGGCGAGCGCAAGTACTGATTCCGGGTACCTTCGCCTCATAAGCCAACACATTGATTGAACGGTGTATCAGCAGACAACCCTCTGATACACCGTTCAGCATGTCTGGCGAAAATGTCACAAAACGATAACATTCCCTTTCGTAAGGCAAAGACATGACAGATAAGCAACCGATCGTCGTGATGAAGGGCATCACGATCGAATTCCCTGGCGTCAAGGCTCTGGACGGTGTCGATCTTCGTCTCTTCCCCGGTGAGGTCCACGCGCTCATGGGTGAGAACGGCGCCGGCAAGTCCACGATGATCAAGGCGCTGACCGGCGTGTACAAGATCGACGCGGGCTCCATCACCGTCGACGGCAAGCCCACGCAGCTCAACGGCACCCTCGACGCCCAGAACGCCGGCATCGCCACCGTGTACCAGGAAGTCAACCTGTGCACCAACCTCAGCATCGGCGAGAACGTGATGCTCGGCCACGAGAAGCGTGGCCCCCTCGGCATCGACTGGAAGAAGACCCACGCCGAGGCCCGCAAGCACCTCGCCAAGATGGGTCTCGAGCACCTCGACCCCCGCGCCCCGCTGAGCTCCATCTCCATCGCCATGCAGCAGCTGGTCGCCATCGCCCGCGCCATGGTCATCGACGCCAAGGTGCTGATCCTCGACGAGCCGACCTCCTCGCTGGACGCCAACGAGGTCCAGGACCTGTTCGCCATCATGCGCAAGGTCCGCGACTCCGGCGTCGCCATCCTCTTCGTCTCCCACTTCCTCGACCAGATCTACGAGATCACCGACCGTCTGACGATCCTGCGCAACGGCCAGTTCATCAAGGAGGTCATGACCAAGGAGACGCCGCGTGACGAGCTCATCGGCATGATGATCGGCAAGTCCGCCGCGGAGCTGAGCCAGATCGGCGCCAAGAAGGCGCGCCGTGAGATCAAGCCCGGCGAGAAGCCCGTCGTCACCATCAAGCAGCTCGGCTGCAAGGGCCAGATCGAGCCGACCAACCAGGACGTCTACGCCGGCGAGGTCGTCGGCTTCGCGGGCCTGCTCGGCTCCGGCCGTACCGAGCTGGGCCGTCTGATGTTCGGCGCCGACAAGCCCGACCACGGCGAGTACATGCTCAACGGCAAGAAGGTCAACATCGACAGCCCGTACGTCGCGCTGAAGAACGGCATCGCCTACTCCACCGAGAACCGCCGAGACGAAGGCATCGTCGCCGACCTGACCGTCCGCCAGAACATGCTCATCGCCCTGCAGGCCATCCGCGGCATGTTCAACCCGATTCCCAAGAAGGAAGCGGACGAGATCGTCGACAAGTACATGAAGGAGCTCAACGTCCGCCCGCCGGATCCGAACAAGCTCATCAAGAACCTCTCCGGTGGAAACCAGCAGAAGGTCCTCATCGCCCGCTGGCTCGCCATCCAGCCCAAGCTCCTCATCCTCGACGAGCCCACCCGAGGCATCGACATCGGCGCGAAGGCCGAGATCCAGCAGAAGGTCCTCGAACTCGCGTCCCAGGGCATGGGCGTGGTCTTCATCTCCTCCGAGCTCGAGGAGGTCGTCCGACTCTCCGACACCATCACCGTGCTCAAGGACCACAAGAAGATCGCAGACATCGTAAACGACGACACCGTCTCGCAGGCCACCATCGTCGAGACGATCGCAAATTCCGGAAAGGAGGCGTGAGATGGCAGCAGCAGAGAAGAAGGACGACAAGAACAACGTCGTCGCCAAGCTCCTCGGCAACAACCTCACCTGGTCGGTCGTCGCACTGATCGCGCTGATCATCATCTGCACCATCGTCGACCACCAGTTCCTCAACCTCACGTGGAACGACAACACCGGCGGCCTCGCCGGTCCGATGATCACGATGCTTCAGGAATCCGCCCGATACCTGATGATCGCCACCGGCATGACCCTGGTCATCTCCACCGCCGGCATCGATCTGTCCGTCGGCTCCGTGATGGCCGTCGCCGGCGCGACCGCCATGCAGCTGCTCACCAACGGCGCCAACGTGTGGGTCGCCATCCTCGTGGCCCTCGCCATCGGCCTGGTCATCGGCTCCATCAACGGCGTGCTGGTCTCCATCCTCGGCCTCCAGCCGTTCATCACCACCCTGATCATGATGCTCGCCGGCCGAGGCATCGCCAAGGTCATCACCTCCGGCGAGAACGCCGACGCCTCCCAGGTCGCCGGCGGCGAGCCGCTGCGCTGGATGGCCAACGGCTTCATCCTCGGCATCCCGGCCAACTTCGTCATCGCGCTCGTCATCGTGCTTGTGGTCGGCGCCGTCGCCCGCAAGACCGCCATGGGCATGATGATCGAGTCCGTCGGCATCAACCAGGAAGCCAGCCGCATGACCGGCATCAACCCCCGCAAGATCCTCTTCCTCGTCTACGCGATCTCCGGCGTCCTCGCCGCCATCGCCGGCCTGTTCGCCACCGCATCCGTGATGCGTGTCGACGTGGTCAAGACCGGTCAGGATCTCGAAATGTACGCAATCCTCGCGGTCGTCATCGGCGGCACCTCGCTGCTCGGCGGCAAGTTCTCCCTTGCGGGCAGCGCCCTCGGCGCCGTCATCATCGCGATGATTCGCAAGACCATCATCACCCTCGGTGTCGATTCGGCCGCAACCCCGGCCTTCTTCGCCGCCGTGGTCATCATCATCTGTGTGATGCAGGCTCCGAAGGTTCACAACTTGAGCGCCGAACTGAAGCGTAAGCGCGCGCTCAAGGATTCTCAGAAGGCGGTGGCAGCATGAGTTCCGCAGCAGTGGCTCCAAAGGCCAAGAAGGCCAAGGGCGGCAAGTTCGACGCCCAGATGATTCCGACGATCGCCGCCGTGGTGATCTTCATCCTGATGCTGATCATGGGGCAGGCGCTGTTCGGCACCTACTTCAGGCTCGGCTTCATCTCCTCGCTGTTCATCGACCACGCCTATCTGATCATCCTGGCGGTCGCCATGACGCTGCCCATCCTCACCGGCGGCATCGACCTGTCCGTCGGCGCCATCGTGGCCATCACGGCCGTCGTCGGCATGAAGATGCTCAACGGCGGCACGCCCGCCCCGCTGGTCCTCATCGTGATGCTGCTCATCGGCGCGGCCTTCGGCCTGCTCGCCGGCGTGCTCATCGAGGAATTCAACATGCAGCCGTTCATCGCGACGCTGTCGACCATGTTCCTCGCCCGAGGCATCGCCTCCATCATCTCCACCGACTCCCTGACCATGCCTGAGAACAACGGCTACGCCTGGATCGGCGGCGACGGCTGGAAGATCATCGACAACCCCAAGGTCGCCAACGATCTGAGCATCAACGTCGGCGTGATCATCGCCGTCGTGGTCGTGGTGTTCGGCTACATCCTCCTGCACCACACCCGCACCGGCCGCACGATCTACGCCATCGGCGGCTCCCGCTCCTCCGCCGAGCTCATGGGCCTGCCCGTCAAGCGCACGCAGTACATCATCTACCTGACGTCCGCCACGCTCGCCGCCCTGGCCTCCATCGTCTACACCGCCAACATCGGTTCCGCCAAGAACACGGTGGGCGTCGGCTGGGAGCTCGACGCCGTCGCATCCGTCGTCATCGGCGGCACGATCATCACCGGTGGCTTCGGCTACGTGCTCGGCTCCGTGCTGGGCGCCCTGGTCCGTTCCATCCTCGAGCCGCTCACCACCGACTTCGGCGTCCCCGCCGAGGCCGTGCAGATCGTGGTCGGCGTGATGATCCTCATCTTCGTCGTCCTCCAGCGTGCGGTCACCGCATTCAAGAAGGAATAGCGACGTCTCATTTCCCTCCTTCGGAGAGGCCCGTCGGGTTCGCCCGGCGGGCCTCTTTGCGTCGGCGCGAAAGGAATGTGAGCCAGCACACGTTTTGCGGACAAGGCGTCCACTATTCGGAAGAACCGTCCATTCGCCGATTCCGGGGTGCATGATGGTTGCAGCCTCCAAGAGGGAAGCAAAAGCTCCGCATCGTCGCCGGGCGCCATGATGCGGAACGCCACCCGCCGAACGCATCCGACGCCGGTCCCGATGCATGTATTGTGCAGAGAGAAAGACATACCAATCATGTCAACCACAACGGCAACACTGGCCGGCACCAAGGCGGTAAAGAGGGATTCCGTCGCCGAGATCATCGCGGCATCGATGGTCGGCACCGCCATCGAGTTCTACGACAACTACTGCTACTCCATCGCCGCGGCCAGCTACTTCGGCCTCATCTTCTTCACCGACGTCGCCAAGTCCAACCCCGCCATCGCCACGCTCATGGCGTTCGTCACCTTCGCCGTCTCGTTCCTCGCCCGCCCGTTCGGCTCCATGCTCTTCGGCCACTTCGGCGACAAGCTCGGCCGCAAGAAGACCCTGGTCGTCGCCCTGATGACCATGGGCATCTCGACCTTCCTCGTCGGCGTGCTGCCCGGATACGAGCAGATCGGCGTGTGGTCCGTGGTGATCCTGTGCCTCTGCCGCGCATGCCAGGGCGTCGGCCTCGCCGGCGAATGGTCCGGCGCCGCCCTCGTCGCGACGGAGAACGCACCGGCCAACAGGCGCGCCCTGTACGGCTCCTTCCCGAACCTCGGCGCCCCCATCGGCTTCTTCTGCGCCTATGGCATCAACCTGCTGCTCTCCACGCACCTGAGCAAGGCCCAGATGGTCGCCTTCGGCTGGCGCATCCCGTTCCTCATGTCCGCCATCCTCGTCATCATCGGCCTCTACGTCCGCGCCCGCATGAGCGAGACCCCGGTCTTCCAGAAGGCCTCCGAGGAGAAGCGCACCTCCAAGCACCCGCTCACCGACCTGCTGCCGTACTGGAAGCAGGTGCTGCTCGGCACGGTCGCCATGGGCATCACCTACACGCTGTTCTACATCCTCGGCACCTGGTCCCTGAGCTACGGTGTCTCCGGACTCGGCTTCAGCCAGCCCGAATACCTCGCCATGCAGATGGTGTCGGTGTTCTTCTTCGCTGCGTTCATCGTCGTCGGATGCCTGCAGGCCGACAAGCTCGGCCGTAAGAAGGTGCTGCTCGCCACCACGGCGGTCACCCTCGTGTTCAGCTTCTTCGCCCCGGCCCTGCTCCAGCACGACGTCACCCGCATCATGCTGTTCCTCTGCCTCGGCTTTGTGCTCATGGGCGGACTGTTCGGCCCCTCCGGCGCCTACCTGCCCGAGCTCTTCCCGATGCACGTGCGCTACTCCGGCGCCGGTCTGAGCTACAACCTCGCGGCCATCTTCGGTGGCGCCTTCGCCCCGTCGCTGGCCACTTGGCTGGTGAGCACCTACGGCATCATGTCCGTCGGCTGGTACATGGCCGCCATGAGCGCCGTCGCCCTGATCGCACTGCTGCTCATCAAGGAAAGCAAGAACATGGACTACACCAGGTGATTTGCTGATTTCCGCGTAGCCGTCAAGGGTCTTCCGTAAGGAAGGCCCTTTTCATTTGTTTCATGGCTCCGGGAACACGATGCGTCAACGCTCCCGCCGAATGCCGACATATGGCGACTTCGCCGCACTCGGCATTCGACGGCCCTGAGCCTTACAACAGTTCGAGCAGCGCGTCGACGTCCTGCGGTTTCGTCGCCCAACTGGTCGCGAAGCGTACGACGGTGTGATCATCGTCGTATTTCTCCCAGAAACTGAACGAAACGTCCTTCCCCAAGCGGTTCATCGTCTCATCGTCGAGGATGACGAACTGCTGGTTGGTGGGGGAGTCGAACAGCCGGCGGTAGCCTTTGCGTTCGAACCCACGTTTGATGCGCATCGCCTGATCTATGGCGTTCCGGGCGATATGCTCGTACAATCCATCGGTGAACAACGTGTTGAACTGCAATCCCAGCAGCCAGCCCTTGGCCAGCAACGCGCCGTTGAGCTTGATCTGCGGGAAGAACCCGTCGATGAGATGCGGCCGAGTGATGACCACGGCCTCGCCGAACAGGGCGCCCACCTTGGTGCCGCCGATATAGAACACGTCGCAGCATTCGGCCACGGTATGCAGCGTCACATCGGTGTCGTCCGCCGCCAATCCATAGCCCAGACGGGCGCCGTCAAGATACAGCAGAATGCCATGGTCATGGCAGATGCGACTGATTTCCCGTAGTTCGGCGGCCGAATACAGCGTGCCGAATTCCGTGGGATGGGAGATGTACGTCATGCCGGGTCTGACCATGTGGTCATGGTTTTCGTCGTGCTCGAACGTCTCCAGATAGTCGCCCAGTTCGTCCGCATCGATCTTGCCGTCATGCTGGGGGAGTGTGATCACCTTGTGGCCGCTTGATTCGATTGCACCGGCCTCATGGACGCTGATGTGCCCGCTTTCCGCGGCGACCACGCCCTCGTACGGCCGAAGTATGGAATCGATGACCGTGCGATTGGTCTGCGTGCCGCCGACCAGGAACCACACCTCGGCGTCGGGCGTGCCGCAGGCCCGGCGGATGCGGTCCTTCGCCTCGTCGCAGATGCCGTCGAGACCATAGCCGACGTGCTGGCTGCCGTTGTCGCGGCACAGCTCCTCGAGGATGCGGGGATGGGCGCCTTCCATATAATCGCTGTCGAAATGCAGCATCGATGTTCCCCCTCTGTCGTAATGACGATGCTCTGGCGCGTGGTATGCGACGGCATCATGGAAAAAGTGTATGCCGGACGATAGATGACATGGAAACGAGTCCCATATATGGGGATTTGATGGCTTACCGCATCCGGACGGGTTCTGGCGTTAAGATGCTACCGGAAGCATTCTCCTATCAGCAGGGATTCATATCATGAGCCAACAGTCGCCGACGATGTCGATACGTGCCGAACGGTCGGAGCCGTTCCGGGCCATGGCGTTCGGCGCCAGGGCGGACGAACTCATCGCCCAGGGCCATGACGTGATCAAGCTTGGGCTGGGGGAGCCCGACTTCGGCGCGCCGGCGGCCGTACGCCGTGCCATGGCCGATCTCATGGACGGCCGACCGTTGCCGTACACCGCCACGTTCGGCATTCCGCAGCTGCGCGAGGCTATCAGCGGCTTCTACCGCGACCGGCATGGTCTCGACGTGGACCCGTCCCGTATCTGCATCACCTGTGGCGGTTCCGAGGGTCTGCTGCTCGCCGCCGCCCTCACCGTGGACCCCGGCGACCGGGTCATCGTCGCCGATCCGTCCTACCCGTGCAATCGCGAACTGGTGAAGACATTCGGCGGCACCGTGGTCAACGTGCCCACCAGTGCGGCGACACGCTACCACCTCGACCTCGATGGCGTCCGACGGCATTGGGACGACGACGTGACCGTCGTGATGATCACGTCGCCGTCCAACCCGACCGGAACCTGCATCCCCTTCGATACGTTGGACGAAGTCTGCGCGTATGCGCGCGACCACGGCGCGTGGCGCGTCGTGGACGAGACCTATCTCGACCTGGCCGACGTCGACGCCGACGGGAACACCACCATACGCTCCGTACTGGCCTGCGACCCCGACGCCATCACCGTCAACAGCTTCTCCAAATACTTCGGCATGACCGGATGGCGGCTCGGCTGGATGGTGTTGCCCGAACCGCTGCTGCAGGCGGCCGACAATCTGGCCATGAACTATCTGCTGTGCGCGCCGACGCCGGTGCAGTATGCGGCGGTACGGTGCTTCACGCCGGAATCGTATGAGGAATGCGATGCCCGGCGCCGTGAGTTCCTGGCCAGGCGGCAGATCGTGATCGAGGGGCTGGAGCGCATCGGCCTGCCTTTGGAGGTGCGGCCCACGGGTGCGTTCTACGTGTATTTCGACATCAGCTCCACCGGGCTGGATTCGTGGACGTTCTGCGAGCGGTTGCTGGACGAGCGGTACGTGGCGCTTACGCCGGGGCGGGATTTCGCCGTCGCCACCGCGGACACGCATGTACGGCTCTCCTATGCGGCGTCCCGCGAGTCCCTGCGAGAGGGCCTGCGCCGTGTGGGGGAGTTCTGCGAATCCGCGCGTCCATGAGCCATGCGTCATAATCCGTGCCATATCGGCTCCTCCGATATGCGCCATTGCAGTACGAACCGCCATCAATGGAAGGGGAAACGACAATGAACGATGTCCCGACATCCGACCGACTGATAGTCAACTGCCTGCCGCTCACCGCCGATGAACGTCGGCGTTTTGTGGAGGCCGCTGCGGGGGTGAGGCAGGAATTCGTGGGAGACGACTCCCTGCGTGGCCAGATGGCGTGGCCGGCTGGCGTCCCCGAAGGCATGCGCCCCCATGCCACGGCGGTCATAGGCAACGTGCCCGCCGACAGCATGGGCGACTATCCGCGTCTGGAATGGCTGCAGACGTGGAGCGCAGGCGTCGACAGGTATCTTGTGCCCGGCGTACTCGGCGATACGGTGCGGGTGACGAACGCGACCGGGGCCTACGGTCAGAGCGTGGCCGAGCATCTGTTCGCCATGATGTGGTCGTTGATGAAGAACCTGCCGCAGTACCGCGACAACCAGCGCATGCACGAGTGGAGGGACGCCGGTCCGGCGATGTCTCCCAAAGGCATGACCGTGGTGGTCGTCGGCACCGGCGACATCGGGTCCACGTTCGCCACGATGGTCAAGGGCGTGGGGGCCCGCACCCTTGGCGTGCGCCGTGATCCGAACAAGCCGGCCGCGGGCATCGACTCCATGTTCGGGTTCGACGCGCTCGACGTGCTGCTCACCAAGGCCGACGTGGTCGCCATCACCGTGCCGTCCTCGCCGAGGACGCATCATCTCTTCGATGCCCACCGGTTCGCGCTGCTCAAGCCGGACGCCATCGTGCTGAACGCCGGCCGCGGCGACGTCATCGACACGACGGCGCTGCATGACGCCATGGGCGGGCTCAGGGGCGTGGGACTGGATGTCACGGAGCCCGAGCCGTTGCCGGCAGACGACCCGCTCTGGGACGAGCCACGATGCCTGATCACCCCGCATGTGGCCGGCGGCAACCATCTCGACGTCACCGTGAGACGCATCATCGAGATCGCACTGGACAACGTGGCCAACTATGCGCAGGGGCGACCCCTGCATAATCTCGTGCGGCGCTGATCTGACGCCCGGAGACGAAGGACGGCCCCGCGGACGATGAATCCGCGGGGCCGTCCTTCGTCGTGACGGGCCGTCGTCGCCGGACCGTCATCGGGAATGATGCATGTCAGCGTGAATGGTGGTCGATGCGACGCGCCAGCACGTTGCCGAGGCTCTGGAAGATCTGCACCAGGATCACGCAGAGCACCACGGAGACGACCATGACGTCGTACTGGTAGCGCTGGTAGCCGTATCGGATGGCGATGTCGCCCAGACCGCCGGCGCCCACGGTTCCCGCCATGGCCGAGTAGCCGAACAGGTTGATGAACGTGATGGCCGCGCCGCGGACCAGCGACGGCAGGCTTTCGAACAGCAGCACTTTGGTGACGACCTGCCAGGTGCTGGCGCCGAAGCTTTGCGCCGCCTCGATAAGACCATCGTCCACTTCGGCCAGCGACTGTTCGACCATACGCCCGACGAACGGTGCCGCAGAGACGATCAGCGGCGGGATCGCGCCGGCGACGCCCAGCGACGTGCCCATGAGCAGACGCGTAAGCGGAATCATCGCGACCAGCAGGATGATGAAGGGGATGGAACGTCCGATGTTGACGATCCACCCCAGCACCGTGTGCAGGACGCGATTCGGCCTGAGGGCGCCGGGGCCGCTGATGGTCAGCAGCACGCCGACCGGTATGCCGATGACATAGGCGACCAACGTGGAGACGATGGTCATGACCAGAGTCTCCCAGGTGCCGTCCAGCAGTAGTTCGCCGTATTCGTTGATGAACTCCTGAATCACCGCGGTCATGTCACTTCACCTCGCTGTTCTTCGTGTCGGACCGTCCCGTCCCGTCGGCTTCATCGGCCCGCCGCGTGTTCTGCGCATTGGCGCTGGCGATGAGGGCCTTGAGGATGTCGCTCTGCGGGTTGGCGAACAATGCCTCGGTCTCGCCTTCCTCGACGATGCGTCCGCCGTCGATCATGGCGACGCGGTCGCAGATGCTGCGCGCCACCGACAACGAATGCGTGATGACGACCATGGTCACGTCCATCTCGCGGTTGATGCGGCGCAGCAGGTCGAGGATCTGCACGGTCGTCGTCGAGTCGAGGGCGCTGGTCGCCTCGTCGCACAGCATGATGGAGGGGTTGTTCGCCAGCGCGCGGGCGATGGCCACACGCTGCTGCTGGCCTCCCGAAAGCTGGCTGGGGTAGCGGTCGCCGTAGCCGGCGAGCCCCACCATGTCGAGGAGCTTCTCCGCGCGGGCCGTGCGTTCGGCCTTGGCCACGTGGTTGAGCTCCAGCGGGAAGGTGATGTTGCGCAGCACGGTGCGCTGCTGGAACAGGCTGAAGTTCTGGAAGATCATGCCGATGGAGGAGCGAAGCTCGGCGAGACGCGCGCCGGAGGCGTCGGTCACGTCCTTGCCGTCGATGACGACCTTGCCCTTCGTGGGGCGTTCCAGCAGGTTGATGCAGCGCACGAGGGTGGATTTGCCGGCGCCGGACGAGCCGAGGATGCCGAAGACCTCGCCCTTGCGGATGTCGAGGTTGATGTCGTGCAGCACCTCGTGCGCCTCACGGCCCTCGCCGTAGCTTTTATGAAGATGTTCGAATTGAATCATGGTGTTCCGATGCATCGAAAAAACAGTATGGATAAGACGGCGATGCCGCCCTTCCCGGCGGGGAATGGGCGGCATCACCACATGCGTTGTGTATGGTATCGGACGGCGTCGATTAGAACACGGGGACGACGGCGCCCTTGTAGTTCTTGTTGATGTAGTCCTTGACCTCGCTGGACGTCAGGGCCTTCTTGAGCTCCTTCGTCTTGGCGGTGTTCTCGTTGCCCTGCTTGACGACGAGGATGTTCGCGTACGTCTTGGCGGCCAGGCCGTCGGCCTTCTCGATGGTCAGGGCGTCCTTCTCGGGGTTGAACTTCGCCTGGATGGCGTAGTTGCCGTTCAGAGCCGCGATGTCGACGTCCTGGAGCACGGTCGGCACCACGGCGGCCTCAAGCTCCTTGAACTGCAGGTTCTTCGGGTTGCTGGTGATGTCCTTCGGCGTGGCGTTGATGTCCTTCGGATCCTTGAGCTTGATAAGGCCGGCGTCCTGCAGCAGCAGGAGGGCGCGGGCCTCGTTCGTCGCATCGTTCGGCACCGCCACCGTGGCGCCGTTGGACAGCTTGTCAAGCGACTTCGTCTTGCCCGGATACAGGCCGAACGGCTCGAAATGCACCGCGGCCACCGACACCAGATGCGTGCCCTTCTCCTTGTTGAAGTCGTCGAGATACGGCTTGTGCTGGAAGTAGTTGGCGTCGACCTCGCCCTCCTCGGTGGCGGTGTTCGGCTGCACGTAGTCGGTGAACTCCTTCACCTCGAGCTTGTATCCGTCCTTCTCCACCAGCGGCTTGACCGCGTTGTTGAGGATTTCGGCGTGCGGGGTCGGGCTGGCGGCCACCACGATGGTCTTGTCGTCGGAGGAGCCCGACGAGCCGGTGGAGCTGCCGCATCCGCTCAGCGCCAGCGCGGCGACGGTCGTGACGGCCAATGCCGCGCTCACGATGCCCTTGCGATTGATCATGATCTGTCCTCTCTTCATGACGTCCCTGTGAACGGACCCCACTATAAGGGAAAACCATACGGAACACGGCACGGTCATAATCGAAATAATTTATAGGCTGCATTCGCAGGCGGAATACAGGCGGAATGCAAAGGGGCCCGCAAGCGCGGTATACGCGCATGCGGGCCCTTAGGGGAAACGACGTCCGACGGCGTCCTACAGGATTTCGATGGTCTCGATGATCACGGGGTCGAGCGGCTTGTCGCCACGGTCGGTTGGCACGGCGTCGAGCTTGTCGACCACGGCCTTCGACTCGTCATCGGCGACTTCGCCGAAGATGGTGTGATGGCCGTCCAGCCACGGGGTCGGCACGGTGGTGATGAAGAACTGCGAGCCGTTCGTGCCGTGGGGCAGGCCGTCGGCGCCGCGACGCAGACCGGCATTCGCCATGGCCAGCAGATATGGACGATCGAACTTCAGCGAAGGGTCGATCTCGTCGTCAAAGGTGTAGCCGGGGCCGCCGGTACCGGTGCCGAGAGGGCAGCCTCCCTGGATCATGAAGTCCTTGATGATGCGGTGGAACGACAGGCCGTTGTAGAACTTCTCGTGCGAGCTCTGGCCGGTGAACGGGTCGAGCCACTCCTTGTCGCCCGTGGCGAGGCCGACGAAGTTCGCGACGGTCTTCGGCGTCTGGTCGTCGAACAGGTTGAGGCGGATGTCGCCTTCCGAGGTATGCATGATTGATGTAGTCATACAGCATAGTCTCGCATGGATGCCAGACCGCCATGCCTGACCGGCATGCCGGACGCGTTCCCGTTCGACACCGCCGTGCGGATGCCGTGATCGGACACCGACGCGACATAATATGAACACGAAACCGATCGAACAGGAGCCATGACTATGAACACCGAGGAAATACGCTTCGCGCTCGCCCAGATCGACACCTGCGTCGGCGACCTTGACGGCAACGCGGCCAAGATCATGGAATACTCGCGCAGGGCGGCGGGGGACGGCGCCGACGTGGTCGTGTTCCCCGAGATGACGCTCACCGGATATCCCATCGAGGACCTCGCCTTCCGCGCCACCTTCCGCAAGGCCGCATGGGACACCGCCGACCGTCTGGCAAAGGACCTTGCCGGGGAGGGGCTCGGCGGCATGTACGTCGTGGTCGGCACCGTGGGCACCGAACACGGGTCCTCACTGCCACAGAATCGTCTCGTGGTCCTGCACGACGGCGTCGTCTGGGCCGGATACGACAAGCACTTCCTGCCGAACTACGGCGTGTTCGACGAGTTCCGCATCTTCAGCCCCGGGTCGAAGTCCGTGGTCCTGGAAGTGAACGGCCGTCGCATCGGCGTGGCCATCTGCGAGGACATCTGGCAGGACGGCGGCCCCGTCGCCGAGCTGGCCAAGCGCGACATCGACGTACTGCTCACCATCAACGGATCGCCCTACGAGGAAGGCAAGGGCGACACCCGCGTGGAACTCGGCGCCCGACGCGCCTCGGAGGTCGGTGCCCCGCTGATCTACCTCAACCAGGTCGGCGGCCAGGACGACCTCGTGTTCGACGGCGGCAGCTTCGTCATCGCGCCGGACGGCATGCTGCTGGAACGTTCCCCACGGTTCATGGAGGACCTGAGCTACTGGACGCTGCCTGCCGCGGGCGAGCGGCAGCGGGTCTCCACGCTGGCCGACGAGCTCGACCCCGACGAGGAGGTCTACACGGCCTGCGTCCTCGGGCTCAAGGACTACATGGCCAAGAACGGCTTCACCGGCGTGGTTCTCGGGCTTTCCGGCGGCATCGACTCCGCTCTGGTGGCGGCCATGGCGGCCGACGCCTGCGGGGGAGGGCACGTCTGGGGCGTCTCCATGCCCAGCATGTATTCCTCGGACGGGTCCAAGGACGATGCGGCCGACCTCGCCCGCAATCTCGGCGCACACTACGACATCCAGCCGATCGAGCCGTTGTTCAACGCCTACCAGAGCCAGCTCGCCCTCGACGGCGTGGCCGCCGAGAACCTGCAGGCACGCATCCGCGGCGTCATCGTCATGGCCTACTCCAACTCGAAGGGTCTGCTCGCGCTGGCCACCGGCAACAAAAGCGAGCTCGCCTGCGGGTATTCCACCATCTACGGCGATGCGGTCGGCGGCTACGCGCCCATCAAGGACCTGCTCAAGACCCGAGTCTGGCAGCTGGCACGATGGCGTAACGAGGCCGCCAAACGCGGTATCGGCATCAGAGGCCTCGCCGTCGTCGGCAACGAATCCGGATCCCGCGGCGTGCCTTGTGAAGAGATCATCCCCGTCAACTCCATCATCAAGCCGCCGAGCGCCGAGCTCCGCCCGGGGCAGAAGGATTCCGACTCCCTGCCCGAGTACGATCTGCTCGACAAAGTGCTCGCCGCATACATCGAACACGCCCACGGCAGGGCCGACCTGCTCGCCGACGGGTTCGACGAGAAGACCGTGGACACGGTCATGCGACTGGTCGACCGCGCCGAATGGAAACGCCGGCAGTACCCGCTTGGTCCCAAGGTGACGTCTCTGGCGTTCGGACGGGACCGACGTCTACCCATCACCAGCCGGTTCCGCGAATAGCGCCGTCGCCCGCCCGCATGACGTTCCACGCCCATGTGGAGAAACGCAGTCCGTGATATTCCACACAAGGAAAGGATCTACGATGAACGACAACAAAAAGAAGTGGTATTTCAACACGCGTACCGAGCAGGCCGAACTCGGCCCCAAGTCGCCGATAGGGGAGCGCATGGGGCCATATGACACCGAGGAGGACGCGCTCAACGCGTGGAAGATCGTCGAGGAGCGCAACCGCAAGTGGGAGGAGCAGGACAGGGGCTGGCGCTGATTCATGCCCCGGCCACCGACGCGGCCACGCCGGATCATCGGCGTGGCCGCGTCGGCGTTTCGCGGGCGTTCGAGGGCCCCGTTTCCGGCCTCGGCGCTCGTAATGTGAACTGGCTCATACCGGTTGTGTGACGTGGGTCATAAACGTGTCTGAGAGCGTGCTCTAAATGTGAGGAACGTCACGCCCCACAAGCCTTTCGGGGCGGAATCATTGGCTAGAATAAAAACTGACATCGGGCGATGATGCAGCCGATGCAATCCTCAACAAGGAGCGAATATGACAGCAGTAGATGCGGCTAAGCTTTCCGCCGAAGACCTCCAGGCCAAGGCCTGGGCCGGCTTCAATGGTGGCAACTGGCAGAACGAAATCGACGTGCGTGACTTCATCCAGAAGAACTTCACGCCGTACGAGGGTGACGAGTCCTTCCTGGCCGACGCCACGGAGAAGACCAAGCACCTGTGGAAGTACCTCGATGACAACTACCTCGCCGTGGAGCGCAAGCAGCGCGTCTACGACGTCGACACCCACACCCCTGCAGGCATCGACGCTTTCCCGGCTGGCTACATTGACAGCCCCGAGGTCGATAACGTGATCGTCGGCCTCCAGACCGACGTCCCCTGCAAGCGCGCCATGATGCCGAACGGCGGCTGGCGTATGGTCGAGCAGGCCATCAAGGAAGCCGGCAAGGAGCCGGATCCGGAGATCAAGAAGATCTTCACCAAGTACCGCAAGACCCACAACGACGGCGTCTTCGGCGTGTACACCAAGCAGATCAAGGTCGCCCGCCACAACAAGATCCTCACCGGTCTTCCGGACGCCTACGGCCGTGGCCGCATCATCGGCGACTACCGTCGTGTCGCCCTGTACGGCGTGAACTACCTGATCGAGCAGAAGAAGAAGGATAAGGACTCCATTCCTTACCGCAACGACTTCACCGAGACCGAGATCGAGCACTGGATCCGCTTCCGCGAGGAGCACGACGAGCAGATTAAGGCCCTCAAGCAGCTGATTACCCTCGGCAACGAGTACGGCCTGGACCTGTCCCGCCCGGCTCAGAACGCTCACGAGGCCGTGCAGTGGACCTACATGGGCTACCTCGCCTCCATCAAGAGCCAGGACGGCGCCGCCATGTCCTTCGGCCGTAACTCCGCCTTCTTCGACTGCTACTTCGAGCGCGACCTCAAGGCCGGCCTCATCACCGAGACCGACGCCCAGGAGATCATCGACAACATCGTGATGAAGCTCCGCATCGTCCGCTTCCTGCGCACGAAGGACTACGACAACATCTTCTCCGGTGATCCGTACTGGGCCACCTGGTCCGACGCCGGCTTCGCCGACGACGGCCGCGCCATGGTCACCAAGACCTCGTTCCGTCTGCTCGCCACCCTGACCCTCGAGCACCTCGGACCTGGCCCCGAGCCGAACATCACCATCTTCTGGGATCCGAAGCTGCCGGAAGGCTACAAGCGCTTCTGCGCCAAGATCTCCATCGACACCTCCGCCATCCAGTACGAGTCCGATAAGGAAATTCGTGGCCACTGGGGCGACGACGCCGCCATCGCCTGCTGCGTCTCCCCGATGCGTGTCGGCAAGCAGATGCAGTTCTTCGCCGCTCGTGTGAACTCCGCCAAGGCCCTGCTGTACGCCATCAACGGCGGCCGCGACGAGATGACCGGCATGCAGGTCATCGACAAGGGCGTCATCGACCCGGTTGCTCCGGAAGCCGACGGCACCCTCGACTACGCCAAGGTCAAGAACAACTACGAGAAGGCCCTCGAGTGGCTGTCCGAGACCTACGTGCAGGCTCTGAACATCATCCACTACATGCACGATAAGTACGCCTACGAAGCCATCGAGATGGCTCTGCACGACAAGGAAGTGTACCGTACCCTTGGTTGCGGTATGTCCGGCCTGTCCATCGCCGCCGACTCCCTGGCCGCCATCAAGTACGCCAAGGTGTACCCGATCTACAACAAGGACGCCAAGAACCTCGAAGGCCACGAGTACGAGTACGTCGAGGGCGCTGACGACGATCTGGTCGTCGGCTACCGCACCGAGGGCGAGTTCCCGATCTACGGTAACGACGACGATCGCGCCGACGACATCGCCAAGTGGGTTGTGTCCACCGTCATGGGCCAGGTCAAGCGCCTGCCCGTCTACCGTGGCGCCGTTCCGACCCAGTCCATCCTGACGATCACCTCCAACGTCGAGTACGGCAAGAACACCGGTTCCTTCCCGTCCGGCCACAAGAAGGGCACGCCGTACGCCCCGGGTGCCAACCCGGAGAACGGCATGGACTCCCACGGCATGCTGCCGTCCATGTTCTCCGTCGGCAAGATCGACTACAACGACGCTCTTGACGGCATCTCGCTGACCAACACCATCACCCCTGACGGTCTTGGCCGCGACGAGGACGAGCGCATCAACAACCTGGTCGGCATCCTCGATGCCGGCAACGGCCACGGCCTCTACCACGCGAACATCAACGTGCTTCGCAAGGAGACCATGGAAGACGCCGTTGAGCACCCCGAAAAGTACCCGCACCTGACCGTGCGTGTCTCCGGCTACGCTGTGAACTTCGTGAAGCTCACCAAGGAGCAGCAGCTCGACGTCATCTCCCGTACGTTCCACCAGGGAGCCGTCACCGACTGATTCTCTGAACCAGTCATGACCGCGTAAGCGGTACCATAAATGGGGACGGGGCACATGCTGCTCCGCCCCCTTTTCTCTAGAAATGAGGACGCCGATGTCTGAGAGCATTCAATTCAAAACCACACAGCCGCATATGCTCAAAACCAACAAGGAGTACGCGAGCCAAACCCTGATGGGAGGCCTCTCCGGCTTTGAATCGCCCATCGGCCTCGACCGCCGCGACCGCATCCGGGCGCTGAAGTCGGGCGACATCGGATTCGTCCACTCATGGGACATCAACACGTCCGTCGACGGCCCGGGCACCCGCATGACCGTCTTCATGAGCGGCTGCCCCCTGCGCTGCCAGTACTGCCAGAACCCCGACACGTGGAAGATGCGTGACGGCAAGCCCGTCTACTTCGACGCGATGGTCAAGAAGATCGAACGGTACAAGGAGCTGTTCAAGGCCACGGGCGGCGGCATCACCTTCTCCGGCGGCGAATCCATGATGCAGCCAGCATTCGTCTCCCGTGTGTTCCGCGCCACCAAGGAGATGGGCGTGCACACCTGCCTCGACACCTCCGGCTTCCTCGGCGCCAACTACACCGACGACCAGCTCGACGACATCGACCTGTGCCTGCTTGACGTCAAGTCGGGCGACGAGGCCACCTACAAGAAGGTCACTGGCGGCATCCTCCAGCCCACCATCGACTTCGGCCATCGTCTCGCCGAACACAACGTGAAGATTTGGGTGCGGTTCGTGCTCGTCCCCGGCCTCACCGATTCCGAGGAGAACGTCGAGAACGTCGCGAAGATCTGCGCGTCCTTCGGCGACGCCGTCGAACACGTCGACGTGCTCGGCTTCCATCAGCTCGGGCGCCCGAAGTGGCACGAGCTGCGCATCCCCTATCCGCTCGAGGACGCGAAGGGCCCCTCGGCCAAGCTTCGCCAGCGCGTCGTCAAGCAGTTCGAGGACCACGGCCTGACCGTGTACTGACAATGGTCTGACATGGCATGATACGACTTTCATCGTCCCGGTTCCTTTGCCAAGGACCGGGACGATTGGCATGTGCCGATATCGGCAACCGGGTCAACGCCTCAACGATGGGTTTGTGCATCATTGCGGATTTGAAATCCGCATGATTCCGTCCGTCGTGGGCTACAGTTGAGTTATGGCTGAAATCTACACGTTTCCCATGGGCGTGTCGGCGATGACATCCCAACCCTCGCGTGCAGCCTCGTCCGAAAGCGATTGTGGCCGCATGGTTCCCGACGTCGTGCTGCGCGCCGTCGACTCGGTCAGGTCCATGACATTGCGCGGCGACGTCTCCTATCAGGAGATTCCGGTATCGGCGAATCTGGCGGACTATGGCATCGGCGTGCGGATGGACATCGCCGACGAATCCCCGCACCAGACGTCAGGATGGATCATGATCCTGTATTCCAGCCGGCCCCGGGCGGAATGGAAATCGCATTGGCGGTGCGTCGCGTTCGCGTCGACGAGCTCCCAGGTCCTGCTGCACGACAGCCTGACGCCCACATTGACGTGGGATTGCCTGGAACGTATGATCACCGGCGTTGAAGAGGAAACCCTTGGTGGTACGGTAAGTCTGAATCGCGACACGTCATTCGGCACGTTGGCACGGTACACGACCAGAAACAGCCAGTCGGGATGTGAGCTGCGGGTCTCATGGACCCCGGTCTCCACAGACGACGGCGGCCTCGACGCCGGATCCCAGATTGATGTCTGGGCGCGGTTCCTGAAAACCTTGACCGCCGATGAAGAATGGGAAGATTCGATCAGTGACTGACGTCAAAGAGCCGCATCTGCTGAAGGAGCCGCGCGGGGGAGTGCCCGACGTGATCGATACGCGTGACGCTTACGAACGCATGGTGGAACGCTACGCTCGCGCCGAAGGGCCGCTTGCGGCGGACGCCGAGAGGGCATCGGGTTTCCGATACGGCCAGGACGACTGGCTGGTGCAGTTCAAACGTGGTGACGCGGGCATCGCGCTGTTCGACCCTGTCGCCCTGAAGGCCCAGGGCGTCGACTGGAGGGATTTCAACGAGGCCGTCAAGGGGACGGATTGGATCATCCACGACTCCCTGCAGGACCTGCCGGGCTTCGCCGATCTGGGCATGAGGCCGGATGCGGTGTTCGACACTGAGGTCGCCGCGCGCCTGATCGGCGATACGCGGTTCGGACTCGCCGCGGTGACCGCCAAGTATCTGGGACTGGTGCTGGCGAAGGAGCATTCCGCCGCGGACTGGTCGTATCGGCCGCTGCCCCGCGACTGGCGCAACTACGCCGCGCTCGACGTCGAAGTGCTGATAGAGCTTCGTGCGCGACTGTTGGCCGAACTCAGGAGGCAGGGCAAGGAGCAGTGGGCCAGAGAGGAATTCGAATACCTGCTCGGCAAGGGGATGAGCCCCAGACCGGTGCACGCCGAGCCATGGCGGCATGTATCCCACATCAGCGCATTGCACAGCGACCCTCGTGGGCTGGCGGTCGTCAGAAGCCTGTGGACGGCCCGGGAGAGCTCCGCCCGGGAGCTCGACATTTCGCCCGCGCTGCTGCTGTCCGACGCCGCCATCATCGAAGCGGCGCAGCGCAAACCGCATAACAACCGCTCGTTCAAGGCCATACGTTCGCTGAACGAACGCGTGCGCATGCATACGAACTCCGAACAGGACAAGATGTTCGAACGCTACGCCCCCTTGCAGCGTAAGGTGCGCCCGGCGATATGGAGACAGGCCATCGCCGAAGCGCTCGCGCTGCCCCGCGAGGAGCTGCCCGATGCCTCCTCGCGGCCGGTGAACGGCGAGAAGACCAACGCGCCGCGTTCCATGAAATACTGGAAGGAGCATCATCCCGCACGATTCGCCCGGTTGCAGGCCGTGCGCCGACTGATCGCGCAGATCGGCGAGGACACGCGCACGCCGATGGACGTGCTCATCAAGCCGCAGATCATCCGCAACCTGTGCTGGTGCGACCCGCTCCCGGAGGACATCGCCGGATTCCTTACGGCACAGGGCGCAAGGCGTTGGCAGGTTTCGCTGATTGCAGAGTCCGTGAGTAGGGTTACAATGTAACGGTTGCCTTGATTGGCTGTAAACGAAGTTTTTCTACGAATTGGAGCGCAGAGTGAAAATCAGCGTGAGGAATCTGGAACCCACCAAGGTCCGTCTGACCGTCACCGTCGATCCCGCGGAGTTCGACCCGTATCTGGACGCCGCCCGCAAGGAGATCGGCAAGCAGGTGAACGTTCCCGGCTTCCGCAAGGGTCATGTCCCCGGCAAGATCATCGACCAGCGCATCGGCTTCGGCGCCGTTGCGGGTGAGGCCGTCAACAGCGCCGTCCCGGAGCTGTATTCCAAGGCCGCCGAGGAGAAGGAACTCCGTCCGATGGACCAGCCGAAGTTCGACATCAAGGAGATGCCGGAATCCGCCAAGGACGACACCAAGCTGAAGTTCACCGCCGAGGTCGAGGTCCGCCCGAAGTTCGACCTGCCTGAACTGGAAGGCCTGAGCATCGAGGTCGCCAAGCCCGCCGTCACCGACGAGGACGTCGAGAAGCGTCTTGAGAACCTGCGTCAGCGCTTCGGTACCCTGGTCGGCGTGGATCGTCCCGCTGCCAAGGGCGATTTCGCCAACATCGACCTCGACGCCCAGATCGATGGCGAGTCCGTCGACTCCCAGGAGGGCGTCAGCTACGAGCTCGGCTCCGGCACCATGCTTGACGGCATGGACGAGGCCCTCGATGGCCTGTCCGCCGGTGAGGAGACCACGTTCGAAAGCACGCTCGAGGGCGGCGACCACGCAGGCGAGAAGGCCCAGATCAAGGTCAAGGTCAACTCCGTCAAGTCCGAGGAGCTCCCCGAGCTCAACGACGACTTCGCCCAGGACGCCTCCGAGTTCGACACCCTCGACGAGCTCAAGGCCGATATCCGCAAGCAGTGCGAGCGTGACGCCGAAGGCCGCCAGGCCAACGACGCCCGTGACGCCTTTATCGCCAAGCTGCAGGAATCCGTCGAGATTCCGGTGCCGAAGGGCATCAAGGCCAACCTCGTCTCCGAGCGCATCAAGCAGATGACCCCGGATCCGGAATCCGCCACCGCCGATCAGAAGAAGGAAGCCGAAGCGGCCGCCGAGAAGGAGCTTCGCGACCAGATCACGCTCGACGCGCTGGCCGAGAAGATGGACGTCAAGGTCTCCCAGAACGATGTCATGCAGTTCCTGTCCTCCATCGCCCAGCAGTACGGCATGGACCCGAACCGTTTCATCAGCTCCATCGTCCAGAACGGCCAGATCGGTTCCGCCGTTCAGGAGGTCGGCCGTTCCAAGGGCCTGCTGGCCGGCATGCGCGCCGTCTCCTTCGTCGATCCGGAAGGCAACGCCCTCGATCTGAGCCAGTTCCTCGGTGAGGAAGAGGAAGCCCAGGAGAGCGTCGAGGCCGCTTCCGCCGCTGCCGCCGTCGCCGACCAGATCGCCTCCGACGACGACAATGAGGGCAAGGACGCCGAGTGACATCATGGATCGTGATGTGATGGGTGGCATCATCCCCTCGCAACAGGTCCGTTGAATGCGGGAATGCGCAGGCCTTCGTGCCTGCGCATTTGCATATTCAATGGCGTCTCGTCGCCAACGCTTTCCCGTCATCTTTGCGCATTCAGCGCAAAATACCATGGAAGCGGAAAAAGGGCGGTAGCCTACTACTAGTGCCGAAAAAATCGGCGAACAATGCAACCGTTGAATCGCGCAACCATGCGTCGTGCGCATAAGGAGATAGGTGACAAGGTGACTACCATGCTTACCCCATCGCCGGTGATGGACGAGGGCGACGCCCCTGCCGGTCCCATCGACCCGATTTTCAATCGTCTGCTCAAGGATCGCATCATCTGGCTGGGCGAGGAGGTCAAGGATGACATGGCCAACCGTATCAGCGCCCAGATGCTGATGCTCGCGGCCGAGGATCCGAAGAAGGACATCTGGCTGTACATCAACTCGCCCGGCGGCTCGATCACCGCCGGCATGGCGATCTACGACACCATGCAGCTCATCGAACCGGACGTCGCAACCGTCGGCCTGGGCATGTGCGCCTCCATGGGCCAGTTCCTGCTCAGCTCCGGCACCCCCGGCAAGCGTTTCCTCACGTCGCACGCGCGCGTGCTCATGCATCAGCCCTCCGGCGGCATCGGTGGCACCACGACCGACGTGCGCATCAGCGCCGAGCTCATCATGGACATGAAGCGCACCCTCGCCGAGCTCACCGCCCAGCAGACCGGGCACACCCTCGAGGAAATCTACCGGGACAACGAATACGACCACTGGTACACCGCACAGGAAGCGTTGGACTACGGGTTCGTGGACAAGATCGTGACCACCGCGGGCACGATGAACGCCGAGAAGAAGGGTGAGTGATATGGCCTCCGAAGAAGCACAGTACGTGGCACGCGCCCAGCGCCTCGCCGGCATGATGCCACAGAACCGTTACATCCTTCCCCAGTTCGAGGAGAAGACCCCGTATGGGTTCAAGCGTCAGGACCCCTACACCAAGCTGTTCGAGGATCGCATCATCTTCATGGGCGTGCAGGTGGACGACACCTCCGCCGACGACATCATGGCGCAGCTGCTGGTACTGGAGAGCCAGGACCCGAACCGTGACGTCATGATGTACATCAATTCGCCCGGCGGGTCCATGACCGCGATGACGGCCATCTACGACACCATGCAGTACATCAAGCCCGACGTGCAGACCGTGTGCCTCGGACAGGCGGCCTCCGCGGCCGCCATCCTGCTCGCCGCCGGTACCAAGGGCAAGCGCCTGATGCTGCCGAATGCCCGTGTGCTCATCCACCAGCCGGCCATCGGCCAGGGCTTCGGCAAGGCCACCGAGATCGAGATTCAGGCCAAGGAGATGCTCCGCATGAGGGAATGGCTGGAACAGACCCTTATGAAGCACACCGGCCAGGACATCGAGAAGGTGCGCAAGGACATCGAGGTCGACACGTTCCTCACCGCCCAGCAGGCCAAGGATTACGGCATCGTCGACGAAGTGCTGGAGCACCGTCAGTAGTACGTGCGCATACAACGACATGGACCGGGACCACATCGGTGGTCCCGGTCCTGTCGAATCCGCGTCGATTATCCATGTGAGGAGGGAAACCCGGTGGGACAGGTGGTCAGCTACAACGAGGAGATTCCGAACTGCACCTTCTGCGGCAAAAGCGAGCATCAGGTCCGCAAGCTCGTCACCGGTCCCGGGGCATCGATCTGCGACGAATGCATCGAACTCTGCGTCGAAATCATTTCGGACGAACGACGCCATGATGCGGAACGCAACGCATTGAGGCTCCCCACGCCACGGCAGATATTCCAATATCTCGAACGGTACGTGATCGGACAGCAGGACGCGAAACGCACATTGTCCGTGGCGGTGTACAACCATTACAAACGCGTGAACATGGAGATGCGGGAGAAGGCCACGCGGCTGATGACCGGTCAGATGCGCAACAGGGGGCCACTCGCCGACGTCGAGGTGGCGAAATCCAATATCCTGCTTCTCGGCCCTACAGGTGTGGGCAAGACCTATCTGGCGCAGACCCTGGCGCGGGTCATGAACGTACCGTTCGTCATCGCCGACGCGACGACGCTCACCGAGGCCGGGTACGTCGGCGACGATGTGGAGACCGTGTTGCAGCGGCTCATCCAGGCCGCGGACGGTGACGTCGAACGTGCCGGTAAAGGCATCGTATACATCGACGAAATCGATAAGATCGCCAGAAAGACCGGTGAGAACACGTCCATAACCCGTGACGTCTCCGGCGAAGGCGTGCAGCAGGCCCTGCTGAAGATCATCGAGGGAACGGTTGCTTCGGTCCCGATGGAAGGGTCGAGGAAACATCGTGATCAGGAGACCGTACGCATCGATACCCGCAACATTCTTTTCATCTGCGGCGGTGCGTTCGTCGGTCTCGACGGTATTGTCTCCCAGCGTCTCGGCAGGCACGAGAGCGGGTTCAACTCCATGTGGAAGAAGACCGAGATGCCGGACGCCGACGTACTCAAGCAGGTGAGCGCGGACGATCTGGTGGAATACGGTCTGCTGCCCGAATTCATCGGACGACTGCCTGTGGTCAGTGTATTGGACGATCTGACCGTCAAGGATCTGGAGAAGATTCTCACCGAGCCCGCGAATGCGCTGACCAAGCAATATCAGAAGCTGCTTTCCGTCGATGACGTGAAGCTCACCTTCACTGACGACGCCGTCACCGCCATCGCCGCAACCGCCGCGGCACAGGGGACTGGTGCGCGCGGGCTGCGTTCCATCATCGAACGCATACTGGAATCGACGATGTTCCAGTTGCCCGATCATGATGATGTGGATGAGGTCGTCGTGGATGCCGCGGCGGTATCCGGCGATGCGGAGCCGCAGATGATCAGGCATCGAGAGCGAAGGGTCGCGTGACATCAAGCGGGATTGCTTCGCTTGTTAGTCCTGAGGTGAGCGAAAGAATAAAAGTGTAGATGAAAAAAACCGGAGCCATAACCATGACTCCGGTCTTCTTTTAGCTCCTGCGGCTGGGCTTGAACCAGCGACCGTCCGATTAACAGTCGGATGCTCTGCCAACTGAGCTACGCAGGAATAATTCCTGTGCATACTTTGTGCTGTGCACAAAACAAAAATGATATACGTGTATGAGAATTTATGCAAGGTCGGCGTGTTCCATCAGGGGAGCTTCAATCATCACTGGTTTTCCCTAGTAAATGTGTTGTTTGTGCCTGTTGGCTGAAAATTGTTCGTAAGGTATCAATGCGGTTACCTTCAGGCAATCTTGATGGTGTTCTTTTGATTTTAGAGACGAAGCTGCTCCAAGGATGAAGCATGCTGTTTTGCGACACGCCGGGGGAGGCGTTTGTTTTCAACGTTTTTGGTGGGTTGGTTTTGGGTTGGTTTGCGTTGTTGGTTGGGGTCGTGTATGTTTATCTCTTGCTGCCCGGCACGGATGGTTCAGGTTTTGGCTTGGATGTTTGGTCTGGTGTGGTGGTGGTTTGAGAACTCAAGAGCGTGTTTTGTACTACTGAATTGTTTTTGATTGCCAGTTGATGGCTGGTTTGCCGCCTTGTTTTTGGGGTGGTTGGCTGGTCGTCTGTTTTTGATTG
>NZ_JAHBBI010000010.1 GCF_019331695.1 Bifidobacterium pluvialisilvae
GGCCCCCGCCGAGCCGGCTGCCGCCCCCGCCGCTCCGGCCTCCCCGGTGCCGCCGCACATGCAGACGATGGCCGCCCCCGCGGAGATGCCGCCGTCCATCGAGCCCGTGCACAAGAAGGAGCGCATGCATGACTGACGCAACCGCAGCCGCCGCAACCGCCGCAACCACCGAGTTCGCATCCCTGTCCGAAAGCCGTCTCGCCGACCTGCGTGAGCGTTTCGACGCCCGTGAGGCCAACCGCATCGCCATGAACGCGGTCACCGATTCCGGCATCGACAAGACCGCCCGCAATTTCGACCGCGCCCGTTCGCTGCAGCGCCGGTTCTCCACCGTCGTCGACAACGGCAAGGTCACGTCGCAGGCGCGTTCCGGCCGCTGCTGGCTGTTCAGCTCGCTGAACGTGGCGCGTTTCGTGGCCAAGAAGAACCTCGGCGTCAAGGACTTCGAGTTCTCCCAGAGCTACGCCATGTACTACGACAAGCTCGAACGCGTGAACTACTTCCTGCAGGACGTGGCCGCGCTCGTCGCAGCCGGAGAGCCCGCCGACTCCCGTCTCATGCAGCATCTGCTGCACGACGTGATGGGCGACGGCGGCCAGTGGACCATGGCCCTGAACGTGTACACCAAGTACGGCGCCGTGCCGAAGGACCTGTTCCCCGAGACCGCGTCCAGCCAGAACACCGGCCAGATGAACACGAACCTGCGTTCCGTGCTGCGTCAGGCTGTCGCCCGGCTGTATGAGGGCGCCGACGTCGAATCCACCGTGGCCGAGACGCTGGCCGCCGCGCACCGTGTGCTCACGATCCATCTGGGCACGCCGCCGACGAGCTTCGACTGGGAGTGGACCGACGACGAGGGCGACTTCCACCGCGTCGGCGAGATCACGCCCGTCGAGTTCTGGAACCGCTACGTCGACGCCGGCCTTGAGGACTACGTCTGCCTGGTCGACGACCCGCGCAAGGAGCATCCGAAGGGCACGAAGATCGCCATCGAGCATCTTGGCAACGTCGTCGGCGGCACGCCCACCGAGTATCTCAACGTGCCGGTCGACTTCATGAAGGACTGCGCCCGCCGCATCATGGAGGAACAGGGCATTCCCGTCTGGTTCGGCGCGGACTGCCATCCGATGATGGACCGCACGAACGGCGCATGGGCCACCGACCTGTTCGAATACGGCCGCGTGTACGACTTCGACTTCGCGATGGACAAGGAGGAGCGTGTGCGCTTCGCCGATTCCGCGATGAACCATGCGATGGCGTTCGTCGGCGTCGATGTGGCCGACGACGGCACGACGACGCGGCGCTGGCGCGTGGAGAACTCGTGGGGCGACAAGATCGCCGACAAGGGCTACTTCACGATGAGCGACGACTGGTTCAGCGAGTTCGTCTACGAGGTTGCCGTCCCGAAGTCCTACCTGCCCAAGGAGTATCAGGAGGCCCTCGCCGCCCCCGCCATCGCCCTCCCCGCCTGGGATCCAATGGGAGCTTTGGCTTGACGGCAAAGCCGTCAAGCCAAAGCTAGAAAACCGTTAAGCGCGACAGTCCAGTGGACTGTCGCGCTGTGGAGTGTTCTGTCATCCTGAGCGGAGGGCGCAGCCCGGAGTCGAAGGATCTTGTCCGTGCTATGGTAAAGATCCTTCGACTCGCTGCGCTCGCTCAGGATGACAACTGTGTGATTGCGCGCGTTTAGGATGACAACTGTGTGATTGCGCTCGCTCAGGATGACAACTGTGTGATTGCGCTCGCTCAGGATGACGACTGTGTGGTTGCGCTCGCTCAGGATGACGACCGTGTCGTGTGGTTGCGCTCGCTCAGGATACTGACCATGTGGCTGCGCGCGCTCGGAATAACGGAGTGCTCCAGGGGCGTCCTCGCTTCTGCCCAGTCACCCGACCCGATACGCAACGAGGTCCGGCACCAAACGGTGCCGGACCTCGTTGTATATCGTCGTAAATCCGCGATTTTACGCGTACATGTTGCGTTCGCGCATGTCGGCGGGCAGTCCTTCGATGAGGTGCGTCACCGAATCGCTTTCGAACACGGAGCGGATGCCGGCGGCCAGCAGCGGCGCGATGGACAGCACGGTCACGCCGTCGAAGCGCTTCTCGGCGGGCACGGGCACGGTGTCGGTGAGGATGATCTCGCGGGCGCCGCAGTTCTTGAGTCGTTCGACGGCCGGGCCGGAGAGTAGTCCGTGGGTGGCGACGAGCGTCACGCTCTTGGCGCCGGCGCCGCGCAGCACCTTCACGGCCTCGCAGATGGTGCCGGCGGTGTCGATCATGTCGTCGACGACGATGCAGTCGCGGCCCTCGACGTCGCCGATGATGCCATGCGCCTCGGCATGGTTCGGACGCGTGATGTCGCGCGACTTGTGGATGAACGCCAGCGGACGGTTGTCGAGGCGGGCGGCCCAGCGTTCGGACACCTTGATGCGGCCGGCGTCGGGGGAGACGATGGTCACGTTGCCGAGCTCGCAGTGGTTGCGCACGTAGTCGATGAGGATCGGCATGGCGGTCAGGTGGTCGACGGGGTTGTCGAAGAAGCCCTGCTCCTGCGTGGCGTGCAGGTCGACGGTGATGATGCGGTCGGCGCCGGCGGTCTTGAACATGTCGAACATGAGGCGCGCGGTGATGGGTTCGCGGCCCTGGTGCTTCTTGTCCTGACGGGAGTAGCCGAAGAACGGCGCGACGACGGTGATGGAGCGGGCGGACGCGCGTTTGAGCGCGTCTATCATGATGAGCTGCTCCATGATCCACTTGTTGATGGGGTCGGTGTGGCTTTGGATGACGAACACGTCGGCGCCGCGCACGGGCTGCGTGAAGCGGATGTACATCTCGCCGTTCGCGAAGTCGTATGCCGTCGTAGGGAGAACGTCGATGCCCAGGCATTTCGCGATTTCCTCACCCAATTCCGGGTATGCCCGGCCGGTGACGATGGCGAGCTTCCTCTTCGGGGTTTCCTCCAGGACTGTGGACATGCGAGTTTCTCCTTTCGACCCTTGTCGATAGTAGTCGAAATCATGGGGTTTTCCTACCTGACAGCGTAGCGGTGTCGCGTCATGGAACGTTTGACGTGGCGCCAGTCATCACATGTTGTTGGAAAACGCCCCATAATCGTCCCGATATGTGGCGTCCGTCGGCAATAGTGAGACAATGAAGACGTCCCGACGTCGTCGTCGACGCCGTCTCCTCCGACGGTTCCGGAACGGGCATCGCACATCGGATTCGATGCAATCGAATGAGACAACACGGGGGAAAGTGGCGGGGACCTCGTATAGTGGGAGTTCGTCTCAGCGGTTGAGACGAGATACATGGCGACAGACCGTCGCATCATGCAGTGAAAGAGGTGAGAAATATGGCAGTGCTTCGTGGCCCCGACAGCAGCGAAGACGAACGGCGCAATCTCTCGGAGCGCGCGGTTTTTCCCGAGACGATGGATGTGAACATCTATCAGCTTGATCCTATTCCGGCACCTCGCTCCTTTATCAGGGAGATTCCGCTCAGCGACAAGCAGCTCGAGCTGGTCCGCCGCTCGCGTCAGGAGATCCGCGACGTGCTCAACGGCCGCGACGACCGCCTGCTCGCCATCGTGGGCCCCTGCTCGATCCATGATCCGAAGGCCGCGCACGACTACGCGCAGCGTCTGGCCGAACTCAAGTACGAACTTCGTGACGACCTGGTGATCGTCATGCGCGTGTACTTCGAGAAGCCACGCACCACCATCGGATGGAAGGGCCTCATCAACGACCCCGACCTCGACGGCACGTTCAACATCCGCAAGGGCATGTTCATGGCGCGCAAGGTGCTTTCCGACGTGCTCGACCTCGGCGTGCCCGCCGCCACCGAATGGCTCGACCCCATCACGCCGCAGTACCTTTCCGACGCGATCAGCTGGGGCGCGATCGGCGCGCGCAACACCGAAAGCCAGGTGCATCGCGAACTGGCCAGCGGCCTTTCGATGCCGGTCGGCTTCAAGAACTCCACCGACGGCTCCATCAAGGCGGCCGCCGACTCCTGCTACGCGTCCAGCTTCCAGCACCACTTCCTGTCCATCAACCTCGACGGCCACGTGATCGCCGCCGAGACGAAGGGCAACCCCGACTGCCACCTGATTCTGCGCGGTTCGAGCCACGGCCCGAACTACGATCCCGAATCGGTGAAGGGCGCGCTCGAGGCGCTGAAGAAGTCGAAGGCGCCCGGTCCGAGCGAGGTCGGCCTGATCGTCGACGCCGCGCACGGCAACTGCGGCAAGGACGAGGTCGTCGAGGCCAAGGTCGTCGAGAACCTCGCCGAACGCATCGGCAATGGCGAGAAGGGCATCACCGGCATCATGATGGAAAGCTTCATCGAGGCCGGATCGCAGAAGCCCGCCCCGCTCGACCAGCTCGTGTACGGCAAGTCCGTCACCGACCGCTGCGTGCCGTGGGATCGCACCGACGAGCTGCTGCACACGCTCGCCGCCGCGGTCCGCAAGCGTCGCACGCTGTAGACGGATTCCAGAGGGGAGTCGGTTGGCTGCGTACCAATCGGCTCCCCTCATGATTGAGGGGAGCCAAGTTGCTGAGACGTGTCGTCCTGAGTGGACGGCGTGTTCTGTGTCATCCTGAACGGGCGGCTCTTCCTTTTGTCATCCTGAGCGAGCGCAGCGAGTCGAAGGATCTTTGACCACGATGTGTGCAAGATCCTTCGACTCCGGGCTTCACCCTCCGCTCAGGATGACAGGTGAAGCGCTTCGCCCTCCGCTCAGGATGACAGGTGAGACGCTTCGCCCTCCGCTCAGGATGACAGGTGAGACGCTTCGCCCTCCGCTCAGGACGACGGGTGAGAGGCTTCGCCCTCCGCTCAGGACGACAGGAGCATCCCGAGGGGAGTTGACGTGTGGTTGACGACTGGATAAAAACACGGAAAATGTTCGGTCGTTTTGGCGTTTCATGCGAAATAATGGTCGTGTATGGAATTTCTGCAACGATGCGGGGAAGGGAAAAGACATGGCCGATAGAATCGTCGTCGTGACGGAAAGCAAGGCGCCGAAGCACCTGCGGATGAACGAGCGCGTGGCGCCCGTCGACTTGGAGCCGGACGTCGCGCCCGTACTCAAATGGGAGGTGCCGCTCGTCGACATCGGCACCGTGCAGGCCGCCGACGAGGCCACGGCCTTCAACGCCGTCGTCGCATACCAGGTGGTCGTCGCCTCCACATACGACATCGCGGAATCCGGCATCGGCGACGTATGGGACTCCGGCCGCCGCGAAGGCAACGGCTTCGACGGCGTCACGCTCGACGAGGTCGCCATGCCGGCCAGCACCCGCTACTGGACGGCCGTGCGTGTCTGGCGCGGCACCGAGGACTCCAGCAAACCCACCGCATGGAGCGAGCCGATGACGTTCGGCACCGGCGCCGGCACGGCATGGCACGCCGAGCCGATCTGGGCCGACCCGCTCACCGCCAACGCCTACCGCACCCTCGACCTGCCCGAAAACGCCCTCGACGAAGCCGTGGAATCCGACGCCGACGACCAGTTCGCCGCCAAGCCGCAGACCATGCAGTCGGAGCACAACTCCCAGGGCTGGGCGCTGATGCGCGGACGCATCAGCCTCGCACGCAAGCCCATCCGCTGGGCCACGCTCAACGCCACCGGCGCCAGCGTCTGGCGGTCCCGTCAGTTCGTCTACCGCATGTGGCTCAACGGCCACTTCGTCGGCATCGGACCGACGTTCCCCATCGCCGGCGAAACACGATACGACGGCTTCGACGTCACCCGGTACCTCGTCCCCGGCCGCGACAACTTCATCGGCGTCATCGCCTACGCGCTCGAGGACCAGCGGTTCATGGCCCAGCTCGACGTCATGTACGAGGACGGCACGCTCGCCCACTTCGGCACCGACGACGAATGGCTCGCCAAGGTCGGCAACAACGTCTTCCTCGACTCGCCGTCCGTCGGATCGCACGTCTACGAACTGCCCGCGGAATACATCGACGCCGCGGAATACCCGCGCGGCATGTCCGAGGTCGGCTACGACGACATCGCATGGGCCGGCGCCAAGGTCAAGCCCGCGTTCGACGAACTCAAGGCCGCGCCCATCGACAAGCCCGAACTGCACGAATGGAAGGCCGTCGACAAATGGAAGACCGACGACGGCCGCCTCGTCCTCGACTTCGGGCGCGCCGTGGCCGGCGGCATCCGCATGGCCGCATACTCGTCCACGCCGACGAACCTCGTCATCCGCTACGGCGAAGTGCTCAACGACGACCGCACCGTCAAATACCGGCTGAGCGCCTACAACACGTATCAGGACGTCTGGCACTTCGAACCGAACAAGCTCAAGGTGCCGATCTCCGCACGCACATGGGGCCTGCGCGTGTTCCGCTACGTCGAGATCCTCTCTGGGGACGACGACGGCCTCATCGACACGCTGTACGACAGCGACACCGCCATCATGGCACGTTCGCTCATCTACCCGTTCCACGGCGACGCCAAGGGCTTCGACTCATCCGACGACACCCTCAACCGCGTATGGAACCTGTGCCGCAGCACCATCGAAGGCCTGAACGTGAACATGTACGTCGACTCGTGGACGCGCGAACGCATTCCGTACGAGGCCGACGCATGGCTCCAGCAGCGCGCGCACCTGGCACTGGACGACGCGCCCGCCCTCGGCGAATACTCCATCAATTTCCTGCTCGCCAACCGCACCTGGCCCACCGAATGGCCCATGTACCTGGTGCTCGCCGTATACAACGCGTGGGTGCAGACCGGCAACCTCAAGCAGGCGCGCGACCACTGGGACCAGATCGTCGCCATGCTGCCCAACGGCTACATCGACGACACGACCGGGCTGATCGTCAAGGACCCGGGCGAAAGCAGCCACACCGACGGCGACCTCGTCGACTGGCCGCCCGCCGAACGCGACGGATTCGAATTCGGCCGCGTGAACACCGTCATCAACGCGCTCGCCGCCTACGCCTACCGGTGCGCGTCGCAGCTCGCACTGAAACTCGGCAAGGGCGAGGAGGGACGCCGGTACTTCCGCATCGCCACACGAATGAACAAGGCCATCAACGAACGGCTGTGGGACGAGGAGACCGGCGCCTACGTCGACGGGCTCGACACCGGCGCCGACGGCGCGCAGCTCGGCCACTGCTCCGAACACGCCTCCGCGTTCGTGCTCGCCGGATGCCGCGTGCCCGCCGAGCGCATCCCGCGCGTGGTGAGGTTCCTGCATGGCAAGGGCATGGCCTGCAGCGTGTACGTGGCCGCCATCCTGCTCGAAGGACTCTACAAGGCCGGCGCCGGCTCCTACGCGAACGAGCTGATGGCCGCCACCGAAGGCGAACGCACCTGGCAGCACATGATCGACCAGGGCGCGGGCGCCACCATGGAGGCGTGGAGCCTGGACCTCAAGAGCAACACCACGTACTCGCATCCGTGGGCGTGCTCGCCGGCATACCTGCTGCCACGGTACATGGTGGGCGTGCACCCGCTGGAGCCGGGCTTCCGCGAGTTCGTCGTGGCGCCGCAGGGCGGTGCCGTGCGCGAAGCCAGCGCCATCGTGCCGACCGCCGTCGGACGGATCGAAGCCTCGTACAAGCTGCTCGGCGACACGATTCCCACGCCGGGAGACCAGCGCGTCGACGGCATCGAAATCACCGTGACCGTGCCGATCGGCACCACGGCCGACGTGATCGTGCCGCCGCTCACCGAAGGCAAAGGCGTGCTGACGCTCAACGGCGAGGAAGCCTCCGCGGGCGACGCCTCGCTGGGCATGCCCACCACCATCGCGCAGGGCAACTACCCCGAGGGCGCACGCCGCATCCACGGCCTGACCGCCGGCCACCACGTCATCGTCGCCAAGAGCGCAAACGCCTGACCACTCGTCATCCCGAGCGGAGGGCCGGCACCAACTCTTGTCATCCTGAGCGGAGGGCCGACACCAACTCTTGTCATCCCGAGTGGAAGGCCGGCACCAACTCTTGTCATCCTGAGCGGAGGGCCGGCACCAACTCTTGTCATCCTGAGCGGAGGGCGTAGCCCGGAGTCGAAGGATCTTGCACATACCGTGCTCAAAGATCCTTCGACTCCGCCGCAAGCGGCTTCGCTCAGGATGACAGTGGAAAATAAGCCGGCTTCGCTCAGGATGACAGTGGAGAATAAGCCGGCTTCGCTCAGGATGGATGACAGTGGAGAATAAGCCGGCTTCGCCCAGGATGGATGACAGTGGAGAATAAAGCGGCTTCGCCCAGGATGACAGTGAGGTGCAGTCCGGCTGACAGGGTAGGACGGCCGAGGGGAGTGCTCCGCTACGGAAGGAGACGGCACTACGGTCGTGCCGGCAACCCGTACAATGTGGGAGGACATTCGCATATGAGGAGACTGATTCGTCATGCAAGACAACAATGACCGCGGCGAAGAGCTGCGCGCCATCCGTGAGGCCCTGGGGGAGGGCAAGAACCCGCTGAACATGCAAGGCATCCCACGCTGGGAGGACCAGGTCGGCATCGACCGCATCGTCAACCGCCGCGTCATGGAGCTCGACCCGCTGCCCACGCCGGCCGAAGTGCTCGCCGACCTGCCGCTCGACGGCGCCGCCCGCGACCTCGTCGCCACATCACGCGACGAAGTACGCGCCTGTCTGTACGGCCAGGACGACCGACTGCTCGTGCTCGTCGGCCCCTGCTCCGTACACGACCCCAAGGCCGCACTCGACTACGCGCACCGGCTCGCCGCACTCAAGGACGAACTCGACGGCGAACTCATGATCGTCATGCGCGTGTACTTCGAAAAACCGCGCACCACCGTAGGCTGGAAAGGCCTCATCAACGACCCCGACGTCGACGGCAGCCACAACATCCACAAAGGCCTGCTGCTCGCCCGCCGCGTCCTCCTCGACGTACTCGACGCCGGACTGCCCGCCGCCACCGAATTCCTCGAACCCACGTCGCCGCAGTTCATCGCCGACGCCGTCACCTGGGGCGCGATCGGCGCGCGCAACACCGAAAGCCAGATCCACCGCCAGCTCGCCAGCGGACTGTCCATGCCCGTCGGCTTCAAGAACGCCACCGACGGCTCCGTCAAAGCCGCCATCAACGGCTGCTACGCCGCCGCCCAGCAGCACACGTTCTTCGGCATCGACCACGAAGGACGCGCCGCCGCCGTCGAAACGCTCGGCAACCCCGACTGCCACGTGGTGCTGCGCGGCTCCAGCCACGGTCCGAACTACGACCCCGAATCCGTCGCCGCCGCCATGGCCGCGGTCCGCGACGAAATGCCCGCCGACTCGGCCGCCGCGCACGGGCTCGTCATCGACGCCTCGCACGGCAACTCCGGCAAGGACGAACACCGCCAGGCCGAAGTCGTGCGCAACATCGCCGCCCGCATCGCCGCAGGAGAACAGGGCATCACCGGCATCATGATGGAAAGCTTCATCGAAGGCGGCAACCAGCCCGCCGCGCCATTGCCCCAGCTCGTCTACGGCAAGTCCATCACCGACAAATGCATCGCATGGCCCGAAACCGAGAAGCTGCTGCGCGAGCTCGCCCAGGCGGTGGGCGAACGCCGATGGAGCTGACGCCGCTGCGTAACACGCGGAAGGGCGGTCGGGAGACGTATGCATTTCGCGATACGCTCCGGGCCGCTCAGGCCAAGTCTTTACGATCGCGAAACGCATACGTCTCCCTCCCTCAGGTCCGCTACTGTGCTTGCGGCTAGAAGGGCTGAGCCGTTACGCGGACAGTCCTGTGGACTGTCCGTAGGCTCAGGGCGCGCGATTGCATCGAGCGCGCCGTTGGGAAATACGTCTCTCGTAAGCCGTGCGTTTTCTGTCATCCTGAGCGGAGCCGCTTGCGGCGGAGTCGAAGGATCTTGAATCGGCTAGGGGTGCAAGATCCTTCGACTCCGGGCTACGCCCTCCGCTCAGGATGACAAGGAGAGGACGCATACGCCCTCCGCTCAGGATGACAAGGAGAGGACGCATACTGCTTCGCTCAGGATGACAAGGAGAGGCCGCAAGCGGCTTCGCTCAGGATGACAGAGGGTATGGCGGCTCCGCTTGCGGCGGTAGTGGGTTGGTAGGTGTCGGACCGTCCCGTCCTCACCGTTTCCCGTCCTCTCCCGCGACTTGAAGCCGGCCTGGTGCAAGACCCACTAAGCTGTATCGGGGAAAGTCATTACGCAGATTACGTACCGTAAAGGAGCATTCATGACCAGGACCATCGCCGTCATCGGAGCAATGGACGAAGAGGTCGCCCTCATCGCGCAGTCACTGCACGACACCGCCACCACGCACGCCGCCGGTCTTGACGTCGTCTCCGGCACCTATGCCACGAAGTCCGGCGAAACGCTGCACGTCGTCGCCACGGTGGCCGGCATGGGCACGGTGAACGCGGCCGCCACCACGCAGCATCTCATCGACGTCCACCGGCCCGAAGCCGTCATCTTCTCCGGTATCGCCGGCAATCTCAACAAGCATCTGCACATCAACGACGTCGTGCTCGGCGGCACGCTGCGCTACCTCGACTCCGACATGCGCCTCATCGCCCAGTCCGCGCCGAAGACCGAGGAATTCCATTCCGACCCGAAGCTCATCGAACTTGCCGACGAGGCGTTGGACGACATGGGCATCACCCACATCACCGGCATCATCGCCACCGGCAACTACTTCGTCGAAGGCGATGAGAACGTCAACAGGGTGATCGTGGCCACCGGCGCCGATGCCGTGGAGATGGAGGGCGCCGCCGTCGTGCACGTCGCCTCGCGCAACGGCGTGCCCGCACTGGTCATCCGCGCGCTGAGCGACAACGCCGACACCGAATACGAGACGTTCAAGGAATTCGACATCAGCGAATACGCCGACACCGCCGCCAAGCTCGTCCTCAACATCCTCGGCAGGATGTGACGGCCGCACAGGCCTGAACGATAGCGATACTTAGCGCGAATACGACGAGGGTTCCGGAACCGACTTCCATCGGCTCCGGAACCCTCGTTTTTTGATTATGCGGTCATCGGAACGCGGTCATGGCAGACCACGCAATCCGATGACCGGCAGATCAGGCGCGGCGGCGACGGATGACCATCGTCACGCCGGCAGCGGCGGCGACGATCACCACGAGCGCGATGCCCGTGATGGCGACGCCGGTCTTGCCGAGCTGGCCCGCGGTCTTCACGCCGTTGGTGTTGCCGGCCGGGGCGGTTCCCTTGGCCGCGACGGTGATGACGCGCTTGGCGGTGGCGGTGTTGCCGGCCTTGTCGGACACCGTGTAGGTCAGCGTGTATTCGCCGGCCTTGGCGGTGTTGACGGAGCCGCTGACCTTGATGTCCGCGGTCACGTCGCCGTCCTTGTCATCCTTGGCGGTCACGCCGGCCAGAGCGTCGAACTTCGAGTTCAGCGCCACGGTGGCGTCCTGCACGCCGGAGAACACGGGAGCGGTGGTGTCGGGGGTGGCCACGACCACGCTGGCCTCGGCCTGGCCGGGTTCGACCTTCTCCACGGTCTTCTTGTCGCTGCTCAGCGTGACCTTGGCGCTGTAGGCGGCGGCGAGGTTGATGCGTGCCCAGCCCTTGCTGCTGGCGTCGAGCGGGTAGCCGGAGTCGCCTTCGGTCGCGGCGAGCACGGCCTTCTTCTGGTCGGTGGTCAGGTTCTTGAACGCGGCCACGTTGTCGAGCATGCTTACTGCGGCATCCGGGACCACGGCGGCCTGATCGGTCTTGCCGGTGGTCTGGAAGCCGTAGGTCATGCGGGCCTTGTAGGCGGCGATGGCCGACTTGCGATCGGTCACGGCGTTCTTCACCACGTCGTCGGTGAAGTCGTTCTTGTAGCCGTCGGTGCTGTTGGCCTTGGTGTTGTCGATGCAGGACTCCAGCGTGTCGCCATGCTTGTCGGCCTTGCACTGGGCGGTGAGGTAGTTCACCAGCTCGGTACGGGCGGCGGCGGCTTCGGCCTTGGCCTTGGCGTCGCTGCTGACCGCGGTGGCCACGCCGTACTGGCCGGCGATGTGGCCGCCGAGGATGTCGAGCGGGTAGTGAACGCCGAGCACGATGCGGTTGTTGCCGGCTTCGGAGACGCGGGTCATGATCTCAGGACCGAGCTCAGGCAGGATGTAGGCGAGGCCTGCACCCTGGGTGAACGCGAAGGTGGTGTGGCCGGACGGGAACGAGCCGCTGTTGTACAGGCTCGTGTACTCGTTGTCGGGCGTCTCACCGTCGCCCCAGTCGAAGGTCTCGTAGCCGGGAACCTTCTTGATGCGGTTCTGCAGGGTGTCGTCGATGTTCAGGGTCTTGCCCTGGAAGTTCACGCGGTCGATGTACGGACGCGGGTGCTGGTAGTAGGCCTTGGCGGTACCGGTGCTCGCCGACTTGTCCATCGTGGCGAGGAACGCCTTGGTCTGCGGCAGCTTGCCGTTGTCCATGGCGGTCTTGTAGTACTGGCCGAGCACCGGACCAAGTGCGTCGTACAGCGTGTTGGTGGAGTTCATCTGGGCGTCGGACAGGGCGCGCTGGTCCTGGGCGGTCTTGCCGTCGGCGCCGAACGCCTTGTTGTTGATGGAGGCGGTCAGATCGTCATCGTGCTTGGTCGTGGCCTTGGCTACGTCGGTGTTCTTCACGCCGTTGGCGTTGTAGAAGTCGAAGTACGTGTTGTAGTCGGTCAGCAGGTTGGTGATGGCGTCGGCCTTGGGCTGGGTCGGCACGCTCGGCTTGGCGGCTTCGATTTCCACCTCGTCGCGGTGGTGGCCGAAGGAGATGCCGGTAATCTTGCGGGTGGCGGCGTCGGCCTTGTCGAAGGTCACGCGGGCTGTGTAGATGGCGGCGAGGTTGATGCGGCCCCAGCCGTTGCTGTCGGCGTCAAGCGGGTATCCGGACTTGATTTCGCTGGCGGCGATCACCTGACGCAGTTCGTCGGTGCTGAGCTTGAGCTTGCCGTTGGCCGGGTCGTCGGTGTTGAAGTAGTCGACGTTGGCGAGCAGGTTCTCGGCGCCTTCCGGCACAACCGGGCGCTTGGTGGTGTCACCGGTCTGCTCGAAGCCGTAGGTCATGCGGGCGGTGTAGGCGGCGAGGGTGGAGTCCTCGTCGGTGACGGGCTTGGTGACCACGTCATCGGTGAAGGAGTTGGTATAGCCGCCGTACTGCTTCTTGCTGGACTGGCCGTTGGCGTTGGTGGCGTTGATGCAGTCGTGCAGGTTCACGTCCTTGGTCAGGCCGTCGGCCTTGCAGTCGGCGCCGAGCACGGACTGCAGCTCGGCACGCACAGCCTTGGCCTCCTGTGCGGTGGCGGGATCGCTCAGCGCGGTGGCCACGCCATAGGCGCCGGCGATGTGACCACCCATGATGTCAAGCGGGTAGTGGACGCCGAGCACGATGCGGTTGTTACCGGCCTCGGAGACTCGCGTCATGATCTGCGCGCCCAGTTCGGGCATCACGGCCGCGAGCGCCGTGCCCTTGGAGAACGCGAAGGTGGTGTGTCCGGACGGGAAGGAGCCGGAGTCGGCGAGGCTGGCGTATTCGCCCTGGTTCTCGTACGCCTGCACCTTCTGGATGTTCAGCGTGTCCTTGAGTCCCTTGAGGTCGAGCTCCTGACCCTTGTAGTTGGCGCGGTCGATGTACGGACGCGGGTGGGCATACGTGCTCTTGGCGTTGCTGGTGCTCACGCCCATCGACTTGAGGTAGGCGGTGGTCTTCGGCAGCTTGCCGGCGTTCATGTCGGCCTTGAAATAGGCGCCGATCGTCGGGCCGAACGCCTCGTAGAGCGTGTCGGTCGTGTCCATCTGCGCGTCGGAGTAGGCGCGGGCCTGCTGGTCGTTGGTGCCGGCCTTGGTGTCGGCGGCGGCCTTGTTGTTGATTTCCTCGGTCAGGGCGTCATCGTGGGCGAGCACCTTCTCGCCGGCGTCGCTTGCCACGCCCTTGTTCGGGGTCCAGTAGGTGTTGAAGTCGCCGAGCATGGTGGTCAGGGCCTTGCCTTGGTCACCGGCCGGGTTCTGGGCCACGTCGTACTGGATGAAGCTCTGCTCGTTGGATGCGGCATCGCCGGTGGCTTCGGCCGCGTTCGCCGTCGTGGCGAGCGGGGCGAACATGGCCACGGCGACAAGGCCCGTGAGGGCCCCCTTGACCACCGTGGTCGGGAAAGCAGTATGTGTCATGATTCTCCCAATCCTCATATGGAAAAATGCCGACGACTCCGTTCGGGTGGCGTCATCGACATTACTGCGATTCCAGTGTGCGCCACGATGATTCGGGCCGTACGCCGGGGGAGGGAGAAATCAACGCCGGGCAATCCGGCGTTCACCATAATTCAACCGTTGTTCATCTACGTCGGCATTCGCATCGGCGTCCATCGTCGAAACGGTTCATGCGTCGTCGGCACCGTCGACGACGTCATTGTCCGTCGACGGTGCCGTAACGATGACGGCATTACCACGCCACCGACGCGACGACGTCGTCACAGCGTGAACGTATGGATGTCGTTGCTGGCGGGGCCGGTGCTCGACCTCGGGATGAACGTGGACCTGAGGAACTTCGTGGACGTGGCACTCGCCTCCGGGCGCGTGTGCCGCAGTTGGGCGATGATGTCGTCCACGGCGAGCTCGGCCGGCTCCTTGCGGGGCAGGCGCACGGTGGACAGCGCCGGCGTGACCAGCGAGCTGACGGGTGTGTCGTCCACGCCGATCACCGAAATCTCCTCGGGGATGCGGATGCCGCGCGCCTGCAGCGCCTTGATGAACCCGATGGCGAGGATGTCGTTGTAGGCGATCACCGCCGTGGTCGGGTTGCGCATGAACTCCTCGCTGTAGCGGTAGCCGCCGCTGTACGACGGCGCCTCGGACGCCACGCGGCGCAGGCGGATCCCGTGCTGCGAGCACAGTTCCGAGAGCGTGCGCCAGCGCCGGCCGTCCTGCCACGAGGCCTCCGGCCCGGAAAGGTACGTGATCTCGTCATGGCCGAGCTGTATGAGATGCTCCACCGCCTCCGCAAGCCCCTGCCGGGCGTCGGGGATGATGGACTGCACGCCGCGGATGGGCCGGTTCAACGCGATCAGCGGCTTGATCTCGGCGAGCTTCCTGACCGTGGCGTCGGACGATCTTGACGAGGTGAGGATCAGGCCGTCCACGTGGTTCATGGCCAGGTTGAGGGCCTTGCGTTCGATGAGGTTCGTCTCCTCGAAATCGATGACCAGCAGTCCGAACCCCTTGCGCAGGCATTCGTGCTGGGCGCTTTTCACATAGTCGGCGAAGATGGGGTTGCCGAGGTCGGCCACCGTGATGGCGATGAGCCCGTTGAGATGCTCCGAATCGGTCATGTTCAGCGACGTGACCGCCTTGACGCGGTATCCCAGCCGGTCGGCGGCCTCGCGGATGCGTTTCGCCGTCTCGGCGCTCACCCTGCCGGGGCGTGCGAAGGCGCGGGAGACCGTGGAGGGTGAGACGCCGACGAGGCGTGCCACGTCACGTATCGTCACGGGTTTCCTGGCGTTCGACGGGGCGTCGTCGGTCGAAGTCGTCGTGCTTGATGCCGTCGTGCTTGATGTCGTCGTATTCGATGTGGCGTCCGTCGTCGTTGACCGTAGGTCGTCGTTCACGTCCTCATTGGCGTTTTCAGATGAAGTCATGCATCGCTCCCGAAGTGTTTTCCTAATGGAATATTACCCTACCGTTTTCCCTCACGTCATGATGGTACGGCCGAGGCGTGCAAACGCTGGCAACTGGACGCCGGCCCGGTGCCGCAAACCCATAATCGAAAGTGGAAGACAACAAACAAAGGAGTTTCTAGCATGGTAAACGCAGATAGGTTGCTGCCTGCCGACCCGCACACCCGCGACATCGCGCGTGAACTGTACGCCGAGGTCAAGGACCTTCCCATCATCTCCCCCCACGGCCACGTTCCGGTGGAATGGTTCCACGACAAGGACTACCACTTCGCCAACCCGACCGAACTGTTCATCACGCCCGACCATTACGTGACCCGCATCCTGCATTCGCAGGGCGTGCAGCTCAAGGACCTGGGCGTCGGCCAGAAGGACTTCACCGAGGAGCAGTCCAAGCACGCGTTCGAGCTGCTGGGCAAGTACTGGTACGCCTACGTCGGCACCCCGATGCAGTACTGGTTCGACGATGAGCTGTCGACCGTCTTCGGCATCGACAAGCCGTTCGGCCCCGACACCGCCGGCGAGATCTACGACGAGATCAACGACGACCTGAAGCAGCCGGAGTTCTCCACCCGCGCCCTGGTGAAGAAGTTCAACATCGAGTTCATCTCCACCACCGACGACACCCTCGACGACCTGCACCTGCACGACGAGACCAACGCCGACCCCGACTTCCCGGCCCGTCTGGCCCCGGCCTTCCGCCCCGACCTCTACCTCGAGCCCTACAAGACCGCCAACTGGGCGCATGAGGTCGAGAAGCTCGGCGAGGTCGCCGGCATCGACGCCACCACGTACGCGGGCTTCACCGAGGCCCTGCGCCGCCGCCGCCAGTACTTCAAGGCCCACGGCGCCGTGCTGTCCGACCACTCCCACGCCGACGTGCGCACCGACCGCCTCTCCGACACCGAGGTCAACCGCCTGTTCAAGCAGGCCATGGCCGGCAACATCACCCCGGAGGAGGGCGACAAGCTGCGCCGCCACTTCTTCGCCGACCAGGTGGAGATGGCCCAGGAGGACGGTCTGGTCATGACCGTGCACCCGCACGTCCACCGCGACTACGACCCGCAGAACCTCGCCCAGTACGGCGTGAACATCGGCGCCGACATCCCGGCCAAGGCCGAGTACGCCGTCGACCTCAAGAGCCTGCTCAACAAGTACGGCAACAACCCGGACTTCCACTTCGTGGCGTTCACCATGGACGAGACGGTCTACTCCCGCGAGCTCGGCCCGCTGGCCGGCTTCTACCCGAGCCTGTACGTCGGCGCCCCGTGGTGGTTCCTCGACTCCCCGGAGCCGATTCTGCGCTACTTCGACTACATCACCACCGCCGCCGGCTTCACCAAGCTCTCCGGCTTCATCGACGACACCCGCGCCCTGTGCTCGATCCCGACGCGTCACGACACCAACCGTCGTCTGACCGCCCGCTTCGTCTCCGGCCTGGTCGCCGATCACCGCCTGAGCATGGACGAGGGCAAGAAGGTCATGCGCGACTCCGTGCAGGCCGGCCCGCGCCACGTCTTCAAGCTTGACTGATTCCGCCCATCACGCTGCCGTGGCCTCCTTACGGGGAGGTCGCGGCAGCGTCGCCGGCGTTGGCCAAGGCAAATATTGGCACGGCCTACGTCGGGAATATCCCATATTATAAACTGATTATAACGGTGGTCGCCAATGAAGGCGGACGCCGATATCGACAGGAAGGAACGTTTTCCATGGTTCTTCATCTCACCGATGACTTCAAGGCCAACGCCGCCGACTGGGAGGCCGCCGGCATCAAGCTCCCGCAGTACGATCCCGCTGAGGTCGCCGCATACACCGCCGACCACCCCTACTGGGTGCACTTCGGCGCCGGCAACCTGTTCCGTGAGGTCCACGCCCTCATCGCCCAGGACCTGCTCAACCAGGGCCTGACCAAGTCCGGCATCATCGTCGCCGAGACGTTCGACGCCGACATCATCGAGGATTCCTTCAAGCCGTTCGACAACCGCGGCCTGTCCGTCATCCTCAAGTCCGACGGCTCCATCGACACCGAGCTCGTCGCCTCCGTGGCCGCCTCCTACGGCGTCAAGAAGCACGACGAGGTGTGGGACGGCCTGGTCAAGGTCTTCACCAACCCGGAGCTGCAGTTCGTCACCGTCACCATCACCGAGAAGGGCTACGCCATCAAGAACAACGACGGCGAGCTTCTCCCGTGGATCAAGCCGGAGGTCGAGAACGGCCCCGACACCGCCGTCTCCGCCATGGGCGCCATCACCGCGCTGCTGTTCGAGCGCTTCAAGGCCGGCGCCAAGCCGATCGCCATGGTCAGCACCGACAACTTCTCGCAGAACGGCGACCGCTTCCGTTCCGTCATCGTCGAGTTCGCCGAGCTGTGGGCCAAGAAGGGCTTCGTCTCCGAGGACTTCGTCCGCTACGTCGACGATCCGGAGCAGGTCTCCTTCCCGCTGAGCATGATCGACCGCATCACCCCGAACCCGGCCGAGTCCGTCTCCAAGCTGCTCGCCGAGAAGGGCTTCGGCGACAACAAGATCTTCCACACCGCCAAGGGCACCAACGTGGCCCCGTTCGCCAACTCCGAGGAGACCTGGTACCTCGTCATCGAGGACTCCTTCCCGAACGGCCGTCCGGCCCTCGAGAAGGCCGGCGTCTTCCTGGGCGACCGCGACACCGTCAACGACTCCGATGAGATGAAGGTCACCACCTGCCTCAACCCGGTGCACACCGCCCTGGCCGTCACCGGTCGTCTCATGAGCTACGACTCCATGAGCGAGACCATCGCCGACCCGACCCTCAAGGCCCTGGCCGAGCGTCTCTCCTACAAGGAGGGCCTGCCGGTCGTCACCGACCCGGGCATCTTCTCCCCGAAGGAGTTCGCCGAGAAGGTCATCGACGTTCGCGTCCCGAACCCGAGCCTGCCCGACTCCCCGGTCCGCATCTCCACCGACACCTCCCAGAAGGTGCCGATCCGCTTCGGCGTGACCATCAAGAAGTACGTCGAGTCCCCGGACCACGATGTCAACGAGCTGGTCGCCATCCCGCTGGCCATCGCCGCATGGCTGCGCCTGCTGCTCGGCAAGGACGGCAAGGCCACCGACGACAACGGCAACGAGATCACCCTGAGCCCCGATCCGCGCATCCCCGAGCTGCAGGCCGACCTCGCCCCGCTCACGCTGGGCGGCGACCTGTCCAAGGCCGACGAGGTGCTCAAGCCGATCCTCGCCGACACCACCCTGTGGAACGTGGACCTCACGCAGACCCCGCTCGCCGAGAAGATCGTGGGCTACTTCAAGGAGTTCGCGGCCGGCACCGGCACCCTGCACCCCGTCATCGACAAGGAGCTCGGCCTCTGAGCCAGGCCTCCCAAGGTCAACGGCTCCCCGCATGATTGAAGGGGAGCCGTCGGCCCCACGAGCGGCGCATGGTCGCGCCGCCCGCCGCAATCCGTGACAATTCACGACAATCCGCACCGTAACAGCACCGTTGCGGTGTAAACCGAAAACTGTATAACCACCGAAAGCAAAGGATCAACCGCTATGAAGATGGGTTTCCGTTGGTACGGCGAGGGTAACGACACCATTTCGCTGGACGACATCCGCCAGATCCCGGGCGTCGAGACGATCGTCTGGTCGCTGCACCACAAGCAGGCCGGCGAGCTGTGGGAGCCGGAGGAGATCGAGGCCGAGATGAAGAAGATCACCGGCCTTTCCGACTACGACCGCAAGCACGGCATCACCAAGACGTTCAACGCCGACGTCGTCGAGTCCGTGAACGTGCACGAGTCCATCAAGACCGGCAAGACCATGCTGGGCATGAGCCGCGACGAGGCGCTCGACAACTACATCAAGACCATCGAGAACCTCGGCAAGGCCGGCGTGAAGGTCGTCACCTACAACTTCATGCCCGTGTTCGACTGGCTGCGCACCGACATGTTCCACCCGTGCCCGGACGGCTCCACTGCCCTGTACTACGACGCCCACAAGGTCGCCGAGCTCACCGACCCGCAGAAGCTGATCGACGAGACGCTCGAGGGCGCCAACGGCCTGACCATGCCGGGCTGGGAGCCGGAGCGTCTGGCCCACCTGCCCGAGTTCATCGAGGCCTACAAGGGCATCGATCACGACAAGTACTACGAGAACTACAAGGTGTTCCTCGACGCCGTCATCCCGACCTGCGAGAAGTACGACGTCAAGCTGGCCGTGCACCCCGACGACCCGGCCTTCGACCTGTTCGGCTGGCCGCGCGTGGTCTCCTCCAAGGAGGGCATCCAGCGCGTGCTCGACCTCAACCCGAGCCCGTACAACGGCCTGTGCCTGTGCCTCGGCTCCTTCTCGTCGCGCCGCGGCAACGACCCTGTCGACGCCGTCAAGACGTTCATGGACCGCATCCACTTCTCGCACGTGCGCAACATCAAGTTCCTCGACGAGGCGGGCAGCTTCTCCGAGGTCGGCCACCGCGCGTCCGAGGGCGACGTGGACACCATCGGCATCATGAAGGCGTACGCCGAGGCCGACTACCAGGGCTACATCCGTCCGGACCACGGCCGTCACCTGTGGAACGAGAACACGCCGGAGCACAAGCCGCGTCCGGGCTACGGCCTGTACGACCGCGCCCTGGGCATCCAGTACCTGCTGGGCGTGTGGGACACCGTCAAGTACAACAAGTAACGCACTGACTTCCTCGCTTCGGTGGCAGCCGGAACGAGGGATACCTTCCTATCGATGAAGGCCTGCGCGAATCGGTCGAACGACCGGACGCGCAGGCCTTTTTCATATGTGCAGGTTCATCCTCGCAGAACCCTCCGTCTGTGATTTCCCGGTGTCGGTCATAACGCGAATGCCTCAGCCCCGTCGCATTCCCGGGCGTTCGGCGCTACCCCTGCCGTTGCTCCGCCCTCTGCGCACGGCGGTAGGCGCTGGGCGTCATCCCGTAGGCGCGTTCGAACGCCGCGCACATGCTGCGCGAATCCGCGAATCCACTCGAACGCACCACCTCGGCGATCGGCACGGTCGAGCGCGCTATCCGCCGCTCGGCGTCCTGCAGACGCAGCCGGGTGACGAACTGTTTGAATCCCATGCCCGTCGCCTCCTTGAACAGACGGCTGAAATGCTCGCGGCTGTAACCGAACCGCGCAGCCACGTCCTGCGCCGTCAGCGGCTCGGCATAATGGCTTTCGATGAACCCGACGACCTGTATGAACACATGGCGGCCGTTGCGTACGAGTTCCGGCCGTCTCACGCCGACGACGAATTTCGAATACACGAGGTACAGGATCTCGTAGAGGATCGCGTTCAGCTGCAGCGTCTTCAGCGTTCCCGGCCGCTCATGCCATTGCGCGGCCTTGATGACGAGGTCGGTGAGGCGCTGCCGGTCGTCGTCGGTAGCGGTGGGGCTCATGAAGTCGACGAGGTTGCGGTCGGCGTACGGATACGATTTCTCGACGATGTCGTTGTTGAACGTGATGGAGACTCCGCTGTAATAGCCGACGTCGGTGAGCTTGGCCTCGTGGATCGCATACGGGCTGATGAGCGTGGTATGCCCCGGGGCGGTCTCGATGATCGACGAGTCGATGGTCCATGTGGCTGTACCGGCGAAGCAATGGGAGAGCTCCAATCCCCGATGCCAGTGGGGGCGCACCGATTCCCCTCTGACGTTGTGCATCAGGATCAGGGCGGGGGAGTCCTCCGGATAGATGTTCTCCTCGAGATAATCGTCGGTGATCACCCGGTTGTACGGATAGTCGTGGTCGTCGGTCATGGTCGGGCTCCCGTCGTCTCGTATGCCTTCACCGTTTCCGTGCCGTCGTCGGCCTTCGTTGTCGGAATGCCGCCTTCGGCATGACATCGTCGGCATGATGTCTACGATTCGTGACGCGGAAAATGCATAATGTGATGTTATCTTCGTATTTCCGTAATAATACATCACAAAATCATATTTTCTGAATCACATAATGATTACCGGCGATGAAATCATGCCCCTACGATGATGAACATCACATGGCTGCGAAGGGTCGCGGCCATGGAGGAAATGACAAGGTGGTCATCAACGAAGGAGAGGGCAATGACGTCACAGACCAGTTCCCGGCATGACGATCTCGAGGAAATCGTCGATCCGGTCATCAAACGCAGAATCATCATCGTATGCGCGGCCGCCGCGATCGGCGGCGTGCTGTTCGGCTTCGACACCGCCGTGATCAACGGCGCCGTGGACTCGATTGCCGGCACCGCGACCGGCTTCGGCCTCAACAGCTTCATGAGCGGCATCTCCGTCTCGTGCGCGCTGCTCGGCTGCGTGCTCGGCGCCTGGTTCGCCGGCAAGCTGGCCGACAAGTACGGCCGCATCCACTCCATGCTGTTCGCCGCCATCCTGTTCATCGCCAGCTCCCTGGGCTCCGCGCTCGCACCCGAGATCTGGTCGTTCATCGTGTTCCGCTTCATCGGCGGCCTTGGCGTCGGCCTGGCCTCTGTGCTCGGCCCCGCCTACATCGCCGAGGTCTCGCCGACCAAGATGCGTGGCTTCCTCACCAGCTTCCAGCAGTTCGGCGTCGGCATCGGCATGCTGGCCTCCACCATCACCAACAGCATGTTCGCCAAGGGCTCCGGCGGCGCCGACTCGCCGTTCTGGTTCGGTCTCGCCACCTGGCGCTGGATGCTGCTCATCATGATCGTGCCGTCGGTCGTCATGTTCGCCGTGTCGCTGCTGCTGCCCGAATCGCCGCGCTACCTCGTCATGAAGGGCCGCGACGAGGAGGCCGCCGCCACGCTCAAGCGCATCAACGGCGTGGTGAACCCCGAAGCCAAGATCGCCCAGATCCGCGCCACCGTCGGCAGCGAGAGCGGTGCGAAGCTGCGCGACCTGCGCGGTGGATTCCTCGGCCTGAAGAAGGTCGTGTGGATCGGCATCCTCGTGGCCCTGTTCCAGCAGTTCTGCGGCATCAACATCATCCTCTACTACGATTCGAGCATCTGGCGTTCCATGGGCTTCTCCGAGCAGGTCGCGCTTGACATCTCGCTGTACCGCACGCTCGCCGCATGGATCCCGATGATCGCGTCCATGATCCTGCTCGACCGCATCGGCCGCAAGAAGCTGCTCGCCGCCGGTTCCATCGCCATGACCGTGTTCCTGCTCATCGCCACCGTCGGCTTCTACCACGCCTCCATGCAGGACGGCAACTTCGTGCTCCCCGGCATCTGGGCCCCGATCGCCATCTTCGGCATGTACGCGTTCTTCCTGTCGTTCAACTTCAGCTGGGGCGCCGGCATGTGGGTCGTCATCGGCGAGATCTTCCCGAACAACATCCGCGCCATCGGCGTGGCCGTGGCCACCGCGTTCAACTGGATCGGCAACTTCGTGGTCTCCACCACGTTCCCGCCGCTGCGCGACACCATCGGCGTCGGCAACGTGTACCTCGCCTACACCGTGTTCGCGCTGCTGAGCTACCTGTTCGTCAAGAAGGTGCTGCCCGAGACCAACGGCGTGGCCCTCGAGGACATGAAGGCCGAGTGACCGAATCCATTCGCCTGTGCGCCGGCCGCGCCGACATCGGCAGGCCGGCGCATTGCGTAACGCATGACAACGATGCATGAAGATTAAGGAGACCATGATGAGCAACCGATACGCCACGGCCGAAGGAGTGCCGTACACCGACTGGACCGAGATCGACGGCGACCTCGGCGACTGCCCCGAACCGCTGCGTTCGGCGATCCTCAAGTCCCGCGTGGACTTCGCCGACGGCGACGCCTCCCGCGTGCCGTTCTGGCACACGCCCGACGACGTGGACGTCATCGCCGACCTGCCGTACGCCGACGACGCCGACGAGGTGCGCGGCCACCGGCTCGACCTCTACCTGCCGCACGAGGCCGTCGTGCGAGGCGGCCAGACGATGCCCGTATACGTCGACATCCACGGCGGCGGATTCGTCTACGGCCACAAGGAGCTCAACCGCAACTTCTGCACGCACCTGGCCTCGCGCGGATTCGCCGTGTTCTCGGTGAACTACCGTCCCTCGCCGCAGACCGACTTTCTCGGCCAGCTGCGCGACGTCGCGCAGGCGCTCGCCTGGATTCGCGACCATCGCGCCGAATACCCGATCGCGCAGGACGGCGTCTGGCTCACCGGCGACTCCGCCGGCGGATGCCTCGCGTTCTTCACCGCCGCCGTCGAACGCTCGGCGTCGGTCGCCGCCGCTCTGGGCGTCGAGGCCAGCGGCATCGGCGTGAACGGCGCGGCGCTCGTCTCCGGCCTGTACAACCTGCTGCCGTACGTTCCGGCCGCCGGCGGTGCCGCCGCCACGGCCGCGGGGGAGGACGACCCCAAGACCATCCTCGACGCCATGTCGTCCACGTTCTTCGCGCCGCTGGCCGACGTCGACCGTTCGGCCGTCGACGTCGCCGAAATCGTGCGGTCGGTCGACCTGCCGCCGCTGTTCCTCAACACCAGCAGCGACGACTTCATCCAGTCGGAGACCCTGCATCTGGCCGCGCTGCTGTCGGAGGGCGACACCGACTTCGAACTGCACGACTGGAAGACCGCGCCCGCCGAAACCCTCGGCCACGTGTTCCCCGTGTGCATGAGCTGGCTTGAGGAAAGCGGCGTCGTCCTCGACCTCATCCGCGACTTCACCTACTCAAGGCTGTGACGGTCATTCGTCCGGATGCGAAAAGCTCCGCCTTCCGATATTCCGGAAGGCGGAGCTTCGTTCTATTGCTTCACGTTGATGGTCACTCCACGTTGGCGTGGTTGGCGTTGGCCTGGGCGTCGGAGACGTTGTCGCGGCGGGAGAGCATGAGGCACAGGGCGTCGAGCGCGATGTGCACGCTCTGGTCGAACAGCGAGCTGAGCAGCTGGATGGAGCCGCCGGCCTCGCCCTTCACGCGGCCCGGCACGAGAATCACGGCGTCGGCCGCGTCGGCCAGGGGGGATTCCGGCTTCGACGTGACGGCGATCACCTTCACGCCCAGCTTCTTCGCGGCCTCGGCGTCCTCCACGGTCTTGCGCGTCTTGCCCGAGCCGGAGATGGCCAGCAGCACGTCGCCCTCATGCATCGACGGGCAGATGGTCTCTCCCATCATGTAGCTCGTGTAGCCGATGTGCATCATGCGCATCGCGAAGCTGCGCGCCTGGAATCCGGAACGGCCCTCGCCCGTGGCGTACACGCGGTCGTCGCGGCCGATAAGGTCGCGCGCGGCCTCGAGGTCGGCCTCGTCCATCTTGGCGATGACGCCGGAGATCTCATCGACGATCTGGTCGAGAATGCGGTTGTCGTTGGTCATGATATCTGCTCTTTTCCTGATTTGTTCTGCCTTGGATTATTCGGATGGTTAGGAATTCGTGACCTATGGTCGTTGGCCGGCGAGCCGATGTCGTTGGCCGGCAGCGACTACGCGCACAGCGCCCTGCATTCGGCGGCCGCCGCGGCGATGTCGTCGGCCTTGGTGATGGCCGACCCCATGATGGCGATCTCCACGCCCTCAGCGGCAAGGCCGGCAAGCTGGTCCTTCCTGATGCCGCCGGCGATGGCGATGCGTCCGATCTGAGGGTAGCGTGCCTTGAACGCCCGCACCTGGCCGACCGGATCGGCGGTCGCGCCCGAATCGACCGACGTGTGCAGGCAGTAGACGGCGTCGGGGAAGACCGAGATCCTCTCGATGCGGTCGTCGTCGCATTCGAGCAGGTCGATCATCATCACGCCGTCGTGAGCGGCGGCCGACTCGTAGCAGACCTTCAGCGTGCCGAGCGACGACGAGCCCATGACGGTGAGGTACCTGAATCCGCAGTCGAATCCAAGATCGAACTCGTATTTGCCCTCATCGCAGGTCTTGATGTCGCCGAGCACGGCGGTCTCGGGCCGGACCTCGTGCGCGGCCCCGATGAGCGGGGCGAGAGCACGGACGCCGAACTCCTTGGTCAGCGACGTGCCGATCTCGATGACGTCGGCCGATGCGGCGACCTGGCGGATGATGGCTTCTGCGCGAGGGATGTCCACGCGGTCGATGGCTACCTGCAGTTTCACAGCGATACTTCCTTTCGCGGGGTTTCGGCGATGAACCGTTCAAGCTCGGCGCGGGTGGGCAGGCCCTCGGAATCGGAGACGCTTGTCACCTGGATCGCGCCGACGGCGTTCGCTCGCTCCAGCAGATGCTCGGCGTCAAGGCCTTCGAGCAGGGCCGTGATCGCACCGGAGGCGAAGCCGTCGCCGGCGCCGACCGTATCGACCACGTCGACCACGAAGCTCGGCACCACCGTCTCCACGCGCTCGCCGTCCTCGTTGCGCTCGAACAGCGCGGAGCCGGCGTCGCCCAGCTTGATGATGACCTTCTTCACACCCATGTCGAGATAGAAGTCGGCGATGTCGCGCGGGTCCTGTCGGCCGGAGAACAGCTGGCCCTCGGAAAGGCCGGGCATGAACACGTCGGACTTGGCGGCGAGCTTGTTCGTGGCGTAGATCATCTCCTCCTCGCTGTGCCACAGCGTCGGACGGGGGTTCGGGTCGAAGGTCACGAGCGCTCCGTGCGCGCGGGCCTCGTCGATGAGGCGAGATTCGGTCTCGTAGGTGTTCGGGGCGAGCGCGGCGAACACGCCGGTGACGTGCAGCACCTTCACGCCGTCGAAGTCCACGTCGTCCACGATGTCGGGCGTGGTCCTGCTGGCGGCGCTTCCGGCACGGAAGTAGATGACCTTCGGGTCGCCGTCGGGCAGCACCACCTTGAGCTGCGAGCCGGTGGAGGCCTTCGTCGTGCGTCGGATGTTGCCGGTGTCGATGTCGATGGTGTTCATGTAGTCGACGATCATGTCGCCCTGCCAGTCCTCGCCCAGCGTGGTGACGTAGCTGACCGAGTGGCCCTGGCGGTTCGCGCCGATGGCCACGTTGAACTCGCATCCCGCCATCTGCGTCGGCAGGTTACGGGCCTCCATGTAGGTCTGGTCGGAATCGGCGATGAGGTTCACCATGGGTTCGCCGATGGTCATGACTTCTGCCATTGTGGTTTCCTTACGTTTCTTCGTTCGTTATATGCGATGTCGTGCGATGTCGGCTTGTATGGCCGCCGGTCAGGCGAGGGCGGCGCGGACGATGTCGAACTGTTCGGCGACGCGGTCGGCGGGGATGGGGAACTCGAGGAACACGGGAACGTCGTCGCCCAGCTGCGCGACGAGCTCGCGCCAGTCGATGACGCCGTCGTCGAGCATCGTCGTGACGAGGTCCTCGCGCTTCTCGGCGCCGTTGGCGTTCTTCAGATGGAACACGGTGATGAACCCGTGCAGGGCGGCGAACGCGGCGTCCGGGTCCTCGTCCCTCCACAGCCAGTTGCCCAGGTCGAAGGTGTAGCCGATGGCGCTGCCGGCGTCCTTGATGTTTTCCAGCGAGGAGGCGGTGCAGACGAACGTGCCGTTCTCCGGAGTCTGGTCGTTCTCGATGGTCACGCTCACGCCGTATTCGGCGGCGAGCGCGTCGATGCCGTGCAGCACGTCGGCGCTGACGTCCTTCACGTCGCCCTGGTTGAGCTTGACGTTCTTCGCGCCCATGCGCCTGGCCTCGGCGAAATAGGTGGCCAACTCGGGGTTGGCGGCGCCCTCCGCGGTGATGACTTCGGGCACGGAATAGAACAGGCCGAGGCCGCCGGCCCTGCGTGCCGCCGCGATGCGGTCGAATTCGACGTCGGCGTCGATGCCGTCCGCGCCGACGATGTATTCGCGGCGGACTTCGGCGAGGCCGGCGCCGAGATCGGCGATGCGGGGGAGCAGCGTCGACTGCGGGACGCCGTTCGCGAGGTCGGAGAGGTATACGAGCGTGTTGATGCCGAGAGCGGTCATGATGGATTTCCTTGGTTTCTTTGGTGTGTGGGTGTGGTGTGTGGTGCGGAATCAGGGAAGAGCAGGGGAGGGTCGTGGGCGGCCGGGGAAGGGGCCGGCCGCCCACACGGAGGTGGAGGTCAGAGGTGAAGGTCAGAACAGCAGCAGACCGGCGAGGCCCATGATGGGGAAGGTGCAGGCCCAGTAGACGGGAACGCCGTTCTTGAGGAAGGTCTTCGGTTCGAGGCCGGTGTAGCCGACCGACCAGGTGTTCCACGACTGGGTGATGCAGGAGGAGATGCAGGTCATCGACGGGACCACGAGCAGGGCGAAGAGGAACCAGGCGTTGAACATGCCGGTCGCCATGAAGATGCTGATGACGGCCGAGCCGGCGCCGTAGAGTTCCAGCGGGCCGCGGAACAGGGCCAGCGGGGCGAGGATGCAGAACGCGAGGCCGAGGATGAACGTGCTGTTCGGGATGAGCGGGGTGAGGATCGGGCCGAAGTCCTTCATCACGGTGACGGCGATCTCCTGGAAGAAGCGCAGCACGAGCAACATGATGATGAGCGGGCCGATGTCGCCGATGGCGGTCTTGGCGGTGGAGTTCAGCATGGCGCCGAATTCCTTGATGGACTTCATGTGGCCGGTGAACGCGAAGGTGAGGATGGTGGCGAGCATGAGCGCGGGCACGGCGTTCCACTGCAGGATGATGCACAGGGCCACGGGAACGATCGGCATGATGTAGGTCCATACGGGCACGTCGGGGATGTCCGTCGGCTGCTCGTCGGGGTCACCGACCTCGTACGGGGTGCCGTTCTTGATGGCCTTGGAGTTGATGAGGATGAAGATGATGACGCCGAGCATCTGCACGAGCAGGGCGGCGATGCCGAAGCGCAGGTAGTGGGTGCCCCATTCGACCACGGAGCCGTCGGGGGACTTGTAGTCCTGGTAGAAGGCGGCGAACTGCACGAACAGCACGCTGTTGACCCACATTGCGGCGCCGATCGAGAGGGTGAACACGGGGACGGCCACGCGCTTGGGGACGCCGAGGCGGCCCAGGATCGGGAAGAGGATGACGCCGATGGCGATGGCGGAGCCGACGCCGTAGGCGCTGGTGAAGATGAGGCAGGTGACGGCGGCCATGCAGATGGTGGCGAGCACGGGGTTCTTCTCGCCGACCTTGGCGGTGCGGTAGGAGATGGAGGCGGCGATGCCGGTGTCGACGAGCACGCGGCCGAACCATGCGCCGCAGACGATCTGGATGATCGTCGGACCGTAGGTCAGTGCCGGCTGGGCGAAGATGTCCTCCACGAAGTCGAACGGCTTGCCGACTCCGAACGCCACGCCGAGGAAGTAGATGAGCAGCCAGACGATGGTCTGCACGAAGAATCCGATGGTGAGGTTGCCGCCCTTCATCGCGTAGACCGCGAAGACGGCGAAGGAGAGAATGAGCAATGCGGCCATCACCCAGATAATCATGGCGCTCCTCCTTGAGCTGTGTTCTTTCGAACGTCGGACGATTCGCGAGGGGAATCGACGTTGTCCGCTGGCAGATACTATACCGAAACGATGTTGTGTGTACCGGTTTCGTAAACCGGTTGATAAGTACTATACGACGTTATTGTTTACCGGTCAACTAAACCGGTGTACTCTTCGATTCTCGTTAGATATGTGAGGGATAACAACCAAGTATTCGCAGTGCTTTCTTCGGCGTGTCGCAAAGCATGGCGAAAACACGACGCAACCCCTGCCGCACGAATGGCGAGATATCCATATACTCATATATCCGTATACTCGTATGTCCGGCATCGAGACTCATGAATCGTCATATGCGGATGCATCGATTGATTCATGAACGCGGCTTTCATTCACGAACCGAAAGATGCGCCCGCATCCGCCGATTCGTGCGGCCGTTTTGGGCTCGCGAATGTGGATATGCGCCGATATCCCCCGATTCGGGAATTCGGCATGTGTTCACGAATCGAAGGATGCTCGTGCATTTGTCGATTCGTGGAGGCATTTTCTCTCGATGAATGTTGGAATATCGGGCTATCGATTGATTCGTGAACGTGGCGGTTTGATATGAACCATGGGATATGTGTATATTCGCCGATTCATGAACATGGCATATGCGCGCGAATGGTGATATGTGCGTATATCTGGGGATTCGTGCATGAAAAGGCCGCGTGCGAATGGGAGGATGTGCGTATATCTGGGGATTCCTGAATGAAATACCTGCTCGCAAGTGACGGAATATATGCGCATCGGACGATTCGTGAACGGTTGTCGTATCCGTCAACGACGGGATATGCGATATATGGCGATTCGTGCACGGGCCGCGCTTGTGAACGGAGGTGTTCGCTATACCTCGGTGGTGGAGGCGTAGATGCACAGCTCGGCGGGAAGCTCCAGAAGCTCGTATGGCGAATCGTCGCCGTCGTAGATGCGTGCGGCGAGCTTGGCGGCGCAGGTGCGTCCCATGCGCACCGGGTTCTGGTCGAGGCATGTGATGCCGCGGCCGCTGTAGCGCGCCCAGCGTTTGGTGGCGAACGCGCACAGCCCGATATGCCCGTCGAGCGCGGCCGGATACGCCTCGAATATGTCGCACATGCCGTCCTCGTTGTTCGAGAACAGGCAGACCCTGCGTCCGGCCTGCTCGGCCATGATCCGTTCGAGGCCGGTCTCGAGACCTGCGAGGTCGTTGTATTCCAGTACTTCGCCGCTGATCGTGCCGCTGATTGCGCCGGTCGCCGTATCGGCAGCACCGGCAATATCGGCAGCACCGGCCGCGCCGGCAGCCGCACCATGCGCGGCGATATACGACCGGAACGCCGTCACTCGCGTCACTCGCGTGGTGATGGCCGCCGCCGGCTGCGTGACGAACACCACATGGTCGAACCGCTGGGCGACGAGATGGTCGAGCATCTCATCGACGCCGGCCGCGTTGTCGGTGGTGATGCAGTCGCAGACCACCGGCTTGATGAATCGGTCGAGCGTCGCCATCGGCGGATTGCCGTCCTTCGTGGCGAATTCGGTGAGGTAGTCGTCGTTGTCGCCGGCGGTGTTCACGATGAGGCCGTCCACCTGCGAGTCGAGCAGCGATTCGATGGCCGCGCGCTCGAGCGCCGGATTGTCGTCGACGTCGCTCACCAGCAGCTGGATGCCGCGCGCCCGGCACTCGGCCTGAATGCCCTTGAGCAGCTGCGAGCTGAACGGATTGCTGATGTTCGCGATGGTCACGCCGATGAGATGGCTGTTCGAGGCCTTGAGGCTCTGCGCCATCTTGTTCGGCCGGTAGCCGAGCTCCTCGATGGTGGCGTCGATGCGCTCCTTCGTCTCGGCCGACATGTAGTCGTACTTGCCGTGCAGATACCGCGAGATCGTGGTCTTCGAGACCCCCACCGCGGCCGCCACGTCAGCGATGCTGGGCTTGCGGTTCGCCTTTGACTGCCTCATGTCGCAATATCCTCCGTGTGGTGAGAATCTGCATTCACTGTACCCGACGCCCGGTGCGGCGCCATGCACGGCGTTTCCGCCGGCGCGTTCGGGTGAACCGGCGTCGAATTTTGAAAAACGTGCCAACAACCGCCTACGAAAACTACTCTCAGGATAGTATGATGTGTACCGGTTGAGTTCAAGGTTCGAACTTGGATCGAAAAAACTATACATTGATTGAACAGAGGGATTTCTCATGACGTTGAGTGAATCAACTGTGGCTATTAAGCCGGGAAAGGTGCTGCTGGTCGGTGAGGCGATGGCGCTGTTCACCGCTGAGCAGGAAGGCGACCTGGCCGAGGTCGAGTCGTTCGGCGCCTCGGTGGCCGGCGCCGAGCTGAATGTGTGCGTTGGCCTTTCCCGTCTGGGGCAGAAGCCGGTGTACATGACCAAGCTCGCCCACGACCCCGCCGGCGACCGCATCCGCAACTTCATGGAGAAGAACGGCATCGACACCTCGCTCGTCTCCTACAACGACGATCGCCTCACCGGCTTCATGATGAAGTCCAAGGTGAGCCACGGCGATCCGAAGACCGCTTACTGGCGCAAGAACTCCGCGGCCTCCACGCTGTCCCCGGCCGATGTGGACGCCGTCGACTTCTCCGACATCTCGCTGGTGCATCTCACCGGCATCCTGCCCCCGCTGAGCGAGACCACGCTGGCCGCCGCCAAGGAGCTCATCGTCAGGGCCCGCGAGAACGGCGCCTACGTGTCGTTCGACCCGAACCTGCGTCCCGCCATCTGGCCGAGCCTCGACCTCATGCGCAAGACCCTCGTCGAGCTGGCCTCCCAGGCCGACCTGGTGCTGCCGGGCGTCGGCGAAGGCCGCGAGCTGTTCGGCGCCGACGATCTGGAAAGCACCGCCCAGGCGTTCATCGACAACGGCGCCAAGCTCGTCGTCGTCAAGGACGGCCCCGCCGGCGCCTACGCCACCGACGGCAAGGAGTCCACGTACGTGCATGGCTTCGTGGTCGACCATGTGGTCGATACGGTCGGCTGCGGCGACGGCTTCGCCGCCGGCACGCTCTCCGCGCTCATGGACGGCAGGACCGTGGATGAGGCGCTGGAGCGCGGCTGCGCGCTCGGCGCCATCCAGACGCAGTTCATCTCCGACAACGAGGGCCTGCCGACCCCCGAGGAGCTGAAGGCGTTCACCGAGTCGCACCCGCGCGCGAAGTAGGCGCAGAGTCGGAAGCGGAAGCAAACGCAAGTCGTGCATGATCGAACGCAAGCGCGATAATCAACCTGTTGGCAATAACTCAAAGGAGTATCACTATGGCAGATAAGACCAACGAAGAGCAGCTGGCCTACTTCTCCGAGCTTGGAGTCGTCCCGCTGGTCACGCTGCACAGCGTGGAGGAGGCCGTTCCGCTGGCCCAGGCCCTCGAGCGCGGCGGCATCCCGGTGGCCGAGGTCACCTTCCGTTCCCCGTACGCCATCGAAGGCATGAAGCGCATCCGCGACGAAGTGCCGGGCGTCACCCTGGTCGCCGGCACCGTGCACACCGTCGAGCAGGCCAAGGCCTCCATCGAGGCCGGCTGCAAGGGCCTGGTCACCCCGGCCTTCACCCGCAGCATCGTGGACTACGCCCTCGAGAACGACATCCTCGTCCTCCCCGGCACCGCCGTCCCGTCCGACGTGGACGACGCCTACCAGCTGGGCCTGCGCTACGTGAAGTTCTTCCCGGCCGAGGCCTACGGCGGCGTGAAGACCCTCAAGGCCCTCAACGGCCCGTTCGCCGAGATGAAGTTCCTGCCCACCGGCGGCGTGAGCCTGAAGAACGCCGAGGAGTACATCAGCCTCAACAACGTGTTCGCCATCGGCGGCTCCTTCCCGGTGCCGTCCGCCGCGCAGAAGGCCCACGACTGGGACGCCATCGCCCAGGCCTGCGCCGACGCCCGCGCCCTCGTCAAGCCGATCATCGACAAGAAGAACGCCTGATTCCGACGGCCTGACTTCGATCGATGCATCGGTCGATGATTATCGAACGCCCGCATCCGCCGATTACGGCGATGCGGGCGCTTTCGTATCGGCATCCTCGTTTTTCGTTGATATTCCGCCTTTTTTGCGGTTTTGCGGCGGCGTCGCCGCAAGCCGGCGAACGCCGTCGTGATGTTGCCATGGCGTTGCCAAACGAATGCCGTTTTCGGATGTGACCGCTATCACACTTGATATGCAAATTATGGCAACGCACGACGGCAAATGCCGGCAAGGGCCACAATGAACATGAAACTACTTCTCGAAAGTGGAAGGTCGTCATCGACGTCCGCGCACTGGCAGCGCGGATGACGGACGGTGATTCGTCAAACCTGGCAGTAAGGCGGATCCTCGGGACGGCCAGCGGTGCAAGGGAGCACTCTTGCACCCGAATGAAGCTAACGCGGACCATGAAGGTCCGTGTTGGAGAAGGAAAGGGTAAAAAACAAAATGGCCTCCAACCTTAACAAGTGGCCCTACAAGGCTCACGAAATCAACATCGGTCGTGGTATCCAGTACGGCATGCTCGACCTCATGGGCGGCGGCTGGAACAACATCGTTTCCGGCGTCATCTTCGCATACCTGACCCTGGCACAGGGCTTCAACCCCGCAATCGCCGGTGGCATCGCCGCCGCCGGTCGTATCGTGGACTGCATCTGGAACCTGTTCCTCGGCCTGATCACCGATAACTTCTACCACACCAAGCTCGGTCAGAAGTTCGGCCGTCGTCACTTCTTCATGCTGCTCGGCCTGATCCTGTTCGCCTGCGTGTTCCCGCTGTTCTGGATCAACTCCACCTCCGCGGCCTACTACCTCGCGGTCTACATCGCCATGGAGGTCATCATCGCCATGATGATCGTCCCGTGGGAGTGCCTGCCCACCGAGATGACCCGTGACTACACGCTGCGCACCACGCTGTCCGGTTCCCGCATGGTGATCTCCGCCACCGGCACCGCCCTCGTGTTCCTCATCCTGGCCGCCCTGAAGCAGGCCAACAACCCGAACTCCTACCTGATCGCCGGCATCGCATGGACCGTCCTGTTCGTGGTCGCCATCGCCATCTCCACGTTCGGCACCTGGGAGCGCCCGCTCACCGAGGAGTTCATCAAGGAGCTCGAGTCCCGTCCGAAGCAGTCCGTCGGCCAGTTCCTCAAGGAATCCGTCACCGGCTACGTCGACACCTTCAAGAACCAGGCCTTCCGTACGCACCTGGCCGTCTACCTGCTGTCCTTCACCGGCAAGGACTTCTACTCCACGCTGCTGCCGACCTTCATCGTCTGCTGCATCTCCGGCGCCGGCGAGTCCTGGCCGTGGACCTTCCAGGCCATGTCCATCCTCGGCATCCCGATGACGATCCTGTGCGCCAAGCTCATGATCTCCCACGGTCCGCGCTTCCTGTTCCGCCTGAGCTACGTCTCCATCCTCGTGGCCATGGTCGCCTACGTCGGCGTGTGGGCCGCCGGCATCCACAACCCGTTCTGGATCTTCCTCATCGTCTCCATCGTGTACCAGTGCGGTCGCGCCACCCTGGAGTTCACCCCGTGGAACCTGTTCCCGTTCATGCCTGACGTCGACTACATCATGACCCGTGGCGACCGTGCCGGCCTCTACGCCTCCGTGATGACCTTCTTCCGCAAGTCCACCGGCGCCATCGCCACGTGGGTCGCCGGTCTGCTCCTCGAGTTCACCGGTTACAAGGCCGACACCATGAAGAACTTCCAGACCACCCCGCACAACGTGCAGGTCGGCATCGTGCTCGTGTTCTTCCTCGGCACCTGCGTCCTGATCGCCTGGGCCCTGTGGATGTCCCGCCGCATCTACCTCGACCGTGAGACCCACGGCATCCTGAAGGCCGAGATCGAGCGTCTCGAGGCCGGCGGCTCCAAGGCCGACGTCACTCCGGAAGCCCGCAAGATCGCCGAGGAGCTCACCGGTCACCCGTACGAGAAGCTCTGGCCGGATCTGGACAAGAACGGCCTGCCGATCGAGAAGATCTGATGATCGCCAGGATCTGAAGATCCCATAACGGACCTGTTCCGTTCCCCGAGCCGCGCGACGCGATTCGCCGAACGCGGCTCTTTCCATACCTTTCAACGAAAGAAGCAAATCATGTCACAGATCATCCTCTACAACGAGAAGATCGACAAGATGGTGTTCATCCAGGCCGAGATCAACGACGGCAAGGTCACCTTCACGGGCCTCGACCAGGCCGGCGAACTCGACTTCGCCACCCCGGCCGACCAGATCGAGCCGACGCTCGCCGCGCTGACCACCGCCGACACCTTCACCCTCAACGAGGGCCTTGACGGCAAGTTCAAGTCCATGACCTACGGCGAGTGGGAGGCCCTGCGCTGCGCCCAGGCCTCCGCCGGCATCAAGGCCAAGGTCGACGAGCTCGACGTCGCCGACGACGTGAAGGCCGAGATCAAGGGCTTCTTCGACTCGTTCACCAAGTCGATGACCATCAAGTACATCCAGGGCAAGCGCTCCTGGGGCCAGATCTACGGCGAACTGTTCGAAGACTTCTCCAAGCTCGCCAAGTGACGTTCCCCGTGCGGTGACGGCCACGCCGTCGCCGTTCCCCCGGACGGGGCGCATGACGTATGAAGGGTTGCGTACGTCGTCGTGCATCGTCCGACCATAGTCGTCGCGGTTTTTATCGGTTTGCCGCGATGTGTCATGCCGCCCGTCCGCCGTTTCTCCTCGGCGGACGGGCTTTTCCGTTTTCCCCGTGGGCTGCCTCGCGCAGGGTTTTACGCAAGCGTGTGGAGAACCCTACGCGGGGAGTGCCTTGCGTAGGTTATGCCGCACGTATGGCGTAAGACCCTACGCTTGGACCACTTCCCCGCTGGTTATCATGCATGCTTGCGTGATAACCTACGGTCGTCCGCGTCTACCGCTGTCACTTCGCTTGGCCCATGCTCGCACGGCGCACGAACCGCGAGCGCAGCGTCACCGGGGCCATCGTGTCGTCGCCGCTGTGCAGCGCCTGCCCGATGACGTACCGCGCCGCCTCGCGGGCCAGCTCCTGCCGCGGTACCGCGATGCTCGACAGCTGCGGCGAGCACACCTCGCACATGGGGATGTCGTCGATGCCGATCACCGACACGTCGTCCGGAACCCTCATCCCATGCCCGGCGAGGAACGTCATGAATGAGTACGCGACCTCGTCGTTATAGGCGATGACGGCCGACGTGGGCCGTCGCAGGAACGTCTCGAACGCCAGCGTCGATTCCGTCCCCACCGGATACGTGTACGACGTGTGCCGCAATCGCAGCCCCATACGGCGGCACGCGGCCTGCAGCGCATTCGCCCGCAGCCCGTTCTGCCACGACCGCCGCGCCCCCGGCAGATACGTCACCTGCTGGTGGCCCAGCCTTCGCAGCGTCTCCACGGCCTCGACGATCGCCGGCCCGTCGTCGGCGTACAGCGACCGGACGCCGCCGACAGCGCGGTTCATCACCGCCAGCGGACGCGACTGGGCGAGCTTGCGGATCGTGGCGTCGGGCAGACGCGGCGCGCACAATATCATCCCATCGACGTGGGGGATGGCCCTGACGATGATGTCGCGTTCGGATGCGGGATTCTCCTCCGTCTCCGACACCATGAGCCCGAAGTCCCGACGACTGCATTCGCGTTGCACGGCCCGCGCGATCTGCGAATACACGGGATTGCCCAGGTCGTTGACGGTCAGTGAGATCAGGCCGGCGAGGCGGCCCCTCTCCCGTGGGCGGATCATCGCCGCATGATAGCCGAGCCGGGACGCCACCTTCCGCACATGGTCCAGCGTCCGTACGTTCACGCGGTCGGGGTAGCGGAACGTGCGCGAGACCGTGGCGATGGAGACGCCCGCCGCCTTCGCCACGTCGGTGATCGTGACCGCGCCGTCGTCCCGCCGGCCTGCGGCGTCGTCGAAGCCGGCTGTGGCGGCGGTGTCGGCTGCGCCGTTTTCGTCGATGTCTTCGTCGGTATCGCCGTCGGTGTCGTGAACATTGCCCATGACCGTTCAGCATAGTGCCCGTTGCCGCAGGATTTGGAAAACGATGGAAAAAACGAGACGGCGCCGAACGCCCCTCTTTACGATGGGGGCGTCGATGATGCCAGTCATCGCATACGAACGGTCATGATTCGGGAATCCTCCCGCCACTGCCAGCTTTTTTCGGCGGACGGAATCCCTGCATCGGCGGACGGTTCCCGCGAGCGTGGAGGCCACGCGGGAACCGCCACCGCACCGTGCATCCCCTTCCCATGATTTGTTCACCATGTCCACGACATGTCCACGACCCACTCCCGCCACGAACGCCACGAATGGAGGAAGCCATGGCCGCGCACGAAACCCACAACGCCTCCACGGCCGACCTCACCGTCGGCCGTCCGCTGACGCGCATCCTCGTCTTTTCGATTCCGCTGATCCTCGGCACCCTGTTCCAGCAGCTCTACAGCTTCGCCGACGCCGTCATCGTCGGCCGTCTCATCGGCGACGACGCCCTCGGCGCGGTCGGCGCCACGTATTCGCTGAACTTCCTGATCCTCGGATTCGTGCAGGGCGCGTGCATCGGGTTCTCCATCCCCGCGGCGCAAAGCTTCGGCGCCAAGGACGAGCGCGACTTCCGCCGGTTCATGTGGAACGGCGTCTGGCTGTGCGTCATCATGTCGGTCGCGTTCACCGCGTCGATGACGCTGCTTGCCCGTCCGCTGCTCGCGTTCATCGACACGCCGGCCGAACTCATGGGCATGGCCGTCGAATACATCATCGTCATCTTCCTCGGCATCCCCTCGGCCGTGCTGTACAACCATTCGGCGGCGCTGATGCGGTCCGCGGGCGATTCGAAGCACCCGTTCTACTTCCTGCTCGTCTCCTGCGTGGTCAACATCGTGCTCAACTACGTGTTCATCGGCATCGTCGGCATGGGCGTCGTCGGGTCGGCGCTCGCCACCGTCATCGGGCAGACGCTCTCCGCCGCGCTGAACTGCTGGTGGGCGTTCACGAGGATCCCGATATTCCGGGTGCGCCACGACGAGATGCGCTGGTCGCACCGCCACATCGCCCGGCTGTGCTATGTGGGCCTGCCGATGGGGTTCGAGCATTCCGTGTGCGCCGTCGGCGCCGTGGCGATGCAGGGGGCCATCAACTCGCTCGGCGCCGCCATGGTGACCGCGCAGACCGCCGGCGAACGCATCCGCCAGATGTTCACGCTGCCCATGGAAAGCGTCGGCATGGCCATCGCCACCTACGCCGGGCAGAACTACGGCGCCCGGCGGCTCGACCGCATACGTCTGGGATTGCGCGACGGCGTGATCATCCAGGCCGTGTACTGCGCCCTGGCGTGGGTGACGATCCTGCTGTTCAAGGAGCCGATGTGCCGCTTCGTGCTGGGCGATTCACGCCCCGAGATCGTGGATGCGGCCGTGGAGTATCTGTTCATCATGAGCTGCTTCTTCATCCTTCACGGCTCGCTCATGATCTTCCTCAACACGCTGCAGGGCATGGGCTACAGCACGCAGGCCATCATCTCCGGCTTCGGCGAGCTCGCCGGCCGGTGCCTCGGCGGATGGCTCACGGTGATCGGCGGCGGCTACCTGCTCGTCTGCCTGTCGAACCCGATGGCATGGGCGTTCGCGCTGACGTACTGTGTGGTCATGGTCGGGGTGGTGATACGGCGCGCACAGGACGCGGGGGTCGCCGGCAAGGCCGGCTGAGGGCGGCCGCGTGCGGCGTGCGATGGCCGCCGCGCGGTACGCAGTGCCCGTCACGGCGTGACGGCCGTCACCCGGCGTCTTCGGCCCGCCGCGCCGCCGCGCCGATGCTGGTCTGCTGCAGGAACGAGGTGGGGCATCGTCGGACGGGCGTGGCGCTCGGGTCGGCGGTATGCAGGATCATGTCCACGCACATGGTGGTGCCTATCTCGATCATCTCGCGCCGGGGAATGATGATGCTCGCCAGCGGTGGGTCGAACATGTGTGCCAGACGGGTGCCGTCGATGCCCATCACCGACACCTGGTCCGGAATGCCCACGTCGTGCTGTTTGAGGAAGGCCATGAAGCCGAGCGCCATCACGTCGTTGTAGGCGACCACGGCGGTGGTGGGCTGGTCGAGAAACCGTTGGAAATCATGCCATCCGCCGCGGTAGGTGGGTTCGACTCCCTGCATGCGCCGCACCTTGAGGCCGTGCTTGGCGCAGAGGCGTTTGATGAGCTGCCAGCGGTACCCCTCCTGCCAGGAGAGATGCGGCCCGGCGAGGTAGGTGATGGCGCGGTGATCGAGTTCGACGAGCCGGCGCAGCGCGTCGTCCATGCTGTCGGTCAGGTCGGGGATCACACCCGGCAGCCCGTTCACGATACGGTTGACGACGACGACCGGCTTGCGCTGCGCGGCCTTGCGCAGCACGGTGTCGGACAGTCTGGGCGAGATGAGCAGCACGCCGTCAGCGAGCTGCAGGGCGTTGTCGAGCAGCCGCTTCTCCTGGGCCGGGTCCTCCTCGCTGTCGCTGGCGTTCACCGAGAATCCTCGTCGGATGCCGGTGGCCTGCAGCGTATGGATGGCCGTGGCGAACGCGGGGTTGTTGATGTCGGGCACGATGGCGGAGATCATGCCGTGCAGCCGCTCCTCGTCGAGCGCATCGATCCTGCCGGCGCGGTAGCCGAGCTCATGGGCCACGAGGCGCACACGCTGCGCGGTCTTGTAATTGACCCGGCCGGGACGGGACAATGCCCTCGATACAGTGGCCGGTGAAACCCCCGCCACGCTGGCGACCTCCGCGAGGGTGACCTTGTCGCTTTTCCCTATGTCGTTCTTTGCCATGGAAATCATTGTATCGGCGGGAATGCGGATACGGGCGCAAGGACGCGGCCGACGGCATGGCAACTGCAAAATCTGGAAAGAAAACGGGGGCAGCCTTCACGGCCCATACAGTGTGTACTACGTCGTCGGCGGAGCTGCCGGCACGGGCTTCGAAGGAGAGGAACATGCCAACGATATCGCTAGGAACATCACGCCTGCGCGCCATTCGCGACGTCAGTCCGTTGATGGCGTCGTACAACATCGAAATGACCGAGGTGACGGGAGGCACGTTCTGGAAGCGCTACATGCCCGGCCAGCTCGCCGGCACGGAACGGCTGGAGGTGGACGGCGTCGCCGGACTGCCGAGCATCATGGAGGTCTACCCGCCCAAGGACCTGCGCGACCCGCGCCTGCTCGCCATGGCCAAGCGGCTCGGACCCGCATGGGTGCGCGTCTCCGGCAGCTGGGCGTCGAACACCTACTATGATTTCGACGGCACGACCGGCGGCAGGGCGCCCGAGGGCTTCTCCAGCGTCCTCACCCGCGATCAGTGGGTGGGCGTGCTCGAATTCGTCAAGGCGGTCGGCGGACGCCTGCTCGTATCGGTGGCGAACAGCGCCGGCGTGCACGACACCGCCGACGGGTCATGGAACCCCGAACAGACCAGGATGCTGTTCGACTTCAGCCGCGAATACGGCGTCCCGATCGAGGCCGCCGAATTCATGAACGAGCCCAACGTCCTCGGCGCCGACAACTCGCCCGAAGGATACACGATGGGCGATTACGCGCGCGACCAGGACGCGTTCTTCCGCCTCCTGCGCGAGGAGTACCCGGAAGTGCTGTGCGTGGGGCCGTGCGCGTCCGACGGGCACGATCCGACCGTGCCGACCAGCGCCGTCAACCCCTATGACTCGTCGGTGCTCGACTCCATCATGTCGTTCGGAACCGACGAACTCATGCCGGTGCTGCAGGAACGGGCCGACGTGTTCAGCTATCACTGGTACAACGGTCTCTCCGAACGTGGGGAAAGCGTGCTCGGCAACCACTGGGACGTTTCGGAGGCCATGGGCGAACGCTACCTGGCCGTGGCCGGGGCCGCATGCCGGCGGTACATGCCGCTGCGGGACCGGTTCGCGCCCGACGCCCCGATGTGGGTGACCGAGACCGCCGACGCCGGACTCGGCGGCAACACCTGGGCCTCCACCTACCTCGACGTGTTCCGCACGGCCTGCGAACTGGGCGTGTTCGGCGAACTCACCGACGGCGTGCTGTTCCACAACACCCTCGCCTCGTCCGACTACGGATGGCTCGACTTCGCCGACTTCTCGCCACGGCCGAACTACTGGTTCATCTACCTGTGGAACCGCCTCATGGGCACCACCGTGTACAACGCCGGCGAGCCGGCGCGCGAAGGCGTGCACCTGTTCGCCCGTTCCCGCAAGGACGGCCGCGAGGGCGCGGCATGGCTGCTCGTCAACAATTCGCCGACCGAGCCGACCGAGGTGCGTGGCGTGCGCGGGGGCTGGATCTACCAGTTCACCGCCGACGACCCGCGCTCGCGCGAGATACGGCTCAACGGCACGCCGCTGCGCATGGGCGCGGAAGGCGCCTTCCCCGACATCATCCCCGAAACCATCGCCACCGACGCCGTGACGGCGCCCCCGGCATCGATCTCGTTCATCGTTCTGTGAACCGCCGGAACCCCGGCGGCCATCAACCAACTCAAAGGAGAGTATTATGAGTTCCCCCGCTACCAACGGAACCGCGACGGTGCGGCCCTTCGGCATGAGGGACAAGGCCGGATACCTGTTCGGTGATTTCGGCAACGACTTCATGTTCACCTTCGCCAGCTCGTTCCTCATGATCTTCTACACCAAGGTCATGGGCGTGCCCGGCGCCGTGGTGGGCACCCTGTTCCTCATCGCGCGCGTGGTGGACGCCTTCGCGGACGTCACCGTCGGCGTGGTGGTCGACAAGATGCCGGCAGGCAAGGGCGGCAAGTACCGTCCGGTCATGATGAAGATGGCCCCGGCCGTCGTCATCTTCTCGTTCCTCATGTACCAGACCTTCACGGTCGGCTCGCCCATGTGGGTCAGGATCGTGTACATGTACATCACGTACATCATCTGGGGCATCCTGTACTCCTGCGTGAACATCCCCTACAGCTCCATGGCCTCGCTGATCTCCCCCGAGCCCGAGGACCGCACCAGCCTGTCGACCTTCCGCTCCGTGGGCTCCACCTGCGCCTCGCTGGTGATCGGCGTCGTCGCCCCGCTCATCATCTACGAGACCGCGGCGGACGGCTCCCAGATCATCCGCGGCGGCGAAGGCACGCAGATCTTCGCGCTCGTCTCCGGCATCTTCGCCGTGCTGGCGCTCGCCTGCTTCTTCGCCTGCTACAAGCTGTGCACCGAGCGCGTCAAGCCGGAGATCCACCACGCGGACGGCGAACCCGCCGCCGAACGCAAGTCCACGCTGCACATGATCGGCAACGCGCTGAAGAGCCGCTCCCTGTGGGGCCTGATCCTCATGAGCGTGTGCTCCGCGATCGCCCTGATCTTCCTCATGCAGATGGTCAACTACATCTACGCCGACTACTTCCGCAACGCGAGCATGATCGCCGTGACCACCATGGGCGGCTCCCTGGCCATGCTGGCCGCCGCCCCGCTCGTCCGCCCGCTCACCAAGAAGATCGGCCACAAGGGCATCTCCATGAGCGGCCTGACGCTCGCCTGCGTGGTGGTGATCATCCTGTACGTGCTGCACACCGACCAGCCCCTCGTGTTCACCGTCGGCTACATGATCCTGTTCTTCGGCGTGGGCATGAGCACCATGGTCTGCTACGCCATGGCCACCGACACCATCGACGACATCGAGGTGACGCAGAACATGCGCGAGGACGCCACCGTGTACTCCGTGTACTCGTTCGGCCGCAAGGTCGGCCAGGCCATCGCGGGCTGGCTCGCCGGCAACGCGCTGAGCTGGGTGGGCTACCAGGCGGGCGCCACGACCGTGCAGACCGCCGAGGTGCGCAACAACATCTACACGCTCAGCACGCTCATCCCCGCGGTGACGCTGGTCGTCGGCATCCTGATCCTCGTCTTCATCTACCCGCTCAACAAGAAGCGCGTGGACTCCAACGTGGCCTTCCTCAAGGCCAAGCGCGCGCAGGCCGAGGCCGCCGAGGCCGTGGAGGCCTAGCCTCCGTCCCGCCGCGCACACGCCAGAGGTCCCCTCCGTTCCTCCCCGGAGGGGACCTTGGGCGCTGCGCTATCCGACCCCGCCGAACCGGTTGCCGAACCAGTTGAGCAGGGAGCCGGCCGCCACCAGCAGCGTGCCGATCCAGAACGGCATCGACAGGCTCAGCCCCAACAGCAGGGAGCTGGCGCCGACCGACAGCACCGGTGTGGCATAGGAGGCCACGGCCATCTTCTCCATGCTGCCATGGAGGATGCCGAACCCCCAGCAGGCGTAGCCGCCGGCGATCACCGCGGCCGTGACCAGCACCGTCGCCCACGCGTGCGGCGGGGGAGCGGCGGCGGGCAGGCCGTCGCCGGAGGCGAAGTGCACCAGCCACAACGCCCCGCATACGCAGGGGAAGAACACGCTGGTGCCGTCGTACCCCTTCGACATCGACGGCGTGGCCACCGCATACACCGACCAGGCGAGCGCGCCCGCGAACGACAATGCGAACGGCAGCGGGTTCTCTACCACATGCCGTGCGGCCACATGCCAGTCGAGACCGCTGTTGCCGCCCACGGCGAGGAACACGCCTGCCGTGGCCACGACGGCGCCGGGCAGCGCGAACCATACGGCGTGGCGCCGTCGGGAGACGGCCGCGGCGAGCAGCACCATCATCGTGGGCCACAGATAGTTGATGAGGCTGATCTCCACCGACTGCGCGGCCGACGACGCCAGCCCGATGGACAGCGCGATCGACGACTCGTAGAACACGAACAGGCCGCCGCCGACGAGCAGATACCGTTTCGGCGCGAGCCACAGCGGCTTCGGCCGACGGAAGACCAGCAGCAGCACGGCGCCGCACGTATAGATCATCGCCGAGCCGAGCGTGGCGCCGAACGATTCCGAGACGATGCGCACAAGCCCCATCATCATGCTCCACAACGCGATCGCCGCGAACCCGACCATCGTGGCCGCCGCCGAGGAGACGTCGCCCGGCTTCGAAGCGCCATCGTGGCCGGAGGGCGGTGCGGGCGTGGGCTGTGCTGGTTTCCGTGAACTCATACGGTCATCCTAGCCGTGTGATGTCACGGCGAAGGACCCCGGGGAAACCGGGCGTCATGGAAAACTCTGGAAAGAAAACCACGCGGTTTCCCCATCCCATACAGTGGTGGGCAGGGGAACGGGGCCGACGACGAGGTACCGGTCCGCTCCCGCCACCGTATCCGACCAACCCACCACGACCCAATCATCCACGACCACATCATCCACACGGCCGGCGGGCCGCGGCATCGTCCGTGGCCATGCGCCGGCGACGCAAAGGACGGTACATCATGACCATACGCACCATCACCACCCTCACCGACGGCTGGCTGTTCACCAAGGAGTCCCTCGACGGCGTGCCCGCCTACGCGCCCGGCCCCGGATGGGCCGAGGTCAGCGTGCCCCACACCTGGAACGCGTTCGACGGCCAGGACGGCGGCTCCGACTACCACCGCGGCGCATGCTGGTACGTGCGCGGGCTGGAGGTCGGCGAGCGCGCCCCCGGCTCACGCGTCTACCTCGAATTCCAGGGCGCGGCCAATGTCGCCGAGGTCTACGTGAACGGCAACAGGGTCGGCGGGCACGTCGGCGGCTATTCCACGTTCCGCATGGACGTCACCGATGCGCTCACGACGGGCGGCGACGTGCTCGCCGTGAAGGTCGGCAACGAGGAACGCTCCGACGTCTACCCGCAGATGGCCGACTTCACATTCTACGGCGGCCTGTACCGCCCGGTCGAGGTGCTGGTCGTGAACCCCACCCACTTCGACCTCGACCACCATGGCGGCCCCGGCGTCACCGTCTCGTCCACCATCGGCGAGCATGGCGCCGCGCTGCTCGACGCCCGCGCATGGGTGGCCGGCGCCGAAGCCGGCGATCAGGTGAGCTTCCGCATCCTCGACGAGGACGGCGAGGAGGTGGCCTGCGCGGCCCAGCCGGCCGACCTCGACGGCGGCGCGGTCCGCACCCTCATCGAGATTCCCGACGCCCACCTGTGGCAGGGCACCGAGGACCCGTACCTGTATGAGGTCGTCGCCACCGTGATCCGCCACAACGAGGTGCTCGACGAGGTCTCGTTCCTCCACGGCGTGCGTGAATTCCGCTTCGACCCGCAGGAGGGCTTCTTCCTCAACGGCAGGCTCACCCCGCTGCGCGGCGTCTCGCGTCATCAGGACCGTCTCGGCAAAGGCAATGCGCTCAGCCTCGAGGACCACGTCGAGGACGCCTACCTCATCAGGGAGCTCGGCGCGAACACCATCCGCCTCGCCCACTATCAGCAGGCGCAGGAATTCTACGACCTGTGCGACCGGCTCGGCTTCGTCGTCTGGGCGGAGATCCCCTTCATCTCCAAGATGAGCGACGACCCGGCCGCCCACCAGGACTGCCTGAGCCAGATGACCGAGCTCGTCATCCAGAACTTCAACCATCCGTCGATCGCGATGTGGGGCATCTCCAACGAGATTCTCATCGGCGGCGACAGCCCGCGGCTCGTCGCGAACCTCCGGGAGCTGCACGCGCTCGCCAAGAGCCTCGACCCCACGCGCGTGACCACCATGGCGCAGGTCTCCAGCACGCCGAAGAACTCCGAGCACAACCGGATCACCGACATCCTCAGCTACAACCACTACTTCGGCTGGTACGGCGGCCATCTCGAGGACAACGAGGCATGGCTCGACGACTTCCACGCCATGCATCCCGACCGTTCGTTCGGCCTGTCGGAATACGGCTGCGAGGGCATCATCTCGTACCATACCGACGACCCGCAGTGCGGCGACTACTCCGAGGAATACCAGGCCGTCTACCATGAGCACATGGCCCGCATCATCGACGAGCGCCCATGGCTGTGGGGCACGCACGTGTGGAACATGTTCGACTTCGGCTGCGACGCCCGCAAGGAGGGCGGCGTCGCGGGCCGCAACAACAAGGGCCTCGTGACCATCGACCGCAGGGTCAAAAAGGACGCGTTCTTCATCTACCAGGCGTATTGGTCGGCCGAGCCCATGGTGCACATCTGCTCCAAGCGCTACGCCCTGCGCGCCGCCGAAGCCATCGACGTGAAGGTCTACTCCAACCAGCCGTCCGTCTCGCTCGTGGTCGACGGCAGGCCGTTCGCCACGCTCGAGGCCCCTGCCCAGCCCGACCCGCACGTCTTCGTGTTCAGGGACGTGCCGCTCGCCGACGGGTACACGCGAGTCGAGGCCCATGCCGGCGACGTCTCCGACTCGACGTCGTGGCGGAAGGTGGCCGAACCGTACGAGCCGTATACGTTCGTCGACCCCGAAGGCGGCAACATCGTCATGAACTGGTTCGACGACGTCTCCGCCGACGAGGGGCTGCCGGTCGACGCCCCGTACGACGAGTCGCATTACTCCGTGCACGACACCGTCAGCACGATCCTTGACAACCCCGAGGCCTCGGCCACGGTGACCAACGCGGCCTCCAGCCTCGCGAACATGAGAATCAAGGCCAGCATGTTCGGCGTGCTCGGCGACAAGAGCCTCGTCGAGATGTTCGACCAGCTTCGCAACATGGCCGGCGACGCCACGGACATCCCGCAGAAGCTCGCCTACCTCAACGCGCAGCTCCAGCGAATCGCCAAGTGACGGCCCGGGAACCCCGCCCCCTCCGACGAGGGGGCGTTCCCATGCCCGGTCGGGAGGACGCGGGGCGGGACAAAGGTGTGGGCATCGGCGCGCGTCTTCCGGGCGTGTCGCGGATTTGCCGTCGTCGGGAATCAGGTGTATATTGCTTGTTTTGTAAACCACAGACCGTTGGTTAGGGGCGCAAGCCTCTCGAAGGTTGCCAACGCAGGTTGAGAAAGCTGACCTTCCGGATTCGGAAGATTTCGGCATGGCCATGATTCATGATTATGGCGATGCCCGATGATGATGTTTGCTCCGCCTGCGTGCGGGGCTTTTTTATTGCTTCGTGGCTTCCTCCGGTCAACGGCCGACTTAGGAAGGAACGCCATGTTAAGGCCCGAAAAGGCTGAGGTCATCGCACAGCTCACGGAACAGTTCCGTGACGCCGATGCCGTGTACCTCACTGAGTACCGCGGGCTGAGCGTGCCGCAGATCACCGATCTGCGCGAAAAGCTGGGCCGCGATACTTCCTACACTGTGGCGAAGAACACGCTTGCACGTATTGCCGCGAAGGAAGCTGGCATCGAGGGTCTTGATGAGTACCTCAAGGGACCGTCCGCCATCACCTTCGTCAAGGGTGACTACGTCGAGGCCGCCAAGGTCCTGCGTGATTTCGCCAAGACCAACAAGCAGCTCATCGTCAAGGGCGGCTACGCTGACGACACCGTTTACGATGCCGAAGGCGTCACCAAGCTCGCCGACCTTGAGTCCCGCCCGGTCCTGCTGTCCAAGATCGCGTACTCCCTCAAGGCTGTACAGACCAAGACCGCTCAGCTCTTCGTCGCCCTGCCGACCAAGGCAGTCCGCACCGTGGACGCTCTGCGCGAGAAGCAGGAGAAGGCCGCCTGATTCCCGTCCACACGGACTGGCATCTCGCCGCTTGAATAATCAATATAAAAATTTTCGGTGACCGGATTTCACCTTAACAAAACTCCCGGCCGCCATTGAATGAAAGGAAGCCATTATGGCTAAGCTCACCAACGAAGAGCTTCTTGATGCTTTCGGTGAAATGACCCTCGTCGAGCTCTCCGAGTTCGTCAAGGCCTTCGAAGACAAGTTCGACGTCGAGGCCGCCGCTCCGGCCGCCGTCGCCGTTGCCGCTCCGGGCGCCGCCGCCCCGGCCGAGGAGGAGAAGACCGAGTTCGACGTCATCCTCTCCGCCGTCGGCGACAAGAAGATCCAGGTCATCAAGGCCGTCCGCGCCATCACTTCCCTGGGCCTGGCCGACGCCAAGGCTCTCGTGGACGGCGCTCCGAAGCCGGTCCTCGAAGGCGCCAAGAAGGAAGACGCCGAGAAGGCCAAGTCCCAGCTGGAAGAGGCTGGCGCCACCGTCGAGCTCAAGTGATTCTCGCGGCATGAGCCGCGCAGTGTTCACTGCTTGATTTCGTCAGACCCTGTGTCCGTGGAATCCCGCGGCACGGGGTTTTCGCATATGCGGCGGGAAGAACCCTCGGAATTTTCGCCAATGGTCTGCGCCCGGCGTACACTATCGGGCGTGGCAGAGGCAGACGAGACGGCGATGCATGGCGTGCGACGGGCGAAGGCGGACGAGAAATACCGGCAGATGACCGGCCGGCCGGTCAAGCCGCTCATCATGCGGCTCGCGCTGCCGGCGGTCGTCTCCAATCTGGTCACCATGATCTACAATCTCGCCGACACGTACTTCATCGGCCAGCTCGGCACCTCGCAGTCCGGAGCCATCGGCATCGCGTTCTCCATCATGACCGTCATGCAGGCCATCGGCTTCTTCTTCGGCAACGGCGCCGGAAACTCCATGTCCAGGGAACTCGGCAAGCACAACGAGGCCCGCGCCGCACGGCTCATGGCCATCGGCTTCTTCGGGTCGGTCGGGTTCGGCACGCTGCTCGCCGTATGCGGGCTGCTGCTCGTGCATCCGCTGGTGTTCGCGCTCGGCTCCACCGACACCATCGCGCCGTATGCGGTGCGGTATCTCACGCCGCTGTTCGTCGCCGCGCCCATGGTGTGCGGGTCGTTCACCATGAACGGGCTGCTGCGGTACCAGGGGCTTTCGGCGTACGCCATGGTGGGCCTGGTGTTCGGCGCCGTGCTCAACATCGCGCTGGCCCCCGCGCTGATCTTCGGCGCACGGCTCGGCATCCTCGGCGCGGGCGTCGCCACCGCGATATGCCAGACCATCAGCTTCGCCATACTGGTCGGCATGTGCCGCACGGTCGCGGTGCTCAAGCTCACGCCGCGGCAGTTCCGCCCGAACATGCTGCTGGTGCGCGAGGTCATCGGCGGGGGACTGCCGTCGCTGCTGCGGCAGAGCGTCGGATCGGTGGCCACCACCTGCGTGAACCTCGCCGCCAATCCGTTCGGCGACGCCGCCATCGCCGCCATGGCCATCGTCATGCGGCTCATGCTGTTCACCAATTCGGTGATCATCGGGCTTGGCCAGGGCTTCCAGCCCGTGTGCGGGTACAACTACGGTGCCGGGCTGTTCGCCCGCGTCAAACAGGGCTATTGGTTCTGCATCCGGCTGAGCACGGCGATCCTCATCGGGTTCTCCGTGGGATTGTCCGCGTTCGCCCCGCAGCTGATCGAGCTGTTCCGCTCCGACCCCGACGTGGTGCGCATCGGCGTCGTGGCGCTGTGGCTGCAATGCGCGAGCCTGCCCATCATGGGCTGCAACATGATATCGAACATGATGCAGCAGACGATGGGATTGACCGGCGTGGCCTCGTTCCTGGGCGTATGCCGCCAGGGCGTCTACCTGGTGCCGCTGATCGCCGTGCTGCCGCACGCATGCGGCCTGCTCGGCGTGCAGGCGGCGCAGCCGGTGGCCGACATCCTGACGTTCCTCACGACGATTCCCCTGCAATACCGCGTGTTGAAACGCCTCAATGTGCAGATGTGAGACGGGTGTGTTGCAATAATGGGGGAAAGCCGACGTGCCGTGCCACAATTGACATAAGTGTGTCCGGCATCAAAGGTGCCCACAACGGTAGAGGAGGCTCGTTCTGTGATTGACCAGCAGTGGCTCATCAAAGTCAACGGCGTTGACGAGATTCGTGTCGATGCGGGGCAGACCGTGGTCATCGGCCGCAAGCCCCTGCGTCCCGTCGCCGAGGAGGAGGGCGTGCGTCGCCTCGACGTGGACGACACGACGAAGTCCATGTCGAAACGCCATGTGCGATTCGCCGTGACGGATGCCGGCGTCGCCAGCATCGAGGACCTGTCGTCGACGAACGGCACCTACGTGGTGCGTGACGATGGCGAGCTGATGCGTGTGCCGGCGAGCAAGGAGTTCCAGCTGCCACGGTCGACCATGCGGTTCCAGCTCGGCGACGTGCCGGTCGATTTCCTCAGGGTCCCCGCCCGGCCGAAGGACGAGGGCACGAAGGTCTCCGACCTGTTCGCGTATGCGGCGCCGGGCGGCGAGGCGCAGCAGGAGACGACCCCCGCCGACATGAGCGTGGACGACATCCTCGACCTGCGTGCGGGGGAGCCTACCGGATTGCTCAGCACCGCCAAGGTGCGCAGCCGCATCGACGCGCTGCATGACCGCGTCGTTGCCGAGACCCGCAGGCAGCAGGAATCCGATGCCTCCGCGACCGGGGGCGCCGCCGTGCAGGACGCCGTGACCGAGGTCATCGGCGGTCCGAAAGCCACGCCGGACACGGCCTCGCCTGTGGCCGCACCCGTGGCCGCCTCCCCGGATGCCGGGGCCGATGCCATGAGCCGGTTCCGGCCGGGCGCCGCCGGTGACGCCGCGCCGGCCGGGGCGGAGAGCGCCTCCACCGGATTCACCCCGGTGTTCGAGCCGGGGTCGGTGTTCGAACGGCTGTCCAAGGGCGAGCTGAACAAGCCCGAACCGGTGATCGAGGCCGGTGGGTTCACCTCGGACGAAGCCAAGACTACCCGTGATTACGACATGCAGTTCGACATCGCGCGTCAGCGCGAGCTGCTGCCGTTCCTCGCATTGAATCCTTCACTGTATCCCGATCTCTATTCGTGGCTGGAGCTGCAGGGCAACGACGACGTCGACCGGGCGTTGCAGGGCAATCAGGGATATCAGGATTATCTGGCCGGTAAAGGGGAATAGAACGAATGAATAACGCTGCTGAAGCCTCGGTGTCCGCCGAGGCCATCGACCGTGTGCAGTCCTGGTATGAGGAATACCGCAACGACCACAATCCCTCTCCGGTGGAGGACCTCACCCAGTTGGAGGCCAGGCTCGACCTCACCCATGCGCACCCCTCCGGGGTGGCGCAGCTGTTCGCCAGCGGCCATGTGCAGCTGAGCAGCCTGTTCCGCGACAGCGGCATGCTGAGGGCGGGCCAGCACCGGCTCGCGCGCGTGCTGGAGGACCAGGCCGCCGTGGAGAACCTCAGCGGCGACGCGCAGCTGTCGCTCGCCGTGGGCGTGGCCAGCTGGAAGGGCTCGACCATGCCGCTGCTGCTCTACCCCGTGCGCGTGGACCGCGGCGAGGGGGAGGAGTCGCTCGCCCACGCGCAGATCCGCTTCACCGCCACGGCGAACATCAACCCGGTGTTCGTCTCCGCCATGCATGAGAACGGCGTCATGCTCGACGAGGACAGCCTGCTCGACACCTCGCAGTATTCCGAAAGCTCCCCGGAGACGTCCGCGCTGTTCTCCCGCATCACGTCGCTGGTGGGCGATTCCGTGGAGGACTTCGTCGTGGAGCGCGAGATCATCCTCGGCTGCTTCATCCACTCGTCCACGCTGTTCCTCGAGGAGGGCGAAGCGCTGCTGCGTCGCATGCGCCGCGGGCTGACGGGCAACGATCTTCTCGACACGCTCGCCGGCAACGACAAGGCCGCGGACTTCCTCGCCGACTATCCGGTGCCGACGTTCAGCCCCTACGACGGCGACCCCCACAACGAGCTGGAGATCGGCGACATCGACAACGCCACCCGCTACGCCGCGCAGATCGTGTCCTCCGGCGCCTCCGTGTTCGTCGACCTGCCCACCGGCCGCAGCTCCGACATGATTTCCGCCGGCATCGCGAGCCGTGCCGTGATGAACGGCAAGACCGTGCTGTACGTGCCGTGCGTGCCCAGCCAGAAGCGCCGTTTCATGCGCCGCATCGCCCGCAACGAGATCGCGGGCCTCATGCTGGACATCGGCGACCACGCCTCCAATTCGGCCATCGACCAGCAGCTCATCGCCGCCGTGGGATACCAGCCCGGCACGGCCAGCTCCCACTTCGACCAGCTCGCCGACGAGCTCGTGGGCGTGCGCTCGCGCCTCACCCGGTATCTGGGCGACCTGCACGGCAAGAACAAGGAGTGGGGCGTCTCCGCCTATGAGACCATCCAGAACCTCGCCCGCATCTCCGCCCTGCCCACCCACCCGGCCACGCACGTGCGCCTGAGCGAGCACACGGCGCGCGAACTGGGCAACGCCATGGACGAGTGGAGCGAGAAGCTCGTCCGCGCCGGCGAGCTCGGCGAATTCCGCATCGGCCCCGAGGACACCTCCTGGTACCGGGCCTCCATCTACAGCGAGCAGGAGGCCGTCAACGCCTACCAGCGCGTGGTGCGCCTGTTGGAGACGCTGCTGCCCGCCGTGCGCGAGCAGATCCGTTCCGTGGTGGAGACCTGCGGGTTCCCCATCCCCAAGACCATGCAGGAGTGGAGCCGCCAGGTGGTGGTGCTCAAGAACCTGCGCCGCGTGCTCGACGTGTTCCAGCCCGCCATCTTCGAACGCGACATCGCCGCGATGATCGAGGCCTCGAAGTCCAAGGCCGAGCGCAAGGCGTCCGGTTCCGCCATGGGCTTCTGGGACCGCCGGCGCCACATCAAGGAGGCCAAGAGCCTGCTGCGCGTGGGCGCGCAGGTGGAGGACCTGCACGACGCCCTCGTGATCGTCTCCAAGCAGGCGGACCAGTGGCGGCTCTTCGTGCCCCGCGGCGGCTGGCCCGTGCTGCCGCCGAAGCTCGACGACATCATCGAGACGCAGGACGACATCACCTCCGACCTGACCGCCCTGAACTCCGTGCTTGCCACCACACCCGACGGCGCCGACCTCGAATCCGTGCCGTTCGCCGCGCTTGAGGCCCGCCTGCAGGGTCTGTTCGACGACCATCGCTCGCTCGACACCCTGCCCGAGCGCGCCATGCTCGAGCGCGACTTCCGCGACAACGGCCTCGGCGAACTGGTCGACGACCTGCGCAACCGCCACGTGACCAAGGACGCCGCCGCCGGCGAGCTCCAGCTGGCCTGGTGGACCACGATCTTCGAGCTCATCGTGCGCTCGTCGCCCATCATCTCCAACCAGGACGGCTCCGTGCTGTCGGCGGCGTCCGAACGGTTCAGCCAGGTGGATGCGGAGCATGTGACGTCCATCGGGCCCATGGTCAACCAGGAGATGACCAAGCGTCTGAGCGAGCTGCTGTTCTCGCGCTCGCACGAGGCGAACCAGCTGCACACGCTGCTCGCCAGCCCGTCGCCGGTGCCGCTCGGACGCCTGCGCCGCGACTACCCGAACATCCTCACCGCCACCAAGCCGATCCTCGTGGCGTCGCCCGCCTCCCTTGTGGCGAACACGTCGCTGGAGCGTCTGGCGGACATCGCCATCATCGACTCGGCCGCGCACGTCGACCCGTTGGAGCTGCTGTCGGTGCTCGCGCGCGTGGACCAGGTGGTCATCCTCGCCCACAAGGAGACCGTCTCCTCGCCCGCCGTCAAGATGCTCATCGAGCATCTCAAGCCGCTGCGGCTGCTCGAACGCCCGGACCGCCGGGACCTGCGCGTCGCCCAGTTCCTCGAATCCCATGGCTACGGCAAGGTGCCGATGGCGCTCGGCGTGCCGAACGCGAAGCTCGGCGTCAGCTACACGAAGGTCGAGGCCAATGGCGTGCCCTCGGTGGTCACCGGCATCGTGGAAAGCACGAAGAACGAAATCGACGCCGTCGTGGAGCTGGTCATCAACCGTGCCGGCGGGTTCACCATCGTCCCGTCGTCCTATCTGCTCACCATCGTCACCATGTGCCCGACGCATCGCCAGCGCATCGGCGCCGAGCTCAAGGCGCGCAGCTCCAAGGACGCGGGCCTGCGCAAGTTCCTGCGCCACGTGCGCATCATCGGGCTCAACGAGGTGTGCGGCATGGAGTCCACGGACGTCATCATCACCTTCGGCTTCGCCAGGACCACGCACGGCCGCATGCTCCAGCAGTTCGGCCCCGTGCTCGAATCCGCCGGCGGCGCCGACATGCTGCTCGACGCCCTCGCCCTCGCCCACGCGCACGTGGACGTGGTCTCCGCCTTCGGCTCGAAGGACCTCGAGGACGAACGCCTGCGCCAGCCCGGCCCGCAGCTGATGAAGAAGCTGCTCGTCTGGTGCGAGAACCTCACCCAGGTGACCGTGCCCAGGCCCCACGCCCTGCCGGTCAAGGCCAGCACGCTGCTCGAGGACCTCGCCGAACGTATCCGGGCCCGCGGACTCAACGTGGCCGTCAACTACGGGTTCGACGGCGGTATGTGCATCCCGCTCGCCATCGGCCTGCCGAACAAGCCGTTCTCGCTTGCCGTCATGACCGACGACCCGCAGTTCATGTCCATCCCGTCCACGCGCCAGCGCCACCGCTTCATGATGGAGGACCTCGAATCCCTCGGATGGTCGGTCATGGCCGTCTGGAGCGTTGCCGCGTTCGTCAACCCCGACAAGGAGGTCGACCGCGTGGTCAGCCGGCTCGCCAAGATCTATGGCGACGAACGGTAGGGGCCACGCCACGATGGACGAACCGAACACCCCGGAAGGCCTGAGCGCCCCGAACACCGACACCCCGGCCGCTACGGCCACCGACACCCCGGCAGCTGCGTCCGGCACCGCACCGCGGCATCCGGCGCGCCGCCGGCACCGGCGCGTGGTGTTCCGTGGGACCGAACGATTCGACGCCGACGGGTTCCTCGACGGCGGCGAATCGTCCACCGACCCGGAGGCCCGCCGCGAACGGCTCGACAAGGCCGCCGACGACGACAGGCGCATCCTCAATGAACTTCCCCCGCATTGGGGGAAGTTCGACGCCGAGGGACGCCGCTAGCTAGCGTTCCACGGCGAGAATGGGCGAGGCCTCCTGGGCGCCCAGAACAGCCAACGCCTCATCGGGCGTCAGCGAGACCATCACCGTCCGCCGGCCATCGGCCGCGTCGGCCGACAGCAGCCCCGCGCCATCGTCGTCATCCCGCGGCGGGGTCTTCATCACCAGCACATCGTCGGCCAGGGTCCTCGCCCGTGTCTTCGACGTCGTCGCATCACCTCCCTCCCCGGTCGTCACCAGCCGTATCGTGTCGCCGGGGGTCAGCGAATCCGGCGCACTCGCCAACGCCACCTCCAACGTCGTACGCCCGTCGGAGGAGACCGGCTCGGACGACGTCATGCCGCGGATGACCGGTGCACCGGCCTCGATATCCACCCGTGCGACGTCGCCGACCACCCGCCGCACATCGCCGATCGCATGACCCATCGCATCGGAGTCCGGCACCAGCCGGACCGCCACGTCGCCGTCGCCGATCACGTCGCCGCGCGTGATGCCGCGCACCGTCACCACGACGGCACGGGTGGCCACCGTGGACATCACGCATTGCAGGGCGAACCAGACCGCGAACCCGCAGCACAACGCGATCGCCAGACGGCGCAGCGTCTCGCCGGCGCGCCGGCGACGGGATGCGCCGCTGCCCGGCTGGCTTCCTGCTGTGGTCATGAAAAAAGGCATATCCCCAGCATGAAGGATGGGGATATGCCTTGTCTATCCGAGCCGACAATGTTGATGAACGTGAATCAGCCTTGGAAAACCAACGTTGTCAACGATTGCATGAAACGCGTCAGGTGATTTAGCCAACGCGTCCCGGCATGACGGCCGAATCAGTGCTTGCCGGAATCGGTGCGGTAGAAGCCCGAGCCCTTGAACTCGATGGACGGGGCTGCGAACACCTTGCGCACCTGCTCCTCGCCGCACTTCGGGCATACGGTGATGGGGTCGTCGCTGAACGACTGCTGCTCGGTGAAATCGTAGTTGCAGTTCTTGCAACGGTAATGATACGTAGGCACAAGTTCCTCCAAAATCAAAAAATCTTACGTCGCGAGCCATGAAGCCTGTTCATATCCTAGCCGCGACTATGACAAACCATGACCATCGCAGACGACATACCCCTGCGGCGTGAGCACGCCGTCGATGCGCTGGTCGTGCGGCTCGCATGGCAGTCCGCCGTCGACCAGCTCCCATGGCCATACCACGGCGATCACCGGCACGCCCCCACGGCGCCGCGTGAGCGCCTGATCGTACCATCCCCCTCCACGGCCCAGCCGTACGCCGGTGCGGTCCGCCAGCACGGCCGCCGTCACGACCAGGTCGGCCTGGGCGATGGCGTCCGCGTCCAGCACGGCGCCGGCCGGCTCGTCGGGGCGACGGTCGCCGGCGCCGCGTAGCGCGTCGACGTCGTCCATCACGCCCCAGCCGAGGTCGCGCCCCGACCCCAGCCTCGGCACCAGCACCCGCAGCCCCCGCCGGAGCATCATGCGCAGCATCGGCGTCGTCGGCACCTCGGTGCCCATCGACACGTAGGCGGCCACCGTATGCACGCCGTCGAGGACGCCCGACCGTTCGACGACGTCGGCGAGCAGCGCGCCGGACCGACGGCGCTCGTCGTCGTCGACGGCGCGCCGGCGCCGGAACGCGGCGCGGCGCAGCGCCGTCTTGCGCGCCATGACGTCATCCGTGATGATGTCCGCGATGTCGATGGCGTCGTCCTTGTTGCCGTTGTGGTTCTTGCCGTCGACAAGGTTTCTGTCGTCGGCAAGGTTCCCGTCGTTCATGCCGTCCGTCGCCGGCGTCCGCATATGGTCCATGGTCACGGTTCTACCATCGCCGCCGTCCATGGGCCGCCCGTCGTCTCGCACGCCGTACGATGACACGCCTGTACGTCGTGGCGGGATAATGGGAGGCATGTTCCGTCTGTTCTCCAAGCATGTTCCGTCCGAGACCGGCAACGCCGACTTCCACATCCCCGCGAGGCTGCGTGCGCCCGAGGGGTTCGCCGCGCTGTCGCTCAGACCCATGACGTTGGATGACCTGGACGAGTGGAGCGAGGTCAGACGGTTCAATGACGACTGGCTGAGGCCTTGGGATTCCGGCGATCCGATGAACGGTCCGACGATCACGTTCAATGAGTGGGTGGCCAGGCAGCGTCGGGCGGAGCAGGCCGGCCGGGGCGTCATCATGCTGATGATCGTCGGCGGCCGCATCGTCGGCCAGATCTCCCTGGGAGCCATATGCTATGGCTCCATGCGCACGGGGACGATCGGCTACTGGGTCGACCGGCGTTGTGTGGGCCACGGCTATGCGCCGCTGGCGTTGGCGCTGCTCGCCGACTGGGCGCTGAGCGACGAGACCGGCCCGCGGCTGCACGGCATCGAGGTGGCGATCCTGCCCGAGAACGCGCGCTCCCGGCGTGTGGCGGAGAAGCTCGGCCTCATCCACGAGGGCGTGCGACGCGACTATATGTATGTGAACGGGCGATGGCGCGACCATGACATCTACACGCTGCTGGATTCCGACCTTCGGGGGCATGTCGTCGACCGTCTTCGCGGGAGGGGCGCAGACACGGCCCGGTGAAGGTCCTGGAACGTGTGGGGAACCCCGTTCATGCCCGCCGACGGGGTGCGATGTGCGGACTCTGTGTCGGTCTTCGACACACGCGACATGAACGAAAGTGTTTTTTCATGGGCGTACCTTATCGTAGAGGACATGGATTTGGATTCGCTCGCCAGTATTGTACTGTGGGCGATCATCGCGATACTCGTCTTCGGGCTGCAGCCGTGGAAAACCACGCGAAGCATGAAAAACGCGATGGAGCATCGTTCCGACCGATATTCTGCATCATTGCATATCATCGATATGGACGATGGCATGCAATTCGGCGATAGACACGGGAACATCGTCGGGAAAGGGGCAGCAATGCAGTCTTCCGGGCAGGCCGCCAGACTTGACGACAAGAAGATCGCGCATGTTCGCGCGCTGCGTCGTGACGCCATACGCAGGAGGCGTGTTCTGGTGCTTTCCCTCGCCGTCGTCGCCATCGTGGTGCTCGTATTGGCGCTGTCCCTGCATTTCAGCCCGCTGTTCGCGCTGATTCCCGTGGCGCTGGACGCGGCCGTGCTGGTCTTGGGGGCCAGGGCGTCGAGGCAGGCCCGCGAATGGGAGCATATGGTGGCGAAGGCCAAGAAGGCCGCCCGCGGCAACAAGGCCCGTCAGGAGGCCGCCGTGCAGCAGACCCCCGCCATGCGCGCCGCGCAGCGTCTGCGGAACGCCGAGGAGGGGACCGCAGAGAAGACCCCGTCCGCCGAGGATTCCGCCACCTATGCGATGTCGCAGCAGGAGATTCGCAGGACCATCGAACAGGCCAGGGAGGAGAAGCAGGCCGCGCTTGAGGCGCGCGAACGTCAGCGTGCGGCGGTCGAGGCCGCCAACCAGAAGGCCCGCGAGGAGGTCGTCGCACGCAAGCGCGCCGAGGCGGAGCGTCGCCGTCGCGAGGCGGCGCAGGAGCGGAAGCGTCGCGAGGCCGCCGAACGTCAGCGTGCCGAGGCCCAGGCGGCCGCCGAACGGGAGCGCCGTGCCCGTGCCGCGGCCGAGGAGCGACGTCGGCAGGAGGCCGAGGCCGCGAAGCGGCCCGCACAGCCGACGAAGCCGGAGAACTCTTCTCGGCAGCAGCCGAAGCCGTCCGCCCAGCCCGTGGCCTCCCCGACCAAACCGGCACAGCAGGCCGCGGCCAAGACCCAGCCGAAGCCCGTGCGTGAGCCGAAGCCCGCGGAGCCGGACGACTACACCACCGAGCTGACGAAGGTCTCGCCCTCGCATCCGCTGGACGCCTTCGAGCTGGCCTCCAACCAGGACCTCATCTCCTTCTCCCTGGGCTCGCCTCGTCACGGCAACGAGGTGGCGGTCTCCGAACCGCAGAGCCGCGAGATCAAGTCGACCAAGCAGGTGGCCCACGCCGAGCCGGTCAAATCCGGTTCGGAGCCCGCCCGTAAGGATTCGCAGGCCTCCGCACCGTCCCAGGGCGGGAAGGCGAAAGCCGCCGAACCGAAGCCGCAGGCGAAGGCCCGTCCGAAGGCCGGATCCTCCAAACCGGGGGACATCTGGCAGTCGGCGCTCGCCCGTTCCGTCTCGCGCAGCAAGCCGCGCGCGCAGCGTCCGGACCATCGTGACGGCGCTTCCGCGGCGGGGAACGATGCCGCGCGGAAAGACGACGCTTCGGCGAAACGCGATGCGTCCGCGAAGGACGATGCCACGGTGAAAGACGATGCCATGGAGCAGCTCATCGACGCCAAGAAGGTGGAGGAGCGCCATGCCGTGCAGCGGCGCCAGCGCCAGACCGCCCGTCGCGAGGAGAAGGTGAGCGTCCCCAAGGCGAGCGGCGAATCCCTCGGCACCGACGTCGACGCCGTTCTCGCCCGTCGCCGGGGCTGAGCGGCTTCGCTATCGGCAAACCCGATTAGCACTCGAGTTGGCAGAGTGCTAATTTCGCGCTACCATAACGAATAGCGCAAAGGGACGTTCACCCGAGTGATCGTCAGCCTCTCGGCGGCGTTCTGGCGTGGGAATTGTACCGAATGTTCTCTTATGAAAGAGGAGGCCCACAGTGTCGATCGCTATCACACCGTTGGAAGACAAGATTGTCATCAAGCAGGCCGCTGCTGAAACCCAGACCGCTTCCGGTCTGTACATTCCGGACAACGCCAAGGAGAAGCCGCAGCAGGGCGAAGTCCTGGCCGTCGGCCCGGGCCGTCGTGACGACAAGGGCGAGCGCATCCCCGTCGACGTCAAGGTCGGCGACAAGGTGCTGTACTCCAAGTACGGCGGCACCGAGGTCAACTACGGCGGCGAGGACTACCTCATCGTCTCCGCCCGCGACGTCCTCGGCATCCTGAACTGATTGCCCGAGATCGTCTGAATTCTCGTGCATGACTCCCGCCCCGTCGGCGGGAGTTTTTTATCCGCCGGTCCGGCGGCCGGTATCGTGCCGGCCCGTATCTTGCTAGTCTGGGTAGAACATCTCGTCATGATTGGGGACCTCATGAACGCTTCCGAACCGGCCGGTGCGGCGATGTCGTCCGCGTCGTCATCGGCGATGCCGCGGACGATCATCGACGCGCTTGACGCCGCCCTGTCCTGCTCGCGCGACGTCATCGAGCTCACCGTCACCGTGTTGTGCGCCGGAGGCCATCTGCTGCTTGAGGATGTGCCCGGCGTCGGGAAGACCACGTTGGCCCGTGCGCTCGGCCAATGCGTCGGCGGCGACGTGCACCGTGTGCAGTTCACCCCCGACATGATGCCGTCCGATCTCACCGGTGTGAGCATCTTCGACCAGACGACCCGACGGTTCGAATTCCATCCCGGCCCGTTGTTCGCCAACATCATCATCGCCGACGAGGTCAACCGTGCGAATCCCAAGACGCAGTCGGCCATGCTGGAGGCCATGGCCGAACGGCAGATCAGCGTGGACGGCGTCACCCATGCGCTGCCGGAGCCGTATCTGGTGTTCGCCACGCAGAACCCCATCGAACTGGAGGGCACGTATCCATTGCCGGAGGCCCAGCTCGACCGGTTCATGGCCTGCACGTCGCTCGGGTATCCCACGCGCGAGGCGGAGCGCGCGATGCTGCTCGCCGACCATGCGAACGACCCGCTCGCGGGCATCCGTCCGGTCTGCTCCACGAGGGATGTGCTCGAGGCGCAGCGTCTGGCCGGGGCCGTGTACGTGGCCGAACCGGTGGCCGACTACATCGTGGCGATCGTGCGCGCCACCCGTGACCATGCCGACGTCCGGTTCGGGGCCTCGCCGCGAGCCGGGCTCAACCTGCTGGCCATGGCCCGGGCCCGCGCCGTCATCCATCATCGCGACTACGTGACGCCCGATGACGTCAGGGCGCTGGTCGTTCCCGTGCTGTCCCACCGTCTCGTATTGCGGGCGTCCGCCGGCATGCCGTCGTCGTTCACGACCGGTGCGGCGGCGGACATCCTCGCCGAGATAACGGACCGTGTTCCCGCGCCGCGTGCCGATCATGCGTAGACGCGGCGGGAGACCCCATCGCCGGGGATTGCTCAGACCCACGGCCCGCTGCGTCGTCGTGGCCGCGCTGGCGGCGACGGCGGCGGTGCTCGGTCTCGCCGTGGACAGCACCGCGCTGATGGCCATGGCCATCGCGGGCCTGACGACGACGATGCTCTCGCTGCCGCTTGCCGTCATCCAACGACGGCTGATGGCATCGACCATATCGGGCCATGGCCTTGCCGACGCCCGACGCCGATACCGGCGACGATGCGGCGAAGGACGGCCGGCCGCCGATCGACGAGGCATGCGAACGCAGTGGCGGACATGGCTGCTGCCACGACACGCCGCCATCGTCGGGCAGTGGACGCGGCTCGACCAATACGATCGTCCGATACGACGGTTCGTGGGGGAGCGGCCGCGGTCGCGGGGGCTGTACCGTCTGGACTCCGTCGCCGCGTCATGGGTCGGCGCCTTCGGCCTGTGGAGGGTCCGCGTCGTGGCGGACGACGGCGGAGAGCTGTGCAATCTCGCCGACCCGGAATCGGCAGCCATCCATGACGCGACGGCGAAGTCGACGACGACAGGCCGCGCGGAACGGATGGACACGGCCGGCGTGCGCGCGTACGAGGCCGGCGACCCATGGCGGATGATCGCATGGCGGCAGACCGCGCACCGCGGCGAGCTCATGACCCGGGATGGCGGCCGCGACATGCCTGCCGATACGCTCATCGTCGTCGACACCTGGGCCGACGATCCGGCCGGCGACGCGTTCGACGCCTGTCTCGCCGCCGCGATGCGCCGCTGCGAGGCCACGTGGGCCGCCGGCGGACGGGCGACGGTGACGGACGGCGTCCACATCGCCGAAGACGCCCATGCCATACGGCGGTTCCTCGCCGCGGCGCAGCCCGGCGACCATGCACCCGGCCGGAATGGTAATATCGAAGACTTCGCCGACGCGCCGACCCGCGCGGTGTCCGTCGCCGAACGACTCGCCGCCATGGGACCGCGGGCCGTGGCCCTGGTGCTCACACCGGATTCGGCCGTACGTTCAGGTCCGTCCACACCGGCTGTGGACGACGGGGATAATTCTGGGGATAGCGATTTCACGACCGCTTTGCGCGGCCTGCTGCCGGAAGGGCGGAGCACCGTCCGGCGGATACGGGGCAAGGGGGCCGCGGGGGAGGAGACGCCGGGCCGGAGCGCCCCTGCCCGCACCGAGCCGGCCGCTGCCCGCCCCGCCACATCTGGGGAGGGAACGGCGTATTACCCCATTGCCGCCACGGTCATCGCCGCGCTGGCCATGCCGACCGCGCTCGCCATCGGAGTATGGCAGACGACGGCGTTGTTCTCCGCCGGTTGGTGGTCGGGCTTCGCCGCCGTCGCGTTCGCCGCGATCGGCGTGGAATCGGCGATACCCGCCCGCCGCGCCGCGGTCCGCGCCATGCGCTGCGCCGTCGTCAGTCTGGTCGTGCTGCTCGCCGGTGCGGCTACGGCCGGCGTCCGCGTGCATCGTGGCCTCGTCTCGTCGGCCGCCGCGGCGCCATCGACACCGTATCCCGCCACGCCCGGCGGTTTCCTCGACGCCGCCCGCACGATGATCGTCGACGGCGCCATATCGATCTACGAGCAATACGTGCCCGTCACCATCACCGACGACGCCGACGTACTGCTGCTGCTCGTCGTCGCCGGCACCGTCGTGGTGCTGCGTTGCCTGCTCGCCGTACGGTCCCTCTGGCCGTTCTGCGCGCTGCTGCCCCTGGTGGTCATGGCCGTCGGCTACGCATGGCTCGGCCAGGAGCCGGACCTGTGGCTGGTCGTGGCCTGCACGGGGCTCGCCGTCATCCTGCTGTGGGCCGCGCACGGCCGGCGCCTTCCCGCGCCCGTGCCATTCGTCGCCACCGTCGTGGTCATGGCGGTGACGGCCACGCTGACGCCCTCCGCCGTGGTCGTCGCGCAACGCGTCGACATCCCGCTCGGCGATTCCGGCGGACTGTTCTCCAACAGCACCATCAACCCGATGGTCGACCTCAAACGCGGCGTCAACCAGACCGCCGGCGTCACCGCCTTCACCTACACGGGCCGCCAACGCCTCTACTTCCGCCTCGCCACGCTCGACGACTTCAACGGCGACACCTGGTCGTTCTCGAAACGGCTCAGCGACGCCGGCGACTTCTACAGCGGCACCGCGGGCGGCGACGCCGATGGACGATGGCAGGGTGAGATCCAGCTGGGATACTCCGCGTTCTTCAGCAGCCGCACGCCCATCAGCCGCTATCTCGACATTCTCGGCGACGCCGCCACCGCCGAGGACATCCCCCTCACCGATGTGAGGACCACTGTGACCATTCAGGACCTGCGGTCGCGGTTCCTGCCCGTGCCCGCCGGCGGCGTCACCGCATCCGGCATGGGCAAGGGCTGGCGTCAGGGCGGCGACGCCGCCATATACTCCACCTCCGGCGGCACCGAGACCGGCATGGGATACACCGCCGAAGGCCAGTATCTCGCGCCCATCGCATCGGTGCGGGACTTCCGTCGCATCACCGCCCTGACCGCACTGGAGCGCAAGGCCGAACAGGCCCGCCAACGCCAGCTCATCACCATCCGCATCATCGACGACGAGACCGTGACCGACGCGAACGGCCGCGTCGTCGGCCAGGTCTCCCAGGCCGGCGTGCGATTCTCCGCCGCATTCATCCGGGAGCACGGCCTGGACGCGCGCAAAGCCCGCGTCCTGGTGGCGACGCCGGTGGCGGACGATTCGACGGACGGCGACGTGGGGGAGACCGTCCAGCAATACGTCATCGACACCAATCCGCCCTCGTGGATGATGCGGCAGGCCCGCGCCTATGGGACCGGCGCATACGCGGACGCCCTGCCCGACGACGAATTCGTGATGATGACCCTCTCGGGCTCCTCCGGCGGCACGGCATACGAGGACCCCTACGACTGGGGGTCGCAGGCGCCGCAAGGCTACGACGCACTGCCGTCGCGTCTGCCCGACCAGGTCATGGCCGTCGTCGGCAAGGCCGCCAGCCAGGGCGTCCCCACGCATGGGCGCGATGCCGACGAGCAGATCGCGGCCATGCGATACCTCGTGAACCACTTCACCACCGGCGGATTCTCGTATTCGCTCGACGCCCCCGACGGGTCGGGACGGAACAACCTCGACATCATCGGCGACTTCCTCGACCGCAAAACCGGCTACTGCGCCCACTACGCGTCCGCGCTGGCGGTGCTCGGCCGCGCCATGGGCGTCAAGACCCGCATGGTGCTCGGCTATTCCCCCGGCTCCGGGGAGACGTCCGGGGGGTCGATAGGCGTGTCGAGCAGCCAACTGCACAGCTGGGTCGAAGCCTACATCGACGGCCTGGGATGGGTGCCGTTCGACGTGACGCCGGCCAGCGACGACGAGACGACGGCCGCCCCGTCGTCGACCACGTCATCCGATACGACGGGCGGCGACGATGCGTCGGCCGGCGCGCGGGCATCGACATCCACCGGCTCGTCGGCCCCGGGCCACGCCTCCGGCACGGCGTCCTCCCCGGCCGACGCCGGCGGATCCTCCACGTCGGCGGGCGCGGCGGGCGACGACTCCCCGACGGACGGCGGGACCACCGCCGCCGGATCGGCGATGACCCGGTACGGCATACGGGCCGCGGAAATACTGGTGCTGATGCTGCTGGCATACGGCGGCGTGACCGCCGGCATGTGGGCGCGAAGACTCCGCCGCCGCCGGCGATACGCGCGCATCCGCGCCGGCGACGCCGACGCGCCGCGTCTGGCATGGCGCGAACTGACCGACACCGCCTGGGACCACGGCATACGATGGGCACCCGGCGCCACCGACGCCGACGTCGTCGCGGCCATCATGACCGCCCTTGATGGCGATGACGATGATGCCGACGACATCGTCGACATACGTCGGTGCATCGCCGACGTTGCCGACCAGGCCGTACGGCTCACGTTCTCGAAGCCGGTCACGGACGAATCGTCCGACGGAGCGGGGGAACGATCCGACGCCGGCGAGTCGCTCGTCGCCGATCTCGAACGCATCCGTCAAACGTTCCATGCCATGTGTCGTAAGCGATACGGGGGAGCGGCAGGCGTTGCGCGCCGCGCCGCCATGACGCTGCTTCCCCCATCCCTGCCGCATCGTAGGCCATAATGGGAACAGCCGCCGATTCAAAGGAGAAGCCATGATCATCGGCATCATCATCGCAGTCATCGTCGTCGTGCTGGTCGTCTGGGCCATCGCCGCCTACAACGGACTGGTCACGCTGCGCAACCGGGTGGACAACGGATGGGCGCAGATCGACGTGCAGCTCAAACAGCGCGCCGACCTCATCCCCAACCTCGTGGAGACCGTCAAAGGCTACGCATCCCATGAATCGCAGACGCTGCAGGCCGTGACCAACGCCCGCGCCCGCGCCGCCGCGGCCACCACCACCGGCGAGCGCGCGGCCGCCGAAACACAGGTGGGCCAGGCGCTGATGAACCTCATGGCCACGGCCGAGGCATACCCGCAGCTGCAGGCCAACCAGAACTTCCTCGACCTGCAGGCGCAGCTCAAGGCGCTGGAGGACAAGATCGCCTACGCCCGGCAGTTCTACAACGACGTCGTGCTCAAATACAACACCGGCATCCAGACCGTGCCGAACAACATCATCGCCGGCATGTTCCACTTCACCCCGCGCGAGTTCTTCGCCGTGGAGGAGTCCGCACGCGCCGTCCCCCAGGTGCGGTTCTAGCCATCATGGGTGCAAGGCGTTGGGGGCGGACCGTAGCCGCCGTACTGCTGTCGGCGGCGTGCATACTTGGACTGGCGTCCTGCGGCGTGGCCGGCCAGAACGAGCCGCTCACGCTCGACTCGCTGCGCTACGACGTCGCCATCCAGCCGAACGGCGACATGCTCGTCAGCGAGACGTGGAAGGTGGCCATGGAGACGCGCGAGGACACCAGCGGCGACACCCGGCCATGGCATCAGCTCTTCCGCACGTTCAAGGACCGTCCGAACGTCTACGACGGCATCACCGACGTCAGCGTGCGGGACGCCGACCGGCACAGCTACCGGCAGACCGACCTCGCCGACCCGGAAAACGTGCCGGAGGACCAATACGAGGCGCTTGCCGGCACCTACTATCTGACGAAAACCGGCACCGACACCACGGAACTCGGCTGGAACATCCCGCCGACCGACTCCGGACGCGCCACCTATTACGTAAGCTACCGCGTGAAGAACGCCATCACGCGGCTTTCGGACGGCGGCGCCGAATTCAACTGGCAGTTCCTCGACTCCTCGAACGGCATCTACGCCCAACAGGTCAACGGCGAGATCACCATCCCCACCAGCGTGCAGAGGCAGCAGTCGCGCGCCCTCGCCAAGGACGACGTGCGCGCCTGGCTGCACTTCGAGCATTCGCCCTCCGAACTGACCATCGGCGACGACGGCGTCATACGGTTCCACGCCGAACCGATGCCCGCGCAGATGCCATTGGAGGTGCACGCCACATTCCCCGCCGCATACGTCGAGAACGCCAAGCGCAGCAGCGGCAAGACCTCAGGCGACATCGCCGCCGCCGAGCAGCGCATGGCCGACGCCTGGCAGGCGAAGGTGCAGTCACGCAACCACATGACCATCGCCCTGTGCGCGGCAAGCCTCATCCTCATGCTCGCCATGCTGGCCTGGACGGTCTGGGCGATTCGGACTTCGCGCCGTCTCGCCCGTTATCGGGGCGACATGACGTACTGGCGCGACGATCCGGGCGTCTCCCCGGCCGTGGCCGCCAAGCTCATCGCCATGGGCGGCGCCGGCAGGGGCGCCGATCGCAACGGCATGGCAGCCACCATGCTGTCTTTGGCCCACAAGAGGTGGATCGGCCTCACCATGCGGCCCGCCGGCCAGTACGGTGCGCAGGATGTGCTCATCACCCTGCGCGAGCCGGCGCGATCGCGCGCCGCCCGGCTCGCCGGCAGCGAACAGGCGCTGTATGCCGTGCTGCAACGTGCCGGGGCCGGCTACCGCCGCCCATTCACCATGAACGACCTCGAACAGGCCGGCAAGGCCGACTACGTCGCCTTCGACGGGCTCTTCGCCGGATACCGCGACCAGGTCGCCATGGAATACGGCGCCGGCCACTACACCACGACCACCCAGCGGTACACGGTCGTCCCCTGCGCCGTGACCATCGGCATCGGCATGCTGGCCATGCTCGGATTCATCGCCCTCGACTGGCCCCTGCTCGCCGGCGCCGTCATCACCACGGCGATCGTGCTGTGCGTGACGGTGATGGCGAAGGCGAAATCCGAGACGCTCACCCCCGAAGGCAATCTCGTGGCGGGCAGGCTCGAAGGCCTCAAACGCTACATGCTCGACTTCTCCGACTTCTCCAAGCGCGGCGTGCCCGACCTGGCGATGTGGGACTTCTACCTCGTCTACGCCGCCGCATTCGGCATCAGCGACCAGGTGATCCGCCAGCTCCACGCCCTCTACCCGCAGCTGCGCGACCCGGCGTTCATGGACGGCACCTGGGACTCCAGTCCGGTCGTCTACTCCACGTTCCATCATTCGATGGCCGGCGGCGCCGGTCCGGCCATGTCGCTGCCGGACCTCGGGCAGATGCTCTCCGGCAACTTCAACGACATCCAGAGCGCGGTCACCGAGCTTGCCCACCCCTCGACGTCATCGTCGGGCGGCGGCTTCGGCGGAGGCGGTTTCTCAGGCTCCTCCGGCGGCGGCGGAGGAGGCGGCATGGGCGGCCGGTGACCCGGCCGGAACAGCTACTTGCGCCTGTTGCGCTTACGAATTTCACGACGTGCGACGCGCTCGCGGGCCGCCTGCTGCACCTCGCGCTGCATGGTGAGCTTCTTCTCCAGCTTCGCCTCCGCGCGCTCCTCGGCCGCCTGCTGCGCCGCCGCCACGTTCTCGGGGTTCACCAGCCGCGACTCCACGGCCACGATCACCAGCGTCACGATCCACCCGACGCGCAGCACCCACGCCACCGGCGCGGCGCTGACGAACAGGTACAGCAGCACGCCGGCCACGGCCGACACCAGCAGCATGCCCACCAGCGTGACGATGATCACCTTGCCCACGGTCAGACGGATGTCCTCGTCCGCGCCGATGACGAACAGCAGGATGACGACCGCCACGATCCACGGCATCACATAGGCGTACATCGACACGACGGGGTCGGACGAAAACATCGCCACCACACGTTCGGCGATCACGGCGACGGCAAAGAACACGGTCATGACCCACATGGTCCTCTTATAGGCGGGAAGCACGAATATCCTCCTCGATACGGTTGCCAACAAACAAAACTATTGAAGATTCTATCTATGACAGGCTGGAACATCGTGCAATTCCAACGTTTGCCCTGTTTTGCCCCGCCTCGCGCGCCATCCGCGCCTATGGCACGCTGGAACCATGACATCAGAACTCACACACCAGGGAATCTCGTTCGACGACAAGCCGCTCGGATTCAACACGCTCTCCATCCACCTCGGCAACGGCGTCGACGCCGAAACCGGCGCCATCCGCCGACCCATCACCCTCGCCAACGCCTACGCCCTGCCCTACGACCCCTCCGACATCAACTGGTCCAGCTCCGACGTGAACCTCTACACGCGCAACGGGCATCCGAACCAGCGGTATCTCGAGGCCAAGCTCGCCAAGCTCGAGAACACCGAGGACGCGGTCGTGCTCGCCTCCGGCGTCGCCGCCCTCTCCGGCACATTCACCACGGTGCTCGACCGCGGCGACCACGCCATCTTCTCCGACACCACATACATCGCCGCATACCGCCTCCTCAACCAGATCCTGCCCGAGAAATACGGCATCGAGACCTCGATCGTCGACACCTCCGACCCGGACAACATCGCCAAGGCCATCAGGCCGAACACCAGGCTCGTCCACGTCGAGACGCCCGCCAACCCCACGCTCAAAGTCACCGACATCGAAGCCGCCGCGCACATCGCCCACGACGCCGGCGCGCTGCTGTCCGTCGACAACACGTTCAACTCGCCGTACAACGTGCGCCCCGCCGACCTCGGCGCCGACATCGTCATCGAAAGCCTGACGAAATACATCAACGGCCACGGCGACGCGCTCGGCGGCGCCATCGCCACGAGCAAGGAGATCACCGACCGGATCCGATTCACCTACCAGGTCAACTACGGCGGCATCATCTCGCCGTTCAACGCCTGGCTCATCAACCGCGGATCGGTCACGCTGCCACTGCGCATGAGGCAGCACAACGCCTCCGCGCTCGCCATCGCGAAGCATCTGGAAGGTCTGCCGCAGGTGCGGTTCGTCGCCTACCCGGGACTGGAATCGCATCCGCACCACGACGTCGCCGCACGCCAGCTCGCCCGGCCCGACGCCGGATTCGGCGGCGTGCTCGCCTTCGGCCTCGACACCGACCACGACGGCCACAACCGGTTCGTCAGCAAACTCAACGTCATCACCTCGGCCGTCTCGCTCGGCCACGACGAAAGCCTCATCGTGTTCCTCGGCGAGGACGACGAACGCCAGTACCTCTATCCGGAGGAATTCCACCGTGGGTTCTTCCGTCTCGCCGTCGGCCTCGAAGACACGGACGACCTCATCCGCGACATCGACCACGCGCTCGCCGAAGCCGGTCTGTGACGCAAGTCTCACTGTGAGATACCCCACGGAAAACACTACATCTAGTATTTGATTGCCATTGATGTGCCATATATAGTGATGTTTCGGTTTTTGAAATCCGAACCACAACAGGACGCACCATCATCCACGGAGGGGCAATGGCAATACGACACGATACGGGCGCGCCACGGCGCGACACCGGAGACGAGGCCGGCCACGTCTCCGGGTCGGCCATCGGCGCGCTCGTGTATTTCTCCTCCGTCTCCGAGAACACGGCACGGTTCGTCGCCGACTGCCGACTGCCCGAACTCGGCATCACCGTCCACCGGCTGCCGCTGCGGGCATCCGACGAGCCGCTGGCCATCCGCGAGCCATACGTGCTCATGACGCCCACCTACGGCGGCGGCAGCATCGCCAAAGCCGTGCCCATACAGGTCAAACGATTCCTCAACGACCCGGCCAACCGCGCGTACATCCGCGGCGTCATCGCCTCCGGCAACACCAACTTCGGCGAGGCATACGGCGTGGCCGGCGACGTCATCGCCGCCAAATGCCACGTCCCCTTCCTCTACCGGTTCGAACTCATGGGCACGCCGGAGGACCGCGAACGCGTACGGGACGGCCTCGTCGCGTTCTTCCGCCGCCTCAACGAGACGGCCGCATCCGACGGCATCGAAACAACGTCCGAATCCCCATCATCCCCCAACGAAAGCGAGTGACGCATGGTCGACCTCACCACAACCGCCCTGAGCCTGGACAACACGACATCCACACTGCTGTCGTACGATCCGGCCCACGACTGGCATGCCCTCAACGCCATGCTCAACCTCCCCGACGCCGACGGCCGCATCCGATTCGACAAGGAGCACGACGCCGTACGCGAATACCTCGAACGCCACGTGCGGCCCAACACCATGACCTTCGGCTCCACCGCAGAACGCCTGCGGTACCTCATCGACCACGAGTACTACAACGGCGACGTCTTCGCGCAATACACGCCCGAATTCCTCGACCGCATCCACGCGCACGCCGCCGCCAGCGGATTCACATTCGCCACCTTCCTCGGCGCGTTCAAATTCAACGCCTCATACGCGCTCAAGACCTTCGACGGCAAGCAATACCTCGAAGACTTCCCGCAGCGCGCCGTCGCCGTCGCCCTCGAACTCGCCGACGGCGACGAAAACCGCGCCCTCGAATACGCCGACGCCATCATCTCCGGACGATTCCAGCCCGCCACCCCCACCTTCCTCAACCTCGGCAAGGCGCAGCGCGGCGAAGCCGTCAGCTGCTTCCTGCTGCGCGTCGAAGACAACATGGAATCCATCGCCCGCGCCATCAACGCCGCCCTCCAACTCTCCAAACGCGGCGGCGGCGTCGCACTCAACCTCACCAACCTGCGCGAACTCGGCGCCCCCATCAAACACATCGAAAACCAGTCATCCGGCGTCGTTCCCGTCATGAAACTGCTCGAAGACAGCTTCTCCTACGCCAACCAGCTCGGCGCGCGCCAAGGCGCCGGCGCCGTCTACCTCTCCGCGCACCACCCCGACATCATGCGCTTCCTCGACACCAAACGCGAAAACGCCGACGAGAAAATCCGCATCAAATCCCTCTCCCTCGGCGTCGTCGTGCCCGACATCACCTTCCGGCTCGCCAAAGCCAAAAAACCCATGGCCCTGTTCAGCCCCTACGACGTCGAACGCGTCTACGGCAAACCCTTCGCCGACATCGCCATCACCGACCACTACGACGAAATGGTCGCCGACGAACGCATCCGCAAAACCTACATCGACGCGCGCGAATTCTTCAAAACCATCGCCGAAATCCAATTCGAATCCGGCTACCCCTACCTCATGTTCGAAGACACCGTCAACCGCGCCAACCCCATCGACGGCCGCATCGCCATGAGCAACCTCTGCTCCGAAATCCTCCAGGTACAGGAAGCCAGCACCTACAACGAGGACCTCACCTACCGGCACATCGGCCGCGACGTCTCCTGCAACCTCGGCTCCCTCAACATCGCCAAAGCCATGGACGGCGATGGCGGCGCCGACGGAGCCGGACACGTCAACCTCGGCGACACCGTCGAAACCGCCATCCGCGCACTCACCGCCGTCGCCGACCACACCACCATCGACTCCGTGCCCTCCATCCGCCGCGCCAACGACGAAGGCCACGCCATCGGACTCGGCCAAATGAACCTCCACGGATTCCTCGCCCGCGAACACATCCACTACGGATCCGACGAAGCCCTCGACTTCACCGACATCTACTTCATGACCATCGCCTACCACGCCTACCGCGCATCCCACGCAATCGCCGTCGAACGCGGCCGCGCCTTCACCGGCTTCGACCGCTCGGACTACGCCAAACCCCTCGGCGAAGGCAACCACTTCGACCAATACACCGACGGCAGCCGAACACTCGAGCCCCGCACCGCACACGTGCGCGAACTCTTCGCCTCCCGCGGCATCGCCATCCCCACGCGCGACGACTGGACCGCGCTCGCCGAAGCCATCCGCCGCGACGGTATCTACAACCAAAACCTCCAGGCCGTGCCGCCCACCGGATCCATCTCCTACATCAACAACTCCACCTCATCCATCCACCCCATCGCATCACGCATCGAAATCCGCAAGGAAGGCAAAACCGGCCGCGTCTACTACCCGGCCCCCTACATGACCAACGACAACCGCGAATACTACCGCGACGCCTATGAAATCGGCTGGAAAGCCATCATCGACACCTACGCCGCCGCCACCCCCCACATCGACCAAGGACTCTCCCTCACCCTGTTCTTCCCCGACACCGCCACTACCCGCGACATCAACAAAGCCCAGATCTACGCCTGGAGCAAAGGCATCAAAACCCTCTACTACATCCGCATCCGACAGCAGGCGCTCGAAGGGACGGAGGTCAGCGGCGCCTGCACTTACGCCTGCGTCGTGTGAAAGCCTAGGGGAAAGTCGAATGATGGAGCGTCGTCGGCGTTGCGGAAGACTCGACGTACTGTTGTACGCCTTCGTCTTCCGCGCCTTGACGCCGCACGCATCATTCGACTTTCACGGGAGGGATGTGCGGTCTTCATCCCCTGCCGCACCCATGCCGCACGCATCATTCGACTTTCACGGGGCTTGGGGCGTCGTCGGCGTTGCGGAAGACTCGACGTACTGTTGTGCGCCTTCGTCTTCCGCGCCTTGGCACTACGTGCCTCCTCGCAGCCTTGGCGGCTGCTCGCATCGGCTACGGACAGTCCACCGGACTGTCTGCTTAACGCCTCAGCGCACGCATCATTCGGCTTTCACTGGGAGACTTTGTCATCCTGAGCGGAGGGCGCAGCCCGGAGTCGAAGGATCTGGTGGCCCGCCGAGCTGACACCCACAACTCGCGTTGTGAACGCTAAAAACCGCCGATTCGGCACGAAAACCACGAGTTGTGGGTGTCCGTGCCGACGACAATCCGGAAAACAACCACAAAGGAGCACAGTATGTCCCGATTCGTCTACCGCATGATCCTGCGGCTCACCGCGCCCGAGGAATTTGCGGCGCCCGCAGCCGCCCCGACCGAAGAGGAGGCCTGACATGGCGCCGATCTCCATCCCCCGCAAGCCGCTCAAGCTCATCGACCGCGTCAGCGCCATCAACTGGAACCGGCTCGAGGACGAGAAGGACCTCGAGGTCTGGAACCGTCTCACCGGCAACTTCTGGCTTCCCGAACGCATCCCCGTCTCCAACGACATCCCCGTCTGGCGATCCATGAGCGAGGAGGAGCACACGCTCACCATGCGCGTGTTCACCGGGCTCACGCTCCTCGACACCATCCAGGGCACCGTCGGCGCCGTCTCCCTCATCCCCGACTCGCTCACCCCGCACGAGGAGGCCGTCTACACCAACATCGCGTTCATGGAGTCCGTGCATGCCAAAAGCTATTCGAGCATCTTCTCCACCCTGTGCTCCACCAAGGAGATCGACGCCGCGTTCTCATGGAGCGAGGAGAACGAGTTCCTGCAGAAGAAGGCCGAGATCGTCCTCGACTACTACGAAGGCGACAACCCGCTCAAACGCAAGGTCGCCTCCACGCTGCTCGAATCGTTCCTGTTCTACTCCGGCTTCTACCTGCCCATGTACTTCTCGGCCCACGCCAAGCTCACCAACACCGCCGACGTCATCCGCCTCATCATCCGCGACGAGGCCGTCCACGGCTACTACATCGGCTACAAGTACCAGAAGGGGCTCGCCGCCGTCTCTGTCGAGGAGTGCGAACACATGCGCCACTACACGCACACCCTGCTCGAGGAGCTGTACGAGAACGAGGCTGCCTACACCGACAGCCTCTACTCCGGCGTCGGCCTCGCCGACGACGTGCGCCGGTTCCTGAAATACAACGCCAACAAGGCATTGATGAACCTCGGCTATCCGGCCATGTTCCCCGCCGACGAGGTGAACGTGAACCCGGCCATCCTCGCCGCGCTTTCGCCGAACGCCGACGAGAACCACGACTTCTTCTCCGGCTCCGGCTCCTCCTACGTGATGGGCAAGGCCGAGGAGACCGACGATGACGACTGGGACTTCTAGCTCGCGGCCGTCGTGGACGGGCCTTCGGGAATTCGCCGGAGCGGCCTACCGTCATGCCGGCGGATGGGATACCGTTGGGTTGTGCACAATTGGGTTGTGCACAGTTGAATGAGTGCATGGTCGTCTAGGAAGGGAAACGACATGACTGGATTCGATGACGAGGCAAGACATCTGCTCGAGGCGCTCGACGCCGTGGACTACGTGGACGAGCGCGGGCACATTCATTACACGACCGCGTTCGCGCAGCACGCCGTGGAGGAGTATTACCGCGGCAAGGGCCCCAAGCGCATATTCGTGGAGGCCGGCTTTCCCGTGGAAATCATAGGATACAAGCGGATTGAGCGGGCCCTGCAGCGCTGGCGGCGCCTTCGCGACACGCCGAGTTGCGCGAGCTGAGATTCTATGGTTATATAGCCGAGTTGCCGATTTCGGAGGAATTCCTCCGGGAAGAGCAATGGCGGATTTCCCAAGCGGTCAAAGGGAGCTGACTGTAAATCAGCCGCTTCGTGCTTCAGTGGTTCGAATCCACTATCCGCCACGCCTCGATAGCTCAGTGGTAGAGCACTTCCTTGGTAAGGAAGAGGTCGCGAGTCCGATTCTCGCTCGAGGCTCTCATGGCGGGGTAGCTCAGCTGGTTAGAGCGTACGACTCATAATCGTAAGGTCAAGAGTTCGAGTCTCTTCCTCGCTACAAAAACATCGGAGTCAATCAGCATCCGGTGATGGAAACCAATACAGAGGTGAATAATGGCAAAAAGCGCCGATATCCGTCCAGGCATCACGCTGGCCTGCACCGAGTGCAAGGAGCGTAACTACATCACGACGAAGAACCGTCGTAACACTCCTGACCGTCTTGAGCTGAAGAAGTTCTGCCCGCGCTGCGGCAAGCAGACCGTCCACCGCGAGACCCGCTGAGACGTTCACATACTTTCAACCCGACCGAATTTCGGTCGGGTTTTTTTGTTATTCCGGTCGATAATCCTCGTATCCTAATTATCCCGTTATTGGTATGGTTGGCGATATGACTTCAACTCCCAGTTTTGCCGACCTGACCACGATTGGTGTCGGCGGTCCCATCGCCCGTTTCTTCGAACCCGAATCCCGCGTCGGCGTCATCGAGGCCGTGGAGGAGGCCGACGAGCGCGGCATCCCGCTGTGCGTGATCGGCGGTGGCTCCAACATGCTGGTCTCCGACGAGCCGTTCGCCGGCTACGTGGTGCGCGACGCGCGACGGTCGATCAGCGTGCCCGACGAGGTGGCGCCGGTGGAGGATGGCGAACGCATCGTGCACATCCATGCCGAGGCCGGCACGAATTGGGACGATCTGGTCGCATACTGCGTGCGTATGGGACTGGAGGGCATCGAGGGATTGTCCGGCATCCCCGGCACCGTGGGCGCGTCGGTCGTGCAGAACATTGGCGCATACGGCCAGGAGGTCGGCACGGTCGTCGAATCCGTGGAGGTCTGGGACCGCAAGGACAAGAAGACGCTTGACCTCACACCCGCCGAACTGCGCTTCGGCTACCGCACCTCGGCGTTGAAGACCAGCATGTATGCGGCTCCGGCCACGCCCGCCGCCGAATTCTTCCCCACGCCGCGCTACGTGGTGCTGTCGGTCACGTTCGCGCTGCGGCACAGCGCCACCGGCGTGGTCGGCTTCGGCCAGCTCGCCAAGGCGCTCGGCGTCGAGGTGGGCGAACGCATGGAGACCGCCGCCATCCGCGACGCCGTACTCGCCGTGCGCGCAGGCAAGGGCATGCTCGAGGATCCGAACCGCTATTACACCGAGTGGATGAAGGGTACGAAGCGAGAGGGGAACGTCGAGGCCGCCATGAAGGGCCTGTGGGACGCCCAGGGGTCGCTCGACGAGGATTACAACCGCCACAGCTGCGGCAGCTTCTTCATGAACCCGGTGCTCACGCCCAAGGACGCGAAGCGGCTGCCGGCCGACGCGCCGCGCTTCGATGCCAAGCTTCCCGACGGCACGCCTGGCGTGAAGACCTCGGCCGCGTGGCTCATCGACCATGCAGGATTCCACAAGGGGTACGCCGTGGCCGAAAACGCCCCGGCGTCGCTGTCCATGCTGCATACGCTGGCGCTGACCAACCGGGGGAGCGCCTCCGCCGCCGACGTGGCCGCCTTGGCGAAAGCGGTGCAGGACGGCGTCGAATCCGCGTATGGCATCCGGCTCGTCCCCGAGCCCGTGGCCATCGGCATCGACCTGCGCTAGAGGCCGGCCGTTAACGCCCGCGCAGCGTCCGCCCCAATCGTCACAGGCATGATATCCGTCCCGGAATGTGGACGAAATTGCGTGGAAGTCGGTGAATCCTTGGCCGATTCTTGGTGAATTCACAATTCCCGTCTAATCTCGTCAAGGAACATTTTCGGCAGGCCGCGATGGCCTACTCCGAGAGAAGGATCAATGAATCTTTTACGCACCAAGACGGTCGAGCAGACCATCGCCGAAACCGATGAGGCCGACCGTAAGCTCAAGCGCAACCTGAAGTGGTGGGACCTCGCCATCATGGGCGTGGCTGTCGCCGTCGGCGCCGGCATCTTCTCCGTCGGCGCCCAGGCGGCGGCCTATCATGCCGGCCCCGCCGTGATCATCAGCTTCATCATCGCCGGCATCGTCTGCGGCGCAGCTGTCATGTGCTATGCGGAATTCGCCTCGATGATCCCGGTCGCCGGCTCCGCCTACACGTTCACCTACACCACCGTCGGCGAGCTCGTGGCATGGATCATCGGCTGGGACCTCATCCTCGAGATGCTCATGGCCGGCTCCGTGATCTCCAAATACTGGGGCGTGTACCTCAACGACTTCTTCCGCCTCATGGGCTGGAACCTCAACACGAACATCCACATCGGCTCGTTCGCGCTCGACGTGGCGCCGATCATCATCGTCGCGTTCTTCACCACGCTGCTCGTCTTCGGCACCAGGCTCGGCGCCCGCGTCGACGGCGCCATGACCGTGCTGAAGATCGCCATCGTGTTCTTCGTCGTCATCGTCGGCTTCTTCTACATCAAGGCGTCGAACTTCACGCCGTTCATCCCGCCGAGCCAGCCGGCCGACTCCGTGCAGACGGCCTCCTCCGAGGTCACCGGCATCTGGGCGCAGCCGCTGTGGCAGTACGCCACCGGCATGACCCCGTCCATCTACGGCATCCCCGGCATCCTCTCCGGCGCCGCCCTCGTGTTCTTCGCGTTCATCGGCTTCGACGTGGTGGCCACCGCCGCCGAGGAGACCGACAATCCGAAGAAGTCCGTGCCGCTGGGCATCGGCACCGGCATGCTGCTCATCATCATCATGTACGTGGCCGTCGCCGTCGTCACCACCGGCATGGTCTCCTACAAGGACCTCGCCAAGGCGCCGAGCCCCTCGCTCGCCACCGCGTTCGAGCTCGTCGGCGCCAACTGGGCCGCCAAGATCATCAGCTTCGGCATCGTGCTGGGCCTGGCCACCGTGGTCATGGTGCTGCTGCTCGGCCTCACCCGCATCGTGTTCGCCATGAGCCGCGACGGCCTGCTGCCCCGAGGCCTGTCCAGGACCGGCGTCCACGGCACCCCGGCCAGGCTGCAGATCGTGTGCGGCATCGTCGTCGCGCTCGTCGCCGCGTTCTTCGACATCGGCGTGCTGTCCGACATGGTGAACATCGGCACGCTTTCCGCGTTCACGCTCGTCGCCATCTCCATCCCGATCATGCGCAAGAAGCGCCCCGACCTCAAGCGCTCCTTCACCATGCCCGGCAACCCGTGGGTGCCGGTGCTCATCGGTCTGGCCAACCTGTGGCTCATGCTCAACCTCACCGTGCTCACCTGGGTGCGTTTCGTCGTGTGGCTGGTCGTCGGCTTCATCATCTACTTCGCGTACGGATACCGTCACTCCCGTCTGGGACTGAACCAGCTCAAGGGCGACATCACCGAATAGCCGCCCGCGGGTCCGGCCCGTGGCCGGCTCCCCGCAAACCCCTAACCCCTTGGGGCCTTCGCGTCATCCCCCGACGCGAAGGCCCCAAGCTGTTGTGGGGGCGGCGTAGACTAAATGCGCGATATGTCGGAAAGCCGCAGGGACGAGCGGCGAGATTTGTAGGAGGAACGGAACATGCCATACGTTGTTGCCCAGCCTTGCGTGGATGTGAAGGACAAGGCCTGCGTGGACGAGTGCCCGGTGGACTGCATCTACGAGGGCCCCCGTACGCTGTACATCAACCCGAACGAGTGCGTCGACTGCGGTGCGTGCGAACCCGTGTGCCCCACCGAGGCCATCTTCTACGAGGACGACCTGCCCGACGAGTGGGCGTGGTACAAGGACGCCGCCGTGCGTTTCTTCGCCGAGGTCGGCGACCAGGGCGGCGCCTCCGGATTCGGCGCCATCGACCACGACGAGGCCCAGGTCGCGGCCCTGCCCCCGCAGAATCAGGACTGAGAGCCGCACGTGGGATTCTCGTCATTCAACACGCCGTACGACTGGTCCAGGCTGGCGGCCGCCAAACGGACCGCGGCCCGGCATCCGGACGGCATGATCGACCTGTCCATCGGTTCGCCGGTCGACCCCGTCCCCGAATCCGTCACCACGGCGCTCGCCGACGCCGCGAACGCGTCGAACGCCTACGGATACCCGGTCACGCGCGGCACCAAGGCACTGCGCGAATCCATCGTGCGATGGTTCCATGACCTGCGCGGCGTGGACCTCGACGCCATCGGCGCGGACGTCTGCCCCACGGTCGGCTCCAAGGAGGGCGTCTCGCTCATGGCGTCCCTGCTCGGCCTCGGCGAGGGCGATGTCGTCGTCCAGCCGAAGATCTCCTATCCGACGTATGAGATCGGCACCCAGCTCGCCGGCGCGACGGCGTTGAAGACCGACGTCGCCGACGTCGAATCGTGGGTGCATGTCCCGGGCGTGAGGATGGTGTGGGTCAATTCGCCGTCGAATCCCAGCGGCGAGGTGCTGACCAGGCCGTGGCTGCGCCGCATCGTGGAGGCCGCGAGGTCCATCGGCGCGGTCGTCGTGTCCGACGAATGCTATGCGCTGATGGACTGGTCGTCCGAGCCGTCGTCGATGGACGCCACGGCCTGCATCCTCGACGCCAACGTCTGCGGCGACGATGCGAGGGACGTGCTGTGCCTGTATTCGCTGAGCAAGCAGTCGAACATGGCAGGGTATCGCACGGCGCTGATCGCCGGCGACAAACGCATCGTCACCCCCATGATCGAGACGCGCAAGCAGATCGGCCAGATCATCCCCGGACCGAGCCAGGCCGCCATGAGGGCCGGCCTTGACGACGTCGACGCGGTGATCGCCCAGCGTGAACGGTATCGTTGCCGTCTTCGGGTGCTGGTCGAGGGGCTGCGCGCGGCCGGGTATGCGGCATGCATGCCCCAGGGCGCGTTGTATGTGTGGGTCAAGGCGCTGAGCGGCGACTGCTGGACGGACATCGACCGTCTCGCCAGGCTCGGCATCATCGTCAGCCCCGGCGAATTCTACGGCGACAAGGCGTATCTTCGTGTGTCGTCGACGGCCGGCGACGCCGACGTCGCCGCGGCGGCCGAACGGCTGGCCCGCAGCGTCGCCATGCTGTGACGACTCGGTCATCGTCGTCGCGATAACCGATCACAATACAAATAATGCGGCCGCACGCCAGGAAGGGCCAGTTGCGTGCGGCCGCAAGTATCGTTCCGTAAGGCAAATCACGAACGATGGGTCGGAATCATCGGTGAATCATGACGAAATCGTCGATTCGACCGATGATCCACAAATTGATGTAATCACCTCACAGGTTGGCGACGATGGCCTTGGCCATCTCGTCGTATTCGGCGTCGGTCAGGTGGACGCGGTCGGGGTTCATGGCGAAGGTGCCGCCCCATTCGAAATCGTCGTCCTTGTACTTCGGCACGAGATGGAAGTGCAGATGGTGGCCGGTGTCGCCGTAGGCGCCGTAGTTCACCTTGTCGGGATGGAACGTGGCATGCACGGCCTTGGCCACGCGGTCCACGTCGTCGAAGAACGCGTCACGGTCCTCCTTGCTCAGTTCCACGATCTCGGAGACGTGGTGCTTCGAGGCCACGATGACGCGGCCCTTGTGGCTCTGTTCCTTGAACAGGACGACCTTGCTGGCCGGAAGTTCATAGATCTTGATGCCGAACGCGTCGAGCGCGGCGCCTTCGTCGCAATATGCACAAGCTTCGTTGCTCATCAGAAATTCCTTTCGATAGATGCGGTTTCACGATAAGGATTTCTCGGTCCTCAGGGGATAAATGTTGCCAGCTGTTGCCAATTTTCCAACGTTTGCCGCGTGTCCATGCAAACCTTGGCAACAAAACAACGTGATTCAGTTCACGTTTCTTACAGTCAAGGTAACGCCGGGTTGCATGGACGCAATCAGGCAAGCAACAACGACTGCGAAATCGAGCACAGACACACTGTCCCTAGCGACAGCTGTCTTCGTATGCCCTGACGACGCGGTCTGAGGAAGGAAACGACTATGGCATTCATGGATGATGACTACCTGCTGACGACGGATCTGGCGAAGGACCTGTTCCACAACTACGCGGAGAACATGCCGATCGTCGACTACCATTGCCATCTGCACCCCGAGGAGATCTACAAGGATCCGAACTTCAAGGACATCGTCGAGGCCTGGCTCACCGACGGCAACAACTACGGCGACCACTACAAGTGGCGTCTGGAGCGCGCCAACGGCGTGCCCGAGGAGCTCATCACCGGCAACGGCGACCCGTGGGACAAGTTCTATGCCTACGCGCAGACCATGGAGAAGGCCATCGGCTCCCCGGTCTACATGTGGACGCACCAGGAGCTGCGCCGCTACTTCGGCATCACCGACGAGCTGAACTCCAAGACCGCCAAGGACATCTACGAGAAGACCAACGCGATGCTGGCCACGCCGGAGTTCTCCCGCCGCTCGCTGCTGCGCCGCATGAACCTCGACACCATCTGCACCACCGACGATCCGGTCGACTCCCTCGAATACCACATCGCGTTCGAGAAGGAGGGCGGCGACACCTTCAAGATGATCCCGGCCATGCGCCCCGACAAGGCCCTCAACCCCGACAAGCCCGGCTTCTCCGAGTGGGTCGACCAGCTCGAGCAGGTCACCGGCGACAAGGTCAACTCCTTCGACGACATGATGGCCGCCATCAACAAGCGCGTCGACTTCTTCCACGAGCACGGCTCCCGCCTGTCCGACCACGCCGCCGACCTCATGGTGTACGCGACGTCCACCGCCGCCGAGCGCGACGCCATCCTCGCCAAGGCCCGCGCCGGCGAGCCGCTGACCTTCGAGGAGGTCACCAAGTACCGCACCCAGCTGTTCCTCGACCTCATGAAGATCTACCACGCCCACGGCTGGACCATGCAGATGCACATCCACGCCATGCGCAACATCAACGAGCACGAGTTCGCCATCCACGGCGCCGACACCGGCTACGACGCGCTCAACGACCGCGCCATCGCCGAGCCGCTGGCCGCCCTGCTCAACGAGGCCGCCAAGACCGACTCCGTGCCGAAGATGCTCATCTACTCGCTCAACCCGAACGACTACATGCCGATCATCACCGTGCTCGGCTGCTTCCAGGGCGGCATGAAGCAGCGCCTGGCCCTCGGCAACGCCTGGTGGTTCAACGACACCCGCGAGGGCATCCGCCGCCAGATCCAGGTCATGGCCGAAGGCTCGCTGCTGGGCAACTTCGTGGGCATGACCACCGACTCCCGTTCGTTCCTGAGCTTCCCGCGCCACGAGTTCTTCCGCCGCATCCTGTGCGAGCAGCTCGGCGAGTGGGCCTCCCGCGGCGAGATTCCGTCGGACCTCGACACCTTGGCCCCGCTGGTGCAGGACGTCTCCTACAACAACGCCAAGGAGCTGTTCGCGTAACTGCCATTGCGTGCAACGGCCGGCCGGGGACTGGCAGCCCCGGCCGCGTCGCCCCGACCGGACGACGGCATAACTGAATACCGACATAACTGAATATCGACAAAGGAAGGGTCGTGCGGTGTCGACGAGGCAGCCGACGCCGCACGTTAACAATTACAAAGGTAGTAATCATGACAAGTTCAGTAGAAGAGAAGGCGGCCGCCGTCAACGGCCAGGTGAAGCTGAGCTGGCGAGAGAAGATCGGCTACGGTTTCGGCGATCTCGGCAACGGCTTCATGTTCGATCTGGGCCAGGCGTACCTGACCAAGTTCTACACCGATGTGGCGCTCATCAACCCGGGCATGGTGGCCACGATCATGGCCGTTACCAAGATCTACGACGCCTTCATGGACCCGATCGCCGGCGCGTTCGTCGACAGCCGCAAGGTCGGCAAGCACGGCAAGTTCCGTCCGGTCATGATGGTCGGCGCCATCGTGCTCTCCATCCTCACGGTCATCACGTTCACCATGCCGGACTTCCCGATGTGGGGCCGCATCGTCTACGCGTTCGTGACCTACATGGCATGGGGCACCTGCTATTCGTTCACCAACCTGCCGTACGTCGGCCTCGCCAACGTCATGACCCGAGACGTCGATGAACGAGCCCAGCTGGCCACCACCCGCCAGGCCGGCTCCCTCGGCGCTCAGTGGATCACCGGCGTGGCCTTCATCCCGATCATCCTGCTGTTCTCCGACTCCAACGGCAAGGTCACCACGTTCCACGGCTACGCCGTCGCCTCCGCGATCATGGCCATCATCGGCGTGTGCTGCTTCGCCGTCACGTTCTTCAACTGCAAGGAACACATCAAGATCAACCGTGAGAAGACGGGCGACAAGTCCAAGGAGGGCGTCGGCGCCTACATCAAGGTGGTCTTCACCAACAAGCCGCTGCTCGCCATCATTCTCATGACCCTGTTCACCATCTCCGCCATGAACACCAACAACGCCATGATGCTGTACTTCGCCGAGTACAACCTGGGCAACATGGGCCTGCAGCCGGTGATCAACGCCATCCAGATGGGCTGCTCCATCGTGGCCATCCTCTCCATCCCGCTGCTCGTGAAGAAGTTCGGCAAGAAGCAGGTCGCCGTGTTCTGCTTCGTCGTCGGCGCGGTCGCCAACCTCATCAACTTCTTCCTGCCGACCAACCTCACCACGTTCATCGTGTTCGTGACCCTCGGCTACATCTGCCTCGCCATCCCGAACGGCATCACCTGGGCATTCGTCAACGACGTCATCGACTACGGCGAGTGGCACACCGGCATCCGTAAGGAAGGCATCACCGTGGCCGCGTTCAACTTCTCCCGCAAGCTCGCGCAGTCCCTGGCCGCCATCATCTCCGCCGGCATCCTGGGTCTGACCGGATACGTCGCCAACCAGGCGCAGTCCCAGGCCACCCTGAACGGCATCAAGGGCGCCATGACCCTCTACCCGGCCGTGGCCCTGTTCGCCGCCATGCTGATCATCTTCTTCCTCTACGGTCTGACGGATGACAAGTACCGCAAGATCGCCGATGATCTGAACAACGGCAAGTGGGAGAAGGGCGAGCTCACCCACTGATAATTACATAAATAATTACCTAATTGCCCGAAAATCCCCGATTGCGTGAAGCGATCGGGGATTTTTTGGTGGAGGCCAGTTCACGAATCGCGAGATACCCGTCCGACACGCCGGTTTTCGGCCGGTATCTCGCGATTCATGAACTACGCAGACCCAAACGCACGGACCCATCTCCAAACTTTTCCCGGATGGAGTCCAGCGCCCTCTCCGCCCGTCCCAGACGCTGCGGGGTGCCGCCGCCGTCGGCCTCGGCCATGATGTCGTCGAACGTGGCCTGCATGGGTGCCGAGGCGTCGCACAATCCCGATGCGCTGACGCCGGCCAGCCGGATGGGCCGGGGCAGCGTGGCCCCATGGACGGCGGATCCCTCCGGCATGTCGAGCATCCGCTCCAATATGCGCACGCTGTGCGGATACATCACGCCGGCGGTACGGGTGGGACGGTCGAGCGTCATCGATTTCGTGGCGTAGGCGAGGTCGGTGAACCGCAGCTTCACGGTGATGGTGCGTGCCATCAGTCCGCGGCGGCGCAGCGTGGAGGCGACGGTGTCGCAGCAACGCAGCAGCAGGCCGGTCACTGTGCCGGCGTCGGCGGTGTCGGTGTCGAACGTGTGCTCCGAGCCGATGGACTTCTCCGGCGTATACGGCACCACCTTGCGCTCGTCGATGCCGCGCGCCGCGAGAAACATCCGATGCGCCTGCGCGGCGGACCCGGTGATCTGCGTGAGCCGGCGTTCGTCGACCCGCGCGAGCTGCGCCACCGTCGTCACACCCCACTGTTCGAGTCTGCGTGCCGAAGCCGGTCCGATGCCGGGGATCGACCGCACCGGCAGCAGCTGCACGAATTCGGCCTGCCGGGCCATGGGCACCAGCAGCATCCCGTTCGGCTTGGCGTTCGTCGAGGCCAGTTTTGCGATGAGCTTGTTCGACGCCACGCCCACCGAACAGGTCAGGCCGAAACGCCGCTCCACCTCGGCGCGGATCCATGCGCCGATCGCGGTGGGGGAGTCCCATTGCCGCAGCGCCGCGGAGACGTCCATGTAGCCCTCGTCCACCGACACACGTTCGACACGGTCCGTCACCTGACCGAACACATCGAACACCCGTCGGGAAATGCTCCGGTAGTAGGCCATGTCGACGGGCAGGAACACGCCGTTCGGGCACAGTCTGCGCGCCGTGGCCGTCGGCATGGCCGAGTTCACGCCGAACGGCCGCGCCTCGTAGCTTGCCGCCGACACCACCGACCGCGTCCCCGTGCCGATGATGACCGGACGCCCCTTGAGCTCCGGATGCCGCGCTATCTCGCACGACGCGAAGAACGCGTCCATGTCGATGTGCAGTATCGTGCAGCCGCTCTCGTCATGCCCCCAGTCGCGCCTGACGGCGGCAAGACGTGGCGAAGTACTCATGCCTCCCATGGTACTTCCCCTGCGCATGGTCGTTGCAACATGCCGGCGGCTCGCGTTAATCGACGGATGATGGTACAGTATTTCTCTGTTGCGCGCATATCGCATACAGGTGATGGCGTTCGACACGGAGTGATGCCTGAGTGGCCGAAAGGGGCACCCTGCTAAGGTGTTAACTGCGCAAGCGGTTCGGGGGTTCGAATCCCCCTCACTCCGCCGATGGCTCCCGGATGAAAATCCGGGAGCCTTTTGTTTTCAACGAAAACCCAATGATTCCAAGCATTCGCGGGCAAGATTCCTCGATTCGTCCATGTCCAGACAAGTCCGAAAAAAACCGGTATAATCCAATCCTAAAGGGGGAACTTGAGAGGGAACAAACAGGCCCCGAAAAGTTCCCCCTCAAGACAGGACGGAGACATTGGGAGCACAACGACGCGCATTCGGCAAAATCCGAACCATAACCAGAAAAGGCATCCACTATCTGGAAGCATCATATCCGACGCCCCCGGACGCGCTCGCCGACGACCCGTCGCTGCCCAAGCGCATCACCAGGACCGCGTCAGAGGACCGCAGGGGAGAGCTGGAGGAGTGGCTGCGTCAGGCGCGCCTGTCCATCGAGCTCGGAACATGGGAGCCGCCCAGAAAACGCCGAGAACGGCAGAAACGCGAATCCACGACGTTCCACGACTACGCCGAGGACTGGATCGAGCACCGGCTCAAGAACGACGGCACGCCCATCGGGGACACCACCAAGGGCAAGTACCGCGAGCACCTGCGCATCTGGCTCGACCCGACGTTCGGCTCCATGCCCATCTCATCGATCACCGTCACCGACGTGGAGGACTGGTACCAGAGGTTCCCCGTCGGACCGGACGGCACCAACGCCGTGGCGCGACGCCGCGCATACGCCACCCTGCACGCCATCCTCCGCACCGCCGCGGAAAAACCCATCAACCCCAAAGGGGACACGCTGATACCCCGCAACCCGGCACGAATCCGGGCCAACAACCCCAAACGCCGCCGAGACCCCAAGGTCCTGGAGCCGGAGACCATCCGGGCCATCTCCGACATGATGCCCGACCGGCTCGTCCTGACCGTGGAGATCGCCGGCCAGCTCGGACTCAGGGAGGGGGAGGTCTGCGGCCTCCGACGTCGGGACGTCGACCTCGAAAACCGCATCCTGCACGTCCGCCAGGCCATCAAACAGGTCTACAGGCCCGGGGAGCCACGACGCCTCGTCCCAGGCAAACCGAAAAGCTCACGTGGCATAAGGGACGTCCCCATCCTCGACAACCTCATCGAACCGCTGGAACGGCATCTCAGACGATTCACCGGCCCCAAACCCGACGACCTCGTCTTCACCGCCCAACGCGGCGGGACCACGCTGTCCCCGCAGTCCCTGCGCAACGTCTACTACAAGGCCATAAAACGCGCCGGCCTCGAGGACATCACCTTCCACGACCTCCGCCACACCGCCCTCACCCGCATGGCCGAACACGGCGCCAGCCCCGGCGAACTCATGGCATGGGGCGGCCACTCCGACATCAAAACCGTCAGCATCTACCAACAGCACAGCCAAAGCCACGCCCGACAGGTCATCCAGGCCACCGACCGGACCATCACCAAAGCCACCGACGAAAGCGCAAAAGAGGAAAAACCTGCGGATAACCGGACGGACGACCCATTGACCACGGCGCTCGCCAACATGGATGAGCCGGCGCGCATCGCCGTGCTCAAATCGATGGAGCCGGCCAGGGCGGCGGAAATCGTCTCGGTCCTGCCCCGGGAGATGCGGGTGGCGGCCATGGCGGCGCTGCTGTCATGATGCAAAGACCCCACGTGATGTGGGGTCTTATCAAGGTCGTCATGTTTCTGTAGCATGTTGTATGTCTATAGCTAACGAAGACGGACGCTCCCGGTGCGGAGCCCATTAATGTAGAAATGTAAAGAGGGCATATGAAGATCCGACTGGCCACCTCTTTCCAAGTAAAGGGGTTACGTTCCGCAGACAACCCTGCTTTCATCAAGAATCTGGAGAAGGCCCTTGACGGGGCTCGCGTGACGAATGAGGACGGCTTTGTTTCCGTCGAATTCAACGTGGATGCCGATTCCTTCAACGACGCCAATCTCAAAAGCGGAAAAAAGCTGTTGACGGCGATCAAAAACAGCGGCATCGACATCGACGATCTCGATGACATCCAGCGTCTTAAGACAGTGGATGCCCTTAACGAGACATCCAAACGTTTCCTTGTCGATCAGACCAAGCAGCTGAGTCTGGTCTGACATGGATCAAGATCTTTCGGATGAGCTGTCGGCTGCCGGACACCTGCTGTATCGGGCGGTTCGCTGGACAGCTGCCGGCGGTTCCGCTGCCTGCACCGCCGTCGGCGGAGTCCTAGCCGGACCTGATATCGCTGCCACACGGCCCGGTTGGGGTTTTCTTGGTGGTGGGCTTGTTCTGCTTTTGGTCGATTACTTGATTAAGCGGCACGACGGTAAAACGAATAAGGCGACCTCGGACCAGTTTACGCGTGCCGCCCAAGCTGAGGAACTGGCTTTAACCTCGTTAAAGCAGGGTCTAATTGAATACGCCAAAAGCGTTTACGTGACAATAGGCGAGAAAAGCCATACCCGTGTAACGGTATACGGCTATGACAAAGACCATGATCGACTGATTCCCCTGGTTCGCTTTTCCTACAATCGTGCCCTGACCGCCTTCAAGCGTTCTGCGTATCCAGTTGACAAAGGCTTCATCGCAGAAGTGTGGGAACAGGGGGAAAGTTTCATAACGTTCCCCACAACGAAAGGCCGACGGGAGAAGCAGTATCGGGGTCAGGGTCTGACTGACGAAGAAATCAAGGCCCTGTCGATGCATCCGACATCCATGCTTGGCGTGAGACTCCGATACCGTGACAAGAACGTCGGCGTCGTCATCGCAGAAGATGATTCCGGGCTGTATGAGGCGGACAAGGACTTCACTCTGGAATCCAATCAGGATGCCATGCGGAAGATGAATCATGCCGTGGCAGCATCCATCATTTCCCGCTCCTACGATAAACTGGAATTCCTGGCGAAAATCCATGATTGCGATCCCGATAATACGCAGAGGACGATTACCGCATGACTAGGTGATTATTCTCCCGGCGTCCGCTGTCGGCCGCCGGGATTGCCCTATTCGGGCTTGGGCTCGGTAGGGGTGACGCTGAAACTGAGTCCCTTGTTCCAGTTGAAGCTCCATGTGGTGGTGTATCCATCGAAGTCTTTGCTCTGTACGCCGTTGTATGCGTTCGTCTGGCCTATCTGGCTGACTAGCGCCGAGGGCATGTCGAGTTTTTCCTCGATGCAGTTCAGGGTGGTGCCTGCCGAGTATTTCGTGGTGGACAGTTCGAGTGTGCCCTCGTAGTAGATGAGGTAGTCGCTCTTGATGCCGCTCGGATAGCATTCGTCGTAGGTCGAGCTGAGCTTGTTGGTGAGGTTTTCGTATGCGGCGACTTTTTTCTTGTGAGTGTCTTTGGCCGCTTGTTTCTGGGCTGCGACCTCTGCCGCCTGCCCGGCGGTGTAACCGGTGGAGTGGCCGACGAATCCTCCTATGGCTCCTCCGATGATGAGGCCGGCAGCGGCGGCAGCGGCTATGGTGATGATAAGCCTGTTGCGGCCGGGCTGTTTGGTCTCCTCCTGGGCCGGTGGGGTAGCGGGCGCCATTTGCCCGTATTCCGGCTGCTTCTCTTCTTCCATCGTTCTCCTTGATACAAAAATGCCACCCTAGTGTGCTTCGGTGAGAGGCGGTGGTGGCTTGTAACGGTGTAAATGTTATCAGATGCGGCTCTTTCCCGCTAAAAGGATTTGGCGTCTATATCGCATGGCAACGGATGAATATGCGTTCTCCTGCAGCCATGTTCTATAGTCTTCGAGGAGGCTGACGGTGACGTTGAGTTCCTCGGCGATGGCGTATTTGTCTCCTTCGTAGATGTTTTCGAGGGTGGCGTATTCGGTGAGGGTGATGAGCCGGCGTGCGGTTTCGATGCGTGTGCGGCGTTCGGCTTTGGTGTCGTAGATGGTGCCGCATGTTTCGTCGCCGTGTTCCCAGTGGACGAGTTCGTGCATGAGGGTGCATCGTTTTTGTACGGGGAGGAGTCGTTGGTCGAGGAAGATCGTCTTTGTTTCCTCGTCGTAGGCGCCCATGAGGCTGCCTTCCATGCGGGGGAGGCTGCGGATGATGATTCCGAGTCCCTGGGCGGCGGCGTGCATCTGCCCGTACGTCATCGTTGACGTGACGGGTATGATGCGGTTCATTGTTCCTCTCCCATTTCCCGGTATTTGTTCTCGTCGTGGTAGGAGGCCAGGGTGTGGTCGCTCTTGTTGAGCTTCGCCAGCGCCCGCCGCACACGAGCCTCAGCGTCAGCATCATCAGACGCGCTCGCAGACGAAGCATCATGTAAATCGACTGGTCCCCGCTCTGCGCGCTCGATAAATCGCTCAGCGGATTCAATCACCTCATGAGGATAGATGCCAAAGACCGACGAAAGCTGCGCTATCTGAATGACGTTGATATTACGCTCCCCCTTCAGGATTCGAATGAGAGTCCGTTCTGGGATGCCTGATTTCCTGGCAAGGTCTTTAATCGTCAAATCGGCGGCCGACCGTTCCGCCGATAATGCCTTAGCCGTTGCTTCGTTAATGTCCATGTGGACAGTATAACCACAATGCAGCACTATTGCACTGCCCATATGGGCGTGTCATAACTTGACATTGCCCATATGGGCAGTACTATGTCAGCTATGGACATTATCGAGTATGCAAAGGCCGTTGCAAGAAACGTCTCCACCGCCATGGACGATGCCGGGCTGAGCGTGCTGGCAACATCAGAAAAAACCGGCATTGCCCGGACGACACTGAACCGCCGGTTGGAAAATCCCGGAATCTCACCATTTACGGTGTTGGAGTTGGCACAAATCTCCGATGCCACAGGCGTCTCTCTTGAAACCCTGACGGCCTCCAAGCATCCTTCGGCGCTCGCCGACAAGGAGGTGCTGCCATGAGTGGCGTTGACGTGAACGAGGTCCGTCGCCTCGCCGTTGAGATGGACGGACTGGTGGCGAGGCTGCGCCGCCTGTGTTCGGAGGGCGTTCCCACGCCGGCGGACGGGTTCGACGTGTCGCCGGAACGGGTGGGCGCGGATGGGCACATCCGGGAGCCATCGTCGGAGTATGACGCGATGAGGAGGGCCGTCCGAGAGGAGCTGGAGGCGTGGGCCTCTAACGGGCCGGGTGTTCCAAACGATCGTTCTCATTCCATCGACGTCGTAGTGATTCAGCTGCTTTGCGACTTACTACGACGCCGTTCGGATCGTATAGACGCTCTTCGAGATCGGGCCGAGTCTCTCGAACGAGAGCTTCAAGCGCTGAAACCCGCGCTCTGCGGGGGTCATACAACAGAAGGAAGTGGTCGCGATGACAAGCGCCATCCGAATATCTGATACGACCCGTCAACTCACGGTCGATGACCTCGACCGGCGTATCAGCCTCAGCGTCGCGGAAGCCGCCCAATTGTTGGGCATCCGCAACCGCAAGACCATCTACGACATGATCGCGTGCGGCGACCTCAAGGCCCGCAAGCGCATGAGCAAACGCACGCAACGCAGCCAGTGGATGATCTCGCCGCAGAGCGTCAAGGCGCTCATGGCATAACCGATTCCTTCCCCGCCGCCATTTGCCACCAATTCCTTCCGGCCGGGTGGCGGCGGGGAAACCACCCATGGGAGAGAGACATGACAAGGATATTGACCATCGCATCCGCCGTCGTATTCGGCATCAGCTTCGCGACCGGAATCGTCAGCGTCGGCATCGTGGCCACCATCAGCGTGCTGACGGCATCGGCCAGCGCAGTGGCGTACGCATCACTCTCCGGTCTGCTGGACCGGCTGGAGGAGGCCCTGTGAGACTCCTGCACATCGGCGCGGCAGCGTTCAGCTTCATGGGATGCGTCATGCTGCTGTGGGGCACCCACGAATCCGACGGCTGGATGATCCTGCTCGCGCTCCTGCTCCTCTCCATCGCATACCTGCTCCTACTCGCCATCCATTGGAGGCCCTGAAAATGGCAAACGAAACGGTCATCACGGTCATCGGCAACCTCACGGCCGACCCGGAACTACGACAGACGCCCGGCGGCGGCACGGTGGTCAACTTCACCATCGCATCCACGCCCTCCCACTGGGACGCGAAACAGAATCAGTGGGTGGACGAGGACGCCATGTTCCTACGATGCAGCGCATGGGACGGGCGCACGCTCACCCTGGCCACGAACATCGCGCAATCCCTGACCAAGGGGATGCGCGTCATCGCCCAGGGCCGGCTGCGCCAGCGCCGCTACACCGACGACCAGGGCGTGAACCGTACCGCGACGGAGCTGCGCGTCGACGAGATCGGCACCGGGCTGAGCCGGTACCAGACCGTCGCCGAACGCACGAAATCCGGGAACGGGCAGCCGGTCCGTCAGGGAGGCTATCAGGGCGGCTTCGTAGGAGCCCAGCATAATCAGCCGCATCCGCCGAGCCCGCAGTCCCAGGCGTGCGAGGCCACGCAGGATCCGTGGGGCGGCCACGCCGACTACGGCACACCACAGGACGAGTTCAACACCAACGGGGAGCCCGACTTCTGATGCGCGGCACGGCACAGGCGCGGTACCGTTCCATGCGCCTCAACCCCGAACAACTGGACATGGCCAGGGAGGCCCTCCTGGAACTGGAGGAGGTCCAGGCCCGCAAGACCAACGGCACCCTCCGGCCCGGTGACGCGTCGAACGTGGCCGTCGGCGTCCTGCGCCGGCTCGCCCGAGGCCTGACGCACCGCACCGGCTCGGGCAAACACGTCGCACCCGCCGGACTGTCGGGCGTCATCGCCGTCGCCGGCAACGGCTGGGTGGGGGAGAGCGCCCGCCAGCTCAAGGCACTGTTCCCGCAGCTACAGGAGGACTGATGCAGAACATCGTGGAAATCCCCGTGGGCCAACTGGTCCCGAACCCGCATAATCCCCGAGGGAACGTGGGCGACGTGACCGACCTCGCCGAAAGCATCAAGGCGCAGGGCATCCGGCAGAACCTCCTCGTCGTCCATGACGGACGCCGCGCGGACGGCCGGGAGCGGTACAAGGTCATCATCGGCCACCGTCGGCTGGCGGCCGCGAAACAGGCGGGACTGCGGACGGTGCCCTGCGCCGTCGCGGAACTCTCCGAACGGGAGCAGCGGGAGCTCATGATCGTGGAGAACGACCAGCGCAGCGACCTCACGCTGACCGAACAGGCCGCCGGCTACCAGGGATTGCTGGACCTCGGGCTGAGCACGGAGGAGATGGCCAAGGCCACGGGCCGCAGCACCCGATACGTACGCCAACGGCTGAAGGTCGCGGCCATCGACCCCGGCATCCGGGACCGGGTGTCCAAACCCCAGCAGCTCTCATTGGAGGACTGGCTGACCATCAGCGAGTTCAGGGACCATCCCCAAGCCCAGAAGCGGGTGGCGGAGGCCGCGGGCGGCGGCAACCTCCACGCCGTGGCGGAACGTGAACGCCGTCGCATCGCATGGGCGCAATGGCGCCGCCGTCAGCTCGACTACATCGGCTCCCGCGACGACATCACCCTGATCGACCAGATGGACTGGGGCGAATACACGTCCCTCCCCGACAGCGTGAGACCGGGAGGCCGTACCGTCGCCGAGGCATTGGAGGGCCGGACCGGCCCGTTCGTCGCACGAGTGCCCGACGAGGACGCCGAAATGTGGCAGTGGGACATCCGTCTCGCCATCCGGAAAACCGATGAGGAGAAGGCGGCGACCGCGCAGGCCGACAGGGAACGGCAGGAACGCGCCCGCATCGAGTGGGAGAGGACCAGACGGATCAACGCGTTCGCGTCGTTCTGCCTGAACCTGCGCATCGCGTTCCTGCACGGGCTCGTCCGTGAACGCCGCAGGACGGACCCGGAGGCGCTGGCGGGATTGGCCGGCCTCGCCGCCGGGCTCGTCTTCGCCCAGGAACTGCCCTACAGGCTGGAGGACTACCGCAAGGACATCCTCGAAGGCCTGAAGCCCACGGACCCGACGCTGCGGGCGGTCTGCGACCTGTCCGCCCTCGTCGAAAACGCCCTGTCTCCGGAGGCGTGGGAACGGGAGAAGACTCTGGAATCCATCGTCCGCCCCTACTACCGGCTGCTGGAACGGCTCGGCTATGAGGTGGGCGACGACGAGAAAAGCGCCTTGGACGGCGCCTATGTGAAAGGAGAACGGGAATGAACACCTCGGTGAGCGTCGATTGGACCAGGATGACGCCCGGCGAACTGCTGGGCCACCGGTTCCTGGCACGGGACATGCGCGGCCAGACGGTGGACGGCGCGTTGAGCGTGGTCCACCAGCGCAGCGGGTATGTGGAGATGGGCATGATGCCGCAGAGGGTCCCGGTCGTCAAGGTTCCGACGCCCCCTAAGACCCTGCGGACGGACTACGGTGAGGATCCCCGACATGAGCTTGTCGCCCCGTTCACCGCGGTCAACGTGTTGGAGGAGAGGCTATGAGGACGTTCGGCATGATACTGCGCACGGTCACGGCCTGCGGGGTGGTGGCGTTGTGCGTCATACTCTCCTGCATCGCACTGGGCACGCCGGAGGGCATGAGGGTGTTGAGCTCGCAGTCGATGAGCGACAGTCCGGACGGTGGCTACTTCCAGGCCGTCGCCGCGGATGGGACCAAATACGGCTGCTTCTGGATTCGGATACAGGGGCAGGAGCAGGGGCGGGAGGCCGACAGCCTGGCCTTGGACTGCGACCCGTTGGGAGGTGCGCTATGAGCCAACCATCCGCAAGCGTGAAACGTCTGGTGGACGAGCGGGATGGACGATGCTGCAGCGTGTGCGGCAGATATCTGCCGGGTTCGCCGGGTGGACGCCATCACCGCCAGTTGCGCAGCCAACAACCCGACCCGACGTTGCTACATCGTCCCAGCAATCTCATCGACATCTGCGGCACGGGCACGACGGGATGCCATGGGTGGGTGCACGCGCACCCCGCCGAAGCCTACCGATTGGGACTGCTGGTGCGCATGGGCAGGGATCCGTCGGAGACGCCCATGCTCCGCTACGCCCGCTCCGACCGCCCCCAATGGGTGATGTTGAACGACAACGGCGACATCACCGTGACGGATCCGCCGGAGGCGGCATGAACGAGACGATCTGCCTGATATGCCACAGGCGTGAGATCTGGCATACGAAAGCGAAATACGTGGTCTGCCGCCACTGCTGGTGGCAGCTAAGCCAAGGAGACGAACCATGAGCGTGGAACTGCTGGCGCGAGCCAAGAAGACGAAGCTTGGCGGCGATTCGAGCGCGAAACTGCTGCTCGTCATCCTCGCCGACTATGCGAACGACGACAACATGGCATGGCCAAGCGTCAACACGATGAGCGATCAGCTGGAGAAGAGCGTACGCACGGTGCAGACCTGCCTGCGCAAACTCGAACGAATGCGACTCATCCGCAGGGGAGACCAGCGCCTCTTGCACAACTACGCGAAAGGCCAGCGGCCCACCGTGTACGAAATCTTCCCCCGTGTGGGCACCGACATGAAAAATCCTAAAACAGGGGTGAAGCACACTGCACCGGTGCAGTCCGCAACACCCGTCGAAACCGTTGCAAAACCAAGCATCACCAAGAAAAAAAGAACACGCAAAACAGGGGTGAAGCCCACTTCACCCCTGCAATCCACCGCACCGGTGAAGCCCACTGCACCAGACCGGTGCAGTACAGCGCACCAGAGGGGTGAAGCCCACTGCACCCAAACCCTTAAAGAACCCTTAATAGAACCCTTAGAGAGTCACGCGCGCGAGAAAACCATCAAAACCATCACCGAATGGAAACCAAACCCCGACGCCCAACAGCTCGCCGACGAATGCGGCCTCGACCTCCAACGCGAAGCCGACAAGTTCCGCGACCGCTGCCTCGCCGAAGGGAAAACACCCAAGAACCCCGACGCCGCCTTCCGCAACTGGCTCCGCCGAGGCAAGGAACTCAACATCGCCTGCAACCCCAACCCCAAGCCAACACCCACACCGCCACGCCACGTGGAACCACCCCACCGTCACAGCGCCGGATGCGAACACGTCACCGCGATCATCAAACCCATCGAACACCGGTTCAGCACCGAAAACACCCACGGATTCGGCTCAAGCCAGCGCTCGCAGGCCCGTCAACGGCTGGCGGACATGCTCAACGAGGGCGTGGACCCGCAGACCGCCGTGGACAGGCTGCTGGGCCGTGTGGCACCGGACGAGCTGGACCAGGTCGCGTAGGAAGGAGCGAACAATGACCATCACAGCGCACAGCACGTTGACGGTCCGGCCTCCGGTGGCCCGGAACCTGCCGACGCATCCGAGTCTGTTCGACGAGATAATCCGCGATCCGGAACTGGCGGCTTACGTGAGACAGATGCAATCGGGGTCGAGCCCGCGAACACGCCGCCCCAGATACACGGACCGCATCTGCGAATCCTGCGGTGGGGACTGCGGCCGGAAGAAGGCCCGTGGCATGTGCCGCAAATGCTATGAGGCATGGAGGGTCAGCACGGGACGGAAACGGGAATACTACCAGACGCATCGCGAGGAAATCCTGGCGAAGGCCCATGAACGCTACGACAGACAGCACGGGAGGAAGAAGAAATGAGCGGAACGGACATGCTGCTCTGGCTGGATATCGAAACCACCGGCGTGGACCCGGTCAGGGACAGCCTGCTGGAGATCAGCGCCATGCTCACGGACATGACGGGAGAGAAGACCGGCGAGGAATACCATTCACTCGTCAAACCCCGCTTCTGGCGTCACGTCCGCGAGAACCTGAGCGCCTGGGCATATGAGACGCATACGGCCAACAACCTCATCCACGAGCTCGACCACACGGGTTCGGACGACTGCTCATGGCCAACGGTCATGGACACGTTCGACCAATGGATCCGCCGCCTCACCACGGACCATGTGCTGCACCCGACCGGCTTCAGCATCCACTTCGACGTGGATTTCCTCTCCCGAAGAATGCCGGAGACCATGCGCCGGCTCAGCCACCGCCAAGTGGACGTATCAAGCCTCATCCTCACGATGGAAAGCATCAACCCGGACATCATCCAGCAAATCCACGCCTCCACCGGCACCACCGACCACAGAAGCGACACATGCCTGAACGTGGAATGGAAAACCTACAAACTCATCCGCACCCTCCTCGAAAGGAACATGAAATGAGCCTCACCCTCGAAGCACAACAACAATTCACCACACACAACCCCAACCCCGAAACCATCTGGCTCGCCTACCACCAAGGATACCTGGACGGCGCTCGCCGACCGTTGACCGACGAGGAGGTGGAGGCCATGGCCGCCGCCGTCTACGAGGGATTGAAGCAGCCGGGCTATCCGGGATGGGACTCGTACACGAACTGTGCGGACAAGTCGGATTATCTGGATGCGGTCCGGGATGCCGTCGCCGCGATGCGTGGGGTGGTGGACGAGTGAGTGTCCTGTATCACGGTGGTGTGCCCGGTCTCAAGCCGGGCGATCTGATCGAGCCCGGTCATAGTCGCGACAACTACGATGACTGCCCCATCTGCAGGATGCGTAGGGAGCGGGGCGAGGATGCGCCCATCGACGCGACCAAGCATCCCAATCAGGTGTATTGCACTCCCGACCGCCTGTATGCACGATTCCATGCGAGCATGTACGGGCGTGGCGACGTCTATCAGGTGCGTCCCGTCGGCTGCGAGCTCACCGCGAGCGAGGAGGATCCCATCGAGTCCTACCGGTGCGTCCGGCTTGAGGTGGTGCGCATCGTCGACGCGAGCGTGGAACTGTCATGGAAGGAACGGCGCCGGCTTTACCGCAGGTGGACCCGAGCGGACAGGGGGCATGGCCGGACGTACGACCCGAACCCACTGCCGCGCAACGCCACACCTGAAATGCTGCTCCGATGGCAGACACGGGAACTCGCCAACGCGGAAGCACTGATGGGAGGACCCCGATGAGTGCCGAACCGGAGAAGGAAAGGAATGGCAATGACCGGGCCGGGAAGCAGGTCGGCGAGACGCCGGCGGCGGGGTGAATGCTCCCACTGCCATGAGCTCCTGCCGCTGAAAACCGTCAGAACCCCATTGTGCGATCGATGCTGGAGATTCCTCCACGGCGTATCGCGATCATGGCACGGCACATGCCGCCGCTGCGGCGCGCAGACGACGTTTTACGAGGACGACGACCTGTGCGACGGATGCGACGCCGACATCCGGCTCGGGACCGCGGACCCTGTGGACCTGGACGACCCTGACACACGACGGCTCATCCAATCCATGCGCCGCACGACCGACCCCGGCATCCGCGCCCGCTACCGGGACGACCCCATGCTCGAATAACACTTCCGAAAGGAACCCCAATGACTGACAACAGCGACAATGAAGCCAGAACCGCCGCAAGCTTCGCGGCCCCTACCGTCGCATACGGTGTGCTTGAATGCGCGGAATTCGATTCTGAGATCACGCGCATCACCTACCGGCTTGCCAATAACGTTCCCGTCTCGACGCGTACCATCATCGTTCCCACGACATACACGCCCCGTCAGGCCATCCTGATCTCCCAAGCCATCGACAACGTTCTCAAAGCCACCACGGAACCAGAAGGAGATAAACAATGACTGAGCCGCGTATCATCGTCACGTTCACGTGCAAGGACGCGCAGGACACCACTGTCACGGAGGCGGAGCGTCGTCTCGAACAGTCGGGATGGCAGCACGTGCAGGTCGAAGCCCTCGCCGCCGACCATCGTGGCGACATCAGCCGCCTGGAATCACTCGCCAACGCGATCACCACGAGTCTCGATGCCCTCGGATTTGGCCTCGCGCCCGCCCTCTACAGCGAGGAGAACACGGATAACGATGATATCCGCGCGTTGGCCGGCAAACTCCTCGAAACCGTGGAGGTGCTGCCATGAGCGGGGTCAGGCCATACACGCGCTTGACGGACGAACAGAAGAATCTGCTGCCCGGTCAAGACAACAGCGGAATCAACATAATGAACACGACCGTCCCAGCCATGCCTGATCAACATGACGGCACGACCCCCAAAACCGACGGCATAAAAAAACAACAGCGCTCGCGAACATGACGACATTCTCCGAGACCGAGATCAACCAACTGGAGTCCGTCATCATGAGAGTGTGTGCGGCATTGGAGCAGGCCAAGCAATCAAGAGAGAGGTGACGATGGCTATCTGTCCGACATGCAACGCGGCCGACATATCCAACGAGCAGCGGATATGCAGCCACTGTGCAAGGGACTATGCTCGGCAACTGGATATCCTGCGCCGACATATGGACGTCCTGCAGCTGGTGATACGCAGAGAGGTGCATTTCGGAGAGCGTGGGCACGGCGGCCGAGCCGCATTCGCCCGGCTTGGCATCGATGAGCATGCCGAGGACGTGGGCCGAGACGTGGAATACCTGCTCGTTTCCATCGCGCGAGATTCCGGACTCTGTCCCCTGCCGTGGCCGAGACTGATCAGATCGTTCCTCATCAACATCAGGCAGGTAACGGCGGCCGACGGCGCGGCCTACTACTTCGGCGAGGTCGTCCGGGCCAACACACGCATCGAAAGGCTGACCGACCGTCCGCCTCGATTGCGCCGGCTCATCGGCGTCTGCCCCACATGCGAGAGCCTGGCATATGCCGCGAAGGAGGACAGTTGGATAGTCTGCAAGGGATGCAACGCACTGCTCAACGTCGCCCAACTGAGGACCGACGCACGACGCAAGCTGGAAGGATTCCACACTACGCAGACGCCATCGGGAGCCGCGAGGTATGCGGCAAAGGAGACCGGCATCGACGTGACCCGCGACGACGTCAACAACTGGATCCGGAGCGGTAGAATCACGGCGCCGAAGCTCGAGAACGGTTATCGGGAGTTCCCGATTCTCCGGCTGCTGGAACTGGCTGAACGAAAAACGGATTTCAAGCAGGAGTAGGGTTACACGCACCTGTGATATAATCGCTACAGCGATAAGTATGAAAACCCCTAAGGCCTTTGGTCTCAGGGGTTTTCTCATATCGCTGCCCAATTTCTCTCTCAACAAAAGCACGCCGTGTTCTCCGATCAGTCTGCACGGCGTGTCTCCCGGTGTCGAGCAGGTGGACTGCGTGTCGGCCGTAACCCGACAGTCTCCGACGATGGGGGTTCGATTCCCTCCGGCACCACTCACATCCAGCCCCTGACGACGGGAGACCCCATGGGATACCGGGTATGCTCCACCCCAGGCTGTCCCAACCTCGTCGAGGCGCCGGCGACCAAATGCCAGACCTGCCGACGACGGAAGGGCAGACGCCTGACCAGAGGACACAACCCCTACACCAGCGCAGGGCACAGGGCATGCCGGGCCAGGGTGCTGGCACGGGACCCACGCTGCGTGTGCCCGGGCGACGACATCGAGCACGGTGGCTGCGGCAGACACCACGGCCTGTGCGGAAAGCCGTCAACAGTCTGCGACCACTATCCGTTCGAACGAACGGAACTCATCGAGCGAGGACTCAATCCGAACGATCCTCAATACTGCCGAGGCATCTGCGTCGCATGCCACAACACCAAGACCGCACGCACACGACCCGCAGGATTCCGGCAGGACTGATTCAGTTTCATCGCCAATCAGCGTCAAACGACGCAGGACGGCGGCGACACGAGAGCAAGACCTCTCGTAAATTTTTTTCAAACAAAAACGTTGCAATACCAACGGTTTCCCCATACGGGGGGTGGGGGTAGGCGGCCGGGGCGGCCGAACCGCCGGTGAGGTGTCTCCGAGGTGCGCGGCGTTCAAACGTTCCGGGAAGGGGGCCCATGGGCGAGAGGGAGAGGACGATGAACGCCTACAATCTTCCCCTGCTCGACGGCGTGGAGACCTTCGGCCGATGGGACATCCCCACGCTCGCCCCGTGCGACGCAATCCCCGAGGACTTGATTGGATTCAACTACGTCAGGGGCATGGCGGACTCGGCGAAACCGGGCAATGGAGCGCATTTCTTCCTCGACGACTACCAGTTCGAGCGGATCTGGCGCCATCCCGAACGGTACGTCGACATGCTGCGGCCCTTCCGCTGCGTGCTGGCACCCGACTTCAGCCTGTACACGGACATGCCCATGGCCATGCAGTTGCACAACGTGTACCGTTCCCGGCTCATCGGTGCATACTGGCAGCGGCATGGTCTTTCGGTGATTCCCACGCTCCAATGGAGCACGCCGGAGTCCTATGCGTTCGCGTTCGACGGGCTGCCCATCGGCTCCGTCGTGGCGGCGTCAACGCTCGGCGTGCTCGGGGATCTCGGCGCCGTTAGACTGTGGCGTATGGGCATGTCCGAGGCCATACGAAGGCTCCGACCGGGGCTTGTGCTGCTTTATGGCAGTCCAATGACGGGCTTCGATTGGCAAGGCACCGCGTATATCGGTTACAGGAACCGCAATACGGAAAGGGTGAAGGCATGGGAGGCCGAGGCGCGTCAAGCGGTATTGGCCGGAACGGGAAACCGTACGGCAGCGAGTACCGGACCCTGCTCCAATTCGGTAACATCAAATTCGTGGAGCGAAGGGACGCGAAGAACACCACGGCACCTATCGAAACCATGAGCGAGAACCGAATCTACGTGACTGTGAACAAAGAAACGCGTGCCCTTCATTCCATTTCCATCATGGGCGAAGGGAAAGTGCGGCGGCAGATCGACTACCGCGACCACAAGGGCATGGGGCCACACGTTCACGATTGGACATATCCCGGAGGTAAGCCCCGCCGTGGCGATGCGCGGGAGCTGAAGGACGATGAGCATAGACTATTCGACAAAGTCAACACGTTGGGCGAGGAGTTGGAGTGAACTATGACCGGAAGAACGTATCCGTACCGAACCGATGACTGGCAGTGGTTCTCCGAACTGTGTCAAGGCAACTGTGAGACCATCTTCGACTATAACGACCGTGAGTATTTCATTACCATGATTACCGGGGCCGGCCATGATGGATGGTTCGTCTGCAATCTGGAGCCGTTCAAGCGCGACTTCACCTATGATCCAATCAGCCGTGACTGCACAACTTTCGAAGAACTCGCCGACGAAAAGATTTTCGACGGGAAGACGAAATCGATTCGCGACTGCTACCGGGAGTTCGATTTGTGGCAGAGCTAGCCGGCCACGGCTACACGCTGCGTTGGGCCGCCTTCTCCGAGGCGGCTTTTCTTATGCCCCGAAACGGGGCTGTCATGACGTGAGCCGGGCGAAAGGCCCGGGCGAAGCGAGGTGAAACCATGGTTAGCGGAGGGGCGAGAACACGCAGCGGTCCGGCCAAGGACCCCAATTCAAGGACGTCCGCACGCGCGGGATACACGCTGATGAGCCTGCCCAACGGCGAGTACGACGGTCCCGTGCCCGGCTTCCCCTTGGGAAGATACCGTGTCATGGAGGTCGTGGAGAAGGGCGTCGTCAGATTCTCCGAAAAGGAGACAAGGGCGTTCCGCCGCCGCGAGCTGTCCATGTGGAAGGCGGTGTGGAGATACCCGCAGGCATGGGCGTGGAGCATGCCGCAGTATTCGTACATGGTGTTCGACATCGCCATGTACTGCCGCAGCATGACCATCGCCGAATCCTCCGGCTCGTCCGCCGCCGACAGGGGCCTCATCCCCCGCTACGCCGACCGCATCGGCCTGAGCGCAGACGGTCTGGCGCGGCTCGGCTGGAGAATCGCGCCCGACGAGCTCGCGCAGCGGCGCATGGAGCGAGGCCTCGCCGAACGGCAGGCGAACGACGCCGGCATGACGGTGGCGAAGCGTCGTCTGAGGGCCTAGCATGACGGAGCCGGAGTTCGTCATCGACTTCCCCACACTGGGGGACCTGAACGACGCATGGATCACCGCGCACTGCCGGCAGCCCGACGGCCCCCTGCGAGGACGGCCGTTCCGGCTCGCGGACTGGCAGTTCTGGGTCCTCGCCAACCGGCTGCGCATCCGCGAGGACGCCGAATACGTGCCGCCCGAGGAAGTCACCATCGACAACCCGATGGTCCTCAACCAGGCGTTCACCTATAGGCAGACCCTGACCGTGGGACCGCAGAAGACCGGCAAGGGGCCGACCGAGGCCGCGTTCGTGGCCGACGAGGCGAGCGGGCCGGTCGTCTTCGACGGCTGGGCGGAGCAGGGCGACGTCTACCGCTGTTCGGACTGGGGATGCCCCTGCGGCTTCGAATTCCCCTACCGGGAAGGCGAGCCCAAGGGACGGCCCAATCCCTCCCCGCTCATCCAGCTGACCGCCAACAGCGAGGACCAGGTGGCCAACGCCTACAGGCCATTGAAGGCCATGATCCAGCTAGGCCCGTTGAAACGGCTGCTGCTGGTGCGAGACACGTTCATCCGAATCCTCAGACCCGGAACCGACGGCGAGGACGACGGACTGGACCTCGACCGCATCGACATCGTGACCTCCTCGGCACGTTCGCGACTGGGGAACCCGATCAGCGACGCGGAACAGGACGAGGCGGGCCTGTACACGAAATCGAACGGCATGATCGACGTGGCCGACACGCAGCGGCGAGGAGCCGCCGGCATGGGCGGCCGAACCCACGCGTGGACCAACGCATGGGACCCCGCCGAGAACAGCTACGCGCAGCAGGTGTACGAGTCCGGCGCCCCCGACGTGTTCGTGTTCTACCGCAACCCCGACCTCGACCCGAGCCTGCGACGCGATGACGGCACCCCGTTCAGCTTCTTCAACAAGCGCGAACGGCGGCGGATCCTCGAGGCGGTGTACAGCGGAAGTCCGTGGGTGAACCTCGACTCCATCGACGCCGAGGCCACTGCATTGATGCGGCGCGACCCCAACCAGGCGGAACGGTTCTTCGGCAACCGTCTCGTGCAGGGCGCCGGCGCATGGCTTGACGAAGGAGTATGGGAGAGTGCGTACGCAGGATAGGCCCCTGGCCCGCCACCATCAGCTGTGGCTGCCCAATCCGCCGGACGGCACCGAGATATGCTGCGGGTTCGACGGCTCCGAAAACGACGACTGGACCTGCATCAAGGCCGAGACGCTCAACGGCTTCCTGTTCACCCCGCGCTACGGCGACGGGCAAAGACCCACCATATGGAATCCGAAGGACTGGGGCGGCAGGATACAGCGCGGCGAGGTCAACGCCGCGTGGGACGAACTCAACCGGCGGTACCGGATCGTCCGCGTCTACTGCGACCCCGGATTCCGCGACGAGGTCTCGTGGGAGTCCGACATCGAGGCGTGGGACCGCCGCTACGGACCGAAGAAATACCTGTCGTGGATGATGAGCGGCTCCAGCCGCGTCGGCGCCGTCTACGAGGCGCTGCGCCGTTTCGAGGCCGACATCGCCAGCGGACTCATCACCCACGACGGATGCCCCATCACCAACACGCACATGGCCAACGCCCGCAAGATCAGCAAAAGCCTGGAACGATACGGGCTCGGCAAACCCAAGCAGGACCGCAAGATCGACGCCGCCGTAACCAGCGTCCTCGCCCACGAGGCCGCCAGCGACGCCCGCTCCGCAGGATGGGGCGAACGCCGCCACAACTTCCTGTTCAGCGGCACCAGCACAAGAAAGGCCACACATGGCAGCCTATTCGGATGAGTATCTGGCACGCATGACGAACCTGCTCGCCACCAAGGTGATGCTGCGCCGCAGCGACATCGCCAAGCACATGAACTACGTCAAAGGCCGGCGCGGGACCCTGCGGTTCGTGTCCGACGAGTTCCAGCGCTACATCAGCCGACGGTTCAAGGGCTTCACCGACAACTGGTGCCTGCCCGTCGCGCAGGCGCCGGTCGAACGCATCAGCTTCAAGGGCTTCACCCCGTACGACCCGACCGACCACATCGGCCGCAGCGTATGGGACGCATGGAACCGCTCCGACGCCGACCGCGGCCTCTCCGAGGCGGCGCTCGTCATGACGGCGGCGCGGCGCAGCTACGGGCTCGTCACCGACATCGGCGGCAAGGCACGCATCACGTTCGAGAACCCCGACTCCTGCGCCGTGTGCATCGACCCGCTCACCGGCGTCACCACGGCCGGCATCCTCATCCGCCAAGGAGACGACGAGGAGATCGGCCAGCTGCTCCTGCCCGACGCCACATACACCGTGCGTCGCAGGAAGACCGACCCCGAACCCAGCGGCAACGACCGTCTCCCCCCGGACGTGCAATGGACGTTCGACCGCGCGTCCGAACAGGCCAACGGACTCGGCGAGGTTCCCCTCGTGGAGTTCCGTAACCAAAGCCTGCTCGACAACGCGCCCATGAGCGACATCAGCATGGTCGAGGACATGCAGGACACCGTCAACGTCGTCTGGGCCTACCTGCTCAACGGCCTCGACTGGGCCACCCTGCCCGGCCGCCTCATCCTCGGCGGAGACCGACTGGAGGAACCCGTCCTCGACGCCGAAGGCAACATCGTCGGCTCCAAGGCCGTGGAGCTCGACAAGCAGGTGAGCGAACGCATCCTCCAGATCACCGGCGACGGCGTACGCGCCACCGAATGGAGCGCCGCCAACCTCAACGCGTTCATCCCCGTCATCGAAAAAGCCGTCGAACACATCGCCGCCGAAACCAGAACCCCCGGCCACTACCTGCTCACCAAAGCCGAAGTGCCCGCCACCGGCTACGAAGTCGCCGAAGCCGGCCTCGTCAGCAAAACCAACGAACGCATCGGCTACCTCAAAGGCGGCATCCGCACCCTATGCCGGCTCGCCGCCAGAATCGAACAGGACGACGCCACCGCACGCATCATCGAAACCGCGAAAGTCGACTTCAGCAGCCCCCTGTACCGCAACGAAACCCAAATGGCCGACGCCATGCTCAAATACCAACAGCTCGGCTTCCCCCTCCAATGGATCGCCGAACGCATGGGACTGGGCGCCGACGAAATCGACCGCATCATGCGGCTCAAACAGGACGAGACACGAGACCCCGAACTCGAAGCCCTGAACCGCTCCCTGAGAATCGGAGAAGCCGATGCAACCACTACCGGCCCTGACGGAAAGCCAACGGAAACTCGCCAGACTGGAACTGACCGCGACCAGAACCGCCAGCCGCCTCTGGAACAAGGTCAGAACCAATGACATCACAGCATCCTGGAAACCCCTGAGCCTCCAACTCATCCGCACCCTGACCCTCCTGCAGGCCAAAGCAGCGGACACCGCAGTGGCCGCCAACACCATGATGCTCGCCCAACAAGGCGACTACGTCGAACCACTCGCCCTCGCCAACACCACGGCATTCGGCGGATACACCGCACAAGGACAACCACTCACCGACGCGCTCGAAGCCCCCATGACCGCAACCCTCCACGCCATAAGCCAAGGCACCAAACCCACACAGGCCATGGAAATAGGACGCCAACTCCTCACCCTCATCACAGCGCTCGCCGTCAACGACGCCGCCAACAGCGCCGCCCAAACGGACACGGCACTCCGGCCAGGCGTCCAATGGGTGAGAGTCGAAGCCCCCGGATGCTGCGACCGATGCATGATACTGGCCGGCAAAACGTTCCGATGGAACCAGGGATTCCTCCGACACCCGCACTGCCACGGCCGCCACGTGCCCATCACCGACAAGGACAGGGCACGAGCCAACGGGCTCATCACCGACCCCATGGAAACGTTCCACAGCCTCAGCCCGGAACAACAGGACAAAACCTTCGGCAAAGCCAACGCACAGGCCATCCGCGACGGCGCCGACATCAGCCAGGTCGTCAACGCCAAACGAGGCATGGAACCAATCGGCCAATCAAAACGCGCCAAAGGCTACAAGATCATGACCACCACCGAAGGCACCACACGCTACGGCTGGTCCAACATGATCGCCACCCGACAGGGACGCACCCAAAAACGCCGACTCACCCCCGAAGGCATCTACGCGCTCGCCAAGGACAGGGACCAGGCGGTCCGGCTGCTCGAACGCGAGGGCTACGTCCTGCCCAAGGACTGGCGGAGCCAGGCCCCGGAGATCAGACGGGGGATGTGGCTGCACAACAACGACTGGCGGCAGGGCCGGCACGAGACCATGACCGCCGCGCAGAAACGCCTCCAGACCGCCCTCCTGCGCTACGAGGCCGCATTGGAGGGCAGAAGCCCCTACCGCAGCAACGCGCCAGCCACGCCGGAGGAACTGGCGAGAGCGGAGAACGAATACCGCAGGTGGAAGACCACCAGAGGCCAGATTTTCACGCAATGATCCACCGATTCGAAAGGAAACACCATGGATCAGAACCAGACCGACGAGAACAAGCCGAACGAGGACGGGCAGACACCGCCCGAAACCGACTGGCAGTCCAAATACGAGGCCCAGCGCAAGGTCAACAGGGACCTCGAACGCAAACTCAAAGAGGCCTACGGCAAGAGCGACAAGGTCGACGCGCTCGAACGGCAGGTAGCCGAACTGCAGGGCAAGGAGGCCGAATACGAGGCCGCCAAAAAGGAACAGTCCATCAAGGACGAGGCCCTGCAGCAGGCCAACCAGCGCATCCTCAAGGCCGAGATCCGGGCCGCCGCATCCGGCAGGCTCAACGACCCGTCCGACGCGCTGCGCTATCTCGACCTTTCCAAGTTCAGCGTCTCCGACGACGGCGACGTGGACACGCAGGCCATCGGCACGGCGCTCGACGGCCTCGTGAAGGAGAAACCGTATCTCGGGAAAGCCGGGAACCCCACTGGCCCGCAGGGCATCATCCCTCCCTCGGGAACGCGCGATGGAGACCGTGGCGCCGGCCAGCTCACAAGGGATGACCTGAAAACCATGAAACCCGAGGCGATCGTCAAGGCGAAGTCGGAAGGCCGTCTCGACGACATCCTCGGCATCAACAAGTAAAGGAGCATGACCAATGGCCATCACCAACTTCATCCCCGAGGTCTGGAGCGCCCAGATCCTCGTGGAACTCCAGAAGAGCCTCGTCTATGGTTCCGCCGTGAACCGCGACTACGAGGGCGACATCGCCAACTACGGCGACACCGTGCACATCACCGGCATCGCCCACATCAGCGTCGGCGACTACACCCCGCACACCGACATCGCCATCGAAGCCGCCACGGACAGGGACGCCGGCGAACTCGTCATCGACCAGAGCAAATACTTCGCGTTCGAGGTCGACGACGTGGAGAAGCGCCAGAGCATGAACGACCTGAGCGCCCGCTACAGCGAGGACGCCGCCTACCAGCTGCGTGACCTGGCCGACCAGTACGTCGCCGGGCTCATGGCCAAGGGCGCGAAAAGCAAGCTCGACCCACTTTCCGGAGCCACCGCCACCAAGGCGTACGACGCCATCGTCGACCTCGCCACCGCGCTCGACAAGCAGAACGTGCCCGACCTCGGCCGCTGGGTCATCGTCAACCCCGACTTCTACGGCCTGCTGCGCAAGGACAACCGGTTCATCACCGGCTCCGACGCCGCACACAACACCCTGCTCAACGGCGTGGTCGGCGAGATCGCCGGCATGACCATCCTCAAGAGCAACAACACGCCCGCCGCCACCGGAGGCACCGAGGACGCGCCCACCGACGAGGGCAACGTCATCATCGCCGGCACCAACGCCGCGACCACGTTCGCCGAACAGATCGCCAAGGTCGAGGCCGCCCGCAAGGAGAAGGGCTTCGACGACATCGTCAAGGGCCTGCACCTCTACGGCGCGAAGGTCGTCCGCCCCGAATGCCTCGCCACCGTCACGTTCAAGGTGGGCAAGTGATGGGAAACTACGAGGACATGCCCTACGTGGGCGACGCCGGCCGCGCGGTTATCGCGGCCGAAACCACGGACGAGCTCAACGCAGCCATCCCCGGAAGCGGCTCATCCGCGACCCCGGCGGACGGCAGCATCACGAACGCGATGCTCGCCGGCGGCATCACCAAGGACAAGCTCGCCGCAGGCGTCATCCCCACCGTGCCCGCATCCCCGACCGCCGACACGCTCTCCGGAGCCACCGCCACCGGCAAGGCAGTGCTCAAAGCCACGGATGCCGCGGCGGCTCGCACCGCCATCGGAGCCGGCACTCCCTATACGCTGCCCGCCGCCACGTCGACGGCACTGGGAGGAGTGAAGAAGGGCGTCGCCGTCCCCAACCTCGCCGACACGGCCACGGTGGCGGATGCCGTCCGCACGGTCAACGCCATCCTCACCCAGCTCAGGGCGGCCGGCGTCATCGCATCCTAGGAGACCATATGGAACCGCTGGCAACCCCCAAGGACCTCGACGGCTACGGCATCAACTACGACGGCAGCGAGACGCTGGCCCAGAGACTGCTCGGCTCCGTATCCGCCGCCGTCCGGGACGCCGCGGGATGCCCCATCTCCCGAGGCGAATACACGCTGACCATCCCCAGCGAGGTCTCACGGAAGCTCGACCTTCCATGCCGGCCGGTGATCTCCGTGGCCTCCGTGCTCATCGACGGAGAGGAATGCGACGACTGGAGGCTGTTCGGCAACGCCCTGTACCGGGAAGGCCTATGGGGCACGCCCGACGGCATCCCCCGGCCCGTCACCATCACACTCACCGCCGGATACGACCCCGTGCCCGCCGACATCGTCCGCCTCGTATGCAGCATGGTCGCCGCCGGGCTCACCCAACATGAGAACGGCGGCCCCGGAGCCGACCGCAGCAAGGCCTACGAACGCATCGACGACTACCAGGTCGGCTTCCGGCAGGGAGGCGACGAGGTCATCGACGCGAGCGAACTGCCCGAAAGCACGAAACGTGCGCTCCGCAACCGGTTCGGCTCGCCCGGCATCAGCATCGGGGTGTTCAAATGAGAATCCTGAACAGAGCCCGCAGCATGGCCGAATCCCTCATGACCGACACGTTCCGCATCACCCGGCACACAGGCGAGACCGTGGACCCCGAAACGGGTGCCGTCACGCAGGCCGTGACGACGGTGTATGAGGGCAGGGGCAAACTGCAGACCGCCGGCGGCGTCGCATCGAACAGGGCCACGGCCACCGGCGAGAGCTCCAACGCCGGCGGCATGGTCCCCGAATGGGCGCTCTACCTGCACCTGCCATGGACGGCGACGGGGGTCAGGGAGAAGGACATGGCCGAATGCACGGCCTCGTCCGACCCCGACCTCATAGGCCGCCGATACCGGCTCGTCAACATGCAGTCGGAAAAGTCGCACGCGACGGCGAAACGCTGGAACGTGCAGGAGATCCCGAAGGAGACCGACGATGCCGCTGATATCGGTTGACGCGTCCCAGCTCACCGCGTTCGGCCGACGGCTCGCCGCCGTGCCGAAGAAGAAGCAGGCCCTCGTGGCCGCCGCGGTGAAGAAGGGCGCGCAGAACATCAAGACCTCCATCCAGCAGGACGTGGCCGGCTCCTCCAACGCGGCCATGAGCCGCATCCCCATCGCCTACGAGATGAAATCCGCTGGCGTGAACGTGGAGGCCGACATCGCACCCCAGTCGGGCGGCGCGGGCTCGCTGGCCAACATCGCGTTCTTCGGCACGTCCAAGGGCGGCGGCTCGCACCGGTTCTACGAGCACGGCGAGGAGGAGCTCGACACCGTGGCCCGTTACGTGCACGAGGCGGCGAAGGGCCTATGAACTATCTCGAAGCCCGAACCGCAGTACTCGCCCTCCTGCCCGAAATGCACGGGTGGGCCGTGTACGAGGACGGCATGGCCGACGGCGCGCATCCGCCGTGGATCGTCGTCTCCCTGCGCCAGACCGGCCGCGACCTGAACGAGGCCGTGCATGCTACCCTGCGCCATGCCGTATTGGACATCCGCGTGGTCGGCGTGAACGAGACGTCCGTCAACATCGCGTGCGAACGACTCCAGGACGCATTGGACGGCGCCATGCCCGAGGGGCTGTCCGCGCTCGTGCCCGACATCGACTCCGGCACCTACGCGGCCGAGCTCCAGCAGCCGGAGTCGAGCCGCCCCTATGTGATGCGCGTGCTCACATGGCGCACCGGATACCCCATCTAACACCACCAAACCCCGAAAGGAAGGCAGAATAATGCCGAACAACGTCACAGCCTACTTGGAGGACGGCCGCGTCAAAACCGTGTTCGTGCCCGCCATCACGGACGTGAAGAACCCGACAGTGGACGAGCTCACCGCCGACGACGCGGTGGAACTGTCCTACTGGCTGACCGCCGACGGATGGAAACTCGACCATTCGCAGGACATGATCGACGACGACCGCGAGGGCGCCGCCGCCGTGGGCCAGATCCCCGGACAGGAGAAATACGAGAACGGCACGCTCCAGCTGCTCGACAACGTCAACGTGCAGAACGGCGCCGCGAAGGCGGACAACAAGGCCGTCGAGACGCTCACGCAGGGCACCGTCGGCTACATCGTGCGCCGTCGCGGCCTGCCGACCGACGACGCGTTCGCGGCCGGACAGACCGTCAGCGTGTTCAAGGTCACCATCGGCATCAAGACGCCGGTCGCGCACGCCGCCAACCAGCGTCAGATGAGCACCATCTCGTTCTCCGCCGATCCCGGCAGCCAGGACGAGACCGCGACCGTCGGCCCAAAAGCGTGACGCCCGAGCCGACGCTCGGCACGCTGACGGTCACCGCGGCAGCCCGTGAGGGAGGCCAGACCGTCACCGTCGCCGAAACCCTCGGTTCGGGCCGGCAGCGCCGATACATCATCACCGCGGCCGACGCGGCCCCCAAGGTCGCCTACGACACCGTATGCGACCTGGGATCCGGGTGGGCCGACCTGCCCGCGGACGGCGGGGTCTCCGGCACCGAAGGCCAGACCGTCACCGTCGTCGACTGCACCACCCAGGGCGCGAACGCCCGCGCCGCCGGCACGGCGATACTGCCCGCACCCACACCGGCCAGCGGCAGCTGACCGCCATCATCCTTCCCCATGCCGTCTCCGATTCTCCGGCATGGGGAACCTCCCCCTTCGAGAATCGACCCTGCTTTTTCGGAGGATCGACATGAACATCACCATCAGCCGCCCCACCGCCGACGTCGACGTGTGCACCGACCTCGACGCCCTGCGACAGGCCATCCTCACCGCCGACGAAATCAACAACCTGCCCCCGGCCGCGAACGGCATGACCGAGGCCGAGGCCGCACAAACCGTTAGGAAACGTGACGAGCTCACGGCACGTCTGAACGAACTGGGCGCGAAGGTGCGGGAATCCTCTCTCACGCTCACGCTGCGCGGCCTGAACTCCAGCCAGTGGAACCAGATCGTCGCAGCCTCCACCAAAAGCGTCGACGGCAAGATCGTCAAGGACTTCCAGCAGCTCCTCACGCTCGCCCTGCCCAGGATGCTCGACCACGCCACATGGAGGGGCGAGACCACCGACATCGACGCCGAACGGCTGGCCGACGAACTGTCCGACTCGCAGACCATGCAGCTGCTCGAAACCATCCAGCAGCTCAACACCCCGGCCACGAGCCTCCCAAAAGCCGTGTCCGAGCTGCTGAACTCGCCGACCGCATAGCCGACGACCCCGAACTCCTGGCCGGGCTGCGTTGCGCACGCGGCCTCGGCATCAGCTACAAGCGCTGGCTCGGCTGGACCCCGACCCCCGACGACCCGGTCGAATGGGACGAGACGGAACGCCTGTGGATGCTCGCCCTGCAGGCGTACGAGAACCGTGTATGCCCGCTATGCGGGATGCCCATCGGCTTCTGCCACGACTACGACCGCGTGCACGAGGCGTTCGCCGGCGGCGAGGTCGAACTCTGCTTCGTCACCGAGATGCGCGAACAGGCCATGAAACAATACCGCGAATCCGGCAGCGTGAACTCGAACGCGCAGACCACCAGCCTCAAGCCCCGCATCATCGACAAACAATAAGGACCGCATCCATGGCGTTGAACGAGAACATCATGATCCGGCTCATGGCCGACACGTCGAACTACACCGCGAAGATGCAGGCCGCATCCGCGCAGGCGTCCAAGCTCGGCACCGCCATGGAGAAGCCCATGACCACCAGCGAGAAGGTGGGCGCGGGCTTCACCAAGGCCGGCCTCGCCATAGGCGCGGTGTCCGCCGCCATCGGCGTGGCCGCCGTATCCGCGTTCGCCCAGTTCGACGCCGCCATGAGCACCGTGCAGGCCAACACGGGGGCCAGCGCCCAGCAGATGCAGCAGCTGCGGCAGGCCGCATTGGATGCCGGCGCCAACACCGTCTACTCCGCCTCGGAGGCCGCGGACGCCATCAACGAACTCGGCAAGGCCGGCATGAGCACCGGAGACATCCTCGCCGGCGGCCTGACCGGCGCGCTGAACCTCGCGGCCAGCGACGGCATGGCCGTCGGCGAGGCCGCCGAACTCATGAGCTCCACGCTCGCCCAGTTCAACCTCACCGGCGCCGACGCATCCCGCGTGGCCGACGCATTGGCCGCCGGCGCCGGCAAGGCACAGGGCAGCGCACGCGACCTCGGCTACGCCCTGCAGCAGTCCGGCATGGTCGCCAACTCGTTCGGCATCAGCATGGAGGAGACCACCGGCACACTGGCCGCGTTCGCCAACTCCGGCATGATCGGCTCCGACGCCGGCACCAGCCTCAAGACCATGCTCATCAGCCTCGCGAACCCGAGCACCAAGGCCAAGAACCTCATGCAGGAACTCGGCATCAACGCATACGACGCGCAAGGCAACTTCGTCGGCCTCGCCAACCTCGCCGGCCAACTGCAGGACAGGATGGGCGGCCTGTCACAGGAGCAGCGCAACCAGGCGCTCGCCACGATATTCGGCTCCGACGCCATCCGCGCCGCCAACGTGCTGTACGCGGAGGGAGCGGACGGCATCAACCAGTGGACCAGCGAAGTCAGCGAAAGCGGCTTCGCCGCCGAACAGGCCGCCGCGAAGAACAACAACCTCAAAGGCGACCTCGAGAACCTCGCCGGCAGCTTCGAGACCATGCTCATCACCGTCGGCGAGGGAGCCAACGGGCCCCTGCGCTCCATGGTGCAGACCGTCGACATGCTCGTCGACGCGTTCACGAACCTGCCCTCCGGCGTCCAACAGGGCGTCGTCGTCATGGGAGCCGCCGTCGGCGCCGCCACCCTCCTGCACACCAGCTTCGGCAAACTCGCCACCAGCGGCAGCCGCTTCGGCCAGGCCATGGGCATGGTCGTCGACCCCATCCAACGATTCCAGGCGGCCGGCAGCAGCTTCTCCTACGGCATGCAGGCCATCGGCGCCGCATTCGGCAGCACCGAACGGCAGATGCAGACGTTCGGCACCACCGTAAGCCGCACACAGGGAGTCACCACCGGACTGAAAAGCATGGCCGGCGGCGTCATCGACCTCATGGGCGGACCATGGGGCATCGCCTTCACCGTCGCCGGCGCCGCCCTCATGAACTGGGCCAACAAGGCACAGAAAGCCAAGCAGTCGGCGGACGAAATCAAAACCGCGATGGAAACCACCGGAGACGTCAGCTCCACCATGGTCGACCAGATGCAGAACATGGACTTCGGATTCCTCGACCGCATGGCCAGCCACGCGAAAAACCTGCCCGAACTGCTGGAACAGACCGGCATCAGCATGGAAACCATGGCCCGCGCCGCCCAAGGCAACGACCAGGCCATGAGCACCCTCAACAACAAGATGCAGGAACTGTCCGAAAGCACGCTGCCCTACCAGAACCAGCAGGGCCTCATGCTCAAGAAAAGCCTCGACCAACTGTCCAACGCCTATCAGGAAGGCACCAAGAGCGCCGACGACGCGAAGAACGCGAAGGACGCGCTCGCCGGCTCGGACTCCGCGCAGGCCGGGGCCGCGAACGACGCCGCGGCGGCGAACCAGGCGAATGCGGACGGGCTCAGCGGGTCCGCCTCCTCCGCGCAGGAGGCCGCAGACGCGCAGACCATCCTCGCGGACAGCTTCGGCGCATCCACGGGAGGCATCAGCGACCAGGCAAACGCCCTCGGCGAGGCCGTGTCCGCACTGCAGACCTACTACGGGTTCGCCATCAGCAGCTCCGACGCCCAGATTGCATTGCAGGAATCGTACAGCAAGGCGTCCACGGCGATCAAGGAGAACGGCCGCACGCTCGACCTGACCACCGAGGCCGGACGCAACAACCAAAGCGCCCTGAACGACGTGGCCTCCTCCGCGCTGAAGGCGGCCGAAGCGCAGGCCCGCAACGGCGAAAGCCTGCAGAACATCTACGGCACCGTCGACACCGCGCGAGACAAGTTCATCCAATTCGCCCAGCAGATGGGAATGAGCGCCGAACAGGCCGCCGAACAGGCCGACAAGTACGGCCTCACCCGCAGCGAGGTCGAACGGCTCGCCAAGAGCGTGCAGTCGGTGCCCGACGAGAAGACCACGAAAATCACCGTGACCGACGACGCATCCAAGGCGTTCGACGGACTCAAACTCAAGATCGAGGCCACGCCCGACGGCAAGAACGTCACCATCAGCGGCGACAACACCGGCGCCATGGAGGCCATCGCCGCCGTCACCGGCGCGACAATCGACCCCAAGACCGGCACGTTGAGCCTCGACAAGGAGCAGTACGACATCGCCCTCGCGATGGCCAACGGCGCCCGCATCGACCCCAAGACCGGCGTGCTGCTGGGCGACAACAGCCCCATGCTCGCCAAGGTCGCGCAGGCCAACAATTGGAAGATCAACAAGAAGACCGGCGTCATCAGCGGCAACAACGGCCCGTTCTTCGCGGCGAAGGCCGCAGTGGACGCCGCCCGCATCGGCGGCAAGTCCACCACGTTGAGCGCCATCGACAACGCGTCGAAGACCATCGAACTCGTCCGGGGCATGCACATCCCCGACAAGACGTTCAATATCATCGCGCGAAGCAACATGAGCGACCTCAACGGGGCCGCGTCCGGCACCGGGCGCATGGGAACCTTCGCCACGGGCGGCATCGTACGGGGGCCTGGCACCGCGACCAGCGACAGCGTCCCCACGCTCCTGTCCAACGGCGAATACGTCGTCCGCGCCGCCGCCGTCCGCAAATACGGCCGGCACATGCTTGACGCCATCAACTGGCAGCGGTACGCCGAAGGCGGGCTCGTGCGCAACGTGCAGCCTGCCCCCCGCGCATACGCCGTGCCCGCAGCCACCGGCCGGGGCACGTCCAACGCCGACGTGGTCGACGCCATCCGCGCGCTGCAGGACTCGCTCGGCCCCATCATCGCGGACTGGACCCCCACCACCGGCAAACGTCAACGAAGGAGGGACATCATGGAGGCGCTGCGCCAATGAACACGTTCACATACACCAGTGGCGACGGCAGCGCTGTGCTCGACCTCAACGACCCCGACGGCGTACTCATCGGCCAGATCAGGGAGCTGCGCACACGCGAATGGGACGTCGACCTCGGCCACCGGTCGCTGGAGGCTACACGCTCCGCCAGGGAGGTCAAGGCCACGGGAGTCATCCGCGGAGACAAGACCCCGTTGGAGACCGTGGACCGCGTCTTCGAAGCCGATCTCTACCGTTACGTGGAGCTCAAGGGCGACGCGGGCGTGCTCGAGGTCGACGGATGGCGCCAGCCCTGCCTGTGCGTGAAGACGGAACCCGACTACGTGAGCCCCCAGCTCACGCGAGTCGAGTTCACGTTCGCCCTGTTGGACGGATTCTGGCACAAGCCCGTCCGGCAGTCGTTCAGCCGCAGCACGGCACGCTACAACGGCGGCAAGGGATACCGGTACGACTACCGGTACGACTATCTGCCCAGCCGTAACCGCAGCATCCTGCACAATGATTCCGCGCTGCCCAGCCGCGCGAAGATCATCGTCTACGGGGCCGCGTCCACGCCGAACATCAGCATCGGCGGCAACAAGGTCATCGCCGACGTGACCGTGCCGTCCGGCGGCTACCTCGTCATCGACGGGACCGCGATGCCACGCACCGCCGAACTGGTCGCCGCCAACGGCGACCGCACCAACGTGTACGGCAAGCTCCACCGCGACCAGTCGGCCGGCGAATACGCGTTCGAGCCCATCCCCACTGGAGACGTGCAGATCGGCTGGGACGAAAGCTTCGGCTTCGACATCGAATGGTGGCTCGAACAGACGGGACTGCCATGGACATGATTTACATGGATTCGACGCGCAACGTGCTCGGCGAACTCGTCAGCCCGACGCTCGACCTCCAGTTCGGGGGAGACCAGAACGACGCGAACGACTTCGAACTCAGCCACAAGACCTCCGGACTCGTGCTGCAGGCCGGCATGTACGTGAGCGTGGAAGGCACCGAATACGGCGGCACCATCGACGAAATCTGCCCCACCGTCGCAGACGGACGCGCCTCATACACCGTCAAGGGGCGCACATGGCACGGCATCCTCGCCGGCAAGATCATCCAACCCGACGCGGGCACGGACCGGCTCACCGTCAATGGCGAAGCCAACACCATCATCCGCACCATCATCAGCCGCATAGGGCTCGGAGGCATCTTCACCGTGGCGACGGAATCCAGCGGCCTGACCGTGGGCAACTACTCGTTCCGCCGCTACATCAACGCGTATCTCGGCCTGCGCATGATGCTCACCGGCATCGGCGCACGACTCGACATCGCCAACACCGACGGCGTCACCACCATACGGGCAGTGCCCGCCACCACATACGGGGGAGCAGACAGCGACCAGCGCATCGACTTCACGGCGGAAAAGGCGTACCGGCGCACCAACCACCTCATCGGACTCGGCAAGGGCGAACTCAAAGCCCGCGCCGTCAGCCACTGGTACGCCGACAAGAACGGCGCCGTCAGCCAGAAGCAGACGCTCACCGGCGTGGACGAGATCGTCGAAACCTACGAGCTGACCAGCAGCGAAGGCACCGACCTCTCCGACAAGACAAGGGACAAGCTCAAGGAAATGCAGGCCGAAGGCAACGTCGACATCGACGTGCCCGACGACATCGGACTGCACGTCGACGACATCGTCAAAGCCTACGACGCCATCACCGGCATCAGCGTCACGTCCAATATCACCCGCATGGTCGTCAAACTCGACAACAGCCAACCGACCATCGAATACACCGCCGGAGTCCAGGACTGGCCCGACGAACAGGAATAGGAGGAGCACATGCCCAAAACCACGAACATCACCCAATACGAATGCGACCGCGACGGCTGCCCCGTCAAGGAATACGTCGGCCCCAGCGAGACCGCATCCCCCGACTGGCACATCATCAAACGAATCAACCGCAACAACGAGGAGAAGTCCATGCTCCTCTGCGGCGCGGACTACAAGGAGTATCTCCAGCTCGCCGAAAACCAGGACAAGGACTTCGACCTGTGGAAGACCGAGCTCGTCGACGGAAAGAAGGAGTAGCAGATGGGAATCGAACTCGTAACCGGCAGCCTCGGCGGTGACACCCCGCACGTCACCTCCGACCAGGACGCCTATCTGCACGCGTCGTTCGCCGGAGTCGGAGGATACCTGCTCAAGGTTCGAGACTGGGAGACGAAACCGGTCATGAAGGACGCGAACAACGTGACCATCCCCGCATGGGAGCTCATGCTCGAAGGCCGGCAGATGCACATCGACATGGCCACCGACGTGAACATCCAATCCGGCTCCCAAGGCCAGAAACGCCGGGACCTCGTCGTGGCCCGGTACGCGAAGGACCCCACCAGCGGCGTCGAGACCGCCAGCCTCATGGCCATCAAGGGCACCGCCACCAGCGGCACCCCAGTGGATCCCGCATACGAATCGGGCAGCATCATGGACGGCGCCATCGTCTCCGACCTGCCCCTGTGCCGCATCAACCTCGACGGCATCACCGTCACCAAGGTCGACACGCTCGTCAACGTCATCCAACCACTGGAGGACGTCTGGGATTCCCTATCCCAGACACAGCAGACCATATCCAAACTGCCCCGCGTCTTCACCGGCACGAGTCTCGTCACCCAGGGCAACGCCAAGGGATGGGCCGAGCTATGGAACCTTGATTCGTTCCGCGCGAAGTTCGGTCGCGATTGGACCACCGACACGTACATCGGTGTGATGAACTCCCATTGGGATGCGGCGAACGTCATCCCATTAGGCGTCCGATACGTCGAATCGTCGCGGCGTCTCGACGTGGTCTTCGACAAGAACACAGGAGTGCAGACCCGTGTCAACTGGATCGTCGCATTTCCTGCCTAGCATTCCCTATCCCAGATGGGGCCGACCGTGCTCGTGGACAACGTCAACGGCAGCATCAAGGGTGTCAGGGTCGGCAGACTGGTCCAGCTGCAGATTCGCGCCACGAAGAGCGCGAACGGCAGCTGGGGCAATCTGACGTTGGGCACCATCCCCGCTGGCTGGAGACCGTTGGACGACAGCATCTTCGCAGGCAGCGGCCGCGAAGGCGGCAGTCAGAAGGAGATCGTCGTCTACGCGGACGGAAGGGTGGAGTCACGCAACCAATCGGGCGCCCAGCCCGGCGCCGGATTCCGAATCGACTGTTGCTATATCGCCTCATGACCCGGTTTATGCGGCGATATAGCACACTGTCGTGAGCACGCCCTCGTTGGATTGTGTGCCTCCCTGGTTCTGGTAGTTGATCTTGCCGTTGCTGGAGACGATGATGCGCATCTGGTTGTGGCCGTCACGGCCCGCCGTGGGCGCGGACACGTCGGCCTTGGGCCTCCACGAGGCGGGCAGTGTGCCGATGGTCTCTTCACCCCATGCGGTCGTCAGCTTCGTGCCGATGCTGACGTTGAGCTGGACGAGTTTGCCCCACCGGATTCCCGTCACCGTCTTGTCTCCGCCCGGACCACCGTTAATGAGCATGGTCGGTCCCGATTGCGTCAACGTCGCCTGCGTCTGGGATAGGGAATGCTACGCCATGGGGAAAAACACCACCCAGTTGATTCGGACCTGTGCAGTATTGTTCCCGCTAAACATGACATCAATGCGCCCCGGATTCTTGACGAATCGGGTACCTATCGGGATGATGCCGTTCGCCTCCCAGTGCGCGTTCGTCACGGAGACGACAGTGCCGTCGGTCCAGTCGCGACCGAACTTCGTTCTGAACTCGGCCAGTGTCCACAACGGCGCATAACCGTTGCCGCTCGGCTGGGTGACGATGCTCATGCCTGTCATCACGCGTTTGTTCATCGCGGCGAGATCACGGTCATGCTGGCCGACACGAGTGTTCAGCTTGCTTGCGAAATCATCCGTCTGGGATAGGGAATGCTAGGCGAGCTCTCCGTATGCGTAGACATATTGATAGTAGTCCGCGGCAGGTTTCGCACCTGATGAGTAATTACGCAAGCCCAGTGTGCAACCGGTTCGGGTTACATCTTGAATGGAAACCGGGAGCCACGCGTCTCCTGGCGTAGCCAGGACGAAAGGTGCTGCCCTGAATGGCCTCGGCCATGTTACCGGCACCTCTCGGCCGGCTCCAGCACCGGTGCTTTGCGCGGCAATACCTTTCCGCGTTATCTGCCATACGCCTCTAGGCAGTGAATCTATGCCTTCTTGCATCTGGGATAGGGAATGCTATTAGCTGATGAGATGCCGCTCAAAGAGACGCTGTGCGTCTCTCAATGCTGTGATGTCGGGCTTGAGATAGTACTTCGCGGTGGTCTTGATATCTTAGTGACCTAGCATTTTTGAGACCACGCTGATATCGGCGCCAGCGGCCAGAGTGTTCGTCGCCCAACTGTGGCGGAGATTGCGTGGCGGCGTGTAGGGGAGTTTGTGACGCCGGCAGAACGATTTGTATGCTCTAGCGGCTTTGGGTGGGGTGAGCTCGCCGATGAGCCTGCCTGACGATTTGATTTCGCGGAGACGCTTGACCGCGAAGCGGGGGAGAGGTAATGTTCGGCGGCTGAGCTCGGTTTTCGGCGGTACGACGACCTCATGCCCCTTAATCCACTGCAGCCCGCGCTCGACGTGTAGGACTCCACTACGTAGGTCGATGTCCGACCATTCGAGGCCATATCCCTCCTCCGAGCGGAGTCCGCAGCACGAGGCGCAGAGGATCCACGCTTCAAGCTCGAACCCGTAGAATCCACGTAGTTGGTCGCGCTGCTGTTGCACGGTCAGGAGCACAGGTTCATAGTGACGGACCTTTGGCAGGTTGATGTCACGCCGTGTCATGTCAATATCGAGCAGCCCCCAGCGGACTGCGCGCCGAAGCATGGATCTCAATACCGCCCATGCTTTACGTGCGGCTCCGGCCTGACTGAACCCGCCCAACCATCGGTCCAATCGTTCGACGTCAATGACCTCCATCTCCAGGAGACCGAATGCGGGTTGGATGTGCCGACGCCATGCGCTCTCATATCCGATCAGCGTGCATTCGCGCAGATTGGCCATGCAGTAGGGCAGAAATTTCCGCTCCCAGAAATCATTCAGAATCATAGTTTCCTCCAAAAATCCCATGCGCCTTGTCGGGCGTTCCGGCGGGAAAGCGTGTGGGATTCCAGACAATCAGAAATAAGGGGCACATAGTGGACGAAATCATCATCAGCGTGGTCGTCGGAGTCCTGATTTCCGCTATCAGCGCTCTTGGCGGGATTCTCTGGCAGCGGGTCAAAACCATCATGGCCAAGCAGGACGTGCGCGACGAAGCGCTCAGTGCACTGCTGTTCGACAAAATCGCCCGTCTGCATTCCGAAACCGTCGCTCAGGGGAAACCGGCAAGCGTGGACGACAAGCGGAGGGCCGATGTGGCATGGAACGCCTACCGGGCCCTCAACTCAAAGGTCATCGAGGACGGGACAACGGCCCACCTGCACGAGGAGATAGTCAACGCACACGTCAAGGAGGATTAGGCATGGATGAGGAAACCCTTTTTGAACGGCATCCAATCATCTCGACGTTACTGATACTCGGTCTCATCGTTGCGGCAGGCGTATTGCTGGCGATTCTCGGTTATCTGTTGGCCGTGGCCATCGGCGCGGCTGTGTGGCTGCTCATCGTCGTCATCGTTGCCGCGAGTCTGTAATCCCAAGGTTTGCCGCGCTCCTGCGGCCATAGGAAAGGAGGTCACCGTGCCGGACACGGATGACAAGAATCTGGCGTCAGAATCCAGTCGGGCTGACGCCGTCAAGGATGTCGAAAAGATTGAGGAGGTGCATTATGGCGACCGCGACTGACGTGCTCAGGGTTGCAGCCGGCCAGATCGGCTACAGCCGGTGGAACGACTCCCAGCAGGGAACGAAATACGGGCGATGGTACGCCGCCAGCCACGGCAGCTACTATGGGGCGAACGGTGTTCCATATTGCGCCATGTTCGTCAGCTGGGTCATGGCGCAGGCTGGCCAGAGTTTCCCCGGCCTGCCTGCCGCATACGTGCCTTACGTGCTTTCCGCAGGCCGCGCCGCCGGCCGTGAGGTGGCGAAGACCGCCGCTCGGCCGGGCGATCTGGTCATCTTTAACTGGGATGGAGGGGTGGTCGATCACATCGGCTTTGTCGAGGTCAATCGTGGCTCATACCTCCAGACGATTGAGGGCAACACCAACAATGGTGCGGTGGCCCGGCGCACCCGCGCGTGGGGAGTCGTCGCGGCTATCCTGCGGCCCTCCTACGGTTCCGTCGCTGTCAACGGCGCCTTGGCCGTGGATGGATACTGTGGCGTAGCCACCGTGTCCCGCTGGCAGCGCGTCATGGGCACTCCCGTCGATGGTGTGATTACCGGACAGGTCGTGCCCGACAATCGCACCTATGGGCGTCCCAACCTGATGAGCTACGGATACGGCGGCTACGGATCCACCATGATCCGTGCCGTACAGCGGAAAATCGGTGGACTTTCCGTCGACGGGCTTCTCGGCCCGGCCACCATCCGTGCCATCCAACGTCGGCTGGGTGTCGCTGCTGACGCCTGGTTCGGTCCCGCAACCGTCAAAGCGCTGCAGAAGCGTCTGAATTCCAATAGATTCTAGGGAGGCATACATGTCTGATATCGAGTCCACTGATGAATCAACCACGCCCGAGCAGGTTTCCAATCCTGTCGAATGGGTGAAGCGCGCCGCCGTCCGTGCTGTGAAAACGGCAGCTCAGGCTGCGCTGGGCGTCATCGGCACGGGCGTGGTCGGCCTGCTGCAGGTCGACTGGGCGAACATCGGTTCCGTGGCAGCCATGGCCGCGATCGTGTCCCTGCTCACCAGCGTCGCCGGCATCCCCGAAGTCGATGACGGCCTCAGCCTGCGCAAGCTCCTGACCAAGGCCTCATAGGCCCCACATCCAATCAGCCCCGTCCGGCCGCATAACCTGCGTCTGGGCGGGGCTGATTGTCGTTTAAACGAAAGATTTGATGGGGAACTTGATGGGGAACCTTTTTCAGTAGGTCTTGAAATCCCAATGAATCCAACGAAAATATGAGATTGGATGGAATCCCCCTCACTCCGCCACGGAATCCCGGACGATTGTCCGGGATTTTTTTTTCATTGAGCCGGTCTCGCTGAAAACCGACGTCGCAATCGTCGGCTCGTCTCTATAATCGGGCTAAGGGTCAAAACGTGGGTCTTATTCGCGCGTGTTGTTGGCGTGTTGGTAGGTTAGTGTGAGCGTCCGGCCCAGCCGGTTCTGATGCCGAACCCGCTTTCGTAGGCGTCGACGCCGGTGGC
>NZ_JAHBBI010000011.1 GCF_019331695.1 Bifidobacterium pluvialisilvae
CTCCCAAGCCCTCCCCCACAGCCTCCGCCATCACACCGCGCCGCTCCCCCACATCCGACCAGATCGCCACCGACGTGCGGCGAATCACCGAACGCGAGCCGGACGTGGCCGAGGAGGCGCAGGCGCTCGCCGAACGGTTCCGTCTACGGCAGCCGCGCATCGACACGCACCCCGACCTGCCGCCGGTCATCCGCCAGATCGTGCTCACCGCGCAGGACAAGATGAACGCCGACGTCGCCTGGTACCGCGAGCTGACCCCGGACGACAAGACCCAGCTGAACATCGTGGCCGAAACGGCCGTCGCGAACTTCGTCCACTGGTACGAGGCCGTCAAGGACATCATCCTCGATCCGAACGTTCCCGCGCAGGATCTGCCGCGACCGAACACCGATGAGATCTTCTTCGTGGCACCGTTGGAGTTCACCAAATCGATCTCGCTCAACCAGGTCGTGGAACTGACGCGATTCATCGTGGACCAGATGGAGGCGAACGTCTCACGGTTCGCCGAACCGGGCAAGGAACAGGCCACGTCGGGCGCGATGCTCTACTATTCGCGCGAGGTCGCGTTTTCGGCGGCGAACGTGTATGCGTCGAGCGCGCAGGCCCGCGGCGACTGGGACGCCCGGCTCGAGGCCCTCACCATCGCCGACCTGCTCGACGGCACGACCAGCCATCAGGTGGCGTCGCGCCTGAATCTGCTGGGGTGGCGGAGCGAATTCGCATGCTTCGCCATCGTTGGACTGCTCGCGCATACCGGCGACATCAGTCTGGCCCTGGCGCACCGTCATGTCCGCGAAGCCGTGCGCACGCTCGGCGGGCAATGCCTTATCAGCGAGCATGACGGTCTGACGGTCATGCTCATCGACCCGGGCAACGGCATGGAACCCGACGACTTCGTGCAGGCGTTGCTGCCGTTGTTCGACGATTCGGCGGTGTGCGTCGGCCCGGTGAAGGATGGGCTCGCCGGCGCGTCGTATACGATGCGGGCGGCGACGCGCAGCCGTAAGGCGTCGAAATGCCTGGCGAACGTGCCGCGGCCGATGCGCGCCGACGACGTACTGCCGGAACGCGCGCTGCTCGGCGACGACGACGCCCGACGCGAACTCTACGACAACGTGTACCGTGTGCTGCGCGGCGACGACGAGCACAATCCGCTGCTGCTCACGCTGTCGACGTTCCTCAGATCGGGAAATTCGCTGGATATGACGGCGCGCGAACTCAACGTGCATCCGAACACGGTGCGTTACCGGTTGAAACGGTCGGTGGAGGTGACCGGTTGGGATCCGATGAATCCCCGAGAGGCGTACGTGCTGCTCACCGCCATCAAGATCGGCATGATGCTGGAGGGGTAGGGGCACGACGGCCGGACGGGACCAGGGCGGGCCGTACGGTTCCCAACCATCCATCCCACCACCTGCGCAACGGATGGGAACCAAAGGCAACGTCCGGTTCCCATCGGTTGAGGCCACACGACCGTCGGGAACCAAAACAGCCGCCCGGTTCCCATCCGTCATCACCACACAACGAACAGGAACGACGGCGGGCTTTCGGTTCCCATTCGTCATCCTCATTACAACGGACAGGAACCGAAAGCGGCGTCTGGTTCCCATCGGTTGAGACCATACGACCGTTGGGAACCGAAAGCGGCGTCTGGTTCCCATCCGTTGGCACGCACAAAACCGATGGGAACCAACGTCGTTCCCTCGGTTCCCATCGGTCATCACCACACAACGAACAGGAACCGAGGAAGACGCACGGTTCCTGTTCGTCGTACAGCACGTCGCGCCGCCCATATACATACGCATATACATACACACATACGAAAGACCCCGGGAGTCTTGCGACTGCCGGGGTCTTCGTGTTGCAATCTTTAGCTTATTAAAGCCGGAGCGGAATCAGCGTATTCATGAATACGCATATGACGATTCATGAATACGCGATTCCACCGTTATCGAGTTATCGAATCACTGAACTGAATCATCGAATCGAATCACCGAACTATCGAGTTCTTCGATTCGAGATTCGAAATCCGCGATTCGCGATTCAGATGAATCAGGCGAGCAGGGCCGGATCGACCGGGACGCCGGGGTTCATCGTGGAGGTGATCGTGGCCTTCGTGATGTAGCGGCCCTTCACCGTGGACGGCTTGAGGCGCTTGATTTCGTCGGCGACGGCCTTGAAGTTCTCGTCGAGGGCGGACTCGTCGAAGGACAGCTTGCCGATGAGGAAGCTCAGGTTGCCGTGCTTGTCGACACGGAACTCGATCTTACCGGCCTTGATGTCCTTGACGGCCTTGGTGACGTCCATGGTCACGGTGCCGGTCTTCGGGTTCGGCATGAGGCCACGGGGACCGAGGACGCGGCCGAGACGACCGACCTTGCCCATCATGTCCGGAGTGGCGACCACGGCGTCGAAGTCGAGGAAGCCGCCCTGCACCTTGGCGATCAGGTCGTCGTCACCGACGATGTCGGCGCCGGCTTCGGTGGCTTCGGTGGCCTTCGGGCCGCGGGCGAACACGGCGACCTTGACGGTCTTGCCGGTGCCGTGGGGAAGGTTGACGGTGCCACGGACCAGCTGGTCGGCCTTGCGCGGGTCGACGTTCAGACGGTACACGGCCTCGACGGTCTGGTCGAAGTTGTAGGCCGGCATGCTCTTGAGCAGGGCGATGGCCTCGTTGGCGGTGTACAGGTTGGTGCGGTCGATCTTCTCAGCGGCTTCGCGGTACTTCTTGGAACGCTTTACCATGTGTCCTTCTCCTCTCAGTCCTCAACCGTGATGCCCATGGAGCGAGCGGTGCCGGCGATGATCTTCATGCCGGCCTCGATGTCGCGGGCGGACAGATCGGCCATCTTGATCTCAGCGATCTCGCGAACCTGAGCCTTGGTGACGGAACCGACCTTGTGGGTCAGCGGGTTGTCGGTGCCCTTGTCGATGCCGGCGGCCTTCTTCAGCAGAGCCGCGGCCGGCGGGGTCTTCAGGATGAAGGTGAAGGAACGGTCTTCGTAGACGGTGATCTCGACAGGGATGACCTGACCCATCTTGTCCTGCGTCTGGGCATTGTATGCCTTGCAGAAGTCCATGATGTTCACGCCGTGGGAACCCAGGGCCGGGCCCAGCGGCGGGGCCGGGTTGGCCTTGCCAGCCTGAATCTGGAGCTTGATCAGCGCCGAGACTTTCTTCTTAGGAGCCATTATATGGTTCTTCTTTCTGTGAAGCGGTGATGACGGCGAACGCCGCGCCTGCCGCTGACCGACATGGTTGCCGACATGCCAGCGGCCCGACTGCGGAGAACTCCTCCCGCAACGTATATTGCTATGTGCTGTGCTAGCGGGTGTCCAGGCGGTTCTGTGGGCCTGCCGTTTCCGGCTCGGCACCACGGTTCGTCCGAACGGAATCCCTCCAGACACAAGCTTTCCTATTATGCCGACGACATTGGACAAGACAATGGGCGGGACACGCGCGGTGGCGGATGGTGCCCAATCCGTCCGCTTATGGGTTTGTGGGTCTGGCCATCTGCCTATCGGATGTCGGGTTTGTGGTTCCCATCTGTCCGATAGTGGATTCGTGGGTCTGGCTTGTCTGTCTGATGTCGGATTTGTGGGTCTGGCATGTCTGTCTGATGCCGATTTTGTGGGTCCAGCCCGTCGGAGATTCGGATTTGTGGGTCCAGACCATTCAATAACCGTGGGTCAAGTCGTTCATCTACGGGTTTGTGGGTCTACGACATACACGAACAGCCTGAAATCACGCCGCTCACGATATCTTTTACCCACTTTTGATTTTTCGCGATGGATTAGACCCACAAAACGAAGAAGACTCCCGTTTATGCAGGAGTCCGAACGTTCTCAACCGCTGGAATTCGCTGATGCGCACGACTTCAAGACGTGGGAGACGCCGTTCTGTCATCCTTAACGAGCAGCCTCCCGTCATCCTGAGAGGAGGGCGGAAAACGCAGTCGAAGAATCTTTGGTGCTCCCAAGATCCTTCGACTCGCTTCGCTCGCTCAGGATGACAAAGGGCACCACACAACCCCCGCTCGACGCAAGAGCCGTTCCCATAGTCAGTCCCAGGAGTTCGATGATGCATGCGAGTTCAAGACGCAGAGAATGAAGGCCATAGAAACAAAGAGGTCCCTCTGCATCAGCAGAAGGACCCGAAACGATCTCAGCCCCTGAAATTCGATGATGCGTGTGTCATCAAGGCGCGGGAAGTGAAGGCGCACGAAACCAGAAAATCCTCCCGCAACGGCAGGAGGATTCCCATACTCAGCCCCTGAAATTCGATGATGCGTGCGGCTTCAAGGCGTGGAAGACGAAGACGTACGAAGGTACGTCGAGTCTTCCACAACGTGGAAGACGCTCCATCATCGGATTTCAGCTGGAATCACAGAACGCGTGTGTCATCAAGACGCAGAGAACGAAGGCGTACAAAAGTACGTCGAGTTCTCTGCAACGCAGATGACACTCCGTTCTGTGATTTCAGTCGATTTTCTCGACTTGGTCGAAGTTAAGCTCCACCGGCGTGTCGCGGCCGAAGATGGACACGAGAACGGTGAGCTTCTGCGTGGCCGGGGAGACTTCGGAGATGACGGCGGACATGGAGGCGAAGGGGCCGTCGTTGACGGTGACGGATTCGCCGACCTTGAAGGAGACCTCGACGGTGCGCTTCTTGGCGGCGGCGGGCTTGTCGCCGGCGGCCTTGAGGGCTTCGGAGGCGATCATGGGGGCCATCATCTGGACGACTTCCTTGCGCGTGAGCGGGGCCGGGTCCTTGGTGGGGCCGACGAAGCCGGTGACGGCTTCGGTTTCGCGGACGATGCGGCGGGCTTCCTCGTCGGCGGTCATGCGGATGAGCACGTAGCCGGGGATGCGGACGCGGGTGACGATCTTCTTGCCCTTGTCGGTGTGCTTTTCGACTTCCTCCATGGGGACTTCGACCTGGAAGATCTGGTCTTCGAGGCCGAAGGAGGAGACGCGGGATTCGACGTTGGTCTTGACGCGCTTTTCGTAGCCGGAATAGGTGTGGAGGACGTACCACTTGCCGGGGAGGCCACGGAGCTTCTTGGAGAAGTCCTTGACGGCCTGCTCGCCGGGGTCGAGTTCCTCGTCTTCGGCGGGCTTGTCGGCGTCGGCACCGGCTTCGGCGTCAGTATCGGCCTCAGCGTCGGCCGGGGCGGCGGCCTCATCGGCCGTCTCGTCGGTTTCGGCCGTCTCGTCGGCGGCCGTAGCAGCCTCGGACTCGGCATCCTCGGCTTCGACGTCGTCGGCGGAGGAATCAGCAGCCGGTTCGGCGGCTTCAGCGACGGTGGCGTCCTCAGCCGGTTCGGCGGGCTCCTCGACCGTCTGCTCGACGGCTTCGGTCTCGGCCGGGGCCTCGGGGGCGACGGCCTCTTCGTTCACGTCATCACGTTCGTCAGTCATGTCAAGCATCCTTTACGCAAATACCATGCAAATCGTAGTTATTATACGGAAGTCGTCATGCATACGCTTACGGCGCGAATCAGCCGAACAGCCACATGACCAGCTTGCCCAGTCCGAAATCAAGGGCGGAGACGAACAGCATCAGGAAAATAACGAAGACGAACACGGCGATGGACCACATCAGCAGCTCTTTGCGAGTCGGGGTAACGGTCTTACGCAGTTCGTCGATAATCTGCTTAATGAACAGACCAATACGCATGAAAACATTCGGCTTCACCGTTTTTGCTTCAGCGCTTGATTTCTTGGCCATGATCATCCTCACTGGTTTTGGTGGAACCGTTTGTTCATCTCTAGCAGGGAAGGCGGGACTCGAACCCACAACCTACGGTTTTGGAGACCGTTGCGCTACCAATTGCGCCACTTCCCTAAGTAACCTTGCCTATCATACACACACATGCGAACATCGGTGTTAGGCAGACGGGAAAACCGCCAAGTGAAGATAATAGCGGTATTTGCCGATTCCGTCCAGTCGAGGGGCGAAGTCGGCGGGAAACGTTGGGAATCCGCGGCGAGTCGCAGTGCGGCGGGGCGGGGCCGATGCGGAATGCGGGGCCGGTACGGAGCCGATGCGAGACGGTGCGGCTCCGGCACGCCGCCAACCGCCGTCGCACAGCGAAAATACGAGTTGTGAGGCTTTGATTCCGTAGAATCGCGGAAGCCGGCTGCCACGACGTTGCATCAGGACTGGAATTGCAACGTTTTTGCATAAGTACGAGGCTTCGTCGGACGATGATTTGCCCGACGGAGCCTCACAACTCGCGATTTCACGATATGGGCGGCCGTTCCAGGCCGGTTCGGGCCGTTCCAAGCCGGAGCGAGCCCGCCCAGATCGGATTCGCCCGTCGAATCAGGCGGCGACCCAGTCCTGGAAGCGCTTCATGCCTTCGGCGAGCGCGTCGTCGGCGAGCGCGTAGGAGAAGCGCAGGTAGCCGGGGGCGCCGAACGCCTCGCCGGGCACGGCGGCGATGTGCGCCTCGTCGAGCAGCAGCGCGGCGAGGTCGGAGCTGGTGGCGGCCACGGAGCCGTTGGGGCCGAGCGGCTTGCCGAGCAGGGCCTCGACGTTGGGGAACGCGTAGAACGCGCCGGTGGGGGTCGGGCAGTCGACGCCGGGGATGGCGTTGAGGGCGGCGACGATGGCGCGGCGACGCTTGTCGAACGCCTCACGCATCGTGTGCACCTCGTCGAGCGGACCGGCGACGGCGGCGAGGGCGGCGCGCTGGGAGACGTTGGCCACGTTGGAGGTCATGTGGCCGGAGAGCTTGGCGATGGCCTTGGCCACGGGGTCGGGGGCGATGGCCCAGCCGACGCGCCAGCCGGTCATGGCGTAGGTCTTGGCCACGCCGTTGAGCACGATGAGCTGGTTGCGCACCTCGGGCAGCACGGCGCCGACGTAGGAGGTCTTGGCGCCGTCGTAGTTGAGGTGTTCGTAGATTTCGTCGGAGATGACCCACAGGTGGTTGGCGACGGCCCACTCGCCGATGGCGCGCACGGTCTCCTCGGGCCAGACGGCGCCGGTGGGGTTGGACGGCGAGTTGAGCACGATGGCCTTGGTGCGCTCGGTGCGGGCGGCTTCGAGCTGGGCCACGGTGGGGGTGAAGTTCTGGTCGGAGCCGGAGAACACCTCGACGGGCTTGCCGCCGGCGAGTTTGACGACTTCGGTGTAGGACGTCCAGAACGGTGCGGGGATGATGACCTCGTCGCCATCGTTGATGAGCACCTGGAACGTTTCGAAGACGGCCTGCTTGCCGCCGTTGGTGACGACCACCTGGTCCGGGCTCACCTCGTAGCCGGAGTCGCGCAGGGTCTTCTCGGCGATGGCCTTGCGCAGTTCGGGCAAGCCGGCGGTGGGCGTGTAGCGGTGGTTCTTGGGGTCGCGGCATGCGGCCGCGGCCACGTCGACGATGTAGTCGGGGGTTGGGAAGTTCGGCTCGCCTGCGCCGAATCCGATCACGTCCACGCCCGCCGCCTTGAGGGCCTTGGCCTTGCCATCCACGGCCAGCGTGGCGGAGGGGGAAACGGAATTGATTCGATCGCTCAGGGTCTGCCATGATTCGAGTTCAGCCATGGTTTCCAGCCTATAACCAGATGACGATGATTGGGAGGAGTGTCGCAGGGTTTTGTCGCAGCGACGTCGACGATGGCGACCGCGAGGGGAAGCAGCCCGTCCGAGATAACGACAAGGCCCCAATGATTCCGCGCAGGACGCGCGCGGATTCGACGCGATGGAGGATGAAGGCGTACGAAGGTACGTCGAATCCTCCATCGTGCCGAAGACGCGCCGCCTCCGCGGAATCATTCGACTTGGTCGTTGGCGGCGGTCTTGTATCCCAACTCCGCGCTGATGCGGCTGGCGGCGTCGACGACGACGGGGCCGAGTGCGCGCATGCGTTTGGGTGGCATGAATTGGATGGCGCCGGAGACGGATATGGCGGCGACGGTTTTGCCGCGGCCGTCTCGTACGGGGGCGGAGACGCAGCGAATGCCGGGTTCGTTTTCTTCGAGGTCGTAGGCGAAGCCTTGGCGCGCGAATTTGGCCATGGCGGCGGAGAAGGCGGATTCGTCGGCGTAGTCGTGTTCGGGGTCGCGTCCGGTGAGGTTGCGGTCCTGGATGTATTGGGAGCGCCAGCGGTCGGGTGAGTCGATGAGGAGTGCTTTGCCGATGCCGGTGTAGGTGAGGGGCATGCGGCAGCCGGGCCAGGATCGGATTTCGATGCCGCGGCTGCCGTGGATCTTGTCGAGGTAGAGGGCCATGCCGGAGTCTTCTACGGCGAGGTGGATGGTGTCTTTGGCGCGTTGGGCGAGGTCGAGGAGGATGGGGTGGGCGACGGCCTGCAATGACACGCTGTTGAGGGCCTGGAAGCCGAGTTCGATGAGTGCGGGGCCGAGCATGAGGCTGCCGTCGGAGTTTTCGCGCAGGAAGCGTTCGATGCGTAGGGCTTGGATGAGGCGGTGCGCGGTGCTGCGGCTGAGTCCGGTGTCGTCGGCGACGTCGCGCAGGCATGTGGCGCCGTTCGCTACGCTGCGAATGACCGCGATGCCGTGGATGAGTGTTCGCGTGCCGGATGGCGCGGATGTGTGTTCTTCCATGGGATTCAACCTTAGTCGGGGTTGGAATGTGGATATGCCGAGATGTGGATAAATGCGTATAGCCGCCGGATGGTGGTCAAGGCCATCGTCCGGCGGCTGTACGCGTCAGCAACAGAGAAGGAAGGGTAAGTATTGATGGGGCAGAGGGTCTGAGTATTGCGCTTGGTCCGGAACGATCTCTCCCCCAGTCAGCTCCGCTGACAGCCCCCTCGTCAGAGGGGGCCTGGAATCAGATGATTCCAGAGGCGGGATGCTCCAAGTATTGCGCTTGGCCCGCAATGGCCCCTCCCCCAATCAGCTCCGCTGACAGCCCCCCTCGTCAGAGGGGGCCTGGAATCAGAGATCAGACGTTCTTGAACGGCTTGATGCCTTCGGCGAGCGCGCGCACGTAGAGGTCGGTGTCGCCGGCGACGGCCACGAAGTTGGCGCCGCGGGCGAAGGCCTCCTTGGCGGTGGGCACGTCGAATGCGAGGAAGCCGACGGCCTTGCCGTGCGACTTGATGACGTCGAACGCGTGGTAGACCTGGTCCATGATGGCGGCGGGGTCGTCGGGGTGGCCGAGCGACGCGGAGAGGTCGGCGGGTCCGATGAAGATGCCGTCGACGCCTTCGACGGAGGCGATGTCGTCGATGTGGTCGAGGGCCTCCTGGGATTCGCACTGCAGCAGCAGGCAGATTTCGTTCTTGGCGTCGCGCATGTAGTTGGGAATGCGTCCCCAGCGGCCGGAGCGGGCGATGGGCGATCCGACGCCGCGGATGCCTTCGGGCGCGTAGTTGACGGCCTTGACCATGAGTTCGGCCTCTTCCTTGCTGTTGACCATGGGCAGCAGCAGCGTCTGGGCGCCGAGGTCGAGCACCTGCTTGATGAGCACGGGGTCGGCGGCGGCGGGGCGCACGACGGGTGTGGTGTCATAGGGGGCGACGGCGCGCAGCACGTCGAGGATGGTGGTGAGGTCGTAGGGGCCGTGCTCGCCGTCGACGAGCAGCCAGTCGTACCCGGCGTCGGCGGAGATCTCGGCGGCGGTGGGTGACGCCATGGCCATCCACAGACCATACTGCTCCTTGCCTTCCTTCAGGGCCTGCTTGAAAGCGTTGTGTGGTAATGATGTCATTGCGTATTCTCCAGTGTGCGTGCCGTAGCTCATCGGTCTCCTTGCCGGGGTCGGTGCGTGTGGTACGACGGAATGGTTGGGCGGCCGGAGGGATTGCCCCGTCCGGCCGCCGCTGATTGTTGTTGGCTATTCAGTTATAGGGCGACGACATGTCGCCTATGCCGCCGGTCAGTGCTCGAACGGACGCTCGAGCGGGCAGCTGCGGTTGAGTTCGACGCCGAAGCCGGGCTTGTCGAGTTCCTCGGCGGTGATGATGCCGTCGTGCGGAACCGGCTCGTCGAGCAGGACGGGGTCGAACTGCGGGCGGACGTGGTCGGCCTTCGGTGCGGTCATCAGCATTTCGCTGAACGGCGTGTTGGTGAAGGTGATCACGGCGTGGTGCGAGTAGACGGAGGAGCCGTGGGGCACCACGAGCTGGCCACGGGACTTGGCGATCGCGGCGATCTCGCACAGCGAGGTCACGCCGCCGCACCAGCCGACATCGGGCTGGAGGATGTCGACGCCGGCGTCGGAGAGCTCCTTGAAGCCTTCGAGGGTGCCGGTGTGCTCGCCGGTGGTCATGAGCATGCCCTTCGGCATGTTCTTCTTGAGTTCGCGGTAGGACTCGATCTGGTTCGGGGGGAAGCACTCCTCCATCCACTTGAGCTTGTACGGGGCGGCCGCGTGGGCGAGCTTGGTGGCGTAGTTGACGTCCTGGCTCATCCAGCAGTCGAACATCAGCCAGAACTTGTCGCCGACGCGTTCGCGCATGTCGGCGAGGGTGGCGATGTCCTTCTCGATGCCTTCGTCGCCGAACGCGGAGCTCCAGTGGGTCGGCAGCTTGCCGCCGATGAAGCCCATCTTCTGCGCGAGGTCCGGGCGGGCGCCGGTGGCGTAGAAGTGGATCTCGTCGCGCACGGCGCCGCCGAGCAGCTTGTAGACGGGGAGCTTGACGACCTTGCCGTAGAGGTCCCACAGCGCCAGGTCCACGCAGGAGATGGTGTTGATGACGACGCCGCCGCCACCGGAGTAGAAGAGCGTGGAGTTGAGCATCTGGTCGTGGATGAGCTTGATCTGGTCGACGCGCTTGCCCTCGACGAAGCGGCTCAGGTGGTGCTCGACGATGAAGCATCCGATGGTTCCGGCAGTGGAGATGGCGAAGCCGGTGGTGCCGTCGGAGGCTTCGACTTCAACGACCAGCGTGCCGAGCACGTTCAGGCCGAAGGACTGGCGGGACTGCTCGTACTCCTTGTACTTGGACATCGGCGTCGCGATATGGTTGTCGATCCAGTGGTCCTTGCCCTGATCGTGGTAATCGCCGCCGCCCTGGCCGTGAATCTTGGCTGCGGCGCCGCCCATGCTGTACGCACGGATGTGCGTGATCGTGGGCAGCTTCAATGCTGGTGCTAGTGCCATTGTTGCTCCCTCCGTGGTTGGAGTGTTATGTATGACCGTCACGCGTCCTCGCGTCCGTCCCGACGTTGTTGTCGGACCGGGTCGTTGTGACCTCGGCGATCTCAGTTACCGAATATAGACGCCTTGAACAGGCGTCCCACATACAGGGACGACGACTCACCATTCAGCCCAATGCAACAACCGGAAATCCCACATCGTGGGATACCGGTCCATGCGGCATATAGTGAGTTCCATCAGCGGATATGCAAATATTGGCAACGCTGGAAGATAACCGAAAAACCTTATAAAAGCTTGCGTTCGCAGCGTTGTGAACGCAACGGAAACGGCACCGAATCTGTCAAGATTAGGCAATGAAGCCGCGCAGTCAAAGGAGATCAGCAATGGAAGCTCCAGTCGAGAAGAAGGCCTCCGTCTGGGAGAAGCTGCGGTCCAAGAATCCTCTGCTCTTCGCAATCATTCTTGTGGTCATCGCAGGCTCCTGCAATTACGTGGGCACCGGATTCCTCACCCCGGCGTTCGACACCGTCGGCGGCGTGCAGGTGGCCTGGGTGCGTCTGAGCATCACGGCCGTCGTGCTGCTGCTGTGGCGCCAGCCCTGGAGGAAGAAGTGGACCAAGGAGCAGATCATCTGGCTCGTGCTCTTCGCCATCTCCATCGGCACCATGTACACCTCCTATAACATCAGCGTCGGCAACCTCGCCATGGGCATCGCCGTCCCGATCCAGTTCCTCGGTCCGGTCGCCATCGGCGCCATCACCGGCAAGAACTGGAAGCAGCGCTCCGCCATCATCGTGGCCGCCATCGGCGTCGCCATGCTCGCCGGACTCTCGCTCTCCGGCAACAAGTCCGACACCATCGTCGTCGGCCTGATCGCCTCCTTCGTCGCCGCCCTCGCATGGGCCGGCTACATCTTCTTCGGCAACAAGATGGCCCACAACGGCGCCCTCGACGCCCTGTCCCTGGCCATCACGCTCGCCGCCCTCGTGCTCGCGCCGTTCGTCGGCCCCACCGCCATCCGCCAGATGTCCGTCGACCCGGGCAACAGCATCTGGCGCATCGTGCAGTTCACCATCCTCGCCTCCGTCATCGCGGCCGTGCTCGACCAGATCATGCTCAAGACCATCGCGCCGAACGTGTTCTCCGTCCTCCAGGCCCTCTACCCGGTGATCTCCCTCATCATCGGCCTGTTCTTCGGACAGTTCCCGACCATCCTCGAGGTCGTCGGCCTGCTCATCGTCAGCGCCTCGATCGTACTGACGGCATTGAGCGGCGTACAGGACGAGAACGACGACGACAAGGCCCTGAAACAGGCCGAGGCCGCGCCGGCCAAGTAGACCGGCCACAACCCGTCGTGGGGTCCGGCGGGGCAACGCCCCCGGACCCCACGCCCCAACCACAACAGACCACGCAATCAACGACGATTCCAACAACAACCCGCCGAAGCCAACGACGACGGCGGACATCCAAAGGAGAATGACATATGACCCTCAACGAGGAATACACCGGCACCGCCCCCAGCCGCCTCTACACCATCGTGCCGCAGTCGGAGGAGAACGCCCGCAAGACGCGCACCATCATCGACGCCCACGTGCACATCATCCAGCCCGACCTGTTCTCCTGGTTCGACCCGGCCAAGAAGGGCATCACCTTCGAAGGCGACTGGACGCCGATCATCCACGCCTACCGTCCGAAGGACCTCGTCGCCGAGGCCGAAGGCAGCAACATCAAGGTCATCGGCGCCGTACACGTGCAGATGAACGCCGACGACCCGGTCGCCGAAGTGGCCGCCGTGCAGCGCATGAGCGAGGAGGACGGCCTGCCCGTCTCCATCGTCGGCGGCGGCGACCTCTCCTCCCCCGACTTCGAGGAGACCGTCGAAAAGGAGAAGGCCGCGTCCGACAACGTCCACGCCATCCGCCAGATCATCAACACCCACGTCGACCCGCTGTACAACTACGTGAACAAGGAATACATGGACGACCCGAACTGGCTGGCCGGCCTGCGCGTGCTCGCCAAGCACGGACTGGCGTTCGACCTCCAGCTCTACCCGACGCAGTACCGCCGCGCCCTCCAGGTCATCGACTCCAACCCCGACATCATGTTCATCATCAACCACGCGGGCATGTGGGCCGACCGCGACCTCGCCGGATTCCAGCTGTGGAAGAACGGCATCTACGAGTTCGGCAAGCGCGACAACGTGACGATGAAGATCTCCGGACTGGCATCCACCGACCACTACTGGACCATCGAAAGCTTCAAGCCGGCGATCTTCACCCTGCTCGACGCCTTCGGCATCGACAAGTGCATGTTCGCCTCGAACTTCCCCGTCGACAAGCTGCACGGCTCCTACGTCGACACCATCGGCGCGTTCATCCGCTCCACCGAGACCCTCAGCCAGGACGAGCAGAACAAGCTGTTCGTCGACAACGCGAAGAAGTACTACAAGTTCTAGGCTTCCCAACGTTCCGGGCGCCCGGTCGGGCCGCCGATCCCGGCGGCCGCGCCGGACGTCCCGCAGATCCGGAGATTCCCTTCGCGTTTTCACCCTTCCGCGCGGAGGGAATTTCCATGTCCGGACACGGCGGACATATCATCGACGACGTCATCATGCGGCAATATCAGGGGGGAATCATGGAACTCGCGTTGAAGACCGGCTCGCTGCTGCTCATCATCGTCGGCGCGTATCTGTTCAAACGCGCCGGACTGTTCAAGGAACGCGACTACAAGATCATGCAGGTGTTCGTCTTCAACGTCACACTGCCCGCGGCCGTCATCCACTCGTTCGCGCAGAACCGGCACGACATGAGCATGCTGTGGATCGTGCTGCTCGGCCTGCTCGGCGCACTCATCCCCCTGTTCGTCATATTCTTCGTCACGCGGCGCGAGACGGCCGAACACCGCACGTTCGAGATGCTCAACGCCACCACGTTCAACATCGGCAACTTCACGCTGCCCGTCGTCACCACGTTCATGGGGCCGGCCGCCGGCGTGCCCGTCGTCATGTTCGACATGGGCAACGCCGTCATGTGTTCGGCCGGGTCCTTGGTGTTCACCAAGGCGCTGCTCCACCTCGACGACGGCGACGGGCCGCGCCCAAGCGTGGGCAAGCGTCTCCATGCGGCGGCACGGAACTTCTACACGTCGGCCGCGTTCGACACGTACGTCGTCATGGTCATCCTGCTGCTCGCCGGCATATCGATCCCGCAGGGCGTCGTCACCGTGGTCGAGCCGTTCGCCAACGCCAACGCGTTCTGCTCCATGGCGATGGTCGGCATGATGATGGACGTTCCCGAACTCGCCGACGACCGCCGCGAGATGGCCAAAGTGCTCGCCTGGCGCCTCGTCATCGCCGTCGTCGGATCGCTCGCCGCCTGGTATCTGCTGCCCGTGGCGCAATCCGCACGCAAGATCGCCGTGATCTGCATGTTCGCACCCATCGCCGTGTTCGCCACCAAATTCACCGACATGACGCTCGGCAAGGCCAAGCTCGCCGGATTCTCACTGACCGTCTCCGCCGTGATATCGCTCATCGCCATGGCCGTGCTGTGCGCCGTACTGCCGGCATGAACGTGGCGCGGCAGGGCGGCGGTCACCGACGGATATCGTCATGGCAAAAACAGCAAGTTTCACATATAGGGACAATGCACCAATATTCTTATACTGTTACGTGAAACCGCTGCCCCGTAGGCTGTCGACGTCGGAATGCCCCGCAGCGGCGAAACACACGGCAATCATAGGAGATTCACCAACATGACCGCAAACACTTACGACTTCAACGGCAAAGTAGTCATCGTCACCGGAGGCGGCACCGGCATCGGCCGCGCCATCACCCGCGGATTCCTCGACAACGGCGCCACCGTCGTCGCGGTCGGCCTGCGACCCGCCCCCCTCGAAGAGACCGTCGCCGGCTACGAACACGGCCACACCCACATCACCGACGTCTCCAAGCACGACCAGGTGCACGAACTCGTCCAAAGCGTCGTCAAGGAATTCGGACACCTCGACGTCGTCGTATCCAACGCCGGCATCTTCGAAGGCGGCGAGATCGAACACGTCTCCGACGAAGTCTGGCACAAGCTCTTCTCCGTCAACATGGACGGACTCTTCTACCTCACCAAGGAAGCCCTCCCCTACCTCAAGGAAACCAAAGGCAACATCGTCGTCGACACCTCCGTCTCCGGCCTCTACGGCGACTGGGGCCAGACCGCCTACAACTCCACCAAGCACGCCATGAACGGCTTCGTCCGCTGCGTCGCCCTCGACTACGGCCAGTACGGCGTACGCATCAACGCGTTCGCCCCCGCCTTCATCGAAACCGACATCAACAAGGAGGTGTGGACCGACACCGAACGCCTCAAGCCGTACATCGAACGCGTCGCCCTCGGCCGCACCGGCAAGCCCGAGGACTGCGCCGACCTCGCCCTCTTCCTCGCCTCCCCCGGCGCCTCCTACCTCACCGGTCTCGTCGTGCCCGTCGACGGCGGAACCACCGCCGCAACCGGGCAGGGGCGGAATAACTACGAATCCGACACCCGCTCCGTGTTGTGATGTCGCGTAATGGAGCGTCCGCTGCGTTACCGATGACTCGACGTATGTCAATACGCCTTCGTCATCGGTGCCTTGCGGCCGCACGCATTACGCGACATCACCCGAGACCGTGGTGACGTGGACGTCTTCGGCGTTGCGGGAGACTCGACGTACCTTCGTACGCCTTCGTCTTCCGCGCCTTGAAGCCGCACGCGTCAATCAACCATCACCCGAGTATGAGGTGCATACATTGTCATCCTGAGCGGAGGCCGTAGGCCGGAGTCGAAGGATCTCACACCTCCTACTCTTCTACGGAGAGAGATCCTTCGACTCGCCCCGCCCGCTCAGGATGACGCAGAGACCCCCACCCGCTCAGGATGACACAGCCTCCGAAAGACCGAACCGCGCGCGCCCCTTTTCGGCGCGCAGCAGCACGACGAGGCCGCCGAACAGGCCGGACAGCGCGGCGACGGCGACGAACGCCCACAGCGCGATGGTGATGAGCCCGGGCACGAGCAGCGACGGCAGCACAAGCGACGCGAACGCGCACGGGATGCGGCCGATGCCGAGAATCAGACTCTGCGCCTCGGCGGAGACGGCCACGGGGAAGGTCTCCTGCGTCCACACCTTGGCGTTCATCTCACCGGCGAAGTTGCCGAAGAACTGGAACAGCACCACGGCGATGGCGGTGGACCACATGGTGCCACCCGCCGCCATGATGGCCATGGCCGCCACCTGCGCGGCCGCACCGACCCAGAACATGCGGTCGCGCCACGGGCCATCGACCGGCACACGACCGTACGCCATGCCGCCGAACACGCACATCACCGCGGAAACGATGCCGATGAACACGGCCTGCATCTGGCTGGCATGCTGCGAGACCAGCAGATACGTCTGGAACTGGTTGATGGTGTTTGCCATGAGATTCCACATCACATAGAACAGCGCGAGCACGGCGAACAGCAGCGCATAGCGACGGCCGGTGCGCGCGTCGATGGAACGCAGCACAGCGCCCATGCCCAGCGGACGGCCGGCCGATGCCGCGGCGGAATCCGCACCGTCCGCGTGCTCACACTCGCGCTCCGCCGCCTCACGATGCAGTCCGGCGATGCGCGGGTCGGCCACACGCCACACCGCCGTGAGCAGCGCCACCACGGCGAGCACGCCGAACACGATGCGCGCGCCGAGGAACCCGACCGGCGCCACAATCAGCGCCAGCACATACGGGCCGAGGATGCCGGCCGACCACAGCACCTGCGTACGGCTGACGAGATGCCCCTTGAGCGTCTCGTCGGGCACGTCGTGCGTGATCACGCTCAGCGACACCGGCAGGTCCATGCCCACGGCGAGCGCCGCCACACCGACGCCGACGGCCAGCACGGCGAAGCCGGGCGCGAGCGTGCAGGCCGCGAGCGCCGCGGCGCACAGGAACGCGTTGGCATTGAACAGCCGGACAAGGCCGATTCGTTGGGCGATGAATCCACCGCAGAACGAGCCTGCGGCGAACGCGAACGTCAGTATCGCGGAGACGGCGCCCACCTGCGCGGCGGACAGGCCGAGGCCGGTGCGCCACAGGGCCAGCGTGGAGCTCAATGCGAGGATGACGCCGGAGCCGAGGAACGAGCCGAGGCCAGCGGCCAGTCCCAACGTGCCGTAGACATGGGGATGATTCGTGTCGGTATGTTCGCCGCCGCCGACGACGGTATTGACGGCATCGGTGCTGTCGGCGTGCTTCTTCATGCCACTCATGGTGTGTGCTCCATACCCTCCGCATTCGTGAAATCAACGTGTAGTCGGAGTGTTTCCGACGGACCGAAGAACACGATAGGCGCAACAGGGACACCATCCCCACATTTGACATTTTTGCACAGCCCCGCCCTTCACCGTCATCCTGAGCGGAGGACAAAGCCTCGTTCCACCCCGCTGCGCATATGTGATACACCACCGGCACCGTCATCCTGAGCGAAGGACAAAGCCTCTCTCCTGTCATCCTGAGCGAAGGGCGCAGCCCCTCTCTCTCCTGTCATCCTGAGCGGAGGGCGTAGCCCGGAGTCGAAGGATCTTGCACCCCACCCAGTCCCAAGATCCTTCGACTCCGCCGCAAGCGGCTCCGCTCAGGATGACACGGTGGGGTGCCACGCCGTCCGCATGACACGGGGGGCACGCCCCTCCAGCCGCTACAGCAGCACCAGATCGTCGCGGTGGACGAGCGGGTGCGCGTATTCGGCGCCGAGCAGCTTGCGCAGCTGGGCGCTGGTGCGGCCGAGCGTGGCGGGGATCTCCTCGGAGTCGAAGCCGGAAAGGCCCTTGGCGAGCTTGTTGCCCTGCTCGTCGACGATGAGCACCGGATCGCCGGCGGAGAATTCGCCGGTCACGCCGACCACGCCGGCCGACAGCAGTGACGCGTGCCCGCCGCGCACGGCCTTGGCCGCGCCGGCGTCGGCGACGAGCGTGCCACGCGGGTCGGCGGCGAACCCGATCCACAGCCGTCGTGAGGTGCCACGTCGTTTGATGGGCGCGAACACGGTGCCGACGCGGTCGCCCATCAACGCCGGCCCGGCGTTCGTCGCCTTGGTCAATACGGACGGGATGCCGGAGACCGCGGCCACGCGCGCCGCCTCAAGCTTGGTGACCATGCCGCCGGTGCCCACGCCGGAGCCGGTGCCGCCGATGCGCACGTTCCCCAGCGTGTCGAGCACGTTCGGCACGTATTGAATCGCCCGCGCGCCCGGTTCCTTGGGCGGCGCGGTGTAGAGGCCGTCGACGTCGGTGAGCAGGATCAGCGCGTCGGCGCGCACGATGTTCGCCACGAGCGCCGAAAGACGGTCGTTGTCGCCGAACCGGATCTCGTTGCTGGCCAATGCGTCGTTCTCGTTGACGATGGGCACGACGCCGAGTTCGAGCAGCCGGTTCAGCGTACGCTGCACGTTGCGGTATTGCGTGGCCTGGATGGTGTCGCGCGCGGTAATCAATATCTGCCCGACCTTGAGCCCGTAGCGGGCGAACGCAGTCTCGTACTGGCTCATGAGCAGCCCCTGGCCCACGGACGCGGCCGCCTGCTGCGTGGCCACGTCGGTCGGCCGCGAGTCGAATCCGAGCGGTCCGAATCCGGCGGCGATGGCGCCGGAGGAGACGAGCACGATGCGCGCGTCCATGCGTACGGTCTGCGCGATGGCGGCGACGAGGCCGAACAGCCGTTCCGGGTCGAGATGCCCGGAACTGGATGTCAGCGAACTCGACCCCACCTTGACGACGATCGTACGCGCCTCGGCGATGGCGCGGCGGACTTCACTCTGCGATTGCGTGGACATGCTGCCTTCTTATCACAACGTCATCGACACCGGCAATCAATACCGCGATACGCACTACCGCAATACCGCACATATGCGATTGGCCGGACTACTTCCCCCGAGAATACCCCAGCCCCGGTTACGAATTCGGGTTTGCGGGCCAATCCGTTCATAAACGGGTTTGCGAGCCCACGTTCCTTACTTGGTTTGTGGGTCTATCCGTTCATTATCAGGTCTGTAGGTCCACGTTCATTACTGGATTCGTGGGTCTATCCGTTCATTACTGAGTTTGTGGGTCCGCGTTCATTATCGAATTTGTGGGTCTATCCGTTCATAACCAGGTTGTGGGTCCGACCGATTGGATTTGTGGGTCCGACCAATCAAATCCGTGGGTCTTTTCGATTGGTTTTGTGGGTCGAATCGTTCACGGCCTGGATTTGTGGGTCTACCCTATTCACCAACCGTGGGTCAATCCGTTCATAAACGGACTTGTGGGTCTACGACATACACGAGGAAGCCAAAAACCCCTTCCTCGCGAATCGTTAGACCCACTTCCCGTTTTTTGCGAACCGTTAGGCCCACTTTTCCATACTCGTGAACCATTAGACCCACAAATCCAATCCGTCCACCCGCTCCTCAGACGGTTCGATGGAACGACAGAAAGCATGGGACAGCAGAACATATGGGATAAGGACAGCAGCACGCATGGGGCAACAGGACAACGGGAAAACGTGACAACGGGGCAAGACGATGACGGGATTCGGGACGAAAAAGGGAGCCACGCGCATAGGCGTCGCTCCCTCTCACATCGTCAGCGCATATCAGCGAGCACCAACGCGCCCGCTCATATCAGCTCGCGTCAACATGCCAGCTCATATCAACCGACGCTCGCCGACGCACGCCAACGCCACATCAACGTGCACCAACGCACGCCGACACACGCCCACACGTCAGCTCATGCCAACGCACGTCAACACGCCAATGCACGCCAACATACGTCAATGCACGCCAGCCCATATCAACGTGCGCCGGCGCATGCTAGCTGACATCAGTTCACGCAAACGCACCAACGCCACGCCGACTCACGCCAGCCCACGCCAGCGTCACTTCTCGCCGTCGCCGTCGTCGTCGGACGAATTCTCGCCGATGCGGTCGATGAGGCTGGTGTGGTCATTGGGATCGTCAAGCACGGACGGATCGGCCCAGTGGCCGGCCTCGCGTTCGGCCTGCATGGCGGCGCGCACGGCGGCCTTCGCGTCCATCCACTCGTGGTATTCGCGACGACGCTGCGAGTTCGTACGACGACGCGAATGGCCTTCGCCGTCCTGCAGTCGCAGATCCTCGCCTCGGCTGGACTGCGGCGTGCCGTCGAGCATCTCCGCGCCGGCCGCGATGGTCGGATCCCAGTCGAACGAGACGGCGTTGTCGCCACGGCCGATGCGCACCTCGTCGCCGGGACGCGCGCCCTTCTTGCGCAGCGCATCCTCCACGCCCACCTTGGCGAGGCGGTCGGCCAGGTAGCCCACGGCCTCCTCGTTGTCGAAGTTGGTCTGACGCACCCAGCGTTCGGGCTTCTCGCCGGTGACGGTGAACCAGAAGTTGCCGTCGGCGTCCTGTTCGCGTTCGATGTCGAAATCGAATCCGAGGCCGACCTCGCCCCCGCGGCGGCGACGCCCCCTCGTCTCGAGCGGGCGGATGACGACGCGCTCCTCCTCTTCGGCCGCCTCCTGCGCCTGCACGCGCTCGCGCATCTCGTTCACGATGCTCATGAGCGCGAACGACAGCTCCTTCAGTCCCTCATGCGAGGCCGTGGAGACGATGAACGTCTTCAATCCCATCTCCTCGAATTCGGGGCGTACGAATTCGGCCAGCTCCTTGGCCTCCGGCACGTCGACCTTGTTGAGCACGATGATGCGCGGACGCTCCGCAATCGGGATGGCGCCGAGCGGCAGGTCGAGCTCGTCGGCGTAGATGGCCAGCTCCTTCTCCAACGCCTTGTAGTCGGACATCGGGTCGCGGTCCGGTTCGAGCGTGGCGCAGTCGATGACGTGGGCGATGACCTCGGTGCGTTCGATATGGCGGAGGAATTCGAGGCCGAGGCCCTTGCCCTGCGATGCGCCAGGGATGAGGCCGGGCACGTCGGCGATGGTGAACCGTCCGTCGCCGGCCATGACGACGCCGAGATTCGGCACGAGCGTGGTGAACGGATAGTCGGCGATCTTCGGCTTGGCGGCGCTCATGGCGGCGATCAGCGACGACTTGCCGGCGCTGGGGAAGCCGACGAGCGCGACGTCGGCGATGGACTTGAGTTCGAGCACGAGGTCGCGTTCCTCGCCGGGCTCGCCGAGCAGTGCGAAGCCGGGGGCGCGGCGGGCGCGGTTGGCCAGCGCCTTGTTGCCGAGGCCGCCGTTGCCGCCATGCGCGGCGACGAACCGGTCGCCGGCGTGACGCAGGTCGGCGAGCGGCTCGCCGGGCTGCTTCTGCTGGCCGGACTTGCCGACAGCGGTGAACACGATGGTGCCGACCGGCACCTTGAGTTCCAGGTCGCCGCCCTTGCGCCCGTCCTTGTAGTCGCCGAGGCCCTGCGTGCCGGAGTCGGCGGTGCGATGCGGCATGAAGCGCAGGTCGAGCAGGCTGGTGGCGTTGGGGTCGGCCACGAACACGACGGATCCGCCGTCACCGCCATTGCCGCCGTCCGGTCCGGCGAGCGGCTTGTATTTCTCACGGCGGATCGAGGCGGCGCCGTTCCCGCCGTCGCCGCCCTTGACGTGGACGGTCACGCGATCGACAAAATCACTCATAGAAAACCCTAACCTTGCTGATGTCACCGAGGATCGTTGGTCGTCATCGTCGAATCAGCGAATCGTTGATATACGAAAGCATTTGATATACGAAAGCATAATGAAAAAGCCGCCCCCATGGAATTATGGAATCCCAAGGGATGCGGCTGGAAGTCGAGAATTTCGACGAATCGACTGCCCGGAAAATCAGGCGGCGATGACGTCGACGACCTTGTGGTCACGACGGACACCGAACTTGACGGTGCCATCGGCCAGGGCGAACAGCGTGTGGTCCTTGCCCAGACCGACGTTGTGGCCGGCGTGGAAGTTGGTGCCGCGCTGGCGAACGATGATGTTGCCGGCGATGACGGCTTCGCCGCCGAACTTCTTCACACCGAGGTACTTCGGATTCGAATCGCGACCGTTGCGTGAGCTGGACGCACCCTTCTTATGTGCCATTGTTCTATTCCTTTCGGATTACTTGCTACGTCTAAAACTTAAGGGAAGTTCAGGCGATCGCGGTGATCTTCACCACGGTCAGCTTCTGGCGGTGGCCCTTGCGACGGGCGACACCGGTCTTGTTCTTGAACTTCTGGATGTTGATCTTCGGACCCTTGGCCTCGTCGTCAACGACTTCGCCCTTGACGGAGACGTTCGCCAGATCCTTGGCGGCGACGGTCACGTTGGCACCGTCGACGAGCAGAGCGACGGGGAACTCCACAGCGTCGCCCTTCTTGGCGTCAAGACGGTTGACGATGATTTCGTCGCCGACCTCGACCTTTTCCTGATGGCCACCGGCCTTCACAATCGCGTACATAGCCCTACCTTGCCTGTATTGAAAGCTAATTGTCGTCTAGCACGATTACGCCCTCACACAGGCATGGCTAGACACCGACAATCTAATCTACACAACACGCCGGACTTTCGCAACTCCGGCGTGGATTTTACTTGAATTTTTGGAAACGCGCCGCCCGCTCCTTGCAGTGCACCGACCACCCCGGCTCTGTTCCCGAGCGGAGCCGCACCATTCCCGTCATCCTGAGCGGAGCCGCTTGCGGCGTAGTCGAAGGATCCTATGGTCTTCAAAGATCCTTCGACTCGCTACGCTCGCTCAGGATGACAATATGGGTGTCATCACTCGCTCAGGATGACAAAGCGGGTATACGGCCTCACCCTACTTGTCCTCCTCGGCGGCGGCAGCGGCCGCGGCGGCGATCTTGGCGAGCTTGGCCTTGACGTCGGGCGTGGAGCCCTTCGGCATGGCCGGGTCCTCCTTGGGTGCGGGCGCCGACGTGCCGTGGTTGTGCTTGTTGGTCTTGACGAACGGGTCGCCGCCCTTGAGGGCGTACGGGTCGTCATAGCTGGCGGAGACGGTCGGTTTGTCGTGGAGGATGAAGCCGCGGCCCTTGCAGGTCGGGCATTCCTCGGAGAACGCCTCCACGAGGCCCTGGCCCACGCGCTTGCGGGTCATCTGCACGAGGCCCAGCGACGTGACCTCGGCCACCTGGTGCTTGGTGCGGTCGCGGGCGAGGCATTCGACCAGACGGCGCAGCACGAGGTCGCGGTTGGCGGGCAGCACCATGTCGACGTAGTCGATCATGACCATGCCGCCGATGTCGCGCAGCCGCAGCTGGCGGGCGATCTCCTCACTGGCCTCGAGGTTGCAGCGGGTCACGGTCTCCTCCAGCGACTTGCCCTTGCCGATGAACCGGCCGGTGTTCACGTCGATGGTGGTCATGGCCTCGGTGCGGTCGATGACGAGCGAGCCGCCGGACGGCAGATACACCTTGCGTTCCATGCCCTTGCGCAGCTGGCTGTCGATGCGCCACTGGTCGAACACGTCCTTGCCCTCGTGCTCCTCGGGATCCCACTTCTCCAGCTTGTCCTGGAGGTCGGGGGCCATGGTCTCGAGGTACTCCTTGATGCGGTCGTAGACCTTGTCGCCTTCGACGACGAGCTTGCTGAAGTCGTCGTTGAAGATGTCGCGCACCACGCGGATGGCCACGTCGGGCTCGCCCTGCAGCAGCTTGGGGCGCTTGGAGTTGCGGGCCTTGGTCTCGGCCTCCTTCACATGCTCCCACTGCTTGGTGAGGTTCTCCAGGTCCTTCTCGATGGCCTCCTTGGAGGCGCCTTCGGCGGCCGTGCGGATGATCACGCCCATCTCCTTGGGCGCGATCTTGGAGACGACGTTCTTGAGGCGCGTGCGTTCGCGGTCGGGCAGCTTGCGGCTTACGCCGGTCATGCCGCCGGAGGGCACGAGCACGAGGAAGCGGCCGGCGAGCGTGACCTGCGAGGTCAGACGCGCGCCCTTGTGGCCGATCGGGTCCTTGGTCACCTGCACGAGCACGGGGTCGCCGGAACGGAACGCGAGCTCGATGCGGCGCGGCTGGCCTTCAAGGCGCGTGGTGTCCCAGTTGACCTCGCCGGCGTACAGCACGCCGTTGCGCGGCTGACCGATGTCGACGAACGCGGCCTCCATGCTCGGCAGCACGTTCTGCACGCGGCCGAGATAGATGTTGCCGACGGTGGAGACCTCCTGGATGTCGGAGACGTAATGCTCCACGAGGATGTTGTCCTCGATGACCGAGATCTGGGTGTGCTGCTCCTTCTCGCGCACGACCATGAGACGGTTCACGTTCTCGCGGCGTGCGAGGAAGTCCTGCTCCAGCAGCGTGGACTGGCGGCTGCGGTCGCGGCGGTTGTCGCGACGACGCTGCTTCTTGGCCTCCAGACGGGTGGAGCCTTCGATGTCGGTGATCTCGTCGATGTACTGCTGCTTGCGGCTGCGGCGGATCGTCGGCTCCTCACGCTCGATCTCGCCCTTGGAGCCACGGCGGCGACGGCGACGACGCGTTACGGTGCCTTCGTCCTCGTCCTCCTCGCGTTCACGTTCACGCTCACGCTCGGCGTGGCGGGAACGCGGCGTCTCCGCCTCCTCGTCGCGGTTGGCGCGGCGACGACGGCGACGCGAACGCGTCTCGCCGGACGATTCGTTCTCATCCTCGGCATCGGTGTCGATCGGGGAATATCGGATGTCGTCGTATTCGAGATCCTGCTCGATCTGCTCGACCTCGGCGGCGGCACGACGCTCCTGCGCGTTCAGGCGGCGCGAACGGCGCGAACGGCGGGACTCCTCATGCTCATCGGACGCGGCGTCGCGATTGTCGCGGTCCGCATCGCGTTCGACGTCCTGCGTCTCCAGCTGCTCGTCGCGATGCGCGGATTCACGGTCGGCGCGGCGGCGACGACGGCGACGCGTCGTCTGGCCCTCAAGACGATCCGAATCGTCGTCCTCGCCGTGTTCGGCGGCATCGGACGGCTTCGGCGCGGCATGCACGACCGGCAGCACGGGCTCCTGGAACAGCAGCGACGTCATCGGACGGATACGGCTGGACGGCTTGGCCTCCTCCGCGTTCGGCGAGGAGAACAGCGACACGTCATGACGGACGCCCCTCTTCGCGGACGGCGTCTTGGCGGCGGTCTTCGCGGCCGTGTCCTTGTCGTTGCCGGCGGCATCGGCGGGCTCGCCCGCAGGCGCGGCATGACGGGCCTTGCGCGGCTTGGCGAGGATGCCCCTGTCGGTGAAGAGCTCATCGGCCAGCGCCCTGACACGACGCTGACGGTCCTCGTCGACGGGCTGCTCGGAGACGGCGGACTGCTCCACGGGGGCGGTCTCCTGCTTCGGGGCTCCCGGATGCGACTCCACCTTCACCGGCAGCTTGGCGCCGGCGGCACCCGCCACACGCACCACCCGACGTCCGCCACGGCGGCGACGGGGCGCGGCGGGCGATGCCGCCTGGCCGTTCTGGGACACTTCGGCATTATGTTCTGCGGCGGCTTCCACGCCGTCGTTGTTTTCGGTTATCACAAACGCTCCTTGGAAGCATGCTGCATCACGCTTCGGTTCCACCCTGAAACAGTCTGTCAACACCGTACTGTCACTACGGCCGCGCGATAACGCCACTGCTCAGGCACTGCTAACAAAGTCTGTATCGGAGAAAACGGACACCGGCGCTTCCGGCGCGTCACATGGTCAATGCGCCACGGAAGGGGATCGACGTTTTCCGCACATCGGCGGCATGCAGAACCACCATCCATCATTATGACACACCGTAGGGATGACGGTACACCATCCCCCGCCGCCGTGAGCGGAGGACGATGTTTCGTTCCTGTCATCCTGAGCGGAGCAATCGCGTCCCCCTGTCATCCTGAGCAGAGCGATCCCCCCTGTCATCCTGAGCGGAGCCGCTTGCGGCGGAGTCGAAGGATCTTGAAGAATCTTATGGTCTCCAACGATCCTTCGACTCGCTACGCTCGCTCAGGATGACAGAAAAGGGCGCGCGCTCAGGATGACAGAAAAGGGCGCGCACTCGGGATGATAAAGCAGAACGGCGCGCTCGACACAATCGCGCGCACGCTACTTGGCGAGCCATTCCTCCAGGATGTCGGCGAGGTCGGTGAGCTGGGATTCGGGAATCTGCTCATCGGCCTTGTGGGCGAGCAGCGCGTCGCCGGCGCCGAGGTTCACGGCCGGCACCCCGAGCTGCGAAAAGCGCGCCACGTCGGTCCACCCCATCTTCGCCTGCGGGTCACGGCCGGTGCGTTCCTTCACCAATGCGGCCAGCGACTGCGCGAGCGGCGTGTCCATGCCGGGGCGCGCGGCCGGCGACTCGTCCTTCATCTCGATGCCGAAGCCCGCGAACACGCCGCCCGTGGCCACATGCTCGCCGTTGCCCATCTCGGCACCGGCGTCGGTACCGATCATCAGCGCCTTCGCCTCGGCGAGCGTCTTGTCGGGCGCGAACCGGTAGTTCACATGGATACGGCATTCGTCGGGAATCACGTTCGTGCCCTTGCCGCCGGAGATCAGCGTGGCGTTCAATCCCTCGCGGTAATCAAGTCCCTCCACCGTGATCGTCCGCGGCTCGTACGCGTTGAGCCGGTCCAGCACCTCGCCGGCCTTGTGGATGGCGTTCTCGCCCATCCACGCACGGGCGGAGTGCGCGGCCACACCATGGCAGACCACGTCGAACCGGATGGTGCCGTTGCAGCCTCCTTCGATGCCGCAGCTGGTCGGCTCGCCAATGATGGCGAAATCGCCCTTCACCCAGTCGGGATGCGTTTCGACGACCTTGCGCAGGCCGTTCTTGCTGGCCTCGACCTCCTCGTGGTCGTAGAAGATGTACGTGAGGTCGTAGTTCGTGCGTGCGGTGTCGTCGAGCGTGGCGGCCAGATACAGCATCACCGCATCGGACGGTTTCATGTCGGTGGCGCCACGGCCCCACAGCACACGCTCGCCGGCGTTGTGCTCCGTGATTTCGGCGCGGATCAGCGGATCGCCGGGTTCAAGCCATTTCGGCGGGAAGTTATCGATGACCGGCACGGTGTCGATATGCCCGGCAAGCAGCACGCGCTTCGGCTTGCCGAAATCCGTGGAGGCGACGACCGTGTCGCCATGCCGATGCACGGTCAGATGCGCGAACCCATGCAGGAACCGTTCGATGGCGTCGGCGAGCGGGCCTTCGTCGTCGCTGACGGAATATTCGTTCATGAGCTGCATGAGCAGCGTGTTCAGGGCGTCGTCGCGCGCGGCGGCACGGTCGAAATCAATCTCAGTCGTCATGGTTGCTATGGTATCCGCTGCCCTCGGCCTCCGGCGCCGGCACCATCAACTCTTCTCGGCCGTGAGAGAGTCCGACGGGATGATTCCGTCATCCTGAGCGGAGGCCAACGAGATAATGACGAGAAAATTCCGTCACCCCGAGCGGAGGCCAACGAGATAATGACGAGAAAATTCCGTCATCCTGAGCGGAGGCCGAAGGCCGGAGTCGAAGGATCTTGGAATGACTGGGGGCGAGATCCTTCGACTCGGCTTCGCCTCGCTCAGGATGACATAAGGGAACCCACGCTCGCTCCCCTACACCAAATGCCAGGTCTTGCGGTGATATTCCGTCGCCCCGTGCGCGGCGATCGCGGCACGATGCGGCACGGACCCATACCCCTTGTTGCTGGCCCACGCATACGCCTCGAATTCGGGGTGCGCGGCCGCCAAATCGGCCATCATCCGGTCGCGGATCACCTTGGAGATCACGGCGGCCGACGCCACCGACGCGCATTTGCGGTCGCCCTTGACGATGGTCGTCATCGCGATCGGCTCCAGCAGCGGCGGCGCATCGAACGAGTTCACGACGGGGGTGATGTAGTCGTTCGGGCCGTCGAGGATTCCGGCCACGCGCAGTTTCGCATGATTCATGCGCAGTCCCGGCACTTCGCCGCCGATCCCGGCGATGGTGCCGTGCCAGTCGGGCGAGAAATCCGTCGGCGCCTCGGCGACCCCCAGATCGGTGTGCCCTCCGGTGGTGATCAGCGTCTCGATTTCGTTCAGCGCGCGCACGGCTGCCACGCCCAGCGCGTACACGATGCCCCATTCGTCAACCTCGCGGGAGCTGACCGAGCCCACGGCCCATGCGGCGGACCACGTCTTCAACGGCTCCAGCAACGATTCGCGACGCACTTCCGTCAGCATCTTCGAATCGGCGACGCCCGCGGGCACGGTCCATTCGTCGGCGTCGCGCGCCAGCAGCGCGCATGCGCCGACCATGGCCGGTCCGGCGAGCGAGCCGCGGCCCACCTCGTCGAATCCGACGATGAGCGAATATCCACGCCCGGCGAGACGACGTTCGTTGTCGAGCGTGGGGACCTGCCGTGGAATCACCATTTATTTCACCCCCGAAATGCCCGGTACCTTGGCGAACACGTCGTCCGGACGGCTCAGGCCGGTCCAGTCGCTGACCGGCCAGTACACGGCGAACGCCACGCCCTCGACGTCGTTGACCGGCACCAGCCCATTGGCGCCGTCCTCCTGATGGGCGCGGGAATCGGCGGAATTGGAACGGTTATCGCCCATGACGAACAGATGACCCTCGGTGACCTTCACGCTGAACGCATAGTCGCTGGGGTTGACGCCCGGGCGGATGAACGACGAATCGTCGATGGCCACGCCGTTGACGGTGACCGGCTGGCCGGGGCCCTTGCATTCCACGGTGTCGCCGGGCAGGCCGATGAGCCGCTTGATGAGCAGGTCGCTTTTCACGTTCGGGCCGAGCCAATGGGCCGGGTCCTTGAATACGACGATGTCGCCGCGTTTCAGATCGAAGAAGCGTGGCGCCAACCGTGACGCCACGACCTTGTCGCCCACCTGCAGCGTGTCGCGCATCGATTCGGACGGAATCTCGTACACGCCGATGACGAACAGCCGCAGGAACAGCACGATGACCAGCGGAATGCCCGCCCAGACGAGCAGGTCGTGGAACGTCATGCGGTCGGGGTCGGTGTTGCGACGACGTCCGTTCGATTCGTTGCCGGCGGTCGATTCTGCCATGGAAAAAACGCTCCCCTATCATCGGACGTGGTATGCACCATGATTATACGAGCATACGGATATACGAATATGGACGAATATGCGGGCGGATGATGCGCCCGGACATATGGGAAAACCCGGAACGGTCGCGAACGACGTTCCGGGTTTTCACAAAGCCTGATACGGGCCTGATGCCTGGATTACCGGGCGAATCAGGCGGCCTTCTGGCTGTTGTCGCGACGCTCGACGATGCGAGCGGCCTTGCCGCGCAGGTTGCGCAGGTAGTACAGCTTGGCGCGACGGACCTTGCCCTTGCGGACGAGCTCGATGGAATCGATCACCGGGGAGTGCAGCGGGAAGCGACGCTCCACGCCCACGCCGAAGCTGATCTTACGAACGAGGAAGGTCTCGCGGACGCCGCCGCCCTGACGGGCGATGACCACGCCGGTGAAGGCCTGGATACGGGAGTTGTTGCCTTCCTTGATCTTGACGTTCACCTTGACGGTGTCGCCGGGACGGAAGGCCGGGATCTCCTCGGCGGGCTTCATGTGCTTGGCGTCGAACGCTTCGATGGCATTGACCATAATGCTTGTTCCTCCATTGCCGCCGCATATCAGCGCAAGTCGGGGGAAGATTCGGCCTGGCCTCGCGTGATGCGGGGCGTACGTGCCGTTCTTCCGGAATTCGGTATCCCCACGGGTCTGCCCTTGGGGAGCGTGCCGATCCGATCGATGATGGTCTGGACCTGTTGAGACGCGCATCTATGCGGCAATCCGCGCCTCGGCACAACTCTTCAAGTATACACGCAAGGTGGACCCGAGGGGCGGGGCGTTGCGTTCCGAAATTTCAGTCCGTTGGCCCCGTTATCCGCGAATCAGGGTGCCAAATGGTCGTTTTCGGCGCAGAAAACGACCAAAAGGCACCACATATTTATTTCTCTTCGTGGTAGGACTTCTCGGTGTTGACGGACCACACGTTCTTCTTGCTCGTCTTGCCGGTCTTGATGTTGTTGACGGCTTCGATGGCGGTGGCCATGGAGTGGTCCTGGTTGTTGTAGCGGTGCTGGCCGTTGCGTCCGACGCAGTAGAGGTTGCCGAAGCCGTCGAGGTATTCGACGAGTTCGTCGATGTGCTGCCAGGTGTCGAAGTAGGCGGGGTAGGCCTTGGGCACGCGTTCGCGGTGGGAGTCGAGGACGTCCTGGGGGCCGTTGATGACGCGCATGCGGGTGAGTTCCTTGATGGCGAATTCACGGGCTTCGTCGTCGGTCATGTTCCAGAAGGCGTCGCCTTCCTCGCAGAAGTATTCGAGGCCGATCCAGACGGTGTTGTCGACGTCCTTGACGAGGTAGGGGCTCCAGTTGTTGAACACCTGGATGCGGCCGACCTTGTAGCCGGGGTCCTGCACGTAGATCCAGCAGTCGGGGACGATGGGCGGGTTGCCGAGGGTGGGGATGTCGGTGGTGTTGCGGATGCGCAGCTTCTTGCACAGGAGGCCGACGGTGACGAAGTCGCGGTAGGGCAGGCCGGTGGCGATGGCGGTCATGTCCTTGGGGGCGGGCTTGTCGGAGGCGTCGACGGCGTTGATGAGGTCCTTGATGGGCATGGACGAGATGAAGTCGTCGGCGGCGAGTTCGGTGCGGTTGCCGTGCGAGTCCTCGTAGACGACGGCGGCGATGCGGCCGGCGTCCTGACGCACTTCGACGACCTTGGCGTCGGTGATGACGTTGGCGCCGTGGTCGACGCAGTTCTTCTCGACGGTCTCCCACAGCTGGCCGGGGCCGAGCTTCGGATACCAGAACTCCTCGATGAGGGAGGTTTCGACGTTCTTGGAGTCGCGCTTCTTGGGGGCGAGCTTGGCGAACGCGTTCTTGAGGACGCCGAGGATGCTCAGGCCCTTGACGCGCTGGGCGCCCCAGTCGGCAGAGATCTCGGAGGGGTGGCGTCCCCACAGCTTCTCCGTGTAGCCTTCGAAGAACATGGAGTAGAGTTTGCGGCCGAAACGGTTGATGTAGAAGTTTTCGAGGTTGGTTTCGGGCAGCTTGTGGAAGATGGACTTGAGGTAGCTGAAGCCGGCGACCATGGTGAGCTTGAAGCCCATGGCCTTGAGGGTGTTGGGGGTCAGCGAGATCGGGTAGTCGAAGAAGCGGTGGTTCCAGAAGATGCGGGAGACGCGGTGGCGCTTGAGCATCACGTGGTCGGTCTTCTCGGGGTCGGGGCCGCCGGGTTCGAGGTCGTGGTGGCGGCCGAGCTTCTTGTCGTCGTAGGAGGGGGCGCCCTGCAGCGGCAGCGTCTCCTTCCACCAGTCCATGATGCGGTCGTCCTTGGAGAAGAATCGATGACCGCCGATGTCCATACGGTTGCCGTTGTACTTGACGGTGCGCGAGATGCCACCGAATTCGCGGGTCGCCTCCAGCACGGTGACGTCGTAGTGCTCGGCGCCGCCGTCCTTCACCAGCTCCCATGCGGCGGTCAGGCCCGCGGGGCCGCCGCCGATGATAACGACCGACTTCTTTTCTGCCACGTCGTACTCCTCACAATGCAGATTGAACGATCATGCATAGATCACGATGCAAACTAAATCGTGACCACTCTAGTACAGGCTATGGGAGCGAAGCGCACAGGGACGATGTGCATACACATTCTTTTCGCAGAATTCAACGTAGCTCCACCGTCATCCTGAGCGGAGCCGCTTGCGGCGGAGTCGAAGGATCTTTTTCCGCACACGGCACGAGATCCTTCGACTCGCTTCGCTCGCTCAGGATGACATGAGGCGCCGCCCGTCAGATGTCGTCGGGGATGTCGATGTCGGTCTTCTGGACCTCCTCGACGTTCACGTCCTTGAACGTGACGATGCGGACGTTGGTGACGAAACGGCTGGGACGATATACGTCCCATACCCATGCGTCGGTCAGCTGCACGTCGAAATAGACGTCCTGGCCGGCGGAACGCACGTTGAAATCGACCTTGTTCGCCAGATAGAAGCGTCGTTCCGTCTCGACGACGTAGGTGAACAGTTTGATGACGTCGCGATATTCCTTGTACAGCGCCAGTTCCGCATCGGTCTCGTAGTTGTCGAGATCCTCAGCGCTCATTCGTTTCCTCCTCGTGAACGGTTGACGAGATTACGCCACCATGCGCGTTCGGAACGCTTGGCGTTGTGGCCCTCGTCGCCGTTGTTGGAATTCGGCCAGTTGTATCCCTCGCCGTCGTTCCTCGTCGACGTCTTCGACGCCGCGGCCTTCTCCTCGGCGGAGTCGCCGCCGAGCAGGTTGGCGAGGTCGTCGGACAGTTTATCATTGGCGGCCTCGCGCGCCTCGCGCTGGCTTCGGGAGCCGTTGACCTCCATGGCGAGGGAATGCTCGCGCGCGGCCAGGGCCTCCCGCACGCCGGGATTGTCTTCGATGAGATGCATGCCGAACGCGTCGAGCGAACGGATCGGATCGTATTCGTCGACGAGCGTGCCGAACACGATCTGGTCCTGATAACGCTGGTTGGCGTCGTCCCACAGCGCGTGACGGGACGTGCCCTCCTTGATGAAGCCCAGCGACTGGTACACGGACAGCGAGCGCGTGTTCTTCTCGGGCACGGCCACCCAGATGCGATGCAGGCCGAGTCCGGCCGGCTCGGGGGCGAAACCGTACGTCATGACGCGCGGCATGGCGTCTCGCGAATAGCCGCGGCCACGGTAGTCGCGGCCGAGCATGACCTGGATGCGGGCGGATTTCGCCCAGCTGTCGATGTCGATGAGGAAGATCATGCCGATGACCTTGGTACGGTCCTCGTCGTCGTCATCATCGGGATTCGAGTCGGCGAGAACGGACCATGCGATGGTGCGGCGGGATTCGGGATCGCCCACGCCGGACTCCTCCGGCGACAGTCCGCGTTCCCAGGCGACGGAGCGTCCGACCCATGTATGGACGAGGGCGCGTTCCGACTGCGCGTCCTTGCCGGTGATGCTCGAAGCGTTGTGGTACGCCTGCAGCTCGTCCATAAGGGGGAGGTCATCGAGGGTGGCGGGGCGCAGATGCACCATCTCCCCCTTGATCTCCGGAATGACGAGGCTGCTCGGGAGCGTACGCGACTCAGTGGCCTGCGTACCCTGTTCGACGCTGTTCACTTCATCTGCTGACATGGGTCACTTTCTATCGATCGGCTGTCTATCGTCCTGCTGTCGTCTGTCTACTATGACAGATTCCCCGCGTATAGGATACACGGGGAATCTGGTTCATGGTAGCGGGGCACGCTGATTTCTCAGCGTATTCTCAGGATTGCGGAATCAGCCCTTGACCTTGGCCATGACGATCTTGGTGACGGCCTTGGCGTCGGCCTGGCCGCGCGTCGCCTTCATCACGGCGCCGATGATCACGCCCATCGGCTTCATGTTGCCGCTCTTGAGCTTCTCGAAGACGTCGGGGTTCGCGGCGAGCGCGTCGTCGACGGCCTTCTCGATGGCGCCGGTGTCCTCGACCACCTGGTAGCCGTGCTTCTTGACGACCTCGGCCGGGGTGCCCTCACCGGCGAGCACGCCGGCGACGGTCTTCTTGGCGAGCTTGTCGTTGAGCTTGCCGGCGGCGATGAGCTTCTCGACCTCGGCCACGTCGGCCGGGGTGATCGGCATCTCCTCGAGGCTGACCTCCTTGGCGTTGGCGGCGCGGGCGATCTCGCCGAGCCACCACTTGCGCGCACCGGCGGCCTTGGCGCCGGCCTTCACCGTCTCCTCGATGAGGTCGAGGGCGTCGGCGTTGATGATGTCGCGCATCTGCAGGTCGCTCAGACCCCATTCGGCCTTGAGGCGGTTGCGGCGTTCGCGCGGCATCTCCGGCATCTGGGCCTTCATCTCGTCGATGTGCTCCTTGGTGATGTGGAGCATCACGAGGTCGGGGTCGGGGAAGTAGCGGTAGTCGTCGGCGTCGGTCTTGAGACGGCCGCCGGCGGTGGTCTGCGTGGATTCGTCCCAGTGGCGGGTCTCCTGCAGGATCTCCTTGCCTTCGTCGAGGCGGGCGGCCTGACGACGAATCTCGTACGTGATGGTCTTTTCGATGCCGCGGAACGAGTTCACGTTCTTGGTCTCGGAACGCGTGCCGAACGGATCGTCGGGGCTGGGGCGCAGCGAGACGTTGACGTCGGCGCGCATGTTGCCCTGCTCCATGCGGGCGTGGCTGATGTTCAGCGCGCGCACGATGTCGCGCAGGGTGCGCATGTAGGCGCCGGCGATCTCGGCGGCGCGGGCGCCAACGCCCTCGATGGGCTTGGTCACGATCTCGATGAGCGGCACGCCGGCGCGGTTGTAGTCCACGAGGGAGTGGTCGGCGCCCTCGATGCGGCCGTCGGCGCCACCGATGTGGGTGTTCTTGCCGGCGTCGTCCTCGATGTGGGCGCGCTCGATCGGCACGCGGAAGATGGTGCCGTCGTCGAGCTCGACGTCGAGGTAGCCGTTGCCGTTGGTCGGCTTGTCGTACTGGGAGATCTGGTAGTCGCGCGGCATGTCCGGGTAGAAGTAGTTCTTGCGGGCGAACTGGCTCCACTCGTTGATCTCGCAGTGCAGGGCGAGGCCCAGCTTGATGGCGTAGTCCACGGCGGCCTTGTTGACCACCGGCAGGCTGCCCGGCAGGCCGAGGCTCACCGGGGTGAGCTGGGTGTTCGGCTCGCCGCCGAACTCCACGTGCGCGGGGCAGAACAGCTTGGTGTTCGTGCTGAGCTCCACGTGGGTTTCGAGGCCGATGACGGGGTCGTACTTCTTGACGGCCTCGGAGAATTTCATGAGTTTATCTGCCATTGTCTGCTCCTAAAGCTCCTAATCCGCTCTCAGGCCTCATCCAGCCACGGGGTCTTGAGGTCGTTCCACACGGGACCGCCCCACTTGCCTTCCAGCGCGGCTTCGAGGGCCGCGGCGGGCTTGTACATCTTCTCGTCCTGCATCTGCGGGGCGAAGAACTGGAAGCCGACGGGCAGGCCCTCGTCGGACAGCCCGGCGGGGATGCTCATGGCGGGCACGCCGCCCATGTTGGCGGGGATGGTGGCCACGTCGCCGAGGTACATGGTCAGCGGGTCGGCGGTCTTCTCGCCGAACTTGAACGCGGTGGTCGGGGCCGTCGGGGAGACGAGCACGTCCACCTGCTCGAACGCCTTCTTGAAGTCCTCGATGATCAGCGTGCGCACCTTCTGGGCGCTGCCGTACCAGGCGTCGTAGTAGCCGGCGGAGAGGGCGTAGGTGCCGAGGATGATGCGGCGCTTGACCTCGTCGCCGAAGCCGGCTTCACGCGTGTAGGCCATCATGTTGGCGGCGGTCTGCGGAACGTCGGCCGGCGGCATGACGCGCAGGCCGTAGCGCATGCCGTCGTAGCGCGCGAGGTTGGACGACACCTCGGACGGCATGATGATGTAGTAGGCGCCGAGCGCGGCCGGGAAGTGCGGGCAGGAGATCTCCACGACCTCGGCGCCCATGCCCTTGAGCGTCTCGACGGCCTCGTTGAAGCGGGCCTCGACGTCGGGCTGGAAGCCTTCGCCGCCGAGCTCCTTGATGAGACCGACCTTCACGCCCTTCAGGTCCATCTTCAGGCCTTCGCGGGCGGCGGCCACCACGGGCGGCACCTCGCGCGGGATGGACGTGGAGTCGCGCTTGTCGTGGCCGCCGATGACCTCGTGCAGCAGCGCGGCGTCGAGCACGGTGCGGGAGACCGGGCCGATCTGGTCGAGCGAGGAGGCCATGGCGATGGCGCCGAAACGGCTCACGCCGCCGTAGGTGGGCTTCACGCCGACGGTGCCGGTGAAGGCGCCGGGCTGGCGGATGGAGCCACCGGTGTCGGTGCCGAGGGCGATCGGGGCCTCGAACGCGCCGACCGCGGATGCGGAGCCGCCGCCGGAGCCGCCGGGCACGTGCTCGGTGTTCCACGGGTTCTTGGTGGTCTTGAACGCGGAGTGCTCGGTGGAGGAGCCCTGCGCGAACTCGTCGAGGTTGGTCTTGCCGAGGATCGGCATGCCGGCGGCCTTGATCTTGGAGATCACGGTGGCGTCGTACGGCGGCACCCAGCCTTCGAGGATCTTCGAGGCGGCGGTGGTCTCGATGCCCTTGGTGACGATCATGTCCTTGATGGCGATCGGCACGCCGGCCAGTTCGGGCAGGCCCTCGGTCTCGCCCTTGGCGTTCTTGGCGTCGAAGGCGTCGGCCTCGGCGAGCGCGGAGTCGGCGGCCACCTTGAGGAAGGCGTCGATGGTCGGCTCGGCCTTCTCGATGACGGCCAGATGAGCCTCGGTCAGCTCGCGGCTGGAGACTTCCTTGTTGCGGATCTTCGCGGCCATTTCGGCGGCGGAGAGCTTCACCAGTTCAGTTGCGTCAGTCATTATGGTGCGAATCCCCCTCTTATTCCTGAATGCGCGGGGCCACGAACATGCCGGCTTCGGTCTTCGGGCCGCCGGCGAGCGCCTCGGCCTGGGTGAGCGGCGTCTCGGCCACGTCGGGACGCAGGTAGGCTTCCAGCGGCACGGGGTTGGCGGTGGGCTCGACGTCGTCGCCGGCGACCTTCTGCACTTCGTTGATGGAGTCTGCGATGACGTTCAGTTCGCCCTGGAGTCGGGTGATCTCGTCGTCGGTCAGGGCGATTCGGGCCAAATCGCCCAAATGCTCGATCTGTTCACGTGTGAATGTAGGCATAGTGCCCACTATAAAGCGCAAGTGTGACGATTGGGAGACGGTATACGGTCCTTTTCGTCGCATCATCACAACGGATGGGAACGGAGCGATGTGCACGGTTCCCATCCGTCGTATGGGATGCGACGAACAGGAACCGGGCGCCGCCCACGCTTCCTGTTCGTCACGTGGGATGTGACGGACGGGAACGCAACGCCGCGCACGGTTCCCATCCGTTGCGCCAACCGCAACCAACGGGAATCCGGCGCCGCGCACGGTTCCCATCCGTCGTCGGCAAAACGGCGCGGCGGTCGGCCACCGCCACTCACCGAATGTCCGCGCGCTTCACCGCCAACGTGCCGATGCCCTCGCTCACAATCCACCATCCGACGAGAATCAGAAAACTCTGCCACCAGTTCGGCATGAAATGGTCGGCTCCCCCGGTCGACAGCACCATCGACATCTGGTATCCGCCGCGAACGAACGTGTCGATGGCGGCGGACGGCATGAACGCGGCGACGGTGTTGATCCATGCGAATCTCGTGGCCATGACCGCGACGATGTTCAGGATGCTGGGCGCGATCATGAGCAGTCCGACCAGCGCGAAGATGCCTCCCGGCGTCGCGCGGCAGATCGCGCCGACGCCAAGCGCGATCTTCGCGGCTAGGGCGGCGGCCAGGGCGGCGCCGAACAGCGATATCCACGGCAGCCGCCATTGGTCGCCCGAAAGCGGCGTGACGTTCCAGCCATTGGACACGGCGGCGAGCATCCCCCATGAGATCATCAGTCCGATGAGCGAGGCGGCGAACGATAGGACGCCGACGACGAACGACTTCGCCTCGATGACGTCGGCGCGACGGGGATTGGCGACGAACGTGGCCTGAATCGATTTCGTCGAATATTCCGACGTGATGGCCATGACGCCGAAGATGCCGACGATGAGCGCCACCGTGGACGTCATGCCGGAGACCGCCATCCACAGGTCGGCGGCGGGGATCGGCTTGGGTGTGGCGAGCCGGTTGCCGTTGTCGTCGATGGTGGACGTGAACCACACCGACCATGCGCTCAGCGCCGCGCCCATCGGATAGAACACGACGGTAAGGGCCATAAGCCAGTATGTGGACCGCAGGCCGAGCGTCTTGACGAACTCCGCGCGAATCGATCCCCAGATGCTGACGCGGCCGTTGGGGACCTTCGCCCTGACGGCGGGACGGCGGCGGTTGGCGCGGCGGAGACGCTGCGGTCGGGATTGGTCGGCGGGGCCGGCATCGGGAGGGGCGGTCTGACGGTCGTGGACGTTCGGCTGGTTCTGGACGATCGGCGGATTCTGGGCAACCGGCGGATTCTGGACGATTGGTGGATTCTGGACGATCGGCTGGGAGAGATATTCGGATGTGGCGCCGGGCGCCGGTTCGGCCGGCCGTTGTTGCGCGGAGGCGGTGCCGGAGCGTGGCGCGGCAGTGGCAACGGGACGCGATGCGGCATCAACTACGGCATCGGCGGGGCGGGACGGGACGCCGGTAGTGTCGGCGGCACCGGCGACGGCAGTGGCGGCGACACCGATGTCCGACGGTGATGACGGCGGCTCCGGCGGCAGGGAATCCCGCCGCACTCCCCCGGCTGTGTGACGGCCCCTTCGACGTGCTGCGCTCATCGTGCTCCCCCTTCGTTCGTCGTGGTGGCCGACGCGGCAGTAGACGTGACGGCCGTGGCGGTGCCGCCGTTCGCCGTCGCGGCGTCGGCCTGATCGCCGGCGTCGGCTTGGTCGCCGGCGTCGATGCGTGAACGGTATTCGACCGCGTTATGCGTCAGCTCCATATAGGCATCCTCAAGCGACGTCCGCTCCTGGGTGAACCGGTATGTGACCACCTGATTGTGGGCGAGCAGCTGGGCGACCGGCTCCAACGGCACGCCGGAGACGAGCACCGCATACCCTTCGGCCGGGTCGTTCTGCTCGCGCGGCACATCCTGCACGCGCGCACCACGCAGCACGGCGAGCGCGGCGTGCACCTGCCGCGGATCGGGGGCGACGATGCGGATGCCATGCGTGGAATGCTCGTCGACGAACCGCGCCACGCTCACCTGACGGAGAATCCTCCCCTGACCGATGATGACGAGGTCGTCGGCGGTGAGCGCGACCTCGCTCATGAGATGCGAGCTGAGCAATACGGCCCGGCCTTGCGCCGCATAGTACCGGCACAGTTCACGCACCCATTTGACGCCTTCGGGGTCGAGCCCGTTGATGGGTTCGTCGAGGACGAGATTATGCGGGTCGCCGAGCAGGGCGGCCGCAATCGACAGACGCTGGCTCATGCCGAGCGAGAACGTGCCGGCGCGGCGCTTCTTCACGCTGGCGATGCCGGTAAGGTCGATGACCTCATCCACGCGGGATTTCGGGATGCCGTTGGTCAGGGCGAGGGCGCGCAGATGCGCGTAGGCGCTCAGACCCTTGTGGGCGGAGCGGGCGTCGAGCACGGCGCCGACGGAACGCATGGGCGAACTGAGTCGGTTGAACGGGCGTCCGTCGATGAGGGCGCTGCCGGCATCGGGACGGATCAGGCCGAGCAGGGCCTTCATGGTGGTGGATTTGCCGGCGCCGTTCGGGCCGAGAAAGCCGGTGACGCGGCCATTGAGCGCTGTGAACGAGACCTGGTCGACGGCCTTCTTCGCACCGAACGACTTGACGAGCCCCTCTATCTCTATCATGATTCGAGCCTACAGGCACCGCCCTACAGCCGCCATCATCCATGGGGATGACCATAAGACCATAGGGATGAAACCCTCTTCTTAGTGCCTCCTTAGTGCCTCCTCAGTACCTCCTGGGTTTGTGGGTCCAACCACACGGCCCGAAGAGATTTGTGGGTCCAACCATACTGCCAAAGGGATTTGTGGGTCTGACGGTATGCAGTAACAGCGAAGTGGGTCTAAGACATACACGAGGAGCCTGTTTTCGGTCTCCCCACGTATATCCCAGACCCACAAACCCATATACAGCTACAGCACACCGTCACGTCATGCGATCCACGCGTGCTGGGCGATCTGCGCATGCTGGGCGATCCACGCGTGCATGGCGACGGCCGCCGCCGCCCCTGCGTTGATGGACCGCACCGACCCGAACTGCGAGATGTACACCACGTCGTCGGCCAGGTCGAGCGCCTTCTCGCTCAGGCCCGGCCCCTCCGCGCCGAACAGCAGCAGGCAGCGCCGCGGGAACCGGTACGTCTCCATCGGCACCGCGCCGGGCAGGATGTCCATGGCGATGACCTTCGCCTCGCGCAGCTCATCGACCTCGGCCTGATGCCGTGCGGTGGCGGCGAAGTCGTTGCGCCGGGCCGCGGCCGCGGCGGCCTCCTCGGCTGCGGCAATCTCTCCGGCGATGCGACGACGCCAGTCGGCCACGAGGTCGGCGATGGTGGGATGATGCGCGATGTGCTGGTACAGCTCGGTCATCAGCGCACCCTTACGGTTCCACTTGTGCGGGCCGACGATGTGCACGCGGGCCGCGGCGAACGCGTTGGCGGTGCGCACCATGGAGCCGATGTTGAAGTCATGCGTCCAGTTTTCGATGGCCACCTCGAACGGGTGACGCCCCTGCCGGTCGAGGTCGGCCTTGATGGCCGGGACCGTCCAGTAGCGGTATTTGTCGAGCACGTTGCGCCGGTCGCCGTTGTCGAGCAGTTCGCGGTCGTAGCGGGCGTCGAAGTTGGCGGGGTCGCCGAAGTCGTCGGGTCGCGGCCGGCCGGGATGCGTTTCGGCCCACGGCCCCACGCCGACTTCGCGGAAGGCCGGCTCGTCGGAGGCCAATGCAGCCTTGGTAATCGGATTCGGTTCTCTCATGGGTTTCGTTGCTCCCTGATTCTCGCTGCGCACCATCTGGTGACACCTATCTCCATCTTCTGGGGTGATGAATGCCGATATGCGAAGTATGGCCGTTGGCATTACGGCACTCATACTTCCGATACCATCCGGATTCACCCCAGAAGTTGGAGTTAGCCCCCAATCTCAGGGCCTAATGGCCCCAGAAACGGAGGATTGCTCAGTCTCGCAGCTCGGATTCCCTGAAGACCTCGATGAACGGCAGTTCGTGGGTCTCGCCGTTGACGGGGTTGACGACCTTGACGACCGGTTCGGTCATGTCGACGCCGCCGATGAGCGATGCCACGGCGAGGATCTGCGCGCCCTCGTTCCTGACGACGCCGAAGTCGAGGCTCAGCTCGTTGCCGTTGCGCAGCGTGACCAATGATGACGTCTGCACATAGGATTTCTCGCTCAGCCATGAGTCGAGGAGGATGACGCGCTTACCCTTGATGCTCGGCCCCTTGATGCTCGGGTACACGAAATCCATGACGAACGCGTCGAGATCCTGGCCGCGGGAGGCGGCCGCGTGCACCATCGCGCAGGCGAGCGGCACGGCGGCGGCGGTGAGCGCGCCGACCGCGTCGAAGTCGTCGAGGCCGTAACCCTGCTCCTCGATGACGTCGAGCAGGGTGTGACCGATGAGGCCGGCGCCCTGATGATCGTAGGCGACGGCGGAGAGCTCGCTGAACGGCTTGTTCGCGACTTCCTTGACGAGCATGCGACGCAGCAGGTCCTTGGCGTCGAAGAAGTCGTCGGGAAGGGAGGCGTTGTCGTCGTCGTTGTTGGAGGCGGCGGAGGCCGGTCGGGCGGCGGCCGCGTCATCGCGCAGGTCGGCCGGCCCGGTCTTGCGGAATCCGGAAGCGTTGTCTTGGGTCATGGTTCCACTCTACCGCCAGCGCCGACCGCGCATCGCATGCCGGACGATGACGGACGATACCGAACCAAGCCGAACCAGGCCGGGTTGGCCCCGCCCATTGCCCCGAGCGACGGCGCGGTCACCCCGCCCGAATCGTCGAAATCCGCATTTCCCTCGCCCGGGTCGTCGCGTGACACCGCTGCCGACGACGATTCATGGGAGGGAACATGCGGATTCCGCCTACTTGCTCCTCGCTTACGCGTGGAGAGCGCGGCTGGCGCTGCGGGACTTGAGGAAGATGGCGCCCGCGGCTCCGGCCAGCAACAGACCGACCGCCGTGAAGAACACGATGCCCGCGGCACCCGTCTTCGGCAGCTCGGTGATGCTGCGCACGTTCTTCACCGCGTAGTCGGCGATCTCCGTGTTACCATCACCGGCATCGGTGGGCGCAAGGCCCCACTTGTCGATGCCCTTGAAGGCCACGGCCTTGCCGCCCTTGATGGTGACGTTGAACTTCACGGAGACGGCACCGAGGTAGCCCTGCGGCGCCTTGGTCTCGGTGACGGTGTAGGTGCCGTCGGCCAGGCCGTAGAACGTCACGATGCCGTTCTGGCGGGAGTCGGATTCGTTGATGCCTTCGCCGGTCCACGGGTCGGCCACGTGGTCGATTTCCTCGTCTGAGGCCTCGCCATTGCCGTCCTTGTCGTACTTCGCCACAAGGTCCTTGTTGGTGCGGTCGGGGTCGGGCAGGCCCACGGCCTTGTTGTCGGCGGTGCCGGTATCGGGCTTGATGGTGAACGTGGCGCCGTTGATGCTGGCGTCCGAGATGCCCTTGGCGTCGGTCTTGGTGAACTGGAATCCGCCGAGGGTGAGCCTGGTGCCGTGCTGGGCCTTGGTGTGGTTGTCGTTCACCTCGACGGTGTTGGGGACGTCGCCGTGCACGCCGGTGATCTTGGCCGCATAGGTGACCTTCACGGTCTTGCCCCACAGCAGGGTGGTGTTGTAGTCGTCGGACTGGATGAGCTTGCTGAAGTCCAGCGTGAAGTAGGCCTTGTTGTCGGCGGCGCCCACGATTTCCTTGCCGTTGTTGGCGGCGGAGGTCATCAGGTCAAAGTCGGTGCCCTCGACAAGGGTCTTGACGACCTTGTCGCCGTCGTACACCTTCACGTCGTAGGCGCCGGCGTTCTCGGCGCCGCCTTCGGCGTTGGCCTCGGCAAAGCCGTCGAGATTCACGGTCTGGCCGGCGCCCGGGTAATCGGTGAGCTGGTAGACGTAGGTCTTCGCATCGGAGCCGGTGGTGAGCGGCAGGGTGCTGGTCAGCGTGTAGCGCACGGTCTGGCCGGTGGAGACGGTCTTGTCGGAGTCGTCGACGGTCTTGCTGACCGGGGTCACGTGGTTCTTGAATTCCACGGTGTTGTCGCCGGCGGTGATGTCACCGAGCAGATACAGGTAGTTGACCTTGTTGGTCGTGCCGTCCGCGGTCAGGTGACCGGAGGCGAGGATGATCGGCGCGGAATTGACGACGACCTTGCCTTTGGACGCGGCGTCGTTCTCGGCGCCGTCCTGAATGTGGCCGCCCGAGTAGGAGGTCACGTCGAGGAACAGGTAGATGCCTGCGGGCAGGTCGGCGGTGAACGAGTTGGGGTCGCCGGTCACGGCCTGCAGATTGCCCTTGCCGCGGTCATAGGACAGCACGGTCGGATCGCCAAGCTTATCGAGGCTTCCCTGCGTGGTGGTCAGCGCGTCGGCGAACTTGCGGGTGGTGCTTTCCACGGCCGGGTCGGAACCGTCCTTGTTCGTCCACGGCTTGGTGGCGGACTGGTCGAGGTAGCCGTACTGCAGGGCCCATGCCAGCGGGTCGGCGTCACGCGGGACGGCACCCTTGTAGGGGTCGTTGGCATCGGGTGTAACACCGTCCAATGCGGCGGTGAGGGCGCTCTTCACGGCCTCCTTGGCGGCATCGTTGGTGCTGTCAACAGTCTGCACACCGAAGACGGCGCCCTGATCGACGCCGGCTTCGCCGCCGTCGAGGTACTGGTAGTAGTCGGCGAGCTTGTACGCGTTGATGACGCGGTTGTTGTTCTTGCCCCACTGGTCGGCGTTCTCGCTGGTGAACTTGAACGTGGCGTTCGCGGTCACCTTGCCCTGGTCGTCGACCTGGCCGGCCGCCAGCGGCGCATACGGCAGCGACGACGGCGTGGTCGCCGCGTTGGCGGCGCCGGCGCCGAGGGCAAGGCCGCTGAGCAGCGTGGCCGCGGCGGCGAGACCGGCGAATAGTCGTCTCATCTTCATGAGGACCCTTCTTTCTGTTTTCCTACTGTGGTTTGTGGTTCGCGGAAACGGAAACCCGTCGTCGTGCGCCGACGTCCGTCGTTTCCGCGGATCCGCAAGTGCTGTGTGCTGTATTCGGTTATGTGGTACGTATGGTGTGTGGTGGGGTGGGGGCTTGACTGCTTGGTGCATCGGCTACTTGGCCTGCCCAACCACCCCCAGTCTCGGCTGCCGCCGAGCCAGCCCCCGCCAGCGGGGGCAGATGCCCTTGGCCCCCGCTGGCGGGGGCCGTCACGCGTAGCGTGACCGGGGGTGGCCTGAAGCCTCTTCGGCAGTCGCTACATCATCAGCGCGGTCCGTCGCTTTCGGTATTCGTTCACGCCGAATCCGATGGCCGCGGCCGCGAGCGCCAGCCCGCCGCCGACCATCAGCCAGTCCATCGCCGACCCGCCCGTGAGCGGCAGCGAGGCCACGGCCCGCACGTTGGCGATCTTGTTGACCTTGTTGTCGGTCACGCACAGTTTCCTGCCGTCCGTCACGGCGGAGCAGTCAAGCACCGCGGCGTGGCCGCCGTCGCCGGCGTCGGTCGTCGTGGAGGTGATGGTGAACTTGTATGCGCCCGCCGACTTCACATAGCCGTCTGGCGCGGTCTGTTCGGTCATCTCGTATTGCCCGGGTTCGAGTTCGGCGATGGTGAATCGTCCGGGCTCCTCGTTGACGTCCGTATATGTCGTGGCCGTGTTGGAGACCTTGGCGCATTCGGCGGTCGTGCAGTCCTTCACGGTTTTCGCCACAGGATTGTCGATGGCCGTGCCGTCGGCGTTGGCCACGCGTTTGACGGACCATACGGATCCTTCGAGCTCCTCGTCATGGTCTGCGCTGTCCACCTTGGTCCATGAGAATCGGATGGGACTGTTGCGGATTTCGCTGCTGGCCATCCGGTTGCCGGCGGCGTCCCGCCACGTGGTCACGCCGTTCCCGTCGATTGAGAACCGATAGTATGCGCCGGCGCCCGGCTGCAGATATCCGTCGGGGGCCCGCGTCTCGACGAGGCGGTATTCGGCGTCGACGGGCAGTCCTTTGACGGTGAAATGACCGGCCGACTTGTCTTCGTCCTTGGTGGTCGACGGGCAGTTGTCGCCGGCGGCCACGTCACAGTCCGTGATGTCGTCGTATCCGGCGATGGTGTTGCCGTCGGCGTCGGTGATCTTCCAATGCGAGCCGGCGAGGTATTTCACGGGGTCCGTGGCGTTGCGCTTGCTCCAGTCGACCGAGCCGGTCTTGCGCACGTTGCCGATGACGCCGTTCTCGATCGGTCCGTTCTCGTCGACGGCCTGGCCTTTGAGCGTGACCTTCGCTTCGACGGGCGGCTCGCCGGGGTCGACCTCCTTGATGGTGAACGTGTATTCGTTGCCGGTGGGCTGGTAGCCGGAGGGGGCTTCCTCTTCGGTCAGCGTGTAGGTGCCCGCCTTGAGGTTGTCGATGCTGATTTCGCCGTCCGCCGGATTGTTGTCGCGGCTGCCGTTGTCCTGGATGACGACTTCCTTCGTGGCACCGTTGTCGTGCGTGTGCCAGCAGGTTTCGGCGTCGGCGTTGGCCTGGCAGTCGGCGGGGCGCAGGCTTTCGTCGAGTGCGCCGCCGTCCGTGGTGGTGACCTTCCACTTCGAGCCGGGCAGCAGCTTCGTCGTATCGACCTTGGTGGCGTCGCCGGACTTGGTGGCGGCCTTGCTCCACGACACCGAATACGGGGAGTCGAAGACGATGACGCCGTTGCTGCCGAAGCCGCCGCCGGAGAGGCGTGCGCTGTTGCCGGTCACGGTGAGCAGGGCGTTGCGCATGAGGCTGCCGTTCGTGCCGGTCGAGCCGGCCAAGGCCTTGCCGTCGGCGTTGAGCACGGATTTCAGCGCGACGCCGGTGGTGTAGTGGTCGAGCGTGTAGCCGCCGGCCACGGCGTCGGCCTGAGCCTGAGCCAAGGCATTCTGGTGATCCGCACGATTGTCCTGATACAGCATGAGCTTGGTGCGGTTTGCGATTGCCTTGCTGTCCGACGGATAGCGTTTGCCGCCCGAGAGCACGGCGTCGCGCCCCTGTTGGACCTTCTGTTTGGGCAGCCAGGCATCATAATAGCCGCTCGAAGTCTGAGCCGGGGTGCCGTCGTGATACCAGTCGACGGTCTGCGTGGTCCGGCTGGTGAACCAAGTGTTGAGCAGCATGAAGTAGTTCGGCGGCAGATTGGCGGAATACGCCGTGTTCTTGAAGTACGGGTTCATGATGGCGAGGTCGTCGCCGGCCATGGTGTCGCTGGTGCCGGCGGTGGACTTGTTGTCGGTGTTCGCGTCGATGCCGTCGTCCACGCTGTTGCCGTAGAGGGCGATGTTGCCGCCTTCGGATGTGGTGGAGGCGCCGGACGGGCAGAACCACAGGCCGCCGCCGAAGTGGCCGGCGGTGTTCTGGGTGGCGACGGTCTTGCCGATGTATGACGTGGTGTATTCCTCGGTGTAGATGGCGCCGCCGAGGTAGCCGGATACGTTGTCCTTGTAGTCGCCGCCCATGAAGTAGGCCTTGTTCTTCTCATCGCGGGCGCCCTGCAGGAAGATGGCGCCGCCGGCGCCGCCGCGGGCGATCTGGTCGCCGGAGGCTTTCTGGTCGGCCGAGCTTGCGATCTTCGCGGTGTCGGAGACGGCGGCCCAGTTGCCGATGAACTGCGGTTTGGTACCATCAAGGCCGTTCTTCACCCACAGGTTGGCGTGCGACCATACGGCGCCGCCGCCGGAGCTCCAGTTCCAGGAATCGGCATGGTTGCCTTGGAAGGTGACGCCGCCTTGGATGACAAGGCTTCCGCCATAGTTCGCGTGGATGGCGCCGCCGCCGGAGCCGGAGCGTCCCATGCAATCCTCGGATTCGGTGTCGCAGCCGCCGGATCCTTGCCGGTTGTTCAGGAATCGCACGGCGTTCTTGGACGCTCCTGTGATCTCCATGGTGGGCGTGCCGCTCTCGCCGTTCTGCGCGATGGCGCCGCCGCCGAGCCCCTTGGCCACGTTGCTGTCGAACAATCCGCCGGTGATGGTCAGCGTATGGGTGTTGTTGATTACGCCACCGACGCTTTCGGCCGTGTTGTTCTTGAACGATCCGCCGGAAATCGTCAGCGTGCCGGTGTTGGAGATCACACCGCCGCCTTTCTTCCAGTTCTCGTTCGGATTTTCGGCCTGCGAGATCTTCGAGGTGTTGCCCTCCGCCGCGGTGTCTCCGCCGAACGTTCCGGCTTTGATCGTCAGCGTGCCGTTGTTGCAGATCACGCCGCCGACGGTGCCTGCCGTATTGCCGGTGAACTTGGCCGAACCGTCGATGGTCGTGGTGGTCTTGGCGGAGTTCTGCATGATGACGCCGCCTGCATAGCTCGTGGTATTGCCGTCGAAGGTGCCGCCGTGGATGGCGATGGCGGTTGCTTCGTCCACTGCGGGCACGGAAATCACGGAACCGCGCGTGCCCTTGTTGTTCTTGAACGTGCCGCCGTTGATCGTCAGGCCACCCGCCGACTGGTTGAACAGGCCCGAGTAGAACCGCGTGCCCGTCGTGTTGTTGTTCTGGAACAGGCCGGATTCCACGGTGACGGTGCCGCCACGGTTCGTGGCGATGGCTGCCGTGGTGTCCTGATCGAACGTGCCGGTGTTGTCGGAGACGACGATGTTGTCGTACGTGCCGCCGTTGAGGTCCAGCTTCGCGTCGCTCTCCACGGTGGCGAGGCGGCGCGTGGCCGGCGTGGCCTCGGCGCCGCCGTAGGTGAACGAATCGTTCTTGTCCTTGGTGCCGAAGGCGAGTGCGCCGCCGGATTTCACGTCGAACAGCGAACCGGCCGTGTCGCCGGCCGCGGTGGTGAGCGCCTTGCCGTCCGCCGCACCGACGGTGGACGTGATGGCGATGGTTTTGCCGGCGTCGATGGTGATGGTTTTGCCGGCGTCCGCCGTCACGGGTTTGGTGATGACGACCGCGGTCGCGGCGTCGGCCCGGGCGTCGGCGATGCAGGTCTCCAATTCGGTCCAGGAGGTCACGGCGGCGCAATCGCCCACCGCCGTTGGAATCGCTGCGGCACGGCCGGCGGCGCTCTTCGGAACGGCCGTTGCGTTTGACGTCCTGCCGGCATCCGTGGTATCGGACGACGGCGTCGAGGCGGGGGTCGGCGACGTGGTGGACGTGGTCGGGGTCGGCGACGTCACGGCATCGGCGGCGCTGGCCGCGGGAACGCCCACGCCGAGCATCGACACGGCCGCGATCACGGCGGCGACGGACCTCACGCCATGCAGGCGCGACAATCCGGAAAAGGTTTTCATGGCGCGGAGCCGGGCGGACGCTCGTCCTCCCTGCTTCGCGGACCCGTTGTTCGTGTTGTTCACTGTCATTCCCGTCTTCTTTTCACGTCCCCGGAGCGACGACGCTGATCCACCGGCCATACCGATACGGCCAAGTCGCAGGGAACGCCCCTAATCTACCCCCCTGAAAACGACATTACGTTAGGGATAACACATGAAGGGATAACATATTGAGGGACAACACATCGCGGGATGACATCAGGAATACCGCACTGCGGAATACTATATTGAGGAACAACGTATGGGATTGCGCACCAATCGGCGGCTCACTATCGAGGCCGACCGAATATTGGGGTGGCCCACTATACGGGGCTATTCATGGGGTCCTCCAGCCGGAATGCGACGACCCGCTCCCGTTAGGCGAAGGCGGCGGCCCACACTTTCCCCGTACATACGAAAAATCCACGGCCCCCATCCCCACGAACCCAACTCAAGGGCAGAAAACCCCGTTATCCGGGATTTGTGGTGCCTTTCGGTCGTTTTCGGGGCGGAAAACGACCATTTGGCACCCTGAATCGCGGGTAACGGGGTTAACGGTATGGTCTGGCAGGCTCTCCAGTCGAGCTCAGCAGCCGTGCCAACCGCGTCAGTCGGCCTGGACGTCGTCGATGGAGACGTCGGGGCTGTCGGGCGTGTGGTCGGCGAGCGGGTCCTCGGGCATGTCGGTGAGTTCGAGGTGTTCGCCGCCGGTCTGGTCGACGAGCACGGTGTCGCCGTCGTGGATCCTGCCGCCGAGCAGCATGCGGGCCAGCTGGTCGCCGACCTCGGTCTGCACGAGTCGACGCAGCGGACGGGCGCCGTATGCCGGGTCGTAGCCGGTGTCGGCCAGCCATTCGCGTGCCGCATCGGTCACGTCGAGCGTGATCCGGCGGTCGCTCAGACGGGCGGCGACCTGCTTGACCTGGATGTTCACGATGCCGCCCAGCTCCTCGCGGGTGAGCGGATGGAACATGACGATCTCGTCGAGTCGGTTGAGGAACTCGGGCTTGAAGTTCATGTGCACGGCGTCCATCACGGCCTTCTTCTTGGCATCGGCGTCCATGTCCTCGTTGACGAGGAACTGGGAGCCGAGGTTGGAGGTCATGATGAGGATGGTGTTCTTGAAGTCGACCGTACGACCTTGACCGTCGGTCAGACGACCATCGTCAAGCACCTGCAGCAGCACGTCGAAGACCTCGGGGTTCGCCTTCTCGACCTCGTCGAACAGCACGACGGAGTACGGGCGACGACGCACGGCCTCGGTGAGCTGGCCGCCCTCCTCGTAGCCGACGTAGCCGGGGGCCGCGCCGATCAGACGGGAGACGGACGCCTTCTCCATGTACTCGGACATGTCGATGCGGACCATGGCCTTCTCGTCGTCGAACAGGAAGTCGGCGAGCGCCTTGGCGAGCTCGGTCTTGCCCACGCCGGTGGGGCCGAGGAACAGGAACGAGCCGGTCGGGCGGTTCGGATCGCTGATGCCGGCGCGCGAGCGGCGCACGGCGTCGGCCACGGCGGTGATGGCCTCCTTCTGGCCGATCACGCGCTTGCCGAGGTAGTCCTCCATGTGCAGCAGCTTCTCGTTCTCGCCCTGCATGAGGCGGCCGACGGGGATGCCGGTCCAGTCGGCGACGATCTCGGCGACGGAGTCGGCGTCCACATGGTCGGGGACCATGGGCTCGCTGCCGTTCGCGCCGGTGCCGTTGGCCTTGGATTCGGCGTCGGCGTTCTCCGCGGCGGCGAGCTCCTTCTGGATGGCGGGGATGTCGCCGTAGAGGATCTTCGACGCCTTGGCGAGGTCGCCTTCGCGGGTGGCCTTGTCGGCCTGCACACGCAGGTCGTCGAGCTTGGCGCGCAGGTCGCCGACCTTGTTGTGGCCGGCCTTCTCGGCATCCCAACGGGCCTTGAGCCCGCTGAGCTTCTCACGCGAGTCGGCGAGTTCGGTCTGGATCTTCTCCAGGCGTTCCTTGCTGGCGGGGTCCTCGGCCTTCTTCAGCTGCATCTCCTCCATCTCGAGACGCGTGACCTTGCGCTGCAGCTCGTCGATCTCCTCGGGCTGGGAGTCGAGCTCCATACGCAGGTGCGCGGCCGCCTCGTCGACGAGGTCGATGGCCTTGTCGGGCAGCTGACGGCCGGAGATGTAGCGGTTGGAGAGCGTGGCTGCGGCCACGAGCGCGTCGTCGCCAATCGTCACCTTATGGTGCGCCTCGTAACGCTGCTTGAGGCCACGCAGGATCGCGACGGTGTCCTCCACGGAGGGCTCGCCGACGAACACCTGCTGGAAACGACGTTCAAGCGCCGGGTCCTTCTCGATGTTCTCGCGGTATTCGTCGAGCGTGGTCGCGCCGATCAGGCGGAGTTCGCCACGGGCCAGCATGGGCTTGAGCATGTTGCCGGCGTCCATGGAGCCTTCGGCCGCACCCGCGCCAACGATGGTGTGGATCTCGTCGATGAACGTGATGATCTGGCCGTCGGCGTTCTTGATCTCGTCAAGCACGCTCTTGAGGCGTTCCTCGAATTCGCCACGGTACTTCGAACCGGCAACCATCGAGCCCATGTCGAGGCTGATGAGCTTCTTGTTCTGCAGCGTGGTCGGCACATCGCCGGCGACGATACGCTGGGCGAGGCCTTCGACGACGGCGGTCTTGCCGACGCCGGGCTCGCCAATCAGCACCGGGTTGTTCTTGGTGCGGCGGGAGAGGATCTGGATCACGCGGCGGATCTCCTGGTCGCGGCCGATGACCGGGTCGAGCTTGCCTTCCTTCGCGCGGGCGGTGAGGTCGGTGGAGTACTTCTCCAGCGCCTTGTAGCTGCCTTCGGCGTCGGGGCTGTCGACCTTGCGGCCGCCGCGGATGCCGGGGACGGCCTTGCGCAGCGCCTCGGGGGTCACGCCGGCCTGCTTGAGGATGTCGGCGGATTCGTTCGGGCCGACGGCGATGCCGATGAGCAGATGCTCAGTGGAGACGTATTCGTCGCCCATCTGCTTCATCTCCTTCTCGGCCTGCGCGAGCGCGGTGGTCAGCTGGCGGCTGGCCTGCGGCTGCGACGTGCTCGAGCCGCTGGCGCTCGGCAGGGCGACCAGCGCGTTGCGCACGGCCGCGCCGACCTGCTTCGGGTCGCCGCCGGCCGCCTGGATGAGGCCGGGGACCACGCCGTTCTCCTGACGCAGCAGCGCGTCGACCACGTGCAGGGTCTCGACCTGCGCGTTGCCGGCCGCCGATGCGCTCTGGATGGCGTCCCCAAGCGCCTCTTGAGTCATCCTCGTGAAGTTCTGTTCCATGATGTCCTCCAATGTCGGGTTATAACGTCTTGCTGATACGAACAACCGGACCTTGGAGTATTTTATTCCCAAAACTTGAGTGATTATGACTCAAGTTTTGGGATGTGGAATCGTCACCTCGCCAGATCGGCACGGCGGGCGCGACGCAACGTCACCGCCCAGACGGCCGCCACGACCGCGATCATCGCCACGGCCACGGCGACCTCGCAGCCGGGCAGCCCCGTATGCATCGACAGCGCGTTCGTCATGAGGAACGCCTCGCCCAGCACCGCGTAGATGGCGCAGAAAAGGAACAGGGCCGTCAGCGGCACGACGACGAGCATGGCGCGGATCAGTCCGTCGAACCAATGCGTCACCCATGCCACGCCCAACGTGAACGTCACCGTCATCACCGTTCCCAGCAACGCGACGGCCAGCAGATATCCGGCGAAGTTCCAGCCGCCGAACCACGGCAGCACGCTTGTGGAGAACACGGGCGTCGCCAGATACGGCCATACCTGCGGCAGCCAGACGCCGGCGAACACGGCCGCCATCACCACGCACACCGCCAGCGAGCTCAGACCGACGGCCAGCAGCTGCACGCCGGTCACGCGGCGGCCGATGCGCGACGACCACTGCAGCTGACGCATGTTGCGCCTGCGGTCGGCGACGAACAACGACGCCGTCAGCACGACCGACATCACCACCGAATAGACGAACATCAGGAACACCATGAGCATGGTCGTCTCATACGCGTCCGTGTACTTCTCCAGATATCCCATGTTGTCGCGCTGCGCATACAGCCTGTCGACCTGTGCGGCGGCGGTCTTCGGCAGCGCGAGCTTGGCGTAGTAGGCGTTTTCCTCGGCTTCCGACATGCCGCTCCGAGGCGGGAACATACGAAGCGCGAAAGCCACACGCTGCGTGACGTCAACTTTCGAAGTCCCTCTTTCATAATCCTCGACGGTTATCGCCCGCGACTCATAGGCGTGGAATTCCGGCAGGTCGGCGATGCGTTCGGAGTACTCGTCCCAATCGGTCGTGCCATCGACGGCGAACGTCAGATCGTCGGAATTCTCGCCGACCGAGGCCACGGACTGATCGTTGCGAACCTTGATGAACGAATCGTAATCGGTGACGCCGAACCGTTTCGACTGCCTGTCGGCCACGATCTTGGCGTCGAGAGCGGAACGCAGCTCCGGCAGATCGGCCTTCATCGCGGCGACCGACTCACGGTTGACGACCGGCCCGTATTCGTTGATGAGGCCGACGGTGTCGTCGTTGCCGATGTTGCCGGGAGCATTGAGGTTGCCGGCTTCGAGCTGGGTGTACGGCACGGCGTAGGCAATGGCCGCCACGATGAGCGCGACGACGACTCCGGGCCGCCAGATCTTGCGCAGTTCCTGAATGAGCAGGGCGAACATGGGTTGGTCCTTTCTTGGGAAACGTATCGTCGGCGACTAGTCGCGGTAGGTGAGCAGGAAGGCGTCCTCGAGACCGGGATGCACGGATTCGATGCCCCGGTCGGCGGATTCGGGAATCGGGTCGGGCGAGTAGATGCGCTTGGCGGTTTCGCCGCCGCGCTGGATTTCGCTGAGCTTCAGCTGGCCGTCGTGCAGGACGTAGCCGCTCGGCACTTCGTAGATGCGGCCTTCGAGGCGTTCGCAGATCGCGGCCGGCTCGTCGGCCTCGCGCACGGTGGCGTCGCCGAGCATGACGATGCGGTCGGCGATGGTTTCGAGGTCGGAGACGATATGCGTGGCGATGACCACGATATGGTCGGCGGCCAGATTATGGACGATGTTGCGGAAGCGGACGCGCTCCTTGGGGTCGAGGCCGGCGGTCGGCTCGTCAAGGAGAAGGATCCGCGGCCGGTGGATGAGCGCCTGGGCGATGCCGACGCGGCGTATCATGCCGCCGGAAAGCGTGCGCATCTTCCTGTCGGCCTGGTCGGAGAGATGGACCATGGCGAGCAGCTCGTCGATGCGCGGGGCGATCTCGTCGCGAGGAACACCCTGGAGCGTGGCGATGTACTTCAGGAAACGTCGCGGAGAATGGTTCGGATAGTAGCCGAAATCCTGCGGCAGGTAGCCGATGAGACTGCGGTAGCGCTCCCCCATGCCGACGATGTCCTCGCCGTCCCATCGGATGGCGCCGGCGTCGGGAGTCAGGAGCGTGGCGAGCAGTTTGATGAGCGTGGTCTTGCCGGCGCCGTTCGGGGCGAGCAGACCGTAGACGCCCCGCTCGAATTCGAGGTTGACGTCGTGCAGGATGAGTTTGCCGGACAGTTCCTTGCCGACGTGCTCCACGGTAAGCATGATGCGGTTCCTTTCTTCGATGCCTGACGTTTGGCTAGGCAATGGCCACCGGCTTGCGGCAGTAGGCGTTGAGGGAGGCGAGATAGACGGCGGCCGAGGCAAGGCCCACGGCGAGGCACACGGCCGGAGGCAGCTGGGCAAGCCAGGGCGCGACCGCGGCGCGGGTGAGCCACAGCACCGTGCCAAGCACAAGCCATATGGCGGGCATCACCAGCGCGGAGGCGGGCCACGCGCAATGACGCTCCACCGCCAGCTGCCCGAGCGCGAACACGAACAGCGAGGAGAACGAGACCCCCAGCACGGTGACCGCGTCGAGTCTCAGTCCCGCGACGCCGACGGCCACGCCGAACGCCACGCACATCACGGTGGACATCGCGCCCAGCGCCAGCATGCGGATGGCGGCGATCTGCCGGAACGACCAGCGGCATGTCCGCAGCAGGTCCAGCATCCGCACCTCACGCTCGCGCAGCATCATGAGCAGCGAAATGGCCATATGCAGCAACGGCGAGACAAGGAACACGGCGACGAGCAGCACGTCGGCATGATGCGCGATCCACAGCGCACGCTCCTGCATCATCGTCATCTGCGCCATGGCCGTCGGCGACGCCGCGGCATCCGCAAACGAGCCGGCCCGCATGCGGGAGGCCCCCGCCGCACCGAACAGCGCGGCGAACAGGGGCGCCCATGCCACGAAGGCCGTCATAAGGCCGAGGAACACGCAATCCCCCACGCCGAAGAACAGGCTGCGCACCCCCAGCGAACGCACGACGTCGACCAGGGACGCCCATAGCCCGACGCGCCTCGGCACGCCCATGGCCACGATGTGCCGGATGCTCCGCTCGCGTTCGGCTTCAGTGGGATACGGTATCTGCTCGTTCATCGCCGAACTCCTTTCGTATGGTCTTCATCAGTCGGAACCACCGTGCCTTCACGGTCGACTCCGGCGCTCCCGTCACGGCCGCGATCTCGGTGAACGTCTGACCGGCGTACAGGTGCAGCCGGTAGGTCTCCTGCACGGCGGGGTCGAAGTCGCGCACGCGGTCCTCGATGCGGTTCAGCAGGTCGCGGTGCGCGAGCAGGCTGGCCGGATCGGGCATCCGCTCGTCGGCGATGTCGGGAGGGGCGCCGCCACCGTCCGCCGCGTCGGCCGCCGAATCTCCGCCGCCGGCCCGGGCTCCCGGCCCCTCCGGCAGCGGGACGGTCGGCACGCCTCGCCGTCGCCGCACATCGATGACCTTGTATGCGGCGATTCGATACAGCCAGGTGGTGAACGACGCCTTGCCGGAATCGTAGGTGGCAAGTGCGCCCAGCATGGCGATGAACGTCTCCTGCGTGAGGTTCATGGCCTGCTGTCGGTCGCCGATCTGACGCCAGACGAACGCGAACACCGCGTCGTAGTGCGCGCGCACGAGCTCGTCGGCGGCTCTGCGCGAGCCACGCCGTACGATGCGTCGTATCAGCCGCAGGTCGTCCGTCATCGCGTTCGCCGCCTTCCTTCGTCTCTTCCGATCTCCCCGAACGCCGTCCGAGCGTCCGTACGCCCGCATCAACCGCGTTCACCCATATATTCGTATCCCCGACCCGAAAAGTTGCATCCGGCCTCTTTCCGACACGCCGAAACCCCGAGCCGCGCGCATTCGGCACCGCAAAACGGCCCAAATAAACGGTCCAAATTATGAAGGGCGTGCCGGAAAACCGCACGTACCGCTCCTATACTCGCCTCTGGATTCACCCAATGGTCTCGTATCCGGCGTCCGGCAAACGGCCACGATCGCAATCCGATACGATTCACACGATTCGAGAGAAGCATGGTTTTCAAATCCGGCGCGCTGCTGCTGGTCATCATCGGCGCCTATCTGCTCAAGCATCTGCACGTCTTCGGCGAGCGCGACTACAAGGTGGCGCAGGGGCTCGTGTTCAACATGACGCTGCCGTGCGCCATCATCATGTCGTTCGCCACGAACAAGCATGACATGCGCATGCTGTGGATCGTGCTGTTCGGCTTCATCTGCTGCCTGGTGCCGCTGTTCCTCGTGTACTTCGGCTCGTTCCGCGACGAGAAGCAGTACCGCGCCTTCCAGATGCTCAACGCCTCGGGCCTGAACCTCGGCGCGTTCTGCCTGCCGGTCATCCAGACGTTCATGGGGCCCTCGGCGGGCCTGCCGGTCATCATGATGGATATCGGCAACGCGATGGTCGCCACCGCCGGCGCGCTCACCATCACGCGCACGCTGCTGCATATGGACGAGAACTTCAAGGCGCTGCCGCTGATCCTGCGGCTGCGCAACATCGCGCGCGACTTTCTCGGCTCCATCTCGTTCGACATCTACATGCTCATGCTGGTGTTCATGTTCGCGCACATCACCATCCCGCAGCCGATAGTCACGCTCATCACGCCGTTCGCCAATGCGAACGCGTTCTGCACGATGGCGATGATCGGCCTGATGATGGAGATCCCGAGCGTGCGCAAGGACCGCATCGAACTGCTGAAGGTCATCGCGTGGCGCGCGGTGTTCAGTGTGTTCATCGCGCTGGGCGCCTGGTATCTCATGCCGTTCCCGCTGCACATCCGCGAGATTCTCACGCTGGCCGCGTTCTCGCCGATCACCATATTCTCCACGAAGTTCACGGATTCGCTCACCGGCAACGCCAAGCTCGCCGGCTTCTCGCTTACGGCCACGGCCGTCATCAGCCTCGTCGCCATGACCGCCCTGCACGCCGTGCTGCCCGTGGCGTAGGCACGGAATCGGGCGCAGGGCAGGCACGGCACGGAAAGGCCAACGATAGACACAGGCGTATAGGAAGAGCCGCCGCACGGCGTGAAAACCGGGCGGCGGCCCATTCTTCAGTCCCCGCATCAGCGGGGTCGGATCGGATTCGCTACTTGGCGAGGAACTCGTTGGTGGCGACGTCCTTGGCCTTGGGCGCGGTGTTCACCGCGTTGCCCTTGGCGTCGGTGTAGGTGTGCGACTCGTTGAGGAAGTCGAAGTACTTCTGCGTCTCGACGAAGTCGTTGGTGCCGAGGACGAACGAACCGTCCTTGATCTTCGCCGGATCGCCCCAGTACTTGCCGTCGACGATCACATGCATGCTCTTCTTGACGAAGTCCTCCTTGAGGTTGGCGTCGGGCGCCTCCTTCACGAGGATCTTCGCGGCGTCGTCGGGGTTGGAGTACGCGTACTCGTAGCCCTTCTGCGAGGCCTGCACGAACTTCCTCACCAGTTCGGGGTTGTTCTTGATGGTCTTGTCGCTGGTGATGATGCCGATGGAGTCGGCGTTGCCGGGCACGCCGTAGTCGGGCTCGGTGAAGCAGTTGAGCTTCGGACCGTACATGTCGGCCTGCACACCCTCCCAGGTGGCGTAGAAGCCGCCGAAGTCGGCCTTGCCGGAGCTGAGCGTCTGGAACGTGTTGGTGCCGGCGGTCACCTTGTCGAACTTGCCCTTGCCGCCGTCGAACTGGATCATGCGGCGCACCACGGCGTCGGACTCGTTGGAGCCGAACGTGGCGAAGGTCTTGCCGTCGAGGTCCTTCGGCGACTTGATGCTCTTGTTGCTGGCGAGCGCGCACCAGATGGCGCTCGGCTTCTGCTGCACCTGCATGACCTGCTTGATGGTGGCGCCCTTGAGGCTGTAGTCGGCGGTGTTGGTCATGTTGGAGAGGGCGAAGTCGGCGACGCCGTTGTTCACGGCCTGTTCGGCGCCGGCCTGCGCCACGGCGACGATGTCGACGTCGAGCCCGGCGTCCTTGAAGTAGCCCTTGTTCTTGGCGACGTAGACGCCGATGTGGTTGGTGTCGGGCGCCCAGGAGAGCATGAACGTGACCTTTTTGAGATTGCCGTCGGAGCCGGACGAGTCGGCGTTCGTGGAGCCGCATGCGGCGAGCGAGAACGCCATGGCCGCGGCGCCCGCCACGGCTACGACCTTACGAAGATTCCTGCGGATTGCTGAAGCAAAACCATGAGTCATGATGATTCGATTTCCCTAGATCTTCTTCACTACCGTTCTCTGGGAATGCCTGATTTTTCAGCGGATTTCGGGCAGAAAACGATACGGAGGTCCCTGGGTCCGCCCGCCCAATGCCCCCGGAGGCCGCCGATTCCCGGCCATGCTCCCGGTTTGCCACACATTGGCGTTCAAGCGCGTCAATTATATATAGGATTGTTCGACAAGGCCGTCTGATGAAGTCATTCGACGGGCGTCCGTACGACTCGCCAATACGACGACACTCGCCGATTTCGTGACTCGCCGATACGACGGAACACCTCCCGGGGGAGGCGTTCCGTACGATGCGTCGCACCGTCTGCCTAATCGCGCACGGCCACGTTGCGCAGGTCGCCGATGCCTTCGACATGCACGATGGCCTCGTCGCCGGGGTGCAGCGTGCCGGACGCGTTGGGCGTGCCGGTGAGGATGACGTCGCCGGGCAGCAGCGTGGAGAAGGAGGAGATCGCGGCGATCTGCGCCGGGATCGAGTGGATGAGTCCGGCGGTGGAGCCGGCGGCCTCGGGCACGACCTCGCCGTTGAGCGAGAATCCGATCCTGGTGTCGGTCCAGTCGAGATCGGTCTGAATCCAGGGGCCGAGCGGGCAGGAGGTGTCGAAGCCCTTGGCGCGCGTCCACATGGGGTCGAGGCCCTGGATGTCGCGCAGCGTCACGTCGTTGACGCAGGTGTAGCCGAGCACGTAGTCCATGGCTTTTTCGACGGGCACGTTCTTGGCGATGCGTCCGATGACGACGGCCACTTCGGGTTCGAAGTTCATGTCGTTGGAGTACGACGGCAGCACGATGGGGTCGTCGGGGCCGATGACCGACGTGGACGGCTTGGTGAAGATGACCATCTCCTCGGGCGCGACCTTGATGTCGGAAAGGCCCTTGTTGGCCATGAATTCGGTGTGGGCCTGATAGTTCTTGGCGAGGCCGAACACCTTGGACGGGATGATGGGGGCGAGCAGACGCAGCCCCTCGGTGTCGAGCGCGTAACGCTGGCCAGTGGGCTTGACCTCGGCCGCGCCCAGCGGGAATCCGTCGAGGGCGACGAGGTAGTCCTTGCCGTCGTTGGCGTCGGTCTGCACGAAGGCGTACTGCGGCTTGTCGTTGATGGAAAAACGTGCGATTCTCATACGCATAGTGTAGTCCGACCGCGTGGACGGGCTCGGAGGCGGCCGGCGGCGGCCGATCGCCTCCGAGCCCGGTGCCGCCGCGCCCGGCGTCTCACCCGGCTCGCACTCGCGTCTCACTCGCCGCGGGCCGGATCCTCCGCGACGACGTCCGCGGCCGGTCGCGATGCCCCGGACTCGATCCCCGGCTCAGCGCCCCCGGTCTCCGCGGCGGCGAGTTCGGCCTTGGCCTCCTCGCGCGTACGGTCCAGCTCCTGCTGCATCTGGACGCGCAGGTCGCGGATCTCGCGTTCGAGCTTGTCGAGCCGCTGCAGCTGCGCGGTGAGCAGCATCTCGCGCAGCGCCGCGGAATCATTGGGGTTCCGCGTGCGCAGATTCGTGGAACCGGGTCGGCGTCCCGGCTTGTGCCCCTTGACCTGCGAGGCGTCCACGCCGCTCACGCGCGGCAGCACGGTGCGACGCCACCGCGCGATGCATCGTTCGATGCGCTTGTATCCGATCAGGCTGGAGTCGAGCCCGGAGTCGCGGAAAATCTGCACCGGCGACTCCCCGTGGGCGTATCGTTCCATGCAATGGTATTTGAAGGTCTCCGAATAGGTGATGCGTTCGTCGACCACACTTGCCACCGCCGGCAACGACCGAAGGTACGCGATTTCCTTGCGAGTGAACTTGCCGTTCCTGGTCACCATGCCACACCTCGTTTTTCCGTTGTATGCCGGTCCGCTCACCGGCAGCCTCCGCCAGACGCCGCCCGCCCGACCAAAACCATCACGTCACGCGGGGGACGCGGCATCGATATCGTTGCATACCAATGCTCGTCAACGGTTTCCGATGCGCGTCGTACCATGCCGATCGCGCTCCGACACCGTTAGGGACATTGTTCGGAGGCAGTGTCTCGAACGGGGCGCTTATCGTACGATTTCCAGATGTTCGACGATGTCGAACCCCGACTGAATCCCATATAATACATGACGATGCTGTAGTATACGTTCATCATTTGGGACGCACCCACATTCCGAGGAGAAGCCCCCCCCCACCCGCTTATTATACGAAACCGGTGCGATATGTAAAATCCGCTTACATAATGCACCCCCGAGGGGCGGGAATAATTATTACGAGAATATTATGGGTTGCGCCCGCCCCGGAGTGTCGGAAATCTGAATCTTCGGTAACGAAACGGTGAACCGCGCCGTCGGATGCCGACCGACCGCCGTCAGATGAAGGCGCGTTCGCCGAAGATGGCGGTGCCCACGCGCACGATGGTCGAACCTTCCTCGATGGCATAGGCCATGTCGTGGGTCATGCCCATGGAGAGCTCGCGGGCGTTGACGAGCGCGGCGTCGCCGGTGGCAAGCAGCGCGTCGCGGGTCTCGCGCAGGTGGGCGAATCCGCGGCGGATGGTCGTCTCGTCGTCCACATGGGCGCCGATGGTCATAAGTCCTTCGAGGCGCAGCCCTGGCAATGCGGCGATGGCGCCGGCCAGGTCGATGGCCTCATCGGGCTCGCAGCCGGATTTCGATTCCTCTCCGGATTCGTTGACCTCAAGCAATACGCCGACGGTGATGCCGCGAGCTTCGGCTCGTTTCGAGATTTTCTGCGCAAGCGAGAGATGGTCGACGGATTCGATGGTCGTCACGTACGGCAGCACTTTGTTGATCTTGTTGGACTGCAGCTGTCCGATAAGGTGGAACGGCAGCGGGACGAGGTCATGGCCGGAGGCGTCGGCGGCGGTGCCGAGCGCATAGCCGCGGTCCATGCACAGGCGGGTCAGGCCGGCGGTCTTGACGTCCACTTCCTGCGGGCGGTTCTCGCCTATCATACGGACGCCGGCGTCGATGGCGGCCATGATCTCGCCGACGTCGCGCGTCTTGGTGGCGGCGAGCAGGCGGACTTCGCCGGACGTGCGCCCCGCCTTGGATTCCGCTTCGGCGATGCCGTCGAGGACGCGGTGTACGCCGTCGGCGATGCTGCGTGCGCGGGCGTCATCGATTGTCTCGTTGGCGAGGTTCTTGTGATCCATGTATGCGACCATTGTCATCCCTTTTGTCGGTAGCGGTCTCGCGGCCGGGCCGCGCGGCGTTGTGTCGTACGTATAGCCGGCCGGACGTCTGCAGGACGGTTCCTCGACCGGGCGTTTCGGGACGTCACGCCATTCGCGGACGTCCGCGTATTCACGGTATCTGCATCGTAATAGTAGTGCCATCGACGACGTTTGTGGGCGAAATCGTTCGCCATCAACGGACTTGTGGGTCCGAACACTCACCATCTAATGGATTTGTGGGTCCAGACGCTCACCACTGATGGATTCGTGGGTCCAGAAGGTCTCAAAAATCCGAAAGTGGGCCGGAACGTTCACGAGGACGCGAATTCCGGCCTCTTCACGTATACTCCAGACCCACAAACCCGCAGATGAACGACTTGACCCACGGTAAATGAACGGGCCAGACCCACAAACCCAGTCCCACGACCCGGCAGACCCACAAAACTCCACGCCACAAGCCGGCAGACCCACAAACCCAATTCAGCCGACGGACTTGTGGGTCCAGACGCTCACCACGAACGGACCGCTGGTCCAGAGACGCTCACCGCCGACGGATTTGTGGACCCAGACGACCGCCACGAACAGATTTGTGGGTCCGAACACTCACTACGAACGGACCGCTGGCCCGAACACTCACTACGAACAGACTGGTGGGCGCAGACTCTCAACGAACAGACTGGTGGGCCCAGACGCTCAACGAACGGACTCGCGGGCCCAGACGCTCAACCGACGGATTTGTGAATCCGGACGCCCGTTCACCACCGCTGCGGCCATAGCGCGGCGTGGTGCATGGCCCTCCACGGCATGCGACGAATCCGCCGCAGCACCGAGACGAGGAACCATCCGGGGATCAGCGTGCCCAGACCTGCGAGCAGCGCCAGCGTCCGTGCGTCGTGCACGTCGTTGGGGTACGGCGCGGGGATGGGGATGGCCACACGATGACCGGAGACGAGCAGTCGATGCGTGTTGACGCCGTATGGCGTGCACGTCATGAGCGTCACGCGATCCTCGCCGGGCGTGATCCTGAGTTTGGACGTGTCGGTCGGTTTGATGACGCTGATGCGGTCCACGCGGTATCCGATGGTCTCGCCCATGACCTCGATGTAGAAGAAGTCGCCGTTACGCATCTCGTCGAGCCTGGTGAACATCAGCGCCTCGACGAGACCGCGGTGGCCGGTGATCACCGAATGCGTAGACTTGCCGCCGACCGGCAGCGACGTGCCGTACAGATGTCCCGCCCCGGAGGCCAGCGCCTCCTCCGACGTGCCGTGGTATATCGGCAGGTCGACGGATATCTTGGGAATCTTTATCGTGCCCATAACGCCGTTGCCGGAGTCGAGCAGCGATTGGTACGTCTTGTCCTTCGCGGCGGCGGAATCCTCGCTCTTCGCCTTGCTGCCGCCGGCCGCATTGGTGAACGGATCCACGGCCTCGCCGAGCACGGGCTGGCCGGATTTCGCAAGCTTCTCGTTGTAGGCGCGGGCCGCGGCGAGCGCGTTCTTGGCCTGCGGATACGGCCACTCCGCCACCTGCTGGGCGGCGTTCGACGACGTCTGCGATAGCCGTCGCGACGACTGGTATTGCAGGGCGATGGGGAACCCGGCCACGCAGACGGCGGCGAGCAGCAGCACGATGCTGACGATGCGCAGTCCGATGAGACGACGGCGCAGGGCGCGGCGTTCGTCCCTGATGTCGGAGATGTCGATGGCGTCGGCGAAGGATGGATGCACCGCCGTGGTCGAGCCGTCGGTTGCGACCGAACCGGCGACCGCCGCCGAACCTGCCGTTTCGGGGCCCGCATCGGCGGCACCGGCACCGGTCCCACGTTGCGGCGACATCTCGCCCATCGTCGTCGCAGAACGCCCCCCACGTGATGCGGCCCTGACGTGACGTGCCCTATGCGAGCCCCGTGCCATAGCGCCTCCCATCCGATGCAACGGCAATGCCAACAACGTTGCCAACAACCATCTGATTATTCCACGTTTCGAATGAACACCCAACCCCCGTATCGGTTTTACCGGGTTTTGCCACGCAATGCGTCGAGGTCGCATGGGCGGTCGGCATGGTCGTCGCGCAGGGCGTTCCACGAGAAGTCGGCCAGCACGTCGTCCGGTGTCATCGGCGCGGGCTCGGGCACGAGCCGCAGCAGCCACGCACAGTAGCCGATGATCCGTTCGGCGGACACGCCCTCCTCGCGCAGGACGCCGAGGTCGAGGGCGCGGTCGCGTTTGGCGAGACGTTTGCCGTGTGGATCGTCGATAAGGGGGAGGTGGGTAAAGGCAATATCCCCAGAACTTGCGTTTTGCTGGCCAAAATCCCCAGAATTATGCACGCTATCCACATCTTCTGGCGTAAGCATCGACCGTATCCACAGCTGAAGGGCCGTCGATCGCAACAAATCGCGCCCACGGACGACGTCATTTACCCCCATCGTCAGGTCGTCGACGGTGACGGCCAACTGATAGGCGTACAGCCCGTCGGAACGCCGCAGCACGGTGTCGCCGATCTGGCGGGCGAGGTCATATCGTTGCGGACCGTATATCGTATCGTCGAATTCGATTGCGCGCCGCGGCAGGCGGCAACGCCACGAATGACGCTTGCCGGCGGCGAGACGCGCCTCGCGTTCGTCCGCATCGAGGCGCGCGCACGTGCCGGGATAGATGACGTAGCCGTCGCCCTCCTGCGGGGCGGATGCGGCGCGAATCTCGGCGCGCGAGCAGAAGCATGGGTAGATGAGGCCACGCTCACGCAAATCGTGGAGCGCCTGGTCGTAAAGGTCGCCGCGTTGGGACTGGTAGACGGGGTCGCCGTCCCATTCAAGACCGAGCCAAGCGAAATCGTCCATGATCCACCGGTCGGCATCGGGACGGACGCGGGGGGTGTCGATGTCCTCGATGCGCAGCATCAGCCGGCCGCCGGCGGAACGCGCGCTCAGCCATGCGGCGAGCGCCGCGTAGACGTTGCCGATATGCATGCGCCCGGTCGGCGAAGGCGCAAGCCTTCCCACGACCGGGCGGGCGATGATATTGCCGTCGTTGAGTTCGTTGCGTTCGTTACGTTTTCCCACGCCTGTAGTGTACCGGCGACGCAACGACGATACGAATCCTCCGTTATCGCGTTATCGCGTTATCGCGTTATCGACGCATCCGACGGTTCGCCTCCTCTTGACGACCATCGGGGAACGAACCGTGCCAATATCTCAGGCCAATATCAGGCGGCGAACAGCACCTTGTAGAGGAACGCGCCGACGATGGCGCCCGCGATCGGGGCCACGACCGGAATCCACGCCTCGTTCCAGCGGGACGAGCCCTTCGCCGGAATCGGCAGGATCTGGTGCAGGAGGCGGGGCATGAGGTCGCGGGCCGGGTTCAGGCCAGGGCCGGTGGCGCCGCCGAGCGAGGTCACGAGACCCCACACGATGAAGCCGACGACGATGGATGCGGCGGCGAGGTCCTTTGCACCCCACGGCAGCAGCAGGCAGCACAGGGCGCCGAGCACGAGCACGAGCGTGCCGAAGAACTCGTTGAGGAAGTAGTTGACCTTGGAATTCTCGGCGTCGGTGGTGGAGAACGTGGCGAAGATGGCTTCGGCGTCCTCGGTGTCGCGGTAGTGCGGGTAGTACGTGACGTAGACGACGAGCTGGCCGACTGCCGCACCCAGCAGCTGGGCGACGATGTACGGCACGACGTCGGCCCACGGGAACATGCCCATGATGGCCTGCGCGAGCGTCATGGCCGGGTTGATGTGCGCACCGGAGACGCCGCCGAACATGAGCACGGGGAACATGACGCCGAAGCCGTAGCCCATGGCGATGTTCAGCCAGCCGGCGTGATGGCCCTTGGTGTTCTTCAGTTCGACGTTCGCGACGGCGCCGTTTCCGAAGATCATGAGGATGGCGGTGCCGACGAATTCGGCGGCCAGTTTGGTCATAAGTGAGTATTCCACAGCAGGTCCTTGGATCTCGTTCTCTCTCGTGTATCAGAAATATGCCGGAATGGGCAGCACGTCGGAGATGACGACCGGCGGATGGCTGCCTAGGCAAACACGGATATTGTATCCAAGGGCCTGACTTTGGGGGTGGATTATGTGACCCGGTGCACGTGCACCCGGTCACGCCATGACAAAAACGTTGAAATTGCAACGTTTGTTGCAGTGCGTGACCGAGTGCAGGTGTGCCCGGTCACGGATGATGCCCAAGTGCACCCGGTCACGTATGCCCGGTCACGCACCGTCGCCCGGTCACATATGGCGTTCGGTTGGTCAGTCGAGGGGCACGCGCTTCATGGTGCGGTAGTCCCAGTAGCCCGCCTTGGGGAATCTTTCGCCGCGAATCTCTTCGAGGAGTTCGTTGAGTCGGGTGAACATGCGCCATTTGAGCGCGTCCACGGCTTCGGCCGGCGGCTCCTCGCCCCAGGAGTCCATGTCTTCGAGCAGGTCCGCGTAGTCGAGCTGGTGATCGTAGCACATGACGACGTTCTTGCGCGGCCATGGCCACCAGTGGTTGATGGAGGCGGCGCCCCAGGTGGCGGCGCAGAACAGCGGCACCTGATGGCCGAGGCGGCGGGAGGATTCGAGCGCGATGTAGGCCGCGCCCTCCTTGATGCTCATCACCCATTTCTGCGGGTCGCGGGTGACGGTGCCTTCCGGCCAGACGGTGAGCGGTCGGCCGGAGGTGAGGATGTCGATGGAGGTCTCCTCGATCTGCTTGGCCTTGCCGGAGTGGCGTTGGACGGGTTGCATGCCGACGAGCTGGAACCATTTGCCGATGAGCGGCCATTTGGCCATCTCGGCCTTGGCCATGTACCGCGGGCGGCGGCCCATGTGGAACAGGCTGGCCATGGGCACGAACACGTCGAACATGGTCACGTGCGAGGCGGCGGTGATGAACGGGCCGGTTTCGGGGATGTTGTCGAGTCCCCACGCGCGGGTGCGGCAGCTGGCGTTGAAGACGACGTCGACGCCCGTGAGCAGACGTTTCGTGCCCTTGGGGTTCTGCGCGTTGATCTCCGGGATGTTGGCCTTGCGCTTCGGCCCGGTCGGGAGGTCACGCATCGGGTCGACGAGATGATGCCGTTTCGCGAGTTCGGCGACGCGCGCGTCACTCAGCGGCTTGACCGCGGAACGCGGCGACGGTTTTCCTTTGGATGCCATGCCTTCTATTGTGCCGCAACGGTCACGACTTTAGAACACGGCGGCTTTCTCCCAGTCATCCCGAAGGAAGAAACGCGGCTTTCTCCCTGTCATCCTGAGCGAAGGGCGAAGCCCGGAGCCGAAGGATCTTCCACCCCCGCCGCCCCAAGATCCTTCGACTACGCCGCAAGCGGCTCCGCTCAGGATGACAGAGAAAAAACGTGCACAGCAGCTCGGCTCCCCTCCCGACGGAGGGGAGCTGTCAGCGACAGCTGACTGAGGGGAGCGACGCACCGCACAGCCGGTCCGGTCAACTCCCCTCAGTCCGCCTTCGGCGGCCAGCTCCCCTCAATCATGAGGGGAGCCAAGCAGATCCTTACCGTCATCCCGCCACGCTCCACAGCGTAACCAAAAAATCGGTGAGATGCGTGCGGCTTCAAGGCACACAGGAGGAAGGCGTACAACAGTACGTCGACCGAGGAGCCACGCCGAAGACACTCCGTCTCGGCACCCGTAAAAAACGGAGGACGCGTGCGGTCTCAAGGCGCACAAGGGGAAGGCGTACAACAGTACGTCGACCCTTATGCAACGCCGAGAACGCTCCGTCCTCCGTTTTTTACTCGAAGTCGGCGCCTAGGGCGGCGAGCTTCCCCCTAAAGTCCGCGTATCCGCGGTCGATGAGGGAGATGCCGCGCACGGTGGACGGCCCCTTGGCCGCGAGCGCGGCGATGAGGTGGGAGAATCCGCCGCGCAGGTCGGGCACGTCGATGTCGCGCCCGGTGAGCGGGGTGGGTCCGAAGATCACGGCGGAATGCTTGTAGTTGCGCTGCTGGAAGCGGCAGGGCAGGGAGCCGAGGCATTCGCGGTAGAGCTGCACGGTGGCGCCCATCTGCACGAGCGGCTTGGTGAAGCCGAATCGGTTCTCGTATACGGTTTCGTGCACGATGGAGAGTCCCTTGGCCTGGGTGAGGGCCACGACGAGCGGCTGCTGCCAGTCGGTCATGAAGCCGGGATGCACGTCGGTTTCGATGGCGACGGGCTTGAGGTCGCCGCCCGGATGCCAGAAGCGGATGCCTTTGTCGGTGACGTCGAATTCGCCGCCGACTTTGCGGAACACGTTGAGGAAGGTCATCATTTCGGGCTGGGTGGCGCCTTTGACGAAGATGTCGCCGTGGGTGGCGAGCGCGGCGGACGCCCAGGAGGCGGCTTCGATGCGGTCGGTCAGCGAGGTGTGCGTATAGCCTTTGAGTTCCTTGACGCCTTCGATGCGGAAGGTGCGGTCGACGTCCACGGAGATGATGGCGCCCATTTTCTGCAGCACGGCCACGAGGTCCATGATCTCGGGTTCGATGGCGGCGCCGGAGAGTTCGGTCTTGCCGTCGGCGAGCACGGCGGCGAGCAGCGTCTGCTCGGTGGCGCCGACGGACGGGTACGGCAGGTGGATTTTGGCGCCGTGCAGGCCGTTGGGCGCGGTGATGTGGATGCCGTCCTTGTGTTCCTTGTCGACGTTGGCGCCGAGTTTGCGCAACGTTTCGAGGTGGAAGTCGATGGGTCGGCCGCCGATGTTGCATCCGCCGAGCGCGGGGATGAACGCTTCGCCGAGGCGGTGCAGCAGCGGTCCGGAGAACAGGATCGGGATGCGCGAGGAGCCGGAGAGCGTGTCGACGTCGGCCACGTTGGCGAGTTCGACGTGGGAGGCGTCGATGGTGACGATGCCTTCCGCCCCGTCGACGTTCACGTGCACGCCGTGGAGTCGCAGCAGGTCGGAGACCACGTGCACGTCGCGAATCTCGGGAACGTTCTTCAGCACCGACGCGCCCGGTGCGAGCAGGGCGGCGACCATCGCCTTGCTGACGAAGTTCTTGGCGCCACGCACCTTGATTTTGCCGTTGAGCGGTTTGCCGCCGACGACGCGCAACACATCATTCTCAGGGTTCACGAACTTCTCCTTCAATTCGTTCGTCATGGATGTATATCATCGCTGACGAAAAAGACTACATATAGTCTGCCATATGCGGTGTGGCGACTCGGTGAAATCGCCCGTGGCTAAGTCGGGAATACGTCGCCGGGACCGTCGTCGGCCGTGGAATCATCGGCCGACGACGACCGATATCCACCGTCGTCGGCCATCCGATTCACGCCTGCTTGATCTGCCTTGCGAGGAACGGATCCCACATGGCGCCGGTCGCGCTCATGACGGCGTCCGCGCCGGCGGTCCGGTATTCGTCGTAGTCGGCTGGCGTGGTGACGCCGCCGACGCCGACGATGCCGTAGTCGAGGCCGAGTCGTTCGCGAAGGGCGGCGAGTCGGCGGACCATGTCGAGTCCGGACGGTTTGATGGCGGCTCCGCAGACGCCGCTGCGGTCGCGTCCCGCGCCCGGCAGCGCCTGGTTGCCGTGGTCGTCGACGAGTTTGGCGGAGATGGTGTTGATGGTGGAGAAGCCTTGGACGAGGCCGCGGCCGGCGGTCACGCGCACCATGTATTCGAGGTCCTCGTCGTTGGGCAGATACGCGAGTTTGATGATGAGCGGCGTATCACCGATCTCGTTTTTGACGGCTTCGGTGATTGTGGAGACCTGGTCGGGCGCGTGGCACAGCAGGCGGTTGTGGCCTTCGTTGGGGCAGCTGGTGTTCATCTCCATCACCTTGGCGCCGGTTTCCATGACGAGGTGCGCGGTGGTGACGTGGTCGGCCACGTATTCGGCGGCGGTCATGCCGTCGTGGCGGGAGCCTTGGAAGCTGGGGACGAGCAGCTGGCCCTTGCCGGCGCGTTCCATGGCGCGCTGCATGTCGGGCTGCCAGACGTCGGGGTCCTGCGAGGGCACGCCGAACGAGTTGGAGATGGAGATGGGCGTTGCGAAGCGATGGTCGGCGAGCACGCCGTCGTCGCATTCGTCGCTGTTGGGGGTGAGGATGCCGTCGTCGGATTTGGGGTGCACGGCGAGCACGTTGGGGAACGGGTTGCATCCCCATGCGCGCGAGCGGACGGTTTTGTAGACGGCGAGGTCGAAGCCCATGCGGAACGCGGCCGTGGTGAAGCGTTCGTTGAGCAGCGGGCCGGCGGGGATGCCGAACGGCAGGTTGACGGGGATGCCGAAGAACGATTCCTTGGGTTCGGTGGCGGATTCGTCGGCGTTGACGGCGGATTCCTTCACCGCACGGGCAGCCTGATCGTCGGAGACGCCGTCCTTGGCGTCGCCGCCGAGCGTTTCGGCGAAGGCGCCGAACGGCCCGTAGGCGTAGTTGTCCTCATAGGTGCGGTCGACGTCGTAGAACGGCGTGATGTTCTCGCTCATGGTCTCCTGTTTCTCCCGATTCGTCGTTTTCCAACTTCCTACGATTGTACGGCGTGGGATGGCAGGCTGCTGTGGAGGCACCCAACCACCCCCAGTCTCTGCTACGCCGAGCCAGCCCCCGCCAGCGGGGGCTGAGCCGTTAAGCAGACAGTCCAGTGGACTGTCTGTAGGCGATGCGAGCGCGATCTATCGAGCGCGAGACCACAGCCTGCACAGCCGGTTCGCCCAACTCCCCTCAGGCCACCTCCGGCGGCCAGCTCCCCTCAATCATGAGGGGAGCCAAGCGACTGTATATTGTCATCCTGAGCGAAGGCAACCGGCCCTCCCCCGGCTGTCATCCTGAGCGAAGGGCGAAGCCCGAAGTCGAAGGATCTTGCACACCAATCAGTCCAAGATCCTTCGACTACGCCGCAAGCGGCTCCGCTCAGGATGACAAAAGGAAACACCACTGAAACAACTCCTCTTCGGTTACGCTGCGCGCGCCAGCTCCCCCTCCCCGATCGTCCTCCCCGCAATGGACTCGACCGCATTCCACCCAAAACGCAACGCAATCCATCAAATCCCCTCCGATCCCCATGGATTACGACGCAAAACGACGATTATGCAGCACTGTCCATCGAAATCCCGAAGACACGATTTCAAGAACCGCATGATTGCAACGATTCACGACATCGACACTGACGACCGCGATGGACCACGACGCTTTTCCCCGAAAATGCGACACAATCCACGAAAAACACCGCGATTCCCATGGATTACGACGCAAAACGACAATTATGCAGCCCCGTCCATCAGAGAGGCACCGCTTCGTCATCCCGAGCGGGAATACCTGCGGCCGCCGTTTCGTCATCCCGAACGAAACAGCCCACGACCCCCTGTTTCCGTCATCCCGAGCGACCCCTGTCCCTGTCATCCTGAGCGAAGGGCGAAGCCCGTAGTCGAAGGATCTTGCACACCAATCAGTGCAAGATCCTTCGACTACGCCGCAAGCGGCTCCGCTCAGGATGACAGAGGGACGCAGCCTCCACTCAGGATGACAGAGGGACGCAGCCTCCACTCAGGATGACAGAAGATGAAAACGCCCACGGCACCCCCGGCTCCCCCTCTCCGAGGATTCTGCCGTGAAGCAAACGGAGGCGTTTGCAGGTAGAATGCGAGCCGACAGGCGAGCCAGCAAGGCGCGAGCGAAGCCCGTCACTCATTGCAGGACGAGCTGCCGGCCGAAGAACGACTGAGGGGAGGAGACGCCTTCATGGCGTCCCCTCCCCTACTCAGTCATCAGCCGGTCGGCTTATCGCCTATCAGTGCGCGCGCTTGCTCTTCATGTAGAAGACCAGGCCCGCACCGGCGAGCAGCACGACGACCACGGCCACGATGGCGCCGATGGCGGCGCCGGTGCGCGAGAGCTTGCTACTCTGCGTACCGTTGGTGTTCGTGGTCACCTGCGCGTTGCTCTGCGGCGTGGTGGCGGTGCCGGTGGCGGCGGCCGCGGGCTTCACGGTCACGTTGGCGGTGATCGTGTATGCCTTGCCGTTCACGATGGCGGTGCCCTTGACGGTGAACGATCCGACCTTGGCGTAGGCCTTGGCAGGAACGTCGTTCCACGTGACGGTCACGTCGGTGGTGGTCTTGTCGCCCCAATGCACCTTCACGGTGGCGGGCAGCTGCGGGGCCTTGCCCACCGTGGTGGGGATGTCGACACCGTCCTCCACCTTCACCACTTCGGCGTTCTTCACGTTGACGGTGGCGGTCACGGCGTATACCTTGCCGTCCACGGTCGCGGTGCCCTTGACTTCGAACTGGCCGGCGGTGGCGTAATCCTTGGCCGGAATCTTGTTCCACACCACGGTTTCGTTGGTGGTGTCGCCGTTGCTCCACTTGGCGGGCACGGTCGTGGGCAGTGCGGGCTTCTGGCCGGGCTTGGTGGACACGGTCACGGCGTGCTGCACGTCGAGCACGGTGGCCTTGTTCACCTTCACGCTTACGGAGACCGGCAGGCCGGCGGCCGTGCCGTTCACGGTGAACGTGTCGCCGTCACGGTTCTGCCACTTGTCGAAGGCATCCCACGTGATGTTCTCCTCGCTATTCTTGCCGTTGTCGCTCCAGGTGACGGTCGCGGTCTCGGGCAGTGCGGGCTTGGTGCCGGAGTTGGTTTCGATGGTCACGTCGCCGCCGTTCACCACGGCCTTGGTGGCCTTGGCGCTGTGGATGATGACGTTGACACTCACGCCGTCCTTGTAGCCGGCGATCTCGCCCTTCACGGTCACGGTCTTGTCCTTGCCGGAACGGTTGGAGAAGTCGACGCCGTCGGTCTTCCACTTCACGGAGACCTGGCCGTCCTTGCCGTTGGAGAAGTTGGCGTCGACGGAACCGGGCAGGTTCGGCGTCTGACCGGCGTCGATGGTCACGTCCTTCGGCGCGGTGACGGATTCGATGGATGCCGCGGTGACGGTGATGTTGACGGTCACGGTCTTGCCGGCGACCTCGCCCTTCACGGTGACGGGCGTATCGGACGCCTTGTCGAAGAGCTTGTCGAAGTCGTCAGGTTCATCCCAGGTCACGGTTTCGGCGGTCGTCTCGCCGTTGGACCACGTCACGTCCGCGGTCTTCGGCAGTGCGGGCACGTTGCCTTCCACGGTGGAGAAGTCGGCCGGGTCCGCGACGGATTCGGCGGTGGCGGCCTTGACGGAGACGGTGAACTCCACAGGCTTGTTCCAGCCGTCGGTCGTGCCGGTGGCGGTCGCATAGTGCGCGGTGTGCGGCTTGTTCCAGCCTTCCGGCAGGGTCAGGGCAATCTCGCGTTCCTCGATTGTGCCATCGTTCCAGGTGACCTTCGCCTTGCCCTTCAGGTCGGCCGGCGCGGTCTTGGCGGAGTCGACGGTGATGGCAGGGTCGGCGAGCGGCTCCACGGCGGTAATCTCACGGGCCTTGACGTTGACCTTCACAGTCACGGTGAGCGGGTTGCCGTTCATGTCGGTGAGGTCGTTGCCCGCGCGGGTCTTGACCTGGGTCTGCTGCACGGTGCCGGTCACGTCGAAGGAGCCGGCCTGTGCGTACTGGCCAGCGGTCGGCGTGTTCCATGCCACGGTGTTGGTGGTCGTGGTGCCGTCGGTGTACGTCACCTTCGCGTTGACGCCGGTCAGGTCAGGCGCGTGCGTGGCGATAGTATCGACGGATTCAGGGGTCGCCGTGGCCCTGACGGCCGCGGCCGAGGTCACGGTGATAGGCAGTGTGACCGTGGTGGTCTTACCCTCGGAGGTCACGGTGCCGGTGGCTCTGAAGGAACCGACCGACGCGTAATCCTTGGCGTCGATGGCGTTCCATTTCACAGTGCCGTCGGTCGTGTCGTTGTTGGACCACGTGACCTTGGCGGTCTTCGGCAGCTTGGATGTCGGGTCAAGGCCGGCAGGCGTGCTCAGCGTGGCCGGGTCGACGGTCGCGCCGTTGATGGTCGCCGGCTTGACGATGACCTTCAGCGTCACCGTGCCGTTGTAGTTGGCGACCTTGCCGGTAAGCGTGGTCGCGCCGCCCTCGCGGTTGTTCCAGATGTCCTTGGAGACTTCGGACGTCCACGTCACGGCCACGTCCTTGGTCGTGCCGTTGTCGAACGTGGCCCTCACGGTTGTCTTCTGAATCTGCGGATTCGGATCGATGCCGGATTCCACGGTGATGTCAGCCGGGTTGTCAACGCTGGTAATCTTCGCGTCAACGACGGTAATCTTCAGCGTGACGGTCTTGCCGTTCGTGTTGGCAACGGTACCGGTGAACGTCTGATCGCCAACGGTGTCAAACGTGGCATCGGCCGGATTCTTGCCGGCATCCCATGTAATGTTCTCGTCGGATTCGTCGCCGTTGGACCACGTCACATGAGCGGTCTTCGGGAGATTCGTCGGCGTCGTGCCCTTGGTCACGGTGATGTCGGTGAGCTTTTCCACGGTCGTGACCGTAGCCGCTTCGACGGTCACGTGCGCGGTGACGGTCTCGCCGGCGATGGCACCGGTGAGGTTGTACTTGCCGCCCTCACGCTTGCCGTATTGCGATTCGGTGCTCTTCTGCCACGTAATATCCTCGTCGGTCGTATCGCCGTTGGACCACACAACCTTGCCCTGAGCAGGCAGCTGGCTGTCCGGATTCGTGCCGGACAGCGTGGTGATGGTGGTCTCGGCGGAAGTGCCATCGATGGTCGCCTTGGTCACAGTCGCGGCCGCCACGTTCAGCGTAGCCTTGACCTTCCCCGAGTACCCATCCACGGTGCCTTCAACCGTCACCGTGTGCGCCTTGCGGTCGTCGTTCCACGTGTTGGGGATTTCGTCCCATGTCACGTCGACGTTACCGGAAGTGCCATCGCTATACGTGGCCTTCACCGTGGCCGGGAGCTGTGCCGTCGGCTTGGTCGTACTCGATACCACATTCAAGGTGGCGTCCGAAACGGCGGTGATGGTCTTCTTGGGCGCGTATTCCTTCAGCGCATCCTCGACAGATTGAGTCGCGCCCTGAGCAGTCTTGCTGTTACCGATCTCCAAGACGGAGACGGTCGCCCCCTTCCACTGGCCACTTGTGACTTTCGCCACGCCAAAACCGGCAATATCGGCAAGCTTGCTCACCTCGGTAAGGTAATGGCCATAACCTTGACGCCACTGCCTCAAATCGGACGCAGAGGCATCCGGATTCTTAATCTCATAGTCGAGCTCGCTGTACCAGCTATTGATGGGATTGTGCGCGTCCTCGTATCCAGCCACATCAGGATATCCGATGGCAAGCGCTTCAGGACCAAAAACGTATCCGCCCTTGAATTCAGAGGATTCCGCCAGATTCAGCCCTCCTGTGCACTGCGCAAAACTTGGACTATTGCACTTGTACCAATCCGGCTTCCCGTTATAGATGTCATCATGGTTGATAGATCCCTGCTTGGCCAGTTCGTTAGCACGAGCCTGCGCCCACTTCATCATGTCGGAGTTAACCTTCAAAGCAGGAACAGCACTGCCATCAGCCGAGTTAGATGCAACATTAGACACGTTGTAAACGGTAGTGTTGTTATCCGCATTCTTCGCATCAGCGATCTGCTGCAAGGTCAGCGGTCGACGAGTGGTGCTGGCACGCAGCTCATTCAAATCCTGCATGTATTTCAACGCCTGATAGACGTTGCCATTGGCGGTGGCGTCGGTACCGACTTCATCCGCCGCGTTGGCGGTGACGGCGGTCAGGCCCATCGTGGCGACGGTGGCCACTGCGGCGAGCACGCCGATAATCTTCTTTCTCAGTCCGCGCGCACGAACACGACGCGTCGTCGCATCCACGGCCGGCAAGCTGTTCAAGCCCATGGCTTTCCCTTCTGTCCGTCGCGACGGGCGAAAAGCCATCAGCCCCCTCTTGAAAGGAGGCCGGTCGCGGCGTAAACCTAGATTCCAATCCTCATCTAGGATACCCCTCTATAAGGATGAACGACATACCACCCCCCGAAAAGTCCGGCTATGCGAGAGTTTCTAACGCCGCGAACAGACCGTCATTCCGCGCGGAAGCGACCGATTGTCATTCCACACGAAGGTCAGCCGCCTCCCCCTGTCACTCTGAACGAAAAACGATCGGCTCTCCCTTTCGTCATCCTGAGCAAAGGACGAAGCCCACCCTCGTCATCCTGAACGAAGGGCAAAGCCGCCTCTTGTCATCCCGAACGAAGGCAACCGACCTCCCCCCATTCCCCTACTGAACGAAGGCAACCGGCCCTCCCC
>NZ_JAHBBI010000012.1 GCF_019331695.1 Bifidobacterium pluvialisilvae
GGAGCGGCTGTAGAGGCTGTGGGGGCTGTGGGGGAGGGCGTTGCGGACGCGATTGCGGGGGAAGAGCCGCTCGTTTCTGGAGCCGCCGCCACGGTGTTGGGGGCGGGGACGGCGTTCTTGCGCGCGGTGCGTGCCCGGGCACGGGGCGTCTTGCGGACGGGTTGCCGGCGCGTGGCGCGTTTGGATTTCGGCTCGGGCGTCGTCGCCTCGGCGGTGCGTTCGCGTTCGTCGCCGGCGTCGGCGGAGTCCGCACCGTCGGCGACGTCTTTGTGGGCTTTGACGTCGTCGTGCGTCTTGCGGGAATGCAGAACCGAGAATTTCATACCGAACAGCATAGTCGCCGCATCCTATGACGGATGGACGGTATCGGTGTGGGACGCGTGGAACGTATGGCGCACGTAGGACGCGTGGGGCGGCATGGGATGGGCGGGACGGCATGGGATGGCGTGGGATGCGTGGGAGTATGGGACGGCGTGGAATGCGCGGACGGTAGTGGCGTGGGAGCGATGAGGCGGATAAGGCGGTATCGGTGTGGGGCATATGGACGGCATCGGCATGGGACGGATGGTGTCGGCATGGGACGGGCGGCTCGATGTGGGACGTGCGGGTGTCGGCTCGGGATGAACGGCTCGGCATCGGATGGACGGCTCGGCATCGGATGTGCGGGCGTCCTGTGGCAACGGTGTTTAGATTTGTGGGTCTATCGAGTCGCAACAGCGGTTTTGTGGGTCCGTCCTATTCATTAATAGTGGGTTAATCCGTTCATAAAGAGGTTTGTGGGTCTATCGCATACACGAGGACGGCGAAAATCGGCTCCTCGTGAACTGATAGACCCACAAATCTAATTTGGCGAGCGGATAGGCCCACGAACCTAATTTGGAGAACGGGCGGACCCACGGACTCGATTTGGCGAGCCGGTGGACCCACAAACCCGATTAGAGAACGGGACGGACCCACGAATCCAATTTGGAGAACGGATAGACCCACAAACCCGTGGGACTATTGACCGGTGGATATCTTCGGCATCGCATCCGTATCGCGGCGGAACCAGAGGGCGAGGAACGCGAACACGAAGACCAACGGCAGCATGTGGCGGTCGAAGTTGTTGGCCGGTGCGGTGATCATCACGCCCATGAGCAGCAGCATCGGCAGGTGGAACGCGAGGGCGCGCCAGCGCCGCAGCACCACTTCGGCCGCGCCGACGACGAGCACGAGAACCGTCCAGAAGTTGCCGTGGATGGGCCAGCCGAGCACCGGAATATGCGACCAGCCGTTGAATGCCCAGGCCACGGCGTCGCGCCAGCCGCCCATCCAGCCGGCGATATGCGTGGCGTTGGTCTTGATGACGCCGTTGTCGATGTAGTAGATGGCCGAGACGTAGGGGATGTCGGTCACGTCGAAGTAGCCGTAGCTTTCGGCGAGCAGGGCGTCGATGGCGATGACGGGGTTCGCCTTGACGATCTCCACCCATGCGGCGTTGAACTGCCGCATGTCGTCGGCGGTGACGGTCTTCCACTGGTAGACGATGGTCTTATCCTCAGCGGAGCCTGACGATTTCATGCGGTCGGCGTCCTGGGGGAAGTAGGCCTGCGCGGCGCCGTCGAGGTCGATGATGGGGGCGAGCTTCTCGCGGGCGCTTTGGGGGATGCCTTGGGGATTGCGTTGGGCGACGCGGCCGATCTGCTGGAGTTGGATGCCTTTGCTTTCGATGGCGTCGCCGTTGATGATGGTGTTCGACGCGGTGAGCGCCGTGAGCATGCCCTGGAACGCGATGAGGGGGATGAGCAGGGCGACGGCCCATGTGCGCCAGCGGCGGCGGTCGGCCAGCATGGCGAGGACGAACAGCAGTGCGACGACGTAGACCGCGTATTTGGCGCTGGCCAGCATGACGAACGTGGAAACGGCGAGCGCGACGGCGGTGCGCGGCGGCACGGGGATGTGGGTGATGGTTCCGCCAACTCGGGTGGCGGGCTTGCTGTTCTGAGCAACGGACTTCTCGTTCTGGACGGCGGGCGTTCCGTTGCTGCTGCCGTTCTGAGAGGCAGGACTTCCGTTTTCTCGGTCATCCTGAGCGGAGGCCGACAGGCCGGAGTCGAAGAATCGTGTGGCGTGAATCTCATACAGCACGCCGAACCACCAGACGAATGCGAATGCGAACAGAGGGGACTTCGTCAATGCGATGGTGCTGGTGACGATGATGGGGTTGAGGAGCAGCATCGCGAGCACGATGAGGCGGGTGGCGGCGGACCCCTTCGGACCGGCGTCCGCAGGGCGGCCGGTCCCTGCGTCGTGCAGGAACGGCATGTTGAGGAAGCGGTTCGCGGTGGCGGCGCAGCAGAACGCGGCGAAGGCGAACTGTGCGCCTGACAGCAGCACGACGCCGGCGTCGGGCGCGCCGGTGAGCGCGCGGCTGGCGAATGCGACGCCGCCATACAGCAGGGTGAGCAGGATGTTGTGCTGGTTGGTGAGGAACGTCGGGTCGGCGGGCCAGAGATAATGCGCGGTCGGGTAGACGTCCATGATGGTGTTCACCACGCCCGTGCCGTCGAGATAGGTCTGGGGATTGCCGTGGGTCTGCTCCCAGAACGACGTGAATTCGCGGATCTGCGAGAACAGGTCGGCGCCGAACGCGCTGAGCAGCGTCGCATAGCACCACAGCCATCCGATGAGCAGTATCACCGCGAGCTTCCATGTGCGGTCGGTCGCGCGTATGATTGTGTCTTCGTACCTCGCGAGGAATCCCCGGGGTTTTCCACCATCGTCGCCGTTTCCGCGCATAACTCTGGGGATACCGGGGATGCGCCATCCGCTGCGTGCGATGCTCGCCAGACCGATGACCAGCCCGAGATACACGGCGAACGCCGCGACGAGTATCGCCGCATTGCCGAGCGAGAAGTCGGCTATCGACCCGTCCGCACGGTAGATCGGCCCGACCGCCGTGCAGAAGGCCAGCCACAGGCAGGCCAGGGCCGCCAACATCCATCGCAAAACATTCCAAACCGTAGTCATCGCCCCGATTCTATCGGGAAAACGCGAGTTGTGGGTGTTCGTATCGGCCGTCACAGAGGAAACATGCGGATGTGCTCGGTCACATCCGCATGTTTCCCGAATCAAAGCCTCACCGCTCGCATATTCACCGTTTGCTGACGGAGAATCCGGCGCAGACGGCGGAAACGATGACGGCCTTCGGCAGGTCGCCGACGAGGAAGCCGAGCGACGCCGCCATCACGGCTCCGAACGGCACGCCGGTCAGCACCGACTGCACGAATGCGCCGAACGGGTAGAGCACCACGATCACGCCCAGCACGATCGCGCCGAAATACCGCAGCGCCGTCAGCAGCCGACCGCGCACCGAATCGGTGCGGGCCCTGCCGCGCACCAGCGCCGTGATGACCACGGCCGGGAGGAACCCGATGAGGAATCCGGCGCTCGGCCCGACCAGCGCCAGCGTGGACGCGCCGCCCGCGAACACCGGCAGACCAGCCGCGCCGGCCGCCAGATACGTGGCCACCGCGCTCGCGGCCTCGCGCCAGCTGAGCGTGAGCCCGGCCAGCATCAGCACGAACGTCTGCATCGTGATGGGCACCGGCGTGCCCGGCACCGGAATCTCGCCGGCGGCCGCCGCGGCCCACATGAGGCCGGCGAACAGCAGCGCCTTCGCCCCCGAGGCCAGCAGACGGCGTGCGGTGGCGGCATCGGCCTCTTGGCGGATGCGCTCAAGGGCTGGACCATGGTGTTGTGAAATCATACAAATCCCTTCGATATGCGGCGGCGGCAATAATGGCAACACGTCAAACGTTCTATGCGCGTATATGTCGTAACCGTTGGAAAATCACGTGTTTCGTACGGCTGGAGGCCGCTGGTATCTCAGCATAAATACCGGTCTTACGGAACCGTTTGTATGAACGTACAAAAACCGGCACCGGATTTTGTCGCTTTGGGGATTCCGTTGCGAGGCCGCGGATTGATAGCGTGACGAATATGCCGATTCATGACTTTGTCTGGCGGGCGCCCGCCCCGCGCACCGCCGCCGAGGCGGATTCGCTGACGATTCTGGATACGGTCGATTCCACCAACACGATGATGACCCGTGACATCGCGGCCGGCGCGCCGGATGCGGACCACGGTGGGGATGCCGTGCACCGCATCGCGCACCTGTACGACGATGCCGCCACCGGGGATGCCGCGGCCGCCGGGAAGCATGCGCTGCCGGTCGCCGTGGCCGTCTCGGACACGCAGACCAAATGCCACGGCCGTCTCGGCCGCGTCTGGTACAACCGGCCGGGCCAGTCGCTGCTCGCATCGTTCGCCGTGCCCGCGCCCACCGCGCTCATCACCGCATCGTTGGGTGGCTGGATCACCATGAGCGCCGGCCTCGCCGTGCTCGACGCCATGAGGGACGTCGCGGACGAATACAGGATTTCGGCGCTGGGCGCCGATCGGGGGAAGCTCACCATCAAATGGCCGAACGACGTGTTCTGCGACGGGCGCAAGCTGGCCGGCGTGCTCAGCGAATTCGTGCCCGTCGACGACCGTTGTTCGGCCGTGGTCATCGGCATCGGACTCAACCTGTTCGTGCCGCAGGCCGACCTGCCGACCGAGATCGCCACGTCGTTGCAGCTGCATTACGGGAACCTTCCCGATTATGCGACGCTGCGCGACGCGTTGATGGCCGGCATCGTCCATCATCTGCGCGAACGGCTCGAACGGCTTTACGCCGACCCGAAGGCCGGCGTGGCCGACGTGCTGCGCGAGGTCGGGGCGGTGAGCTGGACGCTCGGCCGCCGCGTCGAGGCGCGGCTCGCCGACGGCGGCAGCGTATGCGGCACGGCGACGGCCATCAACCCCGACGCCTCGCTGACCATCCGCGACGACGCCGGAGCGACCCACGTCGTCACGACCGGCGACGTCGGCGTCATGCCGATGCCACCCGCGCCGGCATCCGCCTGATCGTTGCACAACCCGTTACGAAACCCACCTACGAAACGAAAATCCACGAACCGAAGGACCCTATGCGAAAACTGTTGATCGCCAACCGCGGGGAGATCGCCCTGCGCGTGGTGCGAACCGCCCAGGAGATGGGCATCGGCACGGTCGCCGTCTACGCCGAACAGGACCGTGACGCCATGTACGCGCAGATGGCCGACGAGGCGTATCTGCTCTCCGGCGACACGAACCTCAAGACGTATCTCAACGAGGACCTCATCGTCGACATCGCCAAACGCTCCGGCGCCGACGCGCTGCATCCCGGATACGGCTTCCTCTCCGAATTCTCGTCGTTCGCGCGCAAGGTGCAGGACGCCGGCATCACGTGGGTCGGGCCGAAGCCCGAGGCGCTCGACGAGCTCGGCGACAAGATCAGCGCCTGCAAGGTGGCGGCCCGCGCCAAGGTGCCGGTCGTGCCGGGACTGGCCGAACCGGTCACCGACATGCGCACGCTGCTCGACTTCGCCAACGCGAACGGCTACCCGGTGATGATGAAGAAGGCCGACGGCGGCGGCGGACGCGGCATCACCCTCATCCACAACGACGACGAGCTGCGCCAGTTCTACCTCAACCACGACGCCCTGCAGGGCGGCGACCTCGGCGACTACTTCATCGAGAAGTTCGTCGACAAGGCCCGCCACGTGGAGACCCAGTCCGGCCGCGACAGCCACGGCAACTTCACCGTCTACTCCACGCGCGACTGCTCCGTGCAGCGCCGCAACCAGAAGCTCGTGGAGGAGGCGCCCGCGCCGTTCCTCACCGCCGACGTGCGCGCCCAGCTCGAAGGCTTCTCCGAACGGCTCTTCGACACCGTCGACTACGTGGGCCTCGGCACCTGCGAGTTCCTCGTCACCCCCGCCGGCCGCGTGTACTTCATGGAGGTCAACCCGAGGCTCCAGGTGGAGCACACCGTCAGCGAGCAGGTCAGCGGCCTCGACCTCGTGCGCGAGCAGCTCACCATCGCCGACGGCGGCGAACTCACCAAGGCGCCCGCCCCGCGCGGCCACGCGTTCGAGCTGCGCATCACCAGCGAGGACCCGGCCACGAACCTCACGCCGAGCTCCGGCACGCTGGAATCCATCACCTGGCCGTCCGGCCCCGGCATCCGCATCGACACCGGCGTGGAGGTGGGCGACACCGTCTCCCCGAAGGACGACTCCATGATGGGCAAGGTCATCGTCACCGCCCAGGACCGTCTCGCCGCCGTGGCCCGCGTGCGCCGCGCCCTGCGCGAGCTGAGCATCGAGGGCGTGCCCACGCCGGCCAGCCTCTTCCAGAAGATCTTCACCAACCCCGACTTCACCGCCGAGAACGGCCACCCGTTCGAGGTGACCACCAAGTGGCTGGAACGCAACTACCTCAACGCCAAGCCGCAGGCCGTCTCGGCCGGCCAGCCCGCCTCGGTGAGCGGCCGCGACGAACGCCGCCCCGCCATGGAGACGTTCAACGTGGAGGTCGACAACAAGCGTGTGAAGCTCGCCGTGCCGTCCGACCTGCTCGCCGGCATCGGCTCCGGCAGGGGCACGAGCGGCCCGCGCCGCCCCACCCAGCCGCTGCGCGGCACCGGATTGCACGACGTCGGCGAGAACAGCCGTCATACGGACGACGCGGCGCGGTCCGGCATCATCGTCGCCACCATGCAGGCCGTCGTCACACGCATCAACGTGGCCGAAGGACAGACCGTCGACAAGGGCGACCTGCTCGTCGTGCTCGAATCCATGAAGATGGAGAACTACGTGTACGCGCCCGCCAAGGGCGTCATCAAGAAGATCGGCGTGGGCGTGGCCGACGGCGTCGACCCCGGCCAGACGCTCGTGACGATGGACATCGAAGGCGCCACGCACGAACATGCGAACGACCGCCATGACGATGCGGCCAGTGCGGCCGCACACGATACGACCGACGGAAAGGAGGCCTGAGATGACCGATACGCTGGGAGTCTCCGTCGACACGACGAACGCGGCCGCCGCCCGGCACCAGCCGGTGCGCGAGGCCATCGCGCGCGCGGCCGAGCTCGCGCGCGACGCCGAGGCGAACGCCGTCAAACGGCAGCACGCCAAAGGCAAGTACACGGCGCGCGAACGCCTCGACCTGCTGTTCGACACCGACACGTTCGAGGAGATCGGCCGGTTCAACGGCGGCGACATCAACGCCGGCAAGGCCGGCTCCGCCGTCATCACCGGCTTCGGCAAGATCTACGACCGCAAGGTGGCCGTCTACGCACAGGACTTCTCCGTGCGCGGCGGCACCATGGGACTGGCCGAAGGCCGCAAGATCTGCCATCTCATGGACATGGCCATCGATCTGAAGATCCCCGTCGTCGCGTTGATCGACTCCGGCGGCGCGCGCATCCAGGACGGCGTGGCCGCGCTCGCCCAGTACGGGCACATCTTCCGCAGGACCTGCGAGGCCAGCGGCTTCATCCCGCAGATCTCCCTGATCCTCGGCCCGTGCGCCGGCGGCGCCGTCTACTGCCCGGCGCTGACCGACCTCATCATCATGACCAAGGAGAACTCGAACATGTTCGTCACCGGCCCCGACGTGGTCAAGGCCGCGACCGGCGAGACGATCAGCATGGACGAGCTCGGCGGCGGCTACGTGCACAACGCCACGTCCGGCGTGGCCCACTATCTCGGCGAGGACGAGGCCGACGCCATCGACTACGCGCGCACCGTGCTCGCCTACCTGCCGTCCAACAGCGACGAACAGGCGCCGACCTACGCGTACGCGTCCGGCCACGCCGAGCAGGAGGCCGCCAAGCGCATCGGCACCATCATGCCCGATAACGACCGCCAGCCGTACGACGTGCTCGACGTGATCCGCTGCATCGTCGACTACGGCGAATTCGTGCAGGTGCAGGAGCTCTACGCGCAGTCCGCCGTCGTCGGCTTCGCCTGCATCGACGGCCGGCCCGTCGGCGTCGTCGCCAACCAGCCGAACGTGCTGGCCGGCATCCTCGACGTCGAGGCGTCCGAAAAGGTCGCCAGATTCGTACGATTGTGCGACGCGTTCAACCTGCCCGTCATCACGCTCGTCGACACGCCCGGATACAAGCCCGGCGCCGACCAGGAGCACAACGGCATCATCCGCCGCGGCGCCAAGGTCATCTACGCGTACGCCAACGCGCAGGTGCCGATGATCACCATCATCCTGCGCAAGGCGTTCGGCGGCTCATACATCGTGATGGGTTCCAAGGCCATCGGCGCCGACGTGAACGTGGCGTGGCCCAGCTCGCAGATCGCCGTGCTCGGCGCGGCCGGCGCGGTGAACATCATCCACCGCAAGGACCTGCAGAAGGCGCGCGAGGCCGGGCAGGACGTCGACGCGCTGCGGCGACGCCTGGCCGACGAATACGAAAAGACCACGGTGAACGCCAACCTCTCCCTCGAAATGGGCGAGATCGACGCGATGATCGACCCCGAGCAGACGCGCGACGTCATCGAACGATCGCTGAGGCTGCTCTCCACCAAGCGGCGCGTGCGCCGCACCGGCAAACACCACGGCAACCAGCCGATGTGACCGCCGGCCACGTATGCGGCATGCGGAGGCGGAATCCCATGCCTCCCTCTGATGAGGGAGGTGGCGCGCCGAAGGCGTGACGGAGGGAGAGACCACAGTCGACATGGCCCAGCCAACACAACCCAGACTTCAATCAACCAACCATCGAACCAACCAACAGACCGATAAGAATCACAAGGAACACAGGAACACAAGGAACATCATGACCAACGAATTCTTCCTCAGCCGTCTTGCCGACCAGCCGCATGCGCTGGCCTTCGCCGGCCAGTCGACGCCGTGGCCGGTCGCGCTCGCCGACGAACTGCAGAACCCCGCCCTCGACGAGAAGCTGCGCGGACACGCGGCCGCCGCCCAGCGGCTGCTCACGCCCGTATCCGCCGAACTGCTCGCCACCACGGGCCGTCCGGTCGACCTGTTCGGCTTCGAACCGAACCCGGCGCGGCTCGGCGCCGCGGCCGCCGCGCCCGCCAGCGTGCCCGGCATCGCGCTCGCCCAGCTCGGCGCGCTGCTCGACGCCGCCGACCTCGGCTACGACGTGGCCGGAGCGAAGCCCGTGGCCGTGCTCGGCCACTCGCAGGGCATCCTCGCCGTGCACATGGTCAAGGCCATCCAGAAGGCCGGATCCATCGACGCCGCGTTCGACGCCATCGACGAGATCCTCGCCATCGCCACGCTGATTGGCGTGGCCGGCACGCGCCAGGCCCGCAGCAGCGCGCTCGCCAGCCGCAGCGGCGAGGCCACGCCGATGCTCTCCGTCAAGGGCGCCACGCGCGAGCAGATCGACGCGCTCGTGGCCCGCGTGGTCAACCCGCGCGGCCCGATCGCCGTGGCCGTGACCAACTCCGGCAACCACTACGTGCTCTCCGGCTACCCGGAGGACCTCGCCTCCTTCGAGATCGAGGCGGGCAAGGAGCATCGCCACCAGGCCGCGCTGCGCGAGGAGAAGGTGCGCGGCGGCCGCGTGTTCGCGCCCGTGCTCGAATACCTTGATGTGACCCTGCCGTTCCACAGCCCGATCATGGCCGAGGGCGTGGAGCAGGCCGTGGAGTGGGCCGGCCGGTGCGGACTGGATACGGACCGCGCCCGTCTGCTCGCCGCCGAAGTGCTGCTCAACCACGTGGACTGGGCGGCCCGCGTGCGCGAGGCCTTGGAATCCACCGACCCGGGCAAACTGTGGGTCGTGGACTTCGGCCCCGGCACCGTGGTCGGCAAGCTGCTGAGCACCGTGGCCCAGGGCACCGGCGTCGGCGTGGTGGACGCCTCCACCGCGGACGCCCGCGCCGCGCTTTCGACTCTGGAGTCCGAGCCCGCCCGCACCCAGAACTGGACCCGCTATGCGCCGCGCGTGGTCGCCACCCCGGCCGGCCCGAAGGTGCGCACCGCGTTCAGCGACCTGACCGGCAAGCCCCCGGTGCTGCTCGCCGGCATGACCCCTACCACCGTGGAGCCGGAGATCGTGGCCGCGGCCGCGAACGCCGGATACTGGGCCGAGCTCGCCGGCGGCGGCCAGGTGACCGCCGAGGTGTTCGACCGTCACGTCGCCAAGCTCGAGGAGGAGCTCGAGGAGGGGCGCACCGTCGAGTTCAACGCCATGTTCATGGACCGCTACCTGTGGAACCTCCAGTTCGGCTCGCAGCGCATCGTGCCGAAGAAGCGCGCCTCGGGCACGCCGATCGACGGCGTGGTCGTCTCCGCCGGCATCCCCGAGCTCGACGAGGCCAAGGAGCTCATCGAGACGCTCAACGCCGACGGCTTCCCCTACGTGAGCTTCAAGCCCGGCACCGTCGACCAGATCCGCCAGGTCGTGCGCATCGCCAAGGCCGTGGCCCCCACCAAGATCCTCATCGAGGTCGAGGGTGGTGCGGCCGGCGGCCACCACAGCTGGGAGTCCCTGGACGACCTGCTTATGAGCACCTACGCCGAAGTGCGCGAGCAGACGAACCTCGTGCTCGTGGTCGGCGGCGGCGCCGGCACGCCCGAGCGCGCGGCCGACTACATCACCGGCCAGTGGTCCCGCGCCTACGACCTGCCGCTCATGCCGGTCGACGGCGTGCTCGTCGGCACCGCCGCCATGACCGCCAAGGAGGCGCACACCAGCCCGCAGGTCAAGCAGCTGCTCGTCGAGACCCCCGGCATCACCGACGCCGACAAGGATGACGACCCGTTCGCCCCGCTCGGCGAGAAGTGGGTGCCGTCCGGCAAGTCCGTCGGCGGCGTGGCCTCCGGCCTGAGCCACCTGCACGCCGACATCTACGAGGTGGAGAACTCCTCCGCCGTGTGCGGCCGCCTGCTCGTGCGCGTCATGAAGCACCCCGAGGAGCTTGACGAGCGCCGCGACGAGATCATCGCCGCGCTGAACAAGACCGCCAAGCCCTACTTCGGCGACCTCGAGACCATGACCTACTACGCGTGGGCCAAGCGCTTCGCCGACCTTTCGTACCCGTGGGCCGACGAGACCTACGCCGACCGCTTCCTGCACCTGCTGCAGCGCATCGAGGCCCGTGTGCGCGATCAGGAGTCCGGCGAGTTCGAGTCGCTGTTCGCCGGCCGCGACGACGTGCTCGAACCGGCAGCCGCGCTGAAGAGGCTTAAGGACGCCTACCCGCAGTCCGACGAGATCACCGTGGTGCCGAGCGACGTGGCATGGTTCCCCGTGCTCGTGCGCGAATACCCGAAGCCCATGCCGTTCGTGCCGGTCATCGACAACGACCTGCTGCGCTGGTGGGGCCAGGACCAGCTGTGGCAGTCCGAGGACCCGCGCTACTCCGCCGACTCCGTGCGTATCATCCCCGGCCCGATCTCCGTGGCCGCCATCACCACCGTGGACGAGCCGATCGCCAGCATCCTCGGCCGTTTCGAGGCCGCCATGGTCGAACGCGTCAACGAGGCTTCCGCCGACGTCGACGACGCTGCTGCCGACGATGCCGATGCCGCGTTCTCCACGCTCGGCGACTCGACCTCCGCCGAGGAGTTCATTCGCAAGAGCCCGAACATCTCCTGGGTCGGCCATCTCATGGCCAACCCCGCCTACGGCACCAAGGTCGGCGACGAATACTACGAGATCCGCAAGGTCGGCGAGGACGGCCCCGTCGAGAAGTTCGATCTCGACATCCATCTCGACACGTACTGGGACAACGATCCCGACGGCGGCAGGAGCAAGCACGCCGTGCGCGACATCGTCATCCCGCTCAACGTGAACGGCGACGAGACCGGCCTGTTCCCGGTCGTCGACCGCGAGCGCCTGCCCGAGCACGTGTACCGCATGCTGGCCGACACCGCCGGCATCGGCAACACCGCCATCACCGGCGACAAGCTCACCGCCATGCCCGAAATCGAGAAGGTCGCCGACACCGCGACGTATCCGTTCGGCCAGGCCCATGCGACGTACACGCTGAGCGCCAACCTCGGCTTCGACCACGAGGCCGCCACCGGCGGCGCGCTGCCGGCCAGCCTCGTGCCGTCGCGCATCGCGCCCGACGCGCTTGTCGGCCCCGCATGGCCGGCCATCTACGCGGCGCTCGGCTCCGTGTACGTGCATGGCTTCCCGGTCATCGAGGGCCTGCTCAACGCCGTGCACCTCGACCATCTCATCCGTCTCGAGGTCACCGAGGACGAGCTGCTCGCCCACACCGGCGAGACCATCTCGCTGACCAGCTGGGCCGAGGACTACTTCGAGTCCGCGTCCGGCCGCGTCGTCACCATCCACGTGACCCACACTGCCGCCGACGGCACCGTGCTCGCCAACGAGACCGAGCGCTTCGCCATCCGCGGCCGCGCCTACTCCGACGCGCTGCCCGCCGAGGCGCCCGACTTCGGCGGCATCGACGCCGAGACGCTCGACACCCCGCGCCGTCTGCTGCGTCGCGTGAAGGTCGTCGCCCCCGGCGAGATGACCGCGTTCGCCCGCACCTCCGGCGACTTCAACCCCATCCACACGTCGAAGCGCGGCGCCGCCGTCAGCGGCCTCGCCGCCCCACTCGTGCACGGCATGTGGCTCTCCGCCACCGCCCAGCACGCCGTGCAGGCCGTCGACGACAAGGGCGCCCACTACGAGATCGCCGGCTGGACGTACAACATGTACGGCATGGTCCAGCTGAACGACGAGGTGGAGATATCCGTCGAACGCGTGGGCAAGGTGAGCCACGGCGGCATGGTGCTCGAGGTCACCAGCCGCATTGACGGCAACATTGTTTCACGTGGAACGGCCATCGTGCGTGCGCCGAAGTCCGCGTTCGTCTACCCCGGCCAGGGCATCCAGAAGCAGGGCATGGTGCTCGACGAGCGCGCCAAGTCCGCCGCCGCCCGCGACGTGTGGGAGCGCGCCGACAGGCTCACCCGCGCCAAGCTCGGATTCTCGATCCTCGCCGTCGTGCGCGACAACCCGAAGGAGCTCACCGCCAACGGCGTGACCTACCGCCACCCCGACGGCCTGCTCAACCTCACCCAGTTCACGCAGGTGGCGCTCGCCACCGTGGCGTTCGCCCAGACCGCGCGTCTGCGTGAGACCGGCAGCGACATCTGGCCCTCCTACTTCGCCGGCCACTCGCTCGGCGAGTACAACGCGCTTTCCGCGTTCGCCCAGGTGATTCCGCTTGAGACCGTGCTGGAGCTCGTGTTCCACCGCGGCTCGACCATGCACCACCTGATTCCGCGCGACGCCCAGGGACGCTCCAACTACCGTATGGGCGCGCTGCGTCCGAACCAGTTCGGCGTGGACGACGCGCACGTCAAGCAGTATGTGGAGTCCGTGGCCGAGAAGAGCGGCGAGTTCCTGCAGATCGTGAACTACAACCTCGCCGGCCAGCAGTACGCCATCGCCGGCACGATCGCCGGACTCAAGGCCCTGAAGGCCGACGCCGCCCGTCGCGTCGCCGAATACGGCGGCAAGCCGGCGTTCATGCTCGTGCCCGGCATCGACGTGCCGTTCCACTCCACGCTGCTGCGCAAGGGCGTTCCCGAGTTCCGCGACAAGCTCGACGCCCTGCTGCCCCGGCACATCGACTACCGTGGACGCCTCGTCGGCCGGTACATTCCGAACCTCGTGGCCGCGCCGTTCGAGATGACCAAGGAGTTCGCGCGGAAGATCCTCGACGTCGTGCCGTCCGAACGCATCAAGGCCGCGTTGGACGACGACGCCGTATGGCAGTCCTATGCCGAGGATGACCAGAAGCTCGGCCGACTGCTGCTGACCGAACTGCTCTCCTGGCAGTTCGCCTCCCCGGTGCGGTGGATCGAGACCCAGGCGCTGCTCTTCGGCGAGCAGGCCAAGGGCGGCCTCGGCGTGGAGGAGTATGTGGAGGTCGGTCTCGGCAACGCCCCGACGCTCGCGAACCTCGGTGCCAAGACCCTGCGTCTGCCCGACTTCAAGAACCGCAAGGTCACCGTCTACAACGTCGGTCGCGACGAGGGACGTGTGTATATGACGGATTCTGATTCGCTGGTTCCCGAGGAGGAACCCGTGGAGACTCCCGCCGCTTCGCTCCCGCAGGCGGGAGCTGGCGCGGCGAACGCCGCGACTGAGGGTGGTAATGCACCGTCTCAGCCCGCCGCCGCACCCACTGCCCCGGCCCCCGCCGCCGCGGCCGCTCCCGATTCCGCCGTCGACCAGCTCGGCTCCGCCGTCTCCGGCCCCGTCGAGGACCTGCCGTTCAAGGCATCCGACGCCATCGGCGTGCTCATGGCCTACTCCACCAAGATCCGTCTCGACCAGATCGGCGAGAACGACACCACCGACACCCTCACCAACGGCGTCTCCTCCCGCCGCAACCAGCTGCTCATGGACATCAGCTCCGAGCTGGGCGTGGCCAGCGTGGACGGCGCCGCCGAAGCCACGCTGCCGCAGCTCGCGCAGATCGTGAACAAGGTGGCCCCGAACTACAAGCCGTTCGGCCCGGTGCTTTCCGACGCCATCCGCGACCGCATGCGCTCGCTGTTCGGCGCCGCCGGCGTCAAGCCCGCGCACATCCGCGAGCGCGTGACCGGCGTCTGGCAGCTTGGCGAGGGCTGGGTTGCCGCCGTCACCGCCGCATTGCTGCTCGACACCCGCGAGGGCGCCAGCTCCCGCGGCGACGACCTGGCCAAGCTGCCCACCGGCGCCGTGGCCAATGCGGCCGCCGCCGACAAGCTCATCGATGACGCGGTCGTGCTCGTCGGCCAGACCAAGGGCGTGGCCGTCTCCAAGCCGAACGCCGGTGGTTCCGCCGGCGGCGCCGTGGTCGATTCCGCCGCGCTCGACGCCTTCGCCGAAAAGGTGACCGGCGCCAACGGCGTGCTCGCCTCCACCGCCCGCTTCGTGCTGAACGAACTCGGTGTGGCCGCCCCCGTGGCCGAACCCGGCGAGGACGAGAACGCCGCCGTGGTCGAGGCCGTCGACGCCGAACTCGGTTCCGACTGGCCCAAGCAGGTCGAACCCCGCTTCGACGCCAACAAGGCCATCCTGTTCGACGACCGCTGGGCCTCCGCCCGCGAGGACCTCGCCCGCGCGTTCTACAACGGCGACGGTTCCGCGCTCGACGGCTCGTTCCGCGGCCTCGGCCAGGCCGTGGCCGACGAGGCCACATGGTTCGCCGATAGACTGGCCGACCATGCTGTCATCCTGAGCGAAGCCCGTCAGGGCGAAGTCGAAGGATCTGCCGGGAATGATGCCAAGTCCGCCTTCGCCCGCATCGCCAAGGAGGCCCTCGAACCGGCCTCCGACGACGAGACCGCATCCCGCTTCGCGGGCGACGTGGCCGTCGTCACCGGTGTGGCGCCGCGTTCGATCGCCGCGCAGGTGGTCAACGGCCTGCTCGCCGGCGGCGCCACCGTCATCGCCACCTCGCACAGCTTCAAGCCGAGCGTGAAGGCCTGGGCCAAGCAGACCTACCGTGAGCACGCGGCCGGCGACGCGAAGCTGTGGCTCGTGCCCGCGAACCTCTCCAGCTACCGTGACGTCGACGCGCTCGTCGCATGGGTCGGCAACGTGCAGAAGAAGGTCAACGGCGCCACCACGACCATCCTCAAGCCCGCCTACGAGCCGAGCCTGTTCTTCCCGTTCGCGGCCCCGCCGGTGCACGGCACCCTGGCCGACTCGGGCGAACTGTTCGAATCCCAGGCGCGCCTCATGCTCTGGGGCGTCGAACGTGCCATCGCCGGGCTGTCGAAGATCGGCGCCGACACCGACGTGCAGCACAAGCTGCACGTGGTGCTGCCCGGCTCGCCCAACCGCGGCATCTTCGGCGGCGACGGCGCCTACGGCGAGGTCAAGTCCGCCTTCGACGCCATCGTCAACCGCGCCCGTGCCGAAAAGACGTGGTCCGGCCGCGTCACGTTCGCCCATCCGAAGATCGGCTGGGTGCGCGGCACCGGCCTCATGGGCGGCAACGACCCGCTGGTCGCCGTCGTCGAACGCCACGGCATCCACACGTACTCCACCGCCGACATGGCCGTGAAGCTGCTCGACCTCGCCGACGCCAAGGCCCGCGCCAAGGCCGTCGAGGCCCCGCTCGACGTGGACCTCACCGGCGGACTCGGCAACGAGCCCATCGACATCAAGGCCCTGCGCGCCGAGGCCCTCGCCGACGCCGCCGCGGATTCGCTCCCGCTGGCGGGAGCTGGCGCGGCGAACGCCGCGACTGAGGGTGGCAACGACACACCGGCCAAGGGCGCCGCCATCAAGGCCCTGCCCACGCCGCACGTGCCGCATCAGGCCCCGGTCGACCTCGCCGACTGGGCGAACGTCACCGCCAGGCCCGAGGACGAGATCGTCATCGTCTCCATCGGCGAACTCGGACCGTGGGGCTCCGGCCGCACGCGCTTCGAGGCCGAACTCGGCATCCACTCCGACGGCGAGGTCGACCTCTCCGCCGGTGCCGTGCTTGAACTCGCCTGGAACATGGGCCTGCTCACGTGGAACGACAGCCCCAAGCCCGGCTGGTACGACACCGACGGCAACCTCGTGCCCGAGGAGGACATCGCCGAACGCTACCACGACGAGGTCGTGGCCCGCTCCGGCATCCGCCCGTTCGAGGAAGGCATGGGCAGCGACTACAAGGACGGCGCCGACGAGGAGGAGGCCGAGGTCTACCTCGACCACGACGTCACCTTCTCCGTGCCCACCAAAGACATCGCCGACGAATACGTCAAGCTCGACCCGAAGCACACGGACATCACGCCCGACGACGAATCCGGCGAGTGGAACGTCACCCGCCACGCCGGCTCCATGGTCCGCGTGCCGCGTCGCGCCACGATGAGCCGCACCGTCGGCGGCCAGTTCCCCAAGGGCTTCGACCCGCTCAAGTGGGGCATCCCCGCCTCGATGGTCGGCGACGTGGACGAGATCGCGCTGTGGAACATCGTCACCACGGTCGACGCCTACCTCTCCGCCGGCTTCACGCCCACCGAGATCCTGCAGTCCATCCACCCGTCGCAGGTGGCCAGCACGCAGGGCACCGGCTTCGGCGGCATGGCCTCGATGCGCAAGCTCTACCTCGACCGCTTCCTCAACCACGAGATCCCGACCGACATCCTGCAGGAGGCCCTGCCGAACGTCGTCGCAGCCCACGTCATGCAGTCCTACATCGGCGGCTACGGCAACATGATCCAGCCGGTCTCCGCCTGCGCCACCGCCGCGGTGTCGTTGGAGGAGGGCGCCGACAAGATCGCGCTCGGCAAGGCCGACTTCGTCGTCACCGGCGCCATCGACGACATCGGCGTGGAATCGGTCATCGGCTTCGGCAACATGAACGCCACCGCCAACTCGCAGGAGATGTACGACAAGGGCATCGACGCGCGCTTCTTCAGCCGCGCCAACGACCGTCGCCGCGGCGGCTTCCTGGAATCCCAGGGCGGCGGCACGATCCTCCTCACCCGAGGCGACATCGCGCTGAAGCTCGGCCTGCCCGTCGCCGGCGTGGTCGGATTCATCCACAGCTACGCCGACGGCGCGCACACGTCCATCCCGGCACCCGGCCTGGGCGCGCTCGCCGCGGGTCTCGGCGGCAAGGACTCCAAGCTCGTGCACGATCTGGCGAAGCTCGGCGTCACGCCCGACGACATCGCCGTGGTCTCCAAGCACGACACGTCCACCAACGCCAACGATCCGAATGAGTCCGAGCTGCACAACACGCTGGCCCACGCCATCGGCCGCACCGATGGCAACCCGCTGTTCGTGATCTCGCAGAAGACCCTCACCGGCCATGCGAAGGGCGGCGCCTGCATCTTCCAGGTCAACGGCCTCACGCAGCTGTTCAACAGCGGCGTGATCCCGGCCAACGCCTCGCTCGACTGCGTGGACCCGAAGCTGCGTCGCGACGACCACATGGTCTGGCTCACCAAGCCGCTGCACATCGGCAAGGTGAAGGCCGGTCTCGCCACCTCGCTCGGCTTCGGCCACGTCTCCGGCTTCGCGGCGATCGTGAACCCGGGCGCGTTCGAGGCGGCCGTGGCCAACACCGCCGGCGCCGCCGCGCTCGACGAATGGCGCAAGCGCGCCAACGCCCGCCTCGCCGCCGGCCAGCGCCGACTCGAGGAAGGCATGATGGGCCGCGCCGCGCTCTACGAGCCGATCGACAACCGCCGCTTCCGCGAGGACGGCACGAAGCTCGCCGACGGCGGCCGCTACAACGGCCACGAGGTCGAAAAGGCCATGCTCCTCGATCCGGACGCCCGTCTCGGCAAGTCCGGCTATTACGAGGCGTGATGCCTGACCGGGGTCGCGTCCGGATTCCGTGCGCGGCCTTGGCGGCCCCGGTCACACCCCCGGCTCCCTTGGCTCCCCTCTGGAGGGGAGCTGTCGGCGTAGCCGACTGAGGGGAGGCTGACCCGTCAAATAGCCTTCTCTGAATTCCCAATGGCTCCTTTCATCCCCGAAGGGAGCCGAGGGCGTTGCGCATATCGGGAAGGATATTGGATTGTGAAATCGTTCGCGGGCGTCGACTTGCGTGGGCCGCGTTCCCGTGCCATCATATTCAGGTTGCCTGAAGCGAGCAGACCGAGCAGGCCAAACAGGCCAGACGCGAACGAACTCGGCTTCCTGGTCGCGAAGGAAACAGACCGGCGGATTTCCCAAGCGGTCAAAGGGAGCTGACTGTAAATCAGCCGCTTCGTGCTTCAGTGGTTCGAATCCACTATCCGCCACGCCTCGATAGCTCAGTGGTAGAGCACTTCCTTGGTAAGGAAGAGGTCGCGAGTCCGATTCTCGCTCGAGGCTCTCCTAATTTCTATTTCCCGTTTATCTCCCGTTTATGCGCCCTGCGGTATGTGACTGGGTGCGTGTGGCTGTGACAGGGCACACCCGCACCCGGTCACGCTGTTGTATAAACGTTGAAATTGCAACGTTTTTGAAGTTGCGTGACTCGGTGCACCCGCGCCCAGTCACGTTTTACCTACCAAACCCGCACCCGGTCACGTATTACGCACTGAACTTGCACCCGGTCACACTTCCAACCCCGCACAACTCACCCCATCCAACCCACACCCCACCCACCAACCCGCCCATCCACTATGCTGGGAACCATGCTTGCAGGAGAAGTGCGTAACAAGATCGACCGTGTGTGGGATGCGTTCTGGTCGGGCGGCATCTCGAATCCGCTGGAGGTCATCGAACAGATCACGTATCTGCTGTTCCTTCGTCGTCTCGACATGAACCAGCAGCGCGAGGAGAACAAGGCCCGTCGTCTTCGCCGGCCCATCGCCCACCCCATCTACACGGAGTCGCAGCAGGACCTGCGTTGGCACGTGTTCATCGAAACCGATCCGCAGACCATGTACGAGACGGTTTCCGAACGCGTGTTCCCGTTCCTGAGGTCGATGGGCGGCGAGCGTTCGTCGTATGCCGAGCAGATGAAGGATGCGCGCTTCACCATTCCCACGCCCGTGCTGCTGGCCAAGGTCGTGGAGCTGGTCGATGAGATTCCGCTCGACAACACCGATACGAACGGCGACCTGTACGAATACTTGTTGTCGAAGTTGGCGAGTTCCGGCGTCAACGGCCAGTTCCGCACGCCGCGGCATATCATCCATCTGATGGTCGAGATGATGGCTCCCGCGCCCGACGACCGCATCTGTGATCCGGCGTGCGGTACGGCCGGGTTCCTTGTGGCGGCGAGCGAGTACATGCGCGAGCATCATCCGCAGGTGCTGTCCGACCCCGACCTGCGTGCCCGCTATGGCACCGACATGTTCCACGGCTACGATTTCGACCATACGATGCTGCGCATCGGCAGTATGAATCTGATGTTGCATGGCATCGAGAATCCGAACGTGCATTACAAGGATTCGTTGAGTGAGTCCGGCGACGAGGACGAGGGCCGGTATTCGTTGATTCTTGCGAATCCGCCGTTCTCCGGCAGTCTTGATTATGAGACGACGAGCGCGAAGCTGCTGCGTCAGGTGAAGACGAAGAAGACGGAGCTGTTGTTCCTCGCGCATTTCCTCCGTATGCTCCGGCCGGGTGGCCGCGCCGCCGTGATTGTGCCCGAGGGTGTGCTGTTCGGTTCCACGTCCGCGCATAAGAAGTTGCGTAAGGCGTTGGTGGAGGAGCAGAAGCTTGACGCGGTCGTCAAGCTTCCCAGCGGCGTGTTCAAGCCGTATGCCGGCGTGAGCACGGCGATTCTCGTGTTTACGAAAACCGATTCCGGCGGCACCGATGACGTGTGGTTCTACGACGTCCATGCCGATGGGTTCTCGTTGGACGACAAACGCAATCCCGTCGATGCGAATGATCTGCCGGACGTGCTGGCCCGCTGGCCGCATCGTGCCGAGGAGTCGGAGACCGGGCGGCCGCGCACCGCGCAGTCGTTCGTCGTGCCGAAGAAGGAGATCGCCGAACAGGATTACGACCTGAGTCTCAACCGGTACAAGGAGATCGAATACGAGGAGGAGGAGCATCGCGACCCCGCCGAGATCCTCGCCGACATCGACGCCCTGAATGCCGGCATCACGAACGACGTCGCCGCCCTGCGCGACCTGCTCGCGTAGCGTCCGTCGCTGACGTCCAACCGCCGCCACCGTCCAACCGTCCCCGACACCGACGTCCCCGGAACTATTCGATGTCGAACATCTCATCCGCCGAGATGAACATCGTGCCGGGGTCGTTGGCGTATTTTTCCCGGGTTGCCTCGTGCACGGGGTTCTTGGTGAAGAACGCGAGCAGTGTTTCCTTGTATCCGCGAATCAGGCCGATGCGTTCCCGTAATGATTCGATCATGTCGGTTTCGTTGACGTGGTTGCGCCATTTGCATTCGCCGAGCAGCAGCTTTCGGTCGAAGGTGTCCGCGGCCACCACGTCGATGTCGGTCTCCTCGCGTTTCAGGGGATTGTTGCCCCACCATTTGCCGGTCTGCACCGGTAGCAGTGGTATGCGTTCGTCGCGTCCTGCCCGTAGCACCCATTGCAGGCAGATGTTCTCGAATTGCTGGCCGACGTAGGTGGTGAATGGCTCGCTGTTTGCTACGCGTTTCGCTATCATGCCGCCGCTGCCGGTTTCGATGAAGGTGACGTTCGGGGCCACGAACCGGTACCAGTAGGCGAAGAACGGGTCTTTGATGCGCAGTCGTGATTTTCGCGACGTGGGCTTGTCACCGAAGGGGATGATGCGTTCCACGAGTCGTAGGCCCTCCAGTGTTTTGAGATAGAACGGCAGGGAGGTCGTTTCCATGCCGATTCTGTCGGCGATGGTTTTTGGCGTATTGCATCCGTTGCTGATCGCCTGCAGTATGGAATCGTAGATTGCCGGGCTTTTCAGTTCCTCGCGCAGCAGCATCAGCGGTTCTTCGTAGAGGATGCCGGTTTTGGAGAAGCAGAGGTTGGCTATGTTCTGCTCATACGAGAGTCCGGGACGTAGCTGGGCCAGGTAATATGGTGTGCCTCCGAATGTGGCGTAGTATTTCACCAGCTCTTCGGCGGGGTGGCCGTCGAGGAATCGTGCGGCGTCGAAGCAGTCGAATGGTTGGAGGTTGAGTTGGCCGGTCCGGCGTCCGTACAGTGGGCTTTTGCTGCCGAGGACCTCGCGCTCCATGAATCCTTGGTTGCTGCCGGAGAGGATGATCATGGTGTTGGTGCTGTTGAATCCGTGGTCGATGGCGATTTGGAGCATCGAGGGGAGTCCTGGTTCCGCTTCCGCGGCATAGGGGAACTCGTCGAAGACGATGACGGTTTTGCCATCTCCCGCTTCACTGTTTTTCTTGGCGTTTTCCACCAGGAAGTTGATGGCATTGTCCCAGTTGTCGAAGGTCAGTGGCGTGGAGAAGCCGTAGTATTCGGATATCGCTGTGCAGAACGCCTGGAGCACCAGTCGTGAGCTCTGCTGCCGCGCGGTGAAGTATAGGGCTTTCTTGCCGCTCAGGAACCGGTCGATGAGTGATGTCTTTCCTACGCGGCGGCGTCCGTAGAGCACCATCATCTCGAATCGTGTGCTGGCGTACATGGCTTCCAGCGACTGGAGTTCTTCCTGTCTTCCGATGAACATGATGTCCTTTCCCGCGACGACAACAACCAGTGAAAATATTAATATAGATTTTTCAATATTAGAAATTACTAATATAGAGTTTTCAATATTATTTGCGATGGGGGTTGGCGGCGTTCCGTTCCTGTTTGTTGCGGAGGATGCGACGGATGGGAAATGTGTGGGATGCTGGGTTCCTGTTTGTTGTGGCGCGTATGACGGATGGGAACTGTGCCGTCGTTTGGGTTCCTGTTCGTCGTGATGTGTATGGCGGATGGGAACCGTGGATTCGCTGATTCGTCCCGCCCGCTACAGTGGGGACCATGACACACGACGATGGAATTGACGCGGCACAGGCGACGAAGCCGGCTCCCTCCAACGAGGGAGCTGTCGAGCGCAGCGAGACTGAGGGTGGCCGGATTCCTATGGTGAAGCTGGGGGATGTGGCGACTATACGTCGTGATGTTGTCGATCCGGGCGAAGTCGATGTGACGACTGCGTATCTTGGGCTGGAGGATATCGAACGCGGTGGTCGTATACTGCAATATCGTCATGTTGTCGATTCAGGATTGACCAGTTCCAAGTTCGCGTTTTCCAAGACCGATTTGCTATACGGCAAGCTTCGTCCGAATCTTGGCAAGATCGCGAAGCCTGAGCGTGACGGAATCTGCAGCACTGATATTCTTCCGATTGTTCCCGGAGAATCGCTGCATAGGGATTTTCTGGGATATTATCTTTCTCAGCCTAAGATGGTTGCGTTTGCTGCCTCCCGAACGAGTGGGGCGAATCTGCCGAGAATTAGTCCAAAGACCCTGCTCCAGATTCCCGTTCCCCTCCCGCCGCTTTCTGAGCAGAGGCGTATCGTCGCCATCCTCGACCGCGCCGACGCCATCCGCACCAAGCGTCGTCAGGTGCTGGATGCGTTGGATGAGCTGCCGCGCTCGCTGTTCGCCGAGATGTTCGGGGATCCGGTTTTGAATCCGAAAGGATGGAATTGCAGCCCTCTGTCGAACTTAGGTGCGTTCAAGAACGGGTTGAACTTCGGCAAAGGGGAAACCGGTTGCGAATTGAAAGTTATCGGAGTCGGGGATTTTGGCTCCCGTTTTAGTCTGAATACCTTCGATGATATTGCCTTGGTTTCGATGAATGCCATGCCTAGTCAGGAATATCTGTTGAAGGACGGCGATATTCTGTTTGTTCGTTCCAACGGTAATAAAGCACTTGTTGGAAGAAGTCTTTTAGTATATCCGGGCGAGGAACGTGTGTCGTATGGTGGTTTCTGTATTAGGTTCCGTTTGAATAGCGAAGATAGGCTGTTGCCGTTGTACTTGAATGCTGTGTTGCAGTCGAAGTCTGTTCGGCAACACGTGCTCGGTCGCGGTCGAGGATCGAATATTGCGAATCTGAATCAAAAAATGTTGCAGCCGGTACGCATCCCTCTTCCGCCCCTCTCCCTTCAGCATGAGTTCGCGGAGAAGGTTGCCGCCATCGAGGATGCGCGCAGGAAGGTCGAGCGGGCGCTGGAGCTGGATGAGGAGTTGTTTGGCTCCTTGCAGTCGCGCGTGTTTCGGGGTGGAATCTGAGGCGGTGGTGTCTCTCCCTCCGTCACGGCTTCGCCGTGCCACCTCCCTCGTCAGAGGGAGGCAAGTGGATGAGGCGGTCGCGTGTGTTTCGGGGTGGTTGCTGAGGTGGTGGTGTCTCTCCCTCCGTCACGGCTTCGCCGTGCCACCTCCCTCGTCAGAGGGAGGCAAGTGGGTGAGGCGGTCGCGTGTGTTTCGGGGTGGAATCTGAGGTGGTGGTGTCTCTCCCTCCGTCACGGCTTCGCCGTGACACCTCCCTCGTCAGAGGGAGGCAAGTGGGTGAGGCGGTCGCGTGTGTTTCGGGGTGGAATCTGAGGTGGTGGTGTCTCTCCCTCCGTCACGGCTTCGCCGTGCCACCTCCCTCGTCAGAGGGAGGCAAGTGGGTGAGGCAGTCGAGCGTGTTTCGGGGTGGAATCTGAGGCGGTGGTGTCTCTCCCTCCGTCACGGCTTCGCCGTGCCACCTCCCTCGCCAGAGGGAGGCAAGTGGGTGAGGCAGTCGAGCGTGTTTCGGGGTGGTTGCTGAGGCGGTGTCGTCTCTCCCGTTCTACCCATGCTTTTGGCTGCGCAGGTATTCGCGTAGGAACGGAATCGCAAAGTCCACCTGTCCCCGCGCCGGCGATGTGATGATGTGTTCGCCAATCAGACGCTGGCGGTAGATGTTCGCATAATCCATGCTTTCTCCCATACGCTGCGCGACATCTGATGTGGCGGATGGCCCATCGTCGACCGCCATGGCATTCAGATAATCGAGGGCGCGTTCGGAAAGCTGCTTGACGACGGGTGCGCACGCTCCTTCGCCGAGCTTGGCCCGGGCCTGCTCCACTCCGCTATGTACATCGTCCACCGTAATGACGTTGCTCGGGCCATCCTGTCTTCTGCGTGCATGACGCCACATGTGATAGCCGACCAACTGAATCATATACGGGTACCCGCCAGTCGCTTCGGTGGCGATATCCAATGCCTCATCGTCAATGCCGATTCCGGCTCCATGAATCGTCGAGGAGAACGCCTCCCGTACCTCCTGCAACGGCACATCGCCCAGCTCCTTGATGGAGGCGCGGCGCAGGAACGTCAATACCTTGGCGTTCAACAGGTCGGAAATCAGTGAGGGAAGCCCCGCGAACACAAAAGCGACCTCGGCATTCTCCCGCAGCATATGCTGGGCCGCCGTTGCCAATGCGGTCATGTCTTCGATTGAAGCGTCCTGCGTCTCATCAAGCGTGATCAGCAGCCCCTTCCCCTTGCCGAGAGCATGCAGTCTGGCCGTCATGGCGTCGCGCAGTGTGGAAGGCCGCAGAGCCGGAGCGATGCTGAATTCGCCGAGACTCGCCCCCATGACCGATGGTTTGAAAGAAACCCCGGAAATCCGACTCGGCTCCGGGGCGATACGTGAGATAAGCCGATCCGTCAGCCCCTCGGATGCTGTTTCGTCAATGACCATCCAGCGATGCTTCGACGCCATTTTGCCGAGCTCGGTAAGCATCACCGTCTTACCGCTGCCTCGCGGCCCGGTGATTAGCATAAGCCGGTCAGGGGCTCCGGGGCCGTCACTGAGCCCCTCATCGAAATCGGCAACGACCGATTCCCTTCCGATTAACACCGGCGGCATGACTCCGGCGGTGGGTTTGAATGGATTCGCAGGGAAAATCATGGGCCACCTCTTTGCTATGCAATCCGAGCAGAAGATTTTTCCCTTGATGATATCCATCAAATAGAACAAATAGAAAATCTATAGAAAAACATATTTGCTGTCGGAAATGTCCGATAATCCCATATATTGCAAGGAAAATAATGGTATTCGCGATGACTGTATAGAACAAATAGAACAACGTGCATATGGGGGAGATTCGTCATCGAACGTGGGTATAGTGCGACGTAACGGCTCCAGCGAGGGAGGAAGGCAATGGGGAACTTCGATTTCGTACGGGAAGTGTTTCCAGGCACGGACATCATCAACAACTGTGAGAGTGCAGAATCATATCTTATGTCCGATCCGGTGACCTCCTGCTTCTACGATCGCCGTGCCATCGAGGCCCTGGTGGAATACCTGTATTACGATGTGCTCGGCTTGCGCCGTCCGTATGGTAGCGACAATCTCAACGCGCTACTCAACGAGTCGGGTTTCAAATGTCGCGTCGACCCCTCCATTTGGGAGAAATTCGATACCGTCAGGCGCGTCGGCAACAGGGCCGCACACGACGGCAAACCGAATATCAGCGCGAAGAAGGCGCAGGACGTCATCGAAGACCTCTATCTCGTAATGATCTGGGCCGGTTATAACATGACCGCGCATTACGACAAGGTGCCGATGGGCACCCGGTTCGATGTGAAGCTTGCCAAACAGGCAATGGCGCTGAATCCCGATCAATTCAAAACCCTGCTGGTCAACACGCAAAAGAAATTCAATGAGCATCGCAAGGCCATCGAGGAGCGCGAACGACTCATCGAGGCCAAGGACGAGGCCATCGCCGAGCAACTGGCCGAGCTCAAACGGCTGCGCGAGCAGATCAAACAGGCACAGGCCGCCGCCCCCGCCGACACGCACGACTACACGTATAACGAAGCGGCGACGCGGGCGCTGCTCATCGACGAACTGCTCGCCGAACAAGGCTGGCGGCTTGGCGACAACAATCGCGAATTCAAGATCACCGGTCTGCCGAAGACGCCGCAACGGCCCTCCGGCATCGGCTACGCCGACTACGTGCTGTGGGACGACGACGGACTGCCACTCGCCGTCGTGGAAGCCAAGAAGTCGGCGACCAGTGTGGAGGTCGGCCTGCGTCAGGCGCGCGAATACGCCGACGGACTGGAGAAGATGACCGGCCAGCGTCCGGTGATCTTCGCATCCAACGGCTACGAAACGAAGATCTGGGACGACGCCGCCGGATACCCCGAACGCAGCGTGGCCGGATTCTACCGGAAGAACGAACTGCGGCGGCTCATCCAACGGCGTACCGACGCCCGACGACTCATCGACGAATCGCCCAACACCGCCATTGCCGGCCGACCATACCAGCTCGAAGCCATCGCTAAGGTGGACGAGGCGTTCGACGAACGCCATCGTGCCGCACTGCTGGTCATGGCCACCGGCACCGGCAAAACCCGCGTGACCATCGCGCTCATCGACCAACTGATGAAGGCCGGATGGGTGAAAAACGTGTTGTTCCTCGCCGACCGCCGGGCGCTGGTCAATCAGGCGGCGAAGGCGTTCCGCGACCCGAAAAGCGGTCTTGGCGCCTCCACGCCCATCGTCAACCTGTTGAACGATCCCGACGCGACCGGACGCATCTACCTGAGCACATATCCGACCATGATGAACCTCGTCAACGCACGGCGGCGGGGAAGCGGCGGCGCGGGGGACGGCGTCGACGACGACTTCGGCGAACTGAAATTCGGTCCCGGATTCTTCGACCTCATCGTCATCGACGAGGCGCACCGTTCCGTCTACGCAAAATACGGATTCCTGTTCGACTACTTCGACTCGCTGCTGGTGGGACTCACCGCCACGCCGAAAAACGAAGTGGATCGCAACACGTATCGGCTGTTCAATCTCGAATACGACGAGCGCAAAGGCGGCGTGCCCACCGCCGCATATTCGCTCGACGAGGCCGTACGCGACGGCTATCTCGTACCGGCCCGCGGCGTCCAGGTCAGCACCGGATTCATACATGATGGAATATCATATGAATTGCTTTCCGACGAGGAGAAACTCGAATGGGAGGAGCAGGACTGGAACGAGGACGGTGACGTGCCCGACTCGGTGAGCGCCGGCGACATCAACCGGTTCCTGTTCAACGACGACACCATCGACAAGGTGCTCAAGACGGTCATGGAGAACGGCATCAAGGTCGACGACGGCAATGCGCTCGGCAAGACCATCATCTTCGCGCGCAACCAACGTCACGCCGAAGTCATCAAGGCGCGGTTCGACGCGAACTGGCCGGAATACGGCGGCACATTCGCGCAGATCATCACCCACCAGACGCGCAACGCGCAGCAACTCATCGACGACTTCTCCGAGGCGGACAAAAGGGAACCGCAGATCGCCATCAGCGTCGACATGCTCGACACCGGCATCGACGTGCCCGAAGTCGTGAACCTCGTGTTCTTCAAACCGGTGATGAGCAAAACCAAATACTGGCAGATGATCGGCCGCGGCACCAGACTGTGCCCGGGACTGTTCGGGCCGGCGGGGGAGCCGGGCTCCGACAAAACCGAGTTCCGCGTGTTCGACTGCTGCGGGAACTTCGAATTCTTCAACGAGAACCCACCCGAAGCCTCGACACGGCAGAGCATGTCGCTCAACGAACGGCTGTTCCGACTGCGGGTCGGGCTCGTGGAGACGATGGACGCGGCCCGGCGGGGTGCGGGCGGTACTGCGGGTGCTGGCGGTGCGGGTGACGCTGGTGCTGGTGGCGGCGATGCCGATGATGGCGGTGCGGGTGACGCTGCCGTGGCGGACCTCGACGACGACATCCGCGAGTATCGCGCCGCATTGGCGAGGTCGCTCGGCGGATACGTCGCCGGCATGGACGCGCGATCCAACGTGCTGGTGCGGCCGCATCGGCAGGTCGTCGAAGAAATCAACGGCGGCGGTGGTGCTGCTACGGACGGTGGCGGCGCGGATGGCGCTCGCGGCGCGGCTGGTGGTATGGCTGGCGGCGCGGATGGCTCCTGGTGGGACGACGTCACGCCTGCCAAGGCCGCCAAGGTCGTCACCCTGGCCGGGCTGCCGTCGAGTTTCCGACTCGACGATGAGGGCGCGGGCGTCGACGGGGGCGGCATGGCGTTGTCGTCGGTCGCCAAACTGCCGGCGAAACGATTCGACGAACTCATGCTGCGCTACGAACTGGGCGTGCTGCTGGCCGAAAACCAGAAACGCGGCATCGGAACGTCCCCCGACGCAGCTCCCGGCGCCGATGGCGACGACCTCGGCATCGGACTGCCGCAACACAACCTCCTTTCGGTCAAGAACGCGGTGCGAGACATCGTCACCGAACTCATGTCGCCGAAGAACCGCGCCATTCCGTCGGTTCAGGCACAGTCCGAACTGCTGGAGGCCGTGGCCGGTGAGGACTGGTGGCAGGACGTCACCGTGCCCATGCTCGAACACGCGCGCAAATCGTTGCGCGGCATCGCCCACTATGCGGCGGCGTCGAAACGCAACATCGTGCACACGGATTTCGAAGACACGTTGGATGAAGTGCGTGAAGTGGAGATTGTGCGCGGCGGCGACGTCGCCGACGTGGACTACCGGCGATTCCGCGAACGCGCCCTGGCGTTCCTGCGTTCGGAGGAAGGGGAGTCCGGCGCCGCCGACGTATTGCGACGCGTACGTTCCGGCGCCCAGCTGACGCAACATGACCTGGACGATCTCGGCAGGATGTTCGTGGAGCATGGCGTCGGCAGCGAGGACGACATCGCCGCCGCCGGCAGCAAGGCCAAGGAGGACTGCCATGTTGACGACGACGGCGACCATGGCACCGAGATCGACGGCTTCGGACTGTTCCTGCGCTCGCTGGTCGGACTCGACCCGGCCGCCGTGCAGCAGGTGTTCGCAAGGTTCCTCGACGGCAAGCGGTACAGTGCGCGGCAGATCGAGTTCGTGAACGCCATCGTGCGCGAGCTCACCGCCAAGGGCGTGATGGACGGGTCGAGACTCTACGAGCAGCCGTTCGTCGACCTCGCGGCGGGCGGACCCGACGACCTGTTCGTGGAAAGCGACCTCGACGACATGTTCGCGATCCTCGACGGCGTGACGCAGTCGGCCATTCCGCTGCGTAAGGCCGCGTGATCGTGACGGATGGCGTCGCGATGGACGACGTCGCTATGGACGACGTTGCAAAAATACGATTGTGCGGCGTCGTCCATCATCATTAATCGTTCGTCTTCTTGGGAACGTTGGAATCATGCGGTTTCTGATGTTGGGGATATGAATTTTCCGTGGATTGCGCCGTGTTTTCGTCGAAAATCGGCGTCGTCCATCGTTGCGTTATCAATTCCCTATCCGATGTGAGCGTTACCCCTTATGCGACACGGTTGCGAATCGGTGCGATACGGCATGGGTGCGATACGATGGTGAATGCATTCACGTTGAATCGCGGGCATCATGACCCAGGCACCTGATGAAACGAAGGAGTTTCCCATGCCGAAGGAGAAGAAGACAGGGAAGAGGACCGTCGCACGGACCACGCGCGTCACACCGACCAATACCACCGCAACGACGACACCGGCAAAACCCGCCACGACGGCCTCCGATGCCGTCTTCCGCAAGCGTCTCGCCGGTCATGCCGCCGAACTCGAACGCCTGTTCCGCGAACTCTACGGCGACAGTCCCGCCATCGACGACCTCAAGAACGCCATGGCCGAGGCATACGCCGCCCGCCCTGACGACCTCAAGGAGCTCGACGCCAGACGCGAGGCCGACCCCGACTGGTACAAGCGCGGCAACATGTTCGGCATGACCCTCTACACGGACCTGTTCGCCGGCGACCTGAAGAAGCTCGCCGACCGCGTGCCCTACCTCGAAGAGCAGAAGCTCACCTATCTGCACCTCATGCCGCTGCTGCAGATGCCGCACCCACAGAACGACGGCGGCTACGCGGTCGAGGACTTCGACAACGTCGACCCCACGCTCGGCACCAACGAGGACCTCGCCGCACTCACCGCCAAGCTGCGCAAGGCCGGCATCAGCCTCTGCCTCGACTTCGTGATGAACCACACCGCGTCGAGCCACCGCTGGGCCAAGGCGGCACAGGCCGGCGACCCCGAATACCAGGACTACTACTTCTGCTACGACGACCGCACCATCCCCGACCAGTACGACGCCGTCGTGCCGCAGGTGTTCCCCGGCACCGCGCCCGGCAACTTCAGCTGGAACGCGCAGATGGGCAAGTGGGTCATGACCCAGTTCTACCCGTTCCAGTGGGACCTCAACTACCGCAACCCCAAGGTGCTTGTCGCCATGCTCTCCAGCGCGCTGCATCTCGCCAACCTCGGCGTGGAGGTGCTGCGCATAGACGCCGTGCCCTACATCTGGAAGGTGCTCGGCACCAACTGTCGTAATTTGCCGCAGGTACACACCATCGTGCGCATGCTGCGCATCGCCCTCGAATGCGTGTGCCCGGCCGTCGTGCTCAAGGGCGAGGTGGTCATGGCGCCCAAGGAGCTCGCCGCCTACTTCGGCACCGAAGAGGCCCCCGAATGCCACATGCTGTACAACGTGTCGATCATGGTGAACCTGTGGAGCGCGCTCGCCAGCCAGGACACGCGCCTGCTCAAGACCCAGATCGACAAGCTCAACGCCCTGCCCGAGAACTGCTGGTTCGTCAACTACCTGCGCTGCCACGACGACATCGGCTGGGGGCTCGACGAGGACGTGGAGGAGGAGCTCGGCATCGACCCGCTCAAGCACAAGGAATTCCTCTACCACTTCTACGAGGGCTGCGTGCCCGGCAGCTGGGCCATGGGCGAGCTCTACAACTACGACCCCGCCACCAAGGACGCGCGCAGCTGCGGCACCACCGCCAGCCTGTGCGGCGTGGAGAAGGCGCTCATCACCCACGACCGGCCGTCGTACGAGCGCGCCCTCGAACGCGACCTGCTCATGCATCGCGCCATGGCGTTCCTGCGCGGCTTCCCCATGCTCAACTGCGGCGACGAGATCGGCCAGCTCAACGGCTGGGACTACAAGGAGGACTCCGCCCGCGTGGAGGACAGCCGCAACCTGCACCGCAGCAGGTTCAATTGGGAGAAGGCCGCGTTGCGCAAGGAACCCGGCACGTTGCAGAACCGCCTGTGGGAAGGCATGGAGGGCCTGCGCGAGATGCGCGACGACCCGTGCTTCGCGCCCGACGCCTGGACGAGCACATGGGACACGCATAACAACGCCGTGCTCGCCGTGATTCGCAAGCATGAGGACAAGGTGCTCATCGGCCTGTTCAACTTCTCCGGATTCGAGCAGACCGCCTACCTCGACGGCTACGACGGTGTGATCGCCCAGGTCTCCGCCGACCTCAAGCCCTACGAGGCCAAGCTCATCAGACTGTAGGTTGTTAGGTTCACTCATTTCCGATGGCCGCCAGGCTCCTCAGGAGCCGGGCGGCCCCTTTTCGTCATCTTGAGTGGTCGTCCCTTTCCTTTCGTCATCTTGAGTGGCCGTCCCTTTCCTTCTGTCATCTTGAGTGGCTGTCCCTTTCCTTCTGTCATCTTGAGTGGCTGTCCCTTTCCTTCTGTCATCCTGAGTGGCTGTCCCTTTCCTTCTGTCATCCTGAGCGAGCGAAGCGAGTCGAAGGATCTAATGAGTCGAAGGATCTCCTGACGTCCTGAGATCCTTCGACTCCGGGCTTCGCCCTCCGCTCAGGATGACATGAGCAGGTGATGTGCACCGTCCTTCGCTCAGGATGACAGTGGGCGAGGGGTCTGATGTCTGCTCCCGCTCCATCCCAATGGGCTCCCCTCATAATTGAGGGGAGCTGACCGCCGTAGGCGGTCTGAGGGGAGTTGAATCTGAAGGCTGTGTGGCGCACACCTCCCCTCAGTCGGCTGCGCGTCGCATAAGACGTCGGGAGCTGTCATGCTCCGCATGATTGGGGGGCTGAGTTGGTGGTGGCCTCCCCGAACATCACCGTAGCCCTGTAGTCGCCTCTGGCGTCCGTCATTTCGCTTCGCGATGTTCACCTATCTCCATCTTCTGGAGTGATTGGGTGCCTTGGCGGTACCTATCTTCGACTTCTGGGGTGTGTACATGCGGAATCCGAAGTATGCTCGTTGCAATTCCGCCGGACATACTCCGGATTGCGCTGATTGTTGCCCCAGAAGTTGCAGATAGGTGTCCGCGGCCTCTTCGAATCACCCCGGAAAATGGAGATGGCCCGACGGATGGGACGGTTCCCGCCGTGCACAGCGCAAGAGGGGCCGGCAAGGCGATGGTTGGCCTCCGGCTGGTGCGACGCCTGGCGACTGGGTGCGCCACCTGCCGTCATATGATATTGACGAGCCTCGCCTGCAGCACACAAGAAAGGAGACGGTGCATGCCGATACTGGGACTGGGCCACGACGTGGTGGACATAGCCGCATTCGCCGAGCAGTTGGCCGAGCCCGGCTCCCGTATGCGCCGGCTGTTCTCACCGCGCGAACTGCGGCAGGCCGCCATGCGCGCCCGCACCAAGCACGACGCCGAATCCGCGCATCTCGCCGTGCGGTGGGCCGGCAAGGAAGCCGTGCTCAAGGCGTGGGGCGAGGCGCTCGCCGACCGTCCGGCCCCCTACACAATCGACGATTTCCCGTGGAATGGCATCGAGATCCTCGATGATTCGCGCGGCCGGCCGAGCGTGACGCTCCGCGCCGATGTCGACCGAACGCTGCACGAGTCGCTCGCCGAGGCCGCATCACCGTCCCATCCATCGCCAGCGTGGCATGTCTCGCTCAGCCATGACGGGCCCGTCGCCTCCGCCGTCGTCCTGCTGGTCCACGGTTGACTGTTGGCGTGATGGACTGTGACGTGGTTGGCTACGGCCACCGTTGCCGGGTCTTGCACGGGCATTCGCGAGACTCCGTCACCCCCGCCTCGTCGCTGTTTGCCGGTGTTTCCGCGTGGGATAAGCGGCGATGGAAAACGCAACATTATGAACATCGGTGCCGGCTATGTTCATTTTTGTTAGCATGGGCCGTCGGGGGCAAACGAAGTCAACGATTCCGGTAATGTGAAATACTTCACATTTGTTATATAAACTTGGCCAAAACGGCAAAATATCAACAATAATCATCGAAAGCAAACAGGAACCATTGTTTACTTGGCTCCATATTGTGCTGTTCCTGTTCCTCTTTGTTGCATCCGTGTTTGACTTATTGCGTTTTTAGCGTAAGAATGGCAAATGTTCACGCAAACCGATGACGGTATTGCATTCCGGCGCCGCAGCCGGGACGGACACTTGGAAGGAAGGACGGACAGCATGATTACTGGTGCTGTTGGGGAGTCTGCGATTCGCCTGTCGCTAAGCTGGGTGGATTGGCTGATCCTCGTTATTTATTTCGCAATGATCGTGTGGATTGGCTACACCATCCACAAGCAGCAGAAGTCCAGTGAGGACTTCCTGCTGGCGGGACGTTCGATGCCGGCATGGATCGCAGGCCTCGCGTTCTGCGCCGCAAACCTCGGCGCCACCGAGATCCTGGGTATGGCCGCCAACGGCGCCCAGATCGGTATGCCGACCATCCACTACTACCTCATCGGCGCCATCCCTGGCATGGTGTTCCTCGGCATCTTCATGATGCCGTTCTACTACGGTTCCGGCGTGCGCTCGGTTCCTGAGTTCATGCGCAAGCGCTTCGGCAAGGGCGCGCAGCTCATCGTGTCGCTCTGCTTCGCCGTCTCCACGATTCTGCAGGCCGGCATCAACCTGTACGCCATGGCCCTGATCCTGCAGGCCATGCTCGGCTGGAGCCAGTGGACCGCCATCATCCTGTCCGCCATCTTCGTGCTCGCCTACATCACGCTGGGTGGCCTGACCTCCGCAATCTACAACGAGGTCATGCAGTTCTTCGTCATCGTCGCAGCCCTGATCCCTGTGACCATCGTCGGTCTGCACCAGGTCGGCGGCTGGAGCGGCCTGACCGCCAAGCTGTCCTCCATGCAGGACTGGTCCGGCTCCATCCACGCCTGGGCCGGCACCGGCCTCGGCAACGTGACCAACCCGGTCGGCGGCGACTGGTTCTCCATCCTCATGGGCCTCGGCTTCGTGCTCGGCTTCGGCTACTGGACCACGAACTTCACCGAGGTGCAACGCGCCTTCGCCGCGAAGAGCATGACCGCCGCCCGTATGACGCCTATCATCGGCGCCATCCCGAAGATGCTCATCTGGCTCATCATCATCATCCCTGGTCTTGTGGCCGCCGCCACCGTCGGCAACCTGTTCGCCGGTGACCACCCGGTGCTCCAGTACAACGAAGCCATTCCGTACCTGTTCAAGATGTACCTGCCGAACGGCGTGCTCGGCGTCGCCATCACCGGTATGATGGCCTCCTTCATGGCCGGCATGGCCGCGAACGTCTCCTCGTTCAACACCGTCGTCGTCTACGATCTCGTGCAGGACTACATCAAGCCCGGCGAGAAGGACTCCTACTACCTCAAGCTCGGCCGCTGGATCACCTTCGCCGGCATCGTCATCTCCGTCGGCACCGCATGGATCGCCAGCCAGTTCGGCAACATCATGACGTACCTGCAAACGCTGTTCAGCTTCTTCAACGCCCCGCTGTTCGCCGTGTTCATCCTCGGCCTCGTGTGGAAGCGCGTGAGCAACGTGGCCGGCACCGTCGCCTACGTGGCAGGTATCATCGCCCCGCTCATCACGTACATCCTGTACCTGAACTCCGTGGCCGCCGGTCATCCGATCTTCGGCTCCGCGACCGCCGAGACCTGGTACGGCGCCATCATCTCCCTGTTCGCGACCTGGATTGTGGCGGCCATCCTCACGCCGTTCACCAAGGCCAAGACCGAGAAGGAGCTTGAGGGCCTCACCTTCTCCACCGGTGGCATGAAGTACTTCAAGGCCGCCAAGGACGAGGAGCTCGAGGACGCCAAGCGCGCCGCCAAGGGCGTCAAGGATACCGCACTGGTCAAGGTTCCGTGGTTCAAGAAGCCGGCCGTTCTCGGTACCGTCATCTTCATCCTTGGTCTCGTGTTCTACATCCCGTTCTTCTAAACATCGGTTTGAGCATAATTTTCTAAGGAGTTTGCAATGGCAGAAGATACCAAGGCCGGCACTGCCGGCAAGGGCCTGTTGACTCAGGCCGAAAAGGACCAGGCCGTCAAGGCCGCCCGCCGCAACGACCTGCGGCTGCTGATCGGCGTGCTGTTCGCGATCTACGGCGTCATCGTGACCATCGTCGGCATCGTCGACCCGGCCGCCGACGTCGCCAAGACCGGCGGCATCGCCATCAACCTGTGGACCGGCATCGGCATGCTGATCGTCGGCGTGCTGTTCCTCGTGTGGAACTTCGCCCGTCCGCTCGCCGCCGAGGACATCATCGCCTCCGCCGAGGCGTCCGCGGCCAAGGCGCAGATCCAGCATGAGGGCCGCAAGGACTGATTGCCGGGCGCTGATTGCCCGCGTGGGTTCGCGCTGAATCACTGATTCACTGCAAAAGGGGCCTTCCGAGCCGGTTTCCGCCGGTCCGGAAGGCCCCTTTTGCGTGCGGTCCACGCCCAACTCGAGGTTTACGGGTGGGGAGGTCCCGCGGGCGGTCGAAAGGGCGGGACGACAGTCCCGCGAAAGGTGTCGATACCGTCGGCGGCGCCGGATTCCTAGACTGTGAGGTACCGAAAACCCCATGGTGAAAGGAACGTGATGGCGATGACTGGATATCACGATGACCGCGACGGCGATGACCGCAACGAACGCGACCGCAACACCGGCAACGGCTTCGGCCGGAACCCCGGGCGCGGGGAGGGGCCGCTCACCCCGGACGACATCTACGAGCCGGTCGACCCGTTCCGCCTCATCGTGGACGACCTGCCCCGCCGCGCCCGGAACATCGTGCGCTCCATCTACGGCGTCGTGGGCGCGGTGGCCGTGGTCGTCGGTCTGGCGTTGTTGCTCATCCCCGGCAAGACCATGCGCGTCGTCGCCGTCGCGCTCGGCCTGTACTTCATCGTCTCCGGGGTGGCGCGCGCGATCGGCGCGATCGTGGAACCGTTCCTGCCGGGCGGGTGGCGCGTGCTCGACATCCTCTTCGGCACGCTGCTGGTCATCGGCGGCGTGGTCATCATGAAGGATACGGCGTTCTCCTCCGAGGCGCTGGCGCTGATCGTCACCATCACCATCGGCATCGGATGGATCATCGAGGGCGTGCTCACGCTCCTGGAATCGTGGGCGCTGCCGAGCTCCGGCTGGGCCGTGGCCACGGCGATCCTCTCCATCCTCGCCGGCGTCGTGATCCTCGTGAGCCCGGTGCAGTCCACGGTGTGGCTGGTCATGTTCACCGCCTGTGCGCTGATTGTGCTCGGCGTGATGTCGCTCGTGCGCGCGCTCACCTTCGGACGAGGGCGGTAACACCCGAAATCCGCGATTCATGGTGCCAAATGGTCGTTCTCAGCCGGAAAAACGACCGAAAGACACCGCAAAATCGCGGATTTCGCGCCCCTATTCCGCGAACACGTATTCGCTGAGGCGCCGCATGGCCTCCTCGACGCGCGACTTCGGCAGCGCCAGGTTCATGCGAATAGCGCACGGATGCTGGAACTGCCGGCCGTCCTGCCAGCCGACGCCCACGTCCCAGCCGCGCTTCTCCAGGTCTGCGATGCCCAACCCGTGCTTCTCGCACCACGACGTACAGTCGAGGAACAGCATGTACGTGCCCTGCGGCCGCGCCACCGTGATGCCGTCGAAATGCGCGTTGATGTAGTCGGTCGCGTATGCCACGTTGTCGGAGAGCACGTCGAGCAGCTCGTCCAGCCACTGCCGCCCCTCGGGACTGTAGGCGCCGACGAGCGCGTGCATCGACAGCACGTTCATGGCGTTGTAGTGCGTCTTCTCGCTGACCGCCACGAGCCGGTCGCGCAGATAGTCGTCGTACACGATGTGGTAGCTGCCGACGAGCCCGGCCAGCGAGAACGTCTTGCTCGGCGCGTAGAACGCGATGGTCCGCCGGCGTGCGTCGTCGCTCACCGTCTGCGTGGGGATGTGGTGGTTGCCGCGCAGGATGATGTCGGACCAGATCTCGTCGGAGACGACCACGCAGTCGTTGGCCGCGTAGACCTCCATCGCGCGTTCGATCTCCCAGCGCTCCCACACGCGCCCGCATGGGTTGTGCGGCGAGCAGAACACGGCCACGTGGATGTTGTTCTCCTTGATCTTGCGGTCCATGTCGTCGAAGTCCATGCGCCACACGCCCGCTTCGTCGCGTTTGAGCGGACTGTGCACGATGCGGTAGCCGTTGCCGCCGATCGACATCGTGAACCCGACGTATGTGGGGGAGTGCAGCAGCACCGCGTCGCCGGGCGTGGCGAACGCCTTCATCGCGCTGACCACGCCGCCGAGCACGCCGTTCTCGTAGCCGATGTGCCTGGCCTCAAGGCCGGTGACGCCGTTGCGTCTGGCCTGCCAGTCGATGATGGCGTCGAAGTACTCGTCGGACGGATCGAAGTATCCGAACAGCGGATGCGACGTGCGTTCCATTATCTGCCGGGTGATGGCCGGTGCGGTGGGGAAGTTCATGTCGGCGATCCACATGGGGATCTCGTCGAATCCGGGCTTGGGCTTCTCGGGCGCGAATCCGGGCATGGCGCCGACGCCGTCCACGGCGATCGCGTCCTTGCCGCGGCGGTCGATGATCGAAGTGAAATCGTAGGGCATATAAGTAAGGTATCGACACGCGCGGCGATACGCGCCGGTCGGGGATATAACGCTGCTTATCGGGTTATGGCAATGTCGAATACCGATGATTGTGGCATGGAACCGTGGGCCGGCTACACCCGATTTTGCAAAATCGGGAACGTATGTAATAATCGTGACTCGGAAGTTTTGCGCTTCCGCTGCGGATGTAGCTCAATGGTAGAGCCTCAGTCTTCCAAACTGATTACGCGGGTTCGATTCCCGTCATCCGCTCCACGTCGAACCGTTGCCATAGCAACGGTTTTCTTGTATCTAGGATGGAGATGTCGAAATATATCCGACCATCGGATTATCGGGGATGCCGCATCGGTTTCCTATGTGTCGACGATCGGACGATTGGAGCGAGCATGACGACCGGACCAGAGCCGAAGCAGCAGAAGCGGCAGACCGACCCGAGCGAATCGCATCCCCGTGTGCCGTCGATGGCCGAGGTGGAACGCCGTCAGTGGCACAAGGGACGTTGGATCGTGTTCATCGTCGCGCTGATCGTGGCCATCATCGTGCCGTACGGCGTCGGACGCATGCTGGCCATGAACGACACGCAGGCCATCGTCGACATCGTCGAACCGTTCGACCCCAACGGCATGGCGCTGGTCTCGTGGGCCATCACCGTGGCGATGTTCGCCTCGCTGGGCATGGCGGTCATGGAGACGCGGCGCGCGTTGTGGCGCGTGCTGTTCATCATCGGTCTGGCCTTGGAGCAGCTGCTCGCCGGCATCGGCATGCTGCGGCTGAACTTCTGGTATTCCACGTATGTGGTGTACGGGGATTCCGCGGCGCCGATCAACGCGTCGAACCTCGGCATCATCGCCGCCGCGCTCGGACTGGCCGTGTTCGCGGTGGTCTACGTCGGCCTGCTGGTCGTGATCCGCAAGGATTCGCGGCTCAACGTGCTGACACGCAGCTGGTCGGCGCTTGCGATGTTCTTCATACTCGAGGTGATCACGCTGGCGGTGGTGCTGCTCAGCGGCCTGTCCACCATCGTGTGAGGGACGGCCTGCGGTATCCGTCGTGTCCGCTCGCGTCGTGGTCCGTGGCCCAACACTCCGGTCCGGCCTGCGTGTATACTTAAATTTTGGCGTGTTTCGCCCGCGGATAGAGAGCGCTGTGGCCGTCATGGTCATGGCACCGCGCAACGACACTGAATATAAGGAGGAGCTGTGGCTCTTAGCAACGCTGAAAAGCAGGCAATCATTTCCGAGTACGCGACGCACGAGGGCGACACCGGCTCGCCCGAGGTTCAGGTGGCGCTGCTGTCCAAGCGTATCTCCGACCTGACCGAGCACCTGAAGATGCACGCTCACGATCACCACTCCCGTCGTGGCATGCAGCTGATGATCGGTGATCGTCGTCGTCTGCTGGACTACCTCAAGCGTAACGACATCGAACGTTACCGTTCCCTGATCGAACGCCTCGGTCTGCGCCGATAATTGAATTCTTCCGCCCGGGCATAACCTGCTCGGGCGCTTTTGCATGTCGGGAAGGATCACGGGATCCATGGCCGGTGAAGGAATCCGGGGAATGATGTAAGAGGACGTGCGCGGTCAGGTACGCCGCGTCCGGCCATGAATCCGATGTGCGAAAGACGTGTGGCCCACGTTCATGGGACCATGCGCAGGGAGGACGGAGTACCGTTCTTCCCCCGGCGTCCCCCAGCGGGACGGCCGGGAAAATGAAGAGGCTGAATAGACAGATAACAGGAACAACAAAAGGAGGAACCCTTGGAGGGTCCCGAGATCAAGGCCGTTGAGGCCGTTATCGACAATGGTTCATTCGGCAAGCGTACGCTGCGCTTCGAGACGGGTCGTCTCGCCCAGCAGGCGGATGGGGCAGTAGCCGCCTATCTTGATGATGATTCCATGGTGCTGAGCACCACCACCGCCGGCTCCAGCCCGAAGGAGAACTACGACTTCTTCCCGCTGACCGTCGACGTCGAGGAGAAGATGTACGCCGCGGGCAAGATCCCCGGATCCTTCTTCCGCCGCGAGGGCCGTCCGAGCTCCGAGGCCATCCTGGCCTGCCGCATCATCGACCGCCCGCTGCGTCCGCTGTTCCCGCACACGCTGCGCAACGAGGTGCAGGTCGTCGAGACCATTCTTTCCATCAACCCTGATGACGCCTACGACGTCATCGCGCTGAACGCCGCCTCCGCCTCCACGCTGATTTCCGGCCTGCCGTTCGAAGGCCCGGTCTCCGGCGTGCGTCTGGCGCTCATCGACGGACAGTGGGTCGCCTTCCCGCGCTGGAGCGAGCGCGAGCGCGCCGTGTTCGAGATCGTGGTCGCCGGCCGCGTGATCGAGAACGGCGACGTCGCCATCGCCATGATCGAGGCCGGTGCCGGCAAGAACGCCTGGAAGCTCATCTACGAGGATGGCCAGACCAAGCCCGACGAGACCGTCGTGGCCGGTGGCCTCGAGGCCGCCAAGCCGTTCATCAAGGTCATTTGCGAGGCCCAGAACGAGCTCAAGGCCAAGGCCGCCAAGGAGACCCGCGAGTTCCAGCTGTTCCCGGAGTACACCGACGACCTGTACAACCGCATCGACGAGATCGCCCACGGCCAGCTCGACGAGGCCCTGTCCATCGCGGAGAAGCTGCCGCGCCAGGACCGCATCGCCGAGATCAAGCAGCAGGTGAAGGACACCCTCGCCGGCGAGTTCACCGACATGGACGACGCCGAGAAGGAGAAGGAGATCGGCAACGCGTTCAAGGAGCTGCAGCGCCAGATCGTGCGCCGCCGCATCCTCACGCAGGACTACCGCATCGACGGCCGCGGCCTGCGCGACATCCGCACCCTCTCCGCCGAGGTCGACATCGTGCCGCGCGTGCACGGCTCCGCCCTGTTCCAGCGCGGCGAGACCCAGATCCTGGGCGTCACCACGCTGAACATGCTCAAGATGGAGCAGCAGATCGACGCGCTGTCCGGCCCGAACACCAAGCGTTACATGCACAACTACGAGATGCCGCCGTACTCCACCGGCGAGACCGGCCGCGTCGGCTCCCCGAAGCGCCGCGAGATCGGCCACGGCGCCCTCGCCGAGAAGGCCATCGTGCCGGTGCTGCCGAGCCGCGAGGAGTTCCCCTACGCCATCCGCCAGGTCTCCGAGGCCATCGGCTCCAACGGCTCCACCTCCATGGGCTCCGTGTGCGCCTCCACCCTGTCGCTGCTCGCCGCCGGCGTGCCGCTGAAGGCCCCGGTCGCGGGCATCGCCATGGGTCTCGTCTCCGGCGATGTGGACGGCCAGCACGTCTACAAGACCCTCACCGACATCCTGGGCGCCGAGGACGCGTTCGGCGACATGGACTTCAAGGTGGCCGGCACCAGCGAGTTCATCACCGCCCTGCAGCTCGACACCAAGCTCGACGGCATCCCCGCCGACATCCTGGCCGCCGCCCTGCAGCAGGCCCACGAGGCCCGCGCCACGATCCTCGACCTCATCAACGAGTGCATCGACGGCCCGGCCGAGATGAGCGAGTACGCCCCGCGCATCATCACCACCACCGTCCCGGTCGACAAGATCGGCGAGGTCATCGGCCCGAAGGGCAAGATGATCAACCAGATCCAGGAGGACACCGGCGCCGAGATCGCCATCGAGGACGACGGCACCGTGTTCATCTCCTCCGAGGGCGGCGAAGGCGCCGAGAAGGCCAAGGCCATCATCGACCAGATCGCCAACCCGCATGTGCCGGAGGCCGGCGAGCAGTACAACGGCAAGGTCGTCAAGACCACGTCGTTCGGCGCGTTCGTCAACCTCACGCCGGGCACCGACGGTCTGCTGCACATCAGCCAGATCCGCAACCTCGCCAATGGCGAGCGCATCGACGCCGTCGAGGACGTGCTCAAGGAAGGCGACACCGTCGAGGTCGTCGTGCAGGGCGTGGACGACCGCGGCAAGATCTCGCTGGCCATCCCCGGCTTCGAGGACCAGGAGTCCGGCGCCTCCCGCGGCGGCGACCGTGGCGGACGTGGCCGCGGCGACCGTGACGACCGCCGTGGCGGACGCGACCGCGACCGTGACGACCGCGGCTTCCGCGGACGTGGCCGTCGTGACGACCGTCGTGACCGTGATGACCGTCGTGACCGCGACGATCGTCCGCGTCGTCGCCGTTACGATGACGACCGCTACGACAACGACCGTTACGATGACGACGATCGTCGTTCCGACCGTGACTTCGACCGCGATGACCGCGACTACCGTGACGACCGTCGTGACCGTGACGACCGCCGAGGCGGCCGCCGTGGCGGACGTCGTGACCGTGATGACCGTCGTGACCGCGACTACCGTGACGATCGTCGTGGTGGCCGCCGCGACGACCGCAACCCGCGTTACGCCGTCGACGACTCCTACGACGAGTACCGCGCCGACCGCGAGGAGCGTTCCGAGCGCCCGCGCCGCCGCGTCCGTCGTGACTTCGATCCGTTCGAGGACTGATTCCGGTTTTCTGGCTCCCCTCTTTGAGGGGAGCTGTCGGCGGAGCCGACTGAGGGGAGTTGCACACCTTGTGTGTGGAATGTCTCCGCTTGACGGCTCGGCATTCGAGGACTGATTCCGGTTTCCTGGCTCCTCTCTTTGAGGATTCTGCCGTGAAGCAAACGGCAGAGGCGTTTGCAGGCAGAATGCGAGCCGACAGGGGAGCCGCCGCACTCCCTCCGCGCGCGATTTCCGTCTGACGACCGATAATCCAAGGGGCCGTGACATCCTGTGATGTCACGGCCCCTGCTTATTCCTATTCCCGCGTTTTCTCCCGACATTCGTACCCGCCTCATCGCAAGCCGCTGCAGTGTCGCATGGCTTTGTTGGCGCCCCACGATTCCCGCGTCGTCGCCCATCATCTGTTCAGATGAATCGATAAACCAACCATTGGTGTTATTATCGGGTAATACATCAGTTATAACCACGGAATAACCAGGGGATGCCGACGACGATTCCTTGTGGTTTCAACGGTTCGCATCAGTGGCGAAGCGGTCAGGACCCTGCCTGTGGCAGCATCGCGCAGGGCCGGATGCCAGACGAAGGCCCGATGCGGGGCGGCTGCGGGACCACGGCCGGCGACGGCGTCCCCGCGCATGGTCGTAACCGACGTCCCATAACCGCATCGGCGGCCACGCCGCCAAGCCAAGGAGCAGCCCCATGAGCAAGCGAATCCCCTACGAGCAGGTCGAGGAAACCATCCGCAAGGCGTTCATCGCCATCGGCATGGACGAGGACAAGGCGGCGACATGCGCCGCCGTGCACACGGAATCCAGCGCCGCCGGCGTCGAAAGCCACGGCCTGAACCGCGTGCCGCGCTTCGTGGAATACGTGCGCAAGGGCTGGATCAACCTCGACGGCGAACCGCAGCTGGTCAAGGCCGTGGGCGCCGTGGAGAACTACGACGGCCAGCTCGGCGTCGGCGTGCTCAACGCCCTGTTCTGCACCGACCGTGCCATGCAGCTCGCTAAGGAGCACGGCATCGGCTGCGTGACCCTGCGCAACACGACCCACTGGATGCGCGGCGGCACCTACGCGTGGCGTATGGCCGAAGCCGGATACGTGGGCATGAACTGGATTAACACCGAAAGCTGCATGCCGATGTGGGGCAGCGTCGAACCAAGCGTGGGCAACAACCCGTTCTGCATGGCCATCCCGCGCGAGAACGGGCCTGTCGTGGTCGACATGGCCATGAGCCAGTACGCGTACGGCAAGCTCGGCGTCTACCGTCTCGCCGGCAAGAAGCTGCCGTTCCCCGGCGGATTCGACGTCGACGGCAACCTTACCGACGACCCGGGCAAAATCGAGGAAAGCATGCGCATCCTGCCCACCGGCTACTGGAAAGGCAGCAGCATGGCCATCGCCATGGACCTTGCCGCCGCACTGATGTCGAACGGCATGACCGGCTCCGACATCGACCAGGGCGGACACGGCAGCTGCGGCGGCTGCAGCCAGGTGTTCATCGCCTTCGACCCCGACCTGTTCGGCGGCCACGACGAGAACCAGGCCAAGCTCGACCGTCGCATCGACGCCGTGCACAACGCCCGCCCCGAAAACCCCGACCGTCCGGTCGCATACCCCGGTGAGCACGCGCTCGCCAACCTCGAACGCAGCCGCAGGGAGGGTGTCGTCGTGGACGAGACCATATGGGATCAGGTGCGCTCGATCGCCGACGGCAACCTCGACGTCGTGGACATCGCCAGCAGGTGAGTGTTCATGAAACCGATTCCATCTTTGGGTTGTTCCCGAGTAAGGTGAGCATCGGGTAATTCCGTCAGGATAATTCCTCCATCGAATATCGAACGAAAGGAATCCACATGTTCGCTGCTGGCATCGACGCCGCGGAACGCTACGACTACCGCGACGACGAATTCAAGACCGTCTACGCCTGGCTGCGCGATCCGGCCCTCGCAACGCTCGAACCGGGCACATACCCCATCGAAGGCTCGCACAGCGTGGCCTACGTGCAGGAGTACGACACGCGCGAGGCCGACGAGGGGCGTTTCGAGACACACGACCATTTCTTCGACGTCCACTACGTCATCTCCGGGCGCGAACGCGTCTACCTGTGCAAGCGCGACGGCCTTGTGCTGCATGAGCGTGACGACGACACCGACCTGTCGTTGTACGACGATCCGGCCATCGACGGCGGCCTGCTGCTCGAGGCCGGCTCGTTCGTCGTGGTCGCTCCCGAGGACGCGCACAAGCCGCGCTGCTCCGCCCGGCCGGGCAATCGCGAGCACGTGCGCAAGGTCGTCGTCAAGGTCCCCGTCTGACCTCTCGCGGGACTGGGTTTGTGGGTCTATCTGTTCCCGCGTGGAAAAGTGGGCCTATCCGTTCGCCGGTTTCGGGGTTTGTGGGTCTGTCCGTTTGTAGGGTCCGGGGTTTGTGGGTCTGCCCGCCCGCCGGGTTCGGTTTGTGGGTCTATCCACTCCTGAAAACATGGAAAGTGGGTCTATCCGTCCGTAGGTTTCGGGGTTTGTGGGTCTATCCGTTTGCCAAAAAATGAAAGTGGGTCTACCGCATACACGAGGACAGTGTTTTCGGCGTCCTCGTGTATACGGTAGACCCACAAACCCGTTTATGAACGGTTTGGCCCACTCTTCGTGAATGGTCTGGACCCACTAATCTGCTGTATAGTTGGCCGGGACCCACAATCCTCCTCGTTTGTGATTGGCTGAGCCTGCTAATCCGTCTTGTGGTTGGTCGGATTGACGATTGCGGTCGGCTTGGCCTGCGATTGCGGCCGATTTGACCTATGACATGGCTGGTTGGTCTGCGATTGCGGCAGGCTGGACCCACTAATCTTTCCTTTGGCTTGGTCGATGATGGAGCATGCTGCATATGCTCGGTTTTGCGTCGTGGTCCATCAATTTTGGCCTGTTTTTCATGGATTATGGCGAATTTTGTTGAAAATGTGGCGCAATCCATCGGCTGGAGGATATCGGTCATCGAGAAACCGCATGATTGCAACGGTTCTGGATTTCAGGCCGTGATGGTGCGATGGACGGCGTGACAAAACGCCCGATATGCGTCGTAGTCCATCGGAATCCAGCTGATTCCCATGGACCACAACACATTCCACCAACACTGCGTCATGGTCCATCGGTGATGTCTGATTGTTGCGAATTCCGTCACTATGTTGATTCGACGATCTATCGATTCGGCAATTGGTGGTCAGTCATCCTGCTGGCACAGTTGATGGATTGTCTTAAACTGTTCGTCAGTGAGTTGCACGGCCGGTTCTCTGACAAGGGTGGAAATCGGCAGGCCTTTGGCCTTGACCGCGCCTTTGATGGCGGAGATGAACAAATCGGCCTGGTCGTAGATCGCCATGAGCCGGCTGATTCGTTGGGCCGCGGTGATGGCCGTGGCATAGTCTCCGGATTCGTACGCCCGGTGCATGGTGACGAACGTCTCCGGTTCCACGTTGGTCAAGCCGCACAGCACTCCGTCGCCGCCGGAGACTCGGTTGACCAGATAGTATTCGTCGTATCCGGACAGTACCGAGAAATCATGGGTGACGGGTCTGACGGCGGTGATGACTTTACGCGTATGGCTGATGGTGTCGACCGTGTCCTTGATGCCGACGATGGTCGGGTGTCGTTGCCGTAGTCGTGCCACCAGTTCCGGATTGAGGTCATTGCCGGTACGGGCGGGGAAGTTGTAGAGGATGACCGGTAGGTCGGTGGCTTCGGACACCGTGGCGAAATACCGTTCGGCAGCGGCATCGTCGGGGCCGAAATAATAGGGGCTTACCGCCACCAGTGCGTCAACACCTGCGTGCTCGCAGAACTTTGCGAAGTCGACGACGTTGTCGATGTTTGTATCCCCGATACCGACGAGGACGCTTATGCGTCCCGCTACATGCCGTACCACGAATTCGACGGCGCGTTTCTTTGTCTCCAGAGGGAAGGCGAAGAACTCACCGATGCTGCCGAAGATCAGTACACCGTCGATGCCGGCCTCGACCAGATGGTCGAGATGGCGTCCCCAGAGTTCGAGTTCGAGGTCACCGTCATCGTCGGTGATGGTGATGGAGGGGCAATATATCCCTGTGAATCGTCTGGTGGATTGTGCGGTCATGATGTGCTCCTTAATGGCGGCGTATGGACGTCGCCGGTGGTGGGCCGTCGTCGGAATCGCTGGTTCCATCGGCTTCGATGGGGCCGACACGCCGTTGTCGTCGTTGAAAACAGTGGCATTGTCGATTTCGATGTGACGTGCGCTTTGCGTCGTGCACTCTCCATGATATCGTAATTACACAACTTGTATACAAGATGTATTCAAAAAACGCATCGAATATACGGGCTGTACGTATAACACGGAAACGCCGTCGGCGATGCCTTCCGAACGAAGTTGTTCGGGGGGGGGGGCTTACGTCGAAGGTTTTCGCGCATCACCATAACAGTCAATAGTCAATTTCCATATGCATGCATTACGCGTGTGGCTTCAACGAAGAAGTGAAAGGAGTGCGCATGATCGACAGCGAAGCCGAGATCAGGCGCAACATGCCTGATTACCAGCTTTCCTCCGCCTGCCTTGGATGACCGTGCCCATGGGGTCCGGAAGTGGGCCCGATTGGATAACCAGACAAGTCAAGCGTAAGGAAAGCAATCAATGAAAGCAGCAGTAGTCTATGGTCCCAACGATTTGAGGATCGAAGAACGTCCGATGCCGAAAATCACGGCGGCTGATGATGTTCTTGTCAAGATTCGCGCCGTCGGCGTATGTGGTTCCGACATCCATATGCTCGCGGGCGAGAATCCGTTCGCGAAATTCCCCAGGGTCATGGGGCATGAGATGGTCGGTGAGGTGGTGGAGTTCGGTGAGGACGTCCATGATCTCGAGCCGGGCGACCACATCGTCATCGAGCCGATTACCTACAGCGGTAAGAGCTATGCGGTGCGTCGCGGCATGCCGAACGTGAGCGAGGACCTCAAGGTCAACGGCGTTCATGTGGACGGTGGGCAGCAGGAGTATCTCGTCATTAAGAACATCCAGGCCCACAAGATCCGCAAGGACATCCCGTGGACCACGGCCGTGCTCGCCGAACCGTACACCATTGCCGGGCAGTCGTCCACCCGCGGACAGGTCGGTGCCGCCGACCGTGTGTTCATCCACGGTGCCGGACCGATTGGTATCGCGTTGACCCGCATATGCAAGGTCAAGGGCGCGACGGTCATGGTCTCCGACGTGGTCGATGACAAGCTCGAGTTCGCCAAGGCCAATGGCGCCGACGTGGTCGTCAACCCCACGAAGGACGACCTTGTGCAGGCCGTCTCCGACTGGACCGGTGGGGAGATGGCGAATATCGTCATCGATGCGGCATGTCTGCCGCAGACCTTCCAGAAAAGTTTCGATCTGGTGTCGGTGGCCGGCACGATCGTCGTGCTCGGCATGAACGAAACCCCGGTGCCCATTGCCCAGAAGCCGTTCATGGCGAAGCAGCTCACCGTGGTAGGATCCCGCCTCCAGGCGTTCCAGTTCGATCCGATCATCCGTCTGCTGGAGGCCGGTGTAATCGGCGACGATGGGCTGGTCACCCACGTGATTCCGTTCGAGAAGGTGCAGGAGGGCATCGATCTGATGCATGAGCATCCCGAACAGGTCAAGAAGCTCGTGCTCACTTTCGAGGACTGAGCCATATCATGACCGATTTGTGACGCCCCTCGACGTTGTGGCGGTGTCACGGCAGGATAAGGGGTTTCCCTCCCTGCGTTCCACATGAAACATTCCCTGTTCCGGTGTGTGGCAAGGCGCTAGCACGCCTTGCCACCGGAGCGGGTGTCTCCCCAATGATGCAGAGAAAAAAGGAACGAATATGAGCAATAGCCAAGACGTGCAAGCCAAAAGATCCTGGCTTCCCAAGGCACACCCGGTCTCCTGGGGCATGCTGGCGATCGGTACCAGCTCCATGCTGCTGATTTCCATCGACCGTCAGATTCTGCCCACCGTACTGCCGGCCATCATGAAGGAGTTCGGCATGAACTCCACGCAGGGTGGCTTCATCAGCTCGCTGAACTTCATCGGCACCTTGCTCGGCGCCGCGATCATCGGCGTCGTCGCCGACAGCATCGGCCGTGGCTACAAGCGTACATGGGCTTGGTGGGGAAGCTGCTTCCTCGCCATCATCTCCGGTCTGGCCACGTTCTTCACCAAGGGCGTGTTCAACCTTCAGCTGTGGCGAGTGGTCATGGGCCTTGGTACCGGTGCCATGGAGCCGGCGAACGTTGCGTTGGTCAGCGACTTCTGGCAGAAGGAGAACCGAGGATTCGCGCTCGGCGTGAACCACACCGGCATGCCGCTGGGCCAGTTCATCGGACCGGCGCTGCTGTCGGTTGTGCTGCTCTATGGCGGCTGGCGTGACGCCTTCCTGTGGATTCCCGCCATCGGCATCCTGCTGATTCTCGCCCAGTGGCTCGTAGGCAGCAAGAAGAACGAAATGAAGGTCCGCGGATGGATCGACGAACACAACATGACCCAGCCGTACTCCAAGGAAGACGTGGAGAACAAGCTTGGCGTCAAGCAGTCGTTCATGAATGCCGTCAACTCGTTGAAGAACCGCAACATCCGTCTGGCCATCACCATGGACTTCCTGTTCCTGTGGACGGAGATGGGCGTCGCCACCTTCCTCACCCTGTATCTCATGGACCATCTCGGCATCGGTCTGGCACAGGCCGCGCTGATCTCCGGCGCCTCCGGTATCACCGGATGGTTCGGTCTGATTCTGTGGGGCACGGTCTCCGACCACATCGGTCGTCGTCCCGCCCTCGGTATCGTCACTGTGGGCTTCGCCGCCACTGTGTTCTGCCTCACCTTCATCAACAGCGTGCCGACCGCTTGGGCCATGCTCATCGTCTGGGGACTCTTCCGCAATGCGCCGTTCGCCGTTATCAACTCCCTGACCGTCGACTCCGCCCCGAAGGAGGCGGCCTCCTCGCTCGGCTTCCTCGTCGGCATCGGCTACGGCCTCTCCGGAACTCTGGTCTCCCCGGTCATCGGCTGGGTCATCGACCAGTGGGGCTACTCCACCAGCTACGTCATCCTCGCCATCTCCTGCCTGCTGGTATTCATCCCGCTGCTCATGGCCAAGGAGACCGCCGGTCGCAAGCTCAAGGAGCGCCAGCTCCAGGGCTGATCATGCGGCAACGGCCGGTTCCTCTTCAATCGGCCGGTACCGCCCTCGAACATCAATCCATAACTGTCGGACAACCAACCAAATATCAACAACCAATCGAAAGGCCACAATCATGACTGAAGTACAGACGCTGGTGGAATGCCACAACCGACTCGGTGAGGGACCGTCCTACGACGACGTCAACGATTTGCTCTACTGGGTGAACATCTTCGAAAAGGAGATCTTCCGGTACGACTTCGCGACCGGCGAAGTCGAAAAGAGGACCCTCCCCAAGTACGTCGGATACATCGTCCCCACGGAAAAGAAGGGAGTCGTGCTTGTCGGACTGCAGGACGGCGCCTATCTGTATGACTACAGCGACGCGACGCTGGAATTCGTCGGAGGTCCCGTGGGCCATGATCCGCTGACGTACCGCTTCAATGATGGCAAGTGCGATGCCAAGGGCCGCATCTGGGCCGGTACCGCCTCCTGGTTCGAGGAGCGGTTCGATGCCTCCTTCTACCGTGTGGAGAACGGTGAGTTCACTCCGATGCTCTCCGGTGTGAACGTCTCCAACGGACTCGGGTGGAGCCCCGACAACAAGCACCTCTTCTACATCGACTCCGGCAAATACACGGTCTACAAGTTCGATTTCGATCTTGAGACCGGTGCGCTGTCCAACAAGCGGGTCCTCATCGACTTCAAGGACCAGAACGCCAATCCGGACGGTATGACCGTCGATGCCGACGGCAACCTGTGGATTGCCAACTGGGGAGGATTCAAGGTCTCCCAGTGGAATGGCGAAACCGGAGAGAAGATGCGTGAGATTATGTTCCCCGCCAAGCGCGTGACCTGCCCGGTGTTCGCCGGCAAGGACTACTCCAAGATGATTGTGACCACGGCGTCGCATGGACTCTCCGACGAGGAGCTGGCCGAGGGGCCGGGCGCCGGCAATGTGTTCATCGTTGATGCCGGTGTCAAGGGTTTCAAGACCAACTTCTACGCACTGTAGACGTATGGTCCGGTGGACGCCGGGCCACATGATTCCGATGCATCTCATCCCGGCCGGACAGGTCTCCCCTTCCGCCTGTCCGGTTACGGTGCCGATGCCCGCGGGAACGATGGCAGTCTTCCCGCACGGCGTCGGCGCCACTCATCGATTCCCAGAATGGGTGGCGCAGACGTTTTCTTGGTGCCGGAGCCATTCATGAAGAAAGGAGTACGCGTAACCTATAGTGCTACTATGACGCAAAGCAAGAGGGACACGGCATACGAGTTCATCCGCGAACGGATTGTCATGGGGCAATATCGTCCCGGCGACCTGCTGGATGAGCAGACGTTGGCCCGTGAGAACGGCGTAAGCCGCACTCCGATTCGGGAGGCGACGCGACGTCTTGTGGAAGAAGGTCTGGTGCAGGTGCTGCCGCGCCGGGGCATACTGGTCAGTCGTATCTCTCTGAAAAGCATCAATGACATGATGGAGGCCAGGTACCTGATTGAACCGTTCCTGCTGCGCAAGGGATTCCACTTGCTGAATGCCGGACGGCTGGCCGAATTCCGTGATCATGAACAGTCGAAGATCGTGACCGGGGATGCACGGGTGGAGCAGTCCGTCGAGGATTTCGACACCACGTTGCACCTGTATCTCACCGGCGCGGGGGATAACGACTATCTGAATGACACCATGCGTCGTCTCATGACGCAGAACCAGCGCATGCGTGCCATCACTTCATCCCTGAGTAGCGAACGAGTGCTCGAATCATGCCACGAACATGTGGCGATACTCGATAAGGCCATCGATGATGACCTTGACGGGGCCGTAGAAGCGTTGCGAACGCACCTGCGGCGTTCCCGCGAAAGCTACGATCGGCTTGGGGACTTCAATCACGAATATTTCAGTCTGTAATACGGAGCCATAGGCATGCTCACGCATCCGGCTCCATGAACATACAAAGGCAAAGGAGCCTGTTATGAGTCGTTTTACTGCGGTGAGGGTGTTTGATTTTCGTTTTCCGACGTCGAGTACGTTGTCGGGTTCGGATGCGATGAATCCGGATCCGGATTATTCGTCGGCGTATGTGGAGGTGCACACGGATGCGGACGACGGGATCAAGGGCGTGGGCTTCGTGTTCACGATCGGCCGCGGCAACGACGTGGTGTGCAGGGCCATCGAGTCGATGGGCGGGCGTCTGGTCGGCATGGAGGTCGAGCCGCTGCTGGACGACATGAAGAAGGCGTGGGACCTGTTCGTCCATGATTCGCAGCTGCGTTGGCTCGGCCCGGAGAAGGGCGTGGAGCACATGGCCATCGGCGCGGTGCTCTCGGCCCTGTGGGACGTCAAGGCCAGGCGTGCGGGCAAGCCGCTGTGGCGGCTGCTGGCGGAGATGGAGCCGGAGGAGCTGGTCTCCACGCTCGACTTCCGCTATCTGTCGGACGCGCTGCGCCCGGAGGAGGCCGTCGAGATCCTCAGGGCCGGGCGGAAGGGCAAGGAGGCTCGCATCCGGCACCTGCTTGAGACCGGCTATCCTGGTTATTCCACCGCTGCCGGCTGGCTCGGTTACTCCGACGAGAAGATGGTCGCCCTTGCCAGGGAGGAGTCCCGGGTCAAGGGGTTCAGGCAGATCAAGCTCAAGGTCGGGCAGGACGTGGACGACGACCTGCGCCGCCTGGCCCTGGCGCGCGAGGCGATCGGCCCGGACGTGCGACTGGCGGTGGACGCGAACCAGGTGTGGGATGTGCCCGAGGCGATCGAGTGGATCAACCGGTTCCACGAGTTCGATCTGGCGTGGGTGGAGGAGCCCACGAGCCCGGACGACGTGATCGGCCACGCGACGATCGCGCGGGCGATCAACCCGATTCCGGTCGCGACCGGCGAGCAGATGCAGAGCCGGATCATGTTCAAGCAGTATCTGCAGGCGAACGCGTTCGGCATCATGCAGGTCGACGCCACGCGTGTGGCCGGTCCGCAGGAGATCGTGCTGGAGTACCTGCTCGCCAGGAAGTTCAACAAGCCGGTGTGCCCGCACGCCGGCGGCGTGGGCCTGTGCGAGGCGGTGTGCCATTTCGCGATGTTCGACTACGTGGCCGTCTCCGGCACGACCGAGGGCCGCATGATCGAGTACGTCGACAACCAGCACGAGCACTTCGTCCACCCCACCGAGATTAGGAACGGCAACTACGTGGCCCCGACCGCGCCCGGCAACGGCACCGAGATGACCCTCGAAACCGCCGAGAAATACCTATACAAGGGCTGAGCCAACAATAAATATCGGGAATTTGGTCGATTCATCATAAGGATGAGGATTGTGATGTCCTCACGATATGAATCGACCAAATTTCTGTTTTGTGACCAATTATCGGGACGAATGGGGGAGCTGGCGGGTGAATCCGCGAAAGTCGGTTGTGGTGGATTTGCGCGAGAACATGCTCCGAGAGGCATCCGGGGCATCGGGGGAGCAGTCGTGGGAAGCGATAACAATCGCCGGATACGGCCGATGGGCAAAACCGCGGAGTCGGGCGTCTTCGATGGAGCCAGGGGAAAACCACAGGTAATCGAAATCCGAGCCATCCGTGAGGGTTGGGACAGCGTGTCGCAAGCTGTCGCAATGTGACCGCGGAACCATCCATTATTGCGAAAACCTTTTTTGATGCATCGTTTTCCGGTCTGGTTGACGAAGGGATTTTTTATGTTATTATCTTGTTATAAATCAATTATAACTAAATAATAATCAAGGGATAACGAAGAGGATTCCTTATGATTCCAACGGTTGTACGACCAGTACGACCAAGGAAGCACATCGAATCGGATTCGCGGGGCGTCGAACGACATCGGGTTGCGTTCGGCCGCCGACAGCACCACAACCCGGACTCCTCGACGACGAAGAGGAAACAGCGACGTGTTCAGCGATGAACCCGATGCCAGCCGACGACGGTCGACAGACCGACGTCACGAGGGCAGCGCCGCACCAAGGAAAGGACGACCAATGAAGGCCATTGTAGTCAAGGGACCCCACGAGCTCAGCATCGAAGAGGTGGCCAAGCCGCAGATCGAGGAACGCGACGACGTGCTCGTCAAGATCAAGGCCGTGGGCGTATGCGGCTCCGATGTGCATATTCTCCATGGCGAGAACCCGTTCGTCACCTACCCCCGCGTGATGGGCCACGAGATGGTGGGCGAGGTCGAGGAGGTCGGCGCCGGCGTCGACGACCTCGAGCCGGGCGATCACATCGTCATCGAGCCGATCACCTACAGCGGCAAGAGCTATGCGGTGCGTCGCGGCATGCCGAACGTGAGCGAGGACCTCAAGGTCAACGGCGTCCACGTGGACGGCGGCGAACAGGAATACCTCGTCATCAAGAACATCCAGGCCCACAAGATCCGCAAGGACATCCCGTGGACCACGGCCGTGCTCGCCGAGCCGTACACCATCGCCGGCAACTCCACCACCCGCGGCGACGTGCGCGCCGGTGACCGCGTGCTGGTGCAGGGCGCCGGCCCGATCGGCATCGCCATCCTGCGCGTGGCCAAGGCCAAGGGCGCGACCGTGATGGTCTCCGACATCGTCGACGAGAAGCTCGAGTTCGCCAAGGCCAACGGCGCCGACGTGGTCGTCAACACCAGGACCCAGGACCTCAAGGAGGCCGTCGCCGAGTGGACGCACGGCGAGATGGCGAACGTCGTGCTCGACGCCGCCTGCCTGCCGCAGACCTTCCAGGCCTGCTTCGACCTGGCTTCGGTGGCCGGCACCATCGTGGTGCTCGGCATGAGCCCCGAACCCGTGCCGATTCCGCAGAAGCCGATCATGGCCAAGCAGCTCACCGTGGTGGGCACGCGTCTGCAGGCGTTCCAGTTCGACCCGATCATCCGCATGATGGAGGCCGGCACGCTGGGTGACGACGGCATGGTCACGCACGTCTTCGACTTCAACGACGCCGAACAGGCCTTCAAGCTCCTCGATGAGCATCCCGAGGAGGTCAAGAAGCTCGTCCTGACCTTCGGCGACTGACGTTCGTCGAATCGCCGCATAGGATTTCGGCGGCGGACGTATTCCGCGCCGCCGCCGATCGATGAACGCCCATGGCCATGCTCCGGGGCGGGATGTTGTCTTCCGTCCTAGGGATTTCCCGCCCCCGGTCCGCCCTTCCCCTTATTCCGGCATGGCCATCCGCGTTCTGCTCCCCGCCGATATCGCCGGGACGGCAATCATCGTCACGATTGCCGATTGTGATATTGTCCAGATTTTCCGCGGACGACGTTGCCCGCGGCGACGATGTCCGCCATCGTCGCATGCAGTATGAAAGAGAGACGAAAATGTCTGACTCCACCGTCACCACCACCGAGGCGAAAGGTGCCGAGCCGACGCTGGCCCAGCGCACCACCGCCGATCTCATCAAGGCCGCCGTCTCCGGCTGGCTGGGCACCGCACTCGAGTTCATGGACTTCCAGCTCTACTCGCTGGCAGCGGCCCTTGTGTTCAAGGACATCTTCTTCGGGCACGGTTCGCAGGCCATCGCCATCATGTCGGCCATGGCCGTCTACGGCGTGGGCTACGTGGCCCGCCCGATCGGCGCATGGTACTTCGGTCGCCTCGGCGACCGCATCGGCCGCACCAAGGTGCTGTTCATCACCATCGCCATCATGGGCTGCGCCACCACGCTGATCGGCGCACTACCTACGTATGACCAGGTGGGTCTGCTCGCCCCGGCCCTGCTCGTGCTGCTGCGTCTGGCCCAGGGCTTCGGCGCCGGCGCCGAGATCGCCGGCTCCTCGGTGCTCCTCGCCGAATACGCACCGAAGAAGCACCGCGGCATCGTCTCCGCCTTCACCGCACTCGGCACCAACTCCGGCACCCTGTTCGCCGGCCTGATCTGGGCCATCCTGCTCGGCTGGCTCGGCAACGACGCGGTCGTCAACTGGGGCTGGCGCATCCCGTTCCTCGGCTCCGTCATCGTGATGGCCGTGGCCGTGTTCATCCGAATCCACCTCAAGGAGACCCCGGTCTACGAGACCTCCGTCGAGGAGACCATCGCCGGCTACGACAAGCCGCTCGACAAGGACGCCGAGAAGGCCCGCAAGGAGGCCGAGAAGAAGGCCGCCGCCGAGATCGCCAAGACCCCGCGCTCCCTCAAGGCGTTCCTGGTCGCCTGCGTGCTGCGCTTCGGCCAGTGCGGCAACTCCGGCATGGTGCAGACCTACCTCATCACCTTCCTCACCGCCAACCTGCTCGTCTCCAAGTCCGTCGCCTCGAACGTGGTCGTGTACTCGTCGCTCGTCGGCTTCCTGACCGTACCGTTCATCGGCTGGCTCGGCGACAGGTTCGGCCGCGAGCACATGTACAAGGTCGTCACCATCATCGGTCTGATCCTCATCGTGCCGTGCTTCCTGCTCATGGTCAACAACCTCGGCACCGACACCACGCTCGAGCAGACCGCCACCGGCATGGTCCCGCACTTCTCCAACCCGACGCTGCTGTTCTTCATCGGCTACATCGTGATGCACAACGTCACCGTGCTCTCCTTCTTCTCGCTGGAGAACATCACCATGGCGGAATGCTTCGGCTCCGCCCACCGCTACGAGCAGCTCGCCCTCGCCAAGGAGATCCCGAACCTCATCACCGGAGGCTTCGGCCCGCTGGTCGCCGCCGCCTTGGTCGCCGTGTTCAACTCCTGGATCGCCCTCGCCGTGCTCATGGCCTTCTACACCATCTGCACCCTCATCGCCGCGGTGGTCATGCCCGAGGTCTCCGGACGCGACCTGACCGTCCGAGAGGACGCGATGTGATCTGCCACAGTGCGATTGCCACAGTGTGATCTGCCACAGTGCGATTACCGCAATGTGATCGCATCCGATGGCGGCCTCCGCAGGGCGGTCGCCATCCGACAACTGTTCATCAACCGGTTCCCGCGGCCGAAGCGGACGATCCGCCGGAGGCCTGACCGCCCGCGCTGCCAGCGGCCAACGGAACCTCGATGACGCCGATTGCGCCCGGCTTCGGGGAACGCCCCCGAGACCGGGCGCAATCATTATTCCCGGCACGTCGTGGGGGGGGGGCATCCTCGCCTGCGGCACGTCGTCCGAAGGCATCGGCCCCGACCCATGGCCGAAATCGAAGACCGATGCCATAGGCAATCGTTTTCTCCCCATTTCCTCGTATTCGGCGTCATCGATGACGATGAACCCGCCGTTCAACCGCAGGAATAACGTTACACGTTCGGCGAACGCATAACATTATCGGGAAAAAGTTGGAACTATCGGTTTTTCGGCCTCTTTACCACAGGTATTATGCGTAACTATGACACGGAGCAAGAAGGATATCGCCTACGATTATCTGCGTCAGCGGATCATAGCGTGCGAACTGAAACCCGGTGATTATCTCGACGAGCAGGAGGTCGCTCAGGCACTGGGCATCAGTCGTACCCCCGTCCGCGAGGCCGTCAACCGGCTCGCGGAGGAGAAGCTGCTGCAGCTTATGCCACGCAAGGGCGTGATCGTCAGCCAGTTGTCCGTCAAAGACGCCTTCGACATGCTTGAAGCCAGACTGATGATCGAACCGGAAATGCTGCGCAAGGCGTTTCCGAACCTCGACAGGACGTCGGTGGTCAAATACCGCGACTATGTGGTCGCCAAGATCGAATCCGACGACACCACCGAGGAGGTCAGTCAGGACTTCGATTTCGAACTCCATATGTATTTCGCGGAGCGGACCGGCAACTCCTGCCTCGTCGACATCATGAAGATGCTGATGACGCAGAACCAGCGCGTACGGTCGGTCATGGCGTCGATCCGCGCCGAACGCGTGCGCGACGCGTGCAGGGAGCATCTGGTGATTCTCAACGCCATCCTTGACGGCGACGTGGACGCCGCGGTCGAGGCAATGCGTGCGCATCAGCGCAGCGCCCTCGAGGACTTCCAGCAGCATTACCGCAGCCGGCAGGCGTTCTTCATGTAGACGGCGCATCACATGGCGTCGGGTATATGGCATGGCGTCAGGTTGGCGTCAGGTTGGCGTCAGGTTGGCGTCAGGTTGGCGTCAGGTGTATGGCATGGCGCCAGGTATATGGCATTGCGTCAGGATAGTGCCGGGTATATGGCATGGCGTTATTGGCTTTGTGGGTCTGCCGCGTTGGTTTTGTGGGTCCATACGATCGTCGGAGTTGGTTTTGTGGGTCCGTCCGGTCGCGGAAAAACGAAAGTGGGTCTATCCGTTCATGAGGACGGTGTTTTCGGCGTCCTCGTGTATGCGGTAGACCCACAAACCCGTTTATGAACGGTTTGGCCCACGGTTATTGAACAGGGCGGACCCACAAATCCGCCTCGTGGTCGTCTGGACCCACGAACGTGAACGTAGGGACCCACTAATGTGAACGTCGGGACCCACAAATCCGGGTTGCGATTCCGGGTTGTGATTGTCCAGACCCACGAATGTGATTGTCCGGACCCACTGGCGATGGGCCGACAGGTGTTCTTCATGGAGACGACACCATGGCTCATGGCCTGTGCGTAGGTGGGCGTCGTGGTCTGTGGCCCGCACCCTGTGGCTGTAGACGGGCGTCGGGTGTCGCGGCCGTGTGCGGTTCCCCTCACACTAGACTGAGAGGGCGGACGTCCGTTCGTCCGGTGATCTTTCCGAATCTAAGGAGCTGCACATGGTGATGCATCGCAATCTCGGCCCGTTCGACACGACGGCCATCGGCCACGGCGAGATGCCGCTGACCATCGAGAACAACCGCGGACACGACGTCGGCATCGAGACGCTGCACGCCTCGCTCGACGCCGGCTGCCGCCACATCGACACCGCATGGGCGTACTACACGCCGGGCGAGGAGGAACAGACCGGCGAGAAGCTCACCCGCGAGGCCCTTGAGACCTGGAACGGCCCGCGCGACGAGGTGACGGTGGCCACGAAGATCGGTCTGCGTCGCGAATGGGGACCGAACGGTGAGCCGCTGTGGCCGCGCGACGGCAAGCCCGAACATCTGCTCGCCTACGGCAAGCAGTCGGCGCAGGCGCTTGGCGTCGACGCCATCGACCTGCTGTACCTGCACCGTCACGACCCCGAGGTGCCGTACAACGAATCCATCGAAGCGTTGAAGCAGCTCGTGGACGAAGGCGTGGCCAAGTACGCCGGCGTCTCCAACGCAAGCATCGAGCAGATCGACATCGCACGTTCGATCCTCGGCGACAAGCTCATCGCCGTGCAGAACCAGTACTCGCCGATCTATCTCGACACGCAGGACACGCTCGACTACTGCGCCAAGCTGGGCCTTGCGTTCGTCTGCTGGAGCCCGCTCGGCGGCTACCGTCATCCGTACGACGAATCGAAGTTCGACCCGTTCCGCGAGGTCGCGGCCGCGCATGGCGTGAGCTATCAGCAGGTCGTGCTCGCCTGGGAGCTCGCCAAGGGCGACCACATGTTCGTGATCCCCGGCGCGCACCGCCCGGAGACCATCCTCGACTCGCTCAAGGCCGGCGACCTCGAACTCACTGAAGAGGAGCTTGCCAAGCTCGGCTGAGCCGGGTTGCCTGAATCGGCCGACAGCCAGATCGAACCGGCGAACCATTGCGGCTCGCCGGTTCGTTGTCGTTTCAGCCCAACTCGCGCACCACTCCGGCCAATCGTTCGGCGGCGTCGGCGAACTCGGCCGGCGTGGTGTATGCGTAGCTGAGACGCAGCGAATTATCGCCCTCGAAATCATAGATATCACCGGGGTTGAGCAATACGCCCGCCTCGACGGCCTTGGCGAACAGCCGGCCCATCGGCATCGGTTCGTCGAACGTCAGCCAGATGTAGAATCCGCCGCCGGGCCGGTTCCAATGCGCCACGTCGCCGAACAGCCGGTCGAGCGTCATCAGCGCGGCGTCACGGCGCCGGCGCAGCTCCGACCGCAGTTCGCCGAGGAACCGGCCGTACATGCCCGTGGCGAGGAACCGTGCGAACACCCATTGCGAGAGCCGGCTCGCACCATAGTCCATCTGCATCTTCACGTCGGCCAGCCGGTGCACAATCGGTTCGGGCGCCACGATCCATCCGATGCGCAGGCCGGGCGCCAGCGCCTTGGACGCGCTACCGAGATAGATGACCATGCCGGTCTCGTCCATTGATTTGAGCGGAGTCGGCGGCGCGGAAGGAACGGGGAAGCCGGACGCGGGAACGTCGTCGTCGAAGACGAGGTCCTGGTACGCGCCGTCCTCGATGATCGGCAGACGGTTGGCCACACAGCATTCCAGCAGCTCACGGCGTCGTGCCGCGCTCATGATGATGCCCGCGGGATTATGGTTCGTCGGAATCGTATACAGCACCGAACCACGGCCGTTGCGGCTGTTGCGACGCGACGTCGCAGAGGAGAGAAGCGGCGTCGTCTTCGGTCCGCCATCCAAGGCCGCGGCCGCGGATGCCGCACCGCCGGAGAGGATATTCGACAGCGCCGTGACATCGATGCCGTCCGCATCCATGGGTACGCCGGCGAGATGCATGCCCGCCGACTGGAACACCTGCAGGGATTTGATATAGCTCGGCGCCTCGGCGAACACGGTCGATCCCGAGCTCAGCAGACTCACCGAGATGATCTGCAATGCCTGCAGGGCGCCCGACGTCACGAGGATTTGCTCCGGGCCGGTCTCGATGCCGGATTCGCGCATGTGTTCGGCGATGGCCTCGCGCAGTTCGGGAATGCCCTCCGGCTCGGGATATCCCATCGATGTGATTTCGTCGGCCGCCTCCGTCAGTACGGCACGCCACATGTCGCGGGGGAAGAGTCGCGGATCGAGCTCGCCGGTGCCGAGACGCGCCATGGACGGGTCGAACTCCAGACGGTTTATGGCCTGGATGGTGGTGTTGTTCGCCTTGAAGAACCCCGACGACACGTAGTCCGCCCAGTCGGGCGCGCCCGGCAGCATCAGCGACCATGTGTTGCTGACGATGCGCGTGCCCGCACCGTGCAGTCCCTCGACAATACCGTAGTCGGCCAGTTCGTTGACGGCCGCGATGACCGTAGACCGGTTCACGCCGAACCCCTCGGCCATCGCGCGCTGCGATGGCAGCCGCGACCCGATGGGCCAGGCGCCGCCCGAGACCTGCGCGCACATGTACTGCACGATCTGCTCGGTGATTGGTGTGTCCGACGTGCGGTCCGGCTTCCAATCGATGGCAAGTGGTGCCGGTCGTGACATGGTGCGGGTCCTTTCGTTGGGTGGTGCGGGGTGTGGGTGGAAGATCCTTCGACTCGCTGCGCTCGCTCAGGATGACAGTGGGGTGTGGGCTTGCTTGGGATGACAGTGGGGTGTGGGTTTGCTTGGGATGACGGTGGGGTGTGGGCTTGCTTGGGATGACGGTGGGGCGTGGGCTCGCTCAGGGTGAAAGTGAGTGGCGTGTGGCGCCGGGGATCTCCTGTCATGCTGAGCGGAGGCCGTTGGCCGGAGTCGAAGCATCTTTCACGGGCTTGGATTGTCGTTCTTGATGCGCATCACCTTCCTTAACACATCGTGCTCTTTGGTTGAGTACCCTCATTATATTTTGGCTGGTTGCTGATTGGTATTGTACTCCTACAATAATCGTTTGGTTATCGAGGATTGCAGTAATTGCAATGGAAACAGTCGGTTAACGTATGTATATTTGGCTGTCTTTGGTTGGTTGGTGTCAAACCAACCAAAGATGACTTGGTTGACCGACCGAGATGAAGCGAGAAGGAACGGAACGCAATCATGGGATTCTATCTGCAGGGACTCACGGTCGGATTGGCGTACATCGCGCCGATCGGCATGCAGAATCTGTTCGTCATCAATTCGGCGCTGACCAAGACGCGGCGTCGCGCGCTGATGACCGCGCTCATCGTCATCGTGTTCGAGGTGGCGCTCTCGCTGTCGTGCTTCTTCGGCGTCGGCTCGCTCATGCAGCGGTACGAGTGGCTACAACTTGGCGTGCTGGCCGTCGGCGGCCTCGTGGTGATCCGCATCGGGGCCGGTCTGCTGCGCGCGAAGCCGGAGGACGCCTCCGGCTCGGCCGCCACCGCGGAACGGGACTCCGGTAGGAAGACGTCGGTGAAGTCCGCGGCGGGGTCCGACGACCTCGGCCGCACCATCTCCACGGCGTGCGTGGTCACGTGGTGCAACCCGCAGGCCCTCATCGACGGCACGCTCATGCTCGGCGCGTTCAGCGCCACGCTCACCGCCTCGCAGTCCACGCCGTTCATCACCGGCGTCGAGACCGCGTCGGTCGGCTGGTTCATCGGCATCACGCTGCTGGTCTCCGCGTTCCGCGACCGGTTCAGCCCCAAGGTCGTGAACGTGCTCAACAAGGTGTGCGGCGTGGTCATCATCGTCTACGGGCTCAAGCTGCTTGCCGAATTCGCCATGGCGGTGCTGTAGACGACACCTATCTGCATCTTCTGGTGTCCCGACGCCGCGTTCGAGCTGTATGGCCTCCGGAATTCCAACGGTGCTACTCGGCATATCGCCCTGCGTCGCCCCGGAAGATGGAGATTGCCCTTCGCGCCGGGGAAAATCCGCCCAGAACTTGGAGATAGCCCTCGGCTAGACTGGCCTATGCTATGACTTCATCAACTGAAACCCTGAACATCCCGCAGACGTCGGCCGGGCTCCGCCGACGTCGCCGACCCGAGGTGCTGGCCCCCGCCGGCAACCTGCGCGGACTCAAGACGGCCGTCGACTACGGCGCGGACGCCGTCTACTGCGGCGGCAAGGCCTTCGGCATGAGAAGCGCTCCGCGCAACCTGAGCCTCGCCGACTTCGAGGAGGGCGCACGCTACGCCCACGCCGTCGGCTCGCGCGTGTACGTGACGCTCAACGTGCTGCCGCGCAACGCCGAAGTCGAGGCGATCCGCGACTACATCGGCCAGCTCAAGGACACCGGCATCGACGCGCTCATCGTCACCGACATCGGCGTGATGATGATGGCCCACCAGATCGCGCCCGACCTCGAACTGCATGTGAGCACGCAGGCCGGCGTCACCAACTACGGCGCCGCGCAGGCGCTGTACGAGTTCGGCGCGCGCCGCGTCGTGCTCGCACGCGAAATGGACCTGCAGGCCGTGCGCGACATCCGCGCCCGCATCCCCGACGACATGGACATCGAATGCTTCGTGCACGGCGCCATGTGCATGGCGTTCTCCGGCCGCTGCCTGTTCTCCAACTACCTCACCGGCCGCGACGGCAACCACGGCGAATGCGCGCAGCCCTGCCGCTGGAAGTATTCCATCGTGGAGGAGAAGCGGCCCGGCCAGTACTATCCCATCGAACAGACCGAGGAAGGCGCGTACCTGTTCAACTCGCAGGACATGAACATGCTTGAGCACATCGACGACCTGCTCGACTCGGGCGCCAGCAGCCTCAAGATCGAAGGCCGGTCCAAGAGCGCCTACTACGTGGCCGCCATGACCAACGCGTACAAGACCGCCGTCGACGCCTACATGGTGCAGCGCGGATTCGAGGACGCCGATGGCAACGTGCTCAAGCCATACCAGGACCGGGTGATTCGTCCCGGCGACCCGGACTTCGCGCGGACTGCCGACGACGTCATCGAGCACAACGCCGACAAGGCGTTCGCCGGCATGCCGGGCGAACCGCCGACCGCGGACGACGGTGCCGACGGAACCGCAGGCGTCAACGGAACCGCCGATGCCGTGGAGGACGCGGCCGCACGCTCCGCCGGCGGCGCGAAACTCGACGACATGAGCTACCGGGCCCGCTCCACCCGACGCAAGTCCAACACGCGCGAGGAGGTGCTGCCCGAAGGCTGGCACCATGCGAAATGCCGCCCGGCACCGCACGTCGAACTGCCCGACTGGCTGGTCGAGGAGCCGTACAAGGTCGCCCACCGCGACTACTCCACGGGATTCTATTACCCCGAACACAAGGTGACGCAGAACACCGACCGGTCCGCATACTTCCGCGACTGGCTCGTCGTGGGCGAAGTACTCGACTGGAGCGCCGAACGCGGCGGCCGGGCGACCATCATGGCCCGCAACAAGATCGAACCCGGCCAGCTCGTCGAATTCGTGCTGCCCGGCGAGGCGCCGCTCGCCTACACCGTGCCCGCCGACGGACTGGAGGACGCCGACGGCGTGCCCGTCGCCGAGATCAACCATCCGGCGCGCGTGTTCTCCCTGCCCTGCCCGCATAAGGTGCCCATCAACGCCGCCATGCGTTCACGCACCAAAAAGCCCACGCTCAAAGCCGCCTAGACGTCCCCGCCGGCGACAGCAGACGGCTGATTCTCCGCCCCCGCCGGCGGGGGCTGGATCGACGGCAGTCGAGATTGGGGGTGGTCGAGCATGCCTGATATGACCTGACCACCCTCAGTCAGCCTCACGGCTGACAGCTCCCGCCGGCGGGAGCCGACACCCTACAGCGATCCCAACACACAAGAAGGCACCATGACCAACTCCGACCCAACCGACACCAACCCGCTGAACAACCCCAACCCCGACGACCCCAAGGCGAAGATCCTCGACAGCAACACGCTGCCCACCCACTACGACGATGGCCGCCCCGTGCCCGTCACCATCCCCGTCCCGCTCGCGCCCGGCATCAAGGTCGTCTACACCACACGCCTCGGCGGCGTCTCCCAAGGCGACTACGCGGCCCTCAACCTCGGCGGCCGCGGCGGCGACGACCCCGCCGCCATCGAATCCAACCGCGAGGCGCTCGCCGGCGAGATCCACGCGAAGCTCTCGCTGGTCGGCCAGATGCATTCCGCCGTCGCCGTGGACGCCGACGAACTGTTCCGCGAGAACGCCCCCTACGGCTTCGACGCCTCCGGCACGAAAGCCGGCGAGGAACGCGAATCGCAGCGCATCGAGGCCGACGGCCAGGTGACGTCGCGCAAGGGCATCGCCCTCGGCATGTTCGCCGCCGACTGCCTGCCCGTCCTGTTCGCCGACCCCACCACCGGCATCATCGGCGCCGCCCACTGCGGGCGCCGTGGACTCCAGCGCGGCATCATCGGCGCGACCGTCGATCTGATGGTCAAGAAGGGCGCCAGGCGTGACGAAATCGTCGCCACGCTCGGCCCGCGCATCTGCGGCGAATGCTACGAGGTTGGCGACGAGGTGGCCGACGACTTCCAGAAGCGCTTCCCCCTCACCAAGACCACGTCACGCTTCGGCGGCGCCGGTATCGACATCGCCGAAGCCGCGATGATCGACCTCGCGTTCGCCGGCGTGCACCACACGGTCGACTCCATGCCGCGCGTCAACGCCGCCACCAAGTACCTCGCCGACGACGAGGAGCTCAAGGCCCTCTGCCGTGCCGACAACGAAGGCGACCCCGAACTGCACGAACGCCTCGGCAACGTGCGCCACAGCCTGTGCACGCTCGAAAACCCGCTGTGGTACTCGCACCGCCGCGCCGCGCTCGCCGGCAAGACCCATGAGGGCCGCCTCCTCGCCCTCGTCGTGCGCGAGTAGGGGAGCGAAGGCGCAGCCTGGCGCCGGCGGCAACGGGACGGCGGCTCCTGAGCCGCCGTCGTCCCGCCACGCCAGTTGCATATTCGGTGCAGAATATGCGGGAACGGCGCTCGGGGGGGGTTCCGGACGCCTACGGTGGGGTCCATGTGTGAGAAGAGCAGTGTTCCGCAGTCAGAGCAGACCCAGGCCGCATCCCCCGATCCGCAGGCTTCGCCGGCGTCCGCGGCGCCCGTGGTCGCCGTGGTGCTGGCGGCCGGGTTCGGCACCCGGTTCGACCCCGACAACCCCAAGCAGCTGGTGTCGGTCGGCGGCAAGGAGATCGTCGTCTGGTCCATCGAGGCGTTCGAAGGCGATCCTCGGATCACCGACATCATCGTCGTCGTCAATGCGCAGGTCGCCGACGAGGTCAATCGTCTTATCGACGCCAACGGCTTCGGCAAGGTCCGTGCCATCATCCCCGGTGGCGCCGAACGTTCCGACAGCACGCAGAACGCGCTGCAGATGCTCGCCGACGCCGGCATCCCCGACGGGGCGAAGATCCTGATCCACGACGCCGTCCGTCCGTTCGTCGAACGCCGTTCCATCGACGGCTGCATCGACGCGCTCGACGAGTTCGAGGCCGCCACCGTGGCCGTGGCGTCCACCGACACCGTGCTGCTCACCGAGGATCTCGGCGACCGCAAGGTCATCCGTTCGGTGCCGGAACGGCCGAACACGTTCCGCGCGCAGACGCCGCAGGCGTTCCGCTTCGCCACAATCCGCAAGGCGTATGCGGCCGCCGCCGACGACCCCGACTTCCATCCGACCGACGACACCCGCGTGGTCGTGGATTATCTGCCCGATACGCCCGTGGCCATCGTCGCCGGCTCGGAGACGAACCTGAAGATCACGACGCTGGCCGACATCCCGATCGCCGAGAACATCGCCGAATCGATTCGCGGCCCGCGCACCCGCGAGGAGGCCAAGGAACGGATGCACGCCGTGTTCGCCGAGGCCTTCAAACAGATGCATCGCTGACCACGGCGCCCCGCCGGCGGCCCCGTCGACGTCGGCGTCGTCGGGGCCATGCCGGCGGCTACACTGAGCATCATGCAGCAGTTCAACGTCGTGATTTCCGGATTCGACCATTACGATGGCATCGAGGTCAATCCGTCCGCCGAAGTGGCCCGCACATTGTCATCCCATGGCATAGACGACATGCCGGACGGCACGTCGGCCACCGTGACGTCCGTGCTGTTGCCGCTGAGCTTCCAGAACGCGTGGCCGACGCTGCGCGAGACCATCGACGCCGTCCATCCCGACATCGTCATCGCCACGGGATTGAAAACCCGTTCGCATTCGGTGGCGTTGGAACGCTGCGCCACGAATCTCATCGACGCCTCGCGACCGGACGTCGACAACGTGCAGCCGCGCCGCACGCCCATCAACCCCGAGGGGTCGGCCGCGTACTGGACCCGCCTGCCGTTGCGCGCGATCCTGCACGACTTCACCAAGCGCAACATCCCCGCGACGCTGAGCTCGGACGCCGGCACGTTCGTATGCAATTCGCTGTTCTACCAGCTGCTGGACTGGAACGCCGCGCAGACGAACACCCTCGCCGGGTTCATGAGCTTCCCCAAGGTGGGCGACGGCGGCAAATACGGCTCCGGGCTGTCGCTGGACCAGATGATTCTGGCCGCCCAGGACGCCGTGCGCGCCACCGTGGACTACGCCGTCCATCCCTTCGCCGACGAGATCTGCGCGGATTGACGATGGGGCTTGGTCCCATCGTCATCCTGAGCGGAGGCCGAAGCTCGTTCCTCATGTCATCCTGAGCGGAGGCCATAGGCCGTAGTCGAAGGATCTGCGCGGTTCAGATTCCTCGACTCGCTTCGCTCGCTCGGAATGACAGTGTGGATGTGGTGGCCGCCCGTCTTTCTGTCGTCCTGAGTGCCGGCTGGTCCTCATGTCGTCCTGAGTGCCGGCCGCCGGTCGCCTCCATTGTCGTCCTGAGCGGAGGCCATAGGCCGGTTCGCATGTCATCCTGAACGTCGGTCCTCCTGTCATCCTGAGCGGAGGCCATAGGCCGTAGTCGAAGGATCCCGCCCCCATCAGGCCGTGTGTGTGAGACATGTGTGGCAACGTGGCGTGGCGGCCATGGTTTCGCGTGGTTTCTGCGCTAAAGTTTCTGGCAGTCGGGGCGTGTCGTCCCGTCACAATCCTTACGTTGTGTGCGAAGGCAGGAGTTCGTGATGTCAGAAAATTTCCCTGTGGTATTGCGTGGATATGACAAGGAGCGGGTCGAGCAGGCCATGGCCGAGATGCGCGAGAACACGGCGCGCATGCGCGAGCAGATTCGCGCCTACGACCAGCGGATCCTGAAGCTCGAGGCCGAGCTCCAGGAGGAGAAGGCCAAGAAGGCCGCGCCGCAGAAGAACTCCTTCGCATCCCTGGGCGCCTCCGCCCAGCAGCTGCTGAGCTCCGCCGAGCAGACCAGCCGCGAGCTGCTCGACCGCGCCAAGCAGGACGCCGCCACGATTCGCCGCACGGCGCAGCAGAAGGCCGACACCATCATGAACAACGCGTCCATCGACGCGAACCAGGTGCATGACGACGCTCGCACCGAAGCCGACTCCATGGTGTCGAAGGCCCGCACCGAGGCCAGCACGATTCTCGCCTCCGCCAAGCAGACCGCCCAGCAGCTCAAGGCCGTGGCCGAGAAGCAGGCCAAGGAGCAGCGCGACACCCTGCAGCTCGAGCTGACCACCAAGCGCGGCGACCAGGAGAAGGCCCTGGCCGCGCAGAAGGCCACGCACGAGCGTGAGATGAACGAGCAGCGCACGCAGCTCACCCAGGAGATCGCCAACCAGCGCAAGGCCGCCGACGAGGAGATCGCCCGCAAGAAGAACGAGTCCGACGACCGCATCCAGAAGGCGCTGGACCAGGCCAACGCCCGACTCAACGATATGCGCGACCAGGCCGGCAAGATGCTGTCCGACGCCAAGCGCCAGGCCGGCGAGATTCTCGAGAAGGCGAACGCGAACGCCCGCCGTCTCACCGACTCCGCCGACGTGGAGCGCGCCGAGCGTCTGGCCAAGGTCTCCGCCGAGGTGGAGCAGATCCGCAAGGACATCGCCGCCCAGCAGGACGACGCCACCAAGAAGGTCAACGAGGTGCTGGCCAATATCAAGGAGCGCAGCGAACAGGCCCAGCAGGAGTCCGACGAGCTGCTCGCCCAGGCCCGCGCCGCCCGCGCCGACGCCGACGCCTACGCCGCACAGAAGCGCCAGGACGCCGACGCCCACAGCAAGGCGCTGGTGGACGAGGCCACGCGCAAGGCCGAAGCCCAGATCCAGCAGCGTCGCGAGGCCGCCCAGAAGGAGATCGAAGGCCTGCAGGACCACATCGCCGCACTGCAGTCGCGCGAGGCGTCCATCACCGCCCGCGTGGACGAGCTGCGTTCCATCTTCTCCAACGCGTTCGGCTTCGGCAACCCGGCCGCGGAATCCCCGGCAACCCCGCTCGCCACGAGCGCCGGCGCCGGTGCGGTCTCCGCATCGTCCCCCGACGACCAGCCCGCCGGCGTGGGCGACGCCCCGGACGTGCCCGTCGTCAACACCGTGGCCGAGGACCATCCGACCCCGGTGAGCGTGACCGGCGCCGGCATGCCCCCGGTCGGCGGCGCCCCCGCCCCGGAAGCCGACGACAACGAAGCCGAGCCGTCCGCTCCGACGGCCGCCCCGGCCTCCGCCCCCGCCGAGCCGGTGCTCGACCAGCCCACCGCCGCGGCCCCTGTTGAGGCCACGGTCGCCATG
>NZ_JAHBBI010000013.1 GCF_019331695.1 Bifidobacterium pluvialisilvae
CCGCCACCGGCGTCGACGCCTACGAAAGCGGGTTCGGCATCAGAACCGGCTGGGCCGGACGCTCACACTAACCTACCAACACGCCAACAACACGCGCGAATAAGACCCACGTTTTGACCCTTAGCCCAGAAAACTGCCATGAGTACTGTATTCATGTGACTCCAGAATGAGTTTGTAGATACGCTCAAGCGCTATTGTGATATTAAAGAAGCCAGTATAATACAATTCCTGATGTTCAAAGTCCGCGTTGCGAAGCGCGCTTAGACCAAGAGAGAACATGCGGCCGGACATACTAGCTTCTCTCTGCAGGGCTATCCATTTGGGGTCATAGGGTGAATGCGAGATTAGGGTCATGAGTTGTTCTGTCTGTTCTCGTGTCCAATCGTTTATTTTTCATGATACCGGTTCGTGGGTCGTTTCCGCTTGATATTGCGGTTTCTGGGTATAACTGAGAAAACTTGCGATTTCAACTGCGCGAGCACGAAGGGGTGAGCCGTGGCCAACCGAAAGGCAGGATCGTCCAGCATGCCAATGATTCTGACTGACATACCCGCTACGCGGCTACGAGAGGAGGATGCCACGGACGCTCTCGAAAACATCGGAAGTGCTAGGTCTGCCCCAAGGACTTCATTGGCGCATTCCTGCAACATTATCCGAAGAAGGTGCTGGAAAGCCTGCTGCAGGACAAGACAACGAAGCGCAACATCATTTGGGTCGACAGCGAGTGCGAACATCTGAGCGATGGCTATTGGTGTGTCTGTACTGGGGCAGCGTGACGTGATGTGGGGAGAGACCCGGACGAGCGGTATGGCGAATGTGTGGGTGCGACGGATGGGTGAGCCGCCGTGCTATGGCTGACCGACGACCGCTGTCCCGTCTGCTTGTCAACGAAGTCAGAGGAACTGCAGCTGAACTGAGTGCTGAGTGTACGGGGCGGGTATCTGCCTACCGGCAATCCTTGCGCGTCACTGGAAAGGTTCCTTCCCGTAGAAGGCCATCTGTTCGTCGCCCCACCATGAGAGGAACTGTTCGGCCGTCTCGCCGTTGTGCCCGTCGCTGATAAAAGCGCAATCGAAGGACGCCAGCCGACCGTTTGTCTCCTCGGCCAGGGCCGCTGCGACGAATCCGTAGCCGGTCGAGGAGACGGCCGGGCCGGCGGCATTCCGTATGTCGTGCCAGAAATGAGGTTGCGCGTTCAGGAGCTTCATAACCTCATCGGACAATGGCACTTCAAACTCGTCGGCCTTGATAGGCCAGCATTCGCCCAGCATCGACGGCGGATAGCCTTCCTTCCCGCCTGACCGCACGTAGTCATCGACCCACGGCTGGTCGATTCGCGAGCGCTCCCACAGCGACGGCCATGAGCTCGCCCTCCATTCGCCGTTAATCAGATACGCGAAGACGAGATCCATCTCGACCTCCCATCGCGTAGCCGGATCCACAGACCGTAGCTCTTCGCCGGGTCTGCGGGAGTAGAACGTTTTCACCTCCACGGTGCTGCGGATCCCGTACCGGTCGAGCAGCTGCTGATACAGCTCTTGGGTGCGACTGCGCGTCTCTTCGACCAAGGGCATGTAATCCGTCGTCGGATATACGTCAATCGTGGTGGACATGTCCCCATCGTACCCGAAACCCTTGGAATCACAGGGATGACAGGCAATAATCGCCAGTAACAAAAAATGTTACTGGAACGGGCAATCCCAGTAACACTGGATTTTTGTTACTGGAGCCGTCATCTGAAAAAGAAGAAGCCCTACATCCCAAGCGGGAGTAGGGCTTATCTGTCGGGCTGACAGGATTTGAACCTGCGACGTCTTGCTCCCAAAGCAAGCGCGCTACCAAACTGCGCCACAGCCCGTTTTCATGCCTTAAGGCATAACTTTTCAATTATACGCACCGTGAGGGACACGATGTGCTTCCGAACGCCGAAATCCTTGGCTCAGAAGACGGCCGAGAAGTCGGAGGTCTGCGGTCATTGTTACTGAGTGTTACTGGACTTCATTCTTCAGTTTTTCCCGAGACCCGAAACCCTAAGCGGGAGTAGGCCTCAGCGGCGGTCATAGTCGGCTCGGTTTGGTGTCATTCTGCTCCCAAAGCAGGCGCGCTACCAAACTGCGCTATGGCCCGTCATGCTCCGTGCGGCATCAGGTCCGCGTGAACACAAATCAGTAGTATAAACCATATGTTCGTATGAACGCAACATATCCACGGGCCGTTTTGCCACCTCGCGGCATTCGCCTACAGTGGGAATGCAATCATGGGCGCAGGGGCGCCGTGCAATCCACGTGCGACGGACGTGGAAAATCTGGGTGGAGGAGTCGCGATCATGGGAAGGCATCAGCAGGCGGAGACGTTCGGTCTCGTCGCATCGCTCATCTGCGCGGTGTGCGCCGGCGTGGCCATGGACCTCTACCGCAACAACGCCCCGGCGATCTGGCTGGTGTCCGGCCGACTGTTCGCGGTATGCGCCGGCATGGTGGCCGCATGCGGCGTCGTCTCCTTCGTCGTCGGCTATTCCCGACGGTCCCATTCATGGAACCTCAGACGCGGATGGCTCGTCCCCGTTCGCCGCGCGTTCGAGACATTATCACTGTCCGTCGTATACGGTTCCACGATCTTCCTCAGCGTATACGCGCTCCTCGGCGTCATCAACGGGGCGATGGGCGTCGGATCGTTCACTCCGTATGTCCCCGCCGTCGTCGCATTGTTCGCCGCGGTCACGGGCTATCTGGTGTTCGTACAGGCGGACTCGCTCAACGCGAAGACCATCGCTTCGCTGCTGCCGCTGTTCGTGGTGTCCGGCGTCTCCACGGCCGGATTCACCTCCGACGACCCGAACTGGTGGCGGAACAACTTCTCCCAACTGGGGGACCGCACCACATTCGCCGCACGCATGTTCAACTCCACACTGATACTGGCCGGGGTCTGCGTGGTCATCCTCAGCTACTTCGCCGTCTCGGAACTCATCACCACACAGCGGATGCGCATGAAGTGGAGGACAGGCGTCGGTTCCGCCGACGATGGGGGAGATGCGACCCTCACAGTGTCCGACATCCCGCATTTCCCCGCGCGCATCGTATGCCTGACGATACTGCTGACGCTCGCCGGCATCTGCTTCGCCGGCGTGGGACTATTCCGCTACACGCCGCATCCGATTATGCATAACGTGTTCGCCCGAGGACTAAGCCTGCCGATGAGCCTGCTGATGGTGTTCCTGCCATGGCTGGCCCCGCAGCTGTCGAAAGCCATGTACGTGGTGTCGGACCTCATCATCGTGGCGATTGCGGCGGCGGGCGTGCAATGGCTGCAGGGCGGCACCACGCTGACGAACGTGGAGGCGCTGGCCTGCATCCTGTTCATGGGCTGGTTCATCGTGTTCTCACGCCAGATAGCCGCAATCGAGGCCGACCGCGTGACCGCGCAGCTCACCGCCGCGCGTCCGGTGAGCACGGTGCCGCACGACTCGCGCATATCGCCGAGGAACTGACCGCCGACCGTGTGCGTCGTTCCATCGGGCGTCGGCCCGACGTCATCCGTTTTGCTGCGCCGACAACGGAACGACGGGGCCGTCGTAAAGGATCTCGTCCTTCGTCACGGCGGTCGACAACAGCATGGCCACCGCAAGGTCGGCGATGTAGCTCGCCATGGGGGAGAGCTCCCATCCCTTGCGCGTCACCAGGGCGAACGTGTCGTAGATGGGATGCTCGAACGACGTGGTATGCACCGATGAGGGGAAGTCCGCGTCCATGGTCACGGCCCGAGGCAGAATCGTGTCGCCGAGCCCATGGGCCACGAGGTCGACGGCCGCACCCACGGTCTCGATCTCGATGATCGGCTCCAACGTCACACCCTTCATCTGCGCCTGCTGCGCCAGCTGCCGCCGCGAGGGGTCATGCCAGCCATGATGGGCGTCGTAGAGGATCAGCGGCTCCTTGGGAATGTCCTCCACGCGCATCGGTCGTGCGCACCGTTCCGGTTTGGCGCTCGCCCACACGATCTGCTGGCGCATGAGCGGCACAATCTCCAATCCGTCCGAGGGGACGGGCAGGCACAGCAGGCCTCCTTCGAGCTCGCCATCGCGCACGGCGTCGGCCACCTCGAACGAATTCTGGCCGACAAGCCGCAGATGGACGTTCGGGTGGGCCTTGCAGAACACCGCGGCCAATCCGGAAAGCCCGTAATATCCGGCATTCCTCAGGATGCCGAACGACACCGTGCCGCCATCGCCGGTCAGCAGCGAGTTCATGGCCGTCTCGGCGCCCAACATGCCGTCCAACAGACGTTTGGCCCAGGGCAGCAGCGTCCTGCCGGCGGTCGTAAGCACGAGACGTCGTCCGCCGCGAACGAACAACGGCAGGCCATACGTCGATTCGATCTTGCGGACGAGTTCCGAAACCGTCGGCTGGGTCATGCCGAGATAATCGGCCGCCGCGGTGAACGATTCCAACGTCGCCGCATAGTAGAACGCCTGCAGTTGTGTAACGGTCATGTTACCGTTCCGGCCGTTGAAGACGGGAACGTGCGATGCGTCGTTTTCCTTATTGTGCTGTGTTTTCAACGTTTTCATGGGCGCCATGATAAACGACATAGGTTTTTCCTATGTTAATTCAAGGAAGTAGTGCTCTTGTACGATAGCAACGCGATGCGTATGGTCATGAACTGTTGCAGCCACAACGACGGCAACGACACAACATCAGACTACACAGGCCAAACGGGTCTGACACGACCGGACCATTAGGGAGCATCATCATGACCGCTGCGATTCTGACGTCAGTACACGCCACCGCATCCAAGACCGAAGCCACGCGAACCGAGCACGACTGCATCGGCGAGCTGCAGGTCCCGCTGAACGCGTACTGGGGCATCCACACGCAGCGTGCCATCGAGAACTTCCCCGTCTCCGGCGTCCCCGTAAGCCGCCACCCCGAACTCATCCAGGCATACGCGCTCGTCAAGCAGGCATGCGCCCGCGCCAACGTGAAACTCGGCGGCATCACCACCACGCAGGGCCGCCTCATCGACGCCGCCTGCCGCGACATCTACAACGGCGGATTCAACGACCAGTTCCCCGTCGACGTGCTCCAGGGCGGCGCAGGCACCAGCACCAACATGAACATGAACGAGGTCGTCGCCAACAGGGCCCTCGAAATCGGCGGCCACAAGAAAGGCGACTACGCCTTCATACACCCCAACGACACCGTGAACAAATCCCAGTCCACGAACGACACCTACCCGGCCGCCGTACGCCTCTCCCTGATCTTCGCGCTGCGCACCCTCATCCGCAGCTGCGACGCCCTCGCCATGTCGTTCCTCGCCCTCTCCCACCGCACCGAGGACATCGTCAAACTCGGCCGCACCCAGCTCCAGGACGCCGTCCCCATGACCTTCGGCCAGGAATTCGGCGCCTTCCACACCGTGCTCGCCAACGACTCGCGCAAACTCAACGACGAAATCGCCAGACTCGCCGTCGTCAACCTCGGCGGCACCGCCATCGGCACCGGCATCTGCGCCGACGCCCGATTCCGCGGCCTTGTGACCAAGGAGCTGCGCAGCGTCTCCGGCGTCTCCGTCAGCGCCGCCGAAGACCCCATCGCCGCCACCAGCGACATGGCCGACTTCGTCGACACCTCATCGAACATCAAACGACTCGCCGTGCACCTCGGCAAGATCGCCAACGACATCCGACTGCTCACCAGCGGACCCCAGGCCGGCCTCGTGGAGATCCACATCCCCGCACGGCAGGCCGGATCCTCCATCATGCCCGGCAAGATCAACCCCGTCATCCCCGAATGCGTGAACCAGAGCGTCTTCACCGTCATGGGCATGGACACCACCGTCAGCTGCGCCGCCGAAGCCGGCCAGCTCCAGCTCAACGCCTTCGAACCCGTCATCGCCCACTCCCTGCTCGACGGCATGCGCATCCTCGCCCACGCCATGGACACCCTGCGCACCAACTGCGTCGAAGGCATCACCGTCAACGAGCAGGTCGGGCTCGCCCGCGCCACCAACAGCGCCTCGCTGGCCACGTCGCTCAACGGCTACGTCGGCTACGAGGAGGCCGTGCGCCTCGCAAAGAAGGCGCTGGCCGAAGGCCGCAGCGTGCACGACGTGGCCATGGACGAGGGCGTGGTGCGCAAGGAGATCCTCGACGACGTGCTCGACCCGTTGAAGCTCACCCGTCTGGGACGGTGACGTAAGGGGCCGCCTCCCGGCCGTCCTCTTGGATTCGCTGGACATGCGAAGCGGCCGGTCCGATATGCATGATGTCATATCGGACCGGCCGCTTTCTCGTATGCCCGCAGGTTCCGGACGTCACTCCATGACGCGGCGGGAGCGTTTCGCGCTCATGAGCAGCAGGAAGCTGCGCGGCTGCGCGGTGATGACGAACCCGGCCTCATAGGTGAGCTCCGGGCCCTTGGGGCTGAACGTATCGACCACGAGGGTCCACGTGGAGCCGTACTTCTCATCCGGCAGCTTGAACACGATGGGCTCATAGTGCGCGTTGAAGATGAGCAGGAAGCTGTTGTCGGTCATGGGGGAGCCGTACCAGTCGGTCTCCGGGATGTCCTTGCCGTTGAGGAACACCATCACCGACAGCGCGTGCGTGTTGCTCCAATCCTCGCGGTCCATGATCTCGCCGGTGTGGTCGAACCACTCCGCCTGCGGGATGCGGTCCGACGTGTCGCCGGCGGCGCGTCCCGTGAAGAAGCGGCGGCGGTGCAGCACCGGATGGTTGAGACGCAGGTGGATGAGCTTCTTGGTGAACTCGAGCAGGTCGCGGCGGTCCTGGTCGAGCTCCCAGTCGGTCCATGAGATCTCGTTGTCCTGGCAGTAGGCGTTGTTGTTGCCCTTCTGGGTACGTCCCACCTCGTCGCCGCCGCAGATCATCGGAATGCCCTGGCTGACCATGAGCGAGGCGATGAAGTTCCGGCGCTGACGCTGGCGCAGGCAGTTGACGTCCTGGATGTCGGTGGGGCCTTCGACGCCGCAGTTCCACGAACGGTTGTGCGATTCGCCGTCGCGGTTGTCCTCGCCGTTCGCCTCGTTGTGCTTGTCGTTGTAGGTGACGAGGTCGTTGAGCGTGAAGCCGTCGTGCGCGGTGATGAAGTTCACGGAGGCGACGGGGCGGCGGCCGTTGGCCTGATACAGGTCGGAGCTGCCCATGAGGCGGCTGGCGAACTCGGGCAGCGTGGAGGGCTGCGAGCGCCAGAAGTCGCGCACGCAGTCGCGGTAGCGGCCGTTCCATTCGGACCAGCTGGAGGGGAAGCCGCCCACCTGGTAGCCGCCGGAGCCGAGGTCCCACGGTTCGGCGATGAGCTTGATGTGGGAGAGCACCGGATCCTGTTCGACGATGTCGAAGAAGGCGGAGAGCTTGTCGACCTCCTGGAACTGGCGGGCGAGCGTGGCGGCCAGATCGAATCGGAAGCCGTCCACATGCATCTCGGTGACCCAGTAGCGCAGCGAATCGGTGATGAGCTGCAGCGCGTGCGGCGAGCGCATGAGCAGCGAGTTGCCGGTTCCGGTGGTGTCGAAGTAGTGGGCGAAGTCGCCGCCGACGAGACGGTAGTAGTTGCGGTTGTCGATGCCGCGGAAGCTCAGGGTCGGGCCACGGTGGTTGCCTTCGGCGGTGTGGTTGTACACCACGTCGAGGATGACCTCGATGCCGGCCTCGTGGTACGCCTTGACCATCGACTTGAACTCGTTGACCTGCTCGCCGTATTCGCCTGAGCTGGAGTAGGCGTTGTGCGGGGCGAAGAATCCGATGGTGTTGTAGCCCCAGTAGTTGCTCAGGCCCTTCTCGGTGAGGAAGGAGTCGTTGACGAACTGGTGGATCGGCATGAGCTCCAGCGCCGTGACGCCGAGCTCCTTGAGATAACTGACCACGGTGGGGTAAGCGAGGCCGGCGTAGGTGCCGCGGATTTCGGCGGGCACGTCCTTGCGCAGGTTCGTCATGCCGCGCACATGGGCCTCGTAGATCACCGAGTCATGGTAGGGGATGCGAGGATGCTTGTCGTTGCCCCAGTCGAAGAACGGGTTGACGACGACCGACTTCATGGTGTGGGCCGCCGAATCCATCGTATTGAGATCGTATTCGTTGTCCGGGTCGCTGAACTTGTAGGAGTAGAGGCTCTCATCGCCGTCCGTGTGGCCCTGGATGGCCTGGGCGTACGGGTCGAGCAGCAGCTTGGACGGATTGCAGCGGTGGCCGTTCGGCGGGTCGAACGGACCGTAGACGCGATAGCCGTACCGCTGCCCGGGCTGGAGCCCCGGTATGTAGTTGTGCCACACGTATGAGTTCTGCTCGGTCATTTCGATGCGGGTTTCGTTGTCGTCCGCATCGAAGAGACAGAGCTCCACCTTTTCGGCCGCTTCCGAGAACAGGGCGAAGTTGACCCCTGCGCCGTCATAGCGAGCCCCCAACGGGTACATTGAGCCTGGTCTGATCTGCATACCTCCAGTATCGCATCGTCCCTGCCCATAATCGGCGCCGCCATGGTTAACCCATGGTAAATCACTGACGGATATAGGGTTTTGTCCGCTGGATTCCACGGCGAAGGCCCCCTCGCGGTATAGACTGGCCTTACCCTCACAGAGACGAAGGAGTTTTTCCCATGGCGGATGAAGACAAGGTCAGCGCGAACGGAGAGTGGACGGACGGCGATGCCGGCTCCGTGCCGGAGAGCCCCGCGGAAGCGCATGGAACCGAACGCCCCATGCCCTCGTATGGTGCGGTGCCGGCCGGAGGCGCCTCCCAGCAGCCGACGCAGCCGACACGGCAGTTCCCCGCTCCGGGATATCGTGCGTCCGGCCCGGCCGGAACGCCCGTCGGCGGCCCCAACCTGCAGGCGCCGCCATACAACCCCATGGGACGTCCGGGCGTTCCGCCGCAGTACGGGAACCCGAACCAGCCTCCGGCGATGCGCGGCACCGCCCCGCAGGGGTATCCCACCAACGGCCCCCTTCCGCCGAACGCCAACGGACGTCCGCCGGCTGGCCGTCCCCCGTACGGCGCCTACGGCCAGCAGCCGGCGGCCCCTGAAGACGGCAAGCCCAAGGGCAAGGCCGGCAACAGGAAGCTGTTCATCGGTCTGGGCATCGGCGGCGGCGTCATCGTCCTCGTCGTCATCATCGCATTGGTCGCGTTCTTCGTCATCCAGGGAGGCAAGCCGAAGGCGCAGGACTACAACAACACGCTGACGGAGATATCCCAATTCCAGACGAAGCAGGGCGACGTGCAGTCGAAGCTCACCGAAGTGTATTCCGCCACCTACAAGGGCGGCAGCACCTTCGACGACGATGACGTGGCCAAGGTCAAGGAGAAGGCCTCGGCATACCGGGCCGAGGTGGACTCCATCAAGAACGACAAGTCCATGAAGGACAGCAAGGTCAAGGAGAAGTACGACGCCTACGTGAAGACGGCGGACGCCTACGTCACCTACGCCAACAATCTCGCCGAATCGGGCAAGACGCTGTCCGATACCACGCAGGTGTGCGACAATGCGCCGAAGGACGGCACATACTCCGCCTCCTTCGCCACGAACTACACCAAGTACATCAACGACTGCACCGCCAAGCTCGACACGCTGAGCAAGGCGCCCGACAAGGCGGTCGCCAAGTACGCCACCGATATGAAGGACCAGATGACCAAGACCGGCGAGATCGTCAAGCAGCTCGGCGCCTTGGGCGACCCCACCAAGATCAAGTACGGCACGCCTGCTTACGACAAGTACGACAAGCTGTCCGAACAGTTCTATTCCTCCCGCAGCAGTTCGGACGTCGTCACGAACTTCTCCGATGCGCTCAAGGAGGAGCAGGACAAGGCCATGGCGGATGACCAGTACAAGGCGTTGCGCGACGCGCTCCAGGACGGTTTCGAAAACGCCCTGTGACCCACCGTCCTCCCCGGATGGCGGCCCCGAAGCCCTTCCCGCTTCGGGGCCGTTCCATATCCGCAGGCGACGGCGTTCCCGAACAAAACCGGGACGAACGTCACGGAAGGCGATACCATGGCAGGCATGACCGAAACGAAACCATCGCCATGGCGTGCACCGTTCGCCGCCGAACCGCTGAATGCCACCGTCACCGTGCCCGGCAGCAAGTCGCTGTCCAACCGCTACCTGATTCTCGCGGCCATGGGCACGAGGCCCGTCACACTCGTCGGGCTGCTGCGCTCCCGCGACACCGAGCTCATGATGGGTGCGTTGGAGGCGCTGGGCGTCTCCTGCACCCCCGATCCCGACGACGGGACCACCGTGGTGGTCACGCCGCCCAAGAGCGGGGTGTTCACCGGACGCTCCTCCGTGTTCTGCGGGCTGGCCGGAACGGTGATGCGCTTCGTCCCCGCCCTCGCGCTGTACGCGGACGGACCCGTCCGGTTCGACGGCGACGAGCAGGCATACCATCGTCCCATGGGGCCGATCCTCGACGGACTGGAGCAGCTCGGCGCGCGAATCGACTACGAAGGGGAGAAGGGACGTCTGCCGTTCACGCTCACCCCTCCCCGGAAGGCCCTCGGCGGCAGTGTGGCCATCGATTCGTCGTCGTCGAGCCAGTTCATCTCCGGCCTGCTGCTCGCCGCCCCGAAGCTCGAACAGGGATTGACGCTGACGCACACCGGGGAGCATCTGCCGAGCCTGCCGCACATCCGCATGACCATGGCGGATCTGGGCGCCGCCGGGGTGGACGTGCGCATGGACGCGCATACGTGGACGGTGCGGCACGGTTCGGTGCAGCTGCCCGAGCGGGTGGTCGTCGAGCCCGACCTGTCCAATGCGGCCCCGTTCCTTGGTGCGGCGCTGATCGCCGGGGGAACGGTCCGTGTGCCGAACTGGCCCCGGAGCACGACCCAGCCGGGAGGGCTGCTTCCCGAATACTTGGAACGCATGGGCGCCACCGTCACCGTGACGGAGCCCGCCGACGGGCCGCGCACGCTTGCGGTGACGTCCGACGGGACGATTCACGGACTCGGCGACTTCGACCTGTCCGCGGCCGGGGAGATCGCCCCCTCATTGGCCGCGCTGCTGGTGTTTGCCGACGCCCCGACCTCGCTTGTCGGCATAGGGCATCTCCGTGGCCATGAGACGAACCGTCTGGAGGCGTTGGTCACCGAGATTCGCCGCGTCGGGGGAGACGCCGAGGAGCTGCCCGACGGCATAGCGATCCGTCCGGTCGCCCCGGATGCGCTGCATGGCGCGGTGATGGAGACGTACGCCGACCATCGCATGGCCACGTTCGCCGCGATGCTGGGATTGCGCATCGATGGCATCGACGTGGTGGATGTGGAGACCACACGCAAGACCATCCCCGATTTCGTCGGGCTGTGGACGTCGATGCTTGGCTGATATTCGATGATAATCGCCTAGATATGATGAGGCCTCTTTGGATTCCTTACCGAATCCAAAGAGGCCTCATCGATACATCATGTGATGGTTGTGAACGTCGTGGTATCGGCGTTCACAACCGGATGGATCACTCGCTGTAGTCGGCGGGCTCGAACACGTTGCCGTAGGAGTCCTTGCCTTCGGCGGCGATGGCGGCGGACTTGCGGGCGATGGCAAGCTCCTCGTTCGTCGGGTAGACGGCCACGATGACGGAGCTGTCCGGGGTGGAGATGATGCGCGGCTCGGAGGTGTGCACGTTGTTCTTCTCCTCGTCGAGCTTGACGCCGAACGGGGCGAGGCGGTCGATGACCATCTTGCGGATGGGGGAGGCGTTCTCGCCGACGCCGGCGGTGAAGGTGATGACGTCGACGCCGCCCATCTGGGCGGTGTAGTTGCCGATGTAGGCGACGATACGGTGCACGTAGACGTCGAGCGCGAGCTTGGCGTCCGCGTTGCCCTCGTCTGCCAGACGCATGACCTCACGCATGTCGCCGTAGCCGGTCATGCCGGTCAGGCCGGACTTCTTGTTGAAGAGCGTGTCCAGCTCGTCCACGTTCATGTGGGCGTTGCGGATCAGGTGGAACACGACGGCCGGGTCGATGTCGCCGGTGCGGCCGCCCATGACCAGACCCTCGAGCGGGGTGAGGCCCATGGAGGTGTCGACGGGCTTGCCGGAGATCTGGGCGGAGGCGGAGGCGCCGTTGCCGATGTGCAGCACGATCTGCTTGAGGCCTTCGGCGGGCTTGCCGATGAGGCCGGGCACCACGGAACCGACGAACTCGTGGGAGGTGCCGTGGGCGCCGTAGCGGCGGATGTGGTAGCGGTCGGCGATGTCCTTGTTCAGGGCGTAGGTGCTGGCCTCCTTCGGCAGCTGGAAGAAGAAGGAGGAGTCAAACACGAAGACCTGCGGCACGTCGGGCAGCAGGGAGCGCATGACTTCGGCGCCGGTGGCCTCGGGGCCGTTGTGCAGCGGGGCGAGCACGGCGAGGTCCTTGACCTTGCCGATGGTCTTGTCGTTGACGAGGGCCGGGCGCGGGAAGATGGAGCCGCCCTGCACGACGCGGTGGCCGACGGCGACGATGCCGGACTCGGACAGGTCGGGGCCGTACTCCTTGAAGAAGCCGAGGACGCGCTTCAGACCCTGTTCGTGGTCGTGGATGGGCTCGGTGAGCTTGTGCTTCTCACCGTTGTACTCGTGCTTGTAATTGCCGTCGATCGGCTCGCCGATCTTCTCGACCAGGCCGGACGCGATGCCTTCGCCGGTTTCGAGGTCAACCAGCTGGTACTTGATCGAGCTGGAACCGGAATTGATGACAAGGACGGTTTTCGCCATTGTGGGCTTCCTCCATTGTTGTGTCTGGTGAGCTTCATGCTCCACTTCCTTGATTGAGATTACTCGTTGGTGGCTACATTGCGCTACGTATCCGCCCATGTGTTCCATAAAAAACCGTTCCGTCCACAAGGGGACGGAACGGTTGTGTGAGGAACGTCACATCATGAGTGACCGCACAATGAGTGCGGTAGCAAGACGCAGGGCACGAAAGCTTCCCCACGTAGTGAGTGATGATGACGCGTGCGACTTCAAGGCGCGGCGGGTGAAGGCGTACAAAGGTACGTCGAATCCGCCGCAACGCGGAAGGCGCTCCGTCATCACCACTCACTCCCATTCGATGGTGGCCGGGGGCTTCGAGGTGCAATCCAGTACGACGCGGTTGATCTGCCGGCATTCGTTGGTGATGCGTGTGGAGATCGCGGCAAGCACGTCGTAGGGGACGCGCGACCAGTCGGCGGTCATGGCGTCTTCGGAGCTGACGGGGCGCAGGACGATGGGGGAGCCGTAGGTGCGCTCGTCGCCCTGGACGCCGACGGAGTGGACGTCGGCCAGGAGCACCACGGGGCACTGCCAGATGTCGCGGTCGAGGCCGGCCTTGGTGAGCTCCTCGCGGGCGATGGCGTCGGCCTCGCGCAGCACCTCGAGGCGTTCGCGGGTGATCTCTCCGACGATGCGGATGCCGAGGCCCGGGCCGGGGAACGGCTGGCGCCAGACGATTTCGTCGGGAAGCCCGAGCTCGGTGCCGATGGCGCGCACCTCGTCCTTGAACAGGGTGCGCAGCGGTTCGATGAGCTGGAACTTGATGTCCTTGGGCAGGCCGCCGACGTTGTGGTGGCTCTTGATGTTGGCCGCGCCGTCGCCGCCGCCGGACTCGACGACGTCGGGGTAGAGGGTGCCCTGCACGAGGAACTTGACCTCCTTGCCGCGGGCGCCGGCCTCCTCGAGGACCTGCAGCTGGGCCTTCTCGAAGGTGCGGATGAACTTCTCGCCGATGATCTTGCGCTTGCGTTCGGGCTCGGAGACGCCCTTGAGCGCGTCGAGGAAGTCGTCGGCGGCGTCGACGGTGATGAGGCGGATGCCGGTGGCTTTGACGAAGTCGTGCTTGACCTGTTCGACCTCGCCCTTCCTGAGCAGGCCGTGGTCGACGAACACGCAGGTGAGCTGGTCGCCGATGGCTTTGTGCACGAGGGCCGCGGCGACTGCGGAGTCGACGCCGCCGGACAGGCCGCAGATGACCTCGGCGTCGCCGACCTTCTCGCGGATCTTGGCGACCTGGTCCTCGATGATGCCGGCGGAGGACCAGTTGTCCTCGAGCCCGGCGCACTTGTGGAGGAAGTTCTCGATGAGGTCCTGCCCGAGCGGGGTGTGCTTCACCTCGGGGTGCCACTGCACGCCGTAGAGCCTGCGGGATTCGTCGGCCATGGCGGCGACGGGCGCGCCCTCGGTGTGGGCGAGCACCTTGAATCCCTCGGGGGCGGTGTTGACGGCGACGCCGTGGCTCATCCATGTGGTCTGCTCCGCGGGCGAGCCTTCGAGGATGCCTTCGGCGTCGGTGATGGCGGCGGGCGTCTTGCCGTATTCGCCGAGGGCGGCCTTGTCGACGTCGCCGCCGAGCTCGTGGGCCATGACCTGGAAGCCGTAGCAGATGCCGAGAACGGGCACGCCGGCGTCGAAGATCTTCCTGTCGATGCCGGGGGCGCCGGGCTCGAACACCGAGGCGGGGCCGCCGGAGAGGATGATCGCCTGGGGATCCTTGGCGAGGATGTCGTCCACGGGCATGGAGTGCGGCACGAGTTCGGAATAGAGGTGGGCCTCGCGCACGCGGCGTGCGATGAGCTGCGCGTACTGGGCTCCGAAGTCGACGACCAGGACCGGTCCTTTGGCCATGAATGCCTCCTATGTAAACGGTTGTCTGGGGGATTGCGGATGTGTCGATTATGTCCCGTGATTGCGACATAACAAAACGGTTACAACTTCCCGTCCGTTGAACGTTCGCGTACGCGCGGGTGAACGGAGCGTTGCGCTCGTGCGGGGCGTGCTCGGCCGCGACGGCGCGTCGGCGTCGTCGGGCGCCGGCGACACGCCCTTGGGATTTAACAACGCCCGCTACATGACGCGTGGTAGTTTTTTAAAAAAACAAGGCAAACTTAGGCAACGGAAACCCTTGGTTTATCAATCCGCCGAGCCGGTCGGCGCCGGCGCCGAAGTTCACAAATACCTCTCCACTTTGAAAACTTTTCGAACAATTTCGTACAAAAGCTTTCGCGTCCGGATGATGAAAGTCCGCGAGTTCACCTACGATGAAAAGCGATTGGGAAAACCGGTCATTGCACGTTCCAACTCAATGGGCGCAAGGGCTGGCGGTTCCCGAGAAAATAACCGATCGCACATTATGTGCAGAAGTACAGGAGTACACATGACGAGTCCTGTTATTGGCACCCCCTGGAAGAAGCTGAACGCTCCGGTCTCCGACGAAACCCTCGAGGCCGTCGACAAGTACTGGCGCGTGACCAACTACCTTTCCATCGGTCAGATCTACCTCCGCAGCAACCCGCTGATGAAGGAGCCCTTCACCCGTGAGGACGTGAAGCACCGCCTGGTCGGTCACTGGGGCACCACCCCGGGCCTGAACTTCCTCATCGGCCACATCAACCGTCTCATCGCCGACCACCAGCAGAACACCGTGATCATCATGGGACCTGGCCACGGCGGCCCCGCGGGCACCTCGCAGTCCTACGTCGACGGCACCTACACCGAGTACTTCCCGAACATCACCAAGGACGAGGCTGGCCTCCAGAAGTTCTTCCGCCAGTTCTCTTACCCGGGCGGCATCCCGTCCCACTACGCCCCGGAGACCCCGGGCTCCATCCACGAGGGTGGCGAGCTGGGCTACGCCCTGTCCCACGCCTACGGCGCCGTGATGGACAACCCGAGCCTGTTCGTGCCGGCCATCGTCGGCGACGGCGAGGCCGAGACCGGCCCGCTGGCCACCGGCTGGCAGTCCAACAAGCTCGTGAACCCGCGCACCGACGGCATCGTGCTGCCGATCCTGCACCTCAACGGCTACAAGATCGCCAACCCGACCATCCTTTCCCGCATCTCCGACGAGGAGCTCCACGAGTTCTTCCATGGCATGGGCTACGAACCCTACGAGTTCGTCGCCGGCTTCGACGATGAGGACCACCTGTCCATCCACCGCCGCTTCGCCGAGCTGTTCGAGAACGTCTTCGACGAGATCTGCGACATCAAGGCCGCGGCCCAGACCGACGACAAGCACCGTCCGTTCTACCCGATGATCATCTTCCGCACGCCGAAGGGCTGGACCTGCCCGAAGTTCATCGACGGCAAGAAGACCGAGGGCTCCTGGCGCGCCCACCAGGTGCCGCTGGCCTCCGCCCGCGACACCGAGGAGCACTTCAACGTGCTCAAGAAGTGGCTGCAGTCCTACAAGCCGGAGGAGCTGTTCGACGACAAGGGCGCCATCCGTCCCGAGGTCACCAAGTTCATGCCGCAGGGCGAGCTGCGCATCGGCGAGAACCCGAACGCCAACGGCGGCCGCATCCGCGAGGACCTCAAGCTCCCGAAGCTCGAGGACTACGAGGTCAAGGAAGTCAAGGAGTTCGGCCACGGCTGGGGTCAGCTCGAGGCCACCCGTCGTCTCGGCGTCTACACCCGCGACGTCATCAAGAACAACCCGGATTCGTTCCGCATCTTCGGACCTGACGAGACCGCCTCCAACCGTCTGCAGGCCTCCTACGAGGTCACCAACAAGCAGTGGGACGCCGGCTACCTGTCCGACCTCGTCGACGAGCACATGAACGTCACCGGCCAGGTCGTCGAGCAGCTTTCCGAGCACCAGATGGAAGGCTTCCTCGAGGGCTACCTGCTCACCGGCCGTCACGGCATCTGGAGCTCCTACGAGTCCTTCGTGCACGTGATCGACTCCATGCTGAACCAGCACGCCAAGTGGCTTGAGGCCACCGTCCGCGAGATTCCGTGGCGCAAGCCGATCGCCTCCATGAACCTGCTCGTCACCTCCCACGTGTGGCGTCAGGACCACAACGGCTTCTCCCACCAGGATCCGGGCGTGACCTCCCTGCTGCTGAACAAGTGCTACAACAACGACCACGTGATCGGCATCTACTTCGCCGCCGACGCCAACATGCTGCTGGCCATTGGCGAGAAGGTCTACAAGTCCACCAACATGATCAACGCGATCATCGCCGGCAAGCAGCCGGCCGCCACCTGGCTGACCCTCGACGAGGCCCGCGCCGAGCTCGAGAAGGGTGCCGCCGAGTGGAAGTGGGCTTCCAACGCCTCCTCCAACGACGAGGTCCAGGTCGTGCTCGCCGCCGCCGGCGACGTCCCGACCCAGGAGACCATGGCCGCCGCCGACAAGCTGAACAAGCTCGGTGTGAAGTACAAGGTCGTCAACGTCGTGGATCTGCTCAAGCTGCAGTCCGCCAAGGAGAACGACGAGGCCCTGACCGACGACGAGTTCGCCGATCTGTTCACCGCCGACAAGCCGGTGCTGTTCGCCTACCACTCCTACGCCCACGACGTGCGTGGCCTGATCTACGATCGCCCGAACCACGACAACTTCAACGTCCACGGCTACGAGGAGCAGGGCTCCACCACCACGCCGTTCGACATGGTCCGCGTGAACAACATCGACCGCTACGAGCTGACCGCCGAGGCCCTGCGCATGGTCGACGCCGACAAGTACGCCGACGAGATCAAGAAGCTCGAGGACTTCCGCCTCGAGGCCTTCCAGTTCGCCGTCGACAACGGCTACGACCACCCGGACTACACCGACTGGGTGTGGCCGGGCGTCAAGACCAACCTGCCGGGTGCCATCTCCGCCACCGCCGCCACCGCCGGTGACAACGAGTGACGCTGAAGCTCCGATAGCAACGGTCCTATAGCGAATGGGCCCCTCCGGGAATTCCCGGAGGGGCCCATTCCGCGTCTTCGGCCGTCTTCGGCATGCGATGTAGGGCGGATTTCGTGCAAACCCGTGCAATTTGGGACGATGCATAGTTACCGGTCAACGTTTATACTTACAATGGTTGCGGTTGCAAAGCAGTGTTGCCCGCACCTCAACCCGACAGCGGGTTGAACAATTGCAAAAGGAGTTTGACCGTGAGTCTTACCAGTGTGTACATCGCCAGCCCCGAGGCCGCGAACGGCCGCAACGTCGTCGCCTACGGAGTCGTCTCCGCCCTCGCCGGCCAGTACAAGACCGCCGTGTTCCGTCCTGCCGCATGCAAGAAGGAGACCTTCACCGACGTGCTGCTCGGCGCAGCCACCGCCGGACAGACCCGTGAGCAGTCCGTGGGTGTGTGCCCGTGTGCCGCCCGCGAGGACAAGGAAGGCGCCCGCGGCGACATCGTCCGCGCCTACTCCGCCGCCGTCGCGGCCGCCGATCCGGAAGCCGTGGTCATCGTCGGCACCGACAAGAGCGATGTGTTCGACCCCGCGGCCTTCGACTTCAACGCCTCCGTGGCCGCCGACCTCAAGGCTCCCGTGTTCCTCGCCGTCTGCGGTCTGAACCGTGACGCCAAGCAGGTCAAGGCCACCGTCGCAGCCTGCGCCAAGAGCATCGAAGCCGCCGCCCAGACCGTCGCCGGCGTGTTCGTCACCGGCTGCGCCGACGACAAGGCCGCCGACGTCAAGGACGCCCTCGCCGACTTCTCCGCACCCGTCTGGACCGTCCCGGCCCACGACTGCGGCACCGAGGACGAGGCCAAGGCCGCCCTCGCCGACTTCGAGTCCCACGCCCCGGCCGCCCAGATCCTGGCCGCCCTGAACCAGGACTTCGCCCAGCCCACCACGCCGTACGCCTTCCAGTCCGATCTGCTGAACAAGGCCAAGGCCGCCAAGAAGACCATCGTCCTGCCCGAGGGCGAAGAGGACCGCATCATCAAGGCCGCCGACTATCTGCTTGAGCGCGACATCGTCAACCTCATCATCGTCGGCGAGAAGGACCAGATCCTCGCCCGTGGCAAGGAGCTTGGCCTGAACAACCTCGACAAGGCCTCCTACCAGTCCATGAACGACGAAGAGGTCCTCGCCCCGATGACCGAGAAGCTGTGCGAGCTTCGCGCCAAGAAGGGCATGACCCCGGAGCAGGCCCGCAAGCAGCTGACCGACGCCAGCTACTTCGGCACCATGCTCGTGGTGCTCGGCAAGGCGGACGGCCTCGTCTCCGGCTCCATCAACTCCACTGCCAACACCGTGCGCCCGGCCCTGCAGGTCATCAAGACCAAGCCCGGCCAGAAGCTCGTCTCCGGCGCGTTCCTCATGTGCTTCAAGGACCACGTGGCCGTGTTCGCCGACTGCGCCATCAACCTCAACCCGAACGCCGAGCAGCTCGCCGAGATCGCCATCCAGTCCGCCGAGACCGCCAAGGCGTTCGGCATCGACCCGAAGGTCGGCATGCTCTCCTACTCCACCCTCGGCTCCGGCAAGGGCCCGGATGTGGATCTGGTCGAGGAGGCCACCAGCATCGTCAAGCAGCAGGCCCCGGATCTGCCCGTGGTCGGTTCCATCCAGTTCGACGCCGCCTGGTCCCCGGTCGTTGCGGCCACCAAGGCCAAGGGCAACGACGTCGCCGGTCACGTCAACGTGTTCGTGTTCCCGGACCTGTGCGCCGGCAACATCGGCTACAAGGCGGTCCAGCGCTCCTCCGGCGCCCTCGCCATCGGCCCGGTGCTGCAGGGCCTCAACAAGCCGGTGAACGACCTGTCCCGCGGCGCCAACGTCGAGGACATCATCAACACCGTGGCCCTGACCGCCGTCACCGCCCAGTGACGACGTCCCGGTCCCGCCGCTGATTCCGGCTGACTGCACCATACGGGGACATGACCATCGCGTCATGTCCCCGTTTCTCATATCCGGTTCCCGTCCGCCCGTCCGGCCCGGCCGGCACAGGCGTGGACCGGAAGGCGCGTCAGCTGGTCTTGAGACGGTACCGTTGCGTCGGATCGTCCTGGAACCGCACGCGGGCCACGCGCCCCTCCCTGACCAGCTCGCGCAGGCCGGACGTTGCGGCCAACGGCGTCAGACGAAGCTCCCGCACGATCTCCTTGACGCTCATCGCCGAATGCCGTTCCAGCAGCGTCATGATCTCCTTCGACACGTCGGTGGGGGAGCTGTGCTTCACGGTGCGATGCCGCGTGATCGTCATGGTGAAGGTGTTGATGTCATTGCACGTGGTCGCCGGCTCGATGCCGGCCTCCCTCAGGCTCGCCGCAATGCGCTGGTAGCCGTCGCCGCCCTCGGGGTTCACGAACCCGCCTCCCGGATACGGCGTGGACTCCAGCAGCGTGAACAGGAACTGGTTGCGCGTCGACGAGAACGCCGTGCCCGCCACCGGATGCGGATTGGCAAGCACGTCATGCGTCACCGTGCCATACAGGCCTCCCGGATTGCTGATTTCGATGCGGTCGGTGAACACGCTCACATGCACCTGGGTGCCGCGCGCGTCGGGGGAGTAGTCACGATGCGTCAGCGCGTTCGCGATGGCCTCGCGCAGAACCGCCGGAGGATAGTCGGGTTTGCGCGCCCCGATCCATTTCATCAGCGATTCGACGGTGTCGTCGATCATCATGGGAATCGAGCCCACGACGGTCTGCGATGCGATGAGACGCTCGTCGCCCCGGAACACGTCGTCGCGGCTCGTGCCGGGGAAAACGGCGATCGACACCCCCAGCCGGGGAAAGAACTTCTGCGGGTAGCGTCCCAACGCCAGCAGGCCCGCCAACGTCGGACGCAGAACCCCGCCCACATGACGGCGGTCGGAGTCGTCATGCCGCAGCGCCTGCAGGTCAAGCAACGTGTCGATGTCGCCGCGGCCGCCGAAGACATGCGGGTGTTGCTCGCGCACCCGCGCGATGAGCCCCCCGACCAGGGCGGGGTCCAGGTCGTCGCGCGTCGCGCCGGGAACGATGTCCAGGTCATAGGTCGGCTGCAGATGCTCCTCGATGAGCCGGTCCACCTCGTACGAGGTCATGCGCCGGTCCCCGTCCCCGGTGCGGATGAACGATCCGCCATGCGCGCCGATCGCCGAGATGAAGCACGGCTTGTCGCGGGGCAGCATCTCATCCACCCGCGCGAACACCAGATTGCTGCCCTCGAACGGGCACGTCACAATCGTCGGACGCACCACCGGCGTCATCTTCTCACACGCCTGGCTCAACGACTCCTGCATGGAGCGGGCGTTGAACCCCTCCACGGGAGTGAATCCGTTACGTTCCGAAAGGCCGAGGATTATCCAGCCGCCCGAACCGTTGGAGAACGCGGAAAGCGTATCGGTGATCCTGGAGGAGATCTTGCGTTTGCATTCCTTGACCTCGCACTGCTGCGTATCATTGCCGATCAGACGCATCAGCTCTATCAGCTCGGTCATCTTGGCGGTGTAGGCGTCAACCATGGCATGGCCTCCTTGTCACCATCATGCGTCACGGACGGCGACATGGGCCACGTCTTCTTCCCCCGTTCATCGAAAATTCATGCATGGTCACGTCGGACGCCGTCATCCGGATTATGGGCGTGCGCTGGAAGTTGTCTGAGATTCGTACTAAAAGTGGGCGGGTGACTCAAGACACCCCCCGAAAGCAGGCTGCCACGCGTTGGCGTTTCCCTGGAATAGACGGCATCAAGGGCCTCGCCCTTCTGGCAATCGTCGTCTACCACTACAACTCCCTGATGCTGTCCGGGGGATTCGTGGGCGTGGACGTGTTCCTCACCGTCAGCGGATTCCTCATCACGCTCAGCATGCTCAAACGGCTATACGCCGACGGCCGCATCGGCTGGGTTGACTACTGCACCCACAGGCTGCGCCGACTCTACCCGGCCCTCGTCGTCATGGTCCCCGCAGTCACGGCCGCCGCGGCATTCATCCAGACCGACCTCCTCGTCGGCATACGCAAACAGGCCACGGCCGCACTCACCTTCATCTACAACTGGACCACCATAACCTCCGGCGCCAGCTACTTCGACACCATGAACCCGCAGATGCTCAAACACCTGTGGTTCATCGCCCTGCTCGCCCAACTCTACATAGCCGCCCCCATCCTCACCCGACTGCTCTGGAAGACCCGGCACCCCGCCATCGCCGTCCTCGCGCTCACGGCGCTGTCCGCCGCAAGCTTCATCTGGATGGGACACCTCTACAACCCCGATGACGTCACCCGCGTCTACGAAGGCACCGACACCCACGCCGGAGGATTCCTCCTCGGCATGGCGCTCGCATGGAGCATCTGCGCCTACCGCAACCACACCGATACCGGACGCTCGCACAATACCATCGTCTCGACGCTCATACGCGGCTGGCGACACATCGCCGCATACACCGGATTCATCGCCATGCTCGCCCTCATCATCCTTGCCGTCCGGCTCAAACAGGACGCGTTCGCCTTCCAAGGGGGCATCGCCACGGCATCGGTCCTTGCCGTATTGCTCATAGCCGGCACCATCACCGGCGACTCATGGATGCAGGGACTGTTCGCCATGCACCCCATCGCCTCCATCGGCCGATACTCCTACGGCATCTACCTATGGCACTGGCCCCTATGGCTGTTGGCCGGCGTGCAGATGCGCGCATGGGGCATGAACCGGCCCCTCCTCGTGGCCGCGGCCGCCCTGACCATCACCGCACTCACAACCGCCATATCCCATCTCATCATCGAACAACCCATCGCACGAAACGGGCTCTCCGGATTCCTCCCACAGGCACCGTTCACCACCCGCGGCATCATCCGATGCATCGCCTCCCTGACCGTCGTCGTCATGGCGCTCGCCGGCGGCGCCTTCGCATGGCGGAACGCCCCGGCGAAGACCAGCACGCAGATCGCGCTTGAACGTATGGAACGCATGAGCGCGCAGCATGCCCGCATGAACGGCGAGATCGCCCGACGCCCGGTGCCGAAACCCAAGAGGGCGGCACACACGTTCCCCACGGGAGACCAGATGGTCGCCATCGGAGACTCGGTGATGGACATGTCCACCCCCGAGATCGAGAACCGGTTCCCGGGCATTCTCGTCGATGCCAAGACCAACCGCGCCATCACGGAGGCCGGACCGATGATCAGCCAGTTCCAGGCCGAGGGTCGTATGCGTCCCTGGCTCGTCCTCGGGCTGGTGACGAACTCCATCGTCACCGCCGACGAACTCGACCAGATTCGTGCGCAGGTCGGTCCGGCCACCGTCATGGTGCTGGTCAACGGCCACGGACCGGACAGCTGGATCCCCCAATCCAACGACGTCATACGCGCATGGGCGCAGGCGCATCCGGAGAACACCGTGTACGTGGACTGGGATGCGGCCATCTCCCGGCATCTCGACCTGCTGTACAGCGACGGCGTGCATCCGAAGGAAGGCGCCGGCGGCGACATCTATCCGCAGGCCATCCAGCAGGCCATCAGGGACTGGATCGCCCAAGGATACTGATCCCGTTCAGACGCAACGCATGAACAAGGCCGGCTCCGTAAGGAGACCGGCCTTAATGATTATTTGCGTTTATTGCCATTCGGCAGGATTACGATCGGTCGGCGTTCCTCACGTCGTCCGAAGCGTCCTCTTTGTCCGTGTCGTCATCCGTGTTTGTGGATTGCGCGGCCGCCGCGAGGAAGCGTTCCTCGCCGGGCAGCACAAGATTGAGCACGATGGCCACGACGAACGCGACCGCGATGCAGTTCGACGCGAAGATCTGCTGGAACAGGGCGGGGAAATGCACGAAGATGTGGTTCACCTGCGTGAATCCGATGCCGACCGTCAGGCTCAACGCGGCGATGGTGATGTTGCGCTGCGAGTAGCCGGCCTCCGAGATCATCTGGAAGCCGGAAAGAATGATGTTGCCGAACATCATGATGGTGCATCCGCCGAGCACCGCCTGCGGCAGGGAGTTGAACACCTCGGCGATCGCCGGTACGAAGCTTGCGAGGATGAGAATCACGCCGCCGGAGAGGATCACCTTGCGGTTGACGACCTTCGTCATGGCCACCAGGCCGATGTTCTGCGCGAAGCTCGTCAGCGGCAGGCAGCCGAACAGGCCGGACACCGAGGAGATCAGGCCGTCGCCGGCGATGGCGCCCGCGGTCTCGCGCTCGGTGGGCTGACGGTTGAGACCCACCTTGGCCAATGCCGCCGTATCGCCCAGCACCTCGACGGAGGAGACGACGTACAACAGGCCGATGGAGATGATCGAACCCCAGTCGAATTCGGGCCTGAACGGCATGAACTGGGGGAGGGACACCACGGAAAGATGCTGGAAGCCGGAGAAATCGACCATGCCCATGCAGATCGCCACCACATAGCCGACCACCAGACCGAACAGCACGGAAAGCTGCTTCGCCGTGCCCTTCATCAGCAGCTGGAACGCCAGACACGCCACCAGGGAGATGAGGCCGAGCGTGAGGTTGCGCCACGAGCCGAAGTCGGCGGACGTCGCATCGCCGCCGCCGAAGCTCGTCGCACCAACCGTCAGCAGCGAGAATCCGATGGACGTCACCACGATCGCCGACACGATCGGCGGCACGAACCGCCGCCAGTACTTCGCGGTCAGACCCAGCGCCAGCTCCAGCAGGCCGCCGACCAGCACCGCACCCACCACGGCGCCATAGCCCTTGTCCGCGCAGATGGCGGTCGCCGCCGCCACATACGTGAACGAGATGCCCGTGACCATCGGCAGACGCGAGCCGATCAGCCACGCGCCATACAGCTGCAGGCACGTGCCAAGACCGGCCACCAGCAGACCGGCCTGGATCACCGCCGCCGACTGCTCCGGCGTCATCTTCGCCGCATTCGCGACGATGAAGATCGGGGCGAGATTCGCCACGAACATCGCCATCACATGCTGCAGGCCGAACGGAATACCCCTCCAGAACGAGACCGGCGCATCAAGCGACGTCAACGCCTCCACCGAAATCCCGGGCTTGCTCTTCTCTTTCGTACTCAATGTCGTTTCCTCTCATACAACAACAGGCGCGCGGCAGCGGGCCCGCAAAAAAGAAACCGACGGTCGAACGACCGCCGGAACACATCGTGACACACAACAGTGACGGACGACGAAATCAATGACACATCGACGTCACATGACGCATCATCGACGGAACTCGATGGAACCGTCCTCGGGATTCATCGACTCGACGATGGCCAACGAATCCACGTCATACCCAAGGGAACGCAATTCATCGCCACCACCCTGGAAACCCTTCTCAATCGCGATGCCGATGCCCTCGACCGTCGCTCCGGCATGACCGCAGATATCGATAAGCCCATGCAGCGCCTTGCCATTGGCAAGAAAATCATCGATCAGCAGCACATGATCGTCCGGGCCAAGATACTTGCGCGACACGATGACCGGAAACTCACGCTGCTTCGTGAACGAATACACCGTGGACACATACTGGTCGCCATCAAGATTGATCGACTGCGCCTTCTTCGCGAAAATCACCGGAACATTGCCGAAATGACGCGCCGCCACGCATGCGATGCCGATGCCCGACGCCTCGATGGTAAGAATCTTGGTGATGGTCCGGCCGGCGAAATGCTCCGCCCATGCCGCACCCATCGCATCATACAGCGCCACATCGCACTGATGATTCAGAAAGGCATCCACCTTGAGCACATTGCCCGGCCTGACGGTGCCCTCCTCGCGAATACGATCCTCAAGCTCCTTCATAATCACCTCGCAAAACAATCATCGAACAGGAAAACAAGGGTGGTACGTAGCATACGCGGCGGAGATGACCGCACCCCACGCCCCGGCGTCATGCAAAAAGAGTTCACATAAATGGACTACGGTACAAACCCGGGTTTGGACTTTACCATGTGAGACACATCGGGGGAGAAGACCCAAGCCCGCTATAGTAAGGTCTCCGTGCCGCAAGACCGGCACGCCACCACAAGAGAAAACGTTGGGAGCGGTTCGTGAAAACAAGTGACATCTGGGTGTTCCTCGCCATGGTCCTCTACTTCGTGGCCATGCTATCCGTAGGATTCTTCTACTCACGACGGTCGAATTCATCCGCATCACAATACTTCGCAGGCGGCCGCGGCGTCGGCCCCTGGCTCACCGCCCTATCCGCCGAAGCATCCGACATGTCCGGATGGCTCCTCATGGGACTGCCCGGCCTCGCCTACTTCACCGGCATCGCCGACGCCGGCTGGACCGCCGCCGGCCTCGCCATCGGCACCTACCTCAACTGGAAGATCGTCGCCAAACGCCTCCGCCGATACTCCGTCGCCGCCGGCAACGCCATAACCATCCCCGACTACTTCTCCAAACGATTCGGCGACACCAGGAACATCCTCTCCACCATCGCCGCCGTCATCATCATCGTCTTCTTCGCCGTCTACGTCGGCAGCTGCTTCGTCACCGTCGGCAAACTCTTCGACACCCTCTTCGGCCTCGACTACCACCTCATGATGATCGTCGGAGCCATCGTCGTCTTCCTCTACACCGTCATCGGCGGCTACCTCTCCGTCGTCGTCACCGACTTCATCCAAGGCATGCTCATGTTCTTCGCGCTCGCCGTCGTCTGCGTCGGCACGGTCGCCAGCGCCGGCGGCATCGACCACGTGGCCGCCTTCCTCAGCGACATCCCGGGCTATCTGAGCGCCAACCACACCGCGACCCCGGTGCTCGACGCGGCCGGCTCGCAGCTGACGCAGGGAGGCAACCCCGTGTTCGGGGCGCCCGCCGACTTCGACGTCATCACCATCGTCTCGCTGATGGCCTGGGGTCTTGGATACTTCGGGATGCCTCAGGTGCTCGTGCGTTTCCTCTCCGTGCGAGACGCCGAGGAGATCAGGCATTCCCGCATCATCGCCACCGTGTGGGTGGTCATCTCGCTCAGCTGCGCCATCGCCATCGGCATGCTCGGGCGTGCCATGTTGCCCACGCGGTTCGGCACCCAGGCCGCGGCCGAAAGCGTGTTCATCGTGCTCAGCCAGATGCTGCTGCCGAGCTTCGTGTGCGGCGTGGTCGTGTCCGGCATCTTCGCCGCCTCGATGAGCTCCTCCTCAAGCTACATGATCATCGCCGGCTCCGCGGTGGCCGAGAACATCTTCCACGGCATTTTCAAGCGCAATGCCTCCGACCGGCAGGTCATGTGGGTGGCGCGCATCACCATCCTCGTGGTGTTCGTTTTCGGCTGCGTCATCGCCTCCGACCAGAACTCGTCCATATTCCAGGTCGTCTCCTACGCATGGGCGGGCCTTGGCGCGTCCTTCGGGCCGCTCATGCTGTTCAGCCTCTACTGGCGGCGCACCAACGCCAAGGGCGCCGTCGCCGGCATGGTCGCCGGCACCGTGACCGTGTTCGTGTGGCACATCCTCGTCAAGCCCCTGGGAGGAATCTTCGGCATCTATGAGCTGCTGCCGGCGTTCATCATCTCCGCGCTGGCCATCGTCGTGGTCTCCCTTGCGACCGAGGCGCCGTCCAAGGCCATCACCGACGTGTTCGACCACTACATGGACGACGACACCAACGTCGGCGAGCTGCTCGAGGAACATGCCGTGGCTGTGAAGGAGTGAGACGTCGGGCCGTGGCCGGTCCTGATCGGCCGTGCGTTTGACCGTGGCGGATGGTAGATTCTTGTACTCGGTTTTCGAGTGCGGAACCACCATCCGCCATCGTCGTAAGGGGACAAGCGAATGCAGATGAACGAACAGCCGGAAGTCATCGCCCGCAGTGCCGGGGAACTGCTGGGGGGCCTCAACGAGCAGCAGGCCGAGGCCGTGCAGTACGACGGTCCGGCGCTGCTGATCGCCGCAGGCGCCGGCTCGGGCAAGACCCGCGTGCTCACCCGCCGCATCGCATGGCTGCTCAGCCAGACGGGAGCATGGCCCAGCCAGATCCTCGCCATCACGTTCACCAACAAGGCCGCCGCCGAGATGAAGGAGCGTCTCACCACGCTCATCGGGCCGGTGGCGCAGCGCATGTGGGTCTCCACCTTCCATTCGGCGTGTGTACGCATCCTGCGCCGCGACGGCGGGAAGATCGGCCTCAAATCCGGGTTCTCCATCTACGACACCGCCGACTCGCAGCGACTGGTGAAGATCATCTGCACGGAACTCAACATCGACGTCAAACGCTATACGCCGCGTTCCATCCTCGCCCGCATCTCCGACTACAAGAACAGCCTCATCGGCTGGCAGGAGCGGCTCAAGCAATACGCCCCGCAGTTCAAGCCGGGCGTCCGTGGCTCGCAGATCGGCAGCTTCGGCGATGTGGAGGTGCTCTACGCCTGCGTCTACGCCGAATACCAGTACCGTCTGGCCACCGCCAACGCCGTCGATTTCGACGACCTTATCATGCGCACCGTGGAGCTGTTGCGCACCGACCCCGTGACGGCCGAATACTACCGCCGCAAGTTCCGCTACATCCTCGTCGACGAATACCAGGACACCAACCATGCCCAGTACGTGCTCGTGCGCGAGCTCGGCGGCGTCGACTGCGGCCAGCAGCGCGAACCCGGAGCGAGGGGCGCCGGCAGGATGGGACCGGCATGGATCACCGTGGTCGGCGACTCCGACCAGTCCATCTACGCGTTCCGTGGCGCCGACATCCGCAACATCCAGGAGTTCGAGAAGGACTTCCCGAACGCGCGCACCATCTTGCTGGAGCAGAACTACCGTTCCACCCAGACCATCCTCAACGCCGCCAACGCGGTCATCGCCCTCAACCCCGGACGCAAGCCCAAGAAACTGTGGACCGCGCTCGGCGACGGGTCGAAGATCATCGGATACGCCGCCGACAACGCCCAGCAGGAGGGGCAGTGGATCGCCGGCGAAATCGCGCGGCTCGTCCGCGAGGAGGGCTTCCGGTACTCCGACATCGCGCTCATGTACCGAGCCAACGCCCAGTCGCGTTCCCTGGAGGAGGCGCTCATCAACGCCCGGCTCCCGTACCAGCTGGTCGGCGGCACGAAATTCTACGAGCGCAAGGAGGTCAAGGATGCGATGGCCTACCTGCAGGCGATTGCCAACCCCGCCGACGACGTGAACCTGCGCCGCATCCTCAACGTGCCGAAGCGCGGTCTGGGCGCGCGTGCCGAGGCCCTGCTCACCACGTTCGCCGCCGAACACCAGACCAACGTATGGTCGGCCCTCGACTCGCTTGACGCCATGCCGAACGTGCCCACCCGCACCGCGAAGCTGCTGGCGCAGTTCCGCGACCTCATGCGCGGTCTGCAGGCGTTCGCCGCCGAAAACGACGGCAAGCCCAGTGAGATCGTCGCCGAGGTGCTGGAGAAATCCGGTCTGCTGGCCGAGCTGAAGAAATCCACCGACCCCCAGGACATGACGCGCGTCGACAACCTCTCCCAGCTGCAATCCACCGCGGCGGAATTCGAGCAGAACACGCCCGACGCCACGCTCAACGGGTTCCTCGAGACCACGGCCCTGGTGGCCGACAGCGACCAGCTGCCCGACGAGGACGAAGACACCGGCAAGGTCACCCTCATGACCCTGCACACCGCCAAGGGACTCGAATACCCCGTGGTGTTCCTCACCGGCATGGAGCAGGGCACGTTCCCGCACTCCCGCGCCATGGAGAACGAAAGCGAGCTCGAGGAGGAGCGTCGCCTCGCCTACGTGGGCATCACGCGCGCGCGGCAGATACTGTACGTCACGCGCGCCGCCGTGCGCGCCCAGTGGGGGCAGGCGGCCGAGATGCTGCCCAGCCAGTTCCTCGACGACATCCCCGAGAACCTCATCGAATGGAAGCGCCGTGAGACCGGCGTGGACGCCCTACGTGGCGGATGGGGCTCCAACGGCTCCGACGACGAATTCGGCGGATTCGAAGGCGGTTATTCTTCGGAGTCGTCATCATACGGGTCGCGTCCCCGTTGGGGGTCCGCGGCGAAACGGGCGACCTCCGGACGGTCGTCGTACGGATCCTACGGGTCGTACGGCTCCTCGTCCTCCCGCGACCGTGGATACGGCGGCGGCTCGTACGGGTCGAAGTACGGTGCACGAGGCGGTTCGTCCTACGGCGGTTCGTCATATGGCTCTTCGTACGGCTCGTCATCAAGCCGTGGCTCGTCGTCGGGCCAGTCGGGCAGGGTGACCACGCGCCGCATGAAGAAGGACCTGTTGGACTCGCTGACGAAGGCGAAGTCCGCTGCGTCGGCCAAGGCCGCGGCGACGTCCCAGCCGAGCCGGCTCAACGTGGCGGACTTCCACGAAGGCGACAGGATCTCCCACGACCAGTATGGCTTGGGCAAGGTCGTCGCCGTGGAGGACAAGGGCCGCAATTCGGTGATCACCGTCGACTTCGGCTCCGATGGCGTCAAACGCCTCCTGCTGCGCGTGGCGCCAATCGAAAAGCTCTGACGCACGTAGCAGCGCCGTGCCGATAAGTCAAGAGTTGACTTTCCGGCACGGGTTCGGAACAATCGCTCGAGTTCTGCCAGCAGTACGACAGCAGTAGGAGAAGATTGTGAAGAACAGGCTGTTCGCCTCCATCCCGCCCATCGTGCTCGGCGTACTGATCGCCGTCGCTCCGCATACGTTCGCCCACGTGTGCAAAGTCACCGAAATGGCGATGAAATGCCATTGGACCGCACGGGCGGAGATCGGCGTCGGAGCGATGATCGTCGTGCTCGGCCTCATCGCCCTGTTCGCCGAGACGAAGGTCCGCATCGGCCTGGGCATCGCCGTCGCATTGGCCGGCGCCTTGGCCATCGCCGTGCCCACCGTGCTCATCGGCGTATGCCCCGGAGCGATGATGCACTGCCATATGGTCGCCCGGCCGACGCTCATCGTGCTCGGCGTGCTGACCATCGTGTTCGCCGTCATCGCGGTGCTGCTCGATTCACGAACCGCGAAGCGGGCCTGAGCCATGGCCGCCATACCGCACATCACCCTCGGACGGCTTCCGCTGGAAAACCTTCGGCGCAAGCCGTTCCGCACCGCATCGCTCATCGTCGTCGTCGCGATTCTCGCCGCGTCCTTTTTCGGCGGCTCCATCCTGGCGCTGAACCTCAACAAGGGGCTGCAAAGCATGGAGGCACGTCTCGGCGCCGACCTCATGGTGGTGCCCTCCGGCAGCCAGGGCAAGGCGGAGGCACTGCTGACCAACGGCAATCCGAACACGTTCTACTTCACCAACGACATCGGCGAACGCGTATCGGACTTCGACGGGGTCGAACAGGCCACCGAGCAGACGTACATCGCGTCATTGGCCGCCGAATGCTGTGATGAGAAGGTCCAGATAGTCGGGTTCAATCCCCGGACCGACTTCGTCATCGAACCATGGATCGCCTCGCAGTACGATGGCACGCTGGGCGAGGGTGAGGTCATCGTCGGCAGCGGCATCAACGTCTCCGCCGACAACACCATCAAGCTGTACAATCACGTGTTCCCGGTGAAGGCGCAGCTCGCCCGCACTGCCACCGGCCTGGACAGCTCGGTGTTCGTCAGCGACGGCACCGTCCCCGACATGGTCTCCTATGCGAACAAGGTGACGACCCGGGGCACCATTCCCGCCGAATATGCGGACAGGGCCGTGTCCTCCGTCCTCGTCAGGCTCCGGCCTGGATATACCGCCGAACAGGTGGCCGGCGAAATCGCGAAATCCGATCTCAAGGGCGTCGGCTTCGTCTACCCGGGCGGCGTGACCAGCACCACCAAGTCGAGCCTGAACACCATGCTCGCCTATGTGGCCGTGTTCCTCGTCGTGTTCTGGGTGCTCGCGCTGATCGTGATGCTCGCCGTGTTCTCCTCATCGGTCAACGAGCGCAAGAAGGAGTTCGCCAGCTTGTGCATCATGGGCGCCACCCGTGGGATGCTCACCCGAATCGTGCTGGGCGAGTCCGCGCTGATCGGGCTGATCGGCGGCGTCGTCGGCATCGCGTCGGCGTCGTTGGTCGTGTTCCCGTTCAGCGGGGCCATCGGCAAGGAGCTTGAGCTGCCGTATCTTCAGGCGGGGGTCGTGCCGTGCCTGCTGCTGATCGCCGGCTCGCTGGCGTTCGCCGTCGTCACGGGGGCTCTGGCATCGTTGGCCTCGGCGTTCCGTCTGGGCCGTCCGGAAGCGTACCTCACGCTCAGGGAAGGGGAGTGACATGTTGTTGGAAGCCCGGGGACTGACCCGTGAGTTCTCCCGTCGCGGCAGAACGTTCGCCGCCGTCGACCATGTCGACCTGAAGATCGACGGCGGCGATTTCGTCGCCATCGTCGGCCGTTCGGGAAACGGCAAGAGCACGCTGCTGAACATGGTCTGCGGTTTGCTCAGGCCCAGTTCCGGCACCGTCCTCGTCGACGGACGGAACGTGGCGGAGCTTGACGATCGCGAGCTTTCCCTGCTGCGCAACCGTGTCGTGGGATTCGTCACGCAGAGCCAGACGTTACTGCCGAACCTCACCGTCATGGACAATGTGATGCTGCCGGCGGTGATGTTCCCCAAGGAACCATTGGACATCATGTCGTCCAATGATGATGCGTCCGACGACGCCGTCGCCGGGGATGGGATGACCGCGGGAAAGACGTCCGATACCGGGGACATGGACGTCGTCGACCCCGACATGCCCGACGTCATCGCGCCGATGCGCGTCGAACCGGTTGGGCAGGACCGTTCCCCGGACGGATACGAGAAACGCGTCATGGCGTTGCTTGCCGACCTCGGCATCGCCGACCTTGCCGGCAGCCATCCCAGGGAACTGTCGGGAGGGGAGATGCGTCGCGCCTCCATCGCCCGTGCGTTGATGAACGGCCCCCGTCTGCTTATCGCGGATGAGCCCACCGGTGACCTTGACGCCGAATCGACCGCCGTCGTCATGCGACTGCTGCGTTCCGTGGCCGATGGCGGCACCGCCGTGCTCATGGTCACCCATGACGCCGATGCGCTGCCGTACGCCGACCGCATTCTGGCCATGGACGCCGGTAAATTGACCGAATCGGCATGATGGTGTAGGATTTCCATCTTGGTGTCTGCCAACCGGCAGGACCTATCTGGAGTCTTAGCCCGTCAATGGGTCGGCGGTACCGGAAGGCGCCGTTCGCGTGTCATCAAGACGCGGTGAAGCATTGGAGAGGCCGACTCAGCGTGTGACCAGTCGCACGTTCCGTTCAGATAACGACAGAAACACAAAGGATGAGTCTGATATGACTAACGTTCAGCGCTCCCGCCGTCAGGTGCGTCTTTCCCGCGCCCTCGGCATCGCCCTGACCCCGAAGGCCCAGCGAATCTTCGAGAAGCGTCCGTACGCCCCCGGCGAGCACGGCCGCACCCGTCGTCGCACCGAGTCCGATTACGCCGTCCGTCTGCGCGAGAAGCAGCGTCTGCGCGCCCAGTACGGCATCTCCGAGAAGCAGCTCCGCGCCGCCTACGAGAAGGGCACCCACGAAGCCGGCCAGACCGGCAACGCCATGCTGCAGGATCTCGAGTCCCGTCTTGACGCCCTCGTGCTGCGTGCAGGCTTCGCCCGCACCACCGCCCAGGCCCGCCAGTTCGTCGTGCACGGCCACATCATGGTCGACGGCAACAAGGTCGATCGCCCGAGCTACAAGGTCAAGCCCGGCCAGACCATCCAGGTCCGTCCGAAGAGCCAGACCATGGTCCCGTTCCAGATCGCCGCTGAAGGCGTGCACCGCGACGTGCTGCCCGCCGTCCCGGGCTACCTGGAAGTCGATCTCGCCCAGCTGAAGGCCACCCTGACCCGCAAGCCCCTCGCCGAGGAGATTCCGGTGCAGGTGAACATCCAGTACGTGGTCGAGTTCTACGCTCGCTGATCGTCTTCGATCTTCGCCCTGCGTGCCGAAAGGCCGCAGGGCTTTTTTCGTATTTCCCGACTTCGTCTCGTATGGAACCGCCCCCGGATTCAGGGAAGAATCAGGGTAAACCCGCATGGCCATGCAGACCCGGATCCTCGATAATGGAAACCAGCAACGATTCCAAGAAGAGAGAGGGCATGCATGAGACTCATCGGCAACATCATCTGGCTGGTCCTCGGAGGGCTGTTCCTTGCCATCGGCTGGGCGCTCATCGGACTGGTGCTGTGCATCACCGTCATCGGCATCCCCCTGGGACTGCAGGCGTTCAAAATGGCACAGCTCACGCTGACGCCGTTCGGCAAAGAGATCATCTACGGGGGAGGACTCGGATCCACGATGCTCAACATCGTGTGGCTGCTGCTGGCCGGCCTGTGGATGGCACTCGGGTACGTCGCCGCCGGACTCGTCAACTGCATCACCGTCATCGGGATCCCGTTCGGGCTCCAATCGTTCAAGATGGCCAAGCTGGCGCTGATGCCGTTCGGCGCCACCGTGATGCGCCGCGCCTGACGAGACGGGCGGAGCCTCGTCCGGCTATCCGATTCGATACCGGTCGCCGTGCTTCGTGATGAACAATCCCGCACGGCGCATCTTCCCCATGAGCCGGTACATCACCGTCGTCATGATGTCACGCTGTTCGAAGACGGTTCCATTGCCGCAGACCCGTTCGAGCAGCTCGTCGAACGACAGGTACCTGCCATCGGCCTCCAGCAGCGCCTCCAGCGCACCGTATTCCCTAGGGGAGAGGGCGATTGGCATGCTCGAATCGCCATAGAACGCCTGACGGGATTCAGTGTCGAGGACAAGACCTCCGCGGGAGAGCAGTGGATTGTCCTTTCCCGCATGGGCTTGGCTGACGGCCATCCGCACATAGGCGAGCAGCTGCGCGTCGGAGAACGGCTTGTCCAGGACGAGGTTGGGGCGGATGGATGCAGCAGCATCCGTTTTCTTCGCACCCGTCCCGTTGCTCCGTCCCAGTGACGGAGACTCCAGCAGCATGGTCGCCGAGGTCTGTGCATGGCGGAGGACGACGTCCCACTGGTCCGGATGCCTAGCGACGGGGAAGGCGTCGTCGACGATGACCAGATCGACGCGGATGACGTCGGGAAGAACCTCGTCCTTCGCAAGGGGGAGGGCGATGACCCTGTGATGGGCTCCGGCCAGCGCCGTCGCCAGCGCGTTGCGCAGCGCGAAGCCGCCGGCCGCCAACAGAATATCCATGACACAGCTCCCCGTCCGGCACATGGCCGATCATCCGAAATATGTCACCAAGGATAGGACCAGCGGAGGAGAACGTCGCGTCCTCCGACCGGCATGCGGTGACGCCAGCTCCCTATATCCACCTATGATATGAACCGTAGGGCCTACGGGCATGTCAGACGGGACGGAATACGATGATCACCGAAGTAATGCTGGTACGGCATGGACGAACCTCATATAATCTCGCACACCGACTGCAGGGACAGATCGACGTGCCCCTCGACATCGTCGGGCAATGGCAGGCCGACCAGACCGGCTACGAGCTCGCCCGGCGGTTCTACTGGGCGAAGGTCTCCCGCATAGCCCGGCATCCCGAACTGCTCGCCCAGCCCGGCCCGGACGCCGCGGAACGCAGCGACATCGACGAATACCGCAGTGCGCCCGCGGCCCGCCGCTCTCTGATCGTCATGTCGTCCGACCTGTTCCGCGCACAGCAGACGGCGCATGCGTTCGCCGACCTGCTCGGGCTGCCGGTGACGCTCGACGCACGGTTCAGGGAGCGCAGCTTCGGACGCTGGGAGGGACTGACCCGTCCGGAGATTCGCCAGATCGACGATGCGGCCTACCGTTCGTGGCGCGCGCATACGGGCGGTGAGCTGCGCTACGGCGTCGAAAGCCGCGTGGACTGCGGCCGGCGCGGCGCCGATGCGCTGAACGCCATCGTGACCTCATACGCGAACGATCCCGAGGAGACCACGCTGGTGGTGGTCAGCCACGGATCGTGGATCGTGGCGACCGTCGAGACGCTCGTCGGCATGAATCCGGACGGGCTGAACAACCTTGGAGCGATGCGCAACGCCTTCTGGTCACGGCTCACACCCGGTTCACGTCCCGGAGGCAACCGCACCTGGTCGCTGGACGAGTTCAATACCGGCCCCCAGATAGCCGGCCTGATCGACTGGGAGAACGGTCCCGCGGAGCTTCGCCATGAGTCGATGACCGAGTGGAAGCCCCTGATACAGTAGGTAATCGCATAACCGACAACGATGGGATACGAGGAATAATGACGTTTCATCTGCATCTGGTCCGTCACGGACAGACGTATTTCAACCGATACAACCGGCTGCAGGGGTGGTCGAACTCGCCGTTGACCGAATCCGGCGTCGCCGACGCCGCCAAGGCCGGGCATAAGCTCGAGGACCTCGACTTCGCCGCCGCATACTGCTCCGACACCACACGCGCCGAACTGACTGCGCGATCCATCCTCGACATCAACGAGGCCGCCGGCCATGTCCGTCCGGCGTTGACCGTGGACATGCACTTCCGTGAGCAGTTCTATGGGTACTACGAGGGCCTCGACATGGCCATGGCCTGGTATGCGGCCGGTGCGCCACACGGGGTGAAGACCTACAACGCCATCGTGGAACGGTATGGTCTGGCGGCCACGAAGGACTTCCTCAAGGAGGCCGATCCCTTCCATGACGCCGAAAGCGAAGCCGAATACTGGAGTCGCATCGAAGGGGGCTTCGACATCATCGCAGGCAATCCCGGCCTGCGCGACGGCGACGACGTGCTGGTCATATCGCACGGCAACACGTTGCTGAGCCTCATGCACCGCTTCGCGCCGGAGGGATACGATCTCAGCGAGCGGCCCGCGAACGGCAGCGTGACCGTGCTGGACTACGACCCGTCGAAGCCTCTGGACGAGGGCGGCATCACCATCGTCTCCTACAACCAGTGACGACGGTGTTCGCATCAGGTGATAGCCTGTTATGCTGTATTGCGTCCACGGCGCACAGAATTGTCAGGAAATGAGGTATCGGCATGGACATCGGTCAGATCGCCGGGTTGATCGCCGCCATCGCGTTCGCCATACTGGCGGGATTCATGATCTATCCGCTCATCCGTCTGGGCAAGCTGTTCGATCAGATCGCCCAGACCGTCAAGGACACCGGCGATCATGCCGTACCCGCGCTGGACGAGGGCGTATCCACCGTGCAGAAGGTGAACCGTTCCCTCGACGACGTCAACGCCATCTCCGACGCCGCGCAGCGCTCCGCCACGAACGTGGGCGCACTGACGGATCTCTACGGCTCGTTCCTCGGCAAGCCGGTCATCAAGGCCGCGTCCGCCGTCTGGGCCGTCAAGGCCACCGCCCAGGATTTCCTGAACAAGCGCGCTGCCGGAGCGGCCGCGCCGACGACGGGGCACAACGGCACCGCCAAGGGGGAGTGACATGTTCAAACGCCTGCTATGGATCACCATCGGCGTCGGCGTCGGCGTAATGGCCGTCACCAAGGCGCAGGCCTACGTCAAGGCGCATACGCCCGCGCCGGCCCGCCAGTTCGTGTTCGGCCCCGACCAGGACCAGCCTCCCATCACGCTCCAGACCGTGCAGTCCCTGTTCGACGACTTCCAGACGCATCGTCGTGCACGCGAGGAGGAGCTCAACCGGCAGTTCATCGACAAGTCGGCACACTGAACCCCCGCATCCGCGCCTACGGGCGCGGTCTGATTGCGCCGAACCCCAGATTCATACTTGCCATCAGGACGTCTGCTCTGCCGTCCGACCTCACAACAAACCAATAAAGGAGTCGCACATCCATGCGCACATCGGAAATCGCGAAACGATACCTGGACTATTTCGCGAAGCAAGACCATATGGTCGTCCCCTCGGCGTCGCTCATCTCGCCGAACCCGACCACCCTGTTCACCATCGCCGGCATGGTGCCGTTCATCCCGTACCTGCTCGGTGAGCAGACCCCGCCTCACAAGCGCATGGCCAGCAACCAGAAGTGCGTGCGCACCCTCGACATCGACGAGGTCGGCAAGACCACCCGCCACGGCACGTTCTTCCAGATGCTCGGCAACTTCTCCTTCGGCGACTACTTCAAGGAGGAGGCCATCCACTATGCGTGGACGCTGCTGACCACGCCGCAGGACAAGGGCGGCTACGGCTTCGACCCCGAGAAGCTGTGGGTCACCACATACACCGACGACGAGGAGGCCCGCTCCCTCTGGAAGAACGAGGGATTCGACCCCGAGCACATGCAGATCTTCGGCATGGAGGACAACTTCTGGACGACCGGCGGCCCCGGCCCCGGTGGCCCCTGCTCGGAGATCTACGTCGACCGCGGACCGCAGTACGGCAAGGACGGCGGCCCCGCCGCCGACGAGACCCGTTTCATCGAGATCTGGGACCTCGTGTTCGAGAACTACGAGGTCGACAACGTCAAGTCCAAGACCGACCTGCATATCGTGGGCGAGCTGGAGAACAAGAACATCGATACCGGCGCCGGACTCGAACGCCTCGCCTACCTCATGCAGGGCAAGGAGAACATCTACGAGACCGACGAGGTCTACCCGGTCATCGAGGAGGCCGAACGCCTCTCCGGGCTCAAGTACGGCGAGAACGAGGAGGCCGACGTGCGCTTCCGCGTCGTCGCCGACCACGTGCGTTCCGCGCTCATGATCATGAGCGACGGCGTGCGCCCGAGCAACGTGGGCCGTGGCTACGTGCTGCGCCGCCTGCTGCGCCGCACCGTGCGCTCCATGCGCATGCTCGGCGTGACCGACGAGGTGCTGCCGCACCTGTTCCCCGTCTCCAAGGACGCCATGGCCCCCAGCTACCCGGAGCTCAACGACACGTTCCATGAGGTCTCCGAATCCGCCTACGACGAGGAGGACGCCTTCCGCCGCACCCTCGACAAGGGCACCTCCATCCTCGACGTGGCCGTGAACCGCGCCAAGGAGTCCGGCTCCGAGCCCACCGTCTCCGGCAAGGACGCGTTCACGCTGCACGACACCTACGGCTTCCCGATCGAGCTGACCCTCGAGATGGCCGCCGAGCAGGGCGTGAAGGTGGACGAAGCCAAGTTCCGCGAGCTCATGAACGAGCAGAAGTCCCGTGCGCGCGCCGACGCGCTGAAGAAGCGCCACAACGTGGACCTCTCCGTATACGACGACTTCAAGAAGACGCTCGAGGCGCCTCTCGAGTTCCTCGGGTACACCGAATTCTCCAGCCGCTCCAACGTGCTCGGCATCATCCAGGAGGGCAAGGGCTCGGTCCCGGCCGTCACCGCCCCCGCCACCGTGGAGGTCGTGCTTGACCGCACGCCGTTCTACGCGGAGGCCGGAGGCCAGCTCGCCGATCAGGGTGAGATCCTCACCGACGACGGCGCGGTGCTCGAGGTCGACGACGTGCAGCACCCCATCAAGGGCCTGACCGTGCACCAGTGCCGTCTGACCGAAGGCACGCTGGTGCGCGGCGCCAAGGTGACGGCGACCATCGACCAGGAGCGTCGAGGCGCCATCGCCCGCTCCCACACCGCCACGCACATGGTGCACAAGGCGCTGCGCGAGGAGCTCGGCCCGCAGGCCACCCAGCGTGGCTCCGAGGATGCGCCGAACCGTCTGCGCTTCGACTTCCAGTGGGGCAAGGCCCCGAGCAAGGGCGTCATGAGCGCCGTCGAGGCCCGCGTGAACGACCGTCTGCGCGACAACCTCGCCGTCACCACCCAGGAGATGAAGTTCGACGACGCCATCGCCCTCGGTGCCATGCACCTGTTCGGCGAGAAGTACGGCGACATCGTGCGCGTCGTCTCCATCGGCGAGGACGGCTGGAGCCGTGAGCTGTGCGGCGGCACCCACGTGGACCACGTCGGCAAGATCGGCGCCGTGTCCATCATGTCCGAGGCATCCGTCGGCACCGGCGTACGCCGCGTCGACGCCGTGGTGGGTCAGGGCGCCTACGAGTACAACGCCCGCGAGCACGCCCTCGTATCCCAGCTCTCCGACAAGCTCAATGCCCGTCCCGACGAACTGGCCGAACGCGTCAACGCCCTGCTCGCCAAGCTCAAGGAATCCGACCGTCGTCTGGCATCCATGTATGAGAGCAACCTCGCCGGCCAGGTGCCGCAGCTCGTCGAGAACGCGAAGGACAGCACTGACGACATCGTCGTGGCGGCGAAGAACGTGGGCCGGTTCGGTTCGGTCGACGCCCTGCGCAAGACCGTGATGGACATTCGCGGACGGATCGGCGAAAGCAAGCCCCTGGTGGTGGCACTGTGCGGCGAAGGTGAGAACGGCAACCCCGTCATCATCGTCGCCACGAACGGTACGGCCCGCGACAAGGGCGTGAAGGCCGGCGACCTCGTTCGCACCGCGTCCAAGGTCCTTGGCGGCGGTGGCGGCGGCAAGCCCGACTTCGCCCAGGGCGGCGGCCAGGACGCGTCGAAGATTGACGACGCCCTCGCCTCGCTCAAGGCCCAGGTGGCGGGCCGCTGAACACGACCGATCGGCTGCATATGACGACCGGCAAGTCATGCTGGCTGGGCATCGATCTCGGCAACGCCCGGGTCGGACTCGCATTGTCCGACCCGGAGCTGACCCTTGCCCATCCCATTGGCAACATCCAGGTACGGGGAGACTATTTCCAGGCCCTGTACGATGTTCTGGATGTCATCGAAGACAATCATGTATCCCACGTGGTCGTCGGCTACCCGTTGCTGTTAAATGGAACAGAGGGAGCAAGCGCCAAGAAGGCCCGTCGCTGGGCGAAGAACCTCCAGCGGCGTCTTGCCAACGAGGAGCTAGCGGCAACGGTGCAACTCCTGGATGAACGAATGACCACGGTCAGCGCGCATCGTCAGCTTCTCGAAGCGGGAATCGGCATGCGCGACCACAGGCCGAGTGTGGACCAGCAATCCGCCGTGGTGCTGCTGCAGGCCGCCCTGGATGCAGCCGGCCGGCAGGAAGCGGATACTGATACTGATGTGGAGGCTATATGAGCGACGACGATGATATGCAGGATTTCTTCGCCGAACAGACCCGTTGGGTGGGTGCATCGGGGGAGACGGAGCTTGATCCGTCCATGCCGCCGCGTCCTCCACGTTCGCGGCGGGAACTCCGTAAGCATCGTCGCAAGAAGCAGCGTTCCCGTGTGGTGAAGCTCATCGTGGCCATCTTCGTGCTGCTTGCGGTGATCGGCGGCGGATGGTTCATCCACTCCAAGATGTCCGCCGCACGCGACAAGGTGCAGATCACCCGGTCGCAGGCACCGGACTATCCGGGTCCCGGTACCGGCAGCGTCGAATTCACCGTGGAGAACGGACAGAACAGCGTGCAGATCGGCGACAGCCTGACCAAGGCGGGCATCGTCAAATCCAGCGTGGCGTTCCAGCAGGCGGTGACGAACTCCGGCCTGCAGGACCAGCTGCAGCCGGGCACGTTCGAACTGCGCTACCGGATGAGCGCCGACGACGTGGTGAAGATCCTCACCGACTCCACCAAGGCGAAGGGCTTCCTCGTGGTCAACCCCGGCGAACGTTCTTCGACCGTCATCGAACAGGCCGCACAACTTTCCGGCATCGACAAGTCCGAGTTCGACAAGATTGTCAAGAACAAGGGCAAGGGCATCCTGCCGTCCGAGGCCAAAGGCAGCTTCGAAGGCTGGCTGCAGCCTGGCAACTACAACGTCAAAGGCGCCAAGTCGGCGTCGGCCATCCTCAAGGAGATGGTCGACAAGCGCATCGAGCATCTCGACTCGCTGGATGTGCCCACGGGCTCGAAGCGTGAGGAGATCCTCATCATCTCGTCGATCATCGAAGGCGAGGTGAACCAGAGCTCCTACTATGGCAAGGTGTCCCGCGTGATCCAGAACCGACTGGCGAAGAACATGCCGCTGGGCATGGACTCCGTGGTCGCATATGGCAACAACGTGGCTCCACGTGCGTTGACCCAGTCGATGCTCAACGACAAGAGAAATCCCTACAATTCGCGCATCCAGAAGGGTCTTCCCCCCACGCCGATCAGCCAGGCGGGAGATACGGCCATCAACGCGGCCATGAACCCCGAGAGCGGCAACTGGCTGTACTTCGTCACCGTGAACCTCGACACCGGCGAGACCAAGTTCACCGACAATCAGGCAGAATTCCAGAAATTCGCCAAGGAATACGAGGCCTGGGAGGCCAAGAACTAGGCGTACCGGACGTCTGGAATCGGTTGGAATCAGAAGGCCGAGAGCGCAATCGCCGCGAATGCGGCAAGGACGATGGCCGGGGCGAAGGGAATCGAATCCCTGCCCCGGCCTCGTTGTATTCCCAGCATGGCAAGACCGAACAGCCCCATGAACAGCCACCACATGGCCACCGTCTCGACGCCGAGGCATCCGACCGCAAGCCCCATCAGCAGCGTGCACGTCACATCGCCGAATCCCAGCGCGCCCGGCCGGACCAGCGCCAGCGCCAACTGGACAAGGGCGGAGGCCATCGCCAGTCCCACGGATCCGACCAACGGCATCCACGAATGGGACCACAGGCACCATGCGACGACGGCAAGCAGCTGCAATACGGAGCCCACGACGACGATGATCCGAGGCACACGTCGTGTCCGCATATCGGTATAAGCGATCATGATTCCCGCGATTGCGCTAGGAATAAGGAAAAGGTATGCCATTGAACGTAAGATATACCGAGGTTAACGACAACTGGTCGATTACGCGGGAACGTTGTTCCGCCGGATTCGATATGACAAAAGGAGAAGGGCGATGTTGCGCTGGCAGACGGCAGGGGAGTCACATGGCGAGGCTTTGGTGGCCATGATCGAGGGACTGCCCGCGGGCGTCCGGATCACATCACAGGACATCAAGGACGCGCTGGCGCGGCGCCGGCTGGGATATGGTCGCGGGGCGCGCATGAAGTTCGAGGAGGACAAGGTCCGTATGCTCACCGGCGTACGTCACGGCTCCACCCTCGGCGGCCCGATCGCCATCGAGATAGCCAACACCGAATGGCCGAAGTGGACCGAGGTCATGAGCGCCGACCCGCTCGACCACGATCTGCCGCAGACCGGCCGCAACGCGGCGCTGAGCCGGCCGCGTCCCGGTCATGCCGACCTGACCGGCATGCGCAAGTACGGCTTCGACGACGCGCGCCCGGTGCTGGAACGCTCCAGCGCCCGCGAGACCGCGTCCCGTGTGGCCCTTGGTGCCGTGGCCGCGAAGTTCCTCGAGCAGACGCTTGGCATCCGCACCGTCTCCCACGTGATCTCCATCGGCGGCGCCGGCGTCGAAGACGCCGACAACGCGGCACTGCCCACCCCGGACGATGCCGCCGCGCTCGACGCCTCCCCGGTGCGTACGCTTGACAAGGCCGCGGAGGAGCGCATGGTCAGGCGCATCGACGAGATCAAGGCCAATGCCGACACCGTCGGCGGCGTCATCGAGGTCATCGCCTACGGCGTGCCCGCAGGCATCGGCACCTACGTCGAATCCGATCGTCGTCTCGACGCCGCCCTCGCCTCCGCGGTCATGGGCATCCAGGCCATCAAGGGCGTGGAGATCGGCGACGGCTTCCTCGAGGCCGTGCGTCCCGGTTCCGCCGCGCACGACGAGATGGTCCCCGGCGAGGACGGCCGTATCACCAGGCTCACCAACCGCGCCGGCGGCATCGAGGGCGGCATGTCCAACGGTCAGCCCATCCGCGTGCGCGCGGCGATGAAGCCCATCCCGTCCATCCCGCGTGCCCTGCGCACCGTGGACGTCGCCAACGGCGAGGCCGCCCAGGCCATCAACCAGCGTTCCGACACCACCGCCGTGCCCGCCGCATCCGTCGTGGCCGAGGCCATGGTGCGTCTGACCATCGCCAAGTACGCGTTGGAGAAGTTCGGCGGCGACAGCGTGGCAGAAACCCGACGCAACGCCGAGAACTACCTCGCCTCCTGGCCCGAGCACATGCGCTGAGCGGGAGAAACGGCAGGAGATACGAATGACGAATGCCATTCCCAAGGCCGTGCTCATCGGTATGCCCGGAGCCGGCAAGACCCGCATCGGGCAGGACGTCGCCTCGGTGCTGAACGTGGAATTCAGGGATTCCGACGCCGAGATCGAAGCGCGTGAACGCATGAGGATTCCACGGATCTTCGAGGAGCGCGGCGAGAAGGAGTTCCGCGCCATCGAAAGCGACGTGATTCTCGGATTCATGCACGGTTACGAGGGCGTGCTGTCACTCGGCGGCGGAGCACCCATGACCGAAAGCGTGTGCGACGCCCTGGAACGCTACGTCGACGAAGGCGGCGTCGTCGCCTATCTCGACGCCGACCCAAACGAGGCCATCGCCCGCGCCTCCCGTTCCGGCAACAGGCCGCTGCTCGCCGACGGCGCCGCCAGAAAATGGCGGAGGCTGTATGCGGAACGCCGGCCCGTCTTCGAACATCTGGCGAATCTCATCGTGCATACGAAAGGAAAGACTCCTATGCAGGCAGCACAGAACATCGCCGACACCGCCAACGAACGCGTCGTCCACGTCGACGGCGCAGAGCCGTACGACGTGCGCATCGGCTCCCACGTGGTCAACCATCTCGCCGACGTGCTCGGCGACAAGCCCGTCAAGATCGCCATGATTCACACCACTCCGGTGCAGCGTCATTCCGACCGTGTGCGCACGCTGCTGCGCCGCGCCGGCTACGATGTCTCCGACATCACCATCCCCGATGCCGAGGCCGGCAAGACCATCGAGGTCGCCAACGGCATCTGGAAGCGGCTTGGCGAGGAGGGGTTCACCCGCTCCGACGCGGTCGTGGGCCTGGGCGGCGGCGCCGCGACCGACCTGGCCGGCTTCGTGGCGGCCACGTGGATGCGTGGCATCCGCTACGTGAACTGTCCGACGTCATTGCTCGCCATGGTCGACGCCTCCACCGGAGGCAAGACCGGCATCAACACCGAGGCCGGCAAGAACCTCGTCGGCAGTTTCTACACGCCGGCCGGCGTGCTCGCCGACCTGACCACACTGGGCACCCTGCCCAATGACATCTTCGTCGAAGGCCTGGGCGAGGTCGCCAAATCCGGATTCATCATGGACACGGAGATTCTGCGCATCCTCGAGGACAACGCCGAGGCTCTGCGCACCTTCGATCCGGCGGACATCACGCCGGAGCTGGAGTCCGTCATCGCCGAGCTCATCGAACGCACCGTGAGGGTCAAGGCGCATCACGTCTCCGCCGACCTCAAGGAGAAGGGCCTGCGCGAGTTCCTCAACTACGGCCACACCATGGGCCATGCCATCGAGAAGCTCGAACATTTCCGCTGGCGTCACGGCAACGCCGTCGCCGTCGGCATGGTATACGCCGCCGAACTGGCGAACATCCTCGGCTACATCGACCGCGACCTCGTCGACTACCACCGTTCGCTGCTCGGGTCCCTCGGCCTGCCGACCAGCTGGAACGAGGGAAGCTTCGACGACGTCCTCGCCCTCATGCACAAGGACAAGAAAGCCCGTGGCAAGATGCTGCGCTTCGTCGTGCTCGACCGTCCCGGCCACGTCATCCACCTCGACAACCCGCCGGCCGACGCCGTCGAAGAGGCCTTCCGCCGCATCCAGAAGTAAGGAGCCATCACATGCCCACCAAAGTCATCGTCGTCAACGGTCCGAACCTCGGTCGTCTCGGCGTGCGTGAACCCGACGTCTACGGTCATCAGGACCTCGAGACCCTGCGTCGCGACTGCACCGAGTGGGGCAGGGGACTCGGCCTTGAGGTCGAGGTGCGTCAGACCGACGACGAGGCCGAGATCATCGGCTGGATGCACCGCGCCGTGGATGAGCGGACGCCCGTCGTCATGAACCCGGCCGCATTCACGCACTACAGCTACGGTCTGTCCGACGCCGCGCACATGGTCACCGACGCCGGCCTGCCGCTCATGGAGGTGCACATCTCCAACCCGGCCGCACGTGACGCCTTCCGCCGCTACAGCGTCATCTCGCCCGTGGCCACCGGCACCATCACCGGCATGGGCTTCTACGGCTACAAACTCGCCCTCGAAGCAGTCGCCCACCTGCTCAACGACTGACGTTCCATCCCATGGCCCCGCCGATTGGCGGGGCCGATGTCGTTCGCAAAGGATGCATGATGCCACTCACCGCTTCGGAACGTCGCCTCGTCGACGAGGCCACCACATGGTTCGACGCCAACCGCAGGCGTTTCATCGACGAACTGTGCGACCTCATCCGGTATCCTTCCGTCGCCGACGAATCCAATCCGTCGCCCAGGCCGGGGGAACCGTACGGACATGAGGTACGCCGCGTGTTCGACCATATGATCAACAAGGCCGAACGTGACGGATTCCCCACATACGACTACGACGGGCATGTGTTGGAGGTCGCCTATCCGCAGGATAGCGTCGAGACGACGGATGACATCGCATTCGTCGGCCACCTCGACGTCGTGCCCGCCGGCCCCGGCTGGACGCACGACGCCTTCGAACCCCGCGTCGTCGCCGACGGCGACGTCGTCATCGGCCGCGGCGCCTTGGACGACAAGGGCGTCTCACTGGTGAACTACAGTCTGCTGCGGTTCTTCGACGAGCGGGGGCATCGTTTCCGGCATCGTGTCCGTATGCTGTTCGGCGGCTCCGAGGAGCCGGCGCTCAACGACATCAAATGGTTCGTAGCCAACGTCGGCGCACCCCATCAGGCCATCGTCACCGATGGGCCATTCCCCGTGAACACCATTCAGAAGGGCCTGCTCGACGTCGACGTGGCGTTGCCGGCCGGAGGGCGACTCCGCGGCTGGCACGCCGGATCGTCGGCCAACACCATCCCCGCCGTCGCCTCCATCGACCTTGCCGGCATGGACGTCGACGAGGCTCGTCGGGCCGTTGACCATGCCGGTCTGGATGACGATATACGTGGCCGCATCACGATAACGCCATCCGACGGTGCGGGCGACAGGGGAGCGACGGTCACCGCCCACGGCATCTCCGGTCACGCGTCCAAGCCCAACGGCACCATCAACGCCATCGCGTTGCTGACGTCCGTTCTGATCAGGTCCGGCCTGCTCGAAGGCCGTGACGCCACCGTGGCCGGCGCCATCGCAGGATGGGCCGGCGACCCATACGGCGGCACGCTCGGCTTCGCGTTCGACAATGCGGAAAGCGGCCCGACGACCGCCAACCTCGGTGTCATCGTGCCCGGCCCCGAATTCGGCGCCGCCGGTACTGATGGCAAGGCCGTGGGGGACGACGAAATCGTCATGCATCTCGACATCCGCTACGCCGTCGGCCAGACCGCCGAGGACATCCTCGCCGCGATCCGACGCCATGTGGAGCCGATCGGCGGACGACTGGTCAACGTGTTGAACGATGATCCGTACTATGTGTCCGCCGACGACCCGCGCGTCGAGCTGCTGACCGCTGCATACAACGACGTCGTCGACGGCATGACGCCCGGCACGCCCAAGGCGGGGCCGGTCGCCATGGGCGGCGGCACCCACGCACGGTTCATCACCGACGCATTGAACTTCGGCCCCGAATTCCATGCCGAATACGTGCCCGCCGTCGATGGCATCGTCATGGACCCGCCGGACTGCATCGCCCCCGGCACCGGCTCCGCGCATGGCGTCGACGAATGGGTGTCCATCCGCAACCTCAAAGCCGCCTTCATCATGTACGCCTTGGGCCTCGTCCGTCTTGACCGGTATTTGGATGGTGGGAACTAAGGCCAGCCAAACTCGCTACCATCGGGCATGGCAGTCGTCCGTCGCGGTATTCGTGGCGGACGGTATGGAGAGAGTGAAAGGACCATTGTCATGCCTGCAAAGCTCATCGTCAGAACAGCGGCGGCGTTTGCCGTCATCGCCGCCACCATGTCGTTCGCGGCCTGCGGCACGTCGGACGCGGGGGATTCCAACGCAAGCGCCGGAGGAGACCAGAGTCTCAGCGGCAAGCCGACCGATGGATACGACGTGAGCGGTGTGAAGAAGGACGACGCCATCGCCGCGCTGCTGCCGCAGTCCGTGACGCAGGACGGCAAGTTCGTCGTCGGCATGGACACGTCATACGCGCCGGCCGAATTCATCAGCACCGACGGCAAGACGCCCATCGGCTACGAGGTCGACATGGCCAAGGCATTGGGCAACATCTTCGGGTTGAAGACCGAGCCCACCACCGCTGTGTTCGACTCCATCATCCCCTCCGTCGGATCCAAATACGATGTGGGCATCTCCTCGTTCATCCCCAGCCCCGAACGCGTGAAATCCGTCGACTTCGTCACCTACCAGACCGTCGGCACCGCGTTCGTGGTCAAGAAGGGCAACCCCGACAAGGTGGACCCCGACAACCTGTGCGGCATGAAGATCGCCGTGCAGACCGGCAGCACGCAGGAGGAGGACGTCAACAAGTCGTCCGACCAGTGCAAGGCCTCCGGCAAGGACCCGGTCGACATCCTCTCGTTCAAACAGCAGACCGACGTGACCACCTCGGTCATGACCGGCAAGGCGCAGGCGTTCTACACCGGTACCGACGCCAACGGTTACGCCATCAAGCAGTCCGACGGCGCGCTCGAACAGCTCGAACCCGTGCGCGACACCGTCAAGGTCGGCGCAGCCATCAAGAAGGGTGACGCCAAGACCCGCGAGGCCATGCAGAAGGGATTGCAGAAGCTCATGGACGACGGCACCTTCCAGAAGATCATGGACTACTGGGGCGTCGGCTCCACCGCCGACGAGAAGGCCGAGGTCATCACCCAGTAGAACGCACGCCTCTCCCCAAGATTCTTCGACTTCGGGCTTCGCCCTTCGCTCAGAATGACAAGAAAAACGGGGCCCGTCGTTCGGAATGACAAAAACAGTTCCTTTTGCTCAGGATGATAAGGAATGGGGAGTGGAACACGCGTTGTCGGGGCGGTCATATGCGGATGATAAAGTGAAATTCCATGGTTAGAAGAAAACATGGCATCGCGCAAGAGCACATCACCAAGCACATTTTCGTCACCGGCGGAGTTGTGTCCTCGCTCGGCAAGGGACTCACGGCTTCGTCCCTTGGCCGTCTTCTTCGCAGCCGTGGAATCCACGTCCTGCAGCAGAAGCTCGATCCCTACATCAACGTCGATCCGGGCACGATGAACCCGTTCCAGCACGGTGAGGTCTACGTGACCGAGGACGGCGCCGAGACCGATCTCGACATCGGCCACTACGAGCGCTTCCTCGACGTGTTCCTCAGCCAGAAGGCCAACGTCACCACCGGCCAGGTGTATCAGGAGGTGCTGCGCAAGGAGCGCGCCGGCGAATACCTCGGCCAGTGCGTGCAGGTCATCCCGCACATCACCAACGAGATCAAGTCCCGTATGCGCGCCCAGGCGTCCGACGACGTCGACGTGATCATCACCGAGATCGGCGGCACCGTCGGCGACATCGAATCCCAGCCGTTCCTCGAGGCCGCCCGCGAGGTGCGTCGCGACATCGGCTCCGACAACTGCATGTTCGTGCACGTCTCCCTCGTGCCGTACATCGCCGCCGCCCACGAGCTCAAGACCAAGCCCACCCAGCACTCCGTCATGATGCTGCGCCAGCTCGGCATCGCCCCCGACGCGCTCGTGCTGCGCTCCGACCGTCCGCTCAACCAGGGCATCAAGGACAAGATCTCCCTGATGTGCGACGTCGACGAGGAGGGCGTGGTCAACTGCGTGGACGCCCCGAGCATCTACGACGTGCCGAAGACCCTGTTCAACGAGGGTCTCGACGCCTACGTGGTGCGCGAGCTCGGCCTGCCGTTCCACGACGTCAACTGGGCCGAATGGTCCGACCTGCTCGACCGCGTGCACCACCCGAAGCACGAGGTGAACGTCGCCATCGTCGGCAAGTACATCGACCTGCCCGACGCCTACCTGTCCGTCACCGAGGCCATCAAGGCCGGCGGCTTCGCCAACTGGGCCAAGGTCAACGTCAAGTGGATCGCCGCCGACGAATGCGAGACCGAATCCGGCGCCGCCAAGGCGCTGGCCGACGTCGACGGCATCGTCATTCCCGGCGGCTTCGGCATCCGCGGCATCGACGGCAAGATCGGCGCCCTCAAGTACGCCCGCGAACACAAGCTGCCCGCCCTCGGCCTGTGCCTCGGACTCCAGTCCATGGTCATCGAATACGCCCGTCACGTCCTCGGTCTCGAGGACGCCAACTCCTCCGAGTTCGAGCCCGACTGCGAGAACCCGGTCATCGCCACCATGGAGGAGCAGAAGGACATCGTCGCCGGCAAGGGCGACATGGGCCACACCATGCGACTGGGCAGCTACCCCGCCGAACTCGAGGAGGGCTCGCTCGTCGCCCAGCTGTACGGCACCACGCACGTCACCGAACGCCACCGCCACCGCTACGAGGTGAACGTGGCCTACAAGGACCGTCTGCGCGAGGCCGGCCTGCGCATCTCCGGCCAGAGCCCCGACGGCGAACTCACCGAGTTCGTCGAGCTGCCGCAGGACGTGCACCCGTTCTACGTGGCCACGCAGGCCCACCCGGAGTTCAAGAGCCGCCCGACCAAGCCGCACCCGCTGTTCGCCGGACTGGTCAAGGCCGCGCTCGACCATCAGACCGCCCGCTGAACCGACCGACGCAACGATCGGCACGACGGCTGAGCCGGCCCCAGCCGGCCAGCCGACCGTCACGCGAGAACCCGCCGAATACGACATTCGGCGGGTTCTCGCATATCGGGAGGCGAACGCCCGTCGCACGTTCCAGTCAACATGCGGTTCCATCACCATGATGCGGTGTAATCTTTCTCACGTTCATTCATGGATAATATTCGGAATGTCGACTAGCGTTGTTCTCGGCATTCTGTTAGCTTTGCTACGGATAACAGCACTTTCGTCAAGAGTCCGGCCGCTTTTGGCCGGACGAATGGAGGCAGCTCAAGGTGACGGATGAGAAGACGCCGCAGGAGGCCCCGAACAAGGGGGCCGCGGCGGCCGACGTGGAGATGAGCCAGTACGTGGCCGACCGTTCCCGCGTCAACGAGGATAAAATCAAAAAGGACGACGAGATCATCTCGCAGTTCGGCGAATACAGCTATGGTTGGCATGATTCCGACGCCGCCGGCGAGGCCGCCAAACGCGGCATCGACGAAAGCGTGGTACGTGCCATCTCCGCCGACAAGAACGAGCCCGAATGGATGCTCGACATGCGTCTGCGCGGATTCAAGGCGTTCCTCGACAAGCCCATGCCCGACTGGGGCGTGGACCTCTCCGGATTCAACGCCGACGACTTCAAGTACTATGTGAAGCCCATCGACAAGCAGGCCAAGACCTGGGACGAACTGCCCGACGACATCCGCAACACCTACGACCGACTCGGCATCCCCGAGGCCGAGAAGAACCGACTGGTCTCCGGCGTCGCCGCCCAGTACGAGTCCGAGGTCATCTACAACTCCATCCAGGAGGACCTCAGGAAGCAGGGCGTGATCTTCGTCGACACCGACACCGCCGTACGCGAATACCCCGACCTGGTGCGCAAGTACTTCGGCACCGTCGTCTCCCCGGAGGACAACAAGTTCGGCGCCCTGAACACCGCCGCATGGTCCGGCGGATCATTCGTCTACGTGCCGAAGGGCGTGCACGTGGAGATCCCGCTGCAGGCGTACTTCCGCATCAACACGCCGGCCATGGGCCAGTTCGAACGTACGCTCATCATCGCCGACGAAGGCTCCTACGTGCACTATGTCGAAGGCTGCACGGCCCCGATCTGGTCCGAGGACTCGCTGCACGCCGCCATCGTCGAGATCATCGTGGAGAAGCACGCCCGCGTGCGCTACACCACCGTGCAGAACTGGTCGAACAACGTGTACAACCTCGTCACCCAGCGCGCCTATGTGCGTGAGGGCGGCACCATGGAATGGGTCGACGGCAACATCGGATCCAAGGCCACCATGAAGTACCCGGCATGCATCCTCGCCGAACCGTACGCCAAGGCCAGCACCATGTCGCTCGGCTTCGCCGGCAAGGGCCAGTACCAGGACACGGGCGCCAAGATGATTCATCTCGCCCCGCACACCAGCTCGACCATCGTGGCCAAGTCCATCTCCCGAGGCGGCGGACGATCCGCCTACCGCGGTCTCGTCAAGATCGTCAAGGGCGCCGAAGGCTCCTCCAACTCCACCGTATGCGACGCGCTGCTCGTGGACGACTACAGCCGTTCCGACACCTACCCGCATGTGGACGTGCGCGAGGACGACGTCTCCATGGCCCACGAGGCCACCGTGTCGAAGGTCTCCGAAGACCAGCTCTTCTATCTCATGAGCCGCGGTCTCTCCGAAGAGGAGGCCATGGGCATGATCGTACGAGGATTCGTGGAGCCGATCAGCCGCGAGCTGCCGATGGAATACGCGCTCGAACTGAACCGACTCGTTGAACTGCAGATGGAAGGATCGGTGGGCTGATATGACCGACGCAACGAACAGCGAAACCACGAACGAGCAGACCGCCGCGCAGGTGGCCGCGGAACTCGACATCCCCGTGGCCGACCTCAATGACCCGTACGCCGTGCCGGCCCTCATGCCGTCCAGCGCCGACAAGGCGCCGCGCTCCTTCGACCCGGACGACTTCGCCGCCCCCACGCGCAAGCAGGACGACTGGCGCTACACGCCGATCGACCGCATCGAGGAGTTCTTCGACGTGTTCAAGCCCAGCGGCGAGACCACCGTCGAGGTCAGCGCCGTCGACGGGACGGAACTCGACGCCGACAACGTGCGTCTCTACCAGACGCGCATCGACGAGGAGCCCTCCGGCACCGTGTCCAAGCCGACCGACCGCGCCGCCGCCGTCGAATGGAAGTCCGGCACCACCGCCACCGTCGTGGAGCTCACCGGCGAACTCAAGTCCCCGGTGCTCGTGAAGGTGAAGGGCGCGGGACTCGACCTCGACGCCCTCCATCTGGTCATCAAGGCCGACGACAGGGCCCACGGCGACGTGATCGTGGAACACGAGGGCAAGGCCCGTCTCGCCGAAGGCGTGGAGATCGTCACCGGCAAGGACTCCCACGTCTCCACCACGTTCGTTCAGGAATGGGATCCGGAATCCAAGCACGTGGGCAATCACCGCATCCACGTGGGCGAGGGCGCGTCCCTGCGCCACTCCGTCGTCACGCTCGGCGGCGACGTGGTGCGTCTGCGCATGGACCAGGACTTCGGCGGCGCCCAGAGCGAGCTCAACATGCTCGGCATCTACTTCGTCGACCCCGGCCAGCACATCGAGAACCGCACGATGGTGGTGCACAACCACCCCGAATGCAAGTCCCGCGTGGTCTACAAGGGCGCGCTCGACGGCAAGGGCGCGCACTCCACATGGGTGGGCAACGCGCTCATCCAGCCGACCGCGCCCGGCACCGACTCCTACGAGCTCAACCGCAACCTCGTGCTCACCCCGGGCGCCATCGCCGACTCCGAACCGAACCTCGAAATCGAGAACGGCAACATCATCGGCGCCGGCCACGCCAGCTCCGTCGGCCGCTTCGATGACGAGGAGCTGTTCTACCTGCAGTCCCGTGGCATTCCGGAGACCGAGGCCCGCAAGCTCGTGGTCCGCGGCTTCTTCGCCGAACTGATCGAGGAGATCGGCATCCCATCCATCTCCGAACACCTCATGAGCGTCATCGACCGTCGTCTCGCCCGCGGCGAAAGCGCGGCCATGGCCGAGGTCCTTGAGGAAAAGTAACGACACCAACGACAGATTTTTAGGAGAACAACAATGTCAACATTGGAAATCAAGGACCTCTACGCCTCCGTGGAGACCAAGGACGGACGCAAGCAGATCCTCAAGGGCGTCAACCTCACCGTCAACTCCGGCGAGACCCACGCCATCATGGGCCCCAACGGCTCCGGCAAGTCCACCCTCGCCTACACGCTGGCCGGCCACCCCAAGTACGAGGTCGATTCCGGCGAAGTGCTGCTCGACGGCGAGGACATCCTCAAGATGACCCCGGACGAGCGCGCCAAGGCCGGTTTGTTCCTCGCCATGCAGTACCCGGTCGAGGTCCCCGGCGTCTCCATGACCAACTTCCTGCGCACCGCCAAGACCGAGGTCGACGGCAAGGCCCCGGCCATCCGCACGTGGGCCAAGGAGCTCGGCGAGGCCATGAAGCGTCTGCGCATGGACCCGAAGTTCGCCTCCCGCTCCGTGAACGAGGGCTTCTCCGGCGGCGAGAAGAAGCGTGCCGAAGTGCTCCAGCTCGAACTGCTCAAGCCCAAGTTCGCCATTCTCGACGAGACCGACTCCGGCCTCGACGTCGACGCCCTGCGCATCGTCTCCGAGGGCGTGAACCGCGCCAAGGACGCCAACGACTTCGGCATCCTCATGGTCACGCACTACACGCGCATCCTCAAGTACATCAAGCCCGACATCGTGCACGTGTTCGCCGACGGCCACTTCGTGAAGACCGGCGGCCCCGAGCTGGCCGACGAGCTCGAGGAGAACGGCTACGACCAGTACCTGCCCGAAGGCGCCGACTCCGAATCGGCGTTGGCCTGAGACGGGGGAGAAGCCATGGTGGATTTTGAGGCCATACGGGCGCAGTTCCCGATTCTCGACCAGAAGATTCACGGGCATCCGCTCGTGTATCTGGATTCGGCGGCCACGTCGCAGAAGCCGCAGTGCGTCATCGACGCGGAGTCCGAGTTCTACCGGACCATCAACGCCGGCGTGCATCGTGGCGCCCACGAGCTCGCCGCATTGAGCACCGAGGCATTCGAGCAGGCCCGTGCCAAGGTGGCCCGTCTCGTCGGCGCCGACTCGGCCGAAGGCGAGGAGGAGATCGTCGTCACCGGCGGCGCCACCGCCGGGCTCAACATGCTCGCCACCGCCATCGGCAACGCGTCGCTCGGCCGCGGGGGAGAGGCGGCCAAACGCTTCGCCATCAAGCCCGGCGACGAGATCGTGGTCTCCGAGGCGGAGCACCATTCCGTGCTGCTGCCGTTCCAGGAGCTCGCCGCCCGCACCGGCGCCACGTTCAAGTGGCTGGGACTCACCGAGGATGGCCGCGTACGCACCGACAACCTTGACGAGGTCATCACCGAACGCACCAAGGTCGTCGCCGTCACCCATGTGGGCAACACCACCGGCGCCATCACGAACATCGCGCCGATCATCAGGCGTGCGCACGAGGTCGGCGCCATCTTCATCCTCGACGCATGCCAGTCCGTGCCCCACCTCAAGGTGGACTTCCACGCCCTCGACGTGGACTTCGCCGCATGGAGCGCCCACAAGATGTACGGTCCCACCGGCGTGGGCTTCCTGTACGGACGGCGCGAGCTGCTCGAGGCCCTGCCGCCCGCCAGCTTCGGCGGATCCATGGTCGAGCTCGCGTGGATGGACAAGCCCGCCCAGTACATGGAGCCGCCCGCCCGCTTCGAGGCCGGCACCCAGCCCGTCGCCCAGGTCGTCGCGGCCGGTGTCGCCGCCGAATGGCTCATGAACATCGGCATGGAGAACCTCGAGGCCCATGAGAAGACCATCGCCGCCGAACTGCTCAAGCTCGGCGACATCGACGGCATCCGCATCCTCGGACCGCGCGAGAACGTGGACCGCATCGGCACCGTGGCCTTTGATGTCAAAGGTGTGCACCCGCACGACGTCGGCCAGTTCATCGACGCCCAGGGCATCGCCATCCGCGTCGGCCACCACTGCGCCCAGCCGGTGCACCGTCACTTCGGCCTGTTCGCTTCGAACCGTGCTTCCAGCGGCATCTACAACACCGTGGACGACGCCAGGGCGCTCGTCGAGGCCGCCGGCAAGGTCCGTGCCTTCTTCCGCGCCGAATAGACCGGATAAACGTCGATTCTCCGTGCCGTCGCATCGCACCGCTGAACGACAGACGACACCGATGGTGGCCCGCCATGCCAGTACGCCTACGGCATGACGGGCCACCGACGTCATAGCACATCGCTAGGTTAGAGGGCATGGCAGATTACGGAATGAGTTCCGAAGAACTTGAGCAGATGTACCAGGAAGTCATCCTGGAGGCTTCAAAGAACCCCCATGGCAAGGTCCATTTCGCCGCCGGCGACGGGTCGAACACGATAGGCGTCGACAGTCTCAGCGCCGGGCAAAGCACCCTGCAGGCCAGCCACGAATACTGCGTGCCGGCCCAATCCCACCAGTTCAACCCCACCTGCGGCGACGAGGTCACCGTGCGCGTCGAAGTCTCCGACGGGTCCGACGGCAAGCCGCAGCACATCGAACGGCTGGTCTGGGACGGCCAGGGCTGTTCCATTTCCCAGGCGAGCCTGTCCATCATGGTCGATCTCGTCGACGGCAAGACCGTGGACGAAGCCATGGAACTGTTCCATACGTTCCACAAGCTCATGGAATCACGCGGCAACGGGCTGAACGACGAACAGCTGGAGGAATCGCTCGGCGACGCCGTGGTGTTCCAAGGCGTTTCACGATACCCGATGCGCATCAAGTGTGCTTTACTGGGATGGGAGGGCCTGAAGGACTCCATGGCGCAGGCACTGGCCCACATGTCCGGCGACGCCGCCGGCAAGCAGGCGTAAGACATTTACCCGCACTTTTACAGACACCTACAAAGGAGGCGTAATTGGCAGACGACAATCTCGTACCCGAGCCGCAGGATTCGGTCTACCAGTCCGTACAGCGTGCCCTCGGCAATGAGGAGGACGCCAAGAAGGTCATGATGAACCCGAATCTCGCCGGTTCCATCGGCAAAAACGACGACAAGACCGCCACGGATACCTGCGGCTGCGGCAACGACCATGGCTCCTGCGGCTGCTCCGATGACGGCGACGAGCCGGATATCCCGCTCAAGGCCATCGACGACATCGGCCGTGCGACCGCGCGCGACGTGCAGGAGGCGCTGCATCAGGTCATCGACCCCGAACTCGGCATCGACGTCGTCGATCTCGGTCTGGTCTACGGCATCGAAATCGACGAACTCGGCCGTGCCATCATCACGATGACGCTCACCACGCCCGCGTGCCCGCTCACCGACCTCATCGAGGATGAGACCGCCAGCGTGCTCGCCGGTCTGGTCGAGGAGTTCCGCATCGACTGGACGTGGACCCCGCCGTGGAGCATCGAGAAGATCACGCCGGAAGGCCAGGCGCAGCTCGCCGCGCTCGGCTTCAACTTCGATAACCTGCCCACCTACGGCGCATAAGCCGATTACGGTGTAACAACGCGTATCAACGTATAGAAAACCAAAAGAAGCTCCCATCCCCGATAGGGGAGGGAGCTTCTCTCGTCATAGGTTCTGTTCGCCGGTATCGTCGGGAACGGTATCGTCGGAGCGTCAGTCCGTGACGATGGTGCCCTTCGGCACGACGGTGATGCCGTCCGCCGTCACCGTGAAGCCGCGTTCGAGATCGCGCTCGGTGTCGATGCCGACGGTCGCGTTCTCGGTGAGCACGACGTTCTTGTCGAGAATCGCCTTGTACACGCGCGCACGACGGTTGATGACGACGTTGTTGAACAGGATCGAATCCACGATCTGCGACCACGAGTGGATGCGCACGTTCGGGGAGATGACCGAATGGTGCACCTCGCCGCCGGAGACGATGACGCCGGGGGAGACGATGGAGTCGGTGGCGTGGCCGAGACGGTCACGGCCGGCGTGCACGAACTTGGCCGGCGGCAGCGAACCCGAATACGTGTAGATCGGCCATTCGGTGTTGTACAGGTTGAATTCCGGCACATACGCGATGAGATCCATGTGGGCGTCGTAGAACTGCTTGATCGTACCCACATCGCGCCAGTAGGCGTGGTCCTTCTCCGTGGAGCCGGGGACGTCGTTGGTGGTGAAGTCGTATACGCCGGCCTCGCCGCGAGAGGCGAAGTACGGGGCGATGTCGCCGCCCATGTCGTGCTTCGTGTCCTTGGCCTTCTCGTCCTTGCGCAGGGCGTCGAACAGGGCGTCCGTGTTGGCCACGTAGTTGCCCATCGAGGCGAGCATCATCGACGGGTCGTCGGGCAGGCCGGTGGTGGTGGCGGGCTTCTCCTCGAAGTGCGTGATGACGCCGGGGTGGTTCGGGTCGGTGTTGATGACGCCGAACTGGTTGGACTGGCTGATCGGCTGGCGGATGCCGGCCACGGTGAATTCGGCGCCGGAGTCGATGTGGGACTGCACCATCTGCTGGAAGTCCATGCGATACACGTGGTCGGCGCCGACGATCACGACGATGTCGGGCTTGACGTCCTCGATGATGTTGATGGTCTGATAGATGGCGTCGGCGGAACCGAGATACCAGTGCTTGCCGAGACGCTGCTGTGCGGGGACGGGGGAGACGTAGTTGCCCAGCAGCGAGGAGAACCGCCAGACCTGCGAGATGTGGCGGTCAAGCGAATGAGACTTGTACTGCGTCAGAACGATGATGTGCTGGAAATCCGAATTGACCAGATTGCTCAGCGGAAAGTCGATGAGACGGAATACGCCTCCGAACGGCACCGCCGGCTTCGCCCTGTCGCGGGTGAGTGGCATCAGACGCGTGCCTTCACCGCCTGCCAGCACGATTGAGAGTACTTTCGGGCTTCTCTTCATGGGTATCCCCTGCCTTCTACTCGTCGGTGAGTGAAACAATATCTCTATATTGTCACAAAATCCATGGTTTTGTGGGCAGGTGTCGGCCATTCCCCGGTTTTTTATCAATCGTTTGCCGTGGGGTAGTCCGGCGGCCATCCTCCGTTAGCGCGCGCGTGACCCATCGTGCTCTTCATCGACGTCGTGGCCGTTGTCAGCGGCGGCGGGTGGCCCAGAACGTTACGGCGCTTGACGCGGCGACGTTGAGACTGTCCACGCCGTTGCTCATCGGGATTTTCACGGTCAAATCGGCCTTGGCGATGGTATGCCGGCTCAGCCCGTCGCCCTCGGTGCCGAAAATCATGGCGAGCCTGTCGATGTGTTCTGGCGTGTCGGGCGTGTTGAGCCGTTCGACCAGGTCGTCGAGGCCGATGGAATCGTCGCTCAGCGCCAGCGCGGCCGTGGTCAGCCCGCATGCATGGAGCTCGTCCATGCCCTTCCATGGCCAGTAATGGCGGTCGTCGCCGCCGATGCGGGTCCACGGCACTTGGAACACCGTGCCCATGGACACGCGCGCCGCACGGCGGTACAGCGGATCGCCGCATGACGGCGTGACGAGGACGGCGTCCACGTCGAGTGCGGCGGCGGAACGCATGAGCGCGCCGATGTTGGTCGGATCCACGATGTTCTCCATGACCGCCACGCGCGATGCGCCGCGGCAGATATCCTCGACGGAAGGGAGCGTCCAGCGCCGCATCGTCGCCAGCGCGCCGCGGTGCAGGCGGTATCCGGTGATCTTCTTCAGCTCCTCGGGCGTTGCGATGTACACGGGGATGTCCTTGCCCCAGCGGTCGTCGACGAAGCTGAACTCCTTGGACATTCCCTCGAGCCATGGCTCCTCCACGAGGAACGACACCGGTTCGACGTCGGCGGCGAGGGCACGGTCGATGACCTTGGGGGATTCGGCGATGAACATGCCCATGGACGGTTCGAGCCGGTTGCGCAGCTGCGGTTCGGTCAGATGGGTGAACGATTTGAGGCGTTCGTCGTCGATGGATTCGATATGTTCCAGTCGCATGTCGTCAGTCCTTGGGTTTTGGGAGTAAATGGGTGCAGATACAAGAAAACCCCTTGGAATCCAAGGGGTTTCGTTGGTGTCCGGAGCGGGACTTGAACCCGCACGGTTGTATAAAATAACCACTAGCACCTCAAGCTAGCGCGTCTACCATTCCGCCACCCGGAC
>NZ_JAHBBI010000014.1 GCF_019331695.1 Bifidobacterium pluvialisilvae
GTCCCCGCACCCCAGCCCATCGCCGTCCCCGCGCCGGCGACCTTCGCCAAACCACTGCGCTTCTTCCCCGCCGTCAACCTGCGCACCGCCCGGAAAACCTGCAACCGCACCGCATGGGCACTGTTCACGTTCCTCGCCGCCACCACCGTCGCGGCCGTCATCATCGGCGCCATAGCCGACATCGTCAGCCCCGGCCTCACCGACAAGCCCGGCTCCATCAGCATGGTCCTCTCGTCCCTCGCCCAGTACGGCGTCGGCGTGCCCCTGTGCCTGCTCATCTTCCATTTCGTGCCGAAACACCCGCCGCAGCCCCGTCCCGACGAACCCGACGCACACATGCGCATCGGACGCTGGCTGCTCATCTTCCTCATGGGCTTCCCCATCATGTTCGGTGGCAACATCGTCGGGCAGCTGGTCTCCAACCTGCTGTCGCTCGGCAAATACGGCAACGTCCTCGACGACGCCATGTCCACCGGCAGCAGCGAATTCGTGCCATTCGACTTCGCCGTGGAATCCGTGGTCGCCGTCATCCTCGCCCCCTGCTTCGAGGAGCTCATCTTCCGCAAGATGCTCATCGACCGTCTGCGCGTCTACGGCGAAAAACTCGCCATATTCATGTCGGGCCTGCTGTTCTGCCTCATGCACACGAACACGTACCAGACGTTCTACACGTTCGGTTGGGGTCTGCTCTGGGCCTACATCTATACGCGCACGGGCAAGGTCCAGTACACCATCGCCATGCACGCCGCCACGAATTTCGTCGGCGGCGTCGTCGGCCCGCTGATCGTGAGCGGCGCCGACCTCTCCGCGTTCGACAATCTCAACACCGACGATTCCAACGCCATCATGGACGCGATCTCCCGGTCCGGTCCAGGGCTCGCCATCATCGGCGCCTATTTTCTCGCGATAATCGGCCTATCCATCGCCGGCCTGGTGATGCTCATCCGCAAACGCCGGGAGTTCTTCATCAAACCCGCCGAACAGGACCTGGCGCCGGGCAACCGCGTCCGCGTGGTCCTCGGCAATCCCGGCATGATCGTGTTCGTGGCGCTGACCGCGCTGATGACGTTCGGCGCGCCGATCGTCGCGGCGTTTTCGTGAGGCCCATTCATGAATCGTCAAATACACCCCGAAATTCTTCGATTTTGGCAGGTACCGGTCGATTCATGAATTCCCGCATACGTTCTGAGGGCCCCATCAATTCACGAATCGCTAGATGCGTCCCGAAATTCCCTGTTTTTGACGGGTATCTGGTGATTCGTGAATTTTCCCACGCCCAAACCACTCAGATCCATGCAACGATTCCGTGAAAAACCCGCTATAATACCCGCTTCACTTGCGAAATCCCGTATTTCCCGCTAATATCGTGAAGTTGTGTGTTCAGGCCGGGGCATCCCGACGGGGACACGGGAAAGACTTGAACAAACAGTAAGAGGAGTCATCATGGCAGCTCGTTGTGCAGTCTGCGGCAAGGGCCCGCAGGTCGGTTATTCCGTCTCTCACTCGCACCGTCGTAACAAGCGTCGTTTCATGCCGAACCTGCAGCCGGTTCGCACCAGCATCGATGGCGAGAACGTTCGCCTTCGCGTGTGCACCTCCTGCATCAAGGCCGGCAAGGTCCAGCGCGTCGCCTGATTCGCGTTTGCGTAGTGCAGCGGTAGACCCGCATTATCGTATGATCCCGTGAGTTCCGGCTCGCGGGATTTTTTTTTATTGCCCATATCGTCCGGTGTCTCGGTTCGTTGGGTTTTGGCTTGTTCGATTTCGGCCTGTTCAGTGGTGTGATTCGTTCGGTAGTTTGATTCGTCCGGTAATGCGGTTCATTCGGTTTCGGTCCGTTCGTTGATTCGGCTCGTTTAGCGGTGTGATTCGTCCGTTGATTTGATTCGTTCGGTAATGCGGTTTGTGGGTCTAATGGTTCACTGACGTTGGTGATTCCGCTTGCTTGCCGGAGCGCCGACGCAATGTGGGTCATTCCGATTGGGTTTGTGGGTCGTATCGATCAGATTTGTGGGTCCCCTCGTCCACTCAGTTGGGTTTGTGGGTCCTCTCGCTCATTCGGTCGGGTTTGTGGGTCTGGGACGTTCAATAACCGTGGGTCTGACCGTTCATTAATCGGTTTGTGGGTCTAGGGTATACGTGAAGAGACCGAAAATCGGCTCCTCATGAACGGATAGACCCACTTTCGATTTTCCTCGACTTTTTGGACCCACAAATCTGACTATGGCGTCCTGTTAGACCCACAAATCCGGTCCATCGGGGGACAGGCCGTCAGTGAGATCTGGCTGCGACGGTAAATTGGGCCCACAGATTTGGCTGCGCGGCCGATTGGACCTCGAATTCGGCTCGCCGACCGATTGGACCCACAAATTCGGCTGTGATGACTGGGTGGACCCACAAATCCGGCTATGGCGGCTGAGTGGGTCTACAGATGCTTGCCGACCGCGATTGGACCCACGAATCTGGCTGCGTGGCTAAATATGGCTGTCACAATCGATTGGACCTCGAATTCGGCTCGCCGACCGATTAGACCCACAAATCTGGCCGTGAGACTGGGTAGACCTACAAATCCGGCTACGGCGACCAATCAGACCCGTGAATCCGGCTGTCACAATCGATTGGACCCACGAATCCGGCCGTGGCGATCGATTAGACCCACAACACCGCGTCGATGTGAGCCGACGGTCCACGCGAGCGGTCACAATGGGGCGTATGACTATTGCCCTGGATACCGCCGTTTCGTCGCTGATGACGAACAAGCGGCGTGTCGGAGCGTTGAAATCGCTGGGCGTGGTCACGGTCGGCGACGCGCTGACCTATTATCCGTTCCGTGTGACGGACCCCGTTCCCGTCACGCCCATCCGCAGCATCACCATCGGCGTCAAGGCGGCATTCGTGGCGACCGTGCGCGAACTGCGCGTCATGCCGATGAACGCCCGCCGTGGATTCCGCGTCGAGGCCGTGCTCGACGACGCCGACTTCGTAGGGCCCTCGCCGCGCACCGCCCTCACCGAACCGTCGTCGTCATTCGCCGATACAAACGCCGCTGCACGATACGCGCATACGGCCCCCGGCATGGCGAGACTCGTGTTCTTCTCCCACAACAAGGGGTACGCCGACTGGATGAGTTCCCGCCTGCGCGCGGATTCCGTGGTCGTGATCGCCGGCGATCCGACGGTGTTCAACAACAACCTGCAGTTCACGCATCCCGACGTGGTCGTCGTATACGGGCCCGACGGCCGGCCTGCGGAAATCGACTCCGTGGCGGCGGCATTGGCCAAGGTCTCGCGGCCGCAGCCCGTATACCATGCCAGTTCGCGAATCTCGACCGACCACATCCACGAATCGATTCTCGGATTCCTACACATGATGGCGGACGATGCGGCCGGCGAGGCCGCGTCCGATACGGCTTCGGACACCGACGGGGGAACGGCGTCCGTTCCCGCTGCGCCGATGCCGCCGTCCGTTCCCGCCTCCGCCCCCGGCGCCGTTCCCGCCACGCCCGTGGATCCGGCGTCCCTCGCGCGCGCCATCCCCGACATCCTGCCCGAATCCGTGCGCACGGGCGAACGGCTCATGCATCGCGCCGAGGCGTTCCTCGCCATCCATCATCCCGATTCGGTCAAACGGTTCCATGCGGGCATCCGCACGATGCGATTCGAGGAGGCGTTCGTCGCGCAGACCGCGCTGCTCGCCGTGCGCCGGCAGGCCACCACCATCGACGCCTACCCCTGCCCGCAGCCGACCGGCATGGACGTGTTCGACGTCGACGCCGGCGAGACGAGACTGCAGAAATTCATAAAATCCCTGCCATTCCAACTGACCGACGGCCAACGCAAGGTCATCGACGACATCGCCGCCGACATGACCAAGCCGGCGCCCATGCAGCGGCTGTTGCAGGGCGAGGTCGGTTCCGGCAAGACCGTCGTGGCCGTGGCCGCCATGCTGCAGGCCGTCGACGCCGGACATCAGGCCGTGCTCGTCGCCCCCACGCAGGTCCTCGCCGAACAGCATTACGCCAGCATCAACCGCATGGTCGGCGGCGACGTGGACGTTCTCCTGCTCACCGGCGGCATGAAACTCGCGGCACGACGCCGCGTATTGGGCACGGCGGCCAGCGGCACGCCATGCATCGTCGTCGCCACGCATGCCGCGTTCTCCAAGTCGTTCCAGGCGCCGAACCTCGCGCTCGCCGTCATCGACGAACAGCACCGGTTCGGCGTGGAGCAGCGCGAGACACTGCGACGCAAATCCGAACGCGCGCCGCATCTGCTGGTCATGACGGCCACGCCGATTCCACGCACCGCCGCCATGACATGGTTCGGCGACCTCGACATCTCCTGGCTGACCGAACTGCCGGGCGGACGCAAGCCGATCCGCACCATCGTGGTGCCCGAGGCCGACGGCCATACGATGGCGCGCATGTTCGCGCACATCCGCGCGCGCGTGGACGCGGGGGAGCGGGCGTACATCGTCTGCCCGCGCATCGACGAGAATCCCGAGGATGAGGAGACCGCCGCCGAAATCGCCGTCGAAGGCGGCGGCGCGCGTGGCGGACGACGCCGGTCGGGCGCGAAATCATCGCGCATGATGGCGAGACGTTCGTCGCGACGGGATGAGGAATACGGTCTGATGATCGACGATCCGTTCGACGACCCATCCGACGCCGGCGACGGCTCGGCCACGCCGAAACCGCCGCTGCATTCCGTGGAGGAGATCGCCGCACGATTGGCCGCGCTGCCGCAGTTCCAGGGCATCGAACTGGCCACGCTCACCGGCCGCGACGACGACGAGACCAAACGCCGGGTGATGGACGATTTCTCGTCCGGATGCACGCCGGTATTGGTGGCGACCACCGTCATCGAGGTCGGCGTGGACGTGCCGCAGGCCAGCTGCATCGTGATCTTCGACGCCGACCGGTTCGGACTTTCGCAGTTGCATCAGCTGCGCGGACGTGTGGGCCGAGGCGGCACGAACAGCTGGGCGTTCCTGATCTCGCGGGCCGAACCCGGTTCGCTGGCCGCACAGCGGTTGGAGGTCATCCGCACGTCCACCGACGGCGCGGACATCGCCCAGGCCGACATCGAACTGCGTGGCGCCGGCGACGTGCTGGGCGACGCGCAGTCCGGCGGACGCTCGTCGCTGAAGCTGCTGCGCGTGGTCAAGGACGCCGACATGATCGCCGACGCGCGCAAACGGGCGCAGGCGCTGCTCGACGCCGACCCCGACCTGCACGGCGAGGTCGAACTCGCCGGCGCCGTGCTCGACTTCACCCGCGGCAACGAGCAGTTCATCACCAGTACCTGACCGCCCATACCGTGCATAATGGAGTCTATGCGTATTATTGCGGGACGATTCAAGGGTTTTGAGATCACGACGCCGAAAAGCGGCACCCGGCCGACCACCGACCGTACGAAAGAGGCCATCTTCTCCCATCTGACGGCCATCAATATTCTCCCCGACGCGCGCGTGCTCGACCTGTTCGCCGGCACCGGCGCGCTCGGCATCGAGGCGTTGTCGCGCGGGGCGAGGTCGCTGGTGGCGGTGGAGTCCGCCGGACCGGCCGCCGCCATGCTCGGCAAATCGTTCGCACGACTCAAGTCGTCGAAGGCGTGGGAGTCCGGCATGGGCGCCCGCGTCGTCAGGGCGAAGGCCGAGAGATACGTCGGCGTCGGCGCGGCGGACGATGCCTCGCGGGGCGCCATGCGCGGCGAATCGTTCGATCTGGTGCTCATCGACCCGCCGTACGCCTTCAGCACCGATGACTGCAACGCGTTGACGCAGACGCTGGTGACCACCGGCATGGTCGACCCGCGTGGCGTGATCATGCTGGAACGGTCGGCGCGCTCCGACGACCCGACCGTTCCGGAAGGATGGGAGATCACCCAGGCGCGCAAATACGGCGAGACCGCCGTGTTCTATTTCGAACGCCGACTGGAGGAGTAGCGGATTCGCGGTGTGTGCTGGCGGGGAGATCCTTCGACTCGCTTCGCTCGCTCAGGATGACAATATCAGAGGGCTGCGCTCGCTCAGGATGACAATATCAGAGGGCTGCGCTCGCTCAGGATGACAATATCAAGTGGTCGAAGATCTGCTCCCGCTGGCGGTATCGGGGCAGGGTTCGCTGCACCCGCTGGCGGGGCCGCCGGATGTGGTCCTTCTTAGAAGTACCGCACCGGCAGATGCTCCGGCGGCAGCTTGCGCGGATGATGGCCCGAGACCTCCCAGCCGAGCATCATCAGCGTCTTGCGGTCGGCCTTGCTCAGCGCCTTGCAGTCGAGCTGCTCGATGAGATCGGGGCGGATGCGCGACGTGCGTTCCAGTGCCTCGTCGCGGCGGAACCGGTCGACCCTGCCATGGTCGCCGCTGGTCAGCACGTCGGAGACGGCGATGCCGCGCCATGCGGTCGGCCGCGTGAACTGGCGGTGCTCCAGCAGCGGTTCCCCCGTATAGGATTCCTCCACGATGGATTCGGGGTTGCCCATGAACCCCGGCAGCAGGCGCACAATCGCCTCGATCATCGCCGACACGGCCACTTCGCCGCCGTTGAGCACATAATCGCCGATGGAGTATTCGCGCACTTCGACGCCTTGCCGCGCATAGTATTCCGGCACGCGCGCGTCGATGCCCTCATACCGGCCACAGCCGAAAATCAATCGCTTGGCGTGGGAGAGGTCCGTGGCGTCGGCCTGCGTGAACAGCGGCGCCGACGGATTCGGGAAGATGAGGATCGGCCTGGCCTGCATGTCAGGGTCGTTGGGGTCGACGTCGCCGCCGGCGGCGGTCGTGTCCGTGGAGGGTCCGGTGGCTGCCGGATGGTCGATGGGCACGTTGTATCCGGGGGCTTCGTCGAACAGCGAATCCAGTGCGGCGACCAGTTCGTCGGGATCCTTCGTCTCCTTGAGCAGCTGGCCTGCGGCATCGCGTTTCTCCGCGGCCGCGGCGTCGGCACGCTCCTCGGCGGTCGTGGCGTCCGGCACGGGCTCGCCGGCGGGGGTGGCGGCCGGCGCGTTGCCCGGCCGGGGGACGAGATGGAAGTCTCGGGAAAGGATCGGCTCGCCCTCGGCGCTGAAATCGACCGGTTTCAGACCCATGAGGTCGTCGAGGCATTTAGCCCAGATCTCCGGCTTCATCACCATGCCCGCGCCGCCGCCGACCGGGGTGTCATCCACGGAATGATGCACGTCGTGCGTCCAGTCGCGCAGGTTGCGTGCGGTGACGGTCAATAATCCGCGTTGTTGGGCCTTGCCCAGCAGACTGAGCTTCAGTACGTCGAAGTATTCGGGGAATACGGAAACGATGTCGATATGCATAGGTCCCAGCGTATCGCATACGAAGTTTCCGGGTTCACGAATCGGCGGATACGGGTGATGTGAGCGCTATATTTTCGTGTATCTGCCGATTCGTGAACTGCTACCGGTCCTGCAACAGGCCGTTCGGCGGGTCGAGCACGAGATATCCCTCGTCCAAATCGACCTCGGGGACGATCTCCTCGACGAACGGGACCAACGATTCCGCGCCGCTCGGCTCGGTGACCGTCAGCAGCCACTGCGCGGGGGACTCCGTCACGTCCGTGACCCTGCCGGCGATCACATACGCGTCGGTAGAGTCATCATCGTGGGAACCGGCGTCACCGGCGTCGTCATCATCGGCACCACCATTCGCGTAGATTCTCGCCTCGAGGCCGATGAGCTCCTCGGCGTAGAACCCGTCGTCCTCGTCGGAATCATCGTCGGCGTACGTGGGCTCGACGTACAGCATCGTGCCGTTCAGGGCCTCCGACGCGTTGCGGTCGGTCACGCCCTTGAACAGGAGTATCCACCGTTCCTTGAACTTGCGGGACTTCACGACCTCGAATTCGCGGCCGTCGCCGGTCAGCAATACGGAGCCGGGGGCGAACCGCTCCTCCGGATCGTCGGTGAACGCGCGCACGTTGACCTCGCCCTTCAGGCCCTGCGCCCTGCCGATACGACAGACCCTCAGCAGCTCACGCTGCTGAGGGTCTGTATCGTGCTGTGTATCTGCCATCGTCATTGCTCCGATGTTACCGGACGACCAAGACGCGATGGATGTGCGAGATTCCTGCGAATCCTATGAAACGTCGTTCAGCGCACGTCCATGATGTCGACGCGGACCTTGTGGTCGGCCAGGGCCTGCACCACGGTGCGGATGGCGTTCGCGGTGCGTCCGCCACGACCGATGACGCGGCCGATGTCCTCCGGGTTCACCCGCACGCGAAGCAGTTCGCCGCGGTTGTTCTCGTGGGACTTGACGGACACGTCGTCCGGGAAATCGACGATGTTCTTGATCAGATGTTCGACGGCTTCAGCAAGCATGATTACTCAGCCTTCTCCTCGGTGGCTTCCTCGGCGGGGGCCTCGGCTTCGGCGGCCGCAGCGGCCTCCTCGGCTTCCTTCTCGGCCTTGGCCTTGGCTTCGGCTTCGGCCTTGGCGGCCTTGAGCTTCTGGGCCTCATCGGCGGCGGCGGCCACGCGGGCTTCCGCATCCGGGCCTTCGGCGGCGACCTTCAGCGTGCCTTCGGCACCGGGCAGGCCCTTGAACTTCTGCCAGTCACCGGTGATGTTGAGCAGCTTGAAGACGGCCTCGGTCGGCTGGGCGCCGACACCGAGCCAGTACTGAGCGCGGTCAGACTTGATCTGGATGAGCGAGGGCTGCTTGTTGGGATCGTAGATGCCGATCTCCTCAATGGTCTTGCCGTTACGGGCCTTGCGGGAATCCATAACGACGACACGGTAGAAGGCGTAGTGCTTCTTGCCCAGGCGCTTCAGACGAATCTTGGTTGCCAAAACGGCTCTCCTTATGTATTAGGGGTGTGCATCTTCGGTTTCGTGTGGGGCACGGAAACCGCGATCCACGTGTTCCTCATAAGCAACGGAGTTAGAGGGCGCCACTGCTTACGAATAACAGCTAAATATTATAACCACATTCCGGCGTGGACAAGCCCGAAAATGGGGATTTATTTGGGGATTTTTGGTTGCCGTTATGCACCAAATCCGGTCACTCACTGTTTTCACCGCGACACGCCGGGAAAACGGCCTGTTATGCGGTGAAAACGGCGAACAACCGGATTATGCGGTGGATTCGGTGGACGACCGGACGGAATGGGCCGTCAGGCGGCCTTGGTGGTGGCGATGCCGGACGTGGCGGTGACCTCCTCAAGCGTCTGCTCCAGCGCGTCGAGGAACCATGCGAAGTCCTCGTTGGTGGTGGTCACGTTCGGGTATACACGCAGAATCGTGTCGTTGTTGATTGAAGTCATGGTGTGCACCAGGTGCTTCTGGGCCAGGATCGTGCCGACGCGGGGCGCGAAGCCGACGCCGTCCTTGTCGGCGCCGAACTTCAGGCCGATCATGTAGCCGCGACCGCGCACCTCCTCGAGCACGTCGGGGAAGCGGTCGCGGATCTTGTTCAGGCCGGCGAAGATCACCTTGGAGCCGGCGCGCACCTTGGCAGGCACGTCGTTCTCGATCATGTACTGCAGGGAGAGCAGCGCCACGCAGGCGGAGATGTTGTTGTCCTGGTAGGTGGCGGTGTGCATCATGGCGCTTTCCTCGGAACCGTAGGCGGCCATGTACAGCTCCTCCTTGGCCTGCAGGCCGGAGACGGGCAGCACGCCGTCGGAGATCGCCTTGGCGAAGGTGAAGGCGTCGGGTACGAGGTCCTTGTAGTACTTGTGCGCCCAGATGTAGCCGGTGCGGCAGGAGCCGGCCTGCACCTCGTCGAGCACCATGTAGGTGTCGTACCGGTCGCACAGTTCGCGCACCTTGTAGAAGTAGTCGTCCGGCGGCACCACCACGCCGCCTTCGCCCTGGATCGGCTCGGCGATGAACATGATCACGTCGCCCTTGCTCAGCTCGGTCTCGAGCGCGTCGGCGTCGCCGTACGGCACGTAGGTGTGGCCGGGCATCGGGGCCTGCCAGCGGCGCCAGGTGTCCTTGCCGCCGGCGTTCACCGCGCCGAGCGTCTTGCCGTGGAAGGCGTTGAGCGTGGAGACCACGCGGGTCTTGCCCTTCTTGGTGCGTCCCGCGGCGATGCGGCACATCTTCAGCGCCGCCTCCACGGCTTCGGCGCCGCCGCCTCCGTTGGTCATGGTGCGGGTGAGCTCGGGGGTGATTTGCGCCATGTTGTTGGCGAACGCGGCGGTCACCGGCTTCAGGGCCATCGGGTCCATGCTCAGCGGGTGGGTGTCGAGGAAGCGCTTGACGCCGTTGACGATGAACGGGTTGTTGTGGCCCAGCAGGTACACGCCGACGTCGCCGATGAAGTCGAGGCGCTTGTTGCCCTCGGCGTCCCAGATGTGGCATCCCTCGGCCTTCTTGATGTCGAAGGTGAGGCCGGCGGCGAGGCCCATCTGGGTGCGCACCTTGTTCATGTGGGCGAGCTGGAGCTCGCGGACCTTGTCCTCGCTGAGGTCCAGCGCCTCGCCGAGGGTGATGAAGTTGGGGTAGACGTCCTTGACGTTGGTCATGGCTGTGCCTTTCTGTGTGGTGGTTGGTTGTGGTGGTTGCTGTTGGTTGGTCGGTGATGGGTCGGGAATCGGGCGCCGTCTATGCGTCGGCGTCCACCAGGTTGTGGTATGCGGTGGGGTCCTTGCGCCGCAGGAGCAGCGCCCGCGCGGCGCCGGCGAGCAGCGATGCGGCCAGGATGCCGAGCAGCGTGTAGGTCAGGGGACCGGCGGCGGTGTGGCCACCGGAGTCGGCGTCGCCCACCAGCGTGGGGAAGTTGCTGATGATGAAGTACAGGAACGTGGTCAGCGCCACGGCCCCGAGGCCCGGTGCGATGCCGGAGCTCCACAGGCTCACGTCGATGTCGTGGCGGATGAAGAACGTCACCACGGCCAGGCAGGTGAGCACCATGAGGGTCACGAACCCCACGGTGGCCATGCCGGAGAGCCAGGTGAACCCCTGGGCGTACGGGTCGGCGCCGAGCAGGGCGATGACGAGCACGATGCCGGCGGCGGTCGCGGACTGCGCCAGCGACGCCCGGGAGGGCGACCCGTGCCGTGCGTGCACGGTGCCCAGGCCCCGCGGCAGCACCCCGTGCGTGCTCAGCGAGAACATATAGCGGGCGAGCACGTTGTGGAACGAAAGCACGCAGGCGAACAGGCTGGTGATGAGCAGGAGGCTGATGACGGCCGCATACCAGGGGCCGATGTAGGCCTGCGCGGTGACTTGCAGCATGTTGCCCTTGGCCAGGGTCTCCCCGGCTACCTGCTGCACACGGTCGGATCCCCATGCGCTGACGAGGGCGAACGACGAGAACGCGTACAGTACGGTGACGAAGGCCACGGCGATGTACGTCGCCCGGGGAATCGTGCGGTCGGGGTCCCGGGCCTCGCTGCGGTAGACCGCCGTGGACTCGAAGCCGATGAACCCCGCGATGGAGAACATCAGCGCCACGCCGGGCGCGCCGGAGGCCACGGCGGCGGGGGAGAAGGAGGCCGCCGGGTCGATGCCGTGCGCGCCGCCGCGTGCGAGGATCACCGCGGAGAGGATGACGACCACGCCGATCTCGGCGACGAGCAGCGGCCCGAGCACCTTGGAGCTCATGTCGATGCGGCGGTAGCCGAGGAACGCCACGATGGCGACCATCAGGAACGAATACGCCCACCAGGGAAGATTGGCGCCGGTGACCGCCTCGATGCCCGTTTGCAGCTGCAGGCCGATCAGGCAGTATACGGAAAGTTGGATGGCCGTGTAGGTGACCATGGCCAGCATCGCCGCGGCCAGTCCCCACGTGGGGTTGAGCCCCTGCGAGATGTAGGCGAAGAACGCGCCGCTGCGGGGCACGTATCGCGCCATGGCCGAAAGCCCGACGGAGAAGAGCGCCAGCGCGAGGCCCGCGATGATGAAGGTCGAGGGGAATCCAGCGCCGTTGCCCAGCAGGATGCCCACCGGGGTGCCGCCGCCGAGCACGGTGAGCGGCGCGGCGGCGGCCACCACCATGAACACGATGGCCCCCGTGCCGAGCGAGCCGGCGAGTTCGGGCCGCGTGGAGGCCGTTGCGCCGGCCGTGCCGGCGGTGGGTGGTTTGCATATGGACTGGTTGATTGTGGTGGTCATCATGGTTCCTTCCGATTGCCGATCGGGCATGGCCCTTATCGGGGTGGAACTGCTTTGGCTGGGGGCTGCGGCAGCTGTGGCGGGTGGGAATCGCCGCGGCCGTTGTGCGGTCGGTGTCGTGTTCGACGGTTTCCTTGGCTGGTGATGTCCATCAATATAAAAGAGCGGATGCTCTTTTTAATTGCCGGCCGTTTTCGTCCATGTTTCGGGGGTGCCGGCGTCGGTGGATGGGGAAATGTCCCGTGCGTCTGGCGGAAACGTTGCGGAAATAATAATGAGCAAGTGCTCACTAACGATGCGCGTCACGAACGCGCGACGTCATGCCGCCGACACCGCCGCTGCAGCCGACTTACAATCGGCCGCTTTCCATGTGCCTTCACTCCGCGGTGAGCATGCGGCCGATAACATGTTCGGTCCGGACGGCGACGGCGTCGTCGTCCTTCGTGGCGTATCCGATCTGCGCGTTGTTGGTCAGCGCCATGATGGCGAATGCGGTGTCGCGCAGCGTCCGGTCGTCGGCATGCGCGATCTCCCCGACCTCGGCGGCCTGCCGCAGCAGCGTCTCCAGGATCGACGACCAGGCCTCGGTCTCGTGCGCGGACGGGGAGAGACGGGTGCCCTTGGTCACCTCCAGCCCCCAGAAGCTCACGACGATCCGCGCCTCCGCGCGCGAGACGTCGTCCAACGGCAGCAGCTCATGGACCATGCGGCGTATGGCGTCGACGCCCCGATGCCCGGCGATGGCGAACATGATGCGGTCGTCCACGTTCTGGATGATGGTGTGGTAGGACTGCACGAGCAGCTGATTCATATCGTTGAAATACCGCCACAGCAGACTGTTCGAGATGCCGAGCTGCGCGGCGAGCGAACGTGACGACGTCGAACCGATGCCCTGCTTCCTCACCAAATCGAGATACGCCTCGACGATCGCCTGCCGTCGTGCGGCGTGATCGACGATTTTTGGCATGGCCCCTCCTTGCCGGTTGCCATCCCAGTATGACACATCGGCGGCGTCGGAGAGGCCGCCTTGCCGTATTCGGGGGTACGGGGGTAGATTGTCATTATTGTGTATATGTGTTCCGAATTCCGAATGTGATATCCGGAGGTAAAGATGACTGATGACGACGGCACCGCGACCGTGCCGGCCGCTCGGACGGCCGCGCCCGACAATGCGCCCGACAATGCGCCCGACGATGTGGCCGCCATTAGGTCGGGATTGGAATCCGGACTCGTCGTGCATGACGAGCGGGTCGTGTTCCAAGGCGGCGACGAATCCCAGTTCACCGTGATCCAGGCCGACGTGAGCGTCGAGGGGCGGCCGGCGGGCGCGGGCGGCGACGGCGTGCCCGCCACGGCGGAGGATGGGGATGCCGCCACGCATCCGATCCTGTTCGCGCAGGTGCGCGGCGGGCAGCCGAGCGTCGTCTGCGTGGCGGTGCGTGATGACGGCCGGCTGCTGTTGGCCCGCCACTGGCGTATAGCCACCGACTCGTTCGAATGGGAGTTCCCGCGCAGCATGGGCGTGGCCGGTGAGGTGGCGAGCCGCACCGCCGAACGCGAGCTCGAGACCGAGGCCGGTCTGGCGTCGTCGGGACGCCGGCTGCTGCAGCTGGTCCACACCGACACGTGCAAGATCCGCGGCTCGGTGGCCGTGGTCGAGGTGCGTGTGGACGCCGGCCAGCTGGCCGAGGTCGAGCGCGCGCAGTCCCGCCTTGGCGAAGGCGGGGACTCCAAGCTTGCATGGATGACCACCGGCGAGATCGACGACATGATAGCCGCCGGCAACATCATGGACGGCATCACTCTCGCCGCCTACACCGTGTGGAAGGCGCAGCGGGCGGACGACTGAGGTGGCCGGAGGCGGATTACGGGGCCGCGGCCCCTCTCCTCAGCGCTCGCGATACACCTTGGTGTAGGAGCCCTCGGCGCGCGGGCGGACGACGATGCTGTCCACATCGACCGTGTCGGGCTGGTCGAGCGCCCAGCGCACGCATTCGGCCACGTCCTCGGCGCTGAGCGGATCGGGCACGCCCGCATACACGGCCGCGGCCTTCGCCTTGTCGCCATGGAACCGCTTGACCGAGAACTCGTCGGTCTTCACCATGCCCGGCGCGATGTCGATGACGCGTACGGGCTCGCCGATCATCTCCAGGCGCAGCACGCGCGCCATGATCCGCTCCGCGGACTTCGACGCGCAGTATCCGGCGCCGCCTTCATACGGTTCGATGCCCGCCGTGGACGAGATGACCAGCACCGAGCCGGCCGACTCCTTCAACGCCGGCAGCAGCTTCTGCGTGATGCGCAGCGTGCCCAGCACGTTCAGTTCGTACATGGCGCGCCAGTCGTCGAGGCTCGCGACGGCCACCGGATCCTTGCCGACGGCGCCGCCCGCGCAGTTCACCAGCGCCTTGACCGGGCCGGCCGCCAGAATCGTCTCGACCGCCGCCGACGTGGACCCTTCGTCGGTGATGTCGGCGACGACCGGCGTGCAGCCGGTCTCCTCCGCCAGCGCGGCGAGCTTCTCCTCGCGACGGGCCAGTGCGAACACCGCCCAGCCCTCGGCCGTCAGCGTGCGCACGGTCGCGGCGCCGATGCCGCTTGACGCTCCCGTCACCACCGCGGTTTTGGTCGCATTGTCCGTCATGGTTCCTCCTTGAAGCGATTCCATGGGATACGGCTTCATTGTAGGGCGGGGGAGATCCTTCGACTCGCTGCGCTCGCTCAGGATGACATGGGGGAGTGTGGCGCTAGCTCAGGATGACATGGGGGAGTGTGGCGCTCGCTCATATGTAGTTTTTCATTTCTCTCAAAAACTACGTAGTTCGGCGTTTCCTGACGTAGTATAGGGATTGCGCCGTACGGCATCGCTGCACAGTTGGTTGCCGACTGGATGTCGTACGGTTGCTTCCCCCATGTTCATATCAATTCCATGAAGAATCGACGGAGGAATCCGCATCACGACGTTGGGTCATCGAAACCGCCGAACGTGAGACCGTGCCGATCGTGACCAACGACGTGGCGCTCGCCGGATTGGCCCTCATCATCGAGTGATTTTCGGGTAATCGCCGGGTGGTTTACCCCGAAATTGCGAGTTGTGGGTGTTTGCTATTCGGATACTCGGCGGACGCCCATTGCGATTTCAACGATTTCTTGCCGGAAAAACCGTATTGCCGCGTATCGAACACCCGCAACTCGCCTTTTCTCCCATGATGCCCTCGTTATGCTTGAAGGTATGAGGGTTCTGCATACTTCCGACTGGCATATCGGCCGCCGGCTCAAGGGCGCCGACCTCGCCGAATACCAGCGCAAGGCGTTGGACTGTCTTGTCGACGTCGTCCGCCGCGAACATATCGACGTCGTCTGCGTTTCCGGCGACGTCTACGATACGCCGATGCCGTCGGCCTCCTCCGTGGACATCCTCGACGACGCGCTCACCCGGCTCACCGCCGTCACCGACGATGACGGCAATCCCGCCGTGGACGTGATCGTCACGCCCGGCAACCATGATTCGGCGCGCAAACTCGGCTTCGGCGCGCACATGATGCGCGACAACCTGCACCTGCGCTGCGCCATCGACGACATAGCCACGCCGGTGGTCGTCACCCGGCCGGCCCCCCGCGCCGCCGCAACGGCCAGGCCCGAAACCCTGCTCGTATATACCCTGCCGTACCTCGACCCCGACGTCGCACGCCCTGCATTGCAGTCGATGATGCCCGACGACACGCCGATCCCACGCTCGCACGAGGGCGTGATGACCGCCGCGATGACGCTCATCGAAGCCGACCTTGCCGAACGCCGCGCCGTCGACCCCACGGTCCGCGCCATCCTCATGGCCCACGCGTTCGTCTCCGGCGCCACGCCCAGCGACTCCGAACGCAACATCACCGTCGGCGGTGTCGACAGCGTGCCGGCCGCCGTGTTCGCCGGCAGCGGCATCGACTATCTGGCGCTCGGCCATCTCCATCGCGCCCAGCAGGTGCGCATTCCGAAGCCTGCCGATGTGAAGCCTGCCGACGCGACGTCGTACGATTCGGCACCGTCCGCCGTCGCGCAGGATGTCCCGGACGCAGGCCCTGGCGTCGCTTCGGCTTCCGCCTCCCGCGCCACCGTCGCCCGCTACGCCGGATCGCTGCTGGCCTACTCGTTCTCCGAGGCCTGCACGCCGCCGAAGGAGGGCAACGGCAAAAGCGTCGTCGTCATCGACACCGCCGGCATGGATGACGCCGCCGGTGCGGATGGCACCGCCGACGCCGCCGGCACAACCAACCTGACCATACGCACGCTGCCCGTGGAATCCGGCCAGCCCGCGCTCGTCCAATTGCGCGATACGCCGGAACGGCTGCTCGGCGACCTCGCCGAACGCTACGCCGACGATTGGGTGTCCATCACCGTCGTATGCGACGCCTACCCGCACGACATGTATCGGCGTCTCGACGCCGCCTACCGTCATCCTTTGGAGAAGAAATTCGAGATCCGACGACGTCGCGACGCCGACGGCGGCCGCACGATGGCCGACCTCCGTCAGAGCCGCAACGAACTCGAGGTAATCGACGGATTCGTACGATACACATTGCATCGCGACCCCACCGACGCGGAGGCCGCCGTATTGCGCGCCGCCGTCGAACAGGCGAAGAAGGAGCAGGAACCGTGCGACTGATCGGCATGCGATTCATGGGCATCGGCCCGTATGAGAACGAATACTCCATTGATTTCGCCGCGTTGAACCGGTCGCATATCTTCCTCATCGAAGGCGAGACCGGCTCCGGCAAGTCGACCATCCTCGACTGCATCAGCTTCGCGCTGTACGGCGCCGTTTCCGTGGACGACGCCAGCAAGGACCGTCTGCGCTCGCGATTCCTGGATACGCAACAGACGCCGTCGTTCGTCGACCTGATTTTCGAAATCGACGGCGCATACTATCGCGTACGCCGTCAACCGCAGTACGACCGGCAAAAACTGCGCGGCACGGGCACGGTCACGGTGAACGCCAAGGGTGCGCTATGGAAGCTCGACGCCGGCTTCGCCGATCTCGTACGTCGGACGCGTGCCGGGGCGGACGGCGGCGATGGCAGCGCCGACCGGTATTTCGACTACGCCGAAGCCGGCGGCCACGGCGAGGCGTTGGCCACGCAGGCGCGCGACACCGGCGCCGAGATCATCCGACTGCTGCATCTCAACCGCGACCAGTTCTCCAAAACCGTGATGCTCGCGCAGGGACAGTTCTCCGGCTTCCTCAAATGCAAGCCCGAGGAGCGAACGAAACTCATCAAGGACCTGTTCTCTGCGGACATCTACGAACAGATTCAAAAGATACTTGATGACATGCGAAAGAAACGTTCCGCCGATGTGGATGCGCGACGACGGAACGCCGTCGGTGCGATCGTCGAAGCGAAGGACAACGCCGAACGCATCGCCGAACTCGCCGTGCAATGCGGCGTCGCGGATGACGAAACGAACGATGGCGACGAAGCGGATGACATCGATGATTCGATCGACGTTGACGGCGACGATGTGGACAATGCGGACACGCCTGGGGATAACGTCGGCGACGAAACGGATGCCGCCGGTGCGGATGACGACAATATCTCTGGGGATGACGCCGCATGGTGCCTGACCGACGACGGCGACCTCGCCGAACCGGCGATGGGCGCCGACGACATCGTCGCCACCATCGGAGAACGGTTACGGCAGACCAACGAAACCTCCGACGCCGTACTGCGGCACTGCGGCGACACCGTGCGAACGGCGGCCTCCGACCTCGCCGTCGCGCGCGAACGATTGGACACCGTGCAACGGCTGCGGTCACTGGCCGCTGACGAACGGACGGCCGCCGAACGCAATGACCGGCTCGCCGCCCGCGCCGAGGAGATGCGCAAGAACCGCGACAGGCTGGAACGCTCTCGCAAGGCCGGCCCCGTCGTCCAGGCGCAACGCGAATGTGCGGCGCTCAGCGTGCAACGCGGCAAACAGGAGCGACGGCTGGAGGAGTGCAAGGAGCAGCTCGCCCGATACGACTCCGCCGAAACGATGACCGAAGCACGGGAGGCGGCGTTGCGCAAGGCGGCCGAACGGCCCGTGGCCGAAGCCGCATTGGACTCCGCACGTACGCTGCGCGAACGCATCGGCAAAGCCGACGCCGCCCGCAAGCAGGCCGAAACCGCCGTCGCGGCCGTCAGCCAACGCGAACGACAGGTCACGGCCGCGGCGGCCGCACTCGCCGCCCTGGAAACCTCCGAGGCGGTGAATGAGCAGCTGCAGGACGTCATCCGTCAGGAGGCCGCCGCCGCACAACTCAACGAACGACTCGACGAGGCGAACAACCGGCTCGACCATGCCCGCCGTCGCGACACCGCCGAACGCAAACTCCACGAACTCGAAGACGCCGCACTGCTCGCCGGCCGTGGCCATCACGAAGCCGAAGCCGCATACAAGCGGGCGCAGGCCGCCTACCGCGCCGCCGGCGCCGCGGCATTCGCGCGTCTGCTGGAAGACGGCCACCCGTGCCCGGTCTGCGGCGCCCTGGAACATCCGACCCCGACCGTCGCGCCCGCCGACGCGCCGGATGAAACCCGACTCGACCAATTCGACACCGCCGTAAGTGACGCCCTGAAGGCCTTCGAAGCCGCGAAGAGCAGCGTGCTCGTGCAGCGCAAGACCATCGAGACGGAAAGCGCGCTCGCCGGCGGGCTCAGCGTCGAACAGGCGCAGTCCGCCGTGAACGAGCTGCAGCAGCGAATCACGGAATCCGAGGCGCTTGCCGACCGGCACAAGGCGCTCGCCGAGCGGCTGTTCGCCATCCGCGACGCCGAACAGGCCGACACCCAAGCCCGGCAGCAGCTGGAAATCGCTCGCAACAACGCCGAGAACGCGCGCCGTCTCGCCGATGCGGCGGCGGAGCTCTGCCTCGACGACACGACCGGCCGCCCGGTCACGCTGGACGTCGTGGAACTGCGGGAGCAGCAGGCGCAGCAGGCCATCGACGAATGCGAACGGCAGCGGACCATCGCCGACCGGCTCGGCGACAGGCTCGACCAGCGAGCCACATGGGAACGGCAGACGGCCGAAGCCGAAGCGACGTTGCGTACGCTCGGCAAGCAATTCGCCACCGCCATCGCCAACCGTGACCGACTCGCCGCGGCCAACGGGTTCGCCGACGTCGACGAAGCCCGGCTTTCGATGCTGCCGGAACAGGAAGCCACGCGGCTCCAGCAGATTCTTGACGACTACGACGCACAAGTCAGCATCGCCGAGGCCGACCTGACGCGCATCCGCCGTGAACTCGACGGGCTTGCACGGACGCCGGTCGCGGAGCGGCTGCTTGGGGAGGGCGCCCATGATGCGACCGTCGGGCCGGGCGCCGAACCGGGTACCGGGCATGACGCGGCCGACGCCCCCACCACGACGGACAGGGCCGGCTTCCTCGCCGCCATCGCCGCGCTCGACGAAACCGCCGCCGCCGACCGTGTCGCCGCCGCCGAACAGACCCACGAAACCGCCATCCGCATGGAGGAGCAGGCGCGCAGCCTCGACGACACACGTCGCCGTCGAGCCGCCACACTCGCCACGCAGCTGCGCGATTGGGCCAAGGCCAGCGCCGACTACGCGCCCGTGCGCGACATGGCGCTGCTCGCCGGCGGCAAGGCCGGCTCCCTCGCCAACGACGGCCTCTCGCTCGTCACCTACGCCGTCACCGAACGATTCCGCGACGTGCTCGACCGCGCCAACGAAATCCTCAAGGACATCCGCGGCGGCGTCTACGAACTCCGTCTCGGCACGCACGAAGGCCGCGCCGCCAAAACCGGCCTGCCCATCGAAGTGTTCGACCGCCGCAGCGAACAATCCACCGAAGCGACCACGCTCTCCGGCGGCGAGACGTTCTTCGTCTCCCTCGCGTTGTCGTTGGCGCTCGCCGACATCATCCAGGCCGAGAACGGCGGCATATCCATGGACACGCTGTTCATCGACGAAGGATTCGGCTCGCTGTCCGACGACTATCTCGACGACGTGCTCGCCGTGCTGCGCTCCATCAGCCGCACGCGCGACATCGGCGTGATCTCCCACGTCGGACGGCTCAAGGACCAGATCGCCGAACGCATCAGCGTGACCCGCATCAACGAGGACTCCGCCTCCCGCCTGACCGTGACGGTATGAAAATACTCTGAAGAGTTCAGCCGACATCCGGCATACGGTATGGTTCGGCCGCTACCATGCCGGAATTGGTCAGGAATACGCCCTCCGCTCAGTGCACGGCGGCCCGCAATACGCGCGGTATACCGTAGGGTGGGGGAGTTAGGAACGTATGAAGTCTCATGAAGCAACCAAACCGATGGCCGGCGCGCAACGTCGGAGAAAGCCGGCCGTGAAGACCGGCGTGGCCAAATCGACGGCCAAACCGACGTCGAAATCGGCAAAATCGGCGTCGAAGACGTCGAAAACGCCGCGTAAGCCGTCGTCACGAAAGCCACGCACGGCGTTCGGGCGTTGGATGCGCCGCGGCGGCAAACGCGTGCGGTCGGTCAAGAAATTCGTGGTCACCGTGGTCGCCGCCGTCATCGCGGCCGTGTTCGTGTTCGGGATGGGCGTCGTCGTCTACAAGCAGATGAGCATCACCCTGGCGAAGAACCGGCAGGCGAAATACGTGCGTCAATACGATTTCGACCCCGGCAACATCATCTCCGACACGCAGTTCTTCAACACGAAATCCATGGGCACGTATGAGGTGCAGCAGTTCCTCGACAAGCACGGCGCCAAATGCTCCGGCGACCTGTGTCTGAAGAACTACACCGTCACCACGCTCGACGAGAAGGCCGACAGGCTCTGCGACGGGTACAAGGGCGGCCAGCAGCAGTCCGCCGCGCAGGTCATCGACGGCGCGGCCCGCAGCTGCGGCATCAGCCAGAAGGTGCTGCTCGTCATGCTGGAGAAGGAGCAGGGGCTCGTGAGCACCACCACGCCCAGCGAGGCGCGCTACAAGGCGGCGCTCGGTCTCTCCTGCCCCGACGACGGCCCATGCGACCCCAAGCACGGCGGCTTCTTCAACCAGGTGTACGGCGCGGCGCGGCGGTTCAAGTACTATCAGGCGCACGAAAGCATGTACAACTTCCACGCCGGCCAGCTCAACTACGTGCAGTACCACCCGCAGTCCAGCTGCGGCGGCGCCAACGTGTGGATAGAGAACGACGCCACCGCGCTGCTGTACATCTACACGCCGTACCAGCCGAACGTCAGGGCGCTGCAGGCCGGGCTCGGCGAGGGCGACTCATGCTCCAGCTACGGCAACCGCAACTTCTCGATCCTCTACGACGCCTGGTTCGGCGATCCGCGCGCAAGCTGACGGAGGGGCGGCGGGGGTGGGCGCGCGGCCGTCGCCTAGTCCACGGCTATGTGTATTTTTAGAGAGTTGCCCATTTTGGGCACGCGCTTACACACTCCTGTCATGGAACGTCCATGGCCTTTAAGTCCGAAGGAGGTGGGTGATGTCTGCGCATAAGTATGAACTGATGCTCATTGCAAATCCTGAGCTTGATGAGCGAGCCGTGAAGAAGCTCGTCGACCAGTTCCTGAAGGTTGTCACCGATGAGAAGGGTTCCGTCGAGGACATCGACATCTGGGGCCGCCGCAAGCTTGCCTACGAGATCGATGGCAAGAACGAGGGCAACTACGCCGTCGTGAACTACACCGCTGAGCCTGCCACCAGCGCCGAGCTGGATCGTCTGCTGAACCTCAACGAGTCCATCATCCGTACGAAGATTCTTCGTAAGGACGCCAAGTGATCCTTCGGGCCTAGCCCGAAATCACCGTCTTACTACTTATCGATTCCCCGAGGGAAGGCCTTGTAATGGCAGGAGATACCGTTATCACGGTCGTGGGCAACCTCACGGCCGATCCGGAGCTTCGTCAGATTCCGAGCGGCGCCACGGTGGTCAATTTCACCATCGCCTCGACGCCCCGCACCTACAATCGAAACTCGGGTCAGTGGGAGGATGGCGACGCGTTGTTCCTCCGCTGCTCCGCCTGGGATTCGAACTACAATCCCATGGCCTCCAACATCCAGGCCTCGCTGTCCAAGGGCATGCGCGTGATCGCGCAGGGTCGTCTGGTGCAGCGTTCCTACACCGCGCAGGACGGCTCCAACCGTTCCGTCGTGGAGCTTCGTGTCGATGAGATCGGTCCCGCGCTCTCCCGCAACACCGCACAGGTGACGCGCAACAACAACGGCGGCAATGGCGGATACCAGGGTGGCGGCGCCTCCCGTGGCGGATTCGCCGGCGCCGCGCGCAACACCAACGCGGCCCCCGCGCAGGGTGGCTACTCCGGTGGCGGCAGCTACCAGGGTGGCAACGGCGGATACCAGGGAGGCTATCAGGGCGGCGCATCCGCCCCGGCCGCTCCCCAGCAGTCGTCTGCCCCCGCCAACGATCCGTGGGGTTCCACGGGTGGTGACGCCGGTTCGTATGGAAACTTCGGAACGAACGACGAATTCGGCGGCAACAGCGACGAGCCGGACTTCTGATCGTCCGATCGTCGGTCCCTCCGACGACGTCCGCCCGGCCCGATTGCCGGCCGGACAGCCACGCAACCAACAGGAATCGAAAATCGTGAAAACCGGTCGTCATGACCGACGGCGGCAAGCGGAACGCTGCCGCGTCGGGAAGTGACGGCCGTGGAACTGAATCAACTGAGACATCAGACCAACGCTGGGTCATCAGTTTGCAATATTTATAAGGAGTGCATATGTCACGCAAGAGGCCGCAGCCGCCGGTGAAGCCGTTCAAGAAGAAGCCGAACCCGCTGAAGGCTGCCAAGGTTACCGAAATCGACTACAAGGACGTCGCCCTGCTGCGCAAGTTCATTTCCGATCGCGGCAAGATCCGTTCCCGCCGTATCACCGGCGTCACCGTCCAGGAGCAGCGCGAGCTCGCCAAGGCCATCAAGAACGCCCGCGAGATGGCTCTGCTGCCGTACGCCACTTCCGGTCGCTGATAGGAGGACTTGACAATGGCTAAGGAAACCAAGGTTATTCTCACCACCACCGTCGGCGAGCTGGGCCACTCCGGCGACGTCGTCGAAGTCAAGCGCGGTTACGCCCGCAACTACCTGATCCCGCAGGGCCTCGCCTTCGCGTGGAGCAAGGGTGCCGCCGCCCAGATCGCGCAGATGCAGCGCGCCCGCCGCGCCGCCGCCCTCGCCACCCGCGAGGACGCCGTGGCCGCCAAGAACGCCATCGAAGGCTCCGTCGTCGAGATCGCCGCCAAGGTGTCCGAGTCCGGCAAGCTGTTCGGTGCCGTCTCCGCCGAGGCCATCGCCAAGGCGCTCTCCGAGAAGGGCAACGCCGTCGAGGCCAAGTCCATCACCGTGGAGACCATCAAGACCACCGGCGATTTCGCCGCCGTCGTGAAGCTCCACCCGGAGATCTCCGCCAACTTCACCGTCAAGGTGGTTGCCGCCGAGTGATGACGAATGGTGCCGACTGATGCGGCACGTTCGACATATTTGGCGCGTTAGTAAACCAACCTGAGCTTAAGCCAAAAACCCCGCCCGTGATGCGTTCGTTCGTTTGTTACGTTCGTTCGCATTGCAGGCGGGGTTTTCGTTGTTGTTTTTGCTGCTGCGTGCCGTTGCCGCTGCTGTGTGTTGTTGCTGTGTGCCGCTGCTGCTGTGTGTTGGTGTAGCTGTGTGCCGTTGTTGCTGCCGTGTGTTGGTATAGCTGCGCGCTGTTGTTACTGCCTCGTGCCGGTGTTGTTGCTGCACGCTGTTACTGCTATCGTGCGCCGTTGCCGTCGAGTGTTGGTGTAGCTGAGCGCTGTTACTGCTGTGCGCCGCTGCTGCCGCTGTGCGCTGTTGGTTCAGCTGCTGATACGTGCCTTGGATGTTGGGATTTGTGGGTCTCGCAATCCATCCAGCCAGATTTGTGGGTCTCGCGAATTCTCGTTGGGGGCTTTGTGGGTCTGGAGTGTTGCCGGAATCGGAAAGTGGGTCGTTCCGTTCACGAGGAAGGGTTTTTGAGGGTCCTCGTGTATGTCGTGGACCCACAAACCCGTTTATGAACGGTTTGACCTGCAGTTGGTGAATGGCCTAGACCCACAAACTCGGTTGGATGATTCGCTAGACCCACAAGTTCAATGGGATGAAACCGCTGGACCCACGAATCCGTTCCATTAGACCCACGAATCCGTTCCGCCAAGCCCACGAATCCGTTCCGTCAGGCCCACGAATCCGTTACGTTAAGCCCACGAATCCGTTCCGTCAGGCCCACGAATCCGTTCGCGTCCGCAAGCCCGTTGTGTTGGACCCACAAACCCTTTGGGAACGGGTTTGTGGGTCGTGGAGGTCGTAACCGTACAGGAAAATACGTACGTATCGTACGTATCGGTACGGAATCTATTTCAGATTCGCCGTCAGAAGTTGCGGCCGCTCCAACCCCAGTTCGTCGTGGCGGTCTCGCGGATGTACACGCGGTTCGACGGAATGCCCAGCACCTTGTCCAATGCGTCGCTGATGCTGCGGGTCAGATCCTCCCAGCTTTCACGCGGTACGGAATCGCCGAACACGTTCACCTCCACGTAGGCGGCCGGCTTGGCGTCGTCGCCGCCGAAATAGATCGGCATGTTGTCCTCGAACGGGCACATCAGCCACCCTTCCGTCTTGCCCGGCACGGCGGTGATCGCCTGGCCGTACAGCGACTTGAGCTCCTCGCGCTGCTCGCGGCTGATGGTCGTGCTTGCGTGCGTGTGAATGACCGGCATGGTATCTCCTTGCGTTAGGGTTATGCGTTTGCCGGTTCCCAGCGTAGTCGTCGGCCCATGATTTTCGTATGGTCGTGGGTGTGGTCGTGGGCGCCGGGTGCGACGATTGCCGTGCGGCCGCGGTCGCCGGGCATGACGCCGTTCGTAAAGATGATGGGCGGGTTTACGCACGCCCCGCCCGCCTGCCGCCGGCGGGGGTTTAATGGGGCGAGTGAGAAAACTCTTTGCGCAGCTGATGAAGTTCGGTCTGGTGGGCGGCATCGCGTTCGTCATCGACTACGGTCTGATGAACCTGCTGCTGCTGACGCATATGCACAACATCCTGGCCACGTCGATCTCGTTCTTCGTATCGTTGATTTTCAACTATCTGGCGAGCATGAAGTTCGTGTTCAAGCATCGCGCCGACATGGCGCGGTGGATGGAGATCACCATCTTCTTCGTCTCGTCGTTCATCGGATGGATCATGAACGAGGTGATCGTGTGGATCAGCACGTCGTGGATGCCGCATGATTCCATGTACACGATGCATACGCAGTACATTCTGTGGACGAACATCGGCAAGCTCGTCGCCACGGTGGTGGTGATGGTGTGGAACTTCGTGATCCGCAAGTGGCTGCTCGACGACACGCATACGAACGCGATGAACCGTCTGCGCCGCGAGGGCGAGAAGCTTTCCGAGGCGGAACTGGCCGCGAAGCGGGAGCGCAGCGTGGCGCACCGCCTCGGCATGTGGTCCATCGAGCACGCGCCGTTCGGGTGGAAGTAGGGGAATGGCCGGGCGGTTGCCACCGGTAGTCCAGGGCGCCGCCGGTCGTCGATTCACTCTTTTTGAAGGATCGCAAAGAGTGAATCACGGTTTGTGCGAACGCACATGATACACCGCAACGAGCGCGCAATAGAGAACATGCGCGCTCGTTTTTGGTTGATTGCAATTCACTCTTTTCGCCATCCGAAAAAGAGTGAACGCCTCACACCGTCACTTCGGCGAGAATCGGCGTCTCCGTGCTGGATTTGATCTGCCGGAAGCCCACGAACGCGATGGCGAGCGAGGCCAGCGCCAGCACCGTCACCGTCATGAAGCCGCCATGGGAGCCGTAGCGGTCGATGAACTGGCCGGCCACCGCCGAACCGAACGAGGCGCCGATGGAGTTCATCGCGGCCATCCACGCCACGCCCTCAGTGAACCGCGAAGGCGGCACGAGATGCAGCATAATTTGGTTGCCGTTGATCCATGTGGGCGCCTGGCATACGCCGCACAGCAGATAGATGATCATGATGACCCACAGATGGTTGGCCAGCACAAAGCAGCTGATGCCGATGTTCACCACCGCCAGGCAGAAGTAGAAACGCTTCCACAGCGGAATGCTCCAGTTCTTCGCACCGTAGACGAGCGCGCCGCACAGCGAGCTGAACGAGAAGCACGCGAACACGAAGCCCGTGAACTGCGCCATGTCCTGCTCCTTGGCGAACGCGATGATGGAGATGGCGGTGGCGCTCTGGAACGCGCCCAGACCGAACCAGGTCACACACACGGCCAGCAGGCCCGGCCCCCAGATGGAGTCCTTGGCTTTCGCCGCGTCGCCGCCTTGCACCAGCACCGCCTTGGCCGCCTCGCGCTCGCGGTATTCGCGGCGGGTGAGCCCGGCCTCCCGAGCCAGCTGTGTCTGCGACGGCGGCTCGGTGGTCAGCTCGGTGAGGAACATGAGCGCGCCCACCACCACGCATACGCCGGTGAACGAGAACGCGAGCACGCCTGAGATCACCGCGAGGATCGATGCCAGCGGATTGCCGATGACCCACATGCATTCGTCGAATACGCCAGACAGCGACAACGCCCGGTTGATCTTCTCGCTGTCGCCGCGCAGCTGATGCGTCCAGCGCGCGCGGCTCATCGCGCCCCACGGCGGAATGCATGCGAGGAACGGCGTGATGCAGTACAGGATCCATGACGGCACCCGATGCGTGATGCACGTGACCAGTGCGATGGCCGCGACGATCCAGATGATGATGGTCGGGATCGACACCTGCCGCTGGCCGAACTTGTCGACGAGCCGGCCGAGCAGCGGCGTGAGAATCGCCAGCGCGATGGCCTGCACGGCGGTGAGTGCGCCCGCCAGACCGTAGCTGCCGTAATACGTCTGCACGGAAATGGTGATGGTCATGCCGACCATGGGGAACGGCATGCAGGCGATCACCGATCCGACGGCGTAGCGCGCGGTGTGCGGCAGTCGGAGAAGCTCCGCATAGCCGCCGAATACACGATGGTTCACGTCTTTGACTGCCTGGATGAATGACGTCTTCGACGTCGGTGTGTTCGATGATGACATGTGGTTTTCTCCTCCTTTATGACTGCTCGTGACGACGGCCCATCGTCCGTGTGTCCGGATTGATGCGATGCGCGACGTCGTCCGTGACGTGTGGATCGGTTGTGGATTCGTGGATAAGGTTGGGGATTATCGTGTCGCGCCGCTCCGACGACCGGTACTGACCGTTCGGTCGGTTATGCGACGATGACAGACTATAGCAGTCCGCGCCCCGACACGCGGCATCTCCCCAATCTCCGACGCCGCCATCCTCCTGAGCGGAGCCGCAATCTCCGCCCGCGCGGCGCACCGACTACACTGGAACCAGCAAACGACGACCGACCATCATGAAGGAGTCCGCGCGACGATGCCCGCAACCACAATTCATTTTGTCCGCCACGGCGAGGTCTACAATCCCGAGCATGTGCTGTACGAACGTCTGCCGAACTTCCATCTTTCCGAACGCGGCGTGCGCATGGCCCAGGCGACCGCGCGGTACATCGCCGCGCATTCGGGAATCAACCAGGCGGCCGCCGTGTATTCCTCGCCGCTCGACCGCACGCGCGAGACCGCCGGCGAAATCCTCAAGGCCTTGAATTCCGTACGTGCCGAACGTGACGAGCCGCCGCTGGAACTGCATACCGACGAGCGGCTGATCGAGGCCGGCAACGAATTCCGCGGCAAACGCATCGGCCATGGCGACGGCGCGTTCTGGCATCGCAGGAATCTCAAGCTCATCCGCGACCTGCACAAGCCCACGTGGGGTGAGAGCTACGCGCACATCGGCGCCCGCATGAGCGACTTCGCCTACGAGAAGGTCGACGAATACGCCGGCGGACAGATCATCGTGGTGAGCCACGAGTCGCCGATCTGGTCGCTGCGCCATCTGCTGGAGAAAGGCCATGCCGAGCATTGGATGTTCAACCGTCATACGGCGTTGGCGTCGGTCACGTCCATCACATTCGACGCCGGCACGCATGAGCTGCTCGCCATCGCCTACGCCGACCCCGCCGCCAACGTGGAGTGACGCGGAGGTCAAGCTCCCCCCGCTCCCCTTGTCAGGGGAGCCGGCACTGGCATCGGTCGACTGTCGGATTCCCTCGGCTGTCAGGGGAGCTGGCACGCGCAGCGTGACTGAGGGGTAGTCGACGCCTTGACGGCTGGCGGGCGCCTTCGGGTCGCTGTCATCCTGAGCGTAGGCCGTAGGCCGGAGTCGAAGGATCTGGCACATCATCCGATTCAAGATCCTTCGACTCCGCCGTTCCACGACTCCGCTCAGGATGACATGGGGCTCGGGGCGGCATGCGGGGACACGGACACTTGGGGCGGTACGGGCCGGTCAGGGCGGCGTATCGTGACGACGGCGTATCGTGACGTGGAGTGACGACTATGTTTCGTGATGTTGGTCACGAAAAAGGCGATTTCGCGCGGTTTTCTCTTGCGGTGAGCCCATACTGGGAGTATGAGCAATACCGCATGGATTTCGTCCGCAGCCGCGCTGAAGCAGCTGCCTGCCGTCGCCGCTGCCGTCGAAGCGAGCAAGGAACTGACCGACCTGTGGCCGCTGACCGACCACATGCACATCGACAACGACGTGAAGTACGCCGAATCGTTCCAGGTGCGTACCACGCGTCAGTTCGCGCTGGTGCTGACCGGCGAGGACGTGACCGTCCCCGACGCCGAATACGTGTACGAGGGCGCGGACGAGATTCCCGGACGTCCGCAGAGCATCGTCGACGCACTGCTCGCCGCCAACGACTCGTATGACGAAACCGTTGATTTCTCCGATGACGGTGACGCCGCGCATATCGTCACCTCGGCCGAACTGCTCGGCAACGTGTGGAACGCGGCCACGGACGACGCCGTCCGTACGATAATCGACGCGGCCGAAACCGCCGGTACCGCACTGGCGGCCGATGACACGGCCGGCCGGTTCGCGCTCGGTGCCGCCGCATTCGCCGACGTGCTGGCCGTGGTGAGCGCCAACGCCGATGGCGCCGGCGCCGTGGCGAAGGCCGCGCTGCCCGCCGTGCTGTACTTCAACGAGTTCGATGAGCGTCTGGGCGTGCCGCGTGTGTTCGTGACCGCCGAAGAGCTCGAGGCGCTGCGTGCGCTCGCCGTCGCCGGCCCGGACGACGACGCCAACGCCGCCGCATTCGTCGACAAGCTGCTGGAGATTTCCAAGCCGGAGTGGAAGAAGCACCATGACGACGTGCTGTGGGATCCGGTCGAGGCGAAGAAGCAGGCGAAGGAGGAGGACGAGAAACGCAGCAAGGCCGCGCTCGCCGCCAAGTTCGCCCACATCAAGGACGACCCCGGCAAGGAAAAGGTCGAGCTGTAGTTCATCAATCACCCTCGTGTCCTGCTGAAGCCATGTGACCTTGGTTTTGTGGGCTGATTCGATTGGCAGGCCCCGGTTTGTGGGTCTGCCCGTTTTGTTGTTGCCGCTGCCCGTTTTGCTGTTGTTGGGTTTGTGGGTCTACTGGTTTGCCTGATTGGCGTTGTGGGTCTGTTGGTTCGTTCGATTGGGTTTGTGGGTCTATTCGTTCGTGAGGAGGCCGTTTTTGCCGTCCTCGTGTATATGCCAGACCCACAAGCCCGTTAATGAACGGATTTACCCACGGTTATTGAATAGGCTGGACCCACATATTTTCCTGATGAACAGGTAGACCCACAAACCCGAATGGCCGACCTGTCATATGTTTGGATAGGCCCACAAACTCCGGCATCAGACCCACAGACTCGAGTGGTCGGACCCACAGACCAAGCTGGGACCCACGGATTCGAGTGGTTGATTGGTTTTGTGGGTCTATTCGTTCGTGAGGAGGTCGTTTGGGCCGTCCTCGTGTATGCGCCAGACCCACAAACCTGAGTGGTTAGACCAGACCCATCAGACCCACAAACCTGAGTGGTTAGACCAGACCCAACAGACCCACAAATCCGAATGGTTAGACCCACAAAACCGGGGGAGGCGTGAATAGCGGGAGGGCCGTGAATAGCGGGAGGGCCGGTCTCCGGGGAATTCCCTTGGAGACCGGCCCTCGCTGTTGATGCGCGATTGTCGTTGAATATCGACTTACGCCTGAGGCTGGTCGAAGCGGGCGCCTTCCGGCTTGCTCTTGCCCGCCAGCAGCACGATCATGACGATCGAGCCGGCGATGCAGACCAACGCGCCGAGGACGATTACCGCGATGCTGCCGCCAAGGCCGCCGGAGGAGTTGGCGGTGGCGCTGAAGACGCCGGCGAAGAGGCCGCCGACCGCCAGGATGATGCCAAGGAACTCGATGCCGTATGGCAACAGCAGGAGCCATCCGGTGCGGTTCGTATCGTGCAGACGACGCACGCCGACCGCGATGCCCGGCACCAGCGTGCCGAAGCTCCAGACGAGTTCGAGCAGGGAGACGATGCCGTTGTTACGCGTGGCGGCGGACAGGATGCTGAACAGCAGGCTCACGACCACGCTGGCGAGAATCCACCACCAGTATTCGCCGCGGGAGGCGCGGCCGTGGAACGTGGCGTACTTCTTGAACACGCGGATGAACGCGTTGGGGAAGGTGATGCCGTACCACGGGGCCCACAGCGGCGGCTCGCCGTTCTGATCGAGCGGGATGGCGCCGCCGGTGGCCGCGGGCGCGCCGTAGCCCTGCGGCGGGGCGGGCATGGCCGGGGCCTCGCCGTACTGCGGCATCTGCTGCTCGTATCCGCCCTGCGGGGCGGCGCCATAGGGGTCATTGCCGTAGGGGTCGGAACCGGGAGTGCCATACGGGTTCTGCGCTTCGCCGTATGCCGGTGCCGCACCGTAGGCGGCCGCCGGCTGCTCACCGTAGCCTTGTGGCTGCTGACCGTAGGGGTCGGTGCCCGGCTGCTGCGCCTGGCCGTACGAGTCCGAGGCCGGCTCGCTCTGGCCGTATGCCGGCGACTGGTAGCCGTCCTGCTGTTCGGACTGCGCCGCGGACGCTGTCGTGGGTTCGGCGGCGGCGGAATCGGCCGTGGACTCGGCGTTCGCGCTCTGCGGGGCGGCGTCCGTGGCCTGCCCGGGCTCGGTGCTCTGGCCGTACGCGGGCGTCACCGGGGAGGGTTCGGGAATCGTCGTCTGCCCGGAGGGGAAGGGCACGTGGGCGAAGTCGGCCGGTGCCGGTGCCGGTGTCTCCGGTGTGGCCGGGGTCTGTGCCGCCGGTTCGGTGGCGCCCTGGCCGTATGCCGGGGCTGCCGTCTGCTGCCCGTAGCCGCCGTACGGGTTCTGCGCCTCCCCGTATGCGGGCTGTGCGGGCTGCTGGCCATAACCGTATGCGGGTGCGCCATAGCCCTGCGCCTGCTGCTGGCCATAGGGGTCGACGCCCGGCTGCTGCGGCTGCGCGTACTGCTGCTGACCGTAGGCCGGCTGTCCGTACGCCGGCTGCGCGTACTGCTGTTGCGCATACGCCTGCTGTCCGTACTGCTGCTGCGCGTCATAGGAGGGTGCGGCCGGTGCCGAACCGTAGGCTGACGACGCATCGTATGCGGGCGCCGGCTGTCCGTACTGCGGCGCCTCGTAGGCGGGCTGCTGGCCCTGGCCGTATGCCGGTGCCGCGCTGCCGTAGGCGGAGGCCGCCGGAGCCTCGTATCCCTGATATCCGTTCTGCGCGGCGTTCGGGTCCGTGCCGTAGGCGGAGGCCCCGTATCCGCCGGCGGGGGATGTCGCCGAACCATAGGCGGGGGTTGTGCCATATGCGGGCTGCTGGCCGTATGCCGGGGTCTCCGGTGCCGTGCCGCCGTATGCCGGTGCCGCACCCGTCTGGTTGTAGTGGCCCAGCTGCGTGGCGTCGTTCACGCTTTCGCCGGCGTTGGATTCCGGCGTCGTGCCGGCGTTCTGATCCAACGGGTTCGTGGCGTTCGTGGCATTCGGCTTTGTGTCCCCGTCATTGGGAGCATATCCGCCCGGAGTATTCGAATCGGTCATTCTCGTCCCTTCTATCGAGCATTCGCACAGGGCGCGGCTGGGCGTCCCGTCGGTGGATGCACTGGATGATCCACCTTCATTCTCCCACGATGTCGGTGAAAACGGTATGCATCCGTTGGCGTTTATGGGATGGCGTACGAAAAGTCATCATGCGTTAACCCCGTGTATCCGGGAATGGGGGCATGCGTGTCGCGGTGATATATGGCGAATGTGAGCGCTCCACTAAGACGACAGAAACGTCATGGTTGTCGATATAGCCTTGACAATGGTGATGAAGGTCTGAATTACGGGGTTAACAACGAGTTTTCCTGTATACGGTCCGTATGCAAGAGAAAGGACGAATGTGAAGCAGCGTATCCGCCGTATTATGCGCGATATGGCCGGGCGGGTCGATAATCCGTCATGTGATGGGAACGCATGTCGGACGCCCTTGCATACCCTCGTAATCAAGAACGATGACGATGCTTCCAACAATAGGGGGCTATGTCATACGTGGCGCAAGGCCGTAGCGGCGACGCTCGCCGTCATCGTGCCCGCGTTCGTGATGGTGCCCGCGTCGAACGCGGCCACCGGTTCCGGCTCCGTCACCGTCACGTCGGACGGCGTCACGACGTCGGGCGTGTCGACGATCGGTTCGTCGTCGATCAACGCGACGTATTCCGCGGCCGATGCCGCGTTCGATAACGCCATCGTCAGCGCCGCCAGTGCCAATACGGTGACGACGTCGCCGTCCGCCGGCGCCACGTCATCGTCCGATTCATCGACATCCGATTCGTCGACGACCGGCAAGACTACGGCCCCGTCCGAATCGTCGAGCGCGAACACGACGGGCGGCTCGACGTCGAAAGGCTCCTCGACGTCGGATTCCACGGCAAATAATCCCACGTCCAAGGACTCGACGTCCGATGGCGCGGCATCGACGTCGTCCGGCAACAATGCCAACGCGAACAACGACGCGACGACGAACGGCGCGACGTCCGACAAATCGACCACGTCGAAGAGCGCGAAATCCACGCCCAAGCGAGCCACCAAGGCCGCCGCGGACTCCCTTTCCGGCCGTGACTTCGACGGTCAGGTCGTCAAGACCATCAACGGCAAGACGTACATCCTCATCGGCGACGAGCAGCAGCTGCGCGCCATCGGCACGAAGAAGGCCGTTGTGGGCAAGGTCTGGCAGATCAAGCAGAAATGCGAGCACGTATTGTGTGCCACGGACTCCTCCTGGACCGATCAGGGCTCGGAATCGTTGGCCTACGCCGGCGACGCCGATCTTACGGCCGGCGCCAAGCTGCGTGACAAGGAATTCCCCGACCATGACGGCCTGCTGAACACGGTCGGTGCCACGCGAACCAAATACTTCGTCAAGGACGCCGACGGCAACCGCCACAATGTCGACGACGCCACGTACACCGCCAAAACCGGGCTGGCCTACACCTCCGACGCGAACTACATCGTGTTCCGCGACATCGACACCTCCTCCGACGCCGAAGTCGGCACGACGTCGGGTGCCGCATGGACGCCGCTCATGTTCTCCGGCGTCATGCTCGGCGTGGCCGGCGGCGACACCACCGGCTCGCTGTGGAGCGGCATCAACGCCGATGGTGTGAGCACCAATGACACCGCCGCACGCCCGGTCGTCTCCAACGTCAAGGTGCATCAGACCGGCCAGCTCGATGTACGCAGCCACACCGGCATCGGATTCTTCGGCACCATCTCCAACAAGCTCGACGAGAACGACCCGTTGCGGGGCGCGGTAACGCCCGCATACGTGAGCAACATCGAACTCAACGACGTGTCGGTGCGGAACGACAGCACCGAAGTGCACGTGGACAAGACGCTCATCAGCGCCATCGTCGGCGGGCTCGGCACCATCGTCGGCGGCCTGCTCAGCGAGGCGCTGAAGGCGCTCACCGGCGGCAAGATCGATATCAGCGGACTCGTCGAAAACCTGCTGACCATCCGCAAGGCCGACCCATCCTCGTTGGCCACCGGGTCGTTCGCCGGGCGCGTCATCGGCTCCGTGACCATCGACAAATGCCAGAGCACCGGCGTGACCGTATCCAACGTTGCCGGCATGACCGGCGGCTTCGTCGGCTACGCACAGGGCGAAACGAAGTACGACATCGTCTCCAATCTGCTCGGCGACATCGTCAAACTGCTGACGAACATCCTCAACGCCATCCCCGGCCTCGGCCTCGGCGACCTCATCACCCTGCTGCTCAACAGCAACATCATCGATGCGGACGCGCTCATCCCCGTCGCCTACTACAACCCGACCATCAGCAGCAGCGCCGTCAAGGACTTCGCCGAAGGCACCGTCATCGGCACGGCCGGCAAGGACTATGCGGGCGGTTTCGTCGGCATCCAGAACGGCACCATCATCACCAACTCCAGCGTGACCAGCGCCAACGCCTACACCGTCAAAGGCGGCGCCTACGTCGGCGGCTTCGCCGGACTCATGCGCAACGACGTCATGAAAGGCGCGCTCAGCGAGGTCGGCGTCGAACTCATCCGCCTCTCCCAGCCGCAAAGCACCACCGTCGGCTCGTCGGTCGACGCCGACGTGACCGTGCAGGCCGGCACCTACGCGGGCGGCTTCGCCGGCGCCATGGCCAACAGCTACGCCGTCAACGACACGCTCGACGGCACCATCACGGTCAAGGCCAGCGGCGTCAAGGACGACAAGGGCACCAAGGCGCTCGCAGGCGGATTCACCGGCGTCGCGGCCGTCGGCTGGGTGTCGGACCTTGGCGCGGGCGAGTCGAAGAACTCCGACCTGCTCACCGGCGTGAACAACCTGCTCGGCGACCTGCTCACCAAGGACCCGGCCACGGCGCAAAGCCTGCTCACACTCGTCGGTGTGGAGGAATCGGCGTTGCTTGGCATCCGCACCAGCGGCTCCATCACCGTGGAATCCGGCAACGACTACGCCGGCGGACTCATCGGCCGCGGCGACGGCACCATGATCGCCGCGTCCGACGCCACCCATGTGAACAAGCTTTCGTTCTGGAAGCATACGAAGCTCACTGTGCCGACCGAGCGTACGAACGTCATCGGCGGACTGAAATCGGTGAGCACCACCGGCTCGTACGCGGGCGGCATCGCCGGCAAGCTCAGCACCGCCTCCATCGGCGGCCTCGTCAACCAGACCGTCGGCCTCGGCGAATACCTGCCGTTCGAAGTCAGCGGCACCACCGTCTCCGGCGAGAGCGATGGCCTCACCGTCACCGCCAAGGGCGAGTATGCGGGTGGCGGCATCGGCTTCGCCATGGGCGGCAACATCGGCAAGGCCACCACGGCCTACGACAAGGCCGCCGTGCCGGATTCGGCCGCCGTGGCCGTCACCGGTGTGAAATCCGTGACCGCGACCAACCGCGCCGGCGGCTTCATCGGCGTCTCCGGCCCCGGCGACCTGCTCAGCGCCGGCGGCGTCGACCTGCTCGGCCTCGGCCTCATCAAAATCGAGGGCCTGCTCTCCGTGGCGGCCGGCGTGAAGATCGCCATCGACGACGTCACCGTCTCCGGCATTCCGACCGGCATGAACGTCGCCGCCACCGGCAAGCACGTTGACGGCGAATCCACGCAGTACATGGCCGGCGGCTTCGTCGCCCAGTCGAACAGCACCCAGGCCACCGACGCGCACGTGACCAACCTCGCATCCGTGACCGCCGACGGCACCACCGGCAACGCGGGCGGCTTCGTCGGCGTCTCCGTGACCGGCAGCCTCGCCGATGTGCTGCCCAAGGACGACGACGGCGCGCTCAAATCCATCCTCAGCCTCGGCGGCAAGGAGGGCCTCATCACCGCCATCGGCTACATGGTGCCCAAGTACACCAATGCCGACGTCGCATTCGTCAACGGCGGCACTGTGACCGCCAACATGGCCGGAGGCTTCGCCGGTGACCTGCAAAGCGGCAAGATCGACGACGCCAAGACGGCCGGCGGCAGCGGCTGGGCCGTGACCAACATCGACACCGTCAACGGCGGCGCCTACGCGGGCGGATTCGCCGGCCGTGCCCGGTCCGGTGCGCTCGCCTCCTCCGACGGCGGCATCAGCATCCTCGGCGGTCTGGGCGATCTCGGTTTGGATGTCAACGACCTGGTCAGCGTGGCCGGCGCCTACGTGCCGGTGATTGCGGGCGCGGGCGTGCACTCCGACGACACCACCGTCGAGAAGACCAGTGGCCGTAAGATTTCCGACCCCGACAATCCGGGACTCAAGGTGACGGCCTCGCGACTGGCCGACACCGACTCGCAGTCCGGCTCGGCCGGCGGCTACATCGGCTACGGCTCCGGCGTGCAGGTCTCCGACTCCGACGTCACGCAGCTGCGTCACACCACCGTCAAGGAGCCGAGCGCACTGGAAGGCACCGACGGCAGCCCCTACTTCGACACCGCCAAAAGCTCGTACGCGGTGACGGCCAAGCGTTTCGCCGGCGGCTACATCGGCCGCATGGACATCGGCTCCGCGGCCTCCGTGGGTGGCGGCCTCAAGGTGCTCAAGGACATCAAGCTCACCCAGATCGCCAGCGTGCTGTCGGTGGTGGTCTCCACCATCGAGCACTCCGACGTGACCGGCGCGGCCGCAGGCTATGCGGTCATCGCCAGCGACACCAGCGACGCGCAGAACGCCATCGGCGAGGCAGGCGGCTTCGTGGGCAGCGTCAAGGGTGGCCACATCCAGGACTCCAGCGCGCACAGCTTCTCGCATATCATCGGCCAGGTGACGGCCGGCGGCTACGCGGGCGGCATCGCCCCCGGCGACGTGGCCAGCGTGCTCAACGACTCCTCGCTGTTCAGCGGACTCGTCTCCACCAGCGGCACGCTCGCTTCGCTGATGCAGGACTTCGTGCCCACCGTGCGCAACAGCTCCACCGACGCCGTGCCCTGCGGCGGCGTGGTCCGCGCACAGGCGGCCTCCGACGCCGCCACGCTGCGCGGCGTGGCCGGCGGCTACGTGGGCAACAACGAAGGCGGCCACATCTGGGGCAACAACAACGCCTCGTGGAAGAACGAGAACGACGGCGAACACCATTACACGGGCGCCCAGCGCACGGCGTTCGCCGCACGCATCCGCTCCGTCTACGGCGCGGAGATGGCCGGCGGCTACACCGGCTTCATGCATGCGGCCAGCACCGCCAAGACCGGCAGTCTCAGCCTGTTGTTCGGCGTCGTCAAGGTCGATAATCTGCTCGGCGCGTTGCAGGTGAGCTACCCGACCGAAGAGAACACGCAGGTCACCGGACCGCTGCGCAACCTCGACTACGCCACCTGGCAGGCCTGGGCCAAGGCCGTCGGCTCCCGCGGCGGCTACGGCAAGGAATTCGCCGAACTCCTGAAGAACGCCGGCAGCATCACCGATCAGGAAACACTGAACAAGGCCATCGACACCTATATCTATGGCACCAACGTGGTGGCCGGACGCTCCTCGTACGCCTCCGGCGCGAACACGGCCGACGGCGGCATCGCCGGAGGCCACGTGGGCCTCATGCGCGCCGGCGTCATCACCAACGGCCAGACGCAGGACACCAGGCAGGTCAAGGCCATGCGTGCCGCAGGCGGCTTCGCGGGAAGCATGGAATCCGGCGGCGCCGTCGAACTCGGCAGCCTTGACGTGGCCGGCGGACTCATCAGCGCCGACCTCGGTGCACTGCTGCCGCAGGTTCTCAACGTGTTCGTGCCCGTTGCCAAGACATCGTCCGTGGCCGGCTACCGCCGCGGCATGACCGTGACCGCCACCGGCACCGACCTGACGCATATGAATGGCTTCGCCGGCGGCTACGTCGGCTACGCCTCCGGCGCGCAGATCTGGGGCGACAAGACTTTCGACGTCAACACCGACGCCAACGCCGACGACCGTTGGACCCTCACCGCCACGCACTCCGGCGCCAAGGCCACCGGCGCCCACGTGACCAACCTGCGCCGCGTTTCCGGCACGAACACCGTGGGCGGCTACGCGGGTCTCATCACCGCGGCCGGCATGGCCGAAGCCAACACCAACGCCACCGAAGGCGTGCTGCAGAAGCTGCTCAACAGCCTTATCAACACGCCCAACAAGCTGGTCTCCGTGCTCGACGCCACGGTCTCCACCGTGCGCGGCGCCTCCGTGGCGTCCGTCAAGGACGGCGGCAGCGGCGAGGCATGGGGCTTCACCGTCGACGGCTCCTACAAGGTCGGCGGCGTGACCAAGTACGCCCGTGCGGCGGGCGGATTCGCCGGATCGATGAAAGCCGTCGTGGCCGGCACCGAAACCGGCGGCACCTCCGCACTCGACACGCTCACCGTGGGCGGCCTGCGCGGCGTCGACGGCGGCCAGTACGCCGGCGGTTTCTTCGGCCAGGCCGACACCACATCCGTGGCGTCCGTGGCCGGCACCGACGGAATCAATGGCTCCACCGACCAGAGCACCGGACTGCTGCTCGACCTCATCAAGGCCGGCAACGTCAGTGCGCTCGACGCCTTCCGCACGTTCATCCACCATGCGAGCGTCAACGGCGTGGCCGACGGCATCCAGATCCGCGCCCACGACGCCAGCAAGCAGGGCATCCTCGACTCCACGCGCTTCACCGGCGCGGCAGGCGGCTTCGGCGGCGGCCTCATCAACAGCACCGTCGACTACGGCACCGTCACCAACCTCAACAGCGTCAAGGGCGTCAACTACGCGGGCGGCTTCGTCGGCCACCTCGGCAAGGCCGGCACCGTGGACGTCGACAACGCCGGCGTCTCCAAACTGCTCGGCGCGACTGCCGGTGTGCTCGACATCTGGGGCTCCCACGCCGAACACTCGTCCGTCGCGGGCATCGCCGCCGGCTTCACCGTCGACGCATCCCACGCCGGCGACCAGAAGTACACCAACACCAAGGGCACCGGCTCGGCCACCGGCCGCGAGGTCGTAGGCGGCTTCGCCGGCTACGCCGACCTCGCGCGCATCGCCGACTCCACGGTGACGAACCTCAAGAAGACGTCCAGCGCCGAGATCGCCGGCGGCTTCGTCGGCGAGACCACGCACGCGTACCTCGTCGACCTCGACGCCAGCTCGCCGCTCGTCGATCTGGTGCTCCAGATCGTGAACCTGCTCGTCAAGGCGCTGTATCTCAACAAGATCGACGTCATCGATTTGGGCAAATGGTTCCCCCAGCTCGACGGCAAGGACAGCCTCTTCAACCTCAAGGTGCTCTCGAAAGGCGACGTACTGTACGTAAACCTCTTCGGATTCAAGATCGGCGTAAGCCTCTCCAAGAAGAGCGACACGAACAATCAGCAGACCGACGTGGCCATCATCACCATCGGCGACTCCGTCATCAAACTGCCCTGCAACAACGACGGCATCATCCAGGACGAGAACACGCGCGAAAACCTGAGCGTGCAGCTCATCAAGGGCAACCGCACCAAGGCCGTGAACTCCTCCGTCACCGGCATCGCGCCGAACGGGTACGACGTGTTCGGCGGCGGCGCCACGCAGACGACCGACGGCGTGGCCTCGCTCCCGACCGGATACGCGGGCGGCTTCGCCGGCCTCAACGCCGAAGGCGTGCTGCAGAACGACCACATGACCTACGCCGACACCATACGCGGCACCAGCGGCCTCGTCGACCCGTTCGGCAACACCACGCTCAAATCCAACTGGAACTTCAACAGCACGAAGAAGATCGTCGGACCGGACGACGACGGCCGCTACAACACGTACCGCGTGTATCGCACGGCCGATGACTCGGCCGACGCGGCGAACGTCGACGTGAACGGCACGGCGACGAAGATTTCGGACAAGACGACCGACGACGCGACCAAACTCGACCGTTGGGACGTGAACTACTACCAGACCGTCAACGCCTACGACGCCGCCACCGCCGGCAGCGACGCGGCCGGCGATGCGAAGACCGACTGGGTGGGCATCAAGGACGCGACCGTCGCCACGGCCGGCGGTACCGCTTCGTCGAAGTCGCTTGGCGTCTACGTCTCCGCCGCCAAGGCCGTGCTCATGCTTGACAAGGCCGTGGACGACAACACCGGCGGGTTCACGCCCGAGCCCGACGACGGCCAGGACCCGTGCGGCGAAAACGGCTGCAAGACCACCGACCTGACCCTGCAGAAGGTCTGGAAGAACGGCGCGTTGGAGAAGCCGAAATCCATCCAACTGGAGATCCGCGCCTACTACACGGACGCCGACGGCAAGCGCGTGGAAGCCAAAACCATCGCCTGCTACGAGGCAGACTGCTCCACCAGCACGGTCATGATGCCGCTGAAGGAGACCATGGATTCGAGCGATGGGTCGCTGTGGAGCGACACGTGGCGCAAGACCATCAGCCGCAAACTGCCGGTCGCATTCGTGGACGGCAAGGACGCGAACGGCGACGACATCGTGCGGTACTACACGTACACCGTCACCGAGGTTGGCATGACGTTTGCCGACGGGTCAAGCAAGACGCCGGCCGAAGCCGGGTACGCGGTGGACGTGCAGTACGACACCAAGGAGAACGTGGCGACCATCACCAACTCCTCGCCGCTGCCCAACACCGGCGGCGAAGGCGTGATGTGGCTGCTGCTCCTCGGCGTGCTGCTCGTGGCCGCCGGCAGTGCCTGGTACCTGCGCAACCGGTATGTTGCCGGTGGTGCGGGAGCCGGCTCGGCCGGAGGTGCGGGCGTCGGTTCGGCTTCGGGCGGTCGCGGCCCCGGTGGCTCCGGCAGAAAGCGAGGTGCCCATGCCGCATGACGAAAACGAAATCGGCTTTCGCCCGATGCGATGTTGACGGCGGTCTGACGGCCGCGGTCTCTCCCTCCGTCACGGCTTCGCCGTGCCACCTCCCTCGTCAGAGGGAGGCATTGCCAACGCATCCATGTGGACCAAGCGAAGGCGTACGCCCTCGGCCCCCTCTGACGAGGCTGAGCCGTTAAACGGGCAGTCCGGTGGATTGTCCGCCGTCAAGCGAGGGCGTATGCCCTCAGCCCCCTCTGACGAGGGGGCTGGCTGCCGTAGGCAGTCTGGGGGAGAGACGACACCTCCATAGCACCACAACTCAAGATTTTCCACCTGTACACCATGTCCATCAAGAAGAAAGGAACAGTGATGAACTCACTGATGAAGAAGGCCATCGCCACCGTCGCGGCGGCCGCAACGGCCCTTGGCCTGGCCGCCGTCACCGGCGCCACCGCCAACGCGGCTGGTGAAAACGCCACCCTGACCGTGAGCACCAGCGACGCCAAATTCGCCGGCAAGACCGCCAACGCCTACAAGATGTTCGATGCCGATGTGACCGGCAGTGGCTCCAGCAGGACCGTGACCTACAAGCTGGACGACAACTGGAAGACGTTCTTCACCACCACTACGGACGGCACGAGTGGCGCACCCTGCTCCGACAACGACGCCCTCGACCAGTGCTCCTCCGACTATGTGAAGGGTCTGAAGGACGACGCTCTCCGCAGCTTCGCCCAGAAGGCCGCTATCTGGGCTCAGAGGAACGACATCGCCGCTGTGACCCCGGCCGCCAAGATTTCCGACGCCGTCAATAACGAGGGCAAGTATACCGGTTCGTTTACCGGACTGGATTACGGCTACTACGTCGTCGCCGTGCCCGGCGCTTCCGTCATCGACGCGAAGAGCCAGTACGCTTCGCTCGTCTCCGTGCATGAGCAGCCGGCGTCCGTCGAAATCAAGGGCGAGCTGCCTACCGTCGACAAGAAGGTGAACGACAAGGACGCCATCGACGCGAAAATCGGCCAGCAGCTCACCTTCACGCTGACCTCCACCATCCCCGACATGACTGCCTACGACAGCTACACCTTCAACTTTGTCGATACCCTGTCCAAGGGATTGACGCTGGTGCAGAATGTAACGGATCCGCAGAACCCGGTCTTCGAGCCGACAGTGACGATCACCGATGGCACGACCACCGACACCTTGACGAAGGACACCGACTACACCACTACTGTGGACGCCGCCGATAAGGATGGCAACGTCATGCTGCACGTCAACATGAAGGACTTCAAGGCCAAGCATCTGAAAGATGCCGGCAAGACCATCACCGTCACCTACAAGGCCACGCTGAACGAGAACGCCATCGTCGGCGGCACGGGCAACACCAACTCCGCCTCCATCCACTACACCACCAACCCGAAGAACACCGAGTCCGGCGACTCCCAGCCGGACACCGTGCGCACGTACACCTACGGCTTCACCATCGATAAGTACACCGGCACGTACGGCACCAACGCCAAGCGTCTGGCCGGCGCCAAGTTCCAGCTGCAGGATGCCAGCGGCGCCGAAATCCCGGTCGTGCAGGAGTCGGCCGGCAGCGAAACCGAAGCCGCCGTCTACCGTGTGGCAACGTCCGGCGAAACCGCCGCCACCGAAATCGTCACTCCGAACAGCGGTAAGCTCACTTTCAAGGGCCTTGCCAACGGCAAGTACCTGCTCGAAGAGACTGAAGCCCCGAAGGAGTACAACAAGCTCGCCAACAAGATCGGCATCAATATCGAAGGCGACAACGGCAAGGCTGATCCCGCCAAGGCCACCGTTAGCGTGACGTACGACAACAACGCCGGTGCTGACAACTATGATCAGTCGGCTGTGGAGGATGCCAAGGGCCAGAAGACCATCATCCCGGTGAAGAACGAATCCGGCGTGACGCTGCCCGGCACCGGTGGCATGGGTACCGTCGCGTTCACCGTGGTCGGCGTGCTCATCGTCGCCTTCGGCATCGCCTGGGCCATCCGCCGCAAGCGCGCCTGACAGGTGCACTTGTCATCCTGAGCGGAGCCCCCTCTTGTCATCCTGAGCGGAGGACGCAGTCCGGAGTCGAAGGATCTTGGTGCCCGGCGGGGCAAGATCCTTCGACTCGCTCCGCTCGCTCAGGATGACAACAAGGGAGATCGCTCGCTCAGGATGACAACAGGCTCGGCTCCTCTGACGAGGGGGCTCCCGGCAAAGTCGGGTGGCTGAGCCGTTAAGCGGGCAGTCCGGTGGACTGCCCGCCGTCAAGCGAGGGCGTATGCCCTCGGCCCCCTCTGATGAGGGGGCTGGCTGCCGTAGGCAGACTGGGGGAGAGACGACACCTCCCCACCTACCACCTCTCCCCACCCCACACCTCCTTACCCAATCCACTCAACAGAAACCCAACCATGAAGAAGCTGCGTGACATACTGCCGGTGCTGGTCATCATCGGAGGACTGCTGGTGCTGTTCTATCCGACGATCAGCAACATGCTCATCATGCGCAACGCCAGCCGCGCCGTAGGCAGCTACGACGCCGCCGTCAACGCCATGAGCGACGAACAGTATGCCAAAGTGCTGCAGGCCGCCCGCGACTACAACACCCATCTTGCGCAGCAGGCTTCCGGCGGGTCCACCAACGCGCTCGCCGGCGCGGTCAACACGGCCGCATCCGACAAGCAATACCAGTCCATCCTCAACATCGACGGTCACGGCATGATGGGATACATCACCGTGCCACGCCTCCACGAGACCCTGCCCATCTACCATGGCACCGCGGAAAAAGTGCTGCAGGTCGGCATCGGCCATCTCGAAGGCACGTCGTTCCCGGTGGGCGGCGCGTCGACGCATACGGCCGTGTCCGGTCATCGCGGACTGCCCAGCGCCAAACTGTTCACCGACCTCGACCAGATGAAGAAGGGCGACCTCTTCCTCTTCCGCATCCTCAAAGACACCTACGCGTATAAAGTGGACGGCATCAGCACGGTGCTGCCCACCGACACCACGTCACTGGGCATCACGGCCGGCAAGGACCAGGCCACGCTCATCACGTGCACGCCCTACGGCGTGAACACCCACAGACTCCTCGTGCACGCCCACCGCGTGCCCTACACGCCCGAGATGGAATCGCAGGCGGCGAACCAGTTCGGGCTGCACATCCCGCCCCAATACCTCATTCCGCTCATCGGACTGACGGTGTTGCTCGTCGGCGGCGGGGTGGCGCATCATATTCATAAACGCCGTCGTGCGGCGGCCGGCGGCGGGCCCGACGACCATACCCCGCAACGTAACGCCAACCGTGGCGAAAGGAGACCAAAGCATGGAACCCATCGTGCATAACATCATCACGAGGTGCGGCGGCCTTCGCATGGGCCGCGGGCGGCGCATCGCGGCAGCCGCGGGCGGCGCGATGACCTGCCTGCTGATGCTGATTGTGGGCGTGCTGGCGCCGTTCGGGGCGACGGCGAACGCCACCATGACCACAAGCGGCAAATCCATCACCATATCCGCGCGTGTCGGCGACGGCGCCTCGGCACGTCCGCTGGCCGGCGACACCTATGCCGTGGCCTATGTGGCCAAAGTGAAATTCAACGCCGACCGCACCGCCATCACCGGATTCAAGACGAACACATGGTTCAAGGACGTCGACCGCGACTGGGGCAAGCTCACCTCCTCGCAGTACAATGCCGCCGCCAAGGAGGTCGCCGCCTACGCCGACAAGCACGACGGCTACCGTGACGTCCACTTCACCACAGACGCCAACGGCAACGTCACGATTCCCAGTCTCGACGACGCCCTCTACCTCATCAAACGCGTGGGTGTGGCCGACGCGAACAAGGCGTATACGTGCGACCCGTTCTTCGTGGTCGTTCCCGAAACGAACGGCAGTACCAACATCGAAGACTGGGACTCCCAGGTGACGGTCTCGCCCAAGTTCGAGCAGATTTCCACACCTGGGCCGACACCGGGAACCACACCCACGCCGACGCCGACTGCGACGCCCACCACGCCCGGCGGTTCCTCCATCGCCAAGACCGGCGCCGCCATCATGCGGTACGTGGAGGCGGCCGTCATCCTCGGCGCCGTGGCCTTCACCGCCATGTTCGTCCGCACTCAGCTCCGTATCCGCCGCCATCGCGACTAACGGCTGGTCCCTCGGCCCCTCTGACGAGGCTGGTCATCATTCCTGCCAAGCTTTCGCTCACTATCAAGCGAGGACGCACGTCCTCGGCCCCCTCTGACGAGGGGGCTCCCGGCGCAGCCGGGTGGGGGAGAGACGATAAGACCCCGTTCCTGTCATCCTGAGCGGAGGGCGTAGCCCGGAGTCGAAGGATCTTGGTGCCCGGGGGGGGGGGGCAAGATCCTTCGACTCGCTCCGCTCGCTCAGGATGACAGAAGGGACGGCGATCGCTCAGGATGACAGAAGGGACGGCGATCGCTCAGGATGACAGAAGGGACGGCGATCGCTCAGGATGACAAAAGAGGGCATCATCACCTTGCCGTCGCCCGAGCCATCCGCCCCCAACGCATCTACTCCTACGCGCGGCGCTTACCGGCGCTTATTCTTCGGCGTCCGGGTCCTCGTCCTCCGAGGCGGGTCCGAGAATCAGCAGCTCGCTTACGTTGACGATAATCAACAGCACCGCCGTCAACGCCACAATCACAAACGTGGCCGAGAAGATCAACGGCGTACGGAACGAGTTGTACGCGGCCTGCAGCCAGATACCCAGGCCCTTGCGCGCGCCCAGATACTCCGCGGTCGCGGCTGTGGCGAAAATATACGCGGCCGAAATACGAATGCCGCCGTAGATCTGCCTCGCGGCCACGCGCAGCTTCACATGCCAAAGCGTCCACGCGGGCGTGGCACCGCAGGTGAGCGCCACGTCGGAATAGAACTGCGGCACGGCCTCAAGGCCGCGAATCGTCTGCACTGCGATGGGGAACAGTCCGAACACGGCCACGATGGCGATCTTGCCGGAAATCTCGAATCCGAACCAGATGATGAACAACGGGGCGATGGTGATCAGCGGCATCGTCTGCGCGGCGGCCAGCAGCGGGAACAACGCGGCGTTGAGCACACGCGAGCAATAGAACACGATGCCGATGATGATGCCGCACAGCACGGCGAGCGCGAATCCCACGAATCCCTCGTAGGCGGTGATGAGCGTGGCCGGCCAGAGGGTGGGCCACGTGTCGATGGTCGCGTCCACGATCTCGCTCGGCGACGAGATCATCGTGGGGGAGACGTGCCCCACGCGGCACCATATCTCCCATGCCGCCACGAGTATGACCACCGCGATGACGGTGGGAATGTAGTGTTTGATCTTCTGCAGCGCTTCTGTCATGTCACCTTGCCTCCTCGCGCGCGTGCGCAGCCATGCCGGCCGGTCGCGGTGAGCAGTAAGGTGAGGAGCCTGCGCGTGAGACGGCCGAGGGTCGAAAACCGAGGGCTGGAATGGAACATAATCGAAATTTTCCAACCAAAACTTCCAACCACACAGTATAGAAGGTGCACGGAACGCCGTCTGCCGTCCCGTTGGCGCGGCACAATAGTGCGTATGACTGAAGAGCATGCTGAAAACACCAAACCCGAACTGCCCGAGAACGTGCGTGTCCGCTTTTGCCCGTCCCCGACCGGCACCCCGCATGTGGGCATGGTCCGCACCGCCCTGTTCAACTGGGCCGAGGCCCGTCACACGCACGGCACCTTCGTGTTCCGCATCGAGGACACCGACGCCCAGCGTGATTCCGAGGAAAGCTACAACCAGATTCTCGACGCCCTGAAGTGGCTCGGCCTCGACTGGGACGAGGGCGTGGAGGTCGGTGGCCCCGACGGCCCGTACCGCCAGTCCGAGCGCACCGACATCTACAAGGACGTGGCCGCCAAGCTGCTTGAGGCCGGCTACGCCTACGAGTCCTACTCCACTCCTGAGGAGATCGAGGCCCGCAACGTGGCCGCCGGCCGTCCCAAGGCGTTCGGCTACGACGGCTACGACCGCAACCTCACCGAGGAGCAGAAGGAGGCGTTCCGCGCCGAGGGCCGCAAGCCCGCGCTGCGTCTGCGCATGCCCGACGAGGACATCGCCTTCGACGACCTCATCCGCGGCCGCATCGAGTTCAAGGCCGGCTCCGTGCCGGACTACGTGATCGTGCGTCCGAACGGCGACCCGCTGTACACGCTCACCAACCCGGTGGACGACGCCATGATGCGCATCAACGTGGTGCTCCGCGGCGAGGACCTGCTCAGCTCCACCCCGCGCCAGATTGTGCTCTACCGCTACCTCATCGAACTGGGCATCGCCAAGGAGATGCCGCTGTTCGGCCACATGCCGTACGTGATGGGCAAGGGCAAGAAGAAGCTCTCCAAGCGCGACCCCGAGTCCAACCTGTTCCTGCACCGCGACCACGGCTTCATCCGCGAGGGCCTGCTCAACTACCTGGCGCTGCTGGGCTGGTCGATCAGCGCCGACCGCGACGTGTTCTCCATGGATGAGATGGTCGAGAAGTTCGACATCCGCAACGTGAAGGCCAACCCGGCCCACTTCGACATCGACAAGGCCATCGCCCTCAACGCCGAGCATGTGCGCATGCTCGAGCCGCAGGACTTCCTCAACCGTTCCGTGCCGTACCTGCACCGCGACGGTGTGGTCTCCGCCGACAACTGGGACGCCCTCACCGACCGTGAGAAGAGCGTGCTCACCGCCGCCGCCCCGCTTGTGCAGTCGCGCGTGCGCCTGCTTGGCGAGGTCGCCGGCATGGTCGGCTCGCTGCTCTCCACCGAGGAGTACCTCGAGCCCGACGCCGACGCGCACAAGCAGCTCAAGGCGTCCGCCCCCGACGTGCTCGACAAGGCCATCGAGGCACTCGACGCCGTGGACGAGGCCGACTGGAAGACCGACAACCTCCATGAGACGCTGAACAAGGCGCTCATCGAGGAGGGTGGCTACAAGCCGCGTCTGGCGTTCGGCCCGGTGCGTGTGGCCATGTCCGGCCGCCGCGTCTCCCCGCCGCTGTTCGAGTCCATGGAGATCGTCGGCAAGCCCGTCTCCGTCGCCCGTCTGAAGAACCTCCGCGCCCACCTGTGATTCAGTGGTCGAGTGGTTCGGCAAGTGCATTGAACGTGTGAACGCGAACCGATTCCGCAACGGCCCGCATCCCCGCCTCGTCTCGGGGATGCGGGCCGTTCGCATATCCCGCGCGCCCTGCTCCTGTCATCCTGAGCGGAGGGCGCCGCTTCCCGTCACTATGTCATCCTGAGCGGAGGGCGTAAGCCCGAAGTCGAAGGATCTCGTGCCCCCACCCGTCCAAGATCCTTCGACTACGCCGCGAGCGGCTCCGCTCAGGATGACATAGTGACGGGA
>NZ_JAHBBI010000015.1 GCF_019331695.1 Bifidobacterium pluvialisilvae
AACAAGCCAACCCGAAAAGTCAAGCACCCCGCCGGATTAACACCCAAAACGTTAATCACACCCCGACACGCAAGACCGGAGAACACCTCACCACGGATTTAAGACCCACGTTTTGACCCTTAACCCGTTAATTCATTGGTATTGCAGTCTTTGGAAAATCTCGAACAATGGGCAAAGGGCTATACAAATGGGGGGTGGTATGGGTAATGTTGGGCCCATAGGTTTCGTATACGACGTCGTAATACGCCGAGAAGAGGAAGATGAATATGATGCCGAAGCATGGCAAACGAGCATCGTCGGTCGATAATGCATGGGTGGGGATGGTGCGTCGCGCGCTGGTGCCGGTCGTGGCGGTGCTGGGGGTGCTGTTCGCCGGCACGGTGGCCATGGCGGCGATGGGCGTCAACCCGATTGCGATGATGTCCTCCGCATTCGACGGCGGGACGGCCCAGGTGGCCGACGCCCCCGCGGCCGAGACCACTGCGCCGAGCGGCATCAAGGCGCGTGCCGCCGGACGGAGCTTCGTGGGCTATGACGGCACGGACGCGGCCGATTCCACCGTGAAGGTCACGGTCACGTTGCCGGAAGGGGCGAAGACGCCGGCCGGCACGCTCAAGGCCACGTTCGAGCATGGTTCGGTGACCGATTACCCGAACGTCTACAAATACGTGGGCGAGACGAACGGCGAGATTCAATTGATGGGCATCTCGTGGAGGAACGGCGACGACGAGACGTGGCTCGACGGCATCGACGGCGTGGACGCCGACCATCCCGCCACCGTGCAGGTCGAATATCTCAAGGATTCCGCCAAGCTGCCGGGCCGGCCGGCCGAGCGCAAGCTCATGGTGCTGGTGGTGGTCGACTCCGAGGTCAAGTCGCCCGAGGCCGTCACCGATGTGCAGGTGGGCGATGACGGCTACAACGGCTTCACGTTCCAGACCGACTCCGGATTCTATGCCTTCGCCAGCAAGAAGGTGTCGCAGGGCTATGTGAAGAGCGCCGAGATCACCGCCATGCAGGACGGCACCTCGGAATTCGACAAGGACGGCGATCTGAAGGCCGGTTCCGTCGACGCCGGCGGGAACACGGTGGCCGCCGACGCCGTCGACGTGCCCGGCAGCGATTCGGGCCGGAACAACCACGTGGTGCGCACCTTCGACACCGTGAAGTACACGGTCGGCCTGAACTTCGGCTCGCGTGACACCAGCGTCAAACTGAAGACCGGCAAGGTGTGGGTCGAGACCAGGCTCAAGGCCGATGTGACCGAGGCGGGCTTCGACACCACCCAGATGCTGTGGATGGGCAACGCCTACGTGGTCGAATATGTGAACGCCGACGGCAAGGTTGTGCTCGTGCGGGACTCCACCGGCAAGTACTGGAAGGGCGGCGCACTGGACGAGGTCGACGGCAGCGCGGAACTGGACACCAACCAGAACGGCTCGCTCAGTTGGCATGGCGCCACGCAGACCAGCGTCAACGCCTTCGCCTCCGGCAGCGACAAGGGGACGGACAGCTACACCACCAAGGGCTCGCTCGGCATCGTCGAACAGCGCATCATCGGCGGCATGACCGTCAACGCCAAAGACGACGAGGGCGGCAGCTTCCTCAACGGCAACCGCGACGTCTCGGCCGCGGTGCAGGTGCTCAACGCCGGCAACGGCACGGTGGTCACGCCGACGTTCACGGCATGGCTCGACGGCAACGAAGACAACTACGGCTCCGAGGAGCAGGAATCCGGCAAGCACGAGCCCGCGCCGCGCGTGACCTCCAACACGGTCACGGCCGACGTGAAGAGCGGCCGGTACGCCGTGGTCTCCGCGGCCGCCAGCTACAACGTGCAGGTGAAGAAGAACGCCAGCACGAGCTACCGTTCCTGGTTCGACTTCACCACCGGCCAGGAGGTGCCGCACGACAGCACCCTGTGGAAGCGGTTGGAGGAGCTGGCCGCCAAGCCCGCCAACAAGGGCAAGGTCGATCCCGCCCGGTTCGAAGGCGCGACCGACGCCGAGAAGCAGGAGTTCGGGAACATCCGCTGGGGCCGCATCACCGGCTACGGCATCACCCTGCAGGTGGGCAACAAGTCCGACGGCGACAGCAAGGACCTCGCCGCCAACAAGAAGCTGAAGGGCATCTCGCTGCCGGCCGGCACGCTGTCGTTCGACGTGAACCTGTCGTCGCAGCTCGACGGCAAGGCCGACGGGAACTATGAGACCTACCTATGGGACTACAACGAGAACGTCGACGTCCGGGGCAGCTACTGGCACACCTATGAGGACGGCACCAAGGTGGAGGTCAAAGGCGACTACAAGGGGCACGGCGATCGCAACTTCTACTGGGGCGGCGAGTACCGTTCCGCCTATGCCAATGGCGCGGCGCCGTTCAACGTGCCGATGGGCCGCAAGGACGCCAACGGCAACACCATGGACGCGCAGAACGTCTACAAAGGCGGCTCGTGGACGATGACCACCGCCGCCGACTCGCCGACGAGCCACACCGCCGACCACTCGTTCAAGGTCAGCGGGTACGACTTCGACTTCGACAATTGGCACTGGCCGTCGAAGGAGGCGGGCTGGACCCCGGTCACCGAGGCATACCTCACGCACCTGTTCGGCTTCTCCTCGGCGTCGTTGCAGGTGATGAACGCCTACCCCCGCGTGGCCACCGCGGACAACGACTCCAAGACGCTGCGCACCATCGTGAACGCGAACGACCTCACCGTCACGTCCCATGACGGGCAGCAGGTGAAGTCCGATCCGAAGGACCCCACCAGGACGCATCAGGAGGCCAACACCGGCGACAACGTCTACACGGATGCCATACAGATATACTCCCCGGGCCACATGTCCAAGGGCAACTCGTTCAACAGGCGCGGCGCGGTTAGCGAATCGGACGGCTATCTGGGCACCCAGTACTGGGACACCTCCTACGACAGCGTGGCGTATGCCAACAGCGACATCACGATGATCGGATACTACGAGATGTCGCCCGGCGCCGACGACCACATCCGGGCGGCGAACTACCTGCAGCTGTTCGACAGCCGCGCGATCACCATCAACGGCACCCCCAGGATGCTGTTCGACGACGCCGGCGAGCATCCCGCCGCCACGATACTGTACGCGGCCGATCCCGATCATCCGGACGGCTACGACACCAACAAGGACGGCATGGTCCAGTACATGAACGGCGTTCGCGAGGAGGACCTCGTATACAGCAAGGACGCGCCGGACGCCCAAGGGTATGTCGTCGTGAACGGCGAGAAGCTCAAGTGCGTCGGCGTATTGGCGGAAAACCGCAACCTCGACGTATTCGGCGGCAAATTCCAGCGTCTGCAGATTCCCGTGCACATCAACGGTGACGACGCGGACCTCGTGAACCGCACCGTCGCCACCGTGAACATGGTGCGCGTCTGGTACCGCGACGGCGCCATGACCCGCGACGACGGCTCGTCCGTCTCCTGGGCCGACGGCAAGTGGGACGCCGCCAAGGGCAGGAACACGCTCGCCGGCTACCAGACCATCACCAGTTCCAAGGACGAGAACGAGAACAACGGCGAGGACCTGAACAACCGTGACGGCTCGAAGGGCTACGTCAAGACCGAATACCAGAACGGCCAGCTCAAGGAAGGCACGCACAAGGGCGGCGTCTTCTACGGCAACAGCCTGCTCATCGTGTCGTACAAGGCGAGCGTCGTCATCGGCATCGACAAGGCCAACGCCCCCGACAACCCGAGCTACGACCTGACGAACGGCGAAACCCAGGTCGACTATCGCATCACGGGCATCAAGACCGAGATCGGCAGCGACGTCACCAAGCCCTCCACCCAGTTGAAGACCGACCTGGACATCAACGCCGGACTCGACGTCAAACACACCGGCGACCGCGCCCGCGTGACCGTGCAGAACGGCTCGTTCATGACGACCGGCTACCAGGTGGGCAAGGACGGCCGGCCGGAAGGCGACGAACGCCAGCTCGCCATCTCCGCCGACTCGCAGCATCCCACGACCGTGGGCTACTACGTCAAGGACGCCGCCGACCCCGACGGTCCCGGCACGTTCCACACCTACACGGTCTACGCGCGGGTGGCCGCCGACGGCAGATCGGTGAGCTTCCACATCGCCGACGCCATCGTGGGCATGAGCCTGCCGGACATCACGTTCAAGGCGAACCTCGCCCCCAACGAGCTCGACAACAACGACATCTTCACGACGCAGGCCACCATCAGCGGCTCCGGCGACACCCGCGCCTACGACGAGGCCAAGGGCAACATGAGCTCCATCGCCGCCGGCATCGTGAAACTGAGCGGCGCCACGCTGGTCAAGAGCGTCGACAAGACGCTCGTCGACCAGGACAGGACGGTCACCTACACCGTCACCTACGCCAACACCGGCGACAGCGCCATCGGCACGATGTACATGTACGACCTGCTGCCCTACAACGGCGACATCCGTGCCTCGGACTTCACCGGCGACGTCATCCTGCGCGCCGTCGACGCCAAGGTCTCCGGCCTGACGGGCACGGCCGCCGGCACCAGCATCGACGCGTACTATTCCACGCTTCCACAGGATTCGCTGCGCTCCCAGGTCGAAGGCTTCGGCGGCCGCGACGCGACCAAGGTGGAGGCCCTGCTCGGCAACACCAGGTACTTCAACAAGCTCGGCACCATCGACATGGACCCGAACAGCAGCCGCTACGGCGACCTGATCGTCGACCCCGGCATCAAGGACCCGGAGACGACCGCGCGGAAGATCACCGCCGTGTACATCCGCGCGAAGCGACTGCCCGCCGTGTCCACGCTCTCGCTGTACCTCACCGCCGAAACGGGCGACAACAAGGCCGCCGACATGTACGGCAACGTGGCGCACAGCTGGATCGCCGGCGGATCCGCGCCCATCCAATCCAACATGGTGAGCACGGTCGTGGTCTCGCGCGAGATCAACGGCGTCGCATGGTACGACCGCAACGCCAACGGCGTGCGCGACGACGGCGAACGGACGCTCGGCGGCGTGACCGCCACCCTGTTCAAAAAGCAGGCCGACGGCAGCTACAGGAAACTCGACAACGACATCGCCGGCGACCCGTTCTCCGGCAACGGCAGCACGACGACCACCAGGGCCGACGGAGCCTACGACTTCCTCAAAGTCCCCGAAGGCGACTACATCGTGGCGTTCCAAGGCGACCGGCTGGACGACTACATGAAGGCCACCGCCTATCAGTCATCCGCCGCGACCGACGCCACCAACAACGACGGCGTCGCCGTGGCCGAGCTGAACGCCTCCGGCATCACCGGCTACCCCTACGCCATCAAATACTCCGCCAAGTCGAACGACCTCGCCATGTATTCGCCCGAGGACATGGCGAAGCAGGGCATCACGCTCGACAACTACACCCAGCGGTACGCGAACAAGGACCTCGGCCTGACGAACACCGGCGACCTCAAGATCGTCAAGACCGTCAAGCGCAACGACGACGCACAGCTCGCCGACGCGCAGAGGAACCAGTCGTTCGCATTCGACGTGACGCTCGCGCTCGACGGCAAGGCGCTCGCGGGAACCCACGCGGCCGAGACCACGTCCGCGGACGGCAAGCCGACCGAGGGCGACGTGACGTTCGACGCGCAGGGCAAGGCCACCGTCACCCTCAGGCACGGCCAGTCCATCACCATCAAGGACCTGCCCACCGGCGCCTCCTACAGCGTGGCGGAGCGCAGGACCGACGCCTACACGTCCAAGCTCGACAACGCCACCGGCACCATCGGCAAAAGCACGACGGTGACGGCCAACGCCACGAACACCTACACGCCCACGCCCGCCGACTTCACGCCGCAGGTGACCAAGCAGGCCACCAACGGCGGCAATGTGGCCGACCGGACGTTCACGTTCTCCCTCGCCGGGAAGAGCTTCGCCCACGATGACGCCGTGACTGGCGCCGACGGCAAGGCATGGAACGGCGACACGGCCACGGTGCGCGGCCTGGCCGGCACCGGCGACACCGTGTCCGGCACGGCGAAATTCGGCAAGCTGGTCTTCACCAAGGCCGGCACCTACACCTTCGCCATCACGGAGAACGGCGGGAACGGCGACGGCTGGACGATCGACGACTCCACATGGACGCTGACCGTGAAGGTCAAGGACGCCGGCGACGGCACGCTCGCCATCGACGACGCCTCCTACACCAAGGACGGCGCCGGCCAGGGCGACGGCGACGGCCAGAAGCCGACCTCCGCACGGTTCTCCAACACCTACGCGGCCAAGGGCGAGGTGACGCTCGACGGCACCAAGACCCTCACCGGCCGCGACATGGCCAAGGGCGAGTTCACGTTCGACGTCAAGGACGCGAAGAACACCGTCGTCGCCACCGGCACGAACGCGGCCGCCAAGGACGGCAAGCCCGCCGCCATCGCCTTCCCGAAGATCGGATACGACACCGCGTCGCTGCGGAAGGCGGTGGATGACGGCATCGCGCAACGGCAGCCCGACGGTTCCGTCACGTTCGCCTACACGGTGAGCGAAAGGGCCGACGGACTGGCGAACACCGGCGTCGCCCAGACCGGCACGACGTCGTTCGCCGTGACGGTCAGGGTCGTGGACAACGGTCATGGCGGTCTCGTCGCCACGCCGACCTATCCCGACGGCGGCATCGCCTTCGCCAACACCTACACGACCAAGGAGAAGCCCGTAAGCGTGGACGACCTGTTCACCAAGGCCATCGACGGCCGTGACTGGCTGAGTGGGGACTCGTTCGAATTCCACCTCAAGCGGGTCACCAAGGGCGCCCCGATGCCCGCCGAAACCAATGCCGTGCAGAAGGTCGACGACGACACCGTGAAGACCACGGTGAAATCCGACTCCGCGAAGGACGGCGACAAGGTGAAGTTCGGATTCGGCTCCATCACCTACGATTTCGACAGCATCAAGGACGGGACGATTAACGCCGCGACCGGCAAACGCACCAAGACGTTCACCTATGAGGTGACCGAGGCCAAGCCGCGGGACGGCGCCATCGCCGGCATGACATACAGCACGAACAAGGCCACGCTCACGGTGACCGTCACCGACAACGGCGACGGCACGCTGAGCGCCGGCGGTTCGGCCGTCACCGTGGAGAACGGCGCGTTCACCAACGTCTACTCCACCGACGCGCGGCTGAACGTCGCGCTGACGAACAAGCTGACCGGCCGCGACATGGTCGCCGGCCAGTACAGGTTCACCGCCGACCCGCAGGACGTGCCGGCCGCCGACGGGCGTGCCGCCACCACCAAGGACGAGACCGCGAAGAAGCTCGGCCTCGGCGGCGCCGACTCCTACGTATCGCCCGCCGCCAACAGCGGCGAGGCCACCGGCCGTGTGCCGGTGACCGACGGCGACGCGGCGGCCGCCGGCAGCGACCCCATCGTCTTCACGCCGAAGGATGCCGGCAGGACCTATCGTTTCAAGCTGGCCGAAAGCACGTATCCGACCACCGAGGCGTCGGACGCCGGCGGCAACGGCTACCGCAACGACAGGACCGCCCGCGTGGTCGACATCACGCCGTCCTACGACAAGACCACCGGTGTATTGACCGTCACCGCCACATCCACCCGTGAGGGCGCTTCGGCGCCGGACGCCGCCGTCACCGTGAAATCCGATGCCGCGGCGGGCGGCGACGATACGCTGGTCGTCCCGTTCGCGAACACGTACCGGGCCTCCGGCGACGCCACCATCGCCGCGACCAAGACGCTGACCGGACGGCCGCTGAACGCCGACGAATTCACCTTCCAGGTGAAGGACGCCAACGGCAAGGTCATCGCCACCGGGCGGAACGCGGCCGCCGAGGACGGCAAGCCCGCCGCCATCGACTTCGGCAGGCTGGCCTATGACGTCGACTCCCTCGACGCCGCCGTGGCCGACCACGCCGCCACCAGGACCGTGGACGCCAAGACCGGCAACGCCACATGGACGCTGCGCTACACCGTGGCCGAATCGACCGACGGTCTTGCGGACGGCTCCATCACACCCGGCGCCGCGAACTTCACCGTCACGGCGACGGTTACGGACCAGGGCGACGGCAGCCTCAAGGCCACGATCGCCTACCCGCAGGATTCCGACGGCACGCTGGCCTTCACCAACACCTACGGCACGAACGAGGTGCCGGTGACCATTGCCGGCACCAAGCAGCTGGACTACGGCCATGACGGATTGACGACCACATGGTCCGACATCAAGGACGGGTTCGACTTCACGCTCACCGGCGTGGACGCGGCCGATTCCTCCAAGCCAGCCCCGCTGCCCGCCGGCGCGAAGGACGGCAAGGTCATGGTCAAGGCCGACGACGCCGGAGCCATCGACTTCGGCGCCATCAGCTACCGCCAGCCGCAGGTCATGGACGGCATCACGCCCGACGCCAACGGCGTACGCACCCGCTCGTTCGTCTACACGATCACCGAAAGCGGCAAGGCCGACGGCGTCACCAACGACGGGGCCGCCACCCGTACGGTCACCGTGAAGCTCACCGAATACACGCAGGCGTACGACGGCCACGAGGCCGGCGCGCTGGTGGCCGAAACGACCGGCGACACGGTGTTCCGATTCCGGAACACCTACGACGTGCAGCCCGTCGAATCGTCCATCACCGACCAGCTGAAGGTGCGCAAGACCCTCACCGGCCGCAATATGACGCCGGGCGAATTCAACTTCGACATGGTCGAAGGCGACGGCGACCAGGCGAAGGTCGTCGCCACCGGGTCCAACGACGCCGACGGCAACGTCACCTTCGGCAAGATCCGCTACGAGCAGCCCGGCGAACACGACTATACCGTGCGCGAAACAACCGGCGACAAGGGTGGCGTCGACTACGACCACGCCACCTACGTCGTGCACGCCAGCGTGGTCGACAACGGCGACGGGACGATGAGCGTGACGTGGACGCGCATCGCAGCCGGCGATGACACGGCGAAGCCCTCGGACGGCATCGCCTTCGCCAACGCCTATACGCCGACCGGCACGTCGGTGACGCTCGGCGCGATGAAGCATCTCGAAGGCCGCGATCTCAAGGCCGGCGAATTCACGTTCGCCCTCAAGTCCGCGGACGGCGCCACGCTGCAGACCGAGGCCAACAAGGCCGACGGTTCCATCGGATTCAAGCCGATCTCCTACACGGCCGACGACATGGCGGACGCGAAACGGGGCGAGGACGGCCTGCCGTCCAAGACCTTCGCATACACCATCGAGGAGGTCGGGGGAGACGTCGACCACGTCACCTACGACAGGACCGTGCACAAGGTGTCCGTCACCGTCACCGATGACCTCGAAGGCCATCTGCATGCGACCGTCGCCTACGACGGCAAGACGGCGGATGCCACGCCGACGTTCGTCAACACGTATGACGAGCCGGAGAAGCCCACGCCCGGGGAGCCCGGAAAGCCCGGGGAACCGGAGCGGATGGCGCGCACGGGCGTGGACATGGGCGCCATGGCGTTCGGCGTCGTGATGCTGGCCGGTCTCGGCGTTCTCCTGGCATGGCGTCGTCCGTGGGCGGGAGCCCCGTCGGACGCCGATCGGGGACGCTGACTAGGACGCTGACCTCCGGTAGTCGGAGGACGGCGGTCATCAATCATCGACCGCCGTCCGCCGGGCGACGTCAACCGTCCGGCGGGTGACGTCCGACGTCGGTCGATGGCCGCCGGCTGCCACCCGACGGCCGATGAAATATGCACCCGCGCTTACTATGGATTCCCGTATATACGGCGCGCGCAACGAAGGAGACGCAATGACCAACGTAACGGTACTGGGTTCGGGAGCATGGGGCACCACGTTCGGGCAGGTTCTTGCCGACGCGGGCAACACGGTGACGATGTGGGCCATCGAGCCGGAGATCGTCGCCGACATCCGTGACAACCGCCGCAACTCGTACCGTCTGCCGAGCGTCGAACAGCTGCCCGAAGGCATCACCGCCACCGGCGACCGCGCCGAGGCCGTGGCGAGCGCCGAAATCGTCGTCGTGGCAATCGCCGCGCAGTTCGCACGCGTGGCGTTGGAGGAGTTCAAGGGGCTGATTCCGCACGACGCGCTCGTCGTCTCGCTGATGAAGGGCATCGAACGCAACACCGGCAAGCGCATGGACGAGGTCGTGCGCGAGACGCTGGACCTGCCTGAGAACCGGTTCGCCGCCGTCTCCGGGCCGAACCTGAGCAAGGAGATCGCCAAGCGCGAGCCGAGCGCCACCGTGGTCGCCTCTACGAACCCGTACGCGGCCGCGCGCGTGGCCCAGGCCTGCTCCACGTCGTATTTCCACCCGTTCACCTCCACCGACGTCATCGGCCTCGAACTGTGCGGATCGTTGAAGAACGTGGTCGCGCTCGCCGTCGGCATGGCCCGCGGCGCCGGCTACGGCGAGAACACGGCCGCCATGATCGAGACGCGCGGCCTGGCCGAGCTCACCTCGCTCGGCAAGGCGTGCGGCGCCGACCCGAAGACCTTCTCCGGTCTGGCCGGCGTGGGCGACCTCATCGCCACCTGCGGCTCCCCGCTCTCGCGCAACTACACGTTCGGCTCGAACCTCGGCAAGGGCATGAGCGTGGAGGAGGCCACCAAGGCCAGCGACGGCGTGGCCGAAGGCGTGCCCACCACCGCCACCGTGGTAGCGCTCGGCGACAAGCTCGGCGTGCCCACCCCGCTCGCCGCCGCCATGACCCACGTGCTCGAGGACGGCATCTCCTGTGCGCAGATGCTCTCCGAGCTCTTCGGCACCGAAATCACCAACGAGTAGGACCAGCGAGGGCCAGCGAGTACGAACGAGTAGGGAATCATCAGCGAGTAGGGTGCCCTGCGGGGTAGTCTTGCTAACGATATCGTGGACCGACGTCGCGGACGGCGGCCGTTGAACGTACCGGAGGATTGTGGATTATGACCAAGAAGCGCATCGTGGTGTTGTACGGCGGCAGGGCCGACGAGCATCCGATCTCCTGCATTTCGGCGGCGAGCGTGCTCAACGCCATCGACACCGACCGCTTCGAACCGATTCCCGTGGGCATCACCAAGGACGGCAAGTGGATCGTGAACGGCGAGGACCCGCGCGGATGGAACCTCGACAGCGGCGTGCTGCCCGAGGTCGAGATCACCGAAAGCGCGAAGATGGTCGTGCTCGACGTGGCCCTCGGCCAGGACGGGTTCTTCGCGCAGAACGGCAACGAACTCGAATCGCTCGGCCACGTCGACGCCGTGTTCCCCGTGCTCCACGGCCCCTACGGAGAGGATGGCACCGTGCAGGGTCTGCTTGAGATGATGAACGTGCCGTACGTCGGCTGCGGCGTGCTCGCATCCGCCGCCTGCATGGACAAGCACTACACCAAGGTGCTGCTCGCCGCCGCCGGCATCCCCGTGGCGCCCGGCATCACCATCGACGCCCGTGAATTCGACGTCGCCTCCGAATTCGCCGCCAACGGCCCCGAACTGCTCGCCCAGGTGAAGGCCGCCGGCCTCGCATACCCGCTGTTCGTCAAGCCGTCGCGCGCCGGCTCCAGCTTCGGCGTGACCAAGGTGGAGAACGCCGACAACGCCGACGAACTCGCCGCCGCCGTGTTCGAAGCCTCCAAGCACGATTGGCGCATCCTCATCGAACAGGGCATCAACGCCCGCGAAATCGAATGCGCGGTGCTCTGCCCGAAGGCCGGCGGCAAGCCGCAGGTGAGCTGGCCCGGCGAAATCGTGCTCGACTCGCGCAGCACCGACGCCGACTCCTTCTACGACTTCGACAGCAAGTACATGGACTCCAGCGCCTCCCACGTGGAAGTGCCCGCCAACCTGCCCGAACCCATGCTGGAGAAGGTGCGCGAGACCGCGGCCAAGGCGTTCGTGGCCGTGGACGGCGCCGGCCTCAGCCGCGTCGACACGTTCGTGACCGCCGACGGCGAGGTGATGGTCAACGAAATCAACACCATGCCCGGATTCACGTCCATCTCCATGTATCCCAAGGCATGGGAGGCCACCGGCATCGCCTACTCCGACCTCATCACCACCCTCATCGAAGGCGTGCTGCGCTGAAAACGGCACAATGACGGGCCGAAATCGCTGAACAACGGGCAGAAATCCCCGAAATCCCCGATTTATGGTGCCTTTTGGTCGTTTTTCCTCGTGAAAACGACCAAAAGGCACCGTACATTGCCGGGAACGGGGATTTCGGCCCGTATGTCATTTGACTATGTCTGACTACGATGGGGTGGTGAGGCGGTGATTGCCATGACATCCAACGAAGTATCCTCCGAACGCATTCGTCCGGCGGCGGTGGCCGGCGCGTTCTATCCCGACGATCCCCACGCATTGCGACGCATGATCGCCGAACAACTCGACTACGCGCGCGGCCTGCTCACCTCCGACGTGCTCGCGCGACTGCCCGAAGGCGCTCCCAAGGCCGTGATCGTGCCCCACGCCGGATACGTCTACTCCGGCACGACCGCCGCGCTCGCCTACGCGCTGCTGGAACGCGGCCGGGGGACGATTCGCCGCGCCGTGATCGTGGGTCCGACACATCGCGTGGCCGTACGGGGCGTGGCCATGAGCCGTGCCGCCGCGTTCGCCACCCCGCTCGGCATCGCGTCCGTCGACGTGGCCGGCGAGGCCCGCGCGTTCGGATTCCGTCCGCATCGGGCACCGGACGACGCCCCCGGCGACATTCTGCTGGGCGGATACGCCGACTTCCTGCGGCTGCTGAACGACACCTACGCCGCGGCCGATGCCGCCGCGCCCGCGCTGCTGCTCAACGACCCGACCCATGCGCGCGAGCACGCCGTCGAAGTGCAGATACCGTTCCTGCAGACCGTGCTCGGCGAAGACATCGACATCGTGCCGCTCAACGCCGGCTCCGCCACGCCCGACGAGGTCGGCGACGTACTGCGCGCGCTGTGGGGCGGGCCCGAGACGGTGGTCGTCATCAGCTCCGACCTGTCGCATTATCATCCGAACGCCTACGCGCGGGCGCTCGACGACGAGACCATCGCACGCATCGCCGCGCTCGATTTGCCGATACATCCGAACCGGGCGTGCGGCGCGTATCCGGTCAACGGCCTGCTCGACGTCATCCGCAACGGATTGCATACGAGGCATACGACGGACGGCGTGCGGACGCCGGACGCATCTTCCGCGTCGGCATCGTTGGCCGCATCGGCCGCGAATGGACGATTCGACCTGCGATTCCTCGGATGCTGCACGTCCGGCGATGGCGGCGAGGCCGCGCTCGCCGACGATCTGACCCGGCCGGGCGAATCGGAGGGCGTCATCCATGCCACGCGTCCCGCCATGGCCAATCCGGACGAGGCCGTCGTCGGCTACGCATCGTTCGCCATGTGGGAGCATGACGACGATGACGATAGCGGCGACGATGGCGAACGGCGTGGTTCAGGTGATGAAGCCGAGGACGGTTCCCATCCTTGGCCCCCTCTGACGAGGGGGCTGTCGGCGCAGCCGACTGGGGGAGAGACGACTGCCGCTCGGCCGGCGGCCAACTCCTCTGCCGGCAAAGGCCCGGTGCTGCTTGGCCTCGCGCGTACGGCGATTCGTCATTATCTCGGCATCGATGACGGCACCGACGCCACCGCGACCATGGACGCCGTCGTCGACCGACTCGTCGACGACCATCCGTGGCTGCGCGAGCCCGGCGCGAGTTTCGTCACGCTCACCGAGGGCGGACGGCTGCGCGGCTGCATCGGCACGTTGGAGGCGTACCGGCCGCTGGGCCGCGACGTCGCCGAACACGCGGTGGACGCCGCCAGCCGCGACCCGCGCTTCATGCCGGTGACGCCGGCGGAGTATCCGCTGCTGAACGTCGAGGTGTCGGTGCTGTCGAAACCCGAGCCGATGCGCGCCGCCAGTCGCGACGAGCTCGAATCCGAGCTGCGGCTCGGCGAGGATGGCCTGATTCTCGAGGATGCGAAGACCGGATGCCGCGCCACGTTCCTGCCGCAGGTGTGGGATGAGCTGCCGCGGCCGCATGATTTCGTCGGCCATCTGCTCGCCAAGGCCGGACTGCCGAGCGGACTGGACTGGACCGGTCGGCGCATCCGCTGCAGCCGCTACACCGTGACGGCCTACAAGGAGTGACGGCGATGGCCTCGTACGATTCCCGCGCCATCGGCCGCTGGCAGCATCGCATCGGCCCCGCCGCCGACGGCCGCGTGCAATGCGACCTGTGCCCGCGCGCGTGCAAGCTCAAGCCCGGCCAGCGCGGATTCTGTTTCGTGCGCAGCAACCACGACGGCGTCATCGTCTGCGACACCTACGGCCGCAGCTCCGGATTCGCCATCGACCCGGTGGAGAAGAAGCCGCTCAACCACTTCCATCCCGGTTCGTCGGTGTTGAGCTTCGGCACCGCCGGCTGCAATTCGGGCTGCCGATTCTGCCAGAACTGGGACATTTCCAAGGCCCGTGATTGGGACCGTCTCGGCGTCGAAGCCAGTCCGGAGAAGATCGCCGACGTCGCGCTGCGATACGGCGCCGAATCCGTGGCGTTCACCTACAACGATCCCATCATCTTCGCCGAATACGCCATCGACACGGCCGCCGCATGCCGCGAGCGCGGCATCCATCCCATCGCCGTCACCGCCGGATACATGAGCGCGGCCGCCCGTCCGGAATTCTATGATGCGATGGACGCCGCCAACATCGATCTCAAGGGCTTCACCGAGGACTTCTATTGGAAGGTGACCGGCACGCATCTGCAGGATGTGCTGGACACCATCGAATTCGCCGTCAACGAGGCGCGCACGCCCGACGGCGGCCGCGTCTGGGTGGAATTGACGACGCTGCTCATCCCCGGATTCAATGACGACGACGCGCAATTGCATGCCGAATGCGCGTGGATCCGCGAGCATTGCGGCCCCGACGTGCCGTTGCATTTCTCCGCGTTCCATCCCGCGTACAAGATGGACGATGTGCCGCGCACGCCGTTGTCGACGCTGGTGCGCGCGCGGGAGATCGCGCTGGGGGAGGGGCTGCACTACGTCTACACCGGCAATGTGCACAATACCGAGGGCGATGCCACATACTGCCCGAACCCCGGATGCCGGGCGTTGCTGATTCAGCGCGACTGGTACGAGATACGCGCGAACCGCATCACCGCCGACGGTCGCTGCCCCGACTGCGGCACCCCAATCGCCGGCCGGTGGTGAGCGGCCCTCCCCTCCGACCGCCTTATTGTCATCCTGAGGAGAGCTGTGTTGCTTTGTTGTCATCCTGAACGAAGCCGTGTCGCTTTGTTGTCTCTTGCGTGGAGCTGTGTTGCTTTGTTGTCATCCTGAGTGGAGCCGTGTTGTTTTGTTGTCTCCTGCGTGGAGCTGTGTCGCCTTATTGTCATCCTGAGCGGAGGCCGTAGGCCGGAGTCGAAGGATCTTGGACACCACGCATCAAGATCCTTCGACTCGCTTCGCTCGCTCAGGATGACAGGAGTGTGGTGCTCGCGCAGGATGACAGGGGGCGTGGGGCGACGGCGGCCGGAGCGGTGGTGTTCACTCAGGAACAGAGGTGTGGTGCTCGCGCAGGTGACGCTCTGCGCGCCCCTACAGAATCGTCTCCATGCCGATTTTCTGGGGCTTGAGGCCGCAGTGTTCGTAGAAGGCCATCGCCGAGGGATTGCACGACCATACGTTGAGCGTGACGTTGTAGCAGCCGTGTTCGCGCGCGAAACCGAGCACATGCCGGTACAGCGCCTCGCCGACGTGCCGTCCTCGTGCGGATTCGTCCACGCATAGGTCGTCGATGTACAGCGTGGTGATGTCGGTGAGCACGTGGCTGCCCTTGTTCCGCTGGAACACGCAGAACGCGTAGCCGATGACGCCGCCTCCCGCAGCCCCGGTTCCGCCGTCCGTCGCGACCCTGTCGGCCGCATCCCCGTCCTCGTACACGAAGATCGGCCGTTCGTCGTCGGCGATGATTGCGGCCAACTCCTCGTCGGAGTACTTCTTCGCGCCGCCCCGGAACAGGTCGGGCCGCCCGCGGTGGTGCACCTCGGCCACCTGGTACAGCAGCCGGTCCAAATCGGGAATATCCGCTGTCGTCGCACGTCGAATCATCATTTCTTCTCCCTTGTTAGCCCCAATTTGCGAGTTGTGAGGCTTGCATCCGGGGAACGGCCTTGTTCCCAGCCGGATTTTCAACGTTTTCCGCGGTCCGAGACCCTTGTCTCGCCAAACAAAGCCTCACAACTCGAGGTTTCGCCGTTATTCCTCCTCCGGAGCGGCGTTCTGCACGAGGAATCCCTCGCCGGCGATGGCGCGCGCCGCCCTGTCCTGCATCGTGGAGAGCAGTACGCCCGGTTTGGTGAACAGCAGCACCTTGCCTTCGATGCCGTACGGCGAGAATCCGCTGAACTTCACCAGCGGCGGATTGTCCGGCAGCATGATGTCGGCCGTCGCCGCCTTCACCGCGTCGATGATGGTCGTCGCTATGGCGTCGGTGTTGGTGTTCCGGTCGCCGCGTGCGGTGAACGCCACGGTCGTCATGGCCTCGTTCGGCACCGGCATCTTCTCCAACGCCGCTGTGTTGAGCACCGAGTTCGGGATCCACATCTCGTTGCCGGCACGCTCCTCCACGATGGTGTGCCGCCACGTCACGTCCTTGACGACGCCGGTCGCGCCGTTGATGGACACGAGGTCGCCCGGCTGCACCACCTTGCCGAGCATCAGGCCGAAACCGCCGATGATGTTCGAGATGGTGTCCTTCAGGCCGAACGAGAGGGCGATGCCGCCGACGCCAAGCGCCGTCATCAGCGACGTCGGATTGATGCCGAACACCGGTTGCAGCACGATGCTGACGGCGAACACCCACAACAGCACGCGCACGATGTTGATGAAGATGGAGGCGCTGGGAATCTCCGTCTTGTCCAATGCGATGCGCATGCCCTTGGTCACGATTTTGACCACGATGGCCGTGGCGACGAGCACGACGATGAGGAAGATTATCTTCGTGGAGTTCGTTTCGAGCCATGCCAACGGGTTCTCGATGAATTCGCGGATTGTGGAGCCTTGAGTAATATCCATCCCCTTATCGTAAGGGACCGAATCTGTGCGCCACGTAAAGGAACTGTCGGATGTTCCTACGGTCATCCTGAGCGAGCGTCCCATCCTTGTCCTTCTGAGTGAGGGCTCTCGCCCTTGTCATCCTGAGTGAGCGTCCCATCCTTGTCCTCCTGAGTGAGGGCCCCATCCTTGTCATCCTGAGCGAGCGAAGCGAGTCGAAGGATCTCTACAGGCGTTCAAGATCCTTCGACTCCGGCCTGTGGCCTCCGCTCAGGATGACAGTGGGTGGTGTGCGCCTCCGCTCAGGATGACAGTGGGAGGTGGGTCGGCCTCCGCTCAGGATGACAGGCGGTGTCCGGCAGCCTCTCTCGGGATGGCAGGTGCGCCTACTTGGTTTCCTCTCCGTTGCGCGGCAAAGGTGGGAACGTTTCCCGCGGCTTGTGCCGGACTGTGGCATGATGGGCGGTATGGGAAATCATGAGACGCGCATCACGAATGCGCGAATTCCGGGGACCGACAACATCGTCGACATCGCGGTACTGGACGGCGTCGTCACACGCATCGCGGCCGCGGGGGATGTGCACGGGCGCGACAACGGCGAGGCGTTCGCCAAGCCCGCCTACACCGCCAATTACACCGAAACCGTGAACGCGGGCGGACGCTGGGTCATACCCGGCCTATGGGACGGTCATACGCATTTCACGCAGTGGGCGGCCACGTTCGGCCGGCTCGACCTCATCCGGGCGTCGAGCGCGCATCAGGCCATGGAGATGCTGCGCGACTATCTCGATGACCGTCGTGACTCGTTCGCCGGGCTCGACCCCGACACGTTCATCGTGGGCATGCGCTTCCGTCATTCATTGTGGGATGACGACCAGCAGCCGTCCTTGGCCGCGATCGACGCCGTCGCCGGAGACCAGCCGGTTGCGCTTTCCAGCGCCGACATGCATTGCGGCTGGGTGAACACGGCCGCCGCGAAACGCCTCGGCGTGCACGTCGACGATTCCGGCCTGGTCGGCGAGCTCGAATGGTTCGACGCCTACAGCAAGCTCGACGACGCCACCGGCAAGGAGCAGATGAAGCTCGTCAAGGCCGCCGAACAGGATGCGGCCTCCAAGGGCATCGTCGGCATCTGCGACTACGAGATGGCCGACACCATCAGCCAATGGCAGAAGCGGTTCGACAAGGGTATCGACAAACTGCGTGTGCGCGTGGGCGTGTATCCGGAACGCATCGAGGACGCCGTCGCGGCCGGTTGGCATGGCGGTGCGGAGATCGAAGGCAGCGACGGCCTCGGCCGCGTGACCACGATGAAGCTCATCTCCGACGGCTCGCTCAACACCCGTTCCGCCTACTGTTCCGAACCGTATTCGTCGATTACGCCGGAGACGCGTGGCGTGCTCAGCTACAGTCCCGAGCAGATCGAGCACTATATGACCATCGCGCGGGCCAACGGATTCGACGTGGCCTGCCACGCCATCGGCGACGAGGCGAACACCGTGGTGCTGGACGCGTTCGAGCATACGGGCGCCACCGGCTCCATCGAACACGCGCAGCTGCTCAAGCCCGGCGACGTCGCACGGTTCAAGGAGCTCGGACTCGTGGCCAGCGTGCAGCCGCAGCATGCCGTGGACGACCGCGACGTCGTCACCCGCTACTGGGCCAACACGTCGGCCATCCCGTTCCCGTACCGCACGCTGTATGACGCCGGCGTGCCGCTGCGCTTCGGCTCCGACGCGCCCGTCGCCGTGCTCGACCCGTGGGTGGCCATGGCCGCGGCCGTCTACCGCACCGACAGCGAACGCGACCCCTACCAGCCCGAACAGCGACTCGGCATCCGCACCGCCCTGGAGGCGTCCACCTTCGGCAACGGCACCGAGATAGCGGTCGGCGATCCCGGTGACCTCGTCCTGCTCGACAAGGACCCGTACGCCGCCTACTCCGCCGCCGAACTGCGGACCATGCCCGTCGCCGCCACCATGTGCGCCGGCCGCTGGACCCACTTCGCCCTGTAATCATGCGCCCAACCGGCTCCCCGCTCTGAGGGGAGCCGGTTGCCGAGATGCGATGTCTCACCACCCCCAGTCTCGGCTGCGCCGAGCCAGCCCCCGCCGGCGGGGGCCGACCGCTTGAGACGCGTGGTCTTTTCTGTTGTCATCCTGAGCGAGCGGTCTCTCGCTTCTGTCATCCTGAGCGAGCGGCTTCCACTGCCAACCCGAGCGAGCGGTCTCTCGCTTCTGTCATCCTGAGCGAGCGGAGCGAGTCGAAGGATCTCTACGGGCGTTCAAGATCCTTCGACTCCGGCCTACGGCCTTCGCTCAGGATGACAATAGAGGAGGCGTCCTTCGCTCAGGATGACAATGGGAGGTAATCGGCCTCCGCTCAGGATGACAATGGAAGGTGGCTGGCCTGCCGCTCAGGATGACAGAACTCTTTTCAGCCGAGACGCGTGGTTTCGCATCCGGTGAAGTCGCGGCCGGTCCGCCTACAATGGGCGATAGGTCGGCATCGACGCCGACGTTACGCATCCCGAGCATCCAGGAGGTTGCCATGAACATGATGCAGGTGATCAGAACACGTAAGACATGCCGCGAATTCACGGACGAACCGGTGACCCGCGAGCAGATCCAGACCATTCTCGAAGCGGCCAACGCGGCTCCCATCGGCATGCACGATTATGAGGCCATCGAAATCTCCGTCATCACCGACCGTGCGAAAATCGACAAGATCGACGCGCTCGCCGGCCCCAACGCCGGCCGCATGGGCACCGGGCCCACGTACAAGGCGCCCGTGCTCATCCTCCTCTCCGGCGAGGAATCCGGCATCGAACGCGGCACCGCATACTGCAACGCCGCCGGCATCATCGAGAACATGGCGCTCGCGGCCACGGACCTCGGCCTCGGCAGCGGCTACATCCTCGGCGTCATCAAGGCGCTGCAGTCGCATCCCGAATTGTTCGCCGAGCTCGGCGTGGACGAGGGCTACGTGCCCGTCTCGGCCATGACGCTCGGCCACGCGTCCGACGCCACGCTGCTCACCGAGGAGCGCGAGCCCACGACCGCCAACTTCGTCACCCACTTCGTCGGCTAGCCGCAGCGGCGACCGGGGCGGATTCCTCCCGCCGTCGTCCTGGGCGGTCGGTCTTTCTTACTGTCATTCTGGACGAGCGGTTTTTTCCTACTGTCATCCTGAGCGAGCGGAGCGAGTCGAAGGATCTCTGTGTGCGTTCAGGATCCTTCGACTCCGGCCTCCGGCCTTCGCTCAGGATGACAATGGGAGGCCGGCCTTCGCTCAGGATGACAGGAACCGCCCAGCCAACCCCCTCCCGCTAAGCTTTCGGCTGATGTTTGACGTTTTGTCGAGCAAGCCGCCATGATAGTGACGGACAGTTTTTCAATGGGAGTTTCAGTGGGAGGGATTCCTTCATGGCCAGGCATGCGACGAAAATCACCCGGAAAACCCATCGCGACACCGCCACGCGCACGGAGCACGACTGCATCGGCACGTTCGAGGTGCCGGCGAAGGCGTATTGGGGCATCCATACCGCGCGTGCCATGGAGAACTTCCAGGTCTCCAACATTCCCGATTCCACGCATCCGCAGCTCATCAAGGCGTATGCCACGATAAAGAAGGCGTGCGCCACGGCCAACGAGGAGCTTGGTCTCATCCCCGGCGTGCAGGCGGGCGCCATCCGTCAGGCGTGCATGGAGATCGAGAACGGGCGTTGGATGGACCAGTTCCCCGTCGACGTGTTCCAGGGCGGGGCCGGCACGAGCACGAACATGAACGTGAACGAGGTGATCGCCAACCGCGCGTTGGAATTGGCCGGCCATAAGAAAGGCGATTACGAGTTCATCCATCCGAATGATGACGTCAACAAGTCCCAGTCGACGAACGACACGTATCCGGCGGCCTGCCGCCTGGCGTTGATCGATGTGCTCGGCCCGTTGGCGCAGTCGACCGACAAGCTCGCGCGCGCGTTCCATCGTCTCGCCGACCGTCATATCAATGATGTGACCGTGGGCCGCACCCAGTTGCAGGATGCGGTGCCGATGACGTATGGTCAGGAGTTCCATGCGTTCGCGAGTTTTCTCAAGTCCGACATCGCCGCGTTCGAGGCGTTGGTGCCGCGTCTGGCCGTGGTGAATCTTGGTGCGACGGCCATCGGCACGGGTATTTGCGCGAATCCGGAGTTCCGTGCGTCGGCGGTCCGTCATCTTGCGCAGATGACCGGTCTGCCGATTACGGCGGCGCCGGATCCGGTGGCCGCCGTGACCGATATGAGCGTGTATGTGGCCGTGTCGTCGGCGGTGAAGAACCTCGCCATCCATTTGAAGAAGGCGGCCGACGATCTGCGACTGCTGAATTCGGGTCCGAACGCCGGATTCAACGATATTAATGTGCCGGCGCGGCAGGCCGGGTCGAGCATCATGCCGGGCAAGGTGAATCCGGTGGTGCCCGAATGCGTGAACCAGTGCGTGTTCTCCATTTTCGGCATGGATACGACCGTGCAGTGGGCGGCTGCGGAGGGGCAGTTGCAGCTCAACGCGTTCGATCCGGTGATCATCCATGCGCTGTTGAGCGGCATGGAGCTGATTTCGCGTGCGATGGACGTGTTCCGTGAGGAGTGCGTGAACGGCATCACCATCAATGCGGAGATTGGCCGGCATTATGCCGAGTCGACGCCGTCGATCGCCGCGTCGCTGAACGAGGCGTTGGGATATGAGGACGCGATGACGATTGCGAAGGAGGCCGAGGAGAGCGGCCGTACTGTGCGTGAGGTGGCCGGCGAGCGTACGCGGATTCCCGCCGCCAAGCTCGACGAATTGCTCGACCCGATTGCGTTGTCGCGTCGTCTTGGCCAGACGTGCCGTGAGCGTACCGACCGCAGCGGTCGTGGACGCGACGGCCGCAGGTAGTCGGTCCGCGGTCGCCGCGCGGTTGCGCGGCCATGGGGTCTTTTTCGGTCGTTCGCTGGTGGACCGGTCTGTGTTTATGTGATTTTTCGCCGTGGTCCATGGGGAAAGGCGATTTTTCCATGGACCACGGCGTTTTTTATGCGATTCGCGGAGTAGTCCATCGGCGTCTGAATAATGAACCAATCAAAACCGCATGATTGCAATGATTGTACTTCCCTGACTCATGGTTTGTGATGGACCATGTTGCATTTTTGCCGATAAATCATCGTTGTCCATCCAAATCGTCCAATTGTGATGGACAACGATGTATTCTGATGCTTTTACCCTGCAGTCCATGGGTATTGGAGCGTTCGATGTCCTGTAGAAGCTCCGCTGGGAGCATGATCTAACAGAAATCATTGACAATGCCTGTTATGCTGTCGCCTGAACGTTGGGGGTTCTTTCTGCGGAATTCATAGATGACTTCGGCGAATACATCCTCGCTGGAGAACAGTTTGAATACTTGGATCTCGCTAGTGGATAATGCGTATAGCCAATCTCGAACCGTACGAGAATACAGGATATTCGCATCAACGAAAACCCGTTCCATATGTCCTCCGCTGTTTGAATGCCGTCAATGGCAGCAATGCTACGCGGACTTAGTTCAGCTCGTCGAGAGAATCTCGCATTTGCAGGAACTTCTTGCGCTTGATTCGCTGCTGCCTAGTGCGGTACTCGAGAATGTCGTTGAGGCGGAAGCGATGATGCGCGCCGACCTTGTATGAGGGAATTTCGCCGTCTCTCACCATTTTGAGCAGAGTCGGGCGAGAGATGCCGAGCATTTCCGCGGCGGCGGTTGTGCGCAGTTCGCGCGGCGTAGTAGAGATAACGACCCGTGAACCCTTTCCAAGGCTTTCCAGCACACTCATCACTATGGAGGAGACATCTTTGGGCAGTTCGATTTTTTCGCCGTGAGCCAGTAAAGCAAGCTCCGAACGAACGTCTTGCACATCATTCACCGTTTGCGCGACGTTTCTCCGGGTTGCATCGTCTACGAGAATCGTCAACTCCTTATCGCGGTTCAATACTTCCAAAATTTCCTCCCCTCGTGTGCGATGGATTGTTTTTAAACTAAAACTTTCACTTGTAAGTGTAACACCTTCTTCGGCATTGGAGAGTCGTCTCCTTGCCGAAGGCATAACTGACGGGGATTGTAGGCCTATCAGACGTGATCGCACAGCCGTGGGGCCTTTTTCGGTCGTTCGCTGATTTCACCGCGAAACAGGGTGTGCAAGCGCTTGTTTGCGGTGAAACCGGCGAACGACGTTAATATGCGGTGAACACGGCGAATTATCGTGGGCGGGTGGATCGCATCGGCGCGGTCCGGCCTCGTTCGTGACGCCGTCTCGAATTCGCCGGTATCTGCGTATCTGTGTATACGTCTGTGTATACGCGATGCATGCACCTATATATACGTGTTGTATACGCGGCCTCGGGGTCTTGGCCGAGTCATGTATGAGGGGACGGGGCGGTCTCCTTTGCGGACGGTTCGGCCGTCCGGTGATGGCGGGGGATTGATTCCCCTCCTCGGCGTGTTGTCCATGCAGGGGTGAATTCTTGGGGTAATTCCCCTACTGGGGGGTAGTGGTCTCGATGGGTTGCGAAAAGCGTTTGACTGTGGGTATACGAGGGGCATCGGTAAACTCTGGAGGGTATCAAAGGGGCATGTAAAGCCCGCTTTTTCGTTGGTATTATGCCGATTCTGTAGGCACTATCGTGTGGTGGAATTACGCATGAGGGGTGCCAGGGAACACAGGCTTGAGAAAAGAGCGGGATTATGAAACAGCATGACAACCCGAAGCGCAAAGGGGGAATAGTCGCGCGCGTGGCCGCCGCACTGTCTGCGCTCGCGGTCTTGGGCACGATGGCGGTGACCGGCACCGCCGTCGCCGCCACGGCGAACGAGGCGCCGACTGCGGAAACCACGTCGACCACACCGGCCCAGACTCCGGACGCCGAGACCAAGGGCACTACGGACGCCGCAACGAACAACGGAGCCGCGAAGGATTCGGCCACGTCCGGAACCAACGGATCCTCGACGCCGACGAACGGCACCACCAACGAGGCGACGCCGTCCCCGTCCCCGACCCCCGACAAGCAGGTCCGCGCCGTCCCGGCCCCCGCGACCACGCTCGCCGCCCGTGCGGCCGGAAACTGCTCCTATGCCACTGATGACAGTGGTCTGAAGCATGTGTGCTGGCTGGATATGTCCGGCTTCAACCAGAATGAGGCTGAGTACGGTGGCCAGCAGATGACGGTGCCGCTGGCCGGTGGTCTGTCGCTGTCCTTCACGGCCACCTACTCGTCTCCGAAGGGTCGCGACGTTGTTGCAGCTGCGGCCCCGGTGTGGGATGACGAGAATGGTCATTCCGTCTTCGGCGAGGAACTGTACCCCGGTGTCGGAGGCAAGCCTGTGCTGTACCAGAAGAGCGGTGACAGCGCATACAACGCGACTTCCACCATTACGTTGACGAACGTTCAGCTGTTGAGGAACGGCGCACGTGTGACCGACAGTGATTACTCCCTTATCCTCGGCGATGGTGAGAGTACCGCGGTCGGTGAATCGATCAGCTATGGTTCCAGCGCACCGCTTACCCAGCTGGCCCAGTATCCGGCATCTGCCGGAAATGGATGGGGCCTGTGCACGCCTTCGGGTGTGGGATCGACCAGCGTGACCTGCACCGGTAACGGTGAGGATAAGAATACGCTTATGGGCATTCGCCTGTACCAGACGAACAACCCGACTGAGGTGTCCATCACGCTGAAGGACAATGATCCCGGTTCCCGTCAGGGTGCCGTGTTCGGCGTCATGTTCGCCTCGGCGTTGACCACCGTCAGTGTGGACAACAACGCGAATAATGCGTTCACTGCCAAGGTGGAGGAAACGAACAACCAGCAGAACCAGGAGTCGACTCAGGCTTCCGCCGGAGAAACCACGACCAGTGGCACCCTTGCCATTCTGGCCAAAGGCAACGAGTCGAAGGACGTCACGTTCACCCTGAGCGGTGTTTCCAATTGGGATAACTACGATGTGACGTTCTCCTGCGACGGCGCGTGCTCTAACAATCCTCCGAAGGCTCAGTTGCAGAACGGCGTGTATACCGCTACGACCTCCGTCAAGCCCAACGAATCCGTGCACGGCACGTGGGTTGTCACGCCCAAGACGATGAAGATCGATGTGAAGAAGGAATGGGCCGATGGTGCCACCAAGGCCAATAGCGTGACCGTCTCCCTGAACAGCTGCACCGACAAGACCTACGCAACGTGCCAGCCGACTGGTCAGACGAAGACGCTGCAGGCTGATGGCTGGACGGCATCGTTCACCGATCTCAAGGCCGGCTACTACCAGGTGGTCGAAACCGCGGTCGACGGTGACGCCAGCAAGGTGAAGGAATACAAGGTCACCTATTCACCGGATGGCGGCCATGCCGATCTGAGCGGCTACAAGGACGCCACTGTCACCATCACGAACGCCCCGGCTTCAGTCACGTTGCCTGCTGCCGAGTTCTTCAAGGCTCGTGCCGTCATCGTGGGGCGTGAATGGAAGACCAACCCCGCCGATTCGTTCACCTACGTGCTCAACGGTAAGGCGTCTGTTACCGGCAAGTCCCGTGCTGCAGGTGATTGCCAGCCCATGCCGGCGGACTACAACATCCCGGAATGCAATACTTCCATCATCGTGACGGATAAGAACGCGCATTCGTTCGGCGACATCACCTACTCGGAAGCGGGCACCTACACGTACCGCATCAACGAGTCCGCGCAGGTGAACCACGATATTACGCGGTCCCAGGCTGTATATCAGGTGGTGGTCACTGTGGCCACCGGTACTGATGGCAACCTCACTGCCACTGCGAAGGTCAGTCAGGTGAATGACGACAACGGTACCGTCGTCTCGCCCGCGAAACTCATGGCCGACAAAACCGGTGTGTTCACACATTACCTGCTGCTGTCCGCGCTGCCGGTGACCGGTGGCACGACGGGGCGTGCCTGGCTCATCGCCTCGGGTGTGATGCTGGCGCTGGCCGGTGCCGCCTACACGGTGTGGCGCAGGACCCGGATGGAGGTCTGAGGCTTCCGGCAGTGGCTTCGGCTCCCCTCATGCGAGGGGACGAAGCCCACTGCCAAGGGCCTGACGGGGAGGTGCCTGATTTGTAGCGCAGAGCGGCGCCTCCCATAAATCAAGATTTGCGGACTGCGGAAGCCGGTGCGGCTGCCGCTTCCGTAGTTGCAGAACAACAGTAATGAAAGGAAGAGGAGTTTCTTATGAAGTTGAAGAAGCTTTTCGCGGGCGTCGCGGCTGCGGCGACCCTCTTGGGCGGCATGGCCTTCGGCGCCACCGCCAACGCGGCTGATGGTGACACACTGGATGTCACCGTGCCGCAGAACATCGAAGTCAAGGGCGATGCTGTCAACGGTCACACGTTCCAGGCCGTGCTCATCGGCGCGTACGACAACGCCACTCAGGACGCGAGCGGCAACCTGAAGAACGTTTCCGTGAACACGCCCGACGCTGTTAAGCCCGCCGTCTCCAAGGCGCTGAACGCGACCGACGCCAACTGGGCGAAGGACGCAGTGTACGCTGACAATCCGGCTGGCTACGTTGCCAAGAACTTCCTTGACAGCGGCAGCGATGCCACTCCGCAGTGGTCTGGCACCCTGCGCAATTTCGTGACCAACTTGGTCTCCTCCACCAACCCCGACGTGTTCGCCGGCTCCACGCTCACTGCCACGGGTGCGAACGGCGTTGCCACGTTCGACAACCTCACGCCTGGTGTTTACGTCATCAAGGACGTGACCGACGGTGCCAAGTCCATTCCGATGCTCGTCGGCACCAAGGTCGCCGGCAAGAGCTTCGCCAACGCTGCGCTCGGTGAGGTCGACGTCAAGCCGATCACCCTGCCCGCCCCGGTCAAGACCGCCGACAAGACCGCCGTCTACACCGGCGACACCGTGAAGTTCACGCTGACCGCCAAGGTTCCGAACACCACCGGTGTGACCGCCTTCGACTACCACATCAAGGACTACACGGCCACCAACGAGAGCCTTGACATTCTCGATGACCCGGCTCTGACCGTCACCGCCACCAAGAAGGGTGCCAAGGAAGCAACGGTTCTGACCAAGGGTGCCGACTACACGGTTTCCGGTAACGCCAAGAGCGAGAATACCCCGCTTGACATCAACCTCTCCAACTCCGTGCTGAACCTTGAAATTGGTTCCACCATCACCGTTACGTACTCCGTGAAGGTTAACTCCTCCATCACTAGCGGCTATCAGGTTCAGAACAGCGTCTACGTGCAGCATGACGACGCCAAGGTCGACGGCAACACCGTCACCCTGTACTCTGCCGAATTCCAGTTCCAGAAGATCGACGCTGATGACAATCCGGTGAATGGCGCTGAATTCGTCGTGAAGAACGCCGACAGCAAGTACCTCAAGGCGGACGGCTTCAACTGGACTTTCGTCGACAATGAGAGCGATGCCACTAAGTTCGCCTCCGGCGAGTATGGTTCCAATGGTTTCGTCGACATCAAGGGTGTGGCTCCTGGCACGTACACCGTCATCGAGACCAAGGCCCCCAACGGCTTCCTCCAGAGCGTGAAGCCTACCTTCACCGTCAATGTGCAGAACGATGCCACTCACGACTACAAGAAGGACGTTTCCTTCACCGAGACCACCAAGTTCGGTCTGGTCAAGGATTCGACTCTGCCCGGCGATAAGGACTTCAAGATTGCCAAGGTGACCAACGTCAAGTCGCTCACCGAGCTGCCGAAGACCGGTGCCGCTGGCATCGCGATGTTCGTCGCCTTGGGCGTCGTGCTTGCCGGTGCCGCCGCCGCGGTGTACGGCAAGTCCCGTCGCGCGGGTTCCGCTCTGCGCGCCTGAGACTGGTCGCAACGGTAATCGTGTGATATAGCAAAGCGTGGTGTCGTCCACCGGTATGGTGGAGGGCACCACGCTTCGTTATCGGCATCGGATATCTGGTACAGGAAGTCAGCTATGACAGACAACGAATTCACAAACGACGAGATCACGTATCTCCGCTCCCTGCGTGCCGTAGCCCGCGTGTCCAACGGCCGCATCCGCTATACGGAAGCGTTCAAACGCGAGTGCATGAGACGATACGGTGCCGGCGAATCCCCGGCGAAAATCTTCCGCGACGCCGGATTGGACTCCTCGCTCATAGGATACAAGCGCATCGAACGATGCATCGCCCGCTGGCGCGGAATGCTGTCTGACGACTCCATCATGCATCCGGAGAACACACAGCCCTCACGCGTCCCGATGCCCACGCACGGCAAAGGGGAGGAATCCCCGGCCCCCGAGAACCACGCCAATGAGGAGACCGCCGAATCATCGTTCGCGCCCAAACTGCACGTACGCTCCGGACGCCGCGACCTGCGTGACCTGCTGATCGCCCAGCAGGTGCGACGCATCGAGGAGCTGGAACACGAGGTCACCCTGCTCCAGACCGAACTCGAACGCATGCAGCAGGACGACACGGCCGGCAATACCGACGACGACATGGCCACGACCGCATCCGACGCCGACGAATCCAGCAATCGTTAAGGCGACATTCAACAATAATTTCATGAAGACGAAGGCGGTCTTACGGGCCGCCCAAGTCCATGCCATGGTACGCGTCGTTCAATGAGATCATCCCGACGAAAGGATGATTATGACGACGCACAGACCGACGCCACGCGCCGCGACACGACCAGCCGCGGCAGGCCCGGGCGTGGCGACGAAAAGACTCGTTGCCATCGTGGCCGCGGTATCCCTCGCAGGAGGCCTCGGCACCGGAGCGGCCGGCGTAATGCTGCTCGGACGCCTCTCGGGGCCGTCAGCCGCAGGCGGCGCACCCGGCGGCGCCGGCGGGGCGAACACCATGAGCTACGACTACAACGGATCGTATTCCGCAACACTCACCGCGGACAGCACCGAAAAAACATCCGGCACGACCGTAACCTCCACCAAGGCCGACCAGAACGCGGCGCTCGCGCAAAACGGCGGCACGCTCACCCTCGATGGCGCCACACTCAACAAATCCGGCGACGGCAGCAACGACGACAACGACAACTTCTACGGCACCAACTCCGTGCTGCTCGCCGTCGGCAAACAATCCAAGGCCATCGTCTCCGGCAGCACGATACGCGCCACAAGCTCCGGATCGAACGGCATCTTCGCCACCGACTCCGCCACCGTGCTCGCCAACGACACAACCATCTCCACGACGTCCGACAACTCACGCGCCCTGGACGCCACCTACGGCGGCACCATCCTCGCCAACGCCATCGACGCCACCACAGACGGCGACCACAGCGCGACCGTGGCCACAGACCGCGGCGGCGGAACGGTCTCCCTCACCGGATCCACGCTGAAAACCTCCGGATCGGGGTCGCCGCTGCTCTACTCCACCGGCGACGTGCAGGTCAACGGCGTGAACGGTACCGCGGACGGCAGCCAGATCGCCGGCATGGAAGGGCTGAACACCATCCTCATCAGCGACTCCACGCTCGAAAGCACCATCACGTCGAAAACCGCATCCGACCCCATCGCCAACGGCGTGATCATCTACCAGTCCACCTCCGGCGACGCGGAAGCCAGCACCGGCGAGCACGCCACATTCCAAGCCAAAGACTCCACGCTGAAATCCGCCATCCAATCCGGATCGATGTTCTACTTCACCAACACGACCGCCGACGTGGTGCTCAGCAACACCACGCTCGACTTCGACACAGCCAAGGCCACGCTCATCAACGCGTCCGGCAACGATTCCAACAAGTGGGGGCAGGCCGGATCGAACGGCGCCACCGTGAACTTCACCGGCCGCGGGCAGCAGCTCGAAGGCGACGTGACCGCCGACACCATATCCACGGTGAACCTGTATCTGCTCGACGGGTCGACGTGGAGCGGGAAAGCGAAGATCGTCGACAATGCCTCGGCGGCTTCGGAGTCCACGGGGGCTTCGGGGTCCACGCCCGTGAGCGACGCGCCCATTGCCGTGAACGTGGACGGCACCTCCACATGGACGGTGACCGGCGACACCACCATCTCCACACTCAACGTGGCGTCGGGCGGACGTGTGGTGGACTCCAGCGGACGCAGCGTGACCATCGTGGCCGGCGGCAGAACCGTGGTGACCGGCAGCGGCGGGGTGACCGTCACCGTGACAGGCGCGTACTCCACCACCGTGAACGCCGGCAGCGACACGAAACTCTCGGACGACGCGGTCGACAGGTCATCCTTCGACAAGCAGTTCAACACCACGACCACGTGGGGCATGTAAGGGCCACGCGAAACAGGCGACGGTCGCGGGGCCGTCAAGGGCGGTCGTGGGCGGTCGGGTCGGTAGGGCGGTCGTGAGACGGCCAGACCGCAGCGATTGCAAGAACCACCGGACTATAGGGAACCATCGGACTATAGGGAACGATCAACGATCAGAACAATCAGGTCATAACGAACAATCACAGACAATTTGCTAAGGAGACAGCCATGACAACGGCAACCATGAACACGATGACGAACACGGGTACGGCAGCGGTGAGCACGGCCACGGCGGCTTTGAACGCGATGACGTTCGTGCCCATCAGGCAGGGCAGCATCGGCATGAACGGCAGGACGCTCTCGCTCACGCACATCATGTCGTCGGTGAAACACCGGCTCGGAGGATGGGAGTCGGCAGGTGGCTCCGGCTCCGGCGCGGGCTTCGGCTCCGGTTTTGGTGCGAGGGCGCGGGTGACCGGGCGGCACGTGGCCGGCGAAGATGACGAGGCGATGCGTACGGTGCAGGCGGAGCGGACGTCCGGGACGATGCGGACGGCGCAGTCGACGGGACGTGACTCCACGGCGGTCATGAGGCAGGAAGGCGGCGGCTCATCCCCGTATGGCTATGGCGGCGGTTCCGGCACGGCGAACGGCGCGGGTGCTGGTGCGGGTGCTGGTGCTGCTGGTGCGGGTGCGGGGTATGCGGGCGGCGTGACGGTGGCGTTGCCTCCGCGCAAGCCCGATTCCGACACCGGCGACGGCGATGACGGTCGCTCCGGCGGGTTCGGCGAATCCGGCGGAAACGGTTCCGGCGGCAGGGGTGACGCCGGCCGGAAGGCGGGGTCGCATCATCATGACGGTATGGGGCGGAACGTCGGCGCCGGTACCGCGGCCGTCGGCGTCGGGCGACTGTCGGGCAAGACGTGGGGCATCCTCGCCGCGCTGGCGCTCGTATGCGGGCTCGTCGGCGGTGCGGGTGGCGCATTGGCCGTGACGCACTTCACGGGCGGCGCCTCGGGCGGCCAGCAGCAGATGCAGCAGGGCGGCGGCAACATGGGCCAGCCGCCGAGCGGCAACGGCCAGGGCGGCCCCGGCGGCCAGCAGGGCAGCGGTTCGGGCTCGGATTCGGGCAGCAGCTCGAACGGTTCCAGCGGTTCCAGTGGGTCGAACGGGTCTAGTGGGTCCAGCGGTTCGAACAGCGGCTCGGGCTCCAGCAGTAGCTCCTCCAGCAGCAGCTGAGTGAGCGTTCTTCCTTACTGTTATCCTGGGCGAGCGTTTCCCTACTGTCGTCCTGGGCGGGCGTTTCCCCTACTGTCGTTCTGGGCGAGCGTTCCCCCTATTGTCATCCTGAGCGAGCGCAGCGAGTCGAAGGATCTTATGAACGCCTCGTATGGAACCGTTCGAGATCCTTCGACTCCGGGCTTCGCCCTCCGCTCAGGATGACAGGGGGAGGTACATGCGCGTCGCCTTGGATGACAGGGGGTGGTGCATGCGCGTCGCCTTGGATGACAGGGGGAAGTGCATGCGCGTCGTTCTGGATGACGGAGGGACGCATGTCGTCGCCCCTGGATGACGGAGGGGCGCATGCGCGTCGCTGTTCAATCTCACAAAAAAATTCCTAGACAAGCCTGTCGTTCATTGTTAGTGTGGTCGGCGATTAATCACGTATTCATACGGCAATGATGGGATGGACGATGTTCGACAAACGACTGTTCGCACTGGCGCCGGGAATCGGCCGTCTGGTCGCGGGCAAGGTGGCGTTGATGTGGGTGAGCCTGCTCGCCAACGTCGTGTTCATGATCACGGTGACCATGCTGCTGTCCGATGCGGCGGCCGCGTTCTCCGGCGGCGTCACGCTGTTCACCGGCGATCTGCGGCGGCGCGCGGTCATATACGCGGGCGTATTCGTGGCGGTGCTGATTGTGCGGTATGCGGCCACGCGCGCTTCGACACGGCTCGGATTCGAGGCCGCCGAACGGGTGAAGCTCGCGTTGCGCGAACGCCTCTACCGCAAGATGCTGCGGCTTGGACCGTCGTATTCCAGCCGGGTGAAGACCGCGGACGTGGTGCAGTCGGCCGGCGAGGGCGTCGAACAGATCCAAAGCTTCTTCGAACTGTTCCTGCCGCAGCTGTTCTACGCGGTGCTGGCGCCGCTCACCCTGTTCGTGGTGCTGCTGCCGGTGAACTGGCCGGCGGCCGTGGTGCTGCTCGTCTGCGCTCCGCTCATCGTGGTGATCGTGGGGCTCGTGGCCATGCGCGCCGCCCGCGTGTTCAAGAAATACTGGGGCAAATACACCGACATGGGCGCCGCGTTCCTCGATAATCTCCAGGGACTGGAGACGCTCAAGACCTTCGACGCGGACGGGCGTGCCGCACGCGACATGGATGCCAAGGCCGAGGAGTTCCGCGTGATGACCATGCGCGTGCTCCAAATACAACTGCGCTCGCTCACCGCCATGGACGTGGTGGCATACGGTGGTGCGGCCGCGGGCATCGGCATGGCGGTGTGGCAGTCCGCGCACGGGGCGCTGGACTGGGGCGGCTGCCTGCTGATCGTGCTACTCTCCGCCGAGTTCTTCATCCCGCTGCGGCAGCTCGGCTCCTACTTCCACGTGGCGATGAACGGCATGACCTCCACCAAACGCATCTTCGCGCTGCTGGACGCGCCCGAACCGTCGTATGGCACCGCGGCGCTGGACGTGGCGGGGGAGACGTGCCTCGGGGTTTCGTTCGGGGACGTCGGGTTCGCGTATGACGATGGTGCTGTGAGCGGCGATGGCGCTGAGGGCGCTGATGGCGCTGAGGGCGCGGACGGGGACGGGGATGCCGCCAAGCCCGCGTTGCGGGGCATCTCGTTCACGGCGCTGCCCGGCAGTCTCACCGCCATCGTGGGAGGCAGCGGCTCGGGCAAGTCGACCGCCGCCGCACTGCTCGCCGGCACGCTCACCGGATACACCGGGTCCATCGAACTGTGCGACGACCACACCGAATACGAACTGCGTGACCTGTCCGCGGAATCGCTCACCGCGGCCGTGACGCTGGTCTCCTCGCGCTCGCACCTGTTCATGGGAACCCTTCGCGAGAACCTGCTCATGGCCCGCCCCGATGCCACCGACGATGAACTGTGGCAGGCGCTGCATGACGCCCGCATCGACGAATTCGTGGACGCGCAGCCGGACGGGCTCGACATGCGCATCGAACAGGACGCCGCCAATCTCTCCGGCGGCCAGCGTCAGCGCATTGCCATCGCCCGCGCGCTGCTGCGCAACAGCATGGTCTACATCTTCGACGAGGCCACCAGCAGCGTCGATGCGGAAAGCGAGGCGCGGATCCTCGCCGTCATCCACGAGCTGGCGAATCGCAGGACCGTCATCATGATCACCCATCGCATGGCCAACGCGGTGGACGCCGACGCCGTGGCGGTGTTCTCGCACGGCCGGGTGGTCGAACAGGGCACCCACGCCGAGCTCATGGCCGCCGGCGGCGAGTACGCGGGGCTGTTCCGGGCGCAGGAGGCCATCGAAAACGTCTCCGCAACCGAAAAAGCGCGAGTTGTGGGTGTTCAATCCGGCGAATCGGCCGCCGATGGAGAGGCGAAGTTGGATGGCGGATTGTCAAAACCGCGGAATATCAACGATGGTGCGGCTGCGGCGACGGCTGCGGACGGGCGGTCTGCCAAAACAAACACCCACAACTCGCGTTCTCGGCATGAATCGGTGATTCCACGGCTGCTCAAGGTGGCCAGTCCGCTCTCCGGATTCATGGTGGCGGCGTGCGTGTTCGGCGCGCTCGGGCATCTGGCGGCCACGTTCCTGCCGGTGTTCGGCATGATGGCGCTGTTCGCCGCGCTCGGGCAGCCCGTGTGGGGCATGGGCGTGGGCGCGTCGGTGGCCGGCATGGTCGTCTGCGCGCTGATTCGCGGCCTCATGCGCTACGCTGAACAGTTCATGAACCATAACGTGGCGTTCCGTCTGCTCGCGTTGTTCCGGTCGCGCGCGTTCGCCGCACTGCGCCGACTCGCCCCCGCCAAGCTCGACGCCAAGGGCAAGGGCGATCTCATCGCGCTGATCACCACCGACGTCGAGATGCTGGAGATCTTCTTCGCGCACACCATCTCGCCGGTGGTCATCGCCGTCAGCACCACCGTGGTGTATGCCGTGGCGTTGCTGCTGCTCAGCCCGCAGATGGCGCTGCTGCTCGTGTGCGCGCACCTCGTCATAGGGGCGGTGATTCCGGCGCTGTTCGGCCGTGCCGTGCGCGACATCGGCCCTAGGTTGCGCACGGACTCCTCGGCGCTCGACGACCAGGTGCTTGACGGCCTGCGCGGCGTGGACGAGATTATCCGCTTCGGCAGCGGCGAGACGCGCGTGGCCGACGTGGTCTCCCGCACGCGTGGCCTGTGGGCGCAGCGGGCGCGGCTCAACCGCATCAACGGGCATTACGCCGGCATCGGCGGCGTGCTCGTGATGGTGTTCACCGCGGCGGCCGTGGCGCTCGCCTTCTGCGGCATGCTGTTCGGGGGGCAGGCTGCTCCCGAGATGATTGTGGCCACGGTGCTGCTGGCCAGCTCCTTCGGCCCCACGCTGGCGTTGAGCGCCCTGCCAGCGAACCTCACCAACACGTTCGCCGCCGCACGCCGCCTGTTCGCGCTCATGGACGAATCGCCGGCCGTGGTGGAGCGCGGCACGCGGCGCCCGGCCTACACCGGCATGGCCATCGACCAGGCGACGTTCGCCTACCCGGACGCCGACGTCCCCGTGCTCTCCGGCTTCTCGCTCGATGTGCCGCGTTCCGGCGTACTCGGCATCTAGGGTCCGAGCGGCCGTGGCAAGTCCACCGTGCTCAAACTGCTCATGCGGTACTGGGATCCGCTGTCGGGCGAAGTGCGGTTCTCCGACGTGCCCCTGCCGGACGTCGACGCGCATCATCGCCGCCGCGTGCAGACCATGATGAGCCAGGAGACCGCCCTGTTCGACGGGACGATTCGCGAGAACCTGCTTCTCGCCGTGCCGCAGCCGGAGGGGGCTAGCCAGGGCTCGACCCCGCAAGCGTCGACCGCGACCGACGCCGTACTGCGCGAGGCCTGCCGCAAGGCATCGGTGCTCGACCTCATCGACTCGCTCCCCGCCGGCCTCGACACCCCCGTCGGCGAACTGGGCGACCGCCTCTCCGAGGGTGAGCGCCAGCGCATCGGCCTGGCCCGCGTGTTCCTGCGCGACGCGTCACTCGTGCTCTTCGACGAGCCGACGAGTCGTCTCGACGCGCTCAACGAGGCCGTGATCCTCCAGTCCATCAACACGCTGGCCTCGGAGCACGACGCCGCCATCGTGCTGGTTTCGCACCGCGCCTCCACCATGCGCATCGCCCACCGCGTCGTGCAGGTGTGACGCGGTCGCCTTCCCGGCCGGGGGGGGGGCTGGAGCATTTCCCCCATTGTCATTCTGAGTAAAGGCACCCCCCCCCATTGTCATCCTGGGTAAAAAGGCATCTACCCCTTCCTTTGTCATTCTATGTAAAGGCGCCTTCTCCATTGTCATTCTGAGCGAGCGTAGCGAGTCGAAGAATCTCGGCGAGACAGGGGGCAAGATCCTTCGACTCCGGCCTGCGGCCTTCGCTCAGGATGACAGCAGGAGAGGAGATGCCTCCGCTCACGATGACAGCAGGAGAAGACGCCCTCGTCCACGATGACAACGGAGGGCAGGTGCCTCTGTTCACGATGACAGCAGGAGAGGAGGTGCCTCCGCTTAGGATGACAACGACTACGCTCAGTCCGTGAATGCGTCGGCGTATGCCTTGGCGGCGGCGTCCAGTTCCTCTTCGGTGATGGCCGACGTGTTCTGTACGAGAATCGGCTCGCGCCACGTGAGGTCCACGCGGAACGCGGTCAGCTCGAACGGGCTGAGCAGCTCCTTCATCGTGTGCCCGTATTCGCCGTCGGTCTGGTAGCGCGACGCCGGCGACCCGGTCGTCACCACCAGCTGCACGGTCTTGCCGTCGAGCGCGGTGCCGCCGGCGTACGCCCAGCCGGGCGTCAGCACGGTGTCCTTCCACTGCTGCAGGAGCCTCGGCGCGCTGTACCAGTAGAACGGGAACTCCAGCACCAGATGGTCGACCGACTCGACGAATGCCTGTTCGGCGGCCTTGTCCACCTTGAAGTCGGGGTAGAGCGCGTATTCGTCGCGCACGGTCACGTCGGCGGGATGACGGCTTTCCAACTCGTCGATCAGTCGACGGTTGATTTTCGATGCCGCATAATTCGGATGAAACAGCAGGATTCCGGTGGACATGGGTTCGTCCCCTTCCATGGGTTGGTTATGGTGTGGTCATGCCGACCGTTTCCCAGTATATTGCCGTATGCCCATAACGTTCGCGACACGCCCGGATTTTTATTATAAATACCAGTAATATCAAGCGTTTTCGAGGTTTTATGACGGTTCGGTTGGACAAGCTGGAATATTCGTGTATAGTAGTCATTCGTTGCTTCACGGCGACATGCGGACATAGCTTAGTTGGTAAAGCGCGACCTTGCCAAGGTCGAGACCGCGGGTTCGAGTCCCGTTGTCCGCTCGCAGACCCGGGCGGTTGGCGCAGAGGTAGCGCACTTCCCTGACACGGAAGGGGTCACAAGTTCGAATCTTGTATCGCCCACTGAGCCGATTCGTTCGGTGAAACCGATAGCGATATCGGGAGCGTCGGGTGATTGGCGCAGCGGCTAGCGCACTTCCTTCACACGGAAGGGGTCGCAGGTTCGATTCCTGCATCACCCACGATGTGTGCAGGTCTTGCATCTGCCGCAGATAAGTGAATACGGGGCTATGGCGCAGCTGGTAGCGCATCTCCATGGCATGGAGGGGGTCGGGGGTTCGAATCCCCCTAGCTCCACAGGGAAAATCCTCCGAGGCTTCGGCTTCGGAGGATTTTTGTTTATCCCGTTATTCCGGTATCCCGGTCTGGGCCTTATGGCTCTTCCTGCATTGATGACATCCTCCGCTTTGGCGTCTTTCACCTTGCTGCCATCCTCTATTTTGTCCTTCTCTACTCTTTGTCTTCTGCTATTCTTTGTCTTCCTCTGTTTTGTCGTCCCCTACGGTGTCGTCTTTCACTTTGTCGTCCCCCACTTTGGCGTCTTTCACTGTGTTGTCTCCGACTGTGCGGTCCACGCTCCGCTTTGCCCTTGGAATCCGCTATGGCCCTGTTTTATTTCTGGGTTTGTGGGTCCCGCGAGTCGCCGACAACGGAAAGTGAGTCTGAACGATTGCCAAAAACAAAAAGTGGGTCTAGAAGGTTGCAGAGAACGGAAAGTGGGTCTAAAAGTTTGTCAAAAATGAAAAGTGGGTCTAATGATTCGTGAGGACGAGGTTTTTGAGGTCCTCGTGTATGCCGTAGACCCACAAACCGCTATATGAACGGATTCACCCACTATTAATGAATGAGTGGGACCCACAAACTGGCTAAAATGATTGACCAGACCCACGAATCCAATCGGCTGACCCACAAATCCGACCGTTTGGACCCACGAATCCGATTAGCTAGACCCACAAACCGATGAGCGGGCCGATAAGCTGGATACATGATTGGTCAGACCCACGAATCCAATTGATTAGACCCATAGATTCAATCGGCTAGACCCACAAATCGATGGGCTGACCCACAAATCCGACCGTTTGGATCCGTGAGTCCGATCGGGTAGACCCACAGATCCGATTGGTCAGGCCGACGAGCGGACCCACAAATCCGATCGGGTAGACCCACAAATCCAATCGGATAGACCCACGAAACCAATGGGCGGGCCTACGAACCGGTGGTGAATGTCTGGGCCTGCGGACCGTGTGCGGCGTTGCTCCGTTCACTCTTTTGGCGGGGGCTGGAAAGAGTGAACGGGAATGATTCTCAAGAGAACAGGATTTTCCCGGAAATATGCCGAATGTCATGTACGGGAATGGGAGAAGATGAGCGTTTGGGATTCACTCTTTGGCTCCGCTGCAAAAGAGTGAATCCCAAACCACCAGCCCCGCTACGAGAGCATCACCTCGCGCTTGGGATGCGTTCTGCGCCACCACTGCTGCACAAAATACGCGGCGTAGCAGAACACGATGAACACCAGCTCGGCCCCAAGTGCGAACCGCTGCTCCTTGTCGAAGAAGACCAGCAGGAACGAGGCGGTGCACAGGATGAACGCGCCCCACGAGGTCCACGGGTGGCCGGGCGTCGCATACTTGAGCTCGCCGACCGTATGACCGGAGGCAATCCAGCGCTTACGGAACACGATCTGGCAGTACGCAATCGCAATCCACACCACCACAGCCGACAATCCTGATAGCGCCACCAACACCAGATACACGGTCGACGCCGCCACCACCGACGAGAGCAGCGCGAGCAGGCCGCCGGCCATCGCCGCGCACAACGCCAGCATCGGCACGCCACTACGGTTCGTCTTGGCGAACCAACGCGGGATCATGCCCTCATGACCCATCGACCACACCATGCGCGTCGAAGCGTACAGGCCGGAGTTCGAGGCGGACAGCACGGCCGTGAGCACCACGAAGTTCATGATGTCGGCCGCATAGGGAATGCCCACCGAGTTGAGCACAAGCACGAACGGGCTTTCGCCCACGCCCGCCTGACGCCACGGAATCAGCGCGCTCATCACCACGATCGAACCGATGAAGAAGAGGACCAAGCGCCACAGCGTGGTGTGGATCGCCTTCGGCACCGCTTTCTCCGGGTTACGCGTCTCACCCGCCGTCACGCCGATGAGCTCGGTGCCGGAGAACGCGAAGTTCACGGTCAGAATCGTTGCGAACACGGGCATGAACCCGTTGGGGAAGATGCCGTCCTTGAACAGGTTGTCGAACATCGGCGCATGCGTGTACCCCTTCATAGGGATGAAGCCGAAAATCGTGAGCGCACCAATCAGGATGAACGCGCAGATCGCGAACACCTTGATCGAGGCGAACCAGAACTCCGCCTCGGCGAAGAACCGCACGGAAAGCGCGTTCAGCGTGAATATCAGCACGATGCACGCCGCCGACCATATCCACGTGGGCGTGTGCGGGAACCATCGTTGCATAAGCAGTCCCGCCGCCGTGAACTCCGAGCCGAGTGCCACCGTCCACGTCAGCCAGTATTGGATGGCGACCACGAATCCCGTGCCCGGTCCGATGAACTTCTCCGCATACACGTGGAACGAGCCCGTCACCGGCATGGCCACCGAAAGCTCGCCCAGCGTGAGCATGACCAGATACACGATCACCGCGCCAATCGCGTACGCCAGAATCGTGCCGATCGGGCCGGCCTGCTGAATCGTATAGCCGGAACTCAGAAACAGGCCGGTGCCGATGACACCGCCGAGCGAGATCATCTGCAGATGCCGCGCCTCCATGCCGCGCTTGAGATTCGTGTGCAGGGCGTGCTTCTGGTTGACGGCATGACCGTCGTCGTTGCCGGCGTCGGCGGACGCGTCGTGTTCGGCCGCGTCGTCGGCCGTGACGTCCGGTGATGCGGATCGAGGCTCCGCAGCCTCGGTATCGGATTGGCTCATGGTTCTCTCTTTTGCTGCTGTCGTCAAGTTTTTCAAGGGATTGCGTCCGCCGCCCATGATGCCGGCGGCGAAAACGACCCCGAACAGTATACGTTTCCAGCCCTACGAGCGGCATCGCCGCCGGAATCGTTATCGGTGCCATGGAATGACGGCCTATTCTCGTCACATTCGCGGCGCTAGAGTGGAGGTGATGCAGTATTCGCCGCAGTCCGCGACGTTCGTAGCGAACGCGCGGACGGATGCGCGGCGATGGAGAGAACGGAGCATATGATGACCTCGCCTCAGGCCGGATGGTATCCCGATCCTTCGGGAGATACGACGCGCATGCGTTGGTGGGATGGAATGCAGTGGACGCAAAACGTGATGCCGGCGCAGCCGGATTCGCAGCAGCCGCCGTACGGTGGCGGGAACATGGGATATGGGCAGTCTGGGCCGCAGCCGGGCTACGGCCAGCCGAACCAGCCGGGCTACGGGCAGCAGCCTGGCCAGTCCGGCTACCAGCAGCAGCCGTATGCCGGCGTTGTGACCAATGGCGCGATATATCCGATGACCGATTCCGACCGCACGTTGCGTATGGTCGCGTTCATCTTCAACATCATCAGCATTGCGGGAACGTGCTGGCTGATCGTCCCACTGGCGTGGATGATTCCGATGACGATTCGCAGCTGGGGCATCTATCAGGGCACGAAGCCGAACACGATGGCGTTCGGCATCTGCGATCTGCTGTTCTGCAGTCTGATCGGCGGCATCCTGCTGCTGATTTCGAATAAGAACGAGTGAACAGGGCGGATTGACGGTGCCAAATGGTCGTTTTTTTCAGCGAAAAACGACCATTTGGCACCGTCAATCGCCGATAACGGGATTTTGCGCCCGTCATTGGCAACGGTGGGGACTAGGATATCCACGGCGAAAGGGAGCGTGACGATAGGAGAACGGCATGACGAAGGCGGCGAGCACGGGGAAAACCACGTCGGACGATGCCAAGCTGAGTAATGCCGCGTCCAACGATGCCGTGTCGAGCAATGCCGCATCGACCGCGTCGAATAATGCCGCGTCGAATAACGCTACGTCGACCGATTGGCGGCGGATCGGATGGCTCGTCGTCGCCTCCCTCGTGCTCGGCGCGATCATCGGCGTGGGCGCGGGCCTGCTCACGCTGCTGCTCTACGGCGTGGAACACGTGATGCTTGGCTATGTCGAAGGGCCGTCGATTCCCGGCCCGTTCGCCGTGCCATGGATTCGCCGGGCCGTATCGGTGACGGCCGGCCTGTTCATCGCCGCCGTCATCTGGTATCTCCTCCGCACCAAGACCACGAAGGTGCCATCGGTCAAGAAGGCCGTCGCCGGCGAACGGATGCCATGGTGGCAGACCGTCGTGCACGTAGTATTGCAGATCTTCATCGTCGGGTCGGGCGCATCCATCGGCCGCGAGGTCGCGCCGCGCGAACTCGGCGCCATGCTCGCGCAACGGTTCTGCGACGTCTTCCATCTCGAACGCGCGGACCGGCGCATGGTCGTGGCCGTGGCGGCGGGCGCCGGCCTCGGCGGCGTCTACGACGCGCCGTTGGCCGGTATGTTCTTCGCGGCGGAGATTTTGCTCGGCAGCATCTCCATCGAGACCATCGCGTTCGGACTGGGCATGTCGGCGACCGCGGCCTACGTGGCGTCGCTGATCAAAGGCCATCATGCGTTCTACGACATCACGGCCATGCAGCCGGGGGAGACGTCGAGTCTGATGCTGTTCGCGCTGGTGTGCGGGGCGTTGTGCGGCGCGGCGGGCGCGCTGTTCCGGCGTGGCTCGTCGTGGGCGGAGTCGCATAAGCCGGCCGGAAAGCAGTCACTCGGGCTGCTGTGGCAGATGCCGTTGGCCGGCGTATTGACCGGCGTGGTCGCCACCGCCGTGCCGCAGGTCATGGGCAACGGGCGCGCCGCCGCGCAACTCGGATTCAGCACGTTCGTGGGGGCCCCTGGCGTCGCGTCGTCATCGGGCGCCGTGCAGTCGGTTGTGGCGGCGGCCGCATCGCCGTGGACGCTGCTGGCCAATGGCGACGACGCGGTCGGCGGCTGGCTGCGTGGGCTCGGTTTCGGCGGTGCGGCGGGTTCCGGTGCGTCGGGCGGTGCGTCCGTCGTGGCCCCCGGTGCGGCCTCCGTGCACGTCGTCTCCAGCATCGACCTTCATCACCTCGGTCTCATGCTCGCCATCCTCGCCGTCACGTTCGTCGTGAAGGCCATCGTGACGTTGCTGACCATCCGGTCGGGCGCGTCCGGCGGCGTGCTGCAGCCCGGCATCGCCCTCGGCGCCACGCTCGGCGCGATGCTCGGCCTGATGTGGACGCTCGCGTTCCCCGCCGACTCGATTACGGCATGCGCGCTCATCGGCGCGGCCGCGCTGCTCTCCGCCTCGCAGCAGGCCCCGCTCATGGCCATGTGCCTCGTCATGGAGCTCACCGAGGCGCCGATCACATTCTTTGTGCCCGTGGGCCTCGCCGTCGCCGCGTCCGCGTTCGTTTCCAGCTGGCTGCTCGGCCGCACCGCCCGCAAGCCGGTCGCCGCTGCTGACGACGTCCCCGCCGCCGTCTGACTCCCTTGCCGCAATTTACGGTGCCAAAAGGTCGTTTTCGCCGCGAAAAACGACCAAAACGCACCGTAAATCGGCGGGAACGGGGTTTTCGGCCCGTATGTTACCGGTCCACCCGGCCTACCGCGCGGAAATGTTGCCGCACGAGCACGCCGCCTCGCGTCCGTCCTACCGTACGAAAACGTTGCCGCCGTACCGGTCGGTGCCGAAATCAAGGTCGTATCGCGGCGCGATCATCCCGGCGCCGAAACTCAGCGACGGATCCTTGCGCTTCGTCGCCCAGCCATGCCCATGCCAAACGTCGTACGACACGCCGAAATCGGGGACGAACCGCGCCTGGTCGCCGTATATCTCCACGGTCACGCGCACAATCGGCCACCCGCCGACCTCGACCCCGGCAATCGGCCGCCGCGCATACACGGAGAACCGTCGCACGCCGTAGGCGTCCGCGCCGCCGTATCCCGCGCATTCACCGTATCCCGCCGGAACGTTGACTGCCGGGGCCCACATCAGACACGTCGCACGTTCGGTCGTATGAAAGGCCGAGCGCGCTTCGTCGCGGATGACGTAATCCGGGCAGCGCAGCAGGTCTGCAACGCCCGCCTCCGCGCACATGGCGTCCAGTTCACGCGACCCCATCGAAACCAGACGCGTCAGATTCCGCCGGACCAGCGTCACGTCGCCGATATCACGGCCGGCGGAGAACCACATGAATATGGCGCAGGCGATCAGTCCGACCTCGATGGCGAGGAAGGTCAGCAGCGTCGCCCGCGGATTATGTTCGGCCGGGTACGCCACCGTATAGATGACGAACGCCGTCCAACCGGCGAGGAACACGGCCACCGTGATCATGTCCACCTTGCGATTGTGGCCGGTCTTCCTGGCGAGCCGTTGCAGATAGCCGGCGTCGACGCCGGGCGACGCGCGATGCCATTGCGATGCAGTCATGCCGTCATTATCCCACCGATGGGATGGTGCAGGCGATGAACGGTGTGGATGATGCTGGCGATGGACGGCGATGGATGGCACGGGTGATGGACGGTGCGGCGGGGGATTCGTGAACCTGGCCTACTGTGGGAGTCATGAGCGAGCAGACGTTGTTCCATGGCAAGGCGCAGGCGTACGCCGACGCAAGACCCGACTATCCGGACGCGACGATCGGCTACGTCGGTTCGATGATTGCGGACGGTGCCGTCGTCGCCGACGTCGGCGCGGGGACAGGCAAGTTCACCGTGCCGATAGCGCGATACGGCGCGCGTCACGGCGGCGGCTCCGGCGCTGGCTCCTCCGGCTCCGGTCGTGGCTACGAGGTGCGCGCCGTCGAACCGGACGCCGACATGCGCGCCGCGCTGACCGAGGCGACGCGGCCGTACGCGAACGTCACGGTCGTGGACGGGTCGGCCGAGCATACGAATCTGTCGGATGCGAGCGTCGACGCCGTCGTCTGCGCGCAGGCGCTGCACTGGTTCGACCACGACGCGTTCCTCGCCGAATGCCGACGCATCTCCCGTGGTCGGCGGCTTCTGCTGGTTTCGATATACAACGTCACGTCGTTCGATTCGGCGATGACCATCGGAGGCGGCGAATCCGGCGGCGTCGCCATCCCCGCCGACGGCCTCTCCCCGGAGCAGATGCACGAGGTCGTCGGCGTCAGCGGACGGCATTTCCGCGAGACGACGGCCGAATTCTTCCATCATCCGACGATCAAACGATTCCCCAATCCGATTCATTACACGCGCGACGCATGGCGGGCCTATATGGACTCCCATTCGCACAGTCCGTTGCCGACGGATCCCATCTATCCGGCGTTCCGCGCGCAGGTCGACGCCATCTTCGACGAACGGTCCGTCGACGGCATCCTGACCGACGACAACGTCACCATGGTCGCCAGCGAACTGTTGGACGTCTGACGCCCCCGGAATCCGGAATTATGGTGCTTTTCCGCCGTTTTCGCCGCGAAAAACGACCGAAACGCACCGTAAATCGCCGGGAACGGGGGTTTTGGCCCGTATGTTGGGGTGGGCGGAACGGTTTGCTGTCGCCGAAGTGTGTTCCGCGCGGTTCACGCTTTTCTCGTCGGGTCCTTTTGGAGGGTGAGGAAGACGAAGGCGACGACGAGGAGGATTGCGATGGACAGCACGCCGAGGCTGGCGTTGCCGGTGAGGGTGGTGGTCGTGGCGACGAGGAACGTGCCGAGGATCGACGCCGTCTTGCCGAAGATGTCGTAGAGGCCGTAGTACTCGTTCGCGTGGTCCTTGGGGATGATCTTGCCGTAGTACGAGCGGGAGAGCGCCTGGATGCCGCCCTGGAACATGCCGACGAGGATCGCGAGGATCCAGAACTCCAACGCCTCCTTGAGGAAGAACGTGGCGAAGAACACGATGCCCATGTACGCCACCACGGCGGCCATGATCATCGGCTTGCAGCCGAAGCGGCCGGCCAAGCGACCGTAGATGATCGCGCACGGGAACGCCACGAACTGCGTGACCAGCAGCGCCACCACCAGCTGCGTGGAATCGATGCCCAGCTGCGTGCCGTACGACGTGCTCATCGAGATGACCGTGTTCACCGCGTCGATGTAGAAGAAGAACGCGACCATGAACATCCACAGCGGCTTGTTGCGTACGAGCTTGCGCAGCGTGCCGGCGAGCTCGGTGAACGTGCCGCGCACGGCCTCTCGCGTATGCTCGCGGGTGGCGCGGTAGTGGACCTGACGGTAGCTGGTGATGAGCGGGATGGTGAACGCCACCCACCACACGGCCGTGATGATGAAGCTCGCGCGAGTGCAGGCGACGGTGGACCAGCCGAGCAGCGCCGGACCGCCGAAGATCAGCGCGATGCAGGCGATGAACGGGACGGTGGAGCCCACATAGCCCCAGCCGTAGCCGTGCGAGGAGACCTTGTCCATGCGCTCGTTGGTGGTGGTGTCGATGAGCATGGAATCGTAGAACGTGAGCGAGCCGTTGAGGCCGATGGTGGCGAGCACATACACGATGAGGAACGGCAGCCAGGCGAGCGGCAGCGCCATCGCGCAGCACATGACCGCGCCGGTGCCAAAGAAGCCGAGGAAGAACTTGATTTTCATGCCCTGCACGTCGGCGATCGAGCCGAGCAGCGGCATGAGCAGGGCGATGACCAGCGAGGCGATGGTCTGCGCGTAGCCCCAGGCCGAAACGATGTTGCCGTCGGCCGGCATCAGCGACTTCGCGTAGATGGGGATCACGGCGGTGGAGAGCAGCACGAACGCGGAATTGCCGACGTCGTAGATAATCCACTTCTTTTCGCGTGTGGTGAGGCGGCCGCGCGGGGGAGTCGGGAACTCGCCGCTGGAGAGGGCCTGCGGGGCGTCCTGCCCTTTGATGGTGCCGGCGTGGTTGGCGGTGTCGGCGGTGGTGGGGTGGTCGGTCATAATACTCCTCGCATACTCCTCGCTCGCATTCAGCTTTCATGGTAACGGCCGATTTCGGGTGCCGGAGCCCCCGAAAATGAACGCAGCGTGAATTGCCGAGCGCGGTTCGGTGCCGGAATCGGGCGGTTTCGACGTATCGAGGGGCTCCGGCCGGAGCAAATCGGCGGTGGAAGCGCTCCGACTGCTAGAGTGGCAGACAGTGAAGTGACGGTGGGTTCACTGGAAAGGTCGGTAGGTCGGCGATGGACGAACGCGGGGATGACGGGCAGTCGGCCGGACGCCGGGAAGACGGTGTAGGCGCGTGGGCCGTGGGGAACGGCTCGGGAGCCGTGCCGCCCCACGATGGCGCCGGGTCGCCACGCGGCCGTCACGCGGCGCCCAGACACGCGGCGCGCTCGCCGTACGTTGCCGCCCCGAGCCCGGTGCCGCCCGCACCTGCGCAGCCGACGGCCTCCTATGCGCCGAACCCGACGTACCCCACCCAGCCGATGCGGCCCATGCGCCCGGTGCCGCCGGCCTCGGTTCGGCAAGGGCAAACCGCCACGTCGTCTCCGTCTCCATCCCTGTCATCGGCCACGCCTGCCGCACCGGCCTACCCGTATGCGGCCGCGGCCCCGTCCGCCCCCCGCCCGGTTCCCGGAGCATCCCAAGGCACGGCCACCCAGCCGCCCTACCCGCAGACGTCCGCATCCCCGCACGCCGCCATCCCGGTTCCCCCGCCCCGACCGTAGCCGCCCGCCGCGTCCCAGGCACCCATTCCAC
>NZ_JAHBBI010000016.1 GCF_019331695.1 Bifidobacterium pluvialisilvae
GGGTGGGAGATTGAGAGGCGGGAATGTGACGTGGATTCGGTCGGGCGGGATGTGATGGCGGATTCGGTCGGACGCGGCATGACGAAGGGTGGGATGACTGGTGTGCTGCTGAGTGGGCGTTGTCTCAAGTTCGCATCGCCCCCGCCGGCGGGGAGGGTGATAAGGGTGTTGATGTAGTGACCGGACGCATCCTGATGTGACCGGGTGCATGTGCACTGGGTCACGTGTGATGCAAAACGTTGGAATTGCAACGATTGTGATAGCGTGTGGCCGGGTGCACCTGTGCCCTGTCACACGGTTGGCGTATCCGGTTACATAGTTGGCGTGCTTGATGATTCGCGATTGCATTGTTTGTGGGTGGTCCGCTGGACTGGTTGTGGGTGTATTCGGGTACTCTGCTCGGTCATCTTGGGTGGGCGAAGCTGTCACCTCTGCTCTGCCATCTCCTGGGCGGGCAACGCTGCCCCCTCTATCATCCTGAGTGGGCCGTGCCGTCACTTCTGTCATCCTGAGTGGGCCGTGCCGTCACTTCTGTCATCCTGAGCGAGCGCAGCGAGCCGAAGGATCTTGAAGGATTTTTTGGGCGGCAGAATCCTTCGACTCCGGCCTGCGGCCTTCGCTCGGGATGGCAATAGTACGGTTGACTGGTTCCTTTCAGGATGACAACAGTGCGGTGAAGCGATTCCGCTCGGGATGGTGGCGGAGCGCGTGCTTGACGACTGGATATCTAATCAGTTAACCGTCTGAAAAAGCAACAATATCAGTGTGAAAAATGCGAAACGACTGAAATTTCAATGGAATTGACAGATTACCAGAGTCTGCCCCATGCTTTAAGTGTTTCGCGGTTAAAACTAGTTACATATCTCCAAACCAAGGAGAGTTCCAAACCAGGGAGGGGTCGGATGGACAAGTGTTGGATGAAGATAGCGGTGAGCCGGCCGATGTCTTCCATCATCACCACATACGCCGTACTCGTCCACGGATGGGGAGGCTCCCCGAAGACCTGGGAGCCGGTGCGCTGGCCCGAATCGTGGAAGGTGCTCGCCTACACGCTTCCCGGCCACGCCGAGCGCGCGCAGGAAGGCCCCTGGACCATCCCGTCCGCGGCCGAGGACCTGGCCGCATACATCCGCGAGAACGTCCCGGCCGGCGCCCGCACCCTGCTCATCGCCCACTCCATGGGCGGCCAGCTGTCCATGCTGGTCAACGCCGACCACCCCGAGCTCATCGACGGGGAGGTCGTCATCGACCCCGCATACAACGGCGACGACTCGCCGGCCGACGTGACCGACATGCGACGCACTCTCAACGCGTTCCGCGCCGACCCGCACGGCGCCATGAACACGTTCATCCAAGGCGCGTTCTCCACGTATCTGCCGACCGAAAGCCGCCAGATCATCATGAAGGACGCCGACCGCACGAACGGGCGGGCACTCGCCGACTACTTCTCCTCCGAATATCTGGAGGACGGGTCGTTCGGCCTGCGCGGCCACACCCCGGAAGTGGCGAAACGCCGCACGAAGCCCGTGCTCGGCTTGTACACCAGCCAGGCGCGCGGCGGCTACGAACGGGACTGCAATCCGGACGGTCTGGACGTCGAGATTTCGCTGTGGGAATCCGATCACGGCCACTTCATGCATATGGAGGATCCGCGGCGGTTCGCCGACGAGACCGTGCGGTGGGCTGCGGACCACGGCCTCGCCGACGTCGCTGACGTGGCCGAAGCCGACGTCGACGCCGACGATGACGTCGCGTCCGCGCACCGGCCGCTCACGACGGCCATCTGACCGCGGTCAAGTCACGATACGACCATGATCCGGCCGACGGCAATGTCACAACAGTCTCGGCAAACCACCATTTTGCTGAATACGGCGGCATCGAATCCTTCCGATGCCGCCGCTTTTTGTAAAGGAAATCAGTTACACTACAACAGCGCGATAATGACGACAACGCGGACGACGATCGACTGTGACGACCGCCGTCGACGATTGCCGTCACGACGGCGATTATGACACCAAACGGGAGGGACGACAATGGGTCGCTATGAGCAGTACGACGGCGACGAGGCACGGCATCGAGGCCCCGGTCCCGCCCGAACCGGCAACGTCAACATCCGCGACATCGCCAAGGCGGCGGGCGTCTCCACCGCCACCGTCTCGCGCGTGATGCGTGGTGGCAACCGGGTGTCGGAGGTCACGCGGGCCAAGGTGCAGAGGGTCATCGAGGAGCTCGGCTACATCCCCAACGCCCACGCGCTGGCGCTCACCACGCCGCCCAACTCCGTCACCTTCGTCGTGGACCACATCTACGGCGGCACCTACGGCGAGATGACCGCCGGCGTGGAGCGCGAGGCGGCCGACCGCAAAATGACGTTCCGCCTGCAATCCACCGGTGGCGACTGGGACGACCCCAAGCCCATCCTCGACAACCTGCTCTCCCAGCGGTCACGGCTGGTCGTGCTCAACGCCAGCGACGTCATCGGCTCGCCGGTCGACGGCATCCTCAACGACTACGTCGACAGGTTCGCCTCGGTCGGCACCGACGTGGTGGTGATCGCCCGTCCCCGCATGGACCTCGACCCGCGTATCGCCGTCGTCGACTACGCCAACGAAAGCGGCATGTACGAACTGACGAAATACATGATCTCGCTCGGCCACCGGTCGTTCATGTTCGTCGGCAGGAAACCCGACTCCAGCGTGTTCACGGCACGGTACCACGGGTTCCTCCGCGCGCTGGGCGAGGCCGGCATCGCCTATGACGACCGCGTCAACGTGCCCATCGACGACGACCGCGACAGCGTCATCGCCAACGTCATGGCCGCCTATCCCATGGTCCCCGGTTGCACGGCCGTCGTGGCCGTCACCGACGCCATGGCGTTGTACACCATCGCCGCGTTGCGCAAGCTCGGCAGGAACGTGCCGGCCGACGTCTCGGTCGGAGGCTTCGACGACATGCCCTTCGCCGAGGACCTGGTCGTGCCGATGACCACCGTGCATGCGCCGTTCGGCAACATGGGCCATATGGCCGTCAAGATCGCCCTCGACGGGCTCGGCCGCGACGTGACCATGCCCACGCAGCTGAAGATTCGCGGTTCCGTCGCCGTGGCTCCGGCGCGGTGAATTGCGCAGTGAATCACACACGATTAATCACGATTGTGTGTCGGCGTGGCGGAGGGCCCGCGCCAACATCACGCCGATGATGGTGACCGTGATGGCCATGATGAGGTAGTCGATTCGCGCTCCGGACTGCGTGGCGAGACGGTATTCGCTGGTGCCGACGGCGCAGACGAGCCCCAGGGCGGTCAACGCCGCCTGCATGGTCGTCTGCTGCGCGTCGTGCAACGCGTCGATCGTCTCCGCACCCTGGTTGATGAACACGATCAGGCCGGTGAACCCTACGGCCAGCATGACGAACTGCGCGGTCGCGAACGGTGTCGCGCCCGTCGGATGGGACTGGATGATGGTGGCCAGACCGAGTGCAAGGGCCGCCGCCATGATCGGCAGCAGAATCACGAAGATCATCCGCCAGGACGTGTGCGCGGCCACGAAGCCGCCGAACGCCGGTCCGAGCGCCGGGGCCGTGCCGACCACCAGCGTGCCGATTCCCATCAACATGCCGATCTTGGGTTGCGGGGCCTGTTCGAGGATGATGTTGAACATCAGCGGCAGCGCGAGGCCGGTGCCGATTCCCTGCAGCATGCGTGCGCACAGCAGGATGGGGAAACCGTTGCCGACAATCATGATCATGCAGCCGGCGACGGAGGCGAGGACGGCCACGACGAAGATGCCGCGATGGGGGAACCTGCGGTCGAGGAACGACGACAACGGGACGGTCACCGAGACGACCAGCAGATATCCCGTGGTCAGCCATTGGATGGTCGACGCATTGACCGACAGCATCGCCATGAGCCTTGGAAACAGCACGTTCATGACCGTCTCCGTAAGAATGCCGATGAATGCCAGCGAGCCCACGGCAACGATGGAGCCGATGAGCTTCGGGGACATGGCCTGCGGCGGTTGCGCCGGCGTGGTGGCGGATTGCGTCCGTGCGGTCGGTTGCGGTCGGACGGATTGCGTCTGCGTATGGTTGGTCATGCGGGTCTTCGAGCCCGTCGATATCGGTGACGTCTTCATGAGACACGCTCCTTTGATTTCCCCAAAAATCAATACGGTAAGCGTTTTCCATAATAGTCGGGGAAGGCGCCGGGTGCTAGACTTCACCATTGGTACGGCAATCGTTTTCCGTGACGTTGCCCCGAAGCGGCGGGCGGATTGTGGACATATGGAGGATGGACGGCGATGACGACGGATCATCAGGGCAGGGCCGCGACGCTTATGGATGTGGCCAGGGAGGCGGGCGTCTCCATCGCCACCGCCTCGCGTGCGCTCAACGGCGGCACGCGCAAGGTGCGCAAGGACTCGTATGAGAAGGTCGTGGCGGCGGCGCGGCGGCTCGACTACCGCGCGAACGCCTATGCGCAGGCCGTGGCCAAGGGCGTGTCCCCGAACATCGCGCTGCTCGTCTCCGACATCTCCGACCCGTATTTCGCCGGCGTCTCGCAGGGCGTCCTCAAGGCGGCCTCCGAGCGCGGCGTCGACGTCGCCATCGGCGTGGCGTCCGACGGCGCCGCGGAATTGGAACGCATCCGAGGGTTCATCGCCTCCCGGCCGCGCGGCATCATCATCTCGGAAAGCGAAAACGTCAACGACCGTACGAGACGGGACCTCCAGCAGGAGCTGAAACGCTACACCGACGCCGGCGGGCGCGTCGTGTTCATCCTCGACCGTGATATGCCGTTCCCCGCCGTCGACGTAGGCAACGAAGCCGGCGGTTACGCCATCGGCAAGCTGCTGATCGATGCCGGGTACCGGCGTCCGCTGATTCTCAAAGGCAACGACGGCTACCGTTCCTCCGGGCAGCGCTACCGTGGTGTGGTCAGGGCGCTCTCCGAAGGGGGCGTCGACATCGACCCGCGTGCCGTGGCCAGCGGCGGATTCCGTCGCGAGACCGGTTTCGCCGTCGTGGCGCAGATGCTTCGCGACGGACTGCTGTCGCCGGGGGAGGGGGCGCTCTACGGCGGCAGGGGCGCGGACTGCATCGTGGCGCTGAATGACGTCATGGCCATTGGCGCCATGACCGCGCTGCGCGCCGGAGGCCTCGAACCCGGCAGACAGATGGGGGTCACCGGTTTCGGCGACATTCCCTACGCCGCCGACGTCTACCCGGCGCTGACCACCGTGCACCTGCCGCTGCAGGACATGGGCCGCGCCGCCGTCGACAACATCATGCTCGGCGACGACGAATACCGTGGCCTCGGCCATCGGCTGATCTTCCTGCAGAACAGGCCCGACGTCATCCTGAGGGATTCTCTGCCGAAGCGTTCCTGAACTTTCCTCGTGCCTTCGTGCGTTCTGTGATGTTTACCCGCGCAAATTGTCGGGATTGAGGCGGATTCTCGACCATTCGCGTGTGGGAAATGCGGGTTCCGATGATTCGATAACGGCGTCGGTCGCGGTTACAGTTTTGAAATCGGTTTCATATAATACTGTCTGACAATGAAAGATGGCGTTTTGGAATAAAGAAACCAATTTTAAGCGCGGTTTTGTGAAGAACGTCCGACACTGCAAAGGAGCGTCATGTCCGAGAAATTCAACGTCGTTATGTCCATCAAGCCCGGCCTGCCGGAGCAGCTGCTCACCGAGCCGATGTGGAAGCGCCTGCACGAGATCGCCAACATCGAGCGGCACACCGAGATCACCGACTTCTCCGATTCGGCCGCGCGGGAGCGCATGAAGGACGCCGACTACCTGTGGTACGGCTGGGGGCAGATCACCGCCGACGTGCTCAACGCCATGCCGAAGCTCAAGGGCATCATCGCCGCCCAGGGCAGCGCCTACAAGGCCCTGACCGACGATGCCCGCAAGATCGCCAAGGACCGCGGCATCTTCGCCACCAACGTGCAGGCCGCCAACTCCATCCCCGTGGCCGAATACTGCCTCGGCGTCACGCTGCTGGAAAGCAAGGACCACACGCTTTCGCAGCATCAGTACGGCGAGAGGCGCGCCTACATCAACCGCGAGGTCAACTACGCCGACGCCGGCACCTTCGGCAAGACAGTCGGCATCGTGACCGCCACCGCGCAGATCGCCCGTGACTTCATGGAGATGCTCAAGCCGTTCGACTTTAACGTGCTCGCCTGGAGCCGCCACCTCACCGATGAGGAGGCCGCGCAGTACGGCGCCAAGAAGGTCGACCTCGACACCGTGTTCCGCGAGTCCGACATCGTGTCCATCCACACGCCCGGCATCCCGCAGACCGCCGGCATGATCGGCGCCCACGAGCTCGGCCTCATGAAGGACGGCGCCCTGCTGCTCAACTCCGCCCGCGGCATCGTCATCGACCACAAGGCGCTCGAGAAGGAGCTCGTCTCCGGCCGCATCCGCGCCGTGCTCGACGTGACCGACCCGGAGGAGCCGCTGCCCGCCGACTCGCCGCTGTGGGATCTGCCGAACGTGGTACTCACCCCGCACATCGCCGGCTCCATGGGCTGCGACCTCAACCGCATGGGCGCCTCCGTGCTCACCGAGTTCGAGCACATCGCCGCCGGCGAGCCACCGGTGCGCTTCGAGGCCAACCCGCTGGACTGACATACAAGGCACAGGAGCGTCTTATGGATAAGAAATACGAATACGGCACGGACGAGAACCGTGCGCTGCTCAAGCGCGAGACCGAGAACCTGCTCGGCTTCGGGCACAGGTTCCCCGCGCCCGGCGGCGGCTCCGCCTGGCTCGACAACGAAGGCAGCCCCGACCCCTCGCATGGCATCCAGACGTGGATCACCTGCCGCATGGCGCACGTGTACTCGCTGGGCACGCTGCTCGGCCACCCCGGTTCCGAGGAGCTGGTCGACGCCGCAGTGGAGGGCCTGCTCGGCCACCTGCACGACGACGCCAACGGCGGCTGGTACCCGGAGATCACGTGGGACGGCAAGCACGGGCCCGACAAGATCTGCTACGCCCACGCGTTCGTGATCCTCGCCGGAACCTCAGCCACGCTCATCCCGCTGCTCGACCCGGCTCTCCGTGGCCCCGGCGCTCAAGGCCTCGCTCGCCGGCTGATCGAACGCCCCCCCCGGCGCCCTCGGCTCCCCTTGTCAGGGGAGCTGGCCGGCGTAAGCCGGACTGAGGGGTAGTCGGAGCGGACTCGGCATGTACCGTCTTCATCTCTCCCTCAGTCGGACTCCGACAGCTCCCTCATCAGAGGGAGCCAAGGGAACCCCGAGCAGGCGGGCAATCGATTACAAGCCGCGGCAATGTCATCGAGGCTTGAAATAATAGGCAACATCGTGACCGTCGGCATGAAGTCTGAAATACTTTCATACCGACGGTCAATGCAGTACAACTGCCATAAGGCGGCACAACCATCCAAGGAGACCAACCAATGGCCAGGAATGCGCAACGCAGCACGCCGGTGATCAAGGACGTCGCCAAACTGGCGGGTGTCTCGGCGCCCACCGTCTCCCGGTATCTCAACGGCACCGCCAACGTGAACGAGGAGAAGCGCAAGCGCATCGCGCAGGCCATCAAGCTGCTCGGATACAAGCCGAGTATCGTCGCCCGTGCGCTGGCGAACAAGGAGATGGACTCTGTCATGGTGTTCGCCACCAATTCCGGCACGTTCTCCACCAACATGACCAACATCGGCGTGGAACGCGGCGCGCAGTCGAAGAACTACCTGTTCGGCGTCACCACGCTGAGCGAGCACCACATCGACGACGTGCAGCAGATGGTGCAGATGACACTGGGGTCGAACCCTGCCGGTGTCATCGTCTACGAATACGACCGCGCCGGCGCCGAGGCCCTGCGATACATCCCCGACGACATGCCGGTCGTCATCGTCGGCGGCAACGCGGGGGAGGGGCCGTACCAGGTCATCAACTCCGAACGCGAGGGCGGCCGCGACATGACGAAATACCTGCTCGGTCTCGGCCACAGGACCGTCTACCACGTCGCCCGCGCCGAAGGCCCGAGCGGCAACACGCGGACCAACGGCTGGCGTGACGCGCTGACCGAGGCAGGCGCGCCGATTCCCGAGATCCTGCGCGTATCGTCCTCCGATTTGGAGGAGGCCGTCGAGGCCGGTCGTGCGCTCGGCCGCCGCGATGACGTCACCGCCGTGTTCGCCGGCAACGACGAGACCGCCATAGCCGTCATCAACGGCCTGCGCGAGGAGGGCCGCAGCGTGCCCGAGGATGTGAGCGTCGTCGGATTCGACGACCGCCAGTTCGCGCCCCTGTGGAAGCCGGCGCTCACCAGCTACCGGCAGAACTTCAACGAGATGGGCGAACGCGCCTTCGCCATGCTCTATGAGCAGATCCAGGCTAAGCGTGCCGGCGAGGAGCCGCCGCAGTCACGCCTGGAGACCGTGCAGGGCCGCATGGTCGTGCGTGATTCCGCACGCTCACGCTAGAGCCGCGTTTACGGGAGTTATCCGCAATTCACGGTGCCTTTCTGCCGCTTTCCCGCCGAAAAACGACCTTTTCGCACCGCAAATTGCCGATAGCGGGGGGTTCAGCCCATATTCAGCATAGTGTGGCGTGCGTTCGCTCATAATTCCGCGCCTATAGTGGGCTTCGAAATCGTCGGGTGACGATGGAAGGGGATTTTGCCATGGAGTTCGATGATGCGATCGTCAGGCGGTATGCGTGCCGGAAATACGACGCGCGGCAGGTCGCGCAATCCGACTTGGACGCGATTCTCGAGGCCGGACGCTTGGCGCCGACGTCCACCGACCAGCAGGAACAGCACGTGTACGTCATCCGTTCGGCGGACGGGCTGGCCAAGGTCGACGAATTGTCGGAATGCCGGTATGGTGCGCCGACCGTATTGATGGTCACGTATGACACGACCGACGTGTATGAGTATCCGGGCGGCAGATACGATTCCGGCGTGGAGGACGCGTCCATCGCCACCACGCAGATGATGCTCGCCGCTACGAACCGCGGCGTCGGCAGCTGCTGGGTCAACGTGTTCGATCCGGACAAGGTGAAGACGGCGTTCGGGCTGGAGGACAAGGAACGGGTCGTCGCGATGCTCGACCTCGGCTATCCGGCCGCCGACGCCGGGCCGTCGGCGAAGCACTCCCGCCGCAAGCCTGTCGATGAGCTCGTCACGTATCTGTGACGGCGCGGTCGGCCGAGGGGATGGGCTGACGGGTGAATACGGGCTATTGACCCCGTTATCCGCGATGTATGGTGCCTTTTAGTCGTTTTCGGGGCGGAAAACGACCTTTTCGCACCGTGAATTCGCGATAACGGGGTTTTGCGCCCTTGGGTTGACGGTAACGGCTTTTTCGCGAAACCCGCTGTTTCGGCCTGCGGATTGGTGTACACTGAAACTGTTTTTGAAATCGGTTTCAGAAACGACGGAGAGTCGTGACGGGCCGATGCGGACGATATAGGGCCGACGGAACCACATGTTCCCGAAAGCCCGATGACACCTCAGCAACGAGGCTTAGGAAAGGAAAGCGACAATGGCTTGGGAACTGGCTGCAAGCACGCTCGGCGCGCCGTACGACACCATGGACGAACTGGCGAAGACCTTCACGGAAACCGGTGTTGCGAAGATCGAGGTCGCGGTTGGCGATGAAATGAAATTCACCATGACCTCCACCGACGACGAGCTCAAGGCCATGCGCGACGAACTCGCCGAGAAGGCGAACGTCTCCATCTTCTCCGTCGACTCGCGCGTGCAGGTGTGCAACCCCGACCGCACCGAGGACGAACTGCTCGAAAGCCTCGAACACTGCCTGCACATGGCCGACGTGCTCGGCGCCCAGTACGTGCGCGTGTTCCCGACCGCCCCGCTCGACCCGTGCTGGACCCCCGACCGTCTGCCCGGACTCGCCCTGCCCGACGGCCAGAACCTCGCCGGCATCTCCAAGCGCGGCGCCGCCATCATCGTCAAGGCCCTGCCACTGGCCGACAAGCTCGGCGTGCAGCCGCTCATTGAAACCCACGACTCGCACACCAACGGCGAGCGCAACGCCATGATCCACGCCGAAATCGACCGTCTGGCCCCCGGCAACCGCGTCGGCACCATCTGGGACCTCGCCCACCCGTGGCGCGTCGGCGAGGACCCGGTGACCACGTTCGAATACGTCGGCCAGTACATCGCCAACGGTCGCGGCCTCGTGCAGATCAAGGACTGCGCGTTCCCCGGCGACCAGACCCCGGTGTTGCAGGGCACCGGCCGCGTGCCGCTGGCCAAGTGCTGCCGACTGCTGAAGAACGGCGGCTACACCGGTCCGCTGTCGCTGGAATGGGAGCGTCGCTGGTACCCCGAGGTCGCGCCGCTCAAGGACGCGCTCGTGGCCGCGCGGCACGCCATCGACAACCTGCCGCTCGACGCCCAGCTGGCGTGAGCATGGCCTGTGCGGCTGAGTAGGTGTCCGACCACCCCAGTCAGCTGTCGTCGACAGCCCCCGCCAGCGGGGCGGAGACCAAGGTGCCTGACTTCCCCACAGGAGTCGGGCACCTCGCACACCACGAAAGGAGCCTGCAATGACGATCGATCCCCGCGAATTCGGCGCCAAGGCCGATGGGACGACCAATGACGCCGCGGCCATCCAGCGGGCCATCGACGAATGCGCCGCGAACGGCGGCGGCACGGTCCGGCTGGCCGACGGCGTCATCGACTTCAAGCCGCTCACCGAGGCCGTGTGGAACACCGGCTGGCGCGGCGACATCGAATGCGAGCTGTTCAACCAGAAGATCTGGGACACCGACCCCGCCGTCGTGGCGAAGACGGTGTCGGACGCCTTCGACAAGGAGGTCGCCCCCTACTGGCCTCTGTGATGTTGCGCGTCGGATCCAAACCCCGATATCGCCGATTTACGGTGCTTTATGGTCGTTTTTCGTTCGGAAAACGACCGAAACGCACCGTAAATCACGGATAGCGGGATTCTGGGTCCGTATTTTTTGGTCGTTGACGCGCGTATCCTATATGAGTACGTGCAACGAATGAATTCATGGCAAACGGGGTATGCATGGTCGAACATCTGACGAGACGGACGGTCCAGAAGGAAACGGTCCGCGAGGCGTTGCGGCGGACGGACGATTTCGTCTCCGCGCAGAACCTGCACCGCCGATTGCAGGACGCCGGCTCCAAAATCGGTCTGGCCACCGTATACCGGCAGCTCAACTCCATGGCGGCGGCGGGGGAGGCCGACACCATCCGCATGGGCGGCGAACAGCTGTTCCGCGACTGCGGCGAGGACGCCGCGCGGCATCATCATCATCTCGTCTGCGAACGCTGCGGCAAGACCGTCGACATCGAACCGCCGAGCGAGGCATGGTTCCGTAAGGTCGCCAAGGACAACGGATTCACCATCAGCCATCATATTCTTGAGATCTTCGGCATCTGCGCCGACTGCGCGGCCGCCGAAGCCGGAGCCGCTGCCGACGGCGATTCCGGCGACAAAGTCAACGGCACCGACTGAAATGGGAATATGAACAGGAACAGGATCGTCGGGCTCATCTCCCTGATCGTCGTCGTCGCCGTGATCTGCGGGTTCGCGGTATGGCGGACGACGTCGAAGTCCGGCCCCGGGTCCGCGACGCCGACGTCGACCGTGTCCGTCACCGGCTATCTCGGCGGCGAGAAGACCGGCCTGTTCGACGACGACGAATTCGCGAAACTGGCCGCCGAATCCGGTCTGAAAGTGGACTATCGCAAGGCCGGCTCTCTGGACATGATGACGGCCGACCGTTCCGGCATGGACTATCTGTTCCCCTCCTCGCGCACCGCCGTCGAATACGGGGCGTCGAAGGGCGTGAAGGCAACGAAACAGGACATCGTCTTCAACTCGCCCATCGTCGTCTACACGCACAAGCCCGTGGCCGAAGGGCTGGCGAAATCCGGCATCATGACGAAATCCGGTAACGTGTGGCGGCTCGACATGGCGAAGGCCGTCGACGCGATGAAGGCCGGGCGCACATGGTCGCAAGTCGGGTATGCGGGCGGCTACGGCGTGTTCCACATCGAAAGCACCGACCCGGTGAAATCCAACTCCGGCAACGAATACGCGGCCCTGCTGGCGAACACGATGAACGGCGGCCAGCCGGCCACACGGGCCTCGGTGAAACGCGACGCCGCCACCATCCGCGGCATCTTCGCGAAATCCGGATGGATGGAGACGAGCTCCGAGGACAGCTTCAACCAGTTCCTCACGCTCGGCGTCGGCTCCAAGCCGATGATGGTCGGCTACGAGAGCCAGATCCTCGACCTGGCCGTAAACAATCCCGACGCGTATGCTCAGGTGAAGGACGACCTGGTCATCGCCTACCCCACACCGACCGTATGGAGCACGCACACGTTCATGGCGTTGGACGCCAAGGGGGAGAAGCTGCTGACCCTGCTGGAGTCCAAGCCGGTGCAGAAGCTCGCATGGGAGCGGCACGGCTTCCGCAGCGTCACCTTCTCCGGCACCGACTCCATCACACGGTTCAAGGTGCCCGGCACCGTCGACACCGTGCAGAACGTGACCGAACTGCCACCCAACGACGCCATGCAGGACCTCATCGCCGCATTGAAGCAGTAGCGGTGTCCGGACGGTGGTTAAATCCGGCTCGCGGCGGTGTCCGGACGGTGGCGGGTGGCGTCGGTGAGCGCACACATCCGGCCGTCGCAACCGCATATGCCGAGTTGTGGGTGTTCGTCTCGGTTGATTCGGCATGGCGGCGTTGGAATTTCAACGATTATTCTCGGCGAAACGCGATTATCGCCAAATCGAACACCCACAACTCGCGTTTTCGGGGGATGGCCGGTGTTTTTCGGCGGGTGAGCGGGTCCCATATGGATGATGGGTGGTCTGGAACCGTCTTTTTGAGAGAGAAAAATAATAACTTCGGCGCATGCCCTGTGCCGGACATGCGCCGAAGTTGATGGGGAGCCGGGGAATCCTTCTATCGACGTGTCGGTATTCCTATGGCGATCCCTTGGATGAGGCCTCGCTTTCGTTTGAAGCCGTTCGCGGCCCGTGCAGAAAGGCCGGGCGGAGATCAGGCGGCGAGTTCGGCCTTCAGCTCCTTGAGATCGGCGAGGATCTCCTCGTGGCACTTCTCGTTGGTGTCGAAGGCGAGGTGGCAGAAGGCGCACTCATGGCCTTCGCGGTTCTCGTGGCAGGCGTGAGCGCAGGACTTGCCTTCGCAGTGCTTGCAGTCGGCGTCGTTGCAGCAGTCGCCGGTGAAGCAGCAGCCGCAGCAGCCGCAGGCGGCCACGCCGTGCTCGTGCTTGGTCACGTCGAACTTGGCCAGGTCGTCCTTGCAGACCGCGAAGGTGCCTTCCTCGGTGACGATCTCGTAGGCGTGCTCGTCGTAGTTCTTGATGGTCATGATGAACCTCTTTCCGTATGATTTCCGTATGATGCCGCATCCGCCGCCGATATCGTCGGCCCGTCGTCGCGGCGTTTCCTTGTGACGTACGTCAATATAGGCGCGAAGCCATGTGGGCGAAAATTAGTGAAAGCGATTATCAGTCAGTTATTTCATTGCCGTGCGAATGCGTTTTTGCGCAGTGCTCGCATAGGCCGAATATCTCAAGGTCGTGGCTGATTTCGGTGAAGTGCACCTTGCGGGCAGCCTGTTTGATCCACTGCTCCAGTCCGGGGATTTCGATTTCGATGGTGCGTCCGCATTCCCGGCAGACGATGTGATGGTGATGGCCGTGGTCGGAGCATTCCCGGTAGAGCGTCTCGCCGTTGAGGTGCAGGGTGTCGAGTTCTCCCGCCGAGGCCATGAGCTGGAGGTTGCGGTATACGGTGGCTGTGCCGATGCCGGTGCCCTGTTCGCGCAGTATGCCGGCGATCTCCTGGGCGGTGGCGAATCTGGCGAGGCCGGCCAGGGTGCGGGAGAGCAGTATTCGTGGTCGTGTCACGCGTTTTGCCGGCGTCTTGCGTGGTTCGTCGTTCATAGGGGCCTCGGTCAACTTCGTATGTTAAATGAAAACCGTTATCATAATCATATGTCCGATGGACAATACGGCTGCCGCCGGAACGATATGGCTTCGGCGCATGCCCTGTGCCGGACATGCGCCGAAGATGATGAAGGTCGGAATCCAGCGGCCTCAGTGGGCCAGCATTTCCGTGGCGACCTCCTTCGCGCTCATCGAAGCCGGGTAGTAGGTCGGCCAGTTGTCCATCTCCTTGAGCGTCTGCTCCTGGGATTCGTCGCCCGTGAAGATGTGGAAGTGCGCGGCCTTTCCGGGCGCGATGCCGTGATCGGAGAACTGCACGACCTTCGGCGCTCCCTGCGGCACGTTGCCGGTGGCGGTGAACAGGTAGCGGACGCCGCGGTTGCCCTTGGCATAGTCGAGGATCCTGAACCCGTCGTACCGATAGGTGGCGGTGGCTGACCTGCCGTTGCTGGTGAAGGTCATCCGATTCCCCTTGATGACGATTTTCTCCACATCGGTCTTGTATCCGGTGTCGTAGTATTTCTTGTATTCGTCAACGGTCATATCGCCCTTCTTGGCCTTGGCCTTGGCCTCCATCACCGAATCCAATGTGCCGTCCTTGAGATACGGGTATACGGACTGCCATTCGCCGGCGTAGTCGGCGATCGTGCGGTCCTTGACGTCCTGGGTGAGGAAGTAGCCGTTCGTGGTGTCGATGGCCAGGGCCTGATTGGTGATCGAGGTCAGCCACTCCAGCAGGGTCTTCTTGTTTTCGGGCAGCTGTTCGGTCACCGAGATGATCGTCTTGTTGTGTTTTCTGGCCGCGGCATCCAGCTTCTTGGCGAATTCGCCCATCTCCTGCGGGTTGACGACGAGAATGTCCACGTCGTTGCCGGAGACGACGTTGATGGCGCTTTTCAGGTCGGACGCCGACGGCTCGGATTCGCTGTTCATCGCATTGGTGTATGTGGCGGGTGTCTTGTCGACGGCGCCGATGTAGTCGAGCAGATAGTTCGCCACGGATTCGGTGGCGGCGAACCGTCGTTCGACGTTCTTCGCACGACCCTTGTTCACCAAGGCGACGAAATCGGCGTAGTCGCCGTTCCATGCATTGGAGTGCCGCTGCACCGTGGCCTCGGTGGAGCCTCCGTCCGGTGCGGCGTCGGTGTATGCCGCGGTGATGGCCTGCGAGGCCTTGAGCACCGCTTCGGGGCTGAACCAGAGGTGGGGGTTGGTCGAGCCGTGGTGATGGTGGTGCCCGTCGCCTTCGTCGTGCTCGTGGCTGTGCTCCTCGGTGGCGGTGATGCCCATGAGGTCGCCCACGTTCACGATCTTTTGCCTGGAGGAATCGAGATTCGCCTTTTCCGCCCATCCGTCGTAGCCGGCGCCGTTGATGACGACGACCTGCGCCTTCGACAGCTTGGCGAGGTCCTTTGGCGTGGCCTCGTAGTCGTGCGGATCGGCGGATGTGGAATTGATCAGTGATGTCACGTTCACGCAGTTGCCGCCGAGCTCCTTGGCGAGTGATCCCCACTGGTTCACGGATGCGACCACGTCGAGCGTGACGTCGCAGGAATCGGCCACGGTGTCCGCGGCGGTGGTGGCCGTGGAGTCGGTGCCGGCCTGCATGTGGCTTCCGCGATAGGCGCTTCCGGCCGCGAACGAGCCGATGATCAGGGCGGCGGCAAGGACACCGCCTCCGATGGCGTACAGCGGGCCCCGTCGTTTACGGGATGCCGTTTCGGTGGCGGCGTTGGTTGTTGCTTCGTTGGTCATGGTTGTCTTTCTACCGTTGATAATCATGAGGTTTGGGAGCGGTTTGATATATGTGGGGGAGGGGAGACGATTTCAGGTCTCGATATACCCCTTGCGGACGGCGCTCGCCAGATGCTGCGGCACCTGGACGGTGCGACCGTCCGGCGTGGTCACTGTGGCGAGGCTCACCGGCTTCGCCTTCCAGTTGGCGCGGCGCGAACGCGTGTTCGCGCGTGACGTCCGGTATTTCGGATGGGCCATCAGCCCTGCCTCGCTTTCCATCGGGGGTTCTTCTTGTTGATCACATAGGTGTGGCCGCGCCGGCGTACGACCACCGATCCCGGCTTTCTGGCCATGGACCGGATGGATGCCTTGACCTTCATGGGAGTCTTCCTTTCCGTATGGTGATTCTCCTGCCGTTCACCAGCTCGATTTGGTGACGCCGGGCAGGTTGCCGGCGTGGGCGAGGTCGCGCATGCGCACTCGCGAAACGGCGAACTTGCGCAGATAGCCGCGCGGACGCCCGTCGATGGAATCGCGGTTGCGCAGTCTGGTGGGGCTGGCGTCTCGCGGCAGGGCGTGCAGTGCCTTCATCGCGGCTTCGCGCTCCGCCTCGCTGATATGGGGGTTGACGCCGGCCTTCTTGAGTTCGGCGCGTCGTTCGGCGTATTTTGCCACGATACGTTCGCGTTGGCGTTGCCGGGCGATCTTACTGGTCTTGGCCATGATTTTCATACTCCTTGTGGTCTCATCGCGTTTCGCGGAAGATGACGCGTTTTTTGACGATCGGATCGTATTTCATGAGTTCCAGTCGTTCGGGTGTGTTCCGTCGGTTCTTCCGGGTGGTGTAGGTGAATCCGGTGCCTTCCGTCGACCGCATCGTGATGACCGGGCGGATGTCGGATGATTTGCTTGCCATGATGGTTCCTTCGATGAAGATGCCGGCCGCGGAAGATGGAGAAACGCGACCGGCAAGACTGTGATGCCGCAAGCCGGTCTGGATGCCGGGCCGGCTTGCGGCGTGTTGTGCCGTCGATGGGCGTCAGGCCGTGATCTCGTTGCGGCGGATCAATTCGGCGACCACGACGTCGATGCCCCGACGGTCGATGGTCCTGATGCCGCGGGCGGAGACGGTCAGGGTGATTCGGCGCCCCAGTGAGGGGACCCAATAGGTCTTGTGCTGGAGGTTCACGCCAAAGCGTCGGCGGGTCTTGCGGTGCGAATGGGAGACGCGGTTGCCGACTCCGGCCCGCCTCCCGGTGACTTGACAATGTTTGGTCATGGATGTCATCATAGCTAATGAGAATCATTATCACAAATTGGTGATGCATGAGATCGCGTCATGCGTGGAAACGCAACGGTTGTCCGGGATGGCTCCCGGCGCGTCGCCGGGATATCCCGGCTGCGGAATCCGTCGGGCCGGTTCATGCGCTACCAGTGGAAAAGGAATCATGGATATCAACGAACCGATGCATATGGCCAAGGCCGATATGTCGGAGCCCCTTCGTCCTGACCGTGTCGTGCTGCTGACCAGCATGGATGGTGTTACCCGAGACCTCGCCGCATTCTGCGCGGGTGACGGTCCGGATGTCTGTGTCATCCGATATCGCGTGGAACGGCGATTCATGGGAATGGAGCAGTCGGACGATGACTCGCACTCGATAATGCATGAGGGCTGTCTGTCCGACGTGGCCATTGTGCGAACGGTGCAGGGCTGCTCCCTGGTGACGCACGGCGAGGAACGCTTTGCGATGCCTGGCTGTTGCGTGACGTGCGCCATCAAATCCGATGTGGAGCGCATGATTGTGGGGTTGGGCAATGCCATACGCCGCTGTGGCGTGTGCACGGGCGTCACCTTCGTCGTCGTGCTGCCCGTGGGACTGCAGGCGTTCCCCATCGCCCAGTATCTTGACGACTGCTTTTCGTTCGCCGACGATCTCGGCGACAACGGTACGGTGACGCCCGTGCCGCGTGTCGCCGCCGTGGCGACGGTCGTGAACGAGGTGGGGTTGCGTGACCGGTTGTTCGACGACGCCCCGTTCGAGTCCGACGACGGCGACGTGGTCATTGTGGACGAACGGTCGGTCGGCGAGGTCGAGGCGCTGCTGTTGCGGGAGGCGAGTCATGTGCTCACCATATCCGCGTGGACCGGGGAGATCGACGAACCGGATTGCGGTTCGATGTGGATGGGCGAGCTGATCGGTCAGATCCGTTCGTCCGACGACGCGAAGATCGAATGCGCCTGCGATGTCGACTGGCGGGCCCTGGCCTCGGGCTCGTATTCGCTTGATGGGGCGCAGCGTCGGCTTGACGCCCTGTCGCTGCGGCGGTCCTGCGACAGTCCCGTCCAGACGCATATGCCGGTTCGGCTGGAATGCTCCAGGGACGGGTTCGAGGCCACCGTGGTGCATTCGCCGAGACCGGTGCATCCGGGGCGGCTGTCGACGCTGCTCAACGAAATCGAAACGCCGGTGCATATCCGAGGCCATTTCACCGTGCCGACCAAGCCGTTTTCGGTGTTCGTGTGGGAGGGCGGCCCCGGCGGGGTCTCCATCGAGGAGCTTGACAACATCGAGGGCGATCTGCCGGCGGAGACGATACTGCAGATCGTCTCCGCCGTGCATACGGATATCCCGTTGCGGTTGGAATGGCTGCTGCTCACCGATGACGAGTTGAGGATGCCGACGACGTCATGGTTCGACCAGGCCGACGAGTTCACTGCATGGAGCAACGCCGCGCATCGCTGATCGCCCATAGGATTTCCCGCATCGTGCGTGTCGGCTTGGGAAACGCCGTGATGGGCGATGATTGACGGGTGATTTTCATCAATAATGAAAACGATTATCAATTTATGTGTATACTGGGGCGTGGAATTCCTCAGAGAGGGGAATGCAACGGTAGAAAGCTGGAAGAAATGACGATTTGGACGAAGAAACTGCAGCGCAAGGTGACCGTGCTGGCCGCGGCGACGGCGGCGGTGGTCATGACCGCAGGGCTTGCGGCATGCGGGAACAGTGCATCCGGCGGCGCATCGCAGTCCGCCGACAACGGGGGAAGCTCCAAGATCGAAGTTGTGGCGAGCATCAACCAGTGGGGTTCCGTCGCCGAGGCCCTCGGCGGCGACAAGGTCGACGTGCAGTCGATCATGAAGAGCACGAACGTGGAGGCCCACGATTACGAGCCGTCCACCTCCGACGTCGCCGCGTTCACCAAGGCGCAGGTCGCCGTGGTGAACGGCGCCGACTACGATCCATGGGCGTCGAAGGCCGCGGCCTCCACCAAGGCCGACGTGGTGAACGCCGCTGAGACCGACGGCATCAAGGAAGGCGACAACCCGCATGTCTGGTTCTCCAAGGACGTGCGCGAGAAGACCGCCGACGCCATCACCGCCGCCTATGAGAAGGCCATGCCCGACCAGAAGGACTACTTCGAGCAGCAGCACAAGAACTGGGAGGTCCAGGAGCAGAAGGTCGAGGACAAGATCAAAGCCGCATCGGCCAAGACCAAGGGCGTGCCGTACGGTGCCAGTGAATCCGTCGCATGGTATCTCGCCGACGACCTCGGCATGACCGACACCACGACGAGCGGCTACAAGAACGCCAGCGCCAACGAAAGCGAGCCCTCGCCCGCCGACGTCAAGCAGTTCGCCGACGCCCTGAAGGCCGGCAAGATGAAGGTGTTCGTGCTCAACACGCAGGAGGCCAACGACACCACCAAGCAGCTGGAGTCCGCCGCCGCCGAAGGCAACGTGCCCGTGGTGAAGCTCACCGAGCAGATGCCGCAGGAGTACACCAGCCTCACCGACTGGATGAGCGCCCTGGTCGACGACTTCGACAGCGCGGTGAAGTGACCGAAATGGCCTGATGCCGGTTCACTCTTTATGGGGATACACAAAGAGTGAACCGGCTTTCTCGTATATCGGACGTGCCGTCCACTGAAAACCGCATGGTTCCAGTGGACGGCACGTCCTCGTATATGTTTTGCGGTTCACTCTTTACGCCCCCTGTGCAAAGAGTGAACCACGCTCGGCTACCGACCGAGCTGCTGGGCGTTCTCGATGAGCGCGTTCTTCAGGTCGCCTTCGAGTTGGCGCATCTTCACCTCGGCGGCCTGGCGGCTGGCCTTGCCCTCCTTCTGGATTTGCACGGTCTCGCGCAGTGTGGAGATCAGCTCCGAGTTCACCTTCTCCAGCGTCTCGATGTCGACCACGGAACGCTGGTTGGCCTTCTCGGCATCAACGGCGCCCTGGTGCAGCGCACGGGCGTTGGCCTGGATGAGCCGGTTGGTCACGTCGTCGGTCTTCTTCTGCAGCTCCAGCGCCTGACGCTGGTTCTCCAGACCCAGCGCGATGACCATCTGGCTCTTCCACACCGGAATCGTGGTGGAGATGGTGGTGTCGATCTTGTCGCACACCATCTGGTCGGCGTTCTGGATGATTTTGATCTGCGGCGCGGTCTGCAGGCAGATCACGCTCACACGGTCGAGATCGTCGAGACGCTTGGCGAAGCGCTCCAGCTTGGCCTTGAAGTCGGAGAGGATTTGCGCCTGCATGGGGTCCTGTGCGGCGGCGGCCTCCTGCTCGAGCTTCGGCAGCTGGTTCGCGTTGAAGTCCGCCAGCGCCTTCTTGCCGGCGAGCACGGTGATCTTCAGGTCGCGGTACTGCTCGGCGTTGCGTTCGTACATGGTGTTGAACATCGAGATGTCGGAGATGAGCTGGCTCTGCGAGCTTTCCAGCTTGGAGACGATGTCGTCGATCTGCGTGGAGACCTTCTCGTAGCGGCGGCGCAGCTTGTTGATGTTCACGGCGATCGTGCCGAGGATCGGCACCTTCTTGATGCCGCTGAGCTCGGCCTCGTCCACGGTGACGAGCAGTCCCTGCAGCAGTTCGCCCGCCTGCCCGGCGTCCTTGGAGCGGGTCTTGGAGAGGATGTCGTCGGCGAACGTCGACGTGGCACGCTGCACGTCCTTGCCGTAGGCCGATTCGATGCCCGACTTGGTCAGGTCGAGGGAGCCGGCGAGCTGCTGCACCTTCGCCTGGTCGGCGGGGCTGAGCTTGGCGATCTGCTGGTCGGGCGTGGCGTCGGCCGCCAGCGCCTGCTGGTCGGGCGTGGTGGCGAGGTCCACGGCCTGGGAGGTCTGCGCGCCTCCGGCGAGGTCGCTGAGAGAGATTTCCTTCATGGTTTATTGTCCTTTCGAGAGCGTGGTGATGATCGCCTGCATGGCGTCGTTGTTGGGCAGTTCGGAGACGGCGGTGATCTGGTCGACGGTGCCGGGCACCTTGAACCGTTTGATGCCGTCGGTGCCGGTGAAGTTGGCCGAACGGAAGCCGTGCCGTTGCCAGGCGAGCTTCTGCATATCGTCGCTCTTGAGCAGCGTCAGCAGTTTGCGTCCCTTGTCGTCGAGCGGTATGAGCATGTGCGTGGACCATACGGTCGGCGTCGGGTAGACGATGACGATGTCGTCCTTCACCTGGTTCCATGCGTCGGGCTGGTTCGCGGCCACGTCGAGCACCTGGCTCTCATAGCCGATCATCATGGGCTTGGATCCGACGCCCAGCGTGAGGAACTGGTTGAAGCTGTCCTCCGAGCTGGTCTCCATCCATCCGGATTTCGAGAAGATGGTCTGCAAGGTGGCCTTGTCGCGCTGCACGGACTGCACGGTCGCCGGCTGCCCGCCGTTGAGCACCGTGGCCACCAAAGCCGCGTATTCGTTTCCGGAGTTGGATTTCACCGGGTCGGTCGAGTCGATGCGGAACTGTCCGTAGCCGCCCGACCATCCGACCTGCGCCCACGTCTTGTTGCTCTTCAATGCGTCGACGGCCTTGGTCATGTCCATGCGGTAGACGCCGTCGGTCTTGCTCATCAGGCCGGTTTTCACCAGTCCGTCGGCCACCTGCTTGTGCGTGTAGATGACGATGGGGGAGTTGAAGACGATATCGGCGCCCGACGTGTCGATTTTCTTCGACTTGCCGTATTCGACGGCGACCTTCGATGACGGGAAGAGATAATCCATGCCGTTGTTGTCGGCGTCCATCATGGCCAACGACCCGGCCTTGCGGTAGTCGATCTTCAGGCCGTTCTTCGCGGCGAGATTCTTGAACTCCTGGTCCTCGAACAGGGTGATCTTCTCGCCGCCCAGATAGCCGGTCACGCTTTGGGTCTGCACCGGCTTTGGCGCGGTGCTGGTCTTCCAGTTGCGGAACACGGTGACGCCGCCGATCACCAGCACCACGACCAGCAGCGCGGCGAGGCCGATGACCTTCGATTTCGAGAGTTTCACGACTTGACTCCTTTCTGAGCCGTTGCGTCGTATGGGGGAACGTGTGCGGGGGATGCCGGGCCTGCGGGGGCGGCGGACGTCGGCGCCGCATATCCCGCCTGTATCGTCTGCTTCGGTGGCATCGGTGACGCCTGTGATGTTTGCGGAGTCGGTGACGTCTGTGGGAAGTTCGCCGGCGTCTCGTAAGGTATCGGCGACACGTAGGCCGACCGCTGGCGCTTGTCGCCGCCCGGCCGCGTCGTACCGTCGGCCGAGGGCAGGGTGTCGTGTGTCGTCTCCACGCTGTAGCCGTCCATGCTGGCGAGCCGGGCGATGGCCTCCGAGTCGGCGGACAGGGCCAGCGTCTTCGCCTCGACGGCGTGGGAGAGCTCGCCGGCGGCGGTCTGTTCGAGCACCTGCATGGCGTTGATGGTGTCGATGCGCGCCTTGGCCAGCTGGTCGCGGGCGCCGGAGCGTTCGACCTCCACATAGCCTTGGAGCAGGTTCTGCGTCTGGTCGCCGTACACGTTGATGAAGTGGCGCAGCGTCTCGTAGGCGCGGGGGTTGTCCTCGACGAACGAGGTGAGCGCCTTCGTGGCCACGACGATGTCGTTGACCTCCTTGCGCACCGCCGGGTCGCGCACCTGCGACATGAGTCCCTTGATGGCGTTCATTCGTGCATTGGCCATGTCGATGGCCTCGATGGCCTTCTGCCCGTTGGGCACGGCCGAGGCGAGCACCTTGCCGAGCTTGCGTTCGGGCTGGGTGAGGTACGAGACGCCGATGTATCCGCCGGCGGCCACGATCACGGCGCCGACGAGCCCGATGACGCCGCCGCCCGCCACCCAGAACGTGAGGGCGGCGAGCCCGAGACCGGCGACGAAGCTGATGATGGTGCTGATCATCCGTTGAATCCCTTCACCTCGCGGAAGATGGTGGCGAGGTCCTCGGAGCGGCCGTCGAACACCTTCGCGTTGGAGAGTTTCGCGAGTTCGTTGAGCTGGGATGGGTCGGCCTCGCCGAACATGATGGAGAACACGGGCACGTCATGGCCGGAGGACTTGTACTGCTTGGTGAACGCGTCCTTGTTGCCGGTCTGTGAGACGCCGTCGGTCATCAATACGATGGCGGTGGTGTAGTCGGTGGTGTTCGTCGGCATGTTCTGCAGGGCCTTTTCGAGGCCGGCGTAGATGTCGGTGCCGCCGATCGTGTCGGTTTCCTGGCCGCGTTGGAGGATGGCCGTCGTGTCGGTGCCGGTGGATTTGGTCGGGTCCTGGGCGTTGCCGGAGAACGGGATGAGGATGTTCACGTCGTTCTTGCCGGCTTCGAGATGCGACTGTTTGGCCTGGCTTTGGTTGAGGGCCGCGTTGAGGCCGCGTACGACGCCGTCCTTGCCATCGCCCTGCATGGAGCCGGAATAGTCGACCACCCATACCGTCCAGCTGGGCTTGCGCAGGCTGGACTGGTAGACGTTCAGCGATTCGTCGATGACGTCGGCGGCGGGCAGGGGGATGGTCTTCAATGCGTCGGCGCCGGTGTTGATGCCCCATTCGCTGCGGAACGCGTCCTTGACCTTGGCGTCGTTCTTGTAGGTGAGCACGCCGGCGAGACCGGTGCGTCGGCCCGCGCGTTCAAACAGCAGTTTGGCGTCCTTGGACTGCAATGCCTTGGAGAAGGAGCCGAAGGCGTCATCGAGGTTCTGTCCGCGGTCGACGTAGCCGAGCGGGGAGTCGGAGACGGCGATGCCATCGGAGGGATATACGGCGAGCAACGGGTCCTTGCCTTTGGAGGTCAGGGTCTTGTCGGCCTGGATGACGAGGCTTTCGTAGTTGACCATGGCGTTGAAACGGTCGGGGTTGGCGACGACCATGTCCTTGAGCCAGTCGCTGGATCCGGAGGAGCGGTCGACGCCGGAGAGCAGCGTGTGGACGCTGGCCTGCACGCTCGCGTTGTTGAGGTCGGTCTTGGTGAGCGCCTGGTTCTTGCCGGCGATGGCGGTGAGGAACGCGAGGTAGGCGCTGGCGCCGGAGTTCGATTGGGTGGCGCTGGTCATGGAGAACGTGAGTTTCTTCGCCTTCACCGCGTCGATGACGTCCTGCGTCTTCACGGCCTTGGTGGTGCCGTCCGCATTGGCCCATCCGAGCTGCTGCGCTTTGGATTTGGCGATGCCGAACACGATGGGCGTGGTGGAGGTGCTGGTGGCGTTCTTGACGATGTGCTTGGTGTCGCCCATCGTGATCCACATCGACGACGCCGGCCAGACGGCGTCATAGGATTTGCCGCCGTTCTTCAGCACGTTCATGATGTCGAGCGAGCCCATGTAGTCGATGGTCACGCCGATCTTGGAGTCGTCGACCGCGCGTTGGATGGCCGCGGAAACCTCCTTGTTCTCCGATCCGGAGGCGATCTTCAGCGTGGCCGTGGCGTTGCCGTCGGCGGGTTTGTAGGTTTCCGTCTTGCCGTTGTTCGATGTGACCGGCTTCGCCGACGATGTGGGGTCCGTCTGCGAGGTGTCGGTCGATGCCGAAGCGCCCCCGTTGCCGTTGTTCTGCGAATCCGTGTTGCCGGAGCATCCGGCGAGTAGCATCACCATCGCGAGTACCGCGGCGATGGCCGCGACCGTCCAGGTTTTCATCGACGAACGTACTGCCCTGAACATCTCATCTCCTGTTATCCCGAGTCTTTCCGCGTCGCATGATTCGCTTTGGGAATATCGCCGAAAAGACACTGTTCCGTATACCCATTGTCGTCCGGCGACGTTGCCGAAGGCGGATTTGCGAATGAATGGAGGATGAACAGAAGGTTACGTTTTGGTGTGTATTGTCGGGGGTGCCGAAAATATGTCTTTTGAAAGGCGTTGTTTTACAAGGAAACGACAACGTCAATCATTATACGGGGGTATGACGATGTTGTTTGAGATTAATGGGGGAGCGTGGGGTGAAACGTGACGGGACGTGTGATGGTCGGCGGCTGTTTTTGGTGACGGACTCCCCTCAGTCGGCTTCGCCGACAGCTCCCCTCAACGAGGGGAGCCAGAAAAACGACTGAAGTGAAATAACGTGTGTGGCCGCAAGGCGTGGGGAACGAAGGCGTACTGCGTACGTCGAGTTCCCCACAACGCAGCGGACACTCCGTTATTTCACTTCAGGGCTTTGGCGCCGATGTCGTGGCGATAGAACAACCCCTCCGTGTCGAGCGAGTCGATGATCGCGTAGACCTTGTCCTGTGCGGCCTGGAGGGTGTCGGCGGTGGTTTCGACGAGGAGGACGCGGCCGGAGTTGGCGATGAGCTGGTCGCCGTTGGCGCCGGTGGTGGTGACGCCGGCGTAGTAGACGTGGGAGTCGTCGTCGACGGCGATGTCGGGAACCTTGGCGCCTTTGATGACGTTGGTGGGGTAGCCGTTGGAGGCGAGGACGACGCCGAGGGTGGCGCGCTGGTCGTCCCAGGTGAAGGTGGGGGTTTCGCCGTTGAGGATGGCCCAGATGCCGGCGCCGAGGTCGGAGGTGAGCTTGGGGAGGACGACTTCGGTTTCGGGGTCGCCGAAGCGGGCGTTGAATTCGATGACCTTGGGGCCGTCGGCGGTGGCGATGAGGCCGGCGTAGAGGATGCCGGTGAAGGGGGTGCCTTCGTCGACCATGGCCTTGGTGACGGGCCTGACGATGGTGTCGATGGCCTGGTCGACGACGGACTGGGCGATCTGGGGGACGGGGCTGTAGGCGCCCATGCCGCCGGTGTTGGGGCCTTCGTCGTTGTCGTGGGCGCGCTTGTGGTCCTGGGAGATGGGCATGGTCCAGAATTCGTCGCCGCGGACGAAGCTCATGAGGGAGAATTCCTGGCCTTCGAGGAATTCCTCGATGACGACGGAGGCTCCGGCGGCGCCGAAGCGGTGGTCGATGAAGATTTCGTCGAGGGCTTCGATGGCTTCGTCTTCGGTCATGGCGACGGTGACGCCCTTGCCGGCGGCGAGTCCGTCGGCCTTGATGACGATGGGGGCGCCGTGCTCCTTGACGTATTTGACGGCGGGGTCGAGGCTTTCGAAGGTGGCGTAGGCGGCGGTGGGCACGTCGTGACGCTGCATGAGTTCCTTGGCGAAGGTCTTGGAGCCTTCGATCTGGGCGGCCTTCTTGTTGGGGCCGAACGCCTTGACGCCGGCGGCTTCGTAATCGTCGACGAGTCCTTCGATGAGGGGGACTTCGGGGCCGATGAACACCCAGTCGATGTCGTTCTGTACGGCGAAGTCGATGAGGGCGGCGTGGTTCTCCTCGTTGAGCTGGACGATGCGGATGCCGTCGGCGATCATGCCGGGGTTGCCGGGGGCGACGTACACCTCGTCGACGCTGTCGCCTTTGAGGAGGGTGTGCGCGATGGTGTGTTCGCGGGCGCCGGAGCCGATGACCAGTACTTTCTGACCCATGTTGTCAGGTCCTTTCAATCAGTTCGTGAGTGCGTATTGCCGTATTGTGCGTGGATCAGTCGTGGAGCGTGATCTGGCCGCCGTCGGTGGATTCGACGATGGAGCCGAGCACGTAGGCGGGCTCGTCGTGCTCCTTGAGGATGGCGAGCGCTTCGTCGGCGCGGTCCTTGGCGACGGCGAGCACCATGCCGATGCCCATGTTGAAGATGTTGTACATCTCCTTATGGTCGATGTCGCCGGCCTTTTCGAGCACGTCGAAGATGGGCAGGACGGGCCAGGTGCCGAGCTTGATGTCGGCGGCGAGGCCGTCGGGGATCATGCGCGGGATGTTTTCGATGAAGCCGCCGCCGGTGATGTGGGCGACGCCTTTGACGACGCTGGCCGCGAACAGGGGCTTGAGGGTCTTGACGTAGATCTTGGTGGGGGTGAGGAGCACGTCGCCGAGCTTGGCGCCGCCGAGTTCGGGCAGTTCGGTGTCGACGGTGTAGCCGGCCTGGTCGAACAGGGCGCGGCGTACGAGGGAGAAGCCGTTGGAGTGCACGCCGGAGCTGGGCAGACCGATGAGCACGTCGCCGGCGGTGATGGTGGAGCCGTCGACGACGGCGGACTTTTCGGCTACGCCGACGGTGAAGCCGGCGAGATCGTATTCGTCTTCGTCGTACATGCCGGGCATTTCGGCGGTTTCGCCGCCGATGAGGCCGGCTTCGGCCTGGACGCAGCCGTCGGCCACGCCGGCGACGACCTGTTCGAGGAGGGCGGGGTCGTTCTTGCCGCAGGCGATGTAGTCGAGGAAGAAGAGCGGTTGACCGCCTTGGGCGGCGATGTCGTTGACGCACATGGCCACGCAGTCGATGCCGATGGTGTCGTGCTTGTTCGCCATCTTGGCGACGACGAGCTTGGTGCCGACGCCGTCGGTGCCGGAGATCAGCACCGGCTCCTTGTAGCCGAGCGAGGCGAGGTCGAACAGGCCTCCGAAGCCGCCGATGCCGCCGACGACGCCGGGACGGTTGGTGCGGGCGACGTGGGACTTGATGCGCTTGACGACCTCGTATCCGGCCTCGACGCTGACTCCTGCCTTCTCATACGCTTCGGGCATGATGATCCTTTCCTGATGTCTTACGGGTGGTTGTGTCCGTGTTCGTTCGTGTGGTTGCCGGGGAAGCCGCCGTGGGGCGGCGCGCCCGGATGCCTACGCTTTCACGCTGGCGTATTCGTTGCCCTGGTATTGGCTGCCGTGCGCCGCGAATTCGGGGAGGCGCTTGCGGTCCTCGGGGGTGAGGGACTTGAGGAAGTCCTGCTCGTAGTCGTCCAGCGTGGTCGGGTAGTCGCCGTTGAAGTAGGCGACGCACAGGCCGCCGTACGGGGCGTCCTCGTGCAAGCCGATGCATTCGACGAGGCCGTCGAGCGAGAGGAAGGCGAGGGAGTCGGCGCCGATGTATTCGCGGATCTCCTCCACACTTTTCTTGCCGGCGATGAGCTCCTTGGTGGTGGAGATGTCGATGCCGTAGAAGCACGGGTATTTGAGCGGCGGGGAGCTGATGCGCATGTGCACTTCGGCGGCGCCGGCCTCCTTGAGCAGCTGCACGATGCGCTTGGAGGTGGTGCCGCGCACGATGGAGTCGTCGATGACGACGACGCGCTTGCCCTTGACGACGCCGCGCACGGCGGAGAGCTTCATGCGCACGCCCTGCTCGCGCAGCTCCTGCGTGGGCTGGATGAAGGTTCGCGCCACGTACTGGTTCTTGATGAGGCCCATCTCGTTGGGCAGGCCGGCCTCCTCGGCGTAGCCGGAGGCGGCGGAGAGGGAGGAGTTCGGCACGCCGATGACCATGTCGGCGTCCACCGGGGACTCCTGGGCGAGCCGTGCGCCCATGCGCTTGCGGGCGGAGTGCACGTTGACGCCGTAGATGTTGGAGTCGGGGCGGGCGAAGTAGATGAACTCCATGGAGCAGATGGACAGCTGCGTGTGGTCGGTGTACGTGTCGATGGTGTAGCCGTCGTCGTTGACGACGACGATCTCACCGGGACGGATGTCGCACACGAGGTCGGCGCCGACGATGTCGAGCGCGCAGGTCTCGGAGGCGAGCACGTAGGCGCCGTTCTTCATGCGGCCGAGGGAGAGCGGACGGAAGCCGTTCGGGTCGAGCGCGCCGATCATGGCGTCCTCGGTCATGAGCAGGTAGGCGAAGCCGCCGTGCACCTTGCGCAGCGACTCCTTGAGCTTGTCCATGAAGGTGGGCTGGTCGGAGCGGCGGATGAGGTGCATGAGCACTTCGGTGTCGGAGTTGGAGTGGAAGATCGCTCCCTCGTCCTCGAGGTTGCGGCGCAGCGTGCGGCAGTTGGTGAGGTTGCCGTTGTGGCACAGGGCCATGTCGCCGTCGTGGAAGCGGAAGATGAACGGCTGGATGTTGTCGGTGGAGCCGGAGCCGGCCGTGGCGTAGCGTACGTGGCCGATGGCCTTGTCGCCGGCGAGCCGGGTGATCTCGCGTTCGTCGCCGAACACTTGCGTGAGTAGGCCCAGGCCGCGGTGGCCGATGAGATGGCCGTCATCGTTCGAGACGATGCCGGCGCCCTCCTGACCGCGGTGCTGCAGGGCGTGAAGACCGAAATAGGTGAGACGTGCCGCATCCGGATGACCCCAGACGCCGAAGACGCCACATTCCTCGTGAATTTCTTCCAGTTCGGCGGACAAGCCACTCGCTCCTTCATATAGAGTTAACGCAGGATTCAATCGTTCCCACGTTACCAACCGCGCACTACAACCGATGCCGCGCCGTGGCGGGCCGACGGGCGGGGAATCCGATGCGGTGGCGCATCCGGTTTCGGGTCGTCGAAGGGGTCGTCGGAATTTGCTCGGGCGTGATATAGAACATTTGTTCTATGGTATGATGGTGGTTATTCGAACATTTGTTTCATGCGATGTCTTGTTTCGCAGGATGTCGGTGTGAATCGCGGTTCTGGTGAAGGTCGCGGCTTCGGTGAAGGAGGTGAGTGCGGTGTCGTGGAACGGTGTCGGTGTCAGTGGAGGCGTTGATGGCGGCGTTGAGATCGGCGCTGGTGGTTCGCGCCGGCGCACTTATATCGCCATCGATCTGAAGTCGTTCTATGCGTCGGCGGAGTGTGCGGAACGCGGGCTCGACCCTTTGGATACGCATCTGGTGGTGGCGGACACCAGCCGGACGGAGAAGACCATCTGTCTCGCGGTGTCGCCGTCGCTCAAGGCGTATGGCATCCCCGGGCGGGCGCGGCTGTTCGAGGTCGTGCGCAAGGTGCGGCAGATCAATGCCGAACGCCGGCTGCGCGCGCCGGGGCGACGGCTGACGGGGGAGTCGTGTCTGGCGTCCGAGCTGGCGGCCGACCCGCGTCTCGCGTTGACCTATATCGCGGCGAAGCCTCGCATGGCCCTGTACCTCGAACGCAGCGCGCAGATATACGGCATCTATCTCAAATACGCCGCCGCCGAGGACATCCACGTCTACTCCGTCGACGAGGTGTTCATGGACGTCACGCGGTATCTGCGGGCCGGCGGCATGACGGCGCACCGGCTGGCCATGACCATCGTCCGGGACATCCTCGCGAACACGGGCATCACCGCCACGGCCGGCATCGGCACGAACATGTATCTCGCCAAGGTGGCCATGGACATCGTCGCCAAGCACATGCCGGCCGACCGTGACGGCGTGCGCGTCGCCGAACTCGACGAGATGTCGTACCGCAGGCTGCTGTGGGGGCACCGTCCGCTCACCGACTTCTGGCGGGTCGGGCGGGGCTATGCGAGAAGACTCGAGGCCCACGGGCTGAACACCATGGGCGACATCGCACGATGCTCACTCGGCGGGCCGGCCGATTTCCACAACGAGGACCTGCTGTACCGCCTGTTCGGCGTGAACGCGGAACCGCTCATCGACCACGCATGGGGCTGGGAGCCATGCACCATCGCCGACATCAAGGCATACCGGCCGTCATCCAACAGCATGAGCTCCGGGCAGGTGTTGCACGAGCCGTACGACTTCGCGCACGCGCGCGTCATCGTCAAGGAGATGGCCGACCAGCTGGCGTTGGACATGGTCGACAGGAACGTACGGACCGACTGCGTGTCGCTCATGGTCGGCTACGACATCGAGAACCTCGGCGACCGGAAGGGCGACTGCGGCATGGGGAACGCCCCCCGGACCGACGCCGCGCACTATACGGGCGCCGTCGCCACCGACCATTACGGACGGAAGATCCCGAAAGCCGCGCATGGCACGGAGACCCTGGCATCGTACACGTCATCAGCCCGACGCATCGTCAACGCGGCCACGAGGATATACGACCGCGTCGTCGACCCCGCCCTGACCATACGGCGCATCACCATCGTCGCCGCACGATTGAAGACCGTGGGGGAGGCGGCGTCCCACGACCATTACGAACAGCCGGACCTGTTCACCGACGTGGAGGCGGCGGAACGACGACGCCGTGAGACGGCGACGGGGGAGCGACGCGAACACGACGTGCAGCAGACCCTGCTGGACATCAAGCACCGGTTCGGCAGGAACGCCGTCATCAAAGGCATGAACCTCGAGGAAGGAGCCACAGGCATCGAACGCAACAACCAGATCGGAGGCCACGCCGCATGACACTTACCCCGACCCACCGCTACGACGACATCATCGAACTGCCGCATCACGTGTCCTACACCCGGCCACGCATGTCCGCACACAACCGCGCCGCCCAGTTCATGCCGTTCGCCGCACTCAACGGTTACGACGCCATCATCATGGAAACCGCGCGACAGACCCAACGACGCGTGGAACTCGACGTCGACGCCCGGCAATCACTGGACGAACGGCTCCGACGCATCGCCGGTCATGAGCAGGACCATCCACGCATTGCCGTCACGTTCTTCATGCCCGACCCACGCAAGGACGGCGGCGTCTACGTCACCGTCACCGACGAACTCCGACGCATCGACCAAGCCCATCGCCTCCTCAGACTCGGCAACGGCCAGACCGTCCCCCTGGGCGACATCATCGACATCCGGGAAACCGCAGACGCGGACGGAGCCGATGGCAATGCCGCCGGCGACGACACAGCCGGTGGCGACGTGGCCGGTGGCGACGTGGCGGACGGCATGATGCACGATGCGCGGCCGATGATAACGCGCGATAGGCAACGGCTATGACCACGATGCGCGCGACGGCGACGGCCCGTGACGGAAGAACGGTATATTCGGCCATGATCGCACCGTCAGGAGAAACCATCACCATGCCCGCCACTGATTCCGCAGTACAACGCCATTCATGCCCGGTGCCGTTCGCACCCATCGCCGAATCCATACCGCCCAACGTGTTCGCCGTCATGGACCAAAAAGTCGCACGGGCCGTCGCCGGGGGAGCGGACGTCATCGACCTCGCCAAAGGCAACCCCGACGCCTACCCGGCCGCGTTCATCCGCGACGCCGCCAAACAGGCCGTCGACGACCCCGCCAACGCGCGATACACCCCATTCGACGGCAAGCCGGCATACCTCGAAGCCGCCGCCGACTGGTACCGGAATGTGCACGACGTCACGCTCGACTGGCCCACACAACTGTTCGCCGTCGAAGGCGCGGTCGACGGTCTCGCCGGACTCTACGCCATCCTCGCCGACCGTGGCGACGCCGTCGCATTCGTGGACCCCTACTATCCCTCCTACCATTGCATGGCCGTCATGCATGGCGCCGAGGAGATACTGCTGCCAGCGCTCGCCGACCGCGGCTTCCTGCCCGACCTCGACGCCGTGCCGGCGGAGACATGGGACCGTATGACGATGCTCGTGCTCAACTATCCCAACAACCCCACCGGCGCACAGGCTTCGCCGGAATTCCTGAAGCGCGCCGTCGAACTGGCGCACGAGCACCGGTTCGTCATCGTGCACGACTACGCCTACACGGGCCTCGGCGTCGGCGGGCCGGACGCGCAGCAGCACAGCATCCTCGAAATCCCCGGCGCGTTCGACGTGGCCGTGGAGGTGTGCTCGCTGTCGAAGATGTACGCCATGGCCGGCTGGCGCGCAGGATTCGTCGCGGGGAACGAGACCGTGGTCTCACGGCTCAAGCTCTACCACTATCAGATGGGTTCCATGATTACCGGCAGCATCCAGGACGCCGGCATCGTGGCACTGCGGTCTGACCAGTCATGCGTTACGGAACTCGCCGAACGCTACGCCGCACGCCGCCGCATCGTGGCGGAAGGCCTACGCGAGGCCGGATTCGACGTGTTCGACTCCGCCGGCGGCATCTACGTATGGGCGCGCGTACCGCAATCGGCCGGCTGGACGGGGGAGAGCCTCGCCGATCATCTGCTCGACCACGCCTCCGTGGCCGTGCTCCCCGGCACCTGCTTCGGCCGCGTCGGCCGCGACTACGTGCGGCTGAGCCTGCTCAAATCCGAGTCCGAACTCGCCGAAGCCGTCCGCCGCATTCAAAACGCACTGCGTGAGATGTGAAATCCGCGGGTTTACTCGCGCAATTTGTCGTAAAACGTGCCTGAATTCGACGCTTTGCGCGAGTAAACCGCGAACTTCTACCGTTTTTTGAACAGTCCGCTGAGCTTGGTGAGCACACGTTCGGCGGTGTCGTCGGCCTGCTCGCGGGCCGACCTGCGGGTCCGTTCCATGGACGCGCTCATGGAACGGAACGTCTTGTCGAGCTCCGCGGCGCCGTCACCGATGCTCTCATCGAACTCGTTCAGGGCCCTCCGCCCTTCGTCCTGCACATCACGCATGCCTTGCACACCGGCGTTCAGCATGCGCAGCCGCGCATCGTCACCGTCTTCGGCATGCCGACGTCCATCGTCCATGATTGCCTCCCCGATCCATCTGATTCCGATGGTATTGCCACGTCGCAACAATCGACACTCGTGGTCATATCGTCCGGCATGCTATCGTCAAAAAAGCCAAACACGTCGTCGTCATTGGTCATCAAAGATGACGGAGCAATGGGATTGACCGCATGTAATGTATTTGGCGAAACGTACAATAAATGGGTGTCTGGATGCTGGTCGATTGTCGACAGCATCCGGGGGAACAGGGAGATCGTCCATGAATATATTCGATAGTGTCGGTTCCGCGGCCAAAGGTGCGATCGATGGTGTATGGAAGACGGTGAAAAACACCGCCGATGAAGTCGGCAAGGCGGCCGACCAGGTCGGGAAACAGGCAGCGAAGGTCAGGGATGATGCCACGGATGCGGTGAAGAGCATTTCCTCGCAGGTCGAAATGCCATCCTTGACGGAAGAACAGATGTCCGACGTGCTGGACAAATGCTACGACGCTGCATTGCACGGAATCCCGAAGGTCAGCAAAAGCAGTGACGCCTTGGCTCAGGAATATCTGGACCGATATGGTTCTCCTGAGAAAGCGGCCAAGGCGTTCATCGCCAATCAGATAGCCAAATGTTCCGTCTCCGGCTTTGTCACCGGGTTTGGTGGATTCCTTACGATGCCCGTCACCATACCGGCCAATATCAGTAGCGTCATCTATGTACAGATGCGCATGATCGCGGCACTTGCCTACATGGGTGGTTACGATACCCGCGAGGATGAGGTGCAGACGCTGGCATATTTGTGCCTGGTGGGCACGTCTATCACGGACATTGTCAAGAAAACCGGTGTGGAAGTGGCGAATAAAGTCACCATGGCGATGTTGAAGAAGCTTCCTGGGGCGGTTCTGATCGCCATCAACAAAAAAGTCGGCTTCAGGCTGCTGACCAAGTTCGGCTCCAAAGGGGCGGTCAATCTGGTGAAGGTCGTACCGGTGGCCGGGGCATTGGTGGGGGCCGGCATGGACTTCGCCGGCACGAAGGTGATTGCGGACAAGGCGTATAACGCTTTTCTGCTGAACAACATCGACTGACCGCCTAACCGACGTTTGATATTTGTGATGGCGGCCCATTTATCGGTCGCCTCTGGACGCGCGCTTGCGGTCTACATGATTAAATATGCGTTCACAACGGGGTTTGTGGGTCTATGACATACATGAGGACCGTAACAAGGGCTTCCTTGTGTATGCCATAGACCCACTTATCATTTTTCGCGATTGGATAGACCCACAAACTCATGATGCAGGAGTGCAGGGGCATCGCGTAACGGATGCGTCGGCGAGGCAACCATTGCAATGACAAGGCGGGGTGCATGGCCGTATAAGCCGGCATGCACCCCGCCTTGTTCTGGACATATTCGTCGGAACCGGGCAGGTTCGCTGAAATCGAGAGATTCGTCAGGACCAGCGGGTTTGCCGGCCCTGACAAAAGGAATCGGAATCGGCGTCAGGCGGTGAAGTACTCGACGCCGGCCTCGAAGATCGGCTGGTACTTGTCGCCGGGCACGTTCACGTAGAGGCCCTTGCCGCTACGCTCCGAATGGCCCATCTTGCCGAACACGCGGCCGTCGGGGCTGGTGATGCCCTCGATGGCGAGCAGCGAGCCGTTCGGGTTGACGTTGAGGTCCATGCTCGGCACGCCGTCCTCGCCCACGTACTGCGTGGCGATCTGGCCGTTGGCCTTGAGCTGCTCCAGCACCTCGTCGGAAGCCACGAAACGGCCCTCGCCGTGGGAGATGGCGACCGTGTGCACGTCGCCGACGTTGGTCTTCGCCAGCCACGGGGAGAGGTTCGAGGCCACGCGGGTGCGGATCAGGCGGCTCTGGTGGCGGCCGATGGTGTTGAACGTCAGCGTCGGGCATTCGTCGGTCATCGGCACGATGTCGCCGAACGGCACCAGACCCAGCTTGATGAGCGCCTGGAAGCCGTTGCAGATGCCGAGCATCAGGCCGTCGCGGTTCTTGAGCAGGTCGCGTACCGCCTCGGTGACGGCCGGGGCGCGGAAGAACGCGGTGATGAACTTGGCGGAGCCGTCCGGCTCGTCGCCGCCGGAGAAGCCGCCGGGGATCATCACGATCTGGCTGCGATGGATCTCGTCGACCAGCGCCTGCGTGGACTCGGCCACGGCCTCGGGCGTGAGGTTGTTGACGATCAGCGTGGTGGCGTCGGCGCCGGCGCGCTCGAACGCGGCGGCCGTGTCGTACTCGCAGTTGTTGCCGGGGAACACGGGGATGACCACATGCGGCTTGGCAACGGGGGAACCCGTGTACACGGTCTTCTTCGGCGCAGTGAAGCTCACGGTCTCGACCGCTTCGCCCTTGCCGCGGTAGGGGAACACATCCTCGATGCCGTGCTCCCAGGCCTCCTGCACGTCGGCCAGGTCGAGCGTCTCGCCGCAGGCCGCGAACTCGTAGGCCTCGGTGGTCTCGCCGATCTTGCCCATGCACACCAGGTTGGAGACGGCGGGCAGCTTGCCCTGGTCGGCCAGCTCCACGATGAAGCTGCCGTACGCGGGGACGAACAGGTCGTCGAGGGCGATGGCGTCGTCGAGCTTCACGCCGATGCGGTTGCCCAGTGTGTCCTTGAACAGGGTCTCGGCCGTGCAGCCGTAGCCCGGCGTGGAGACGGCGGCCACCTGACCGTCGTCGACGAGGTTCTCGATGACCGACAGCACCTCGATGAGGCTCTCCGGCTCCGGGGTGAGGCCATCGGCCTTGTAGCGCGGCGCGATGCGGACCACGTCGTGGCCGGCCTTCTTGAACTCAGGGGAGGTGGCGCGGTCCATCGGGCCCACAGCCACGGCGAAGCTCACCAGCGTGGGTGGCACGTCGAGGTCCTCGAAGCTGCCGGACATGGAGTCCTTGCCGCCGATGGCGCCGACACCGAGGTCGACCTGCGCCATGAGCGCGCCGAGCACGGCCGCAAGCGGCTTGCCCCAGCGCTTCGGATCGTCACGCAGCTTCTCGAAGTACTCCTGGAACGTCAGGTAGGCGTCCTCGCGGCGGAAGCCGGCGGCCACCAGCTTGGAGATGGATTCGACCACCGACAGATAGGCGCCGGTGAACTGGTTCTTCTCCATGATGTACGGGTTGAAGCCCCAGGCCATCGCGGAGGCGGTGGTGGTCTCGCCGAACACCGGGAACTTCGCGACCATGGCCTCGGACGGGGTCAGCTGCTCCTTGCCGCCGAACGGCATGAGCACGGTGGCCGCGCCTATGGTGGAGTCGAAGCGTTCGGACAGGCCCTTGTTGGAGGCCACGTTGATGTCGGTGACGAGGTCGTGCATGCGCTCGGCCAGCGTGGCGCCCTTCCACGGGGTCTCGTACGTGCCGCCCTGCTCCACGTGCGCGTCCATGAACTTCGGTGCGCCGTTGGAGTTGAGGAAGGCGCGGCTCAGGCTCACGATGGTGTCGCCATTCCACGTCATGACCATGCGCGGGTCCTCGGTGACGGTCGCGATGACCGTGGCCTCGAGGTTCTCCTCGCGGGCGTAGCCGAGGAACTCCTCGACGTCGTCGGCGGCCACGTCCACGGCCATGCGCTCCTGCGATTCGGAAATGGCCAGTTCGGTGCCGTCAAGGCCCTCGTACTTCTTGGTGACCTTGTCGAGATCGATGGTCAGGCCGTCGGCGATCTCGCCGGTGGCCACGGAGACGCCGCCCGCGCCGAAGTCGTTGCAGCGCTTGATGAGACGGCAGGCGTCGCCGCGGCGGAACAGGCGCTGCAGCTTGCGTTCGATCGGGGCGTTGCCCTTCTGCACCTCGGCGCCGCACTCCTCAAGGGAGTCGACCTCGAGCTGCTTGGAGGAGCCGGTGGCGCCGCCGATGCCGTCACGGCCGGTGCGGCCGCCCAGCAGGATGATCTTGTCGCCGGGGGCCGGGGTCTCGCGGCGCACATGGTCGGCCGGGGTGGCGCCCACCACGGCGCCGATCTCCATGCGCTTGGCCACGTAGCCCGGATGGTACAGCTCGTCGACCTGGCCGGTGGCTAGACCGATCTGGTTGCCGTAGGAGCTGTAGCCGGCGGCCGCGGTGGTCACGAGCTTGCGCTGCGGCAGCTTGCCCTCAAGCGTCTCGGAGACCGGCGCGGTCGGATCGGCGGCGCCGGTGACGCGCATGGCCTGATACACGTAGGAACGGCCCGACAGGGGGTCGCGGATGCAGCCGCCGATGCAGGTGGCCGCGCCACCGAACGGCTCGATCTCGGTGGGGTGGTTGTGCGTCTCGTTCTTGAACAGGAACAGCCAGTCCTCGTCCTCGCCGTTCACGTCCACCTTCACCTTCACGGTGCAGGCGTTGATCTCCTCGGACTCGTCAAGGTTCCTCAGCACGCCGTGCGCCTTGAGGTACTTGGCGCCGATCGTGCCCATGTCCATGAGGCACAGCGGCTTCTCGTCGCGGCCGAGCTCATGGCGGATGGCGAGGTACTTGTCGAACGCGGCCCTGACCACGTCGTCGTCGATCGTCACGTTGGTCAGCTGCGTGCCGAACGTGGTGTGGCGGCAGTGGTCCGACCAGTACGTGTCGATGACCTTGATTTCGGTGATCGTCGGGTTGCGCTTCTCGCCGGCGAAGTATTCCTGGCACACCTTGATGTCGGCGAGGTCCATGGCCAGTCCACGGTCCTCGATGAACTTGGCGAGGCCGGCGTCGTCGAGGTCGAGGAAGCCGTCGATGACCTCCACCTTGCCCGGCGTGGCGACCTCCATCTTCAGGGTGTCGCGGGTGGCGAGCGAGGCCTCGCGGGCCTCCACCGGGTTGATGACGTAATGCTTGATGGCGGCGATGTCGTCATCGGAGAGCGCGCCCTCGAGCACGTACACCTTGGCGCTGCGCACGTCCGGACGCTCGCCCTGGCTGATCAGCTGGATGCATTCGCTCGCCGAGTCGGCGCGCTGGTCGAACTGGCCGGGCAGGAACTCCACGGCGAACACGGCGGCGTCGCCGGTCTCGGGAAGCTCGTCGGTGGCCACGTCGGTCTGCGGCTCACTGAACACGGTGGGCACACACTGGCGGAACAGGTCCTCGCCGATGCCCTCCACGTCGTAGCGGTTGATGATGCGCAGGCCCTTCAGCGCCTCGACGCCGAGGATGGTGCGCAGCTCGTTCTCCAGCTGCCGCGCCTCCACGTCGAAGCCGGGCTTCTTCTCAACATAGATGCGAAAAACCACTGCGGTTTTCCTTTCCTGAATTCGTATGGCTCCCCTTCAGACCTTGAGAAGGGGAGCCATATCACTGACGGCTACTTGACTTCGATGCCTTCGGACTTGGCCAGCTCGGCCAGGCGGGACTCGATCTCCTCGTAGGCGGGGATGATCGAACCGAGGTTGCGGCGGAACAGATCCTTGTCGAGGTGCTCGACCTTGCCGGAATGGTCCTTCTGGTCCCACAGACGGCAGGAGTCCGGGGTGATCTCGTCGGCCAGCAGCAGCTTGCCGTCGTCGGTGCGGCCCATCTCGATCTTGAAGTCCACGAGCTTGACGTCGATCTTCGCGAAGATCTCGATGAGGGCCTCGTTAATGCGGCGGGCCAGCGGCGCGATCTCGGCGAGGTCCTCGCGGGTGCACACGCCGAGGGCCACCAGGTCGTCGTCGTTGACGAACGGATCGTGCAGATCGTCGTTCTTGAGGAAGTACTCGAGCACCGGCTCCTTGAGCGGCAGTCCCTCCTCGACGCCGAGACGCGAGCAGAAGTGGCCGGCGGCCGTGTTGCGCAGCACGATCTCCAGCGGGAACATGTTCACCTTGCGCACCAGCTGGGCGGTGTCGTTCACGCGTTCGATGAGATGGCTGTCGATGCCACGCTTCTTGAGCAGGTCGAAGATGATGGTGGTGATGAGGTTGTTCAGACGCCCCTTGCCGGTGAAGTCCTCCTTCTTCTCGCCGTCGCCGGCCGTTGCCGTGTTCTTGTACTCGACCCAGAAGACCTCCGGATCATCGGTTGCGTACAGCTGCTTGGCCTTGCCCTCGTAGAGCTTTTCCAGTTTCTCCATCATTACCTTTCTCACAACGTGATTTCACAGCGTTATCGGAGTGGAAATTCGGGGTGAATAATCGAGCTTAGGATATCAAGCGCCAACTACAAACACAACGCGCCCGGACGCATGGAAACGTCCGGGCGCGGCGTCACACCGACGATGGATCCGACCATGGGATATCCATGCCGGACATCGCGGCGGAGGTCGTCTTCCGTCAGTCGTGTTCCGTCACCGTGACCGCAAGGCGTTCGGCGACGTCGGCCGCCTTGCGACGGGCCTCGTCCCCGGTGGCGGCGGACGCCAGGGCGACGGCCATGCGGCGATGGCCGTCCACGCCCGGCTTGCCGAAAATGCGCACGTCCGTGTCGGGCTCGGCAAGCGCCTCGGCGAGATGGCTGAACGACACCGCGCCCTTGCCGGAGACGACGATCGCATGGCTGGCGGAGACCATGGACGCGTCCCGCAATGCGACCGACCGCTCGGATACCGGGACGCCGAGCACGGCGCGCGCATGCAGCGCGAATTCGCTGAGATGCTGCGAGATCATCGTGACCATGCCCGTGTCGTGCGGGCGGGGGGAGACCTCGTTGAACAGCACGCGGCCGTCCTTGAGCACGAACAGCTCCACGCCATACACGCCCCAGCCGGTCTCGCCGTTGGCGTGGGCGAGGTCCACCAGGCCGGAGACCATGGTCGTGGCGATCTTGGAGGCCTGACAACGCACGTCGTCCGTGATGTCCGCGCACTGCCACGACTCGCGGTAGTCGCCGTCCTCCTGACGCTGGCCGATCGGCTCGCAGGTGACGATGCCGGACGACGAGCTCACCGTCAGCACCGTCAGCTCGTAGTCCATCGGCACGAACGCCTCGATGACCACGCGGCTGACCGTATGCTCCTTGGCCGTGCGCCCCTCGTTCTGCGCGATATCCCAAGCGTGCGCCACATCATCGGCGCCACGCATCACCGACTGGCCGTGGCCGGAGGAGCTCATCACCGGCTTGACCACGCACGGGAACCCCACGGCGGCCGCGCCCTCGGCCAGCTCCGCCTCGGATTCGGCGAAGCGGTACGGCGACGTAGGCAGGCCAAGGGTTTCGGCCGCCAGACGGCGCAGGCGCTCGCGGTCCATGCAGATCTGCGCGATCTGGCAGCTCGGCACCACCTGCACGCCGGCCTCGGAGGCCTTCGACAGCTCGGCGGTGGCGATGGCCTCCACCTCGGGGATGATGATGTCGGGGCGGACGTCGGCGATCAGCGCGTTGAGCTCGTCGGCTTTGGCCATGTCGAGCACGCGGGATTCGTTCGCCACATACTGGGCCGGGGCGCCCTCATAGGAGTCCGCGGCGCAGACCCACACGCCCAGACGCATGAGCTCGATGGCGATCTCCTTGCCCAGTTCGCCGGAGCCGAGCAGCAGCGCGCAGGTGCGCGACGGGCCCCGGAGGTCACCGAGCGGGCGGTCCGGGACGGCGGGGGAGTCGGAAGGGGCAGGGGAGTCGGGATGAATGACTGCGGGATTCTCAGACTTGCTCATGCCCTTCATTGTGGCATCAACGCTACCCGTCATGATTGGGCCCGTGGCGTCCGTGGTGCCTGTGGTGGCGAGAACGCCTGTGTGGTCTGGCGTCCGGCGTCGCCGTCGGTGCATGATGACGGTTGCGACACGCCGAAGTGACAAGCGTGGAAAATCGTGTATAGTATTCACCTGTTGCGCTCATTCAGTTCGCTGAGTGAAGACGACATGGTGGCTATAGCTCAGTTGGTAGAGCATCTGATTGTGGTTCAGAAGGTCGCGTGTTCGAGCCACGTTAGCCACCCCGAAGTCAAGGGCTTCTCCACGCGGAGAAGCCCTTTTTCGTTATGTTTGACCTGGCCGATCCAAGGCCGGCGTGTGCCAATGTCGGCGTCCGCCAATCCGGCACCGGAGGCCGGCGTGTGCCGTCCGGTATCCAAAGGTCGGGTCTGCTGGACCAGTGCCCGAGGCCGGGTTATAGGTTTATAGGCCCAAATGTGTGTCTATTTTGGGGCTAAGGGTCAAAACGTGGGTCTTATTCGCGCGTGTTGTTGGCGTGTTGGTAGGTTAGTGTGAGCGTCCGGCCCAGCCGGTTCTGATGCCGAACCCGCTTTCGTAGGCGTCGACGCCGGTGGCG
>NZ_JAHBBI010000017.1 GCF_019331695.1 Bifidobacterium pluvialisilvae
GCCGTGCCGGGCAACGAGTGAATAACCTACACCAACCCACACCACCACGCAACCCCGGCCACAACCAACAACCCCAAAACCACTGAAAACACAAGCATCCACCGGCGTGTCGCAAAAAGGCAAAACGGCATCAGCCGAGGCGCAGCTCCTGCTGCATATCCATCACGCCGGCCTCGGCCTCCCACAACCGAGCGTCATAGGCACCCGCGCCATCGCGGACGGCCAGCTCCAGACCGGTACGCGCGATCTCATACCAATGCAACGCCTCGGCGCAATCATGCCGGCAGCCCTTCGCATCCGCATACGCCCTGGCGATACGCAATGCGGCGGACCCCCAGATGTGGGGCCGCTCGTCCTTTCCCAGATCGAACGCCCTGCGGAACATCGTCAACGCGCCGGCATAATCCGGTTCGCATCCCCGTCCCTCATCAAGCATGTCGCCGTATTTGTAGCAGCCTTCGGCGATATCGGCCTCGGCCGCATGACGGAACGCCTCCAAAGCCATGACGTCGGTATCCGGCTTGGGCGCGGCCTCACCGAAATTGTCGTAATACGAACGGAAATACCGTCCTTCGCAGCGGTCGTACGCATAGACGTACCCCAGACACAGCCAGCCGAACGGATTGCCACGCCCCGCCGAATGACGGTAGAGAATCTCCGCGGCCTTGAAGCAGTCAAGACGACGCCCATGGTCCTTCGGGGCCGTGTATCCCATGCCCTCCTCGTAATACATGCCGCCGTAATGCAACGCATCGTCGCCGTACGGATCGGATTGGTCCGCCTTGTCGCATACGGCTGAATCATCGATTCCGGCGTCATAGAACGGGACGCCGAGCGACGTCCTCGACGCCTGTCCGATGCCGAGCGGCGGTATGAGCTCACACTGTTGGACAAACGGATAGCAGTCGATGCGGTCGCGTCCCATGACGCCGTCCTCCTCCACGGGAACGGTGATGAACATCAGCGGAAGAATCGGCCCGATGATCGGATCGTCATAGAGGAACCACACATCGCCGTAATCAAGAACGGGGATGTCGTCGTGGGCATGCCACAACGGCCATGGCGCAGGACCTTCGTGATCAGTCATCCAGCACCAGCCTTACCCATATGCGGCGGTAGTCCCCCAGCCGTTCCGTCTCGAGATGTTCCGCGTATACGTGTTTGCCGGCGTCCATGAGACGCGCGATGATCTCGTTCTCATGCGCGCGAAGGTAACCGACGCGTGTCTCACCGGCATACGCCTCCACCGTCCACCGGTCCTGGGCGTCATCCGGCTCCCGTTGCAGACGAAGACGACCATCCGAACCACGAGTCCGCAGACTCCGCAGCATGGCATCGTCGGCACCGCTGTTGTCGAACGCCCGGCAGCCGACCAGATAGGTTCTCTCCACGAGCGTGATGACATTGGCATACGGCTGGGGAATATCGAGACCACCGTCCGTCATCCCCAGCAACGACAGTTCCCCGGAACCGCCGCCCATCGGCATCGGTAGCATTGCCGCCGATGACAGAGCCTCCTCTTCAGCCGACGTCTCCTCGGACGACGCCCCATGGCTCGCCTGTTGCGATGATTCACTCATCGACGCTTCCTCTCCTCATTGAGCAGATCTTCATACCGTCCATCGTAATGCCGCCGACTGGCCATGCACTCATCGATGCGTCCACGAAGCCCGGCGACCTGTCCGCTGACCCATTCGGGGTCCCGCAGACGTTCGGCCAACGTGTATGGCTCGGTGGAAGTCAGCTGGAGCAGACGGTCACGGACGGCATCAAGCCGGCCGTTCAGCAGTTCGATCTCCATGCGAAGTTCGTCATCGGTCAGCCCATCAAACCGTTCGTCGTCAGTCATGTCCATGGTGGCGGCGTCAAGTGCCCTCAGCATATCCAGAGAGCCGTCGGCGAGCGCGTGCTGCGCCATCGCATAGTATTCGGCACGTTTCCGGTCCCCGGGATATAAGTCCGGGTGGAGGCGTCTGGCCAGTTTCCGGAACAGTCGCTTCAGTTCCCTCGCCTTGTCCGCATGCATCGGCGAGGAACGGTCGCGTCTGCGTAGCCATGCGTCCATGCTCTTCGCTTGTTCGGCGACCTGTCGTCGCCAGTCGGCGAACTCCCGGTCGAGCGCCTTGTCAATGGCTTCACCGTCAATGGGTTTGTTGCTGTTCATCGAGGCACGTGCCATCGCATACCGTCGTTTGGCGCGTCGCGCGGCCAGCTGCTCTTTGAGTAATCGTACGCGCCATACGCCTATCTTCACCCAGAAATCCGTTTTGATTTGCGGAATGACCTGCTGGTTCAGCTCCTCGATTCGCGCAACGGTCTGTGCGATGTCGCCCCGTATCTCGGCAATTGACGCCAGCAGCGTCTCGCGGTCGGCATCATCGTCCATCGTCAGGTCCTTTCCCCATTCATGGGCGGCCTCCTCGCCACATCGACGACGTGGAGCGTCCCCGTCATCGGCGTGGTGGTCTTCATGTCGCTTTCACCTTCGACAATACGCCGTTTCTCGACGTCGGATAAACGGTAGAATTATGCGGGATATCATAATCGTCATATCAAGTCGTAAAGGAATGCATCATGACTCTGCTCGAACCTCCGGCCATCCCCGTGCGCAGGGCGCACGACGGTCTGGAACTGCCTTCCATCGGATTCGGCACCTACAAGGTCAATGGCTTCGCTGGCGTCGGCGCGATAAAGTCTGCGCTTGAGGTCGGTTATCGTCTGCTTGATTCCGCATTCAACTACGAGAACGAGGGTGTGGTCGGCAAGGCGATTCGCGAATCCGAGGTGCCGCGTGAGGACATCATCGTCACGTCGAAGCTTCCGGGCCGTCATCATCAGTACGATCAGGCGCGAACCACCATCGAGGAGTCCGTGGCCCGTATGGGACTCGACTACATCGACCTGTATCTCATCCATTGGCCGAACCCCTCGCAGGGCCAGTTCGTGGAGGCGTGGCAGGCTCTGGTGGACGCGCAGAGGCAAGGCATCGTGAAGCATATCGGCGTGAGCAATTTCCTGCCCGGACACATCGATCTGCTCATCCGCGCCACGGGCGTGACTCCGGCGGTCAACCAGGTCGAGTTGCATCCGTTCTTCCAGCAGAAGGAGCAGCGCGCGTACGATGACGCCCACGGCATCATCACCGAGGCATGGAGCCCGCTGGGCCGCGCCAACCAGATGCTTAGGGACCCGGACATCGTACGCATCGCCGAAAAGCATGGCGTCTCCCCCGTCGCCGTGATTCTGCGCTGGCATGTGCAGCTTGGCGATGTGGCCATTCCGAAGTCGATGAACCGCGAGCGCCAGCGTGCCAATCTCGATCTGACCGGTTTCGAACTCGACGAGCGGGATATGCGTGACATCGACGCCATGGACAATCCGGAGGGGCGTACGTTCGAGCAGGATCCCCATTGGCACGAGGAGGACTGAGGACGGCTGAGGACCGACGGCTGACGGCTGACGGCTGACGGCTAGGCGACGGTCTTGCGCCGCCGGTCGTGGCCGTCATGGCTGCGTGACCGCTGTGCCATGTGCTTTTTCAGGCGTCGTTCGGTGATTTCGTCAAGAGGACGTTCCTCCCGCCCCTCACCGGCGGCGTCTTGTCGTGGCGTCCGTTGCACCCGGTTGGTCAGGTCCACGAATTCCTCGTGGGACAAGGCCTCCCGGGTCCGGTGCCATAGCACCCCGACCGAGACGCCGAAGACGGCTTCTCCCCCGCGTACGAGCGCGATGACCTCCTCATCGGTAAGGCATTCATGCACGGTCTGGCCGTCGCACATGATGGTGATGTCCTCGAGTTCCGAGGCGCTGTGCTGCATGAGGCAGTCTATGGCACCGGTGACGTTCTGCAGGTTGATGCCCGCGTCGAGGAGCTTTTTCGATACGGCGAGGATGACGACGTCCTTGAACGAATACAGGCGCCGCGACCCCGAACCGTGCGATGGGCTGATCGATGGTTCGACGATCTGCTTTCTGGCCCAGTAATCCAATTGCCGATAGGTGATTCCCGCCACTCGCGAGGCTACGGTGCCTCGATATCCGCGGGTCTCATGGGGGTCCCCGTCGTCGAAGAGCTGCCCCTGCACGGCATCCGCTGCCGTAAGATCCGTGCGATCCTGCAGGGGCACATGGAGGCTCAATCGAACGCCATCGTTGTCTCCCATATCGGTCATCCTTCCGCAGGTTGACTTGCCATCATGTTCAGTCTAACCGCGGAGGATGCCGTCACGCCGCTACGACGGCTGATTTCGTGAAGAAGACCAGACGGAATTTTCCGATCATGATCTCGTCGCCGTTCTTCAGCACGGCCTCATCGACACGCTGACGGTTCACATAGGTTCCGTTGAGCGATCCGGCGTCCTGCACGGTGAACTGTCCGTTGACGCGACGGAAGACCGCATGGGAACGGGACACGGTGGAATCGTCGAGAAGGATGTCGGAACGGGGGTCTCGTCCGACGTTTACGACATCCTCGTCCAAAAGATAGCGCGAACCGGAAACCGCTCCACGGGTGGAGATCAGCAATGCGGAATTCGCGTCCAGACGTGCGATGGTGTCCAGGTCCTGCTGGGTCAGGGGACGATCGCCCGCGGTCGTGATCGGAATATGGATGGCCGGGATACCGATGATGGTGGTCTCGCCGGCGGTTGGAATCGAATCAGTCATAATTGTTATTCTACAGTCCTTGCGTACTTATAGTCGGTTGATTGTCGTACGGCGTTGATCTGGACGCTGTCCGACTGTACCACACTGACGGCGGCACCGTGTTTGACCCTCAGCTGCGAGCCGACGCCTCCGGCGATCTGTATGGCGTTCTGCAGGGCCGAGGGATCACCGATCGCCTTGATGGTGTATGGCGGCGTCACGGATTGCCCACTGCACGAGACGCCGGATTCCGTGTCGGTGAACGAGGTGGAGGTGACCACGCGCACCCCGTTGAATTCCATGACCTCGGCGCCGGCGTTACGCAGCTCCTCGATGAGGGTGAACATCATGGATGCGGGGATGTGGCCGCTCCGTTGCCCGACGGTGATGACCACGCCCTTGCCTTCTGCGGGAAGACGGCCGGAGAGGATGCCACTGCTCTCCTCGTTCTCCTTGGCGACCCGTTCGACCTCCTTCTGCTTGTCGGCGGCGGATTTGATGGATCTGAGCTGTTCGGAAAGTTGGGTCTTCTGCTGTTCGAGCGTGTCCACCTGGGCGCTGGTCTCATCGAGCAGGCGGACGAGCTCGTCCTCGCTCAATGTGGCGTATGACGATTGGGAGTTCTGTATCTGGGTGACGTATCCGAATCCCAGCAACGCGCAGAGGATGATGACGAGCAGCGTGGTGAGGATGCGCCCCCTCCCGGTGCCCTTGCGGATGGAACGCGCCGGCTTCTTCTTCACCTGCGGGAACGTGCCGGTGGAGACATCGTCGTTGATCTCGTCGGCCATTTCCTGATGCAGCAGGCGGTTCAGCGCCCTGGGCTGCTTGTGCTTGTGATTGGTCTCTTTTGCCATGATGTCCTGCCTCGGCCCTTCATCCTCTGAAGATGAACCGTCGAATGGCCGATACGTTGGAGAAGATTCGTATGCCCAGGACGACGATCACCGCGGTGGTCAGCTGGGAGCCGACGCCGAGCTGGTCACCGAGAAAGACCAGAAGCACTGCGGTGATGACGTTGGAGAGGAACGAGATGACGAAGACTCGGTCGGAGAAGCTGCGCTCGAAATACGCGCGAGCCGATCCGAGCAACGCGTCGATCGCGGCCACCACCATGATGGGAAGGTAGGGTTGGAGCGCGACGGGAACGTCGGGTTTGATGAAGATGCCCACGACGACGCCCACGATGAGACCGATGATTGCCGGCATGTCTATTCTTCCCCTTTATGCGCGTATTTCAGGTCGGGTGACCCCGATGCCTCAAGTGTAATAGTACCGTTGCGCGACACGTCGGGGTAGATGCCCACCTGCGAGAGCGAGTCATACAAGGTGGCGTTGTTCTGTTTGCTGGTGGCGCGGACGAGGGATCCACGATCCCCTATGGCCTGGATTTTGTACGGGCTCTGCACCGAGGTCACACCGACGAGGATGGTCTGCCCGGCGACGCGTATGGACGACTGCACGCCGATTCTGATGCCGTTGATGGCGATGGCCTCCGCGCCGGCCCCCCAGAGTCTCGATACGAACGCCTGCAGGTCGTTGTCGGACACCACGCGGATGGCGTGGCCCTTGTCGTCTCTGGGCAGGTCCCCTTTTTGGTCCTCCGCGGCGATGGGGTCCGCCAGTGTCACGGTGACGCCGGGCCCGGTCACGGCTGCGGTGCCGTTGAGTATGGCGTCCCTTTTGGTGGTGGAGTCGTCGCTGGATTGCATGCTGTTGGTCAGCGATTCGATCTGCGAACGCTGCGAGGCCACGTCGGATTGAAGCGCATGCTGCTTGTCGTTCAATGCCGCGACCTGGCTGGCCAGCTCCTCGCGGATCTTCTGCCGGGTGTTCATATGCAGTTCCTGCACGATGACGCAGCCGGAAATCCCGACGATCACGCAGAAGACGAAGGTGAGGATTCTCGTGACCCACTTCACGGCCGTGGACTGGCTCTGCGGCAGCAGCGTGGAATCCTCGAACAGTGGGTCGAGCGGCCGGTTGGTCAGGTCGTCGATGAGGTGGAGCGATTCGTCATTGACCTTGCGACGGCGCGACCGGCCGGGAACGTGCGCCTCATCCTGTACGGCATGGCGGTTGATCAGTCCGAAAACGGAGCGCGAGAACGCGCTGCGCCGGCGTATGGGGGTGTTGTCCGGATCCACGTCGAAGGAGACCGGCGGCCGTCCGTCAATCGACATTGGTCCGCCTCGTGCGTTTACCGATGTCCTTATGCAGCAGCGCGTATCCCTGCAGGATGTAGATCAGTCCCGCCGTCCAGTACAGTGCGGCGCCCCATATGGCACCGGCCACGCCGATGAGGTGGAGCACCTGGAAGAACGGCCGCGTGCTCAGATCGGCGACGATGAGCACCGGTACGGACATGAGCAGCAGCGCGGTGCCGGACTTCCCGACGAAATGCACGGGCAAAGGGCCGTAGTCATACTGCGCCAGCAGCAGCACTTCGAGAAGCATGACCACGTCACGGGAGCCGACGGCTATGAGCAGCCACCACGGCAGGATCTGCGTCCATCCCAGAGCAAGCATGGAGAAGATGATCAGCAGGCGGTCGGCGATGGGGTCGAGAATCTGCCCTATGCGGCTTACCTGGTTGAATCGACGCGCGATGTATCCGTCGATGCCATCGGATGCCGATGATATGGCGAGGACGACCAGCGACCAGACCAGATACCGCTTGGAGATGAGCACCGCTATGACCGGTATGGAGAGAATGCGCAGGAAACTGATCGCATTCGGCACCGTCCATATGATGTTCTGCGGCTCCGGACTGAACGCCTCGTCCTCGCCATGACGGCCGTCGTTATGTGTATGACTGCTCATGCGTCCCGTTGGTTCACATTCGGGACGCCTGCAGGGCGGTGACGATGATGCCGCGCGCACCCACCTCGTACAGGCGGTCCATAAGCTGGTTGACCTTGGCCTTCGGCACCATCACGCGCACGGCATTCCACTGCTTGTCGTGCAACGGGGAGATGGTGGGGCTTTCGAATCCGGGGGTCACGTCCACGGCGGCGGCGACCTTCGACACGGGGATGTCGTAGTCCATGAGCACGTAGCGCTGTGCGGTGAGCACGCCTTCGAGGCGCCGGCTGAGCACGGTCAGACGCTCGTCCTTCGGGTCGAGACGCGGCGAACGAATAAGGCAGGCCTCGGAGTGCATGATCGGGTCGGCGAAGATGCGCAGGCCGGCATTGCGCAGCGTGGTGCCGGTGGAGACCACGTCGGCGATGAGGTCCGCGACCCCCAACTGGACCGAGGACTCGACCGCGCCGTCAAGGTGGATGGTCTCGGCGCTGATGCCGTGCTCCTGCAGGTAATCGTGCACAAGCTTGTCGAATGACGTGCCGACGCGCTTGCCCTCGATGTCCTCGAGCTTCGCGAAGGAGGATTCGTTCGGCGCGGCGAAGCGGAACGTGGAGGCGCCGAACCCGAGCGGCATGTGCTCGATGGCCTCGGTGCCGGAGTTCCTGAGCAGGTCCTCGCCGGTGATGCCGCAGTCGATGGTGCCGCGGCCGACGTATACGGCGATGTCCAATGGACGAAGATAGAACAGTTCGATGCCGTTGTCCGGATCCTCGACGACGAGCTGCCGTGAATTGGTGCGGAGCCTGTAGCCGGCCTCGGCCAGCATGTTCCAGGCGGGTTCGGACAGCATGCCCTTGTTGGGCACTGCGATTCTCAGCATGTTTTCCCCTTAGTGATGAATTGACGGGCCGTCTGGTGATCCATGCGGCCCTGATGCGCCTGACTCGAGGTCACAGGTGCTTGTAGACGTCTTCGAGGCTGATGCCGCGGTCGATCATCATGACCTGAATGTGGTAGAGCAGCTGGCTGAGTTCCTCGGCGGTGCGGTCGGCACCCTCGTATTCGGCGGCGATCCAGCTTTCCCCGGCCTCTTCGACAAGCTTCTTGCCGATGAAATGCGTGCCCTTGGCCAGTTCCTCGACCGTAAGCGACCCTTCGGTCTTGGCTTCGGCTTTTGCGCTCAGTTCTTCGAACAAGGAATCGAAGGTCTTCATAACTTGGGGTTCTCCTTTGATGGAGTCGGACGGCGGAGTGCCGTCCGACGGTTTTCCGGCCCGCCGGTGACGGGCCGCGTGGCTCAGGCCTGATATGCGGCCTGGGCGTTGTTCCTGATCTCGTCGATGGCCTTGGCGGGATCGTCGGCGCAGTATACCGCGGAACCGGCGACCAGCACGTCCGCACCGGCTTCGGCCACGATGTGCGCGGTGGAGGGGCTCACGCCGCCATCGACCTGAATATGGGTGTCGAGGCCGCGGCGCGTGATCTCGTCGCGCAGGCGACGGGTCTTGGCCATCTGGTTGGCGAGGAACTTCTGTCCTCCGAAACCGGGTTCGACGGTCATGATGAGAATCATGTCGAACTCGTCGAGGATGTCGAAGATGGGCTCGACGGGCTCGGCGGGCCGGACCGCGAAGCAGGCCTTGCAGCCCATGTCGCGCAGCTGGCGGGCCAGTCGCACGGGCGCATGGGTGGCGCCCATGTGGAATGTCACGGACTGCGCGCCGCACTTGGCGAATTCGGGGGCCCATCGATCAGGGTCCTCGATCATGAGGTGGACGTCGACCGGCAGCGGGCTGACCTCGCAGATGCGCTTGACGATGGGCTCGCCCAGGGTCAGGTTGGGGACGAAGTGATGGTCCATCACATCGACGTGCACGAGGTCGGCGTTGGCGATGGCGTGGAGGTCACGCTCAAGGTTGCAGAAATCCGCCGATAGGATACTTGGTGCAATTTGAATCGTCATGATGCCCATTCTAGGGAAACTGAACGACGATGCGCGGACGCGGCACCATCATTCATGCGCTGTTCATGTTTCGACGGCGGCTATCTGCGCGGGACGGGGCGCGTCGTAGACCCGTCGCTTCGGGTTCCGGACGCCTCCTTCTGGGCGATGCGTTCCAGCTCGTCCGCGCTCACCGCGGTGAGGCGGCGGGACAACTCCGCCCTGTCGCTGCCCTTGGCCTGCAACCCTATGAAGAGGATAACGCCGAGAAGGAACACGATGATTGCGGTCCACACGTTGATGCGCAGCCCGAGTATCTCGGTGGAGTAGTTGATGCGCAGCATCTCGATCCACGAGCGCCCCGCGCCGTACCACATGAGGTACATCGAGAATATCTGTCCGCCTTTCAGCATGTGAGACAACCGGTTGCCGACGATCACAATCAGGGCGGCACCCACGAGGTTCCAGATCATCTCATAGAGGAAGGTGGGGTGGAACAGGGTGCCCACCGGGCACGGCTGGCCGTTGTAGCACACCTGCGTCTTGCCCATGGCGTCGGCGCCGTTCAGCGCCAGGCCCCACGGCAGGGTGGTGGGCTTCCCATACAGCTCCTGGTTGAACCAGTTGCCCAGACGTCCGATCGCCTGGGCGACCATGAGACCGGGCGCCAGGGCATCGGCAAGCAGGGGGAACGGATACCGCTTGTGCCGGCACCACAGGAACGCGGCGAGGGCGCCAGCGCCGATGCCGCCGAAGATGGCCATGCCGCCTTCCCACACCTTCAGGATGTTGATCAGACTGCCCGTGGGAGGGAAATACGCGTACGGCGTGGTGATGCAGTGGTAGAGACGGGCGCCGACGAGCCCGCTGGGCACGGCGACCAGCGTGGTGTCGAGCACCTGGTCGAAGAACCCGCCGTCCTTCTTCCAGCGCACGCTGAGGATCCATACGGCGAAGCACACGCCAATCAGGATACAGATCGCATACATGTGAATGGTCACGGGTCCGATGTGGAACTCGGAGAAGGTCGGGGAAGGAATCGACGCTATGGTGGTCATCATGCCTCGTTCGTGGCGGTGGGCCGTCCGTGCACTCATGGCCTCGGACCATGGATGCGGCGGCCGTCACCGCATAGTGGTTGTTTCGTTCAGTTCCTCGCGCCGCGTACGCCCTCGGCGAGCTCGTCGGTCTTGGCGGCGAGCAGCTTCAGTCCTTCGGAGGCGTCACGGGCCGTCCGATTGTCATCGTTCAGCAGCGTATGCACCAGGGCCGAGCCCACGATCACGCCATCGGCGTAGGAGCCGACCTTGGCCGCCTGCTCCGCGGTGGAGACGCCGATGCCCACGCATACGTTGCGGGCCCCGGCCCGACGTGTGCGGTCGACGAGCACCTCGGGCGAGGCGTCGATGCTGGCGCGTTCGCCGGTGACGCCCATACGGGCTGCCGCATACACGAAGCCGCGGGCATTGCGCGCGACGGTCACGAGTCGTTCGTCGGCCGAATCCGGGGAGACCAGGAAGATGCGGTCGAGACCGTGGCGGTCGGACGCCTCAATCCACTCCCCTGCCTCGTCGGGGATGAGATCGGGGGTGATGAGGCCTGCGCCGCCGGCATTCTCGAAATCGGTGGCGAAGCGTTCGACGCCGTAATGGTAGATGAGGTTCCAATAGCTCATGACCAGCGGTACGCCGCCGGCGTTGGCCACGGCCTCCACCGCCTCGAAGACGCGTTTGATGGTTTCGCCGCTCCTCAGGGCGATGGAGGATGCGGCCTGGATGACCGGACCATCCATGACGGGGTCGGAGTACGGCAGGCCGATTTCGACGGCGTCGACGCCGTGTTCGACCATGGTCCGCAGCGCATCGAGGGAGACGTCCGGATTCGGGAAGCCGTACGGCAGATAGCCGATGAACGCCGGACGGTTCTGTCCACGCAACGTGTCGAACATCGCCTCGGTGGCGCTGGGCTTGTGGCTGATGCCCAGCGGCTGTCCGGAGGGCGTGGTTGTTGCATTCGTCATTGTTGTATTCGCTCCTCTTGCACTCATGTACTCAGGCGACGGTGTTGCCGTGCGCGCCGGTGACCTCGAGCGCGGCGGCCTGGTCGTCGGTCAGGTATCCGAACCACTTGCCTGCGGTGGCCATGTCCTTGTCGCCACGTCCGGAGATGTTGACGATCATCACGGCCTTGTCGTATCCCTTGGCCTTGAGATCGGCGGCGGCCTTGTACGCGCCGGCGACGGCATGGGAGGATTCGATGGCGGGGATGATGCCCTCGGTCTGGCTCAGGTCGCGGAACGCGTCCATGGCCTCCTCGTCGGTGGCCCACGAATAGTTGACGCGGCCGATGTCCTTGAGCCATGCGTGCTCCGGGCCCACGGACGCGTAGTCGAGGCCGGCGGAAATCGAGTAGGTGTCGAGGGTCTGGCCTTCGTCGGTCTCCAGCAGGTAGCTCTTGGCACCCTGGAACATGCCGAGCTGGCCGGTGCCGGGGGCGAAGCGGACGGCGTGCTTGCCGGTCTCAGGCCCCTTGCCGCCGGCCTCATAGCCGTACAGGTTCACGCGCTCGTCGTCGAGGAAGGCGTTCATCACGCCGATGGCGTTCGATCCGCCGCCGACGCATGCGCAGACCGCGTCCGGGTGGTCGATGCCGTACCAGTCCTGAAGCTGCTGCTTGGCCTCCTCGCCGATGATCTTCTGGAAGTCGCGCACCATCTCGGGGAACGGGTGCGGGCCGGCGACCGTACCGAGCAGGTAGTGGGTGTCCTTGACGTTGGTCACCCAGTCGCGCAGCGCCTCGTTGATGGCGTCCTTGAGAATCTTGTCGCCGAGGGTGACCTCCACCACCTCGGCGCCGAGCATGCGCATACGCGCCACGTTGAGGGCCTGGCGGCGGGCGTCGATCTGACCCATGTAGATGCGGCACTTGAGTCCGAGCATCGCGCACACGGTGGCGGTCGCCACGCCATGCTGGCCAGCGCCGGTCTCGGCGATCACGCGGGTCTTGCCCATCCTCTTGACGAGCAGGGCCTGGCCGAGCGCGTTGTTGATCTTGTGGGCGCCGGTGTGGTTGAGGTCCTCGCGCTTGAGGAAGATGCGCGCGTCAAGACCGGTCTTCTCGCTGACGAGCTTCGCGAAACGCGGCGCCTCGGTCAGCGGCGAGGGACGTCCCACATACCGCTGCTGCAGGGTCATGAACTCCTTGTGGAATTCCGGGTCCTTCTTGGCCTCGTCGTAGACGCGTTCAAGTTCATCCAACGCGGTGATGAGCGCCTCGGGCACGTATCGGCCGCCGAACTGCCCCCAGTACGGTCCGTGGTGTTCGCTCAACGGCGTGGTCTCTGATGCTTTCACTCTTGCTCCTGCCTTCACTAGTCGTTCCACTGCAAGTTCATGGTCGTCGGCCGTGGCGACGCCCTCGCCGACGAGTACGGCGTCCGCGCCGGCCCGGCCGTAGTCCTCGACCTCCACCGCGCCGAACACGCCGGACTCCGCCACGCGAATCACGTCGTCAGGAAGATTGGCCGCCAATTCGTCATACTTGTTCACGTCCACCCGAAGGTTCTTGAGATTGCGCGCATTGATGCCGATGACCTTGGCGCCGGCGGCGATCGCGCGTTCGATCTCCTCGCGGGTATGGGTCTCCACGAGGACCGTCAGCCCGAGTTCGTGGGCGAGACCGAGCAGGTGACGCAGCCTGTCGTCGTCCAAGGCGGCGACGATGAGCAGGACCATGTCGGCGCCATGCGCGCGGGCCTCCCAGATCTGGTAGTCGGTGACGATGAAGTCCTTGCGCAGCACCGGGATGTGCACGGCCGCCCGGACCTTGTCCAAATCGTCCAGGGACCCCAGGAAACGACGACCCTCGGTGAGTACGGAGACCGCGCTCGCGCCGCCTTTCTCGTATTCACGGGCAAGCGCCGCGGGATCGGGGATGTCGCTCAGGTGCCCCTTGGACGGCGACGCACGCTTGATTTCGGCGATCACCGGTATGGCGTCGGGGCGCTTGAGCCATCGGCGCGCGTCAAGAGGCGTGTGGGCGCCATGCGCCACCTGTTCCTTCAACGCCGCCAGAGGCACCGTCTTCTCCCGGTTCCTCTGGTCCTCGACGGCTCCCGCCACCAGATCGTCCAATACCGACATGATTCTCCTTTTCGGTGTGGTTGGGATCAACAGCACACCTTATAGCACAGTTCGGCCGTGCTTCGCTCGAATATTCTATCTGGCGGCTTTCAGCTGGGCCGCGATCTGCACTGCCTCGACGGAGGCCTCGGCCTTGTTGCGGGTCTCCTGCCATTCGTTCGCCGGAACGGAGTCGAGCACGATGCCGGCGCCGGCCTGGACGCTGGCCTCATGGTCCCGGAGGAACGCGGTGCGGATGGCGATGGCCATGTCCATGTTGCCCGAGAAATCGAAATAACCGACGGTGCCGCCGTAGATGCCGCGGTCGGCCACCTCAAGCTCGTCGATGATGTCGATGGCGCGGGGCTTGGGAGCCCCGGAGAGCGTGCCCGCGGGGAACGCGGACTTGAAGACGTCGAATGCGGTCAGGTCCGGATCCACCCGACCGGTGACCGTCGAGCAGATGTGCATGATGTGGCTGAACCGTTTGATGTCCATGAGCTTGACGACTTCGACGCTGCTGGGTACGCACACCTTGCTCAGATCGTTGCGGGAGAGGTCCACAAGCATGATGTGCTCGCTGCGTTCCTTGGGGTCGGCGAGCAGCTCCTTGGCCAGCCGCTCGTCCTCTTCCGGGGTGGCGCCGCGCGGGCGGGAACCCGCGATCGGGAAGGTGAGCGCGTGGCCGTTGTCCACTTTGATGAGCGTCTCGGGGCTGGATCCGATGACGTTGAAGTCACGGCCCTGCGTATCGGTCAGTGTCATGAAATACATGTACGGGCTGGGATTGAGCGTGCGCAGGACACGATAGACGTCGAAGGGATCGGCCGGGGAGTCGAGGTCGAGCCGCTGGGAGATCACCGTCTGGAATACGTCGCCGTCCACGATATGGCGCTTGGTCTCCTCCACGGCGCGCTCATAATCCGCCTTGGCGCTGCGGAACCGCAGCTCCGGACGGGGACGGGTCTCATCAAGCACGCTCACGCGGGCCTCGCCGTCCACGGGGGTCGCGGCCTTGCGCTGCATGGCGTTCAGTCGTTCGACCGCCTCGTCGTAGGCGGCGTCGGCCCGGGTGGGCTTGTCGTCCACGTTCACGGCGTTGGCGATCAGCCACACGGATCCGCTGACATGGTCGACCACGGCGATGTCCGTGGCCAGGGCGAGGGCCAGCTCCGGCTGTCCGGTCTCGTCGGGCGCCTGGGCACGCAGGGTGGGCTCCCAGTGACGGATGACGTCCCAGCCGACCGATCCGACCAAGCCGCTGGTGAGGTTGGGAAGACCTTTGACACGCGGGGCCTTCAACGTCTTCAACGCCGCATGCGCCACCTCGATGACATCGCCATGGGTCGGTACGCCGACCGGCACTTCGCCGCTCCAGTCGGCCTGGCCGTGGTTGGAACGCAGCTGGGCGATGGAGTTGACGCCGATGAAGCTGTACCGGCTCCAGGAGCCGCCATATTCCGCGGATTCGAGGATGAACGTGCCGGAACGTCCTCCGGCGAGGCGCTCGTAGAAGCCGACGGGCGTCAGGGAGTCGGCAAGCAGTCTCCTGACGATGGGCACCACACGATAGCCGGCATCGGCGAGGGAGTGGAACTCCTCACGGCTCGGCCAGGTACCGCCCCAATTGAGATGTTCGACGCTGCATTCGATGTTCCTGGGGGTCTCCATGCCCATCACTCGTCCTCCTTCTGCTGCGGCGTACGGTGGCCGACGACGACGGGCAACGGTCCGCCCTCGTCGAAGCAGGAGCGTTTGCCGGTGTGGCAGGCGGCGCCCACCTGGTCGACCTCGACCAGAAGCGCGTCTCCGTCACAGTCCAGGGACACCGCCTTGACGTACTGCACGTGTCCGGAGGTGTCCCCCTTGCGCCAGTATTCCTGACGGGACCGTGACCAGAACGTGACGCGGCCGCTGGTAAGCGTCCGGCGCAGTGCCTCCTCGTTCATATAACCGACCATCAGCACCTGCTTCGTGTCGTACTGCTGGATGACCGCCGCGACGAGTCCCTTGGCGTCCTTCTTCAGGCGCCGTGCGATCCGCGGATCGAGCTGCGTGGCATTATCGTATGTTTCCTGCATTGTTGTCGTCATTCCTCGCTATCACCTTGTGCACATATGCATGGACGTGCACGGAAAGCCTGTTCTCCCCGTCCTACGGTCGCACATTCGGAATGTGCCTGCATCGTATGGACCGTCTATCGGACGTCGTATCCGTGCTTCGCCAGCTCGGCCTTGACCTCGGGAATCGTGACCTGGCCGAAATGGAAGACGGATGCCGCGAGCACCGCGTCCGCGCCTGCCTTGATGGCGGGGGGAAAATCCTCCGCCTTGCCGGCACCGCCGCTGGCGATGATGGGGATGGAGACCTCGTTGCGGACCTTCTCGATCATTTCGAGATCGAATCCGTTCTTCGTGCCGTCGGCGTCCATGGAATTCAGCAGGATCTCGCCGGCGCCGAGCTGCTCGGCCCGCCTGACCCACCACAGGGCGTCGATGCCCGTGGATTTGCGGCCTCCCATGGTGGTGACCTCAAACCCCGATTTCGTGTGGCGTTCACCCTGCTCGCGTCGCGCGTCGACCGAGAGGACGAGGACCTGCCTGCCGAAGCGGCCGGAGACGTCGCTGATCATCTGCGGATTGTTGATGGCCGCCGTGTTGACGCCCACCTTGTCGGCGCCGCAGCGCAGCAACATGTCGACATCGTCGACGGTGCGTACTCCCCCGCCCACGGTAAGGGGGATGAACAGCTCCTCGGCCGTGCGTCGCACCACGTCGTACATGGTCTGGCGATGCGAACTGGATGCGGTGACGTCAAGGAAGGTCAGCTCGTCGGCCCCCTGACGATAGTATTCCGCCGCGAGCTCGACCGGATCGCCGGCATCCCGCAGGTTTTCGAAGTGGACGCCTTTCACCACGCGCCCAGCATCCACATCCAAACACGGTATCACTCTCACCGCCAGTGACATGTTCACCCCTTTTGCAGATGGTCCATCGCGCGCGTCGACTCGCGCACTAGCAACAGGGTAACGTCACTTGGCGACGCTCCCGTTACGACTCGCGGGAGAATCGCTCCTTCGCCGCGAGCTGGCCGCAGGCGCCGTCGATGTCGGAACCGCGGGTGTCTCGCAGGGTCGCGGTGATGCCCGCCTGATGCAGGATGTCCAGGAACACCTTCTCGTCGTGCGGGTCGGAGGCCGTCCATTTCGACCCCTCGATGGGGTTGAGCGGGATGGGGTTCACATGTGCCCAGTTGTCTCCGTAATGGTTGAGCCGGTTGGCCAACTGCCTCGCGTGGACGGCTTGGTCGTTGATGCCCCGCATCAGTGCGTATTCGATGCTCACGCGGCGCTTGCTGGCGAGATAGTAGTCGTGGGCGGCGTCCAGCACCTGCGTGGTGTTGAATCGTCGATTCATCGGCACGAGTTCGTCGCGCAGCTTGTCGTTGGGGGCATGGAGAGAGACGGCCAGACGTACGGGGATGCCTTCGGCGGTCAGTTTCTTGATGCCGGGTACCACGCCGACGGTCGAGACCGTGATGTTGCGCGCCGAGATGCCGAAGCCCTCCGGGGGCTGGGCGCTGATCTGCCGGATGGCGGAGAGCACGGAGCGATAGTTGCCCATGGGCTCGCCCATACCCATGAACACCACGTTGCTCAGTCGTCCTGGGCCGCCGGCGACTTCTCCATCTCGCATGGCCTTGGCCGCCACACGGACCTGTTCGAGAATCTCTCCCGTGGACATGTTGCGGGTGAGCCCAAGCTTACCGGTCGCGCAGAATGGGCATCCCATGCCGCAGCCCACCTGGCTGGAGATGCATAGTGTGGTGCGGTTCGGGTATCGCATCAGCACCGATTCGATGCGGGAGCCGTCGAACAGCCTCCACAGCGTCTTGACGGTGGTGCCGTTGTCCGCCTTCTGCCTCAGGAGCGGTTCGATCAGGACGGGGAAGTATGAGGCGATGACGTCATCTCGCCGTGCCGCCGGCAAATCGGTGTAGTCCTCCGGGTCCACGCTCAGATGGGAGTAATAGTGGTTGGCCAGCTGCTTGACCCGGAATTTCGGCAGGCCGAGCCCCTTGGCGACGGCGATGCGTTCATCGTCGTCCATATCGGCGAAGTGCAGCGGAGGCTTGCCTCGGCGGGCATGGTCCTTGGAGAGGATGTCACGGAACGGACCGCTCTCTCCCCCGGCTGTGATGCCGCTTTCCGGATGTTCGACCGCATCGGTCATGACTTCGTCGCTCCTTCGGAAGAATGGAAAATGGTGTTGGCGATGGCGTGGTTACGACTACAGGCCGGTCGCGGCGATGACGAGGAAGATGAACGGCGCGGCCATGAGGATGGAGTCGGCGCGGTCGAGGACACCGCCATGTCCCTTGAGCAGATGCCCCATGTCCTTGATGCCCAGATCGCGTTTGAGCATCGACGCGCACAGGTCGCCGAACGTGCCCACCACGCCGACGAGCACGCCGAACAGTATCGGGACCCACCACCGGGACGCCCAGACTGAACGGTCGTAGGTGACCAGGAAGATCACGAGGGCGCCGACGAAGCAGAAGAGTATCGAGCCAAGTAGGCCCTCGACTGACTTCTTCGGCGAGATGCGGGGGGAAAGCTTGTGCTTGCCGAGCCATGCGCCGAACGCGAGGCCGCCGATGTCCCCCAGCGCGGGGACGAACACAAGCAGGAACGCGTGGGCCACCGGGTGCTCCCAGGTCAGCGGCATGATGATGAATCCCGCGAGGAACGGCACATACAGCACCACAAGCAGGGACACCGTCACATTGGTGAAACGCGTCACCGGCCCGGACTCGTCCCCGTCGTTGAAGGATGATTCGCTGCGCATGTGGGCGTCCGCGCGGGAGAGTTTGGAGGCCACCGCCATGGAGACGCGGCGTCCGACCATGGTCAGTCTGGTGGACGCCGCCAGTCCGACGAAGACGAGCGTCAGCAGCGTGGACACGCACATCGCCACGGCGTGCGCCGGGGCGAAGTATGTCGCGCCCAATATGCCGATCGCCCCGATCCACAGGGCCAGGACGGGTATGCGGATGCCCACCGTCGCGAAATCGACGCGAAGCTCCCATAGGGCGAGTACCACGAAGATGATGATCAGTCCGACGAAGACGTCGACGCTTGCGGCGAGACACAGCAGAATGACCAGTACCAGCACCACGCCGGTGCCTATGGCCTGGGGCATGTTGCGTCCCGTACGCTTGTTGATCGTGTCGATGGCCTCTTCGGCCTCTTCCTTACGCTTTGATGGGCTCATACCGCTGCACCGTCTGGGTTGCTCAGACCTCGAGAATTTCCTTTTCCTTCGCCGCGAACAGGGAATCGATCTCGTCGGTGACCTTCTTGGTGACCTTGTCGAGATCCTTCTGCAGGCGGTTGCCCTCGTCCTCGCCCATGTCGCCGTCCTTGACGGAGGCTTCGATGGATTCCTTGACCTTGCGGCGGATGTTGCGGATGGCGACCTTGCCGTCCTCCGCCTTGCCCTTGGCGAGCTTGACGTATTCCTTGCGCCGCTCCTCGGTCAGCTCGGGCAGGGTGATGCGGATCACGTTGCCGTCACGGTTGGGGTTGACGCCCAGATCGGAATCGCGAAGGGCCTTCTCCACGGCGGAGGCCTGGGTCACATCGAACGGGGTGATCGCCAGGGTGCGGGGCTCGGGAACGCCGATGGTGGCCATCTGCTTCAGCGGGGTGGGGGCGCCGTAGTAGTCGACGACGATGCCGTTGAGCAGGGCGGGGTTCGCGCGGCCGGTACGGATTCCCGCGAAATTCTCCTTGGTGGACTCCACGGTCTTGCCCATCTGGGCGGTTGCCTGATCAATGATTGCTGCCATAATGTCTCCTTGTCATGCCATGCGTCCAGGCATGGCTGAACTTCCCTGTCCTTGGAAGATGTCTTGCCTATTCTACCGTGCCGAGGCCCGCTACCGTGTCTTCGACTCGACGGCGCTGACCAGCGTGCCGAGGTCCTCCCCTTCGAGCACGCGGGTGACGTTGCCGGGCGTCTCCAGTCCGAACACGCGAATCGGCAGGGTGTTGTCGCGCGCCATGGACAATGCGGAGGCGTCCATGACCGCGAGGTTGTCCACCAGGGCGCGGTTGTAGCTGAGCTGGGTGAACATCTTCGCCTGGTCGTCCTTACGGGGGTCGGCGGTGTATACGCCGTCCACGCCGTTCTTGCCCATGAGGACCTCGGAGCAGTGAATCTCCAGGGCGCGCTGGATGGACACGGTGTCGGTGGAGAAATAAGGCATGCCGGCGCCGGCGCCGAACACGACCACACGGCCCTTCTCCAGATGGCGGATGGCCTTCAGCGGGATGTACGGCTCCGTGACCTGCGTCATCTGGATTGCGGACTGCACGCGGGTGGCCTGCCCCTCCTGTTCGAGGAAGTCCTGCAGCGCAAGGCAGTTCATGACCGTGCCGAGCATACCCATGTAGTCGCCGCGAGAACGGTCGATGCCGGCCTGCTGCAGCTCGGCGCCGCGGAAGAAGTTGCCTCCGCCGACCACGATGGCGACCTGGACGCCATGCCTGACGGCCGCGGCCACCTCTCCGGCGATACGACGCACGACGTTGGGGTCGATGCCGATGTGGCCGCCTCCGAAGGCCTCTCCGGAGAGTTTGAGCAGGACCCTTCGGGGGGATGAGGGGGAAGGAACCGAGTTGTTGGAACAGTTGTCAGCCATGTGACACCTTTCGTCTCGTGAAAAAACCGAAATCCATGGTAACGGTGAACAATGACAACGACGACCGTGCTCACCCACAAAAAAAGACGGCCCCCGAAGGGGCCGCCTTCATCATCATGCCGAATCACGGATGAGGGAGGACCTACTCCTCCTCGCCCTTGCCGACCTCGATGCGGGCGAAGGACAGGGCCTTGCCGCCGACTTCCTTGAACAGGTCGCCGACCGTCTTGGACGGGTCCTTGACGAACTGCTGCTCAAGCAGGACGTTGTCCTTGAAGAAGGCGTTGAGGCGACCCTCGACGATCTTCGGGACGATCTTCTCCGGCTTGCCTTCGGCAAGGGACTTCTCAGTGGCGACGCGACGCTCGGACTCGACGACGTCGGACGGCACGTCCTCACGGGTCAGCCACTTGGGAGCCATGGCGGAAATCTGCAGGGCGGCCTCATGGGCGACCTTGGCACCGGCCTCGTCGGTGACGATCATGGCCACGATGCTCGGCGGCATCTCAGCGGACTTCTTGTGGGCGTAGACCTCGACGTGGGGGCCTTCGACCTTGGCGTACTGGCCGAGCTTGACGTGCTCGCCGAACAGCGCGGCGGCCTCTTCGATGGCCTCCTTGACGGTGCCGTCCTCGGCGGCGGCCGCAAGAACGGCGTCGGCGTCGGCGGCCTCGGCCTTGACGGCGTCGGCGAGGATGCCGTCGGCGAACTCCACGAACTTCGGGGTCTTGGCCACGAAATCGGTCTCGGAGTTGAGCTCGGCGGCGTAGCCGACCTGGCCATTGGCGGACTCGACCACGGTGGAGGCGATGGTGCCTTCCTGGGCCTTGCGGCCTTCGCGCTTGCCGGCGGCCTGAATACCCTTGGCGCGGATGATTTCCTTGGCGCGGGCGACGTCACCTTCAGCCTCGGTAAGAGCCTTCTTGACGTCCATCATGCCGGCACCGGTGTCTTCACGAACCTGCTTGATGAGAGCGGCAGTGATCTTTGCCATAGCTTTTCTGTCTCCTCAAATACATGTACGACCGTGTTGTCACGATCATTACCATCATAAGACGTCAGCCGCTCGCTTTGCGCGAACGGCTGAAATCATAAGGTCACTCGGCCTTGGCCTCTTCGGCCTTCGGCTTGTCGGCTTCGGCCGCGGGGGCGGCCTCGGCGTCGTCCTTCTTCAGCAGCTCGGTCTCCCACTCGGGCAGAGGCTGGGCCTCGTCCTTGCCATCGGCCTTGTCGGCGGCCTTGCCGGAACGCTCCAGCAGACCATCGGCCACGGCGTCGGCGGCGAGGGTGGTCAGCAGTTCGACGGCGCGGATGGCGTCGTCGTTGGCCGGAATCGGGTAGTCGACGAGATCGGGGTCGGTGTTGGTGTCGACCAGGGCGACGACCGGGATGTGCAGCTTGTGGGCTTCCTCGACGGCCAGGGATTCCTTGTTGATGTCCACGACGAACAGGGCGGAGGGGGTGCGGTTCATGTTACGGATGCCGCCAAGCTGCTTGACCAGCTTGTCCTTCTCGCGCTCAAGAAGGAGGAGCTCCTTCTTGGTCAGACCGGAGGAGTGCACGTCGGAGAAGTCGATCTCCTCGAGCTCCTTCATGCGGGCGACGCGCTTCGACACGGTCTGGAAGTTGGTGAGCATGCCGCCGAGCCAGCGCTCGGACACGTAGGGCATGTTGACGCGGGTGGCCTGCTCGGTGATGGCCTCCACGGCCTGCTTCTTGGTGCCGACGAACAGAATCGTGCCGTTGTGGGCGACGGTGGCCTTGATGAAGTCATAGGCCTTGTCGATCAGGTCGAGGGACTTGAACAGGTTGATGATGTGGATGCCGTTGCGCTCCATCAAGATGTACTGCTTCATCTTGGGGTTCCAGCGGCGGGTCTGATGACCGAAGTGAACGCCAGCCTTGAGCATCTGGCTCATGGTAATCTGTGCCATGCCATATACCTTTCTTGTCGGTTGTTTCCTGGTCATGCGCACCTGCGTGCAACCTTCTCGAGGAAGGCCGACCGACACAGGCCGTCGCGGGCATGACGCGTATTTCACGTGCGGTTTCGGATCGTTGGAATGCGGTTTCCCACGGCTGCGACCCCATGGGAGACCAAAAAAGCACGCGATTTTCTATGATAGCACATCATCAAAGCTACCGGGAACGCATCATCCTCATGGCCTGACGGCGCTCCTCCTTCTCCAACCGGTCGAGATACACATGGCCGTCCAGATGGTCGCATTCATGCTGGAGCATGCGACCCATGAGGCCCGTCCCCTCAAGCGTCACCGGCTTGCCGTCCAGGTCGATGCCGGACACCCTCGCGTAATCCGCGCGCCGGGTCTTGTACCATAGCCCGGGAACCGAAAGACATCCCTCGTCTCCGTACTGTTCCCCACGCGTCTCCTCGATCACGGGGTTGAGGATGTATCCGACCTTTCCCTCGATGTTGTAGGAGAAGGCGCGGAGCCCCACACCGATCTGGTTCGCGGAAAGACCGGCCCTGCCGGGATCGTCGACGGTCTCCAGCAGGTCCGTCACCAGACGTTCGATGGCTGGCGTGATGCTGCGGATGGGGTCGCAGGGCGTGCGCAGAATCGGATCCGGCACCACACGAATCTCTCGAATTGCCACTGGTCTTCACTCCTTGTCGTCGTTGTCGTCGGCCGTTTCGCCATGTTCAAGGGTATCCGAGGCCTCGACCTCGCCCTCCGCGGAGTCGTGGCGCTTCTTCGACATGCCCGCGAGGGAGTCGCCGACGTTCTTCGCCTTGCCGAGCATGGGCTCGAGACGGTCCCTCGCCTCCTTGATGCGGGGAATCGCGTTCTCCTGGGCCTTGTCCATCAGGGGCGAGATCGATTCCGTTGCCTTCTCCAGCAGCTGCTTGGACGATGGTACGGGCTGCGTCCTGCCCGACGGCTTCGGCGCATACATCACCTTGTCGAGAAGCTCCTCGTACCGCCGAAGCACCGCGGGACGGACCACCTTCATGCTGGGGGTGAGCGTACCGTCGTCCTGGTTGAATTCCTTGTCGAGGATGATGAACTTGCGAATCGACTCCGCACGGGAGACGGTGGCGTTGGCACGGTCGACATACTGCTGGACCAATGCCCTCACGGCATCGTTCTCGGCCGCCTGCGCGGCGTCCATGGATGCGTCGAGGCCCTGGGCCGACAACCACGAGGCCAGCATGTCGGGATCCAGCGTCACCAGCGCCGATATGAACGGACGTCCGTCCCCGATGACCACGGCCTGCGAGACGATCGGGCAGGTCATCACGGTGTCCTCCATGGGGGCCGGCGAGACGTTCTTGCCCCCCGCGGTGATGATGATGTCCTTCTTGCGACCGGTGATGAAGGTGAAGCCGTTGTCGTCGATGCGCGCGAGATCGCCTGTGTGCAGCCACCCGTCCGGTTCGAGAACCTGCGCGGTGAGTTCCGGCTGCTTGTAGTAGCCAAGGAAGACGCTCGCCCCCCTGATCATCAGCTCGTCGTCATCCGCGAGCCTCACCTCCATGCATCCGGGAAGCCCGACCGAACCGATCTCGTTGCGGTCCTGGAAGTTCACCATGCAGGGCGCCGCGGTCTCGGTCATGCCATACCCCTGAATGAAGGTGATGCCGTCGAAGCCGTTGAAGAAATGGGCGAGATCGGTGTTCAGCGGGGCGCCGCCGCATGCGAGGTACTTGAGGTTCGGCCCCAACGCCGACCGGATGGACGCGCCCACCGTCTTCATGTAGAAGACGTGTTCGATGCGAGCGCCCAGAGGATGCCGCCCCTTGTCCTGTTCGTCCTTGGACCATTGGATGAAGTGGGAGACCGCCTTGGCGAAGATGCGACCCTGCAGGCCGGCACCGGCCTTCTGCGAGGCGGCGTTGTACACCTTCTCGAACACACGGGGGACCCCGAGAAGATACGTGGGCTTGAATCCGCGCAGGTCCGCGAGCAGATGCTTGGCGCCGGGAATGTATCCGACCACGCCATGCGAGCCTATGGCCACATACTGGATGTATCTGGCGAAGCAGTGCGCCAGCGGCAGGAACAGCAACAGGCGGCTCGGCTGGTAGAGCATGTCGTTGAGCACCTCGTAGCCGTTGAGCACGGTGTGGGTGAAGTTGCGATGGGACAGCATCGCGCCCTTGGGCTTGCCCGTGGAACCGGACGTGTACACGATGGTGGCGAGATCGTCGGCCTTCACCGCATCGATGGCGGCGTCCAGCTCCTCGTCGGAGACCTGTCCTCCGAAGTCGATGACCGCGTCCAGGCCCTCCGCCTTGAAGTTGAACACATACTGCAGGCACTCCTGGTCCTTGCGGATCAGCTCCAGGGTCTGGGCATGCTCGTAGTCCCCCGCGAAGGCGATCCGCGGCTGGACGTCACCGACGATGTTGGCGGTCTGCTCGGGAGAGTCCGTCTCGTACACCGGCACGCTGACCGCGCCGATGGCGGCGCATGCGAAGTCCACCACGCCCCATGGGTAGCAGGTGGCCGAATAGATGACGACGTTGTCCCCGGCCTTCACACCCAATCCCATCAGCCCCTTGGCCACCTCGCGCACCGTATGGTGCATCTCGGCGGCCGTGACGTCATGCCACTGGCGGGTCTCGTCATCCTGCCATTGCGCGATGCAATCCTCTGGATCACGGGAGAACCGGTGGGCGAGCAGTGAGTAGATCGTGTCCTTTTCCGTGGTGGGATGAATGACATCCACTGAATATTCACGCAGCATAGACACTACTATAGGACGCTTCGCATGCGTCCCACGCCACCCCGCCGGAAACCCGCACGCGGCCTATCAGCCGAAGTCAAGGAAGGTGCAGACCCAGCGGGAGCCCCACCGCCGCAGGACGATGCTGGACTGGTAGATCTCCTTGCCGATGGTCAGCCCCGCGCAGGCGTCGAAATGGTCCGGATTGAGCACGGTGCCGTACAGGTACAGCGGCACGGGAGGCAGATTGCCGTGCAGGGGGCTGTCCTTACGGCTCAGCCGCAGCAGCTTCGCCATGAACTCCAGACGGCTGATGCCCTTCTCGGTCACATTCCTGTCGAGGGACCTTCCCGAGAGACGGCCTCGCGCCACATCGGAGGCAAGGCACACCAGCTGGAAGGCCCTGACCGCCACATCCGCGCTCTCCTGCATGCTGAGATCGCTGGGAACCAGACGGTTCACGCGGACCCTCACGCCGCCCGGAGCGCCGTAGCATCCCGGCAGAATGAATGAGAACTCGCCCTCATGCTCGGGATCCTGCTTGAAATCGTACATCTTCTCGCCCTTCCTGGCTCGACCCCGTGGGCGCTCGTCTGTGCGCACCCGTTTAAGGGGGTTGTATACAAGCATGAGGGTGAACGCTCACAGAGTCAAGTCGACAGCGGAAAATATGGACAATTCAGGCGAAAAACCGGCCTGCAATCGTTGACATCGAAACAGCAAACGTTTGACCCCTCCCACCCGGCGTGTCGAAAAAGGGGGCAACAACGACGATGGGTGGCATACGCCACCCATCGATTGCAAAAACCTATGCGGAAAAGACGTCACAGGCTCTCGTACGGCGTCACCACGACACCGCAACGCTGGAACTCCTTGACGTCAAGGTATCCCGTGGACGCCATGGCCCGACGAAGCGCGCCGATGAAGTTCACGGTGCCATCCGCCTGATGGCTGGGCCCGAACAGAATCTGACGCATGTCGCCCGCGGTGCCCACATGGAAACGGCGGCCGCGCGGCAACTCGGCATGATGGGCCTCGGCGCCCCACAGTTCGCCCTGGCCGGGGGCCTCGGAGGCCCGTGCCAGCGGAGCGCTGAGCATGACGGCATCCGCGCCAAGGGCGAACGCCTTGACGAAGTTGCCCGAGACGCCAGTGCCGCCATCGGCGATGACATGCACATAGCGCCCACCGGACTCATCCATGTAGTCGCGTCGGGCCGCGGCCACATCGGCGATGGCCGTCGCCATCGGGGCGTGCATGCCGATGGTGGTGCGCATGGTGGAGACGGCGCCTCCGCCGATGCCCACCAGCACGCCGGCGGCGCCGGTGCGCATGAGATGCAACGCCGCCTGATAGGTCGCCGCGCCACCCACGATGACCGGGACGTCAAGCTCGTAGATGAACTTCTTCAGGTTCAGGGGTTCATGCGAGCGCGACACGTGCTCGGCGGAGACCGCGGTGCCTCGGATGACGAACAGGTCGACGCCGGCCTCGAGCACGGTGGAATAGAACTCCTGGGTGCGCTGCGGCGTCAGCGAGCCTGCGACGGTCACGCCTGCATCACGAATCTCATGCAGCCTTTTGGTGATCAGATCGGCCCGGATGGGAGCCTTGTACAGCTCCTGCATGCGTGCCGTGGCCTGCTCCTGCGGGGCCTTCGCGATCTCCGCGAGCAGCGGCTCTGGGTCGTCATAGCGGGTCCACAGCCCTTCGAGATCCAGGACCCCGAGGCCTCCCAGACGCCCCAGCTCGATCACCGTGGCCGGGCTCATCACCGAATCCATGGGCGCGCCGATGACCGGGATGTCGAACTCGTAGGCGTCCACCTGCCACGCCGTCGACACATCGCCGGGGTCACGGGTGCGTCGCGACGGCACGATGGCCACATCGTCCAGGGAATAGCACAGACGGCCGGACTTGCCCAGGCCGATTTCAGTCTCTTGAGTCATGCTTCTTAGGCTAATGCGCCGTGACGACGATACCGCCCCGTGTGAAACTGGACATTATTCGCATGATGAAACATGAATCGTGTATGAAAAGGATGTTGTATCGATAACGCATGCGATCATGCCGTTAGAAGGAGTACTATCCCATGGCGAAAATCAAAGTCGAAGGCAAGGTCGTCGAACTTGACGGCGACGAGATGACCCGTGTCATCTGGAAGGACATCAAGGACCGTCTCATCCTGCCGTACCTCGACATCGACCTCGACTACTATGACCTCGGCATCGAGAACCGTGACGCGACCGACGACCAGGTGACGATCGACGCCGCCGAGGCCATCAAACGCGAGCACGTCGGCGTCAAGTGCGCCACCATCACCCCGGATGAGGCCCGTGTCAAGGAATTCGGCCTGAAGAAGATGTGGAAGTCCCCCAACGGCACCATCCGCAACATCCTCGGCGGCACGATCTTCCGCGAGCCGATCGTCATGAGCAACGTGCCCCGTCTCGTGCCCGGCTGGACCAAGCCGATCGTCGTGGCCCGCCACGCCTTCGGCGACCAGTACAAGGCCACCGACTTCAAGGTGCCGGGCGCCGGCCGGCTCACCGTCACCTTCACCCCCACGGACGGCTCGGAACCCATCGAGCACGTGGTCTACGACTACGGCGAGGACGGCGGCGTGGCACAGGTGCAGTACAACGTCAACGACTCCATCCGCGGCTTCGCCCGCGCCTGCTTCAACTACGGCCTCATGCGCCACTACCCCGTCTACCTCTCCACCAAGAACACCATCCTCAAGGCGTACGACGGGCAGTTCAAGGACATCTTCGCCGAGGTGTTCGAAACCGAGTACAAGGAGAAGTTCGAGGCCGAGGGCCTGACCTACGAGCACCGGCTCATCGACGACATGGTCGCCAGCTCCCTCAAGTGGCACGGCGGCTACATCTGGGCGTGCAAGAACTACGACGGCGACGTGCAATCCGATTCCGTGGCCCAGGGCTTCGGCTCGCTGGGACTCATGACCTCCGTGCTCATGACCCCGGACGGACAGACCGTCGAGGCCGAGGCCGCACACGGCACCGTGACCCGCCATTACCGTCGCTGGCAGAAGGGCGAGAAGACCTCCACCAACCCGATCGCCTCCATCTTCGCCTGGACCGGCGGCCTCAAGCACCGCGCGGACCTCGACGGCACGCCCGAGGTCCGTCATTTCGCGGAGACCCTGGAGAAGGTCATCGTCGACACCGTCGAAGGCGGCCAGATGACCAAGGACCTCGCCATGCTCATCGGCCCCGATCAGGCGTGGCTGGACACCGAGGGCTTCATGAACGCATTGGACGAGAACCTCGCCAAGGCGCTCACCGCCTGACGTCCGATATTCCCGACGACTCCATATTCCCGGAGGATGCCCGGCGTGCGCCCGGCATCCTCCTTTCTTTTACGGGTTTCTTTACGGAATCTCATTACGTCCGCCCCCGCATGCGTCTGCGAAATGCCTTACAATCCCCATAGCCGGTAATTACAACGGACCATGGGCCCATCCGAAACGACCCGTGGGTCCCAGTGAAGGATGTGATGTATGTCTGTGCGTGGATGGAGCAATCGCGGCGCGGCCCTCGTCGGGGCGCTGACAGGGCTGGCCATGCTGTTCTCGCTCGCCGCATGCGGCGAAACGAACGATGCCTCGCCAAACCCCTCCGGCGCCTCCGTCTCCGGGACGACGACCACCCCAGCGGATATGGGGTCGGCCTTGGTGTCGCTTCCCGACGACGGCATCACGCTTTCGCAAAGCACCCCGTTGAACAAGTGGACCAGGCTGAACGACGACATCACCGATTCGCTCGTCGGTCTCGGATTCGACAAGGACGACGTCGAATCCGTCAAATCCAAGACGCTGGACGACCAGGCCGACGCCATCGAGGACTATGTCGCCGAACATGGCTCCCCGGCCGCGCAAGGCAAGGCCTCGGGCACCTCCTCCCCATCGTCCAAGGCGACCAATGCATCCAAGGATCCGAGGAAGCGCACCGTCGTCATCGCCCCCGTCGCCGACCCCGACGACATCACACGCCAATACGGCGATTACGTCTCGCAGACCGTAAAGACGTCGGACGGCAAACAGACCGCCGGCACCAAGCATCTGGTATCGGCGTTGAACGCGGCGAAGAAATCAGGCATGTCCGTCATCCTCGTTGCCAACACCGTGGAGGGGTTCACCTCCGATACGTATGTCGGCATGTCCACGGCACGGGAGATCGCGCATACGCAGGCGACACTGGTGGCCAACAAGCTGGCGCTCGCCCAGACGACCGCCAAAAATCCGAAAAGCATCGAAATCATGCTGCCCGCCAGCGATGACGACGAGACCAACAAGGAGGTCTTCGCCGGCATCTGGCAGGTGCTGGGACCGTACTTCCGCTCCGGCGTCGCAGTCAGTCCCTCGGGTCTGCTGGATTCCTCCAGTGATGAGAACAGCTGGAGCAAAGTCGTGTTCAAGGCTTCCGATCAGAACGCCGCGAAATCCGAATTCATGCATCGTCTCGGTGCGGACGGAAAGTCCTCGCTCCGCCCATCAGTAGACGGTGTGATAGCCATGAACGACATGGTGGCGGCGGGCGTCACCAGCGCGCTTTCGGATATGAAATACCAAGGGTCGGCCGCCGACATCAATCCCGAAATCACCATTGGGGGCATCGTCGACAATATCGCCGGCAACAGGGATCTGAAAAAAGACAAGGTGCCGGAACCCAAGAAGGACGATTCGTCCTCCGTCGAACAGTCGCCGTCCAAGAAGGACCAGACCTCGTCCGGGACCGTCGACGATCCGGCATGGCCCATCGTCACCGGATACGGCGTCTACCTGTCCAACATCCTTCAGGTCGTCAACGGCCACCAGTGGAGCACCGGTCTGGAGAACCGCAAACAGTACGCCGACGACATCGCACTGGCCGTCAAGGCCTTGAACACGGGAACGGCCCTCACGAAGGTCGATGGCCTCAAAATCGCGGGAACCACCGAAATGAACGGCAGCAAGGTGCCCACCATCCATGAGGACATCATCAGCGTCTCCGCCAGCAATATGAAGAAGACCCTTATCGACCCGGGGTACATCCGTCCGGCCGACGCGGGACTCTAGAATCCGGAATCTAGGGCAATCCAATATGGATTCGGCCAGCCGCATGTGCGATGCGTCCGGCCGAATCCATATGCCGGCATGACTCAGACGGCTTTCCTAGGCACGTATATGGTCTGGTCTATCAGCTTGGCATACCGCTGCTCTATGACTGCGCGCCTGGCTTTCATGCTGGGTGTCAGCATGCCGTTCGACTCCGTGAAGTCCTCGTCGAGAATCTCGAATTTGCGGATGGATTCCGCGCGTGACACCAGCGCGTTGGCGGCGTCCACGGCGCGATCGACCTCCGTCGCGATAATGGGGTTGTCTTTGGCTTCGGCCAACGAAGCCACCGGTTCGGCGCCCTGCGACTTCAGCCATGCATTCGCGTCGGCCAGATCGATGGTGATGAGAGCGGCGATGAACGGCCTCCGATCACCGATGACAAGACACTGGTCCACGACCGGCGAGGTCATCACCGACGCCTCAAGGATGCCGGGCGAGACGTTCTTGCCTCCCGCAGTGATGATCAGGTCCTTTTTGCGACCGGTGATGGTGATGAATCCATCGGCGTCGATATCGCCAAGATCGCCGGTATGCAACCATCCGTCGACAATCTGACGTGTGGTGATCTCGGGATGGTTATGGTAGCCCTTGCACACCGCGCGGCTTTTGACGCACAACTCGCCGTCATCGTCCACGCCGAAACTCACGCCTTCCAACGGCAGGCCGACCGTGCCGATTTTATAGCCGGACGTCGGGTTCACACAGGCCGGGGCGCAGGTTTCGGTCATGCCATAGCCTTCGAGCAGAGGCAGTCCGATGCCATTGAAGAAATGGGCGATGGAATCATCCAGAGGCGCGCCGCCGGACACGGCGTATTCGACATGCCCTCCGAACACGTCCATGATACTTGAATAGATCAACGTGTTGTACAGTGAATGCTTGGCGCTGAGGCCAAGGGGCATCTTCTCCCCTGACTGCTGGACGTGGGACCATGCGCGTGCCGTATCCGCCGCATCGTAGAACAGCCTGCCCTTCAAGCCCCTGCCTGCTTTCTGAGACGCGGCATTGTAGATCTTTTCGAAGATGCGTGGCACCGCGAGCACGAAAGTCGGCTTGAATGCCTGGAAATCCGGAATGATGGTCTTCAAGTTGCTGGAAAGTCCCAAGGTCACGTTCCCGGCGAAGCAGAAGAACTGCATGTATCGCGCGAACACATGGGCAAGAGGCAGGAACAGCAGCAGCCTGCGGTTGGGCTTCATGGCGATGTCGGGCATGGAATTGCATCCTGAGTACGCGATGTACACGAAACCACCATGGGTGAGTTCGATGCCTTTGGGGGCTCCCGTCGATCCCGACGTGTACACGATCGTGGCGAGATCATCCCCGTTGACGGCGTTCTCACGGTTCCAGAACTCGTCGTCGGCGATGGTACGCCCGAATTCGGCAAGCGTGTCGAGTGCGCCAAGGCCGATCACATAGACGTCGTTGAGATATGCCGCCTGGTCACGAATCGACTCGACCTTGTCGCGCTGGACATCGTCTTCGACGAACGCCATGCGTACCTTCGCGTCATTGAAAATCATCTTGACCTGAAGCGCCGAGTTGGTTTCGTATACCGGCACGGTCAGTGCGCCAATCGACATGATGGCGAGGTCCAACGCGGTCCATTCCCAACGCGTATGGGAGATCACGGCCACGGAATCGCCTTTGGTGATGCCCTTGGCGATCAGTCCCTTGGCCAAGGAAATCACGAGGCCCTGGAATTCCTCGGCCGTGAACGACTGCCATTCCCCGTTGCTGTCCTTGTATTCCACGAGGGAATCCTGCGGCGTACGTCCTGCCCTCTCCTCCAGGATGGAAAAGATGTTCTTGTTCGAATCGACGCTGATCGTTTCAGGACGAGTATATTCCTTCAGCATACTTGCTCCCTGTCTTTGACTCGCTACTTTGGATTCTACACAATGGGTGGGGTTTGTCGTGTATATCGGTGGCGAATCGCACACATCACAACGGTTTCAACACGATGCGCTGTGGATTGACGGCATGCTCGGGATCCATGTACGTTGTCCTGCCCGTTTTCATGCCCCAATGCACGCAGGATTCCCCACAATGGTCCGAACCGCCTCGAACCGTGGCGAACCGCTGTCCCTGCACCACCGCGGAGCCTGGAGGGAGATCGCTGACGGCCGGCTCATACGTCGTGATGATGCCCGCATCATGTTCGATGGTGACGACATGCTTCGTGGCGACCGTTCCCGCGAATGCGATCCGTCCGTCCTCTGGAGCGATGAGCCGTTGATTCTTCACCGTGGACAGGTCGACTCCACGATGCCCCGGCATCCACGGCTGTGACGGATTGTCGAAGGAACGTGTGACGACCGGCCCATTGCCGTCATCGACATCGATCGGCCAGATATACGCCATGCGACATGAGGAATACCGGGAGGCGATGTCGTCATGCGCTGACGCGTACTCGGAAGACCGCATGATGGATACGGCACCTGCGATCATGCCTATGAGGCAGGCGACCGCTACGAGCCGTAGACGTGTATCGTTCCGTCTGCGTTCGTTCTCCTGCCGAATCCAGCTCCGACGTCTGCGTATGCGATGTCGCCTCATGTGCCCTCCTCCTTTTCTGCAGGTCATGGTTTCCATCGCATCAGCAATGGGTCTTTCCAGTACATCAGAAAAACGGGGAAGGCAGCGTAATCTGCCGATGATGTTGATGAACGTGCATCAGCGTTGTGAATATTGAGAATATGAGGCAATATGAAACAACAACCACGGTAATCAATCACATGCGTTGTGGTGTGGGTATGGGAGGTCCCCGGTGGCGATGTGGCCTGTCGGGGGTCCCCGCGTCTGGATATAAGAGGAGGCCCGGTGGCGTGTGCCATCGGGCCTCCTCGTGAAGAATGTGTTGCGGCGGTGTGCTACTCTCCCACACCCTGTCGGGTGCAGTACCATCGCCGTGCCGGGTCTTAGCTTCCGGGTTCGGAATGGGACCGGGCGTCTCCCCCGGGCCATGACCGCCGCAAAATCT
>NZ_JAHBBI010000018.1 GCF_019331695.1 Bifidobacterium pluvialisilvae
GAACGAAAGCAACCGGCCCTCCCCCTGTCATCCTGAGCGAAAGCAACCGGCCCTCCCCCTGTCATCCTGAGCGAAAGCAACCGGCCCTCCCCCTGTCATTCTGAGCGAAGGCCGCAGGCCGGAGCCGAAGGATCTCGAATCGTCGACAACGATTCTTTGACTCGCTGCGCTCGCTCAGAATGACAATAGAAAACACCCCACTGAGGCAGCTCCCCTCCCCGCTCACTCTCCCCGCAATGGACTTGACCGCATTTTGCTCGAAACGCGGCGTAATCCTTCGGATTCCCCTCGATTACGAAGGACGACGATGCAAATCGACGATTATGCAGCCCCGTCCATCGGAATCTCGAAGGTACGATTTCAAGAACCGCATGATTGCAACGATTCACGACATCGACATTGACAATCACGATGGACTACGACGATTTTCTCCGATAATGCGGCGTAATCCTTGGAAATCACCGCGATTCCCATGGACCACGATGCAAAACGACGATTATGCAGCCCCGTCCTTCAGGGAAGAGCCGTTTCTGTCATCCTGAGCGGAGGGCGAAGCCCGGAGTCGAAGGATCTTTCACACCAATCAGCGCAAGATCCTTCGACTACGCCGCAAGCGGCTCCGCTCAGGATGACAGAGGGGTGTAGGCTCCGCTCAGGATGACAGGGTGTTGCCCCCACTTAGGATGACACGTCTCAGCAATTGGCTCCCCTCTGGAGGGGAGCTGTCGAACGCAGTGAGACTGAGGGGAGGTATGTGCCGAGTATGTGCGCCATGCCGTCAAGGTGTCGACTACCCCTCAGTCACGCTATGCGTGACAGCTCCCCTGACAAGGGGAGCCTATTGCGCAGAGGCTGGCCCCGCCGGCGGGAGCCAACGGGCCTGGTCCGGCAATTAAGGACGGGATTCGCCCGCGGTTTTCTGGCTCGGCCACGAGATAATCGCGGCCTCGCACAGGCCTGGGGAACAGTCCACTGAACTGTTCCCCCAGGCTGATTGCAACGTTAGTCGCGATCAGCCAACGGGCCTGTCCAATCGTATTCGGGTTCGCGGGCGGAGGCGATGGGCTCCTCGGGCAGGTGCCTGGCCGGCAGTGTGGTCGGCTTGAACGGGAACTTCTCGGCGCGCATCTTCTCGTAGGCGATGATGTCGTCCTCGTGATGCAGCGTCAGGTCGATGTCGTCGTAGCCGTTCATCAGACGCCAACGCACGTAATCGCCCACTTCGAACGGCAGGGTCACGTCGCCGCAGGTCACGGTGCGTTCGCCCAGATCGACGGTCATCTCACGGCCCGGCTCCTCCTCAAGCAGCTTCCACAGCAGCTCGATCGACTCCATCGGCATGATGGCGGCCAGCACGCCGTTCTTGGCGGTGTTGCCGTAGAAGATGTCGGCGAAGCGCGGCGCGATAACCACGCGGAAACCATAGTCGTGCAGCGCCCACACGGCGTGCTCGCGGGAGGATCCGATGCCGAAGTCCGGCCCGGCCACGAGGATCTTGCCGTTGCGGTAGGCGTCCTTGTTGAGCACGAACTCGGGGTCGCGGCGCCACGCGTAGAACAATGCGTCATCGAAGCCGGACTTGGTCACGCGCTTCAAAAACACGGCGGGAATGATCTGATCGGTGTCGACGTTGGAACGACGGAGCGGCACGCCCACACCGGTGACGACGGTAAGTTTTTCCATGATTATTAAAGTCCTTTGATTGGTTTTGTACGGGGCTGTTCAGACGGAATCCAACCCCTCAGTCCTCAGTCCGCTTCGCGGCCGACTCCCCTTACAGGGGAGTCGGAGGAAAGACCTTACAGGTCGGCGGGGCTGGAGATGGTGCCGCGGATGGCGGTGGCGGCGGCCACGGCGGGCGACGCCAGATGCGTGCGCGAGCCCTTGCCCTGACGCCCCTCGAAGTTGCGGTTCGACGTCGAAATCGAACGTTCGTCGGCGACCATCTTGTCGGGGTTCATGCCCAGGCACATGGAGCAGCCGGCGTTACGCCATTCGGCACCGAAGTCCTTGAAGATCTTGTCAAGGCCTTCCTTCTCGGCTTCGAGGCGCACGCGGGACGACGCCGGCACGACGAGCACGCGATGCAGGCTCTTCGCCTTGTGATGGCCCTTCATGATGGCGGCGGCGGCGCGCAAATCCTCGATGCGGCCGTTCGTGCACGAGCCGATGAACACGGTGTCGACGGCGATGGACTTGATGGGCTGGCCGGGCGTGAGGCCCATGTACTTGATGGCGGATTCGGCGGCCACGCGCTGCGTCTCGTCGGTGATGGTCTCCGGATCGGGAACGTTGGCGGTGATCGGCAGGCCCTGACCGGGGTTGGTGCCCCACGTCACGTACGGCTGGAGGTCCTCGGCGCGCAGCGTCACCTCTTTGTCGAACACGGCGTCGTCGTCGGTCTTCAGCGTCTTCCAGTATTCGACGGCCTTGTCCCACATCTCGCCCTGCGGGGCGTGCGGACGGCCCTTGAGGTATTCGAACGTGATTTCGTCCGGGCTGACCATGCCGGCGCGCGCACCCGCCTCGATGGACATGTTGCAGATGGTCATGCGGGCTTCCATGCTGAGCTTGTGGATGGCCTCGCCACGGTATTCGATCACGTGGCCCTGGCCGCCGCCGGTGCCGATCTTCGCGATGATGGCGAGGATGATGTCCTTGGCGGTCACGCCTTCCGGCAGCTCGCCCTCCACGTTCACGGCCATGGTCTTGAACGGCTTGAGGCTCAGGCACTGCGTGGCCATCACGTGCTCGACCTCGCTGGTGCCGATGCCGAACGCGAGCGCGCCGAACGCGCCGTGCGTGGAGGTGTGCGAGTCGCCGCACACAACGGTCATGCCCGGCTGGGTGAGGCCCAGCTGCGGGCCGACCTGATGCACGATGCCCTGGTCGGCGTCGCCGAGCGGATGCAGACGCACGCCGAACTCCTTGCAGTTCTTCTCGAGCGTGCTCAGCTGTGTGGCCGACGTCTTGTCGGGGTTGGGCTGGTCGATGTTCACGGTCGGGGTGTTGTGGTCCTCGGTCGCGATGAGCAGGTCGGTGTGACGCGGCTTGCGGCCGGCCAGGCGCAGGCCCTCGAACGCCTGCGGACTGGTGACCTCGTGCATGAGCATGAGGTCGATGTAGATGAGATCCGGCTCACCGTTCTCGCCCTTGCGGACGAGATGGTCGGCCCAGACCTTCTCGGCCAATGTGGTTCCCATGATGTACCTCCTAGAGGCGTAATCGCAACGTTTGCCGCGACGTTATCGCAACGTGTATCGACGTCGATTCCTCTGCTTTTTCCTCGGTGGCCATTCCTTCGAATAGCCCAGACACATCGAGTATGGTGCTTCGGCCAAATTCGAGACTTTTGCATTTCACATTATGAGATGGCATAATCCCAATCATGGCAATACAAAACGGCGATTCTACAACGGGTGGAACATTGCAGACGAAAAAAGAAACAGTAAAAGTATTGACAAATCCGCGCAATGCGTCCACTCCGAGCGATGACACGGCTGCGGACAAGCCGGGATCGGCGCGCAAGGAAGTGCATTCGGGCGTGGGCGTGCTCGATAAGACCGCCAAGATTCTCGATACGTTGGAGGGCGGACCGGCCACGCTGGCGCAGCTCGTGAACGAGACCGGACTGGCGAGGCCGACGGCGCATCGTCTGGCAATCGCATTGGAGAAGCATCGCTTCATCGTGCGCGACCAGCATGGTCGTTTCGTGCTGGGATCGCGGTTCGCGGAGCTGGCGGCCGCGGCCGGCGAGGACCGTCTGCTCACCGCTTGCGGCCCGATTCTGCAGACGCTGCTCGACCGTACCGGCGAGTCGGCGCAGATCTACCGCCGTCAGGGCGACCAGCGCGTGTGCATCGCGGCCGTGGAACGGTCCAGCGGTCTGCGTGATTCGATTCCCGTGGGCGCGATCCTGTCGATGGAGGCGGGCTCGGCCGCGCAGATCCTGCTCGCGTGGGAGGATCCGGAGCGCATGCATCAGGGCCTGCGCCGCGCGAAGTTCACGATGGCGAAGCTGGCGACCGTGCGCAAGCGCGGCTGGGCGGAGTCGGTGAACGAGCGCGAGGCGGGCGTGGCGTCGGTCTCGTCGCCGATTCGCAACGCCTCCGGCCAGGTCATCGCGGCGATCTCCATCTCCGGGCCGACGAACCGTATGGGCACGACGCCGGGCCAGCATTTCGCGCCGCTGGTCATGGCCGCCGGCAAATACCTGTCCGACGCCCTGATCCGCGCCCATGCCGGCGCCGGCATGTAGGCATGTAACGTTCCAGCCGATTGGCTCCCCCTGTCAGCGAACGGAGCCAATCGGCGTGCGGGACCATGCTCACGGCAACTCAGCTCCCCTTGTCAGGGGAGCCGTCTCCGGTCGTAGGTCGAGGTCAAGGTCAATTTTGTCTCGGCTCCCCTCGGTCTGCGCCAGCTTGTCGCGCAGGTCGGCGAGATCGAGGCCGATCTTGTCTCGGCTCCCCTTGTCAGGGGAGCTGTCAGGCGTCAGCCTGACTGAGGGGTAGTAAGCGGGGTAGTAAATGGTATGGCTTATGGCTACAACGATATGACCGCAACAATGGAATCGGTCTTGCGGCCGATGAGGACCGCCCACCGCAACGGCATAGCCGCTGAGGCATGACCGCGCAGGTGCCCAACCACCCTCAGCCAGCCTACGGACGCCAGCTCCCACCGGCAAGAGCCAACCCGTCAGCGGGAGCCAACCGCCAATCCATGTCATCCAATATCCGTGTCATCCCGGACAGAGCCCCTCCATGTCACCCTAGGCGGGGTCCCTCCATGTAATCCCAAGCGGGCCCTCCATGTAATCCCGGGCGTGATCTCCTCCATGTCACATCCCAAGAGGAATCTCCTCTTTGAACTACACCCCCGGATTTGTGGGTCCATCGGCAGATTTGTGGGTCCATCGAATCGCCATTCCCCGGATTTGTGGGTCCATCGGCGGGTTTGTGGGTCTATCGGATTGCAAAAATCTAAAAGTGGGTCGAATCGTTCACGAGGAGGCCATTTTCGACGTCTTCACGTATGCTCTAGACCCACAAACCCGTTAATGAACGGATTGACCCACGGTAAGTGAACGTGCTAGACCCACGAATTTCGCCTATGAACGGATAGACCCACAAAACCGAACGATCAGACCCACAAAATGTCCGCGTAGACCCACAAAATCGTTCGTATAGACCCACGAACCCAGAAATCGAACAGGTGGAATCCATAAACCGTTCGTATGGACCCACAGAACCGTTAATAGACCCACAAAACCGGAAATCGGATAGGCAGGATTCACGAAACCGTTCGCGCAGACCCACAAAACCGAACGACCAGACCCACAAAACCGGCCAACGTCACTGCCATCACAACCGCAGCGTCGCCACAGCCACGACGCTACCGTCATCGGCAACCGGCAACGTCACCACCGTCGTCGGCAACCGCAACGCCACCATCACAACCGCAATGCCACCGTCGCCATCGCAACCGCAACGCCACCATCACAACCAGCCCACCATCGTCACAACCGGCAACGCCACCGTCACACAACCGGCAACGCCACCGTCACACAACCGCAACGCCACCATCACAACCAATCAGCGCCACCATCGTCACAACCGCAACGTCACCGTCGTTTGCCGGTGAAGCCGAGCGATGCCACGGCGGCGGCGAATCCGGCGGCGATCGTGGCCATGGCGCCGGGTTTGCGCAGCAGATTCCACGCGTCGCCCGGATTCGTGGGCACGTGGCTCATCGCGAACGTGTACGCCTTGCGCGTCGTCGGCTTGCCCACGATCTGCCCGAACTCCAGCAGCTGCGTACGCGGCTCGTACGGGTGACGGATGTCGAACTCGAACAGCCGCGCCGCCCGCTTGTCCGGCACCGGACCATACGCACCGAATCCGCAGGTGGGCGTGGCACCGAGCATGATGCCCTCGGTCGTGCCGACGAATCCGTTGCGATGGTCATGGCCGGCGAACAGTCCGAAATACCCGTCGGTGTCCTTCATGATCTGGAATTCGCCGCAGTCGACGTCGGGGCAGCTCACGCCCTCCCCCAGGTAACTGCCCGGCAGCGTCTTCGATTCGTCGAGCACGTAGCAGGCGGCGTCGAAGCTGCGGTAGCCCTGAATCGCATACGCCGTCGACGACGAGACAGGCTTCAAGACGTCGTAGAACTGCGGAATCGGAATATGTTGGAAGACGATGGACTTCGCGTCCAATACGGACGGCATGGCGTCGAGGAAGTCCAGCGCACGTTGGCTGGGCGAATCGTAGCCGCCGGATTTCGCATAATCGCCGGAATCCACGATCACCAGGCCAATGACGTTGCGTTTATGGTCCATGTCGGTCACGGGCAGGGCGAACGTCCCCGGCTCGCACGCATACACCTCCTGATCGGCCAGACCCGAGTACGCGGCCGAGACGGCGGCGCCCGGCTGCTCGGCGGCCGCCATGGGAGGATTCAGACATCCGGGGAACTCACGATAGATGTCGTTGAGTTCGGCGTTGTCCAGCCCGCATTGGAAGTCATGATTGCCGAACGTGACGGCGAACGGCACGTTGCGGTCGATGAGCGGCTGAACGAACTGACGGATGGATTTGCGGACGAGGTCGCGTGTATGGTCGAGGTCGGCGGCGTCGGGGCCGCCGTTCTTCGGCACGTCCCAGCGGCGTTTGCGCGACGTCTTGGCGTAGGCGGAATCGTAGCCGGCGATCTGGTCGCCGGTGAACACGACGACGTCTGGACGGCCGGCGTCGCAGGCGGCCTCGATAAGACGGATGGTGTCCTTGGAGACCTTCGGCCCGTCCTGGATGTCGGTGAACTGGAGGATACGGAATTTACCCGAACGATGGAACTGCAGCCGTCCGAGCTTGGCGGAGACGGAAACCGGACGCTCCTCCTCCACGGCGTCCAGAATCCTTTGGGTACGTTCGCTCACATGTTCCCCCACGTGGGACAATGCGCGCCCCGCATCGGACGCGCCGCGGTGAATTCGGTCACTCATACCCACAACCCTACTTCACCCATCCTGAGAATCAACCGCAATCGGACTGGCGACGTCGGAAAAACCGATGGCCAGCCGGCCGGCACGGCGTCATCCCCGTTCGGCGTGGCGGCATCCCCGGCCAAGTATGGCATCATCCCCGGCCGGGAATCGTCTGGCCCCGGAACCGAACACGCCTGATTTTCGGCTCGGGGTATTCCTTCGTCCTCAACGGCATGATCTCCACTATCGGACGGTCGAACGCCAGTCCATACCATGCGAGCGGATTGCCCGCCACCGAACGGATCGCGTATTTGAGACGGATGGCGAAACGTTCCAGGTCCTTGATGTCGGATTCGGGGACCAGCGACTTCTTGATGAACACATAGCGGGTGGAGGCGATGTCGGCGGTCTCCCCGTTCCATCCCGGATAGGCGTTGCGCTGCGGCGGAAGCTCGCCGGTGTGCAGCAGCTCGCGCATGATGGCGCGCAGCATGGGGCGCACACGCTGCGGCTCCTTGTAGCCAAGCCGGATGCGCACACGGATGAGACGGCCGCCCGCATACGGCTGCGCCGACCATTCCTCCCCATACGGATGGTCGCTGATGAGCACCGTCACCACCCAATAGGCGAACGCACGCTTGGGATTGCCGGCGAAGATGCTGCGCGGGATGTCGCCGTCGATGCGGTCGGTGGTCATGTCGGGCGTGAGGAACACGAGGTTGCCGGCGGTCAACGGGATGTCGCCGTCATCGGACAGGCGAATCAGCTCGTCCTCGAAATCGGCGATCCTCACACGGCGGCGAGCCTTGCGTTCGACGCGCGTGCCCTCCGCCCATGCGATCATGACGGCGAGCACGGCCACGCAGACCATGATGCTGAACCAGCCGCCGTTGAAGAACTTCATCAGGCAGGAGACCATGAACGCCGCGTCAAGCGCGCCGAAGCCGACCAGCATGCCGACCGCGCCGAGACGACGCTGCCAGTCGCGAAGCCCCGGCCACACGTGCAGGATGTAGGCGCTGAGCTGAATGGACGTGGTGACCATGGCCACGCTGAGCGACAGGCCGTACGCACCCTCCATATGATGGCTGTCCTTGAACGTGAGCACGGCGGCGAGCGTGAGCGCACAAAGCGTCCAGTTCACAGCGGGGATATACAGCTGGCCTTTGGTGACGGACGGATACAGCACCTTGAGATGCGGCATCCAATTGACGGACGTCGCCTCCTTGACCATGGTGAACGCGCCGGTGATCAGAGCCTGCGATGCGATGATGCCGGCGATGACGGCGAACAGGACGGCGAATCCGCGCAGCCGTTCCGGCATCATCTGGAAGAACGGGCTGACGTTGCCGCCGGCGGGGAACGACGTGTCGCCCGCGTGATCGAGTATCCACGCGCTTTCGCCGGTGTAGCAGACCATCAGGCACACCATCACGATCGGATATGTGGCATGGATGGGCCTGATGCCGGCATGGCCGATGTCGGAGTAAAGGGCCTCCGCGCCGGTGACGCAGAGGAACACGCTGCCGAGGATGGCGAATCCGGCATGGTTCTGCGTCGAAAGCAGGAACGACAGGCCGTTCCACGGATTGAGCGCGCCGAGGAACAGCTCGGGGTGGCGCAGAGCATGCGGCAGGCCGGCGCCGGCGATGAACAGGCACCAGACGAGCATTACGGGGCCGAACAGCCGGCCGATGCTCGTGGTGCCGTTGTGCTGCAGCAGGAACAGCAGCACGATGACGACGAGGCTCATCAGCATCACCGTATGGGCGTCGAGCCAGCCAAGCGCCGGTATGGTGCGCAGACCCTCCATGGCCGAGGTGATGCTCACGGCCGGGGTGAAGACGCCGTCGGCCAGGAACGCCGCCGCGCCGATCATCGCGGGCACGATGAGCCATTTCCAATGCCGACGCACGAGCACGTACAGCGCCAGTATGCCGCCCTCGCCCTTGTTGTCGGCGCGCAGGGCGATGACCACGTATTTCACCGTGGCGATGAGCATCAGCGTCCAGAACACGAGGCTCAGTACGCCGATGACGAAATCGGGCGTCACCGCGGCCAGTCCGCCCTGGCCGGCGAGCACGGCGGGCAGCGTATAGACGGGGCTGGTGAGCAGGTCGCCGTATACGATGCCGAGCGCCACCAGCGCCGTGCCGACGGTCAGTGGGATGCCGCGGCCGCCCGGCGCGGTTCGCCCGGCGCGGCGACGCACGGTCCTCGACTTCGATTTGATGGACGATTTCGATTTAACGGACGATTTCGGCCGGGTGGACGACTTCGATTTTGCGGATGACTGCGGTTTGGTGGATGACTTCGGTCCGGTGGATGACTTCGATTTTGCGGACCTCGCCTTCGACGCAGATGTCGATGTAGACGTCGGTTTCGGACGGAGTTTTGGTTTCAAACGGGATTTCGATTCCGGACGGGATTTCGATTCCGTGCGAGATCCGGGCTGCGTCTTCGGTCGCGGAACCGGGTCAGCGGACGGCTCCGGCCGAACCATCACCGCGCCGTCCTCCGTTTCGTTCCGGGATTCCATATCGTCGGCATCATCGTTGGCATCGAGTGCCGTCATATTATCGCCGGCATTGCTCATCTGCCGATCATCCCCCTTATGGCAAAGAACAACATCGCCGACCGAACATGATTCGACGGCCGGAATTCACGAACACCGCTCACGTTACTCCGGACATCGGGGAGGATGGCCGTCCCTAACGGACCCCATACGGAGGAAGACCACAATACTAACGAATCACTAACGTCGGCCGGCTAATCACGGGCTGCCATGATTTGGGTTGCCAAACGTGATACGAAATCATAGATAACAAAAAACCTCGTGAATCATATGATTCGCGAGGCTATATTCGCTGGGGTACCTGGACTCGAACCAAGAATGGATGAACCAGAATCACCTGTGTTGCCAATTACACCATACCCCAATTGGCGCGGAGCAGTCTTGCGACTGCTCCGTAGTCGTACCCCCAACCGGATTTGAACCGGTGTTGGCGCCGTGAGAGGGCGTAGTACTAGACCGCTATACGATGGGGGCTTAAATTATTCAGTAAGTTCGTGACTTCGGAAGCGAAGTCATTTCCCTGACTGGGCTGCGGTGTGAACCGCAACGAGTGATTAATATACGCGAGCCGCGGGAAGTGCGCAACTCTCGGCGTGTCGCGTTTGGATGGATTGCTGGTTTTCGTTGGAATTGCAACGATTTCGAGAGGTTTTGGCTGTCGGGGCGTTCGAGAGAGTTCCGGTATTCCGGCGAAGCCGTTCGGCCCCACCCCTGTCATCCTGAGAGAGGCTGCTTTAATTCCTCTCCTGTCATCCCGAACGAAGCCGCCCGCCCCCACCCCCTCCCCCTATCCCCCTCTCCCTCCCCTCCCCCACCCCCCTCACCCCCTTGTCTGCTCCCTCCTCTCTCCTAATAAAAACAAAAAAACAAACAAAAATCAACTATCGGCGTAATAAAA
>NZ_JAHBBI010000019.1 GCF_019331695.1 Bifidobacterium pluvialisilvae
CTGGTGTGGTGGTGGTTTGAGAACTCAAGAGCGTGTTTTGTACTACTGAATTGTTTTTGATTGCCAGTTGATGGCTGGTTTGCCGCCTTGTTTTTGGGGTGGTTGGCTGGTCGTCTGTTTTTGATTGTGCGAGATCGGCTGGTTTCGGCTGGCTGGTTTTGCCGTCTTTTTCTTTTTTTTCGAGTCGAATGTTCGGCTTTTCACAAGAGTTTTTTTGTGGAGGGTTTGATTCTGGCTCAGGACGAACGCTGGCGGCGTGCTTAACACATGCAAGTCGAACGGGATCCGACCAGCTTGCTGGTTGGTGAGAGTGGCGAACGGGTGAGTAATGCGTGACCGACCTGCCCCGTACTGCGGAATAGCTCCTGGAAACGGGTGGTAATGCCGCATGTTCCACTTCCTCGCATGGGGTTGTGGGAAAGGTTTTTCCGGTATGGGATGGGGTCGCGTCCTATCAGCTTGACGGTGGGGTGACGGCCCACCGTGGCTTCGACGGGTAGCCGGCCTGAGAGGGCGACCGGCCACATTGGGACTGAGATACGGCCCAGACTCCTACGGGAGGCAGCAGTGGGGAATATTGCACAATGGGCGCAAGCCTGATGCAGCGACGCCGCGTGCGGGATGACGGCCTTCGGGTTGTAAACCGCTTTTGTTTGGGAGCAAGCGCAAGTGAGTGTACCTTTCGAATAAGCGCCGGCTAACTACGTGCCAGCAGCCGCGGTAATACGTAGGGCGCAAGCGTTGTCCGGAATTATTGGGCGTAAAGGGCTCGTAGGCGGCCCGTCGCGTCCGGTGTGAAAGCCCATCGCTTAACGGTGGGTCTGCGCCGGGTACGGGCGGGCTTGAGTGCGGTAGGGGAGACTGGAATTCCCGGTGTAACGGTGGAATGTGTAGATATCGGGAAGAACACCGATGGCGAAGGCAGGTCTCTGGGCCGTAACTGACGCTGAGGAGCGAAAGCGTGGGGAGCGAACAGGATTAGATACCCTGGTAGTCCACGCCGTAAACGGTGGACGCTGGATGTGGGGCCCTTTCCACGGGTTCCGTGTCGGAGCTAACGCGTTAAGCGTCCCGCCTGGGGAGTACGGCCGCAAGGCTAAAACTCAAAGAAATTGACGGGGGCCCGCACAAGCGGCGGAGCATGCGGATTAATTCGATGCAACGCGAAGAACCTTACCTGGGCTTGACATGTTCCCGACGACCGCAGAGATGTGGTTTCCCTTCGGGGCGGGTTCACAGGTGGTGCATGGTCGTCGTCAGCTCGTGTCGTGAGATGTTGGGTTAAGTCCCGCAACGAGCGCAACCCTTGCCCTGTGTTGCCAGCGCGTCATGGCGGGGACTCACGGGGGACCGCCGGGGTTAACTCGGAGGAAGGTGGGGATGACGTCAGATCATCATGCCCCTTACGTCCAGGGCTTCACGCATGCTACAATGGCCGGTACAGCGGGATGCGATGGCGCGAGCCGGAGCGGATCCCTGAAAACCGGTCTCAGTTCGGATCGGAGCCTGCAACTCGGCTCCGTGAAGGTGGAGTCGCTAGTAATCGCGGATCAGCAACGCCGCGGTGAATGCGTTCCCGGGCCTTGTACACACCGCCCGTCAAGTCATGAAAGTGGGCAGCACCCGAAGCCGGTGGCCTAACCCTTCCTGGGATGGAGCCGTCTAAGGTGAGGCTCGTGATTGGGACTAAGTCGTAACAAGGTAGCCGTACCGGAAGGTGCGGCTGGATCACCTCCTTTCTACGGAGATCACTTTGCAAATCCCGCGCCGTGGTTTTGTGGCGTGGGTCGCGCCCCGGTCGGGGGATGTTCCTCCGGCGCGTGGGTCTTCTGGTGTGGAGCGGTCATTGCTTTTCGGTGGTATGGGGCATGCTTTTGGGCTCCCGGGCCGTCACCCTTCGCGGGTTGGTCTGGTGCCCATGCCGTGTGGCCCGGCGGGTTTCGCCGTGGTGGGTCGTGTGGCGTGTGGCCGGTGGGTTGAGAACTGGATAGTGGACGCGAGTGGATCGCGTGGTCCCCTGGTGGGGTCGTGTGGTCTGCTTTGCTGTGATTTTCTTTTTCGCCGGACCCTGTTTCGGGGTCTGGTCGATCGTTTGTGATCATTGATGATGTGTTGATGTGTTGTCCGGTTGTTCGCAGCTGCTTGTTGCGGGTGTCGCCGCCGTTGGGTGGTGTTGCTTGCAAGGGCGTATGGTGGATGCCTTGGCGCACTGGACCGATGAAGGACGTGTGGGGCCGCGATAGGCCTCGGGGAGCCGCCGACAGGGCTTTGATCCGAGGGTGTCCGAATGGGGAAACCCGCCAGTCTTGATGGGCTGGCACCGCTTGATGCGGGGGGTACGCAGGGAAGTGAAACATCTCAGTACCTGCAGGAAAGGATATTCCGTGAGTAGTGGCGAGCGAAAGCGGATGATGGCTAAACCGGTGTCGTGTGATACCCGTCGGGGGTTGCGGCGCCGGTGTCGTGGGACAGGCTGTCCCGGTTCCGACGGGCCGGGCGGCAGTGATAAAGCGTCGTGCTAGATGAACGGGATTGAATTCCCGGCCGTAGAGGGTGATGGCCCCGTAGTCGGTCGCACGCCGCCTGCCGATGTCTGCTCCCGAGTAGCGCGGGACTCGTGGAATCCCGTGTGAATCTGCCCCGACCGTGGGGTAAGCCTGAATATTCCGGTGCGACCGATAGTGCACTAGTACCGTGAGGGAAAGGTGAAAAGCACCCCGGGAGGGGAGTGAAATAGTATCTGAAACCGTGCGCTTACGAACCGTCGGAGCCTTTCGGGGTGACGGCGTGCCTATCGAAAAATGAGTCTGCGAGTCAGTGGTGTGTGGCGAGCATAAGCCGTGTGGCGGATGCGTAGCGAAGGCGAGTCCTAATAAGGCGTTTGAGTCGCATGCCCTGGACCCGAAGCGGGATGATCTAGCCCTGAGCAGGCTGAAGCGCGGGTAGGACCGCGTGGAGGGCCGAACCCACCTAGGTTGAAAACTGGGGGGATGACTTGGGGCTGGGGGTGAAAGGCCAATCAAATTCCGTGATAGCTGGTTCTCTCCGAAATGCATTTGGGTGCAGCGTCAGGTGATTGCGTCCGGGGGGTAGAGCTACTGGATGCTTGAGGGCCCGTATCGGGTACCGACAGCAGCCAAACTCCGAATACCCGTGATGTGTATCCTGGCAGTGACTCGGCGGGGGATAAGCTCCGTCGTGGAGAGGGAGACAGCCCTGACCGTCGTCTAAGGTCCCCAAGCGCGTGCTAAGTGGGAAAGGATGTGGAGTCGCATAGACAGCCAGGAGGTTGGCTCAGAAGCAGCCATCCTTGAAAGAGTGCGTAACAGCTCACTGGTCTAGTGGTTCCGCGCCGACAATGTAGCGGGGCTCAAGCACGCCACCGAAGACGCGGCAGTCTCTTCGTGAGGCTGGGTAGGAGAGCGTCCCATGAGGGGCGAAGCGGCGGCGTAAGCCCGCCGTGGACTTCATGGGAGTGAGAATGCAGACATGAGTAGCGAGATGGGGGTGGGAATCCCCCACGCTGGATGACCAAGGGTTCCAGGGCCACGTTCGTCGTCCCTGGGTGAGTCGGGTCCTAAGGCGAGGCCGACAGGCGTAGTCGAATGGATGAACGGGTTGATATTCCCGTACCGGCCGTGGACCGTCAGGTCCGAGACCCGGTTGCTAACCTCCGTCCCTGGCTGACGTTCCCTTCGGGGTTCGGATGCCTTGGCCGTTGGGATCCGCCGGGCAGTAGGATAGCGCGGGAGTGACGCAGAACGGCAGCCGGCCGCGGAGGTGGTTTTCCGTGGTCAAGCGCGCAGGACGCCATGCAGGCAAATCCGTGTGGCATCAGTCCGAGGCGTGATGATGGGGGGCTTCGGCCCCGATATCCGGTGATCCGATGCTGTCGAGAAAAGCTTCGGCGCGAGGTGCACGGGCGCCCGTACCCTAAACCGACACTGGTGGTCAGGTAGAGAATACCAAGGCGATCGAGAGAATCCTGGTCAAGGAACTCGGCAAATTGCTCCCGTGCCTTCGGCATAAGGGAGACCCCCGACGGTGAACCGGCTTGCCCGGGGAGCGGTTGGGGGTGGCACAGGCCAGGGGGTAGCGACTGTTTACCAAAAACACAGGAGCGTGCGAAGGCGCAAGCCGCTGTATACGCTCTGACGCCTGCCCGGTGCCGGAAGGTTAAGAGGATCCGTCAGCTTCGGCGAAGCGGTGAATTCAAGCCCCGGTAAACGGCGGTGGTAACTATAACCATCCTAAGGTAGCGAAATTCCTTGTCGGGCAAGTTCCGACCTGCACGAATGGCGTAACGACTTCCCCACTGTCTCGACCAGGAGCTCGGCGAAATTGCAGTACGAGTAAAGATGCTCGTTAAGCGCAGAAGGACGAAAAGACCCCGGGACCTTTACTATACCTTGGTATTGTCGTTAGGCGTGGACTGTGTAGCATAGGCGGGAGGCTTCGAAGCGGGTGCGCCAGCATCCGTGGAGCCGCAATGTGAAATACCGCTCTGTCCATGTCTGGCGTCTAACCTCGACACGTCATCCGTGTCAGGGACAGTGCCTGGCGGGTAGTTTAACTGGGGCGGTTGCCTCCCAAAGGATAACGGAGGCGCTCAAAGGTCCGCTCAGCCCGGTTGGCAATCGGGTGTCGAGTGCAATCGCACAAGCGGGCTTGACTGTGAGACCGACGGGTCGAGCAGGGACGAAAGTCGGAGATAGTGATCCGGTGCCGGCGCACGGGCGCGGCATCGCTCAACGGATAAAAGGTACCCCGGGGATAACAGGCTGATCATTCCCAAGAGTCCATATCGACGGGATGGTTTGGCACCTCGATGTCGGCTCGTCGCATCCTGGGGCTGGAGCAGGTCCCAAGGGTTCGGCTGTTCGCCGATTAAAGCGGCACGCGAGCTGGGTTCAGAACGTCGTGAGACAGTTTGGTCTCTATCCTCTGCGCTCGTTGGAATGCTGAGGAGCCCTGCCCATAGTACGAGAGGACCTGGGTGGACGAACCTCTGGTATGCCAGTCGTCACGCCAGTGGCGTGGCTGGTTGGCTACGTTCGGATGGGATAACCGCTGAAAGCATCTAAGCGGGAAGCCCTCTCCAAGATGAGCATTCCGTGCAGGCTTGACCTGTTGGAGGCCCCATGTGGAACACGTGGTTGATAGGCCGGAGGTGGAAGCCCCGCGAGGGGTGGAGCCGACCGGTACTAACGGCCGAAAGGCAACATCAATACTTCTCATCCCGGCGACGGCCACGGCCGCGGCGGGCGCTGCGCGACGACCGACGGCACGGAGCATCATCCCATGCCACAACCGGATCGACAGGCGAAACAGGAATCACAGGCGCGTCCGCTGTCCGGTCCCCGACCCGCCGGGACAGGCGCATGGGGACATGCGCTTCATAAGAGAAAAACAGATTTTGCGGCGGTCATGGCCCGGGGGAGACGCCCGGTCCCATTCCGAACCCGGAAGCTAAGACCCGGCACGGCGATGGTACTGCACCCGACAGGGTGTGGGAGAGTAGCACACCGCCGCAA
>NZ_JAHBBI010000002.1 GCF_019331695.1 Bifidobacterium pluvialisilvae
ACAAGCCAACCCGAAAAGTCAAGCACCCCGCCGGATTAACACCCAAAACGTTAATCACACCCCGACACGCAAGACCGGAGAACACCTCACCACGGATTTAAGACCCACGTTTTGACCCTTAACCCGGTTTCGCATCGTTGTACCCAGAAACGGGTGGTTATATATAAATCGTCAGCAAGCAGTGAGGCTGACAGTCCCACGGATGATGCGACGAACTCGCATCATCCGGTAAGCGGAATATAACTTAACCCTTCTTCTCTCTTCCTTTCTCTGATGACCCGGTGGCCAATCCCCACCGGGTTTCTCATTTTCATGACTGGTACGTCACGCGGGACACGCCGCACTCGCACCCGCGTCCCTGCCGGCTTCCGCAATCGCCCCGCCGCGCCATACTGGTGCGTATGGCAAAGCATCACCGCAACCGCAGCTGGGCGCCCGCTCCGGAACCGCTCACCGAATGGACCATCGACAACCATACGCACGTCAAATCCGTCGTCCCGTTCTCCAGGGCGATGAGCCACGAGGCCGCGGCCAAGGGCCAGCCGCCCGTGCCCGTCTACTCCGAGGCCGAACTGCTCGATATGGCCGCTGCGGTAGGCGTCCGCCAGATCATCGACGTCGGCTGCGAGTACCCGAATCTCCGCGACGCCATCGATCTCGCCGAAGCGCACCCCAACCGGGTGCACGCCGCCATCGCCATCCACCCCAACGAATCCGTGCTCCACGGCCATCGCGGCGCCAAAGGCCCCGACGGCCTCGAACTCAAGTACCAGCCGTGGCACGACATCAGCTTCGACGACGCGCTCGCCGAGGTCCACCGTCTCGCCGTCGCCCATCCGGACATCGTCGTCGGCATCGGCGAGACCGGCCTTGACTTCTTCCGCACCGGCGACGCCGCCCGCGACTATCAGCGCGAGGCGTTCCGCGCCCACATCGCGCTCGCCAAGGAACTCGACCTGCCCATGCAGATTCACGACCGCGACGCCCATGCCGACTGCATCGACATCCTCCTCAGGGACGGCGCGCCCGACCGCACCGTGTTCCATTCGTTCTCCGGCGACGCGGCGATGGGTGAGATCGCCCGTGAGCAGGGCTGGTATCTGAGCTTCTCCGGCACTGTGAGCTATAAGGGCAACGACGGCATCCGCGCCGCGCTTGCGCTCACCCCGCGTGACCATATCCTCGTGGAGACCGACGCGCCGTATCTCACCGCCATGCCGTATCGCGGCCGTACGAACGCGCCGTATATGATTCCCTACACGCTTGTGGCCATGGCCGACGTGCTCGACATCCCCGTCAACGAGATGGCCGCCATCACCCGTGAGAACGCGCGCCGCGTCTACCGCATCTGAACATACGGCATGTGCCGGTTGCGCGCGTCGTCGTCCTTGTCCTTCCGCAACCGGCTTGTATAACCGTCTTTCGGAATCGTCTTTTGCAGCCATCTTTTGTAACCGGCTTTCATAAGCGTGCCATCCGTCCGTGGTCGGCCATGAAGCGACGGAACCGCGCCATCCGTCGTCATATTTCGGCTTGTTCCGGTTCGGAGGGCATTAGGAAAACGTTAGGAAAAAAACGAGCGTTTCCTAATGTTCACAACGATTTAGGTTTTTTGCCGTTTTTTGTTGCCGTCTGGATTTACTAATTCCTTACGGCGGTGGTAGCGTAAATTGGCGTTGAAAAACGTAAGGATGATGTGAATTCCTGATACTGACTGAAAGTGTTGGAGGTTCCAAGTGACGGAGGAAGCCAAATCCTCCCCGGCCAAGACCGCCTCGCCCAAGACCGGAAAGTCCGGTGCGGCGAAGACGAGCAAGAAGGCGCACAGTAAGGCGCCGATGACTGCCGAGGACACCGGGTCGCTGCTCCCCAAGGGCATTGTCAAACCGCCGAAGATATCACGGCACATCGTGACCGCCGAGGAGAGGGAGGAGGCCGCACGCGCCAAGCGTGAGGCCAGCAAGGCCGAGAAGAAGGCCGCGAAGACCCCGCATACGCCGATCGGGCGTTGGTGGCGGGGCGTGCAGAACGGACCGAACCGCATCCAGCTGGGCATGTGCATCGTCGCATTGGGCGTCGTGTACGGCGACATCGGCACATCGCCCCTGTACATGGCCCAATCATTCCTCGCCGGTCAGGGCGGCATCCAATACGCCGACCGCCAGTCCGTGCTCGGCATGCTGTCGCTGCTGTTCTGGTCCATCACGCTGATCACGACCGTCAAATACGTGTTCATCGCCATGCGCATCGACAACAAGGGCGAGGGCGGCATCTTCGCCCTGTTCTCCATGGTGCGGCGCTTCGGCAAATGGCTGGCCATCCCCGCCATGATCGGCGGCGCGGCGTTCCTCGCCGATTCCGTGCTCACACCGGCCGTCTCCATATCGTCCGCCGTCGAAGGCCTCAAGACCATTCCGCAGATCGAACCCGTATTCGATGGCAACGCGAACCTCACCCTGATGATCACCGTGGTCATCATCGTGGTGTTGTTCTGCATCCAGTCGCGCGGCACCGAACGCATCGGCAAGGTGTTCGGCATCGTCGTCATGATCTGGTTCTCGTTCCTCGCCGTCGTCGGCATCGTGAACATCGGCGCGGACTGGAGCATCTTCGAGGCGCTCAACCCGTGGTTCGGCATCCGGTTCCTGCTGTTCGACCCGGCCAACAAGGCCGGCCTCGCCATCATGGGCACCGTGTTCCTCGCCACCACCGGCGCCGAGGCCCTCTACTCCGACATGGGCCACGTCGGCCGCGGCAACATCTACGCCACATGGCCATTCATCAAGGTCGCCCTCGTGTTCAACTACTTCGGCCAGGGCGCGTGGATGCTGCGCAACCAGTCGAACACCGAACTCTATGACGTCAAAAGCCTCAACCCGTTCTTCCAGATGATGACGCCGAGCATCCGCTCCATCGCCGTCGTGCTGTCGGTTGCTGCGGGCGTCATCGCCTCGCAGGCGCTCATCACCGGCGCGTTCACCATGATCTCCGAGGCCACGAGCCTCAACTGGATGCCGCATCTGCAGGTGCGCTACCCGGCGCGTACCCGCGGCCAGCTGTACATCCCCACGGTGAACCTCGTGCTGTGCGTGGCCACGCTCACCGTACTCGCCATCTTCCGTGATTCCGAACGCATCACCGCCGCATACGGCCTTGCGCTCACCATCACGATGATCACCACCACGATCCTGCTCGCCGCCTACATCTGGTGCGCGTGGAAGCGCCGCGTGTTCGCCATCGTGTTCGCCATCATCTTCCTCGCCATCCAGATCCTGTTCTTCCTGGCGTCCATGTCGAAGTTCCTGCACGGCGGCTGGTTCACCATGCTGCTCACCCTGCTCATCCTCGGCGTCATGTACACGTGGGACCAGGGCACGAAGGTCGAACGCTCGCAGCGCCGCCACATGTGGCCCAAGGAGTTCCTGCCCGCCCTCGACGCGCTGCACCGCGACTTCAAGATTCCGTACTACGCCGACAACCTCGTCTATCTGACGTCCGACAACGAGCTGCGTCGTCTCGACACCGACATCTTCTACTCCATCTTCGCCAACCATCCGAAGCGCGCCCGCGCATGGTGGGCCGTGTCGGTGCAGGTGACCGACGACCCGTTCACGCGCGAATACTCCGTGGAGAACTTCGGCACGAGCTTCCTGTTCCGCGTGCGCATCCGCCTCGGCTTCAAGGTCTCACAGAACGTGGCCACATACCTGCATCAGATCATGCACGACCTCATCAAGGACGGCACGCTTCCCCGTCAGACCTCGATGTACCCGAAGGTCGACGCCGACCCCGAGATCGGCACGATCCAGTACGTGCTCGTCCACAAGGCGTTGATGCCGGAATCGAAGATCACATCGCGCGGCGCCACGTCGCTGCGCGTGAAGTACGCGATTCGTCACGTGGCCGGCAACCCGGTCAAATGGTTCGGCCTCACGGCGTACAACCCCGTCGTCGAGATTCAGCCGCTGTTCGTCTCCACGCACAAGGTGCCGGGACTCAAGCGTGTGGCGCTGCGCAAGCCGAAGCGGCCCGTCACGCTGCAGCAGATCCGCGCCGAACAGCGCGAGGAGATGGAGAACGCCCGCGCCGCCGCGCTCGCCGCCAAGGAAAGCGACGAATATCTGGAGAAGTCGGGCGAATCCACGACCGACCGCGATGCCGTCTCCGAGGCCGCGGTCCCGTCGAAGACCAGGACCAGGTCGTCCGCCACGGGCCGGTCCGCCGAGAAGGCCAAGTCTGCCGAGAAGACGACAACCGTCGAGAAGACCAAATCGACGGCCGCAAAGTCGACGACGGCAAAATCGACGTCCGCCAAATCCAAGACGGCGGCGACGGCCGCGTCATCCGACAAGCCGAAGCCATCCGGCAAACCGACGACATCCGACAAACCGGCGCCGCCGTCCAAACCCAAGCCTAGGGCCGTGCGGCGCGCCCCGGCATCCATCGACGCCATCGAATGAGCGATATAGACAACGGCTATAACGGGCATGGGCGATTTGCGTCGCCCAGCCTGTATCGTAGGTGATTATGTGCAGACTGTTGGGATATGCGACCTCGGGTGACAATCAGAGCCTCGACGACGTCTTGACGTCCTCGCAGCTCGAAACATTCCAGCAGATGGCGATCATCCATAACGACGGATGGGGCGCCGCGCTCGTCACCGACCCGCCCGAGCCGGCCGGCATCTACGACGGCGGCGCGCCCACGCCGTCATCCAACGTGAGCATCTACAAGTCCACGTCGTCGGCCTACGCCGACCCGGTGTTCCGTTCCATCGAATGCCAGGGAGCGCGCGGCGGCCTGTATCATCTTCGTCTGGCGTCGTCGAATCTGCCGCTCATCATGGAGAATCAGCAGCCGTTCTTCGCCGACGGCGTCTCGTTCATCCACAACGGCGACATCAGCGACCTCAATCAGCGCAACATCGTGCGTGCGCCCAGCAAGCCGGTCTCGGAGCTCGATATGCTCCGCACGGGCGGCAAAAGCGATTCGGCCGTGTATTTCGCGCTGGTGCTTTCGTACTATCACAAGGGTCTTGAACTGCATGACGCCGCGCGCGAGGCCATCGCCGACCTGCGTGGCCTGTGCCCGCGTTCCTCATACAACTGCATGATCCAGACCGGCGACACGTACATCTGCGTGCACGCGGTCGGCAGCCTCAAGCCCGAGAAGGAGATCGAGGAGCTGTACGCCCGCTATGGCCAGGCCGAGCACGCCGCCGACTACCGTCGCATCCGCTACCGCGAGCTTGCCGGCGGGGGAGTGGTGGCCGCCAGCTCCGGCTTCGAGCAGCGCGAGCGCGACGGCTGGAAGACCCTGCCGAACAACCATATGATCATCGCCTCCAACCGCACCGGCGAATACCGCATCGAGGAGCTGTGACCGCCGCTTACGCGTCCTATCGATTATTCGTATAGGCGTGTTCACGCGTCGGTGGATGATTTGCAGTACGCTCTACAGCATGACGATACGAGCCTTTGATTTCGCTCACCAGAGCACCACCGCCAATCCCAAGCATGTGGCGAGCCTGGTCAAGTTCTTTGAATCCGGCGTCAAGACCCCGGACCACTACGGATTCGGCGTGGAGATCGAGCATCTGCCCATCCGCAAGGACACCGGCAAAGCCGTCACCTACGCCGAACCGCACGGCATCCGCAACGTGCTGCAGGCGCTGACGCAGTATTACGACCCCTCGCGCGAATACTACGAGGACGGGCATCTGCTTGGTCTTGGCAAACCCGGCATCGCCGTCTCGCTCGAACCCGGCGGGCAGATCGAATGCTCCCTCGGCGTGCTCAAGCACGCCGACGACCTCGACGCCCTGTACACCGAATTCCGTCGCGACCTCGACCCCATCCTCGACAAGTTCGGCATCCGTCTCGTGAACTTCGGATACCAGCCGGATACGTCGTACAAGGAAATTGAAATCATCCCGAAGCATCGCTACTACGCGATGCAGAAGTATTTCGGCCGCATCGCGAGGTTCGGATTCTGCATGATGCGCGCCTCCGCGTCCACGCAGGTGAGCATCGACTACTTCAGCGAGCGAGATGCCATCGACAAGCTCCGCATCGGCACCGCCATCGGGCCGATTCTCGCGTGGTTCTTCCGCAATACGCCGAACTTCGAGAAGGAGACCAACCCGTATCCGCTGCTGCGTCAGGAGATGTGGGATTGGATCGACCCGCAGCGCACGGGCCAGCTGTGGGGACTCTACGACGACAACTACGACTGGGAGCATTACGCCGTCGACGTGCTGACGACCCCGGTGTTCATCGCCGACCTTTCGCATACGCCCGAATACACGGGCGACCGGCCGGTGTTCTCCGCGCCGTATGACGACGCCGCGACGATCTACCCCGACCGCGAGCTCAACCAGGCGGAGATCAACCACATCATCTCCACGCATTTCAACGACGTGCGTCTCAAGAACTTCGTGGAGCTGCGTTCGTGGGATTCGCTGCCGATCGCACGCGCCCAGCGGCTCACGGAGATCGTGTCGAACCTGTTCTACACGAGGAGCGAGTTCGAGGGACTGCTGTCGTATTTCGACGGGCTGACGAACCTCGACGTGCGTGAGGCCAAGGCGGACCTGCAGGCGCATGGCGCCGACGCGCATCCGTATGGGCAGAGCCTCGACTTCTGGCGTGAGTTCTTCCACGCCGAGGGCACGCTCGACAACGAGCCTGGCGACCCCCTGCGCCCCGACTTCTTCCAGGCGTAGATTCCAGGCGCAGACGACCGAACCGTGTGGCCGGCCCCTCGTGTGGCCGGCTCCTCTCACTTCCTCTTACGGTGGTCGGCCACGACGCTACTTGTGGAACACGCCGTCGCGGATGTTCGTATAGCCTTCCGGCTCGATCTGGAACGTGGAATGTTCCACGGAGACGGGGAAGTGATCGCGCACGCACGTCTGCAACGCGGTGAGGATGCTTTCGTAATCGTGCACGGTATCGGCGTCGACCACCACGTGGGCGCTGAGTGTTGGTAGTCCCGTGGCCACCATGTTGGCGTGCAGGTCGTGCACGCCGACCACATGCGTCACGTTCTCCAGATGCTCACGCACCTCGGTGAGGTCCAGCCCCTCCGGCGTCTCCTCGAGCAGCACACGCATGCTGGAGTGCAGGAGCTTGCCGGCGCGGGGGATCATCAGCACTGCGATGATGAGGCCGGCCACGGAATCGAAGTTCGTCCAGCCGGTGGTCATCACCAAGACCGCGGAAATCACCACGGCCACGGAACCGAGCGCGTCGTTGGCCACCTCGAGGAACGCCGCCTTCATGTTCATGTTCGCCGAACGGTCGGCCATGAGGATGGCAAGCGAGCCGAGGTTCGCCGCGAGACCGAGGATGCCGAAGAACAGCAGCAGCTTCGGCTCCTGCATCGCCTCGCCGCCGGTGAACAGCCGCTTGCACGCTTCGAAGAGGGCGTAGAGGCCCACCATCATCAGCGCGATCGCGCCGCCGGCAGCGGTGATGATTTCCAACCGCGCCCAACCCCACGTGCGCTCCGCATTGGGACGGCGCCGGATCAGCACCGCGGTGACGGCGGACGCGGTCAGCACCGAGATGTCGGTGAGCATATGTCCGGCGTCCACGAGCAGCGCCAGACTCCCCGTGAGCAGCGCGCCCACGACCTCGGCCACGAACACCGTGCCGGTCAACGCCAATGTGGCGAACAGACGCCGCGAATGCCGCGGATCGTTCATGTCGCCTTGTGAATGAGTATGATTATCGGTCATATCCACCTCCGTCTGTCATGCTGTGAATCGCTGTGACATAAGAGCCGGAGCATAATGGACCGCCGAAAGACTCCGAGGACCGCGTCACGGCTACCCTCTGGGCAGTCCACCATAACGCATGGTATGGAAAGGGCGCAACCCCGTCCATGACGGCGGTCGCGCCCCTTGCTGTCGTTCGTTCGCCGACGAGTCCCCGCAACGGTAACGGTGTCCGCCGGCTTCCCGAAGGCCTACAGACGGTACATGATATCCGCGGATTCCGCGGTCTCCTTGTCTTCGGTCACGAGGATCACGCAGTGGTCGTCGCGGCGTGTGAGCCGGCGCAGCAGCGTCATGATCTCCTGACGCGCCTCGTCGCCCAGCTGGCCGGTGGGGTCGTCGGCGAGGATCACGTTCGCCTCGCACACCAGCGCGCGGGCAATCGCCGCCTTGCGCTTCTCCACTTCCAGCAGGTCATGCACCGGCCTGTCGTTCTTCGCATCCGGGAAGCCGACGGCCTCCAGCTGCTCGGCCGCCAGAATCGGCTTGGCCTTGAGGAAGTTCCTGCCCGAGGCCTCCATCGTCAGCACAAGGTTCTGCACGGCGCTCAGGTCCTCGCGCAAGGCGTACCGCTGCGGAATCAATCCCATGAAATGGCCACGGTATTCCAGCGGCGTCAGCTCGTGCAGCTCCTGGCTCTTGAACATCACCTTGCCGTCGGTCGGCGCCATCAGGCCGGACAGCAGTCCGACTACCGCCACGCGTTCGGCCTCCGACTGCGCCCATACGGAATAGAAGCGCCGTGCATGGAACTCCATGTCGACATCGTGCAGCACGTCGCCGCCCTTGCGGTCCGGCGCATACGAGGCGTGCTTCAGCGCCAGCGCAGGATAACTGCGGAACTTGAACGCGTCATCCGTGTCGATTTCCCGGTCGATATGCGCTGCCGCGTGCTCCGCCTCCACGGGCTCGGGCCTGGATGCGGATGCGGACGAGGTCACGGTCGCGGTTGTGGCTACGGCCGCGGCGATGCCTTCGGCGGCGACCTGTGCCGCCACGGTCTCCACGTCGGCGTCATCGTTCCCGTCGGACGTCATATTTTCGCCCTCGGTCGCTGTGCCTTCGCCCTCGGGCTTCGTGCCATCATCCGATTCCTCGGTCGTATCGGCGTCCACGTCGGCATCCGTATCATTGTCGGCGTCGTCGTCGGCGTCTGTGACGACAGCGTTCCCGGCGGCGTCGTCATCGGCCTTATCGTCGGCTTCGTCGGTCGTCTCCGCCGTGGTGGCGTTGCCCGCATCGTCAATCGTCACGGTCTCGACCGCGTCATCGAAGACGATGTCGAACTTCGGGAAGGATTTCTCGGCCGCGCTTCCGGCCTCGGCCTGGGTATCGGTATCGGCCCTGCGCTCGCCGTTGCCCGCACCATTGGCCGCGTCGTCGGCGTTCTCCGTCACGGTCTTGTCGGCGTTCTCGACGAGCTCGTCGTCGATGCTGTCCTCGGTCATCTTCTCGGTGTTCCTGTCGCTCATCGTGCCTCCTGAATTCGGGATGCCAGAATGTCCTGCGGCTTGGCGATCGCCGCCCGCACCTCGCAGACGATGATCGTTGCCAGCAGCACGGCCAGCCCGGTCCAGACCATCGTCCAGATCGTGCCGCCGCCGATCGTGGCGTTCGCGTTCGCGGCCAGCATGTTGGAGATCGGTGCGCTCGAGAATGCGCCCGCCGTAGTGCCAACGATCCAGCCGAGCAGAATCGGCAGCATCGTCTCCAGCGAGAACTGCCATCCGATGCGGCCGCGCGTCACGCCGATCGACATGAGGAATCCGATGTCCTCCATACGACGCCGGATGGCCACGACGACCAGCAGCAGCGCCACAACGCCGCCCGCCACGTCAAGCACGACAAGAGCCACGCGGGTCTTGCCGGCCAGCGCCTTCAGCGGCGCGATCTTGGCGTTGTAGTCCTCGATGGTCGACGACGAGATGGTGAAGTACTTGCTCAATCCGGCCTTGCGCACGCCCTGCCGGAACGTGTCGTAGTCGGCCGCGCTCTTGAGGACCATCGTCACGTCGAGATCGTTCTCCGTGCTGCTGTCGCCCGTCGTGACGAGGCCCAGCGTGCTCGACGTGTAGGCGCTCGTGTAGATGGTGTTGTCCGGGTCGATGCCGGTCACGTCGGCGTTGACCTTCTCCTTGTTCTCGTAGATGCCGGCGATGGTCATCGACAACGTCTGCTTGGCGTCCTTCGGATTCGTCAGCTTGATGGTGTCGCCCACCTTGAGGTGGTTCTTCTCGGCGAGCGCCTTCGGCACGAGCAGCTTGCCCACGCCGTTCTCGTCGTAGGCGATGTCCTTGCCGTCCACGATGGTGAACGGGCCGTTGACGGGGTTCTTGGTGGCGGTGGCGTCGGAGAAGCCGGTCAATGCGATCGTGGCGCCGTCCCTCGTGGGTTTGATTCCCTCGGCCGTGACCTTCGCGGTTTCGGCGGAGTACGCCGTCGACAGTCCGACGCCCGACTTCTGCACGTAGTCGGAGTACTGGGTCCAGGAAAGATGGTATTTCGTCCAATCCACCTTGCTGGCGTCACCGCCGTATCTCGCAATGATGGCGGTGCGGTCGGCCCGGAAGTTCACCGCCGGTTCGAGCTTGTCGTAGGCGGTGGTGGTCGCGGTGGTGTTGGCGTCGAGGATCGCCGCCCCGACGACCGACCCGAACGATACGACGACCGCGGTGATGACCAGCAGCGTGGCGCACGCCTTGTGGCGCGTCACCCCGTTCCAGGCGTTCTTGAGAACGAACATGCGTACTTCTCCAGTTCCATTTCCATGCAAAGTGGACGGGGCCCGGCCGGCGGCCCCGCCGGGCGCGGCCTGGCCCCGTGTTTTTCACTATGGGCACAGTATGTGTGTGTTTTCTGTCCGATTTCTAGGCTACTCCTGTGAGAAAACTGAGAACTTGCACGGTCGGCATGGGGAAACCGCGAGTTGTGGGTGTTTGTTTGGCGGTTTGCGGAATCTGGCCGTTGCAATTGCAACGTTTCGGTTTTCGATACGCCCGTGCTTCGCAAAACAAACACCCACAACTCGGCTTTTCCCTGTTCTATGCTCCGAAAATCGGTCGGTCGCCGCCGTAAGATGGCGGTATGATTCCAAATTTCGATGAGATCGACGAACTCCACCGCAAGTACGCGCCCTCGCAGGAGGCGTACGAGCTGGTCTACCGCCACTGCATGATCGTGGCGGACATGACGCGCGAGATCTGCCGCTTCCGCAACCGGCTCTATGTCCAGGCCGACGTGCTGGGCAAGGACATGATCCTGCAGTACACGACCAAGGTCCCGAACCGTCTGCTCGACACCGACAAGGCCGTGGTCGGCGCGCTGCTGCACGACATCGGCACCTATTCGGTGATCGACAACGACGGCTCCAACGGCGAGCCGGTGAGTTTCGACCGCAATCGGTACATCCTGCACGGTCTGGCCGGCTACGACCTGCTCAAGGCTGAGGGCGTGGACGAGGAGATCGCCCAGTTCTGCCGTAACCACACGGGTGTGGGCATCACCAAGGAGATGGTCGAGAAGCAGCATCTGCCGCTGCCGGTGGCCGACTACGTGCCGAAGACCACCGAGCAGGAGATCGTGATGTACGCCGACAACTTCAACAGCAAGTCGGAGCCGCCGCGGTTCGTCACCGCCGCCAAGGCCCTCAAGCGCTGCGCCAAGTTCGGCAAGGACAACGAGCAGAAGATGCGCGACCTCATCGGCGTCTACGGCGAGCCGAAGGGCCTCAAGGAGATGGCCGAGCACTATCACATGGTGCTCATCGACGCGTAACCCGTCATATCAGGCACGGCGTCTCGATGACGATGACGCTTGGGGGCGCTGTGTCTGACCGGCATCGGGGGCCTACGAAATCCACGGTTCGCCTCGACCGTGGATTTCGTGAAAATGCCATCGTGCGGCGACGCATTAGCGGCAAATAAGGGTAACAAGGTATTATCAACGGTTGTAGTCGGCATCCATAGATGGCTTACATGGATTCAATGCGAGGTTAGTTTATGCGTCACACCCCACGTCACGTCAGCAGAAAAGGGCATTCCACGCTGACCAAGGTGCTCCGCCCCAAGCGCATTGCCATGGGCGTCGCCTTCGTGTTCCTGGGGTTGGTCATCGCGTTCACCGCGATCTTCGGCATCTCCGCCGTACGCATGTATTGGGAGGCCAACCGGTTCATCTCCGCCGGCGAGAACCTGGCCAACGCGGCGTTGGGCTGCGGCAGCAAGAAAAGCCTCTCCGATTCCGCCGACGAACTGGTCGATTCCTCGCGCAAGCTGAACGACGAGCTGAACAAGCCGCAGTGGACGTGGGTGCGCGACCATACCGCCTACGGCAACGACATCGTGGCCGCGCGCACGATGCTGCAGTCGGTGAACAATCTCGTCGAAGGGCCGTTCACCGATATGGTGAACCTGTCGAAGGACCTTTCCGGCTTCTCCATGAAGGACAAGACCGTCGACCTGAGCGCATTGTCCAGCATGCCGAAGATCGTGCACCAGGCGCGTACCGACATCCAACGCGAAAGCAAGACCCTCAAGGCGCTGAAGAAGCCGAAGATCCATCAGGTCGCCTCGGCCGTGGACGCCGGCGCCAATGGTCTCGAGGCCGTGGACAAGATGCTCGACAGCTACGACGAGCTGGTGAACCTCTTCCCCGAGCTGCTCGGTGAGAACGGGGAGCGGACGTACTTGCTCACCGTGCAGAACCCCGCAGAACTACGTTCGGCCGGCGGCATGGTCGGCAATTACGCAGTCGTCACGGCGAATAAGGGCGTCGTCGACATCGGCGATTTCAAGACCACGCTCGGTTTCAAGAACCCCACCAAGGCATTCGACGATGCGGGCGAGGAGGAAGCGCGTCTCTACGGCATGCAGGTATGGAATTGGCCGCAGACCACCACCGTGAACCCCGACTATCAGCGCGCGGCGGTGAACTTCAAGAACCTGTGGCAGTACCAGGACGCCAAGAACAAGAAGCGCGAGGTCGCCGGTGTGATCACGGTCGATCCCGTATTCCTTCAGGCCATGGTCGGTGCCACGGGCAATGTCACACTCGAGGATGGCACGGTGCTCAACGGCACGAATACGGTGAAGTTCTTCGAACGCGACCTCTACGTCGATCATCCGAATTTCAGCGAGCAGAACGAATACACCAGCAAGGCCGCCAAACTGGTGATGAACCATATTCTCAAGAACGCCAAGCCGTCGAATCTTTCGGCGTTGCTGAAGGCATTGAAGGACACGACCTCGTCGTCGCATCTGAAAATATGGATGCAGCAGCAAAGCGAATTCGACGCATTGGTGCAGACGGGTCTGATCAACGAGAACGCGGCCGGCGAACTGCCGGGCGATGCGACGACGCCGGTCAGCGGCGTGTATCTCAACGAGACCCAGCCCAGCAAGCTCGACTGGTACATGCAGAGCGAGGTCAAGGTCACGCGGTCATGCGACGGCACCGTCGCGGCGATGAAGGACCGCATCTCCGACAAGGTCAGTTTCGCGCCCCGTTCCACCGTCGTCGACGATGTGGACGAAAGCCAGCTTGGCGACGAATACACGGTCGAGTTCACCATGAAGAACACGTTGACCAAGAAGCAGGTGAGCCAGCTTCCCAGTTTCGTGGTCGGCACGACCGATCCCGGCACGATGAGCTATCGCATGTTCTTCATGGCCCCTACGAACGGGGAGATTACATCCATCGCTTACAACAAGGGTGATTTCGTCGCCAACATGGTGTTGAACAAGCGTCATTTCGTTGCCGTCAAGATTCCGGTCGAGCCGGAGAGCTCGGTAACGGTGGCGTATACGGTGCGTGTACCCAAGACCGCGAAGTCCGCGTTGAACGTCGTCAACACTCCTCTGCTCAACGAAACGGGTATCCAGACAGGTTCCAATGGCGCCGTGGTGGATAATTGCGCGGCCTCCTCTTCGAATGGGCAGCAGTCGCAGGCTCCGTCGCAGTCGGCTTCCGCCACGCCGAGCCAGTCGTCGTCGGCGTCGCCGAAGTCGTCCGATTCCGCGTCGAAGTCCTCGACGTCCAAGTCTTCGCCGACGACGTCAAGCGGCAGTAGTGATGATCCGCTGTCGTCCCTTAAGGACATGAAGAGCAGGTTCTCCTGCCCGGTCGATATCAAATCGATGATGGGATAGCCCGATGATGGGATAATGGGAAGAGGAATTCGTCATTGTGAATTCCCCAATTCCCTACCATCACAAAGGAGCAGGCCATGTCGATTGCCGCCGCGAAGGTACTGATCATCACCCAGAACTGGGGCATCGAGGAGACGGAGATGACGCGGCCGCTGCGCGAACTGCGCGAGGCCGGCGCCGCCGTGACGCTCGCCGCACTGACCGCCGACCCCGTGGAGACCGTGCAGCACGACCGTTTCGAGGGCGAGACCGTGACGCCGGACACCACGTATGATGCGGTGTCGGCTGATGACTACGATCTGCTGGTCGTGCCCGGCGGCACCACGAACGTGGACCGTCTGCGCGTGAATCCGGCCGCGATCGCATTGGCGAAGGATTTCGCGGCGGCGGGCAAGCCGATTGCCGCGATCTGCCACGGACCGTGGCTGCTGGTGAACGCCGGACTGCTGCCCGGCAAGACGCTCACCAGCTGCCGCTACATCGCCGCCGACATCGAGAACGCCGGCGGCAGCCATGTCGATGAGCAGGTGCATGTGGATGACGCCAACGGCTGGCGTCTCATCACGTCGCGTAAGCCCGACGACCTCGATGCGTTCATCGGTGCCATCAAGGAGACGCTGGGGGAGTAGCGTCCCGGGCGTTCGCGACGGACAGGAACCGAACCGAATCCCCGGTTCCTGTCGGTTGTTGTAGTTGCAACGAATGGGAATCGTGCTGACTGTACGGTTCCCATCCGTTGCTGTATTGACGACGAATAGGAACCAAACGGCTTCCGTGGTTCCTGTCCGTTGTGATTTGGGCGTCGGACAGGAACCGGGGCAGCCTTCCCTACCGCTTCCAGCCGGGGCGACCGTTGCGTACGGCCCGAGTGCAGATGGTCGAACCGCCGACTGGCTTGAGTCCGGCGGCGATGCTGCTGTCAGTTGATGCGTCCGTGCCCGCCAGCTGCCCTTCGGTGCGCATCTCCAGCCGCAGCGCCGCATCGGCCAGACGCGCCAGGTCGGAGCCGAGCCACCAGCTGATGAGGATGAGCACGTGGCCGGCCATGCCGCGCGTGAAGCCGGCATCGGCGAGCGCCTTGTCCGGCAGCCGGTTGACGATGCCGGTCAGCAGCGCACGCATGGCGCGGATTCGTGCGATATCGGGGCGAATCCGAACGCCGGCGATGAGGTCCACGGCGGTTTCAAGCAGTTCGGCGAGCTGCCCGGCATCATCGGTGCCGCCGTAGTCGAGATCCTCCACGACGTAACGCATCCGGCGGTCATGGTCGGTCTTGCCGGCATCGGGCGTCACCCGTTCCGCCTCGTCGATGATGAGCGCGGCGATGAGCGCCAATCCGGCGGGGGAGGCGATGGCATCGATGAGCAGCTGCATGTCGCGGCCGATCCTGCCGCCGAACACGGCGTCGGTGTTGCTGTCGTCGATGACGTTCTGCATCAGCCGCCGGTAGGCGCGCAATACGTCGTATCGTGCGTCGACGGAGGCGGCGAGCTGCGGCATCCGCAGTGTGGCGTGCACCTGATGCGGTGCGAAACGGTTCGCCTGACGGTTGAGATGCAGCCGCAGCCGCATGGCCTGATGGACGGTGTCACCGGTCAATGCGAACGGCGGCAGTTCCACGCGACGGTTCGCGAACGTGGCCACGGTCGCGGTGTCGTAGTCGCCCAATCCGCGGATGCGGCCACTGCGGCCGGGCTCGGGGTACTCCCAGCGGGAACGGACGACGCCATTCATATCGACATATGTTTTCAGGTATTCGGTGCGTTCGTCAGTGATGACGAGACCCGCGCCGGTATCGGTCGCGTCGGCGGTGCGGGAACTGGCCCGCAGCAGTTCGGAGAGAGAGGAGAGATTGATATCGGTTCGTCGGATATCATTCATCGGCATGAATGCGATACTCCATTCGTTCGTTGTCGGTTATTACTGCTCCAGATGCCGCGGAATGAGTGTGGATACACTACTCCCTAGGTATCTGGTAACCGGAGAACAAACGAATGTTCGTGGCGAAATTTATCGCATGAGTCCAGAAGATACCACAACTGTGATGGAAGACGCGCCGAAATGCAAAAAAGGTCCCAGCTGAAGCTGGGACCGTAGTGGCGGAGGATGAGGAATTCACAACTTCGGGGCGGTGAACTGCCGAAATTGCAACGAAAATCGGCGTACCGTCCAGCCGTCTTACTTGTTAATTTGTCACTGTGTTTGACATGCCGCGACGGGGCACTGGGCTCAATCCTGATGTCTGTCGGTCGGTTTATTGGCGTCCGAATCCTGTCCGTTGATTCGGGAGTGGTAGTCGTCGATGAGTTCCGCCAGTGTGATGGTGGACATGGCCTTGGCGGCGGCCTGCTCGACTTTCTCGTAGGAAGGGGTGAGCACGGCTTGGATATTCTTTGCGACGGGGCAGGATTGGCCTTTGTAGGCGTGCATGCCAATCATGGTGGACAATCCGTTGGGTTCTACTGCGTTCTGGATGTCCAGCAGAGTCACGTCCTTGGGGTCGCGGATCAGGCGGGCGCCGACATTGCCTCGTTGGACATCGATGATGCCTGCCTTCTTGAGTGCGGTGAACAATGCCCGGATGCTCGCCGGATTGCAGCCGGTGCTTTCCGACAGTAGCGCGCTGGTGACGCGGTTGCCGGCGCCGGCCTCGTTCATGAAGATGAGGCAATGCACCGCCACCGAGCATTTCATGCTGATGTGCATGTGTTCCTCCCTGTTTCTCTTGTTCCGTCGGCGAGGTCCTATCGGTTGACGATATCCGGTCGTTGCGATATGTTCTAATGTAATTCTAAATATTACATTAATGGTCGGCAGGTTCGGAAAGACGAAGTGCCGGCAAAACACCGACAGTCGAGAAGGAAGGTGCGGCGATATGCGGGCGGCGCAGATTGGTCATTACGAGAAGGACACGACGACGGCGATCTCCGAAGTTGAGGTCCATGAGACTCCTTTGCCGGAGGCCGGGACTGGCGACGTGCTGGTCCGTGTGAAGGCAGCGGCCGTCAATCCTTTGGAGATTCTGACCATCACCGGCGGCGTCAAGCTGATACAGGACTATCCCATGCCGGTCACGCTCGGCAACGAGTTGGCGGGCGTCGTGGAACAGGTCGGCAGCGGCGTCTCCGGTTTCGAACCCGGCGATCGCGTATACGCCCGCACGCCGATTGACCGGCCGGGCGCGCTCGCCGAATACGCGGCGGTGCCGGCCGACGCGCTCGCCCCCATGCCCGAGGGATACGACTTCGCCGAAGCCGCCACCATCCCGCTTACCGGGCTGACCGCCTGGCAGGCATTCATCGAGATTCTCGCCGTCAAACCGGGGCAAAGCGTCCTCATTCCCGGCGGCTCCGGCAGCTTTGGGCGCATGGCCGTGCCGATTGCCAAGGAGCTGGGGCTCGAGGTCGTCGTGACGGGCGGCGAGCGGGCCCGCGAGGAGATTCTTGCCCTCGGTGCCGACCGATACCTCGACTACCGCAAGGAGGACTACTGGCGGTCCGACATCATGGTTGACTACGTCATCGACGCGCTGGGACCCGGCGAGTTCGACCGCGAACTGTCTGTGATTAAGCCGGGCGGCGCGCTGCTGAGCCTTCGTGGCGTGCCCAACAAGGCGTTCGCCAAACGCATGCGTCTGCCGTTCCTCAAACGCGCGCTGTTCTCACTGGCTGGGTCGAAGTTCGATGGAAAAGCCCGTTCGGAGGCCAAGCGGTACGACTTCATCTTCGTGCATGCCGATGGCGAGCAGCTGCGCCGCGTCACCGATATCGTCAAGCGCCGTGAGGTGAAACCCTCCGTCGACCCGCATGAATTCGGGCTTGATGATATTCGAGAGGCCCTGAAGCTCGTGGCCGACGGTCATCCGTCAGGCAAGGTCGTCGTCCGATTCTGAATAGGAGAGCCTGTCTGTCGGCCGCCATCGTCACCGGTGCGCGATCTGGCGGCGTACGTCGCCGGCAGGCATCCGTGCGTCTGCTGTCCATCGCATTACGCCGGAAGTTCAGAAGTCGCAGCGTTCATGTTGCTTCCCTGAATCATCCGGTGTGATGATGCTGGCTGGTTGTCGCCGTCACCGGCAGTTCGCAATGCCGGCCATGTAGTCGCGCAGGACGACCGCATGATTAATCAGTGGATTTTTGGCTGCGTATAGGAGCGTGACGGTCTCATGGGTCAGGATGATGTCGAGCAAGGATGCAACCGCTTCTGCATTGGCGTCCAATTCCTCCCGATACCGCTGGGAGAACTCCGAGAAACGTGCCGGGTCGTGCCCGAACCATGTGCGAAGTTCGGACGATGGCGCGATGTCCTTCATCCACAGGTCAAGGGCGGCTCGCTGCCTGCTCATGCCACGCGGCCACAGGCGGTCCACCAGAATCCTGTAGCCGTCGTCGGGTTCCGGCTCGTCATAGATGCGTTTCACCTTGATGTTCATGCCTACCATCATCCGGGCGTGAGGCGAGTGAGTCAATACTTTGAGGGTTTCGCCCGCGGTCACGGACAGTGGGTGATGGCGTGAGTGCGTCCAGTGGCTCGAAAAACGCTCACGTAGACGCTCACGTATTGCGCGTGAAACACGGTCGTGCACGGCTTGTCGACGGAATCATGGCACCGCCCGCCCAACAGCCGGAAAACACCGGAATTCCGCCGTTTCAGCGGCTTTTTGACAATGAAAAAGGGTTTCCGGAAATCTCCGGAAACCCTACTGGCGGAGGATACGAGATTCGAACTCGTGAGGGCTTGCACCCAACACGCTTTCCAAGCGTGCGCCATAGACCACTAGGCGAATCCTCCACTGCGCAAAACTCATCACAAGTGATGAATTCAGGCAACTCGAATAGAATAGCATGAGGTTTGGGAAATGCCAATGCGGCGTGTTGTCGGCGTGTCGTGTGCAGTGGCCGGTTCACTCTTTTCATGGGGGCGCAAAGAGTGAACCGGAGTTTGCGCGAACGAACGCAGAATCAGCGGGACCCGCACACCTTGCGGACTTGTGTGCTCGATATTGTGCGTTTGCGATTCACTCTTTGGACCGGCCGAAAAAGAGTGAATCGCGCAATAACGCCGTCCGCCCGCTACCGCAGTTCCCGGTTCGCCAGCGAAAGTGCCTCCTCATAGTTCGGGCATTCCGGTTCGCCGCCGAGGTTCCCGTCGGCCCGTTCCACGGCCAGAGCCGACGCCGCATTGGCCACGCGCACCGCCTCCGTCAGCGAGGCCCCGCGCGCCAGCATCGCGCACAACGCGCCCGTGTGGCAGCTGCCCGCCGATTGCATGTGCACGGCCTTCACCGCATGCCCCGGGATGTGCACGGCGCCGTCGCCGTCCGGTTCCCACAGCCATGCGCCGGTCGACCCCGTGCGTACGATCAGCGGCGCCTTGAGGATCTCTCCCACCATCTCGCACAGTTCCGGCATCGCGGCGTCCGTGTTGCCGTTCACCGTGATCGGCTCCGGCTCGGTGATCGGCGCTCCCAGACGGTGCGCGATGATGCGCGCCTCCTGCTTGTTGCACGACCAGATCGGCCGATCCAGCACCAGCGTCTCCAACAGCGACTCGTTCACATGCTGCATCAGCGCGCCGGTGGGGTTGAACACCATCTGATAGCGCCGATGCCCGTTGGTCGCCACGCCGTCACCGACCACGCCGTCACCGACCGCACTGCCGCCGCCGTCATCGCCGCCGTCTCTCATGAGACCCAGCGCCCCGGCCGGATAGTCGTTCCAATGCTCGTCCTCGCGCCGCAGGAATGCGTACACGGCGCTCGCCGTGCGGTTCGTCAGCGTGTTGCCGCTGATGTGCACCACGTCATGCGACCGCGGCCGTATCATGTCGAACGCGTCGGGATTGCCGTGCGCTTCCGCGCCGAACGTGGCGATCAGCGTCTTGCGCCGTCCGCCGTCGCTGAGCAGCACGCGGAATCCGGAGTCCTCGTCGAGCCGGTCCAGTCCCGTATGTGTGATGCCTTCGGTCGCCATCGCCTTGCGGATGATCGACCCCCATACGCCGTTGCCTACGATGCCCGCATGCTCGGCCGCCGCGCCCATGCGGCTCGCGGCCTTGAGCAGTGCGAATCCTCCGCCCACGTCGAGATTATGGTGTTCCGAGAGCGCGTACCCGCCGGGGTGGGGGATGGCGTTCACCCCCATGTTGATGGTGACGAAGATCTCGCTCAATGAGATTACCGAACCGGTTGCCGGGTTCGGTTGCGTGATGGTGTACGACATGATTCCTCCTTTGGATCGTCAGGCTCGGGTGGCTGGTGCTGCGGTCGTCGTTCCTTTCGTCGTGGTCTTGGGGTCCGTCGATGCCATGACCGGTCGCATTCGAATCCCCTCCCGCATGTTCGCCGTTCGGATATTCCCCGCCGCGCATCGTTGCGCCGCTTGGAATACCCCGCGTTCGGCGGCGTCATGCCGCCGAAAACCCATGCGATTGGGGGAGAGAAGACAACCTCTATGGCGTGTTCTGTGATTTCCTTCGCCTGTTTCGATTCTATCGTCGGCACCCCCGAAGTCAATCAACATCAAGGACGATTGTGGCGGATTGCCGGTTCGGCGGAAAATATCGGACCACACGGTCTGCGACGCTACTATCATGGCAACCGTGGGGTTTCGCCAAGGTGCGGGGCCGAAAGTGTGTCAAGAAAGGTATTTGCAATGAAGATTGCCGTTGCCGGAACCGGCTATGTCGGCCTGTCCGTGGCGCTGCTGCTGTCGCAGCACAATGAGGTGCATGCGCTCGATATCGTCCCCGAGAAGGTCGAGCTGCTCAATAATGGCAAGAGCCCGATCGTCGACAAGGAGATCACGGAGTTCCTGGACGGCAACACCTCGGGCGAACGTCCGCTGAACTTCACCGCCACGTTGGACGCCAAGCAGGCGTATACGGGCGCCGAGTTCGCCGTCGTGGCCACGCCGACGAACTACGATCCGCACAAGAACTATTTCGACACGTCCAGCGTCGAGGCCGCGATCGCCGCGATTCGCGAGGTCGATCCGACGGCCTGGATCGTCATCAAGTCCACGATTCCGGTCGGCTACACGCAGCAGCTGCGTGAGAAGCTCGGCGACAAGCGCATCCTGTTCTCCCCGGAGTTCCTGCGCGAGGGCCATGCCCTGTACGACAACCTGCACCCGTCGCGCATCGTCGCCGGCGCCCCGCAGGACGACCCGGAGGCCGTGGAGGCCGCGAAGACCTTCGTGAACCTGCTTGCCCACGGCGCCGCCGAAGGCGAGACCGAGCGCACCAACCCGGACGGCTCGAAGGGCATCCCGCAGCTCGTGGTCGGCACCACCGAGGCCGAGGCCATCAAGCTGTTCGCCAACACGTATCTGGCGCTGCGCGTCGCCTACTTCAACGAGCTCGACACCTACGCCGAGAGCCGCGGCCTTTCCACCCGCGAGATCATCGACGGCGTCTGCCTCGACCCGCGCATCCGCAACGACTACAACAACCCGAGCTTCGGCTACGGCGGCTACTGCCTGCCGAAGGACACCAAGCAGCTGCTCGCCAACTACTCCGACGTGCCGCAGAACCTCATCGGCGCCATCGTGGATGCGAACCGCACTCGCAAGGACTTCATCGCCACCGAGATCGAGGAGCGCGTCAAGGGCGTGAAGAAGCCGGTCGTCGGCGTCTACCGTCTGACCATGAAGTCCGGTTCCGACAACTTCCGCCAGTCCGCCATCCAGGGCGTGATGAAGCGCATCAAGTCCCGTGGCATCGAAGTCGTCGTCTACGAGCCCACGCTTGATGACCCCGACTTCTTCGGCAGCGAGGTCACGCACGATCTCGAATCCTTCAAGCAGCGCGCCGACGTGATCGTCGCCAACCGTTGGAATGCCGACCTCGCCGACGTCGAGGACAAGGTCTACACCCGCGACCTCTTCAAGCGCGACTAGTCCGACTGATTCGGCCCCAGTTGGGGCCGAATGGTCCATATATCCGGAACATATCCGGAATCTATCCACGGCTCCCCTCATGATTGCGATGATTGCGGGGAGCCATTTTTATTTTTGCGTTGCGATTCATCAGATTTTGCATCGCGGTCCAGCGCAACGATAGCGGTTCCCTGATGGTGGCGAAGGCGTCGCCGTCTCGTGTCATGAGTCTTGGCGTATTCTGTATATCGGATTGCATGGCGTTGCGCAATGCCATGAGCCTTGGAAGCAGACCAAAAGAAAACGACGAGCGAGGTTATACGGTGGCGTCTCTTACTCAGGTTGCGAAGAAGGCGGGGGTCTCCCCCTCGACTGTCTCCCGATATGTCAAGGGGCATCTGAGCATCAGGAACGAGACCGCCGCGAAGATTCAGCGTGCCGCGCAGTCGTTGGGATATGATTTGTCATCACGGGTTCCGGAGACCGACACCATCGCGCTCATCGTCCCCGAGCTCACCAATCCGTTCTATTCCGCGCTGAGCGCCGCATTGGCGAACAGCGCGCAGGCTGCGGGACGCATTCTGGAGGTCATGGTGTCAGGCCGGCAGGCAAGCCATGAGCTCAAACTGGTGGAGCATGTAGTGGATTCCGGCAGATTCGATGGGCTCATCTACGCCGGTATGCATCGCACCAATCGTGCGCTGAATCATCTCGCCTCGAGTCCGACGAAACTTGTCCTGCTTGATGAGGATGTGACCATACCGGCGTTGTCCCATCCAAATACGGTGACGGTCGATAATTTCGCCGGTGCGTATCAGGCCACGTCTTATCTGATTTCGTTGGGTCACCGACGCATTGCCCATATCTCCGGTCCGGCCATGCTGAGCACGGCATCCGAACGTCTGCGCGGGTATAGGGCCGCGTTGGAGAACGCCGGTATCGAATTCGATTCCTCGCTGCTGTATTCGGGTCCCTATACCGAGGAATACGGCGCCAGCGTCTTTCCGTATCTGCTGCAGCATGACGACCGACCGACCGCCGTGTTCGCCGGGTCGGACATCGTGGCGATTGGCGTGCTGTCGGTGTGCAAGCAGTATGGCATCCGTATTCCGGAGGACTTGTCGATTATCGGATGCGATGGCATCGCCATCGGCCAATGGCTGCGTCCGAGCCTGACGACGTTGGTGCAGCCGATTGAGGATATGGCGGATTGTGCGATCGGCTTGTTGACGCAGGGGGATGTCGGCATCGGATCCTCGGCGTCGAAGGGTGCGAACATCAAATTGCCGCTGTCGTTGACCATCCGTGAATCCGCTGCGGCCCTGCGTGGATGATTCATCGGGGCCGATGGCGGTCCGTGAGAGGCGGTGCCGGCTGGAGCGGCTGTCGTGATTGTTGTCGCTTGATGGTATGGCGGCCTTGCCATGCTCTGACATACGTGCCTTTCCTTGTTATGGATGAAACGTTGCGCAATGAAATTCCGTAACGGAAAACAATGTTACGTGCGTGTTGCGTTAGATTGTGGGTAGACTTCATAGTAATTGATGCGCACCGTAGCGCAACAATTGATGAAGGAGGATGTCATGGCAAACGTACTATTGGCCGGGGAATCGTGGGTGAGCGACGTGGTCGACCACAAGGGGTTCGATCATTTCCCTCATACGCAGGTGCATATTGGTTGCGCAAAACTGCTGGAAGCGTTGCGCAACGCTGGTCATAATGTCACACACATGCGATCGCATGATGTGTCGACTGATTTCCCATACACCATCGATGAGCTTGATGCCTACGATGTGCTGATCTTGTCCGACGTCGGAGCCAACACGTTGCTGCTTTCACCGGAGGTGTTCGAGGAAGGACACCGCATGCCCAACCGTCTCAAGCTGATTCGCGACTGGGTTCGTGGCGGAGGCGGTCTTCTCATGGCCGGCGGCTATCTCTCGTTCCAAGGATTCCAAGGCATGGCCAACTATGCCGGAACGCCCGTCGAGGAAGCGCTTCCGGTGCGAATCGCGCATTGGGACGATCGCGTGGAGGCGCCGGAAGGCGTCAACCCCGAACTCACCGACGTCGTGCATCCGATCACCGAGGGATTGGACCGGCAATGGCCTTTCGTATTGGGATATCAAAAGTTGGAGGCCGACGACGATGCCCAGGTTCTAGCCAGTGTCGAAGAAGACCCGATGCTGGTGACCAAGACGTTCGGCAAGGGCAGGTCCGTGGCCTTCGCATCCGACATCTCCCCGCATTGGGCGCCGGAGGAGTTCATGAACTGGCCGGGCTACCAGCGCCTGTTCGATGGCATCGTTTCATGGCTGGCGCAGGAATAGACGGCGGAATCGAGGCTCATGATGCTATCGAATGCGTATACGCAGGCCGGATACCATGCCGGCGAATTCATCCATGACGGATACCGCACCTGGTACCGCGTGACTCCGGGCGCTGCGGGCCTGTCTTGCGGCAAAGCTCCGCTCGTCGTATTGCACGGCGGTCCCGGCGCGGGCCACGACTATCTTCTGCCCTATGCCGGTCTTGCCGCTTCCGGTCGAACGATTATTCATTACGATCAGGTCGGATGCGCGCGTTCCTCGCACTTCCCTCGCAGAGGGGAGGAGTTCTTCACCGTCGATCTGTTCGCCGATCAACTGCAGGCGCTGATTGAACATCTCGGATTGCGTGAATACCATGTGCTCGGGCACTCATGGGGCGGTATGCTCGCCGTCGAACACGCCTTGAGGAACGGCATCGGCCACGGATTGCGCTCGCTTGTCATCGCCAGTGCCCCGGCGTCGATTCCCCTGTGGTCGCACACCGCCAGGAAACTGTGGGAATTGCAAAGCCCGGAGCAGCAGGAGGCATTGCGCGAAGCCGACCGTACCGGGGACTTCACGGCCCCGGCATTCATCGAGGCCAAGGACGAGTATTATCGCCGCCATCTTGGGGATTTCTCGCCGAAACCGGAATGCCTGGCCGTCTCGGACGCTGAATCCGAAAACGACGGCCACACCTACGATGTGATGTGGGGGCCATATGAGTTCATGCCCACCGGGTCGTTGCACGATTGGGACCGCAGCGACGACGCCGCACGCATCACTGTCCCAACGTTGATTATCGCCGGCGAACACGATCAGGTCGACGCCGAAACCGTCGCGCCATTCATCAACGGCATCCCCGACGTCGAACAATGCTGGATCCCCGATGCCTCGCACGTGCCCCACCTCGAGAATCCCGAACCCACGCTTCGAGCCGTCTCCCAATTCCTCTCCCGCAACGATTGACTGCATGACAGCAGTAAGGAGTCATCATGTCTGCAAACACACCGACCACGGAACACGGACAATCCACAGTCAGCTCCGCCGAGCAGGCGTTGGAAAGCCAGGGCTACAAGCAGGAGCTGAAACGTTCCCTCCCCACATCGGCACTGGTCGTATACGGCCTCGTGTTCATCGTGCCCATCGCACCGATGTCCATCTTCGGCGTCGTGTTCAACCTCTCCCACGGCATGGTCGCCCTGACCTACATCATCGGATTCATCGCCATGCTGTTTACCGCCATGTCATACCGCATCATGGCGAACACCATCCCCACAGCCGGTTCCGTATACTCCTACGTGGGCGCCGGCCTCGGTAAGCAGGTGGGATTCCTCTCCGGGTGGTTGATCCTGCTTGACTACCTGCTGTTCCCGACCTTGGCGTCGGTGCTCGGCGCCGTGGCCATGCACTCCATCCTCCCCGCCGTGCCGCAGATCATCTGGGTGGTGCTGTATATCGCGCTCTCCACCACCGCGAACTGCATGGGCATCAAATGGGCCGACAGCCTCGACAAGATACTGCTGCTCTGCCAGATCATCGTTTTCGTGCTGTTCGTCTGGTTCGCCACGGCCGCAGTGATGAAAGGCGTCAACGGCGCGCACTTCTCCGCCCGTCCGTTCTATGACTCATCCAGCTTCTCCGTAGACTTCGTCTTCACCGCCATCTCCGTGGCGGCGCTGAACTTCCTCGGCTTCGACGCCATCTCCACGTTGTCGGAGGAGGCCAAGGGCGGTGGCAAGGCGGTCGGCCGCGCCATCATCATCTCCCTGTTCATCGTCATCTTCTGCTTCGTGGCGCTCACTGCGCTCGCCACCTGGCTTGTGCCCGACGTACAGAGCTTCGCCGATGGCAACGCCACCAATGAGGCGTTCTTCGACGTGGCGTATATGGTCGGCGGAACCCCGCTCAAGGTCGCGTGCGCGGCCGGCGTATCCGTACTCTCCGCCGTGGGCAACGTGCTCACCTCGCAGGCCGCGGTCTCTCGTGTGCTGTTCTCCATGGGCCGTGATCGGATGCTGCCCGGATTCCTCGGCCAGGTCTCCCCGAAGCACAAGGTCCCGCGCAACGCCACCCTGCTGGTCGGCGGCATTACGCTCGTGCTCGGATTCATCTTCGTCGGCGACGTCTCCATGATTTCTTCGCTGGTGAACGTTGGCGCGCTCTCGTCGTTCGCACTGCTGAACCTCTCCGTCATCGCGCTGTTCCTCTTCCGCAAGCATGAGAAAGCGTACATCGCCAAGGGCCTGTTCCCCCTGATCGGTTTCGTGATTCTCGTATACGTGCTCATCCACGCCAATGTGAGCGCACTCGCGGTTGGTGGAATCTGGTTCGTCATCGGTGTGATAGTGCTTGTCGTACAGAAGGCACACGGCCGCAGCGCCGAACTCGACCTGGACGCGTAGTTCCGCATCGGAAGGAGCGATGCCCATGCAACCCGTCGCGTTGGAAAGCAATGCCGTGTTCATGGGCATCGAATATCTTGCCATATTCTGCTGCGGACTATCCGGCGGGCTCTCCGCAGTCAAAAAACAATATGATCTGTTCGCGATTCTCGTGGCCGCATGGATGACCGCGCTCGGTGGAGGAATCATCCGCGACACCCTGCTCGGCGCATTGCCGCCGGTCGGCATCGCCGACAAAGGACTGGTACTGACGACGCTGATGTCCGGCATCGTTGTTGCAATCGCTCATCCGGAAATCGAGCACCTGCGGTGGTCCATGATCATCACCGACGCCATGGGCCTGGGACTGTTCGCCGTCAACGGCACCGCGAAATCACTTGCCTATGGCATGTCCGGCATGGTATCGGTATTCCTCGGCATGTTCACCGCGCTCGCCGGCGGATTGATTCGCGATATGATTCTCAGCGAGGTCCCCGCCGTTATCCGGGACAGGCACTGGTATGCCGTGCCCTCGTTCGTAGGATGCGTACTGACGGTATGTGCATATCGCTCGGTTGATCACTGGTCATGGAATTTGGATGTGGAGATGGCGTTGGACGTGGCCATCGTCATACTGGTCGTCGTCCTTCGTGTGCTTTCCGTACGCTTTAATATCACCTTGCCAGGGGCCGTGCGACGGGATGGGTCCGATTTGGAGTTATAGGGATTCCACGGAGAAGAATAGTCTTACAAAAAAGTTTTTCTACGGTCAGTGTATTTTGATTACTGCATTTGATGTTGTTTTATTTTTCTTATGCAGTATTATTTCATTTTATGAAGTATATAAGTCGACCGTTGGCAAAAACCTTGAAGAGAGCTCATCAGAAAGTACTGATATTGGAGGGGGCTCGCGCCGTAGGGAAGACCATGCTGGCTCAGCGTGAACTGTCGGAGTTCAATTATGTCTCTCTTGCCGATGAGCGGACATTTAGCTATGCAAAAGGACATGTGAGTGACTGGCTGGATTCGCTTTCTTTACCGGTGGTTATTGACGAGGCCCAGCGTATTCCCGGTCTTCCCTTGGCTGTTAAGGGGATTGTTGATACAAGTTCGGATCAGGGGCCACAGTTTATACTCACGGGCTCTGCTTCTATAGCTCGCGATGAACTAAGTGGGCAAAATCCTTTGACCCGACGCTCGAGGCGTTTCGTTCTTAAGCCACTTACGAGACGGGAATACAATGGAATTTCTTCCACCAGCATTGTGGATATTCTATGGAATGGTGAGCCTAATGCCAATTATCGTTCGGTGTCGACCAAGCAGGATATTCAGCGGTATATGTCTGTTGGTGGTTTTCCTATATATTTAGCTACCGCTAGCGTTATGTCGTCCGCTGAAAGAAGTCTGGCCATTCGAGATGACATTGATAATGTGCTGGGTGACACTATATTACCGGGTGAGCGTTTAGATAGGGCAATTGCTCAATCTGTTTTGCAAGAGCTTTTAGCAACGCCTGGCGGCATTTTGAACCTTAAAAGAACCGCGGACCTCATTCATATTGACGCAAGGACTGTGGAGCGGTACGTGAGTATTTTTATCAATCGGTTTCTTGTTTTTTCTTTGCCGAATTTGAGAACGACAGCAAATCGACAAGTGCTTACACGGGCGAAAATTCATCCTGTCGATACGGCATATGCGGTTGAATCTTTTTTGCGGAGCGGGAAAAATCCCATGCTGGACCGGGTGTTATTCGGGCAGTTGTTTGAATCTTTTGTGGTGAACCAGATTGTTCCTGAAGCTCAATGGTCGGCCATGCGTCCAGATGCATTTTATTGGCGGGAGCCAGGTTCGAGGCCTAAGGAGGTGGATTTGGTGCTTGTCCACAATGATGAGCTTATTGGTGTCGAAGTAAAATCAAATGATTCCGTCGATAGAAAGGATTTTGCTGGCTTAGCTCAATTAAAAGCGAAGGATTCTCGTTTCAAGAGAGGATACGTGGTTTATTGCGGTCGGCGTATTGTCCGGTTTGCGGATGATATGTGGGCTATTCCTGTGTCGGCTTTATGGGATAGCGATGGTTTTATTTTCTCAAAAAAGAAGGACAATCATTTGGTTGCTGAAATTGGTGGTAAGGATGATGAGCTGACTCGGGGAGATCTTGACGGAACGTATGACGCTAATATTTTTCTGAGTTATCGACACCAAGATAATGAGTATCTTAACGGAGCCATTATGGATTTCGCTGAGGCTCTTGTGAAGGGTTATGCCTTCCAATATGGAGGTCGTCTGCAATTGATTAGCGATAAAAATATTCGTTGGGGCGCTGACTGGAGAAAGACTTTGGAGAGCAATATTGCTTCAGCCAACATAATGTTGGCTGCGGTTACTCCAATGTATTTAAAAAGCGAGGCGTGCAGAAAAGAGATAATAAACTTCAATGCGCAATCTGGACAAAAGCGCGGGAACGATATATTATCAATGATTTGGCAGGATGTTGAGCAGTTGCCTTCCCCAAATCGAACAGATCCCGTGTGGAGCATTATTCATGCTCACCAGTATTTATCCGTGGAAGATTTAGTTTATGCCGACCCGACTTCACGCGAATACAAACAGCGTATTAGTCAGATTGTTATTGAATTGCGGAAAGTGATTGATGAGCAGAACAAGAAAATTGATCAGGCGACAGTTTCTGTAGGAAAAACCGAGGAAACCAGTTTAAAAAATGAATCAGATTGTGACTATCTTTCCGAACTGCAACAAGCTGAGGCTGAGTTTGCGGATGTTGATGATTTTTCTCAGTACATACAGCGAATTGTCAATCGGTTTAATGATAATCCGATACCGGCAAATGCTCCTGCGAAGAAGCTTCTCTCTTGGAGTAGCGCAATTGCTGCGGAGTCACAAGATGATGTGGCAAAACTCAACACGAGTATTGAGCGAATATCCAATGCTTGGGAACATTACTTTAACATGCTGAGATTGTATGTGGATCAGATTGAAGAACTGCCTGTAGGAGGAGTTCGTAATCAGCAGATCGAAGCAGCTAGCGGTAACATTGATGGGATTATCCAATCATTTACGTTTTCTGAAGAGGTGCAGCAGGCTATAGGAATGATGCGTGTATTCGGGAATCTCGCCAGACCGTTGAAACCTGTGACCTCTGCGATTGCAGATGCGTTTGATTTCTTCTCAACTGCACGTTTGCAAGCAGAATCATTGTTGGATCGTCTGAATGAAATGCCTCGTTAAGAAGTAGAGAGAAGCCGAAGCTGAGTTGTCCCCATGGTTTATTTCACGATGAATCATGAAATGGATTTTTGCCGGTATCGTCATATTTGCTGAGCGGCCAAAGACTGGGACATGTATGAAATTTCCTGTGTTGCGATAGGAATGAGTTTGGAGATAAGGGAATGTATCATACTGGTATATAAGGATACATGCCCCCTTTTTCTATAGAGGGTATGCTAAAAGGGCGTCAATGTCCTAGCGATATATTTGGCAGGTGATTGGCGCGATACATATGAGGCCTTAGAGACGGGAAATAATTGATGAGGAATCGTGGGTGGTTGACGACTGCCGTGGCTGTGGTTGCAGTGGCGGGTCTGTCGTTGCCGGTGATGGCGAACGCCGAGGTGTTGAATGCGACTGACCAGGGCAGTCCAATCAGTGATTATGCGGTGACAGCCGCCGCCGACGAGACGCAACTGCAGGCGCAGGGCGAGGGCACGACCGTCGCTTCCCAGGATGCCGTGCCGGAGAATCCGAGCGTGGCCCTGCCCGACAAGGTGAGCGCCGAAATCTCCGATGATGACGTGATGACGGCTCCGAAATACGCGAGCACGACGGACGGTGAGCTGAAGAACGTCGAGACCGGTGAGACGGTCACCGATCCGAACCTCGTCGGTACCGCGGATGCCCCTGCCGATCCGTTGGCGAAGACCGACGGCAAGTCGTTCATCCCTGTGCCGATGGACGAGGTCAAGGACCAGATGGAGGAGGCCGGCAAGACGGTGGAGCAGCCGTCCGGCAACTCCGATTCCGACTCCAATGCCGGTTCCGATAATGCCCAATCCGGTGACGATACCGCGCAGGATAAGTCGCAGTCCGATTCCAATGACCAATCCACGGAGGATGAAGGCGAGAGCGTCGAAGGCCAGACCGGCACCTCGTCATACGTGGATTCAACCACCCCCACCGTCCGCACGGCCAAGCTGCCGAACAACGAGTACGGTGCCCATTGGGGCACGTACAACGGCACGCCCGCGTTCTTCGACTACAAGAACAACCTGTTCGCACAGCAGGCCAAGGGCGTGATCGACGTCTCCGAGCACAACGGCAACATCGACTGGGCCAAGGCCAAGGCCGCCGGCGTCGAAGGTGCCATCATCCGCATCGGCTACGGTACCGCCGCGCTCGATGCCAAGGCCCTACGCAACATCAGCGAATGCAAGCGGCTGAAGATTCCGTTCGGTATCTACCTGTATTCGTACGCGTATGACAATACGTTCGCGTCGCATGAGGCCACGAACATCGTCAACCAGCTGAAGAAGGCCGGTGTCTCGCCGAACACGCTTTCCTACCCTGTCTACTATGACCTTGAGGATTGGACGTGGACCGGACACCAGCATCCGACCAGCCCGAAGGTGTATGAGGGCATCGTCAACTCTTGGTATGCGACCATGAGGTCCGCCGGCTACACCAATCTCGCTGTGTACTCGTACGTGTATTACCTCAACACCGCGCTGAACAGCTCAAGCATCCATGCGAAGACCCAGTGGGTCGCCAGCTACGGTGCCCGTAACACGTTCAACTTCTCCATGAACTACCGTGGCTGGCAGTACAGCGCCGGCGGACGCATCAATGGTGTTCCCGGTGATGTGGACATGAGTGCGTTTGGTAATCACACGGTTACTGTTCCGGCCGCGGTTCCGAACGCTATTTATCGTTTGTATCTCGGAGGTGTGAGGATTCATCATTACACATCGAGCTATAACGAGATGCGTACGCTGGTTCTTCGAGGTTGGCAGTATGAGGGTGTTCTTGGCATAGCGGCTTCGGATAAAAAGGGGCAGCCTGTGCACCGTCTATACAATGGGCGAATCAAGCAGCATCACTTTACTGGGTCCGTACATGAGCGTGATGTATTGAAGACTCGTGGTTGGCGATACGAGGGAATTGCTTGGTATAGCAGTACCTCTAGGAATAAGCCGATTTACCGTCTATACAATGGTCATAACAAGGAGCATTTCTACACGTCCAATGCGAAAGAGTATGAGCTTCGTGGCTCCCAAGGGTGGAGCAAGGAAGGTATCTCCTGGTATGGGGCATAGGCATAGATAACCATTTGGCGATTGGAAGATTTTCGGGGGTGGATGAAACTTATCATCTGCCCCCGAATCACTGTTCCCCATTTTTCAGGAAGACGTAGCTTGGCAATGGATGTTTCAGAAAAGTGTCCTTTCCTCTGAAGGAGTCCAACGCGGTATCAATGGGCACTTCATATGGAAATTTTTGGGAACAGCGATTGCTGCGCTATATCTTGCCCTGGTAAGAGCCACATAAAATCTGGCCCGTGTGGATGAAGCTAGGCCAGCTTTGGGGTCGATTAGCCATTTCCTAATTCCCGGCGTTGGAAAAATAAGGACGTGATTTAATGTCATGCCCTTTGTCGCAGCCATGTTCATAGGAGCGTAATCGTAGTATATCTTTGTCCTCGCATCATAGCGTAGAAGGGCTGGTCTATATCGTTTGACATATTCACGTTCTTTGGATTCTTCTATGAGATAGATGCCATCATGTCCGCTATGGTCGGCAGCACCGGACTTGAGGGGTTTATATTGCGTATAAAGGCTGTTGGCAATGTTAAGAGCTGACTCGTGGCACCTATACGAGATGTTTAATGAATCTTCATCGATTTCGGCATAGGGCATTCTTATACGTGCATAATCAAAAATGGTTTCGTATTTTTTGTTCTTCTTATTGTGATTTGTTGAATAGGTCCTCTGCCGAGGGTCGCCTACCAGCTCGATATTTCCACCGGCTTTTGCGAGCATATTGATAAAAGGGAAGTCGTATCCGGCGAAATCTTGGACTTCATCCAGAAGGATGAGATCGTATTGATGGACTATTCGATCTGCAACGGCTCCCCTGGCCTGTTCGTTGCATTCGCAAACTATTTCAGAGAGGCGTCCTGAGTGAGCGATCCCGGTTGACGCACAGTAGTAACGATGTGTGTTTTTCCGTGCTCGTCCGGTATCGGGTTGGCCGTTATCGAAAAGAAGGCCCTCTATGCGTTCCGGAATTGCGCTGTGTCTAAAGGGTCTTGCCCCGTCTCGGAGCAAAAAAGAAAACCAAGTTATTACATCAACTCCGTGGGGAACAACACCGTTTTTGATTATAAACTTATTCCTGATTTCTTCACGATTGGCGGTCGTATATGTGGCCATGAGCACATGTCCACCTGCATTGGCGCATTTCAGAGCGCGGTTGACGAGATATGTTGTTTTTCCAGTGCCAGCGCCGGCTATGATTATTTTGCAACTAGTCAAGTTTGCCTTCCACAAAAGTCAGAGCTTTCATTATGTATTCGGGATAATCTATTTTCCTCTCGCTATTGAATATCAGGAGGGCCGAGTCGGTTTTGTGTGACTCCATCCATTTGAGAAGTTCATAGTTTTGGCTACAGTCCTTTCCTAGAATGGAATTCAAATGGACTAGGCTATTAGCCCGTAGGAGAGTGGCCTCAAGAGTGTTCCATCGAATCTTATTCTCTGTTGATGGAACGTTTTCGGGCTTCGAGACGGCGACATCATCGTAGCAGACCATGATCCTTGAGTCGCTGACGTAGTCCTTGTATCTTTCATCTAAGGCTTCTGGATTATCGTCGTTATCCGTAATAACCGCGACGTTGAGCTTCAGTTCTTTGGCAATGGGAAGAAACCTTCGGAAGCTGGTGCCGACTGAGATAACGTCTACTCCGCATTCGATAGGCAATTTACCTTCATGACGATCCATGAAGGCTCTTTGGAAAATAAGTTCGTCGGAGGGGCCCTCGACTAAAACGGCGGTATTGCACAAGACGAAACGTAGTGTGTCATACCCCGGTAGGCAGGAGAAGTAATTGCCATCATCCTTGCCGAGTGAATCCATTCTTACCCCATGATTGCCGCGTCCCAAAAGAATGATATTGTCTAAGCCGAGTTTATTGGCAACGAAACTAGAGTGTGTGCTAACAATTATTTGTCGATCCTCTGTAGCGGTGTCCAAACGTTTAAGAAACGCATTGAGATTGGCATGCGAAAGATGGTTTTCCGGTTCTTCGATGAGCAATATGCTGATGCCTTTTTCGGCAGTACCTAAAAGGGCGACTTCGGACATCAATCGGCATTGCATGCCGGAACCAATGTGTGAATATGGTATATCCTCAACATTTACTATGACTTCGCTTTTCCAGGAATCACGGGTACCCATGTTAACGTCGAGGGTTATATTGCCATCTGACCCTAGGGGAGCTTTACCGGCGAGCTCCTTATTCACGGTGTCTACGGCGTCATCAGTTTTATAGCTACGCAAGGCAGTGCGGTAGCTCTGAGCGAGGGCTACTCGATTCCGTTCGTCAAGAGAGTCATAGAGTGCTTTTGTTGCGCGGAATTCTGACCGATGCCCTAAGAGGTCGCTGGATGGATTGATTAGCGCTGTTTTAATGGGCAACAGTCTTGTGGTCATTAGTTCATCGGCGAAACTGAAAAGTCTGACAGTATAATACTCAATCGGTAGACTTGTAACGTTTCCGTTTTGTGAAAGCTCGTGATATTCGTCGGCGAATGCTTCATCAAAAGCAATTTCAAGTCTGACCCCATATGCACCCCTGTCATGGGATGAGTTATTGGAGCCGCGTAGCTTTTGGGCGACGCGATCGTCTCCGCCATCTAGATAGATTTCCACCGTGATTTGGGGAAGCTCGACTTTAGTCCCGTCTTCCAGACCTCTGAGATAATCGTCAACAGCTTCTCTATAAAACAAGTATTCAGATAAGCATCGGCTAATCGGCTCTCCCCTATACCGGCCGCTTAGAGCGAGTTCGATTGCCTCAAGAATCGTCGTTTTGCCGGTGCCATTGTCTCCGACGAGAATATTCATACCTTCAGAAAACTTCACAGTCATATCTTTGAACTGCTTGAAGTTTTTTACTTTGACGGTCTTGATGGAAAAGGGTTTTGTTGGGCCCTCGGTAGAGAGGCGTGAATTGGTCTTTGCCACAGTGCTCCTATTCCATCGAGCGGGTATTTTAAAAGTAGGATTTTCGCTTGGCAGCGTATACGCAGAGCGTCTTTAGCCATACGGTTCCAGTGTATCAGTCCGGCATATAAAGAAATCCAGTCATGCATTTAGCTTCTCGGTTCACTGGCACATCTTTGGGAAAATGAATGATTTTGATGGAGGATGCGCCAAGATACCATCAAAATCATTCATTTTCCCAAAGGACGGTTATTGGAGGAAGCCCTTGATTGTATCGGCCTGATAGAGGAAGGAGGCAAGTCCTTCGCATATCAGCAACGTGGAGAGTCCGACGCATATTAGCGTACCGGTTCCAGTCAATCGGGGAAGTACGCTTGACTGACTAGAACCGAGGTCTTCGCAGGTCTCATCGGAGGGAACGACGAGCTTCGAGACCATCCATATGAGAGCTAGAGCGAAGAAGCCCATTGCACAGAGGTAGTACCTGCTTTGTATGCCTCCGGGATAGCCATTGGTGTAGAAACCTTTAAGGGCGGTAATGAACTGATAAGTCACTACGATAAGGACGGAAATCGTTCCCATGGATAGGAATTTTTGCATCCTGTTCTTTGTATAGAAGAAGACTGTCAGGGGGGCTAAAAGGATAAGCAACATACCGATAGAACTAATGTCAAACTGCTTGATTCCGTTACGCGGCACTTCCACATGACCCGCTATCGCGTACCAAGTTCCAAGGAATTTGGTGAAGAAATATTGGATGTATTCCGTGATGGCCATGACCTGTCGGTTGTCGTTAGGCACGTACATGCCACTGGTGACATATTCGTCGAATGCGAACTTTGCATAACTTGGCTGTATGGTGTGCAATTTTGCGTAGAGCATTGCGAAATAGGAGATAGGGAAGACATATATAGGCGCAGAGATAAGGAATTCCTTGCGTACGATAGCGTTGTAGGATTTCTCTATGAGAAGTGTGTACCCAACAATCAGGACACTCATAACCGCCACAATCATTCCAGCGGTCAGCTTGGTCAACAGGGTGCTGCTGATGCCTATCGCGATAAGCAGATAAGTCCGGATATCGTACCGTTTCTCGTAAAAGCGAATAATGCCCAAAATGAAGATGCTAACGGTTAGCAATGCCAGCGCGTCGTTGGAGACCCCGCACAATCCATATACGAAATTTGCCGGTGAGATTACTGCCACGGCGAATAATAGATGAAGAAGCGGAATCGGTTTGATGCGAGTAAAACCGATGTAAAAAATTAGTGTCACTCCCAAAAGGCCGATGCAGAAGGACAGCAATCTCAAAGAGAGCAAGTTATACGTGACTGCGGAACCGTTTACGCTCAGTCCGCCCAGTGTTTTCATTATCTGGTAGTACAGCGGCGGATGCCCCAGATAATTGAACTGCTGAGGGGAATCCATCAGAACTGCCGAGGTATTGCTTTGATAGATATGCATATCAGGGAAGTCCGGAATTAGACCTCCATGGTACTTCAAGAACGCAATATAGGAGATGTGGGCTTGCTCATCCGGAAATCCGCCAAGGTATTTTGTGAATAATGGGAATTGGAATATTGCATATGATTCGATTATCACATAATCAATGATGGCCATTGCTCTTTTGGCGAGTATGTTGCCGCGGACCCCGACAATATAGTTGACCGCAAGTATTGAGAGGCAAAGAAGCAGTAACAAGGTGATTGTTCGTCGGTAGGGGTAGTGACCGGCACCAAGTCCTTTTCTGGTGATCCAAAGGTTGCAGATAAAGAAACCGACGAGTATGGCTCCGACTGCACCAATAGCGTAGTGGACGATAGATATTTTCCTGAACAGAGTGACGCGCAGAATGGTTATGACATATGCAACCAGCAGAAGCGTTAGCAGGAAGAGCTTGGTCTCGGATTGGAATCGGGTTTTTTTCTCGACGCTGGCGATTTGCTGCTCAGAGAGCGAGAACGTGGTTTTGTCCCCGTGCGCGATTTTTTGCAACTCAGAACCTGATATGGCGGCCACTACATGATCATGCTGACCTCGTATGTTCGTATGTGCGATGAAAGACGTGACCTCAACATCCGTCCCTGTGACAGTAAGCGTCAGCGTCGTCGAATCGTTATTGAGGGGGTCGACCCTGATGGTCGTCTGTTGGCTGGTCACACTGGCTTCTTGCCGGGAGGAGGAAGGATATCCCTTGTCCGCGTCGAAGGCGAAAACAGCCTTACTGTTTTCTGATGGCGCGGAGGCAAATGTGAAGCTATAATACAGGTTGGTGGGGCGGAAATTGCCGAGAGAGATGACGGCGGCGCAAATTATAGCGACGACGGTTATCGTTATAGCTATATGTTGTTTTAGCAATCTCAATCCTTGGTGCATTACCGGCTCTTTCATGCTGCTCTCCTTCGCAGTCCCTTTTAACGTACATATATGGTAGTTGATATAGGGAGAAATTCATGACCTAGAAGTTCCATCTATCTCGGTACCATGGAACCTATGACTGAAGCATTCTCTCCGAAGAACATCATCGTGACCGGTGGCTGCGGCTTCATCGGCTCCAACTTCGTCCACTACGTCTACAACAACCATCCCGACGTGCACATCACCGTGCTCGACGCCCTCACCTACGCCGGCAATCTTGAGAACATCAAGGCCATCCTCGGCGACCGTGTCGACTTCGTGCATGGCAACATCTGCGACGCCGAGCTGCTCGACAAGCTCGTTCCCGGCCACGACGCCATCGTGCACTATGCGGCCGAATCCCACAACGACAACTCCATCGCCAATCCGGAGCCGTTCCTCAAGACCAACGTCGAGGGCACGTTCCGTCTGCTGGAGGCCGCACGCAAGTACGACGTGCGCTACCACCACGTGAGCACCGACGAGGTCTACGGCGACCTCGCGCTCGACGATCCGGCCAAGTTCACCGAGGAGACCCCCTACCATCCGTCCTCGCCGTACTCGTCCACCAAGGCCAGCTCCGACCTGCTGGTGCGCGCGTGGCATCGTACGTTCGGCGTGCGCATGACCATCTCCAACTGCTCCAACAACTACGGTCCCTACCAGCATGTGGAGAAGTTCATTCCGCGCCAGATCACCAACATCCTCGACGGCCTGCGTCCGAAGCTGTACGGCGACGGCAAGAACGTGCGCGACTGGATTCACACCGAGGATCATTCCTCCGCCGTGTGGACCATCCTCACCAAGGGCCGCCTCGGCGAGACCTACCTCATCGGCGCGAACGGCGAGCGCAACAACATCACCGTGCTGCAGGACATCCTCGAGGTCATGGGCAAGGACCGCGACGACTTCGACTGGGTGAAGGATCGTCCGGGCCACGACCGCCGCTACGCCATCGACTCCACCAAGCTGCAGACCGAGCTCGGCTGGAAGCCCACGCACACCGACTTCCAGAAGGGCCTCGAGAAGACCATCGCCTGGTATACCGAGAACCGCGCCTGGTGGGAGCCGGCCAAGGCCGCCACCGAAGCCAAGTACAAGGCCCAGGGCCAGTGATTAAGTAATCCCTTTCGGCTCCCCCACGAATGGTGGGGGAGCTGTCTGCTTTCGGCAGACTGAGAGAACGTGCGCAGGCGCACGGCAAGCCATGTTCACTACATGGCGCACAACGACGAACGAGGAGCAATCATGGCATTTGAATTTGAGAAGGAACTGAAGGTCACCGAAACCAACATCCCCGGTCTGCTGGTGTTCGACCTGCCGGTGCACGGCGACAACCGCGGCTGGTTCAAGGAGAACTGGCAGCGTGCGAAGATGACCGCGCTGGGGCTGCCGGACTTCGGACCGGTGCAGAACAACATCTCCTTCAACGCGAAGAAGGGTGTGACCCGCGGCATCCACGCCGAACCGTGGGACAAGTACATTTCCATCGCCACCGGCGAGATCTTCGGTGCGTGGGTGGACCTGCGCCCGGGCGAGACGTTCGGCCAGGTGTTCACCACCCGTCTCGACCCGAGCCGTGCCATCTACGTGCCGCGCGGCGTGGGCAACAGCTTCCAGGCTCTGGAGGACGGCACCGCCTACACGTATCTGGTGAACGCGCATTGGAGCCTCGAACAGAAGAAGACGTATACGTTCGTGAACCTCGCCGATCCGGAGCTGAACATCCAGTGGCCGATTCCGCTGGAGGAGTCCGAGCGTTCGGAGGCAGACCTGCATCATCCGATGCTCAAGGACGCCAAGCCGATGGCTCCGAAGCGCACGCTGGTGACCGGCTGCAATGGCCAGCTGGGCCACGCCATCCGCGCCTATGCCGAAGCCCACGATCTGCAGGGCTTCGAATACACCGACATCGACGAGTTCGACTTCTCCGACCCGGCCGCCTACGAGGTCTACGACTGGAGCCTGTACGGCACGATCATCAACGCCGGCGCCTACACGGCCGTCGACAAGGCCGAGACCGCCGAAGGTCGTCCGGTGGCATGGAAGGCCAATGCCCAGGGCCCGGCCCTGCTTGCCAAGGTGGCCAAGGAGCACAACATCACGCTCGTGCACGTGAGCTCCGACTACGTGTTCGACGGCACGGTCGAGGAGCATGACGAAACCGAGGCGTTCGCCCCGCTCGGCGTGTACGGCCAGACCAAGGCCGCCGGCGACATCGCCGTGGCCAACGCTCCGCAGCACTATATCCTGCGTTCCAGCTGGGTGATCGGCGAGGGCCACAACTTCGTGAAGACCATGATGATGCTTTCCAACCGCGTGGCCGACGCCGACGACGCCCTGAACCAGGTGACAGTCGTCGACGACCAGTTCGGCCGCCTGACCTTCACGAAGGACATGGCCGAAGCCATCTTCGCGCTGCTCGACGGCAAGGCCCCGTACGGCACCTACAACCTCACCGGTTCCGGCGCCGTGAAGAACTGGGCCGAGATCGCCGCCGCCGTGTTCGACCAGACCAACGGCAACGGCGACAAGGTCAAGCCGATCTCCACCGCCGAATACTTCAAGAACGCCAAGAACCCGGTCAGCCCGCGCCCCGTGCACAGCGCCCTGAACCTCGCCAAGATCGAGGCCGCCGGCTACAAGCCCGCCGACTGGGAGGAATCCCTCAAGGCATACGTGGCCAAGGAGCTGGGGGAGTAGTCGCTGTCTCGTATGGCTCCCCTTCTTTGTGAGGGGAGCCGTCGGCATGATTGGCCGAGAAGGATACTGTTGTTCAGTTTCCCAATGGCTGTGTCTTTCTGCTGGTGCGTGAGAAAAGCGTGTTGAGCGTTAAGAAGAATTTGAGGAAGATTCACCAAGCCTTCGCGACTGAAATATGGGGCCACTAGTCTTGACTAGTGCCTATCTCTAGGCTAATCCAATTTGGATGGTCATCGTGTTGGTAAATCATGTGGGGTCCGTGAAGGAAGCTGGATGAGTCGCATAGACAGTCTCAGTCGAAGAAGTTACCCGCTTCCACTTCCCTATTGATGGAAAGCAGATGTCAAGTAATGGTCTTATTCCCGTACTTTTCAAAGAAAAATTCTAAGGAAAACCTTGTACTAATAGATGCGACATCTGTTTTGTAAAACAAAGCCGCTGCTGAACTGCTTTATCTCGTGATGGGCATCTCAAAGATTCGGTCGACGGAATGCAAAATTTTTGGCTCTGTTAAACGGCTCTTCGTATTTTGGTGTGTAGGGGCGGTGGTCAGAGGTGGGTTTGGATGGCTTGTCGGAATCCGCCGGTGTGAAGCAGGCTCCTGGTGGTGTAGTTGTCGAGGTTGTGGAAGCCGAGGGCTATGCCCCTGAGGGTCTCGAGCCGTCCGTTGATGGCCTCTGTCGGCCCGTTCGCCCCATGGGGTGGCCGAAGAACGCGAGGACGTCCGCCATGCGGCGCTTCAGGGTGCGGTCGAGCGTGGCGAGCTCGGGGCATCCCGGGGCGGCGCCCCCGGCGGCGAGGGCTTCGATGAGCTCGGCCATCATGTCCCGTCCCCTTCTCCTGTCCTCCTGCGCGTAGCAGGCGATGATTTTCTGGTAGGCGCCGTGCGCGAGCGTGAGCGGTTTGTTGGCCGGGTCGGCGAGCAGCGCGTCGACGCGCTCCCGCTGCCGGCCGGTCCTGAGCGCCGCGGTCCTGAGCAGGATCCTGCGGCCCCGGTAGAGCGGGTCGTCGCGCCGGCCCCGCCGGCCCGTGGCCTCGCGTTGGAGCCGGCAGCGCACGGCGGTGAGCTTGTCGCCGGCGAGCTTGACGATGTGGAACGGGTCGAGGATCTCCACGGCGTGGGGCACCTGCCTGGCGGCGGCCTTCTTGTATCCGGCGAACGCGTCCATCGCGACCTCCCTGACGTTGTCCCGGAACGATTGCGGACGCTCGGCCAGCCATTGGGCGAACGCCCGCTCACTCCTGTCCTCGACCATGTCGAGCAGGCGGGCCGGCTTGCCGCTCCTTCTGGAGGTGAGGTCGACGATGACGGTCACGTACCGGTTGCCCGTGCGGGTGTGGCGCCACACGTGCTCGTCCACGCCGATCGACTCCACGCCGTCCAGCCGATGCGGGTCCGCGGCCAGCACGCCCACGCCCTTCTCCAACACGGCCCGGTTGAGCGCGCCCCACGAGCAGTGCAGGTCGTTCGCGCACGCGAGCACGCTCTTCGACTTGAGCACCGCCTCCGCCGCGGCCCACCACACGGCCTGGTCCGTCAGCCGCCGGCCCTCGTCGGCTATGTGGGTCAGGTCGTCGGTCCATGAGCGGTCGCACGCCGCGCACTCGTACCGTCGACCCGCACCAGCAGGTGCACGGCGTGCTGGCCGACGGGCGTGTGCGCGAACCGGCGACGCCAGAAGGAGCGAACCCGGCCCGCGGCCCCGCATTCCCGGCAATACCGGGCAGTCTCTTCCGCTGGCTCGCAGCCGATTAGCCACACGCCCGCCCGCGAGCCTGACATCACGTGCTTCTGCAAGACGGGGTTCAGGCGCAGTTTGTCCAGGCCGAGCAGGACCCGGCCGTCGAACGCACTAGACTCGTTACCAAGCCGCGCGGTTTTCTTCATTTTTTCGATCACACACCGAATGAAACCGCACGGCCCTTACACACCAAAATCGGAAGAGCCCCTATAACCCCAATTTCAATCCTATAAAAAAGTCGAGAGCGCACTCTCGACTTGAGTAGGACCAGCATACATTTAAACAGCTCGTTCAAACACCTGCAATCCTGACTACTATTATGGCATCATAAGTAAAAAATCAAATTGCCGTGAGTCGTTTACTTACGCCATGTGGATGTGAGTGGTTCTATGAGTATGGTTCCTTGCTTTTTCGTGTAATTACTGTTTCCAGAAATGATCAAAATGTGCTGAATATCCTACTTGAGCAAAATACCATCGAGCAAAGCGCAAAATATCTTCACATTGATAGCAATTGGGGTCTACGTCGATGTCATATAACTCATGGGAGTTTACATCCATCCCCTTTTTGATTTCCCCTGCAATAGCACAGTCCGTAGTGTCTGCATCCTTGGAAATGAGTTCTTCCAAAGAGGGCACTCCAGCAAAATTCGAAAACGTAGTGATTATCCTACGCAGAGGGTTCCACATGAAACCAGCCTGATTATGCTGATGGGCATAACGCAATTCATGCCAAAGAGCTGCATAACCAGTTTTAATATCGTCTGTGTCTTTATTGGCAACTTGTTGGATTTCGGTATGGTTGGCCGCTTTACGAAGTAGGAAGCAGGCTATTGCCTTATAGTCTGGTTTCCACATGTAGGGCCTGACATTGAGGAAGAAATGCGCATTATGGGTCAGTAAGATAAAAATGTCATCGTCATTTTTTTGCTTTGGCCCTTTCTTCGTCGCTCCGTAATACTGCTGGATATAGCTGTACATGAGATATTGGGATGCGTCGTCATTGCTATTCATGGGATCATCCATGATAACAATCATGGGTTTGTTGACGTTATTGCGTTCGCTGAGTTGTTGCATAAAGTATAGAAACGAGACGAGATTTCTCTCTCCGGTACTGAGCGTGTCAATAGGACGTGGCTTATCATCGCTGATTATCTGATACTGGCCACGAGCCTCATTATCGTTATGTAGTAAGCGTAGGGTAAACGACGAATTGCCAAGTGAGCGAAGACTATCGTTGATTCTGTTAGCTGCTATCTCCTCATTTGAGGTATGCCGAATTTGTTCTTCCCGCCTCTGCGTCAATTCCGCTATTTGTGTACGTACGCTGTTAACCCGTGCTGTGATTTTTTGCAGCATTTCTTCGTTAATATCGTTCGCGTTTTTCATGGCAACATAATTATTTTCTTCCAACAGTTTCGCGATGTGATGGAAGCGTAATCGCTTTCGTGCAGCTTCTTTTTTATCTTTAAGCTCACTACCATACTGTTCGTTGCGGATGCGAATAACGTTGTATTTTTCGTTAATCCCGGAGGCATCCCACATGGGCACATCCATGGCGAGTCTTGGTAGTATAGTGAATAAATTGTTTTGTCGTTGCACAAGCTGATCCAAGGCGAGTGCCAAGTATTGTTGTACGGAGGCCTTGTTCTCCGAAATGCTTTCGCTTAAGGCTTTGATTTCTTCTCGGAAGGGAGGGTAATAGTGTTGTGGATTCAAGTTTGGTAGGCTGTCTAACCGATTTTGAATTTTTCGCAAAGTATCAATAAGGTCATTGAGGTGCGTCTGAAATTTACGAGCTGTATTGTTGAACAAGGAATCAAGCTCCCGCCAGCGTTCTTCAGTTAATTCATTGCCGCAAAAAGCGCAATATCGGTCTTTTTCGCGATTATGGATTGTCATTCCTTCTTTGGCAAACATTTGTTTTTGGGAGTCTTGCCCTATTCCTCTAGGTTGTGCCGCAGCGGTGATTTTTTCGGTGAGAAGCTGGTTTATTTGCTGGGGAAGTGTTTGCATATCGATAGCTGGATATTCAATTGTTATAGGGCTTGGCATGGGAAGAGCTCTGCATTCATCCTGTGCATTCTTCTTGCTTGTATCGTCTAAACGATGTGCGTTGTTTATTTCAGCTTGAAAATCACGGGTGTTGTACGTAACTGAGGCAATCTGGGGGTTTGTTTTATTTTTGATAACAGAAGCCGAGGTTTTGTAGAACTTATTTAACTTTTTACGGGTGTCTTCACATTTGAGACGGGCGGACTCTTGCTCAGTATAGAGGTTATCGCTGTTATCTGCAGGCTCTGAGATGGATTCTCGAAGCTTGTGCAACTCGTCGTCAATTTTGTTGATTTGTTTCTGAGCCTTCACGTTGGTCGTGCCTAATACGATGGCGTTCAACGGTTTATTTATATCAGTGTTTTCCTCCGTGAATCCGGCAAAGCAGCGGACATCATATGTTGAAGAGTACTGTTCCTGAACAATTCGAGAAATTGAGGATTTCCCCGTTCCGTTTTTACCGTAAAAGAAGTTGATTTCCCGGAGAGGCAAAGAACGAGGACTAAAAATCGGATGGGTGCAAGCCGAAAGATCTAATGATATTTTTGTGCCATCAGCCATGATGTAACTCCTATACTAATCTTGTTTACAGAATAGGACTATAAAGTTAGACTTTCAACGTCTGTTAACAGATTGATGATTTATCCTTTATTTATCTGTAGCTGTTACTGCGTATCGCCACATGAAGATTGGTCTCTATCCGTCTCTTCTTTGAAGTGGCCTGATTTTTGTTCCGTCTCTGCTATGAAACGGCTTGTGCCATCTGCTTTTGATAATACTCGTTCTCCACGTCTTGTGGTGTCCCCTAGCCTAGGGAGGCGTGCAGGTGTTTCGTGTTGTACCACGAGACCCACCGCATCGTCGCGTACTCCAGCTCGGCCATGCTCCGGTAGGGCTTGTTGGCCCAGATCAGCTCGCGCTTGTACGTGTTGTTCGTCCGCGCGGCCAGCGCGCTGTCGTACGAGTCGCCGACCGTGCCGGTCGAGGGGAGCATGCCCGCGTCCGCGACGTGCGTGGAGTTCGCGAGGCTGATGTACTGGCTGCTGTGGTCCGAGTGATGCACGCACCCGTCGGCGCCGCCGTCGAGTCTGGCCGCGAAAAAAGCCGACGCCGTCGTCAGGATCTCGTTCGCCCTGCGCAATTCCGCGACCTCGGCGCGCAGACGTTTCAACTCGGCGGCCGTCTCCTCCGCGTTGGCCGCGGACCGCTCGGCGGTCGTCCGATCGGCCTTGTTCCTCCAGCGGCGCAACGTTTCCGGGCGATGCCCAGACCCTGCGCGACCGAGGCCACGGCCTTCGTCTCCGACGAATGATTCGCACGCGACTCCTCCAGAAGCCTGAGCGCCCTCTCCCGGAACTCCTTCGTATAACGGGTCTTTCCAGTCATATTCCTAGTCTCCCATCAATGAGGCGAAACACGGAACAAAAACCAGACCACATCAGTCCGAGACATTACAGTTCATTGCGTGAACTTACGTAAAAAGTTATCCGATTCATTGTTTTCTACTTAGTGCTTTCATGCGAGTTTCCGCTAGTAGTGGGTGCAGCTGGTCTTCCCACAACAAAATGTCAGGATCTGTTTTTGAAACCGCCGTAATAGTGGTCCGTTTCAGTAGAGCATTTAGGCAGACTATCATGTCGATACAATTCTCTAAAAGGACCATCACTGAAACATAAATCATGCAAGCCCCGCATACGTATGGAATTGTCACATAATAATATGCGGGCTCATTCCATAACCCAATTCCACCAACGGATATGCATAATTTCAGTGCAATAGAAAACTTAAAATTAAGTATTGTCACTATCAAGGTGAAGATTGTTCCGGCGGCGGACCATTGCCAGCTTATCAGCTGTAGCCCATACTTGATTAATGTTGCTACGCCGAGTGAAACAAAAATGGCATTCGCTATGCCAAAAATAACATAGAAGATATCAGCGATATTATTACCCATCTTCACGATGAAAGAGAAGGGGGCCCATTCTGTCCAAGGACGGGAGATGTAAACTCTTTTAGATCGATTGGTATTTCCGGGAAGAGAGCTTCGACTAGCATTATCGCTACAATCACGATAATAAAATGCAGTTTGAATAATTTCCGATTGTTTGGATGCCGTAAGTGCTTTAGTGTTTTCCATTGCTGGGATATGAATTTGACGCCATTGACCATTTTCCGGATTTCTGGAGTAGCGTGTGCAAATTCAATTTGAAGTGTTGTCTTTGTCTCGTTGAATAGATGAATCGTCTCTTCAATCCATTTAATCATGTGTAGTCATCTCCAATTCATGTGCTAATTGCTGGCGGTCAAATTATCAGCAATGGATAAAGGGCCTTTTTCGTCGTCTATTTGCGTGTTTTTCAAGGATGGAGGTGCGGATGTTTTTTGGACGGCTAGGCTGCCAGTCCAAGGCGTTTGCGGTATTGCACGGGGCTCATTCAGCCCAGTGACTTCTCTTGATACGGGTTTCATTATAGTGTGTCAGGTAGGAGGCCAGGCGTTCGTGGAACTCGTCGTATCCTACGCCCGTCCAGTTACGCCCATGGGAACTCGTTCTTAAGCCTGCCGAAGAACCCCTCGGCGGCCGCGTTGTCGGGGGAACAGTCCTTCGCGCTCATCGAATGCGTCAGACCGTGCCTCTCGCATATCGCGATCCAACCGGGTCGCCGGTAGTGCGCGCCGCGGTCCGAATGGACGATTGACCGTTTCCTGTCCCCGAGCGATGCGACGGCATCGAGCAGCATCCGGTTCGCCATGTCCACGTTCGGTGAACGCGACAGCGTCCACGAGATGACCATCCCGTCGAAGCAGTCGACCACCGGGCTCAGTCAGCACTTGTACCCGTCCACGGTGAACTGGGTGCCGTCGGTGACCCACAGCCGGTTCGGTCTGTCGGCGTGGCAATCCCGGTTCACGAGGTTCGCGGGCGCCTCGCCCACCTCCCCGGCGCAGGAGCTCCACCGCTTCGCACGCTTCAGATACACGGGTGTGAGGTTCTCTTCGTCCATGATCCGGTGCACTACCTTCTCCGCGTCGAGGCGCAGCATCCGGTGTATAGTCCAGCCCCACACGCGCCCGCCCTGCTCGAACAAGCGCCAGACGCGTTCCCTGAGGGCGGCGTACCTGTCTCCTGCGGCGATGACGCCGCGCTCGTAGTAGTAGGTGCTGCGTCTCAGCCCCGTCGCCCGAAGCGCGTAAGCCAGATCGAACTCACTCCTGATTGCGTCGACGGCCCGCGTCCTCTCCCTATTCGTCAACTCGGACGGGTTGAGGCGCGGGTCATCGGCTTTTAAAACCCTGATCGTCTGCGTTCTCCAACCGCAGGGCTTCCGCCTGACGGCGCAGCGCCTCCGCGTCCGAGCCGTCCGCCGATGGGGCATCCGGCTTCTTCATATCGCCCTTGCGTCCCGTGACCATCCCGGCGCCGCCTTCCTCACGATACCTGCGGTCCCACGCGTACACGCTCGACGTCGTGCCCCCCCATCGTCGCGGCGACCGCCCTCGCGTCGCCACGACGCAACAGCATGCACACGGCCCCTAACTTGGTCTCCAGCGTATATGACGTCCCGTATCCGACCGGCGTGGGCGGTTGGCACCGCGGCCGTCATACATCCACGCGTCAATCGTGGCGCGCACGGGCATGCCCTCCATCCCAGCTATCGCGCGCACGCTCAAACCATCCACAAAATGCAGATCAAGGACACGCGACCTCATCTCCTGCGAATACATCACGGACTCCAATCCGGACGCCCAAGCGTCCAACCTTTCGTCCGCACCCCCAAAAGAAACGCTGAAATGGCCTACCCTAACTTGACAAAACACACATGTCCCGGCCGCCGGCGGCCGGCCAGTGGGTGAAGTCCGACTGCCACGTCTCGTTCGGCAGGGCGGCCTCGAACCCCGCGTGCGAGGACTTCGGCCGCTTGCGGGGCTCCGGCCGAACCAACCCCTTCAGGTCGGTCCTATTCACGATCCGTTGGGCGCGCCGGGAACGCGGCAGCAGGCCCGCCTCGCTGTCCCTCTCGTACTCGTGTGTCCACTGGCGGCTCACTTCGTGGCGGCGGGCCGCTTCCGACACCGGCATGCCCGAGAGGATCGACTTGATGATGGCTCTGTTGCGCAGGAACTCGCTGCGGACGCGGGTGCTGTCGGCGCCGCCGGAAGGAACCGGCTCCTGATGTAATTGTGTGTCCATACACTGGTTAACAGCCAGTGACCCGTAAACCCTGCCTTAGAACATGTGCCAACTATCCCCGCTGAGATTAGACGGGAGGAAGTTGCATAACGGAGGTCAGTTTCGCTTTAGCAACTCTTTTGGTACGCTTACAACCTTCGTTGCCACCATAATCCCAATATATACGGCATACACCGCTGCATACAATCCGGCGAGCGCGAACAGATTCGTGGTGTGCAGAACGGTGGAGAACAGGATACGAACGATTACCCACAATGCAATGGCGCCGATCACGGCGATGCTCACCTTGCCGGTGATGAGATTCCCGGTTTTGCGGACGACTGCGCAATATGAGGCAATCATCGTCAGCAGTGTGGCGCACATGCTCGCGGCAGCGATCCATGTGATTCCGCCGAGTTTTCCGGCGACGATGAACAACGGAATCACCACGACGAGCGAGACGACGGACAGCACGTCGGAGAACCGGTTGGATGCGAAGTTCGTGTGGACCATGTTGAGCAACACGGTCATACCCATGAAGAAGCTTGACAGGGACAAGAAGCTCAATGCGGGTGCGGCCACAGCGAAGTCCGTGTGGTAGAAGGAAACAAGCAGATTTTCGCTACTTGCGGAGATGACCACCGGAATCGGCAATATGAACACCGCAATAAGCAGTAGGAATTCCTTGACCCGTTTGATGGCGGTATCGGTATCATGCTCGCCGATCGCTTTGGCGACAACGGGCAGAATGATGGTGAAGAACGCGGTCATCAAATAGTACGACAGCTTGCCGAAATTCACGGCACCTGTATAGTAGCCGGTCATCGAGGCCGGCTCGACCACGGATTTGACGACGAGCGTATCCATGCTGAGTACGAGCGACACCACGATGAAGAATACGGAGAAACTCAACGTGTTATGAGCGACCGTGCCAAAACGGATTTTCTCACCGCCTGTCGAATGGAGTTCGCCGCGATGGCGAATCAGAGACAGACAGCCAAGCACGATGCAGAACAGCAGAGCCAGAAGGTATCCGATTTCCACGCCGGCAACGGGATCGTTCCTGAACACGAAGATGATCAGCGGAATCACCGATAGTTTTGCGACGGGATATATGGTGCTGATAAGTGCGCTGGTGCTGAATCGTTGAATGCCTTCGTTGATGCCGAGGAGAAGGACATACATGCCGTTGGCAGGTACGAGGAACGCCGCAATACGGAAGTAGAAGTCCAGCGAAGAATCGTTGAGCACGATCCCAAACAATGGAGCACCGAAGAAATTGATTGCGAAGAACACGAGCACCAGCAGCAGCTGGAACATGATGCTCTTGCGGATTACGTCGCCGATGTCGAATCGCCGCATCGAAATTTCCTTCGACAACGATTGCCTTGCGCCATTGGACAGGAACAGATATTCGAAATCCAGCACGGTCATGATTGTTCCGACTATGCCGTAGCTCGCTGCAGGCATAGTATTCCCGAGGAAATAGTGAATCACATATCCGGCAACGAAAAACACGATGTTGCTGATGAGATTCAGTACAAGACCTTTTCGCATGTCTTCACCTTCATGGCTCAGGTTGTTTCAGCTCTTGATGTTGCGCTATGCAGAGGAAATAAGCTATTCATAAAATCTGGCGGTCTTTCTGAAATTGTGACAGAAAAGGCCGCCACGTTGCTTCCATTAGCGTATCCATCAATTATGGATGAGCTTAATCAGCTTCTCTTCCAAGTTATATCGCTTCAGTAACTCACCAAGTATTTTACTGTTGAGCCCTCTGCCTACGTTGTCATAAACTAAAGCAGTTTTTTGTGAGCCAGCAATTTCGTAGCAGGGGAAGGACTCTTGCGTTAAAACAGTGGGAATGCCGTTCTTTATCTCCATGACTTTTAACCACAGATCATCTGCTTTAATTGCTAGGTCACGGATATTTTTGGTGTCGAATGTTTCTTTTGGTAGTAAGTGGGGAGGGTAAAGAACGCCTCCCACGCCTGTTGCAAGATATTGGTATCCAGCTACAGGACGATTATCTACGATATCTTTTTCCCATTGGTTATACGGCAGAATGTGTTGATTCTCAATCGTGATTCGGTGTCCTCGTGTTGCATGAACCGCGTTTGGCTGAAGTTTGTAACTCTTATAGAGATTTTCGATAAGAGTGTGTGGATAGATGACGTCGTCATCTACAGTAACGACAATGTCATCGGGAAAATCCTGCATGGCATAAAAATATTTTTTATGCGCCAACAAGTCTTCGCCGCACCAGCGGATTTCAAGCCCGCGTTTTCTTAAGGGTTCATATTCATCCGGCAAATGTTTGCCGGGGAATTGGGATTCTGCCAGATAAAGTACGAGTTTATCCGGTTTGACCGTTTGCTTGAGCATGCAGTCGGCAACCAGATAGGCGCTATCAATACGTGCTGGGTAAGTGGTGAAGGACACGATAATTCGATTGGGCCTATGTCCTTCGTATAGTCCAGATTCTTCTGGCTGCTTCAGAAAATCGCGTTGTGCTGCTGCGTTGGCTTTTTTAGCAGCGGCGAGCATTTTATGATTCTTCAGATTTCGTCCAAAACGGAAAACAGAATCAGGAATAATCTCAGTGATGTTCATGTATTAATCCTTATTCGTGCTCGCCGGACAGGGCAGTGCTGTTACCGGGCAGACCGGTGGGGTCGCCGGTGTAGCCGCCGAACTCGTCCTGCTGGGCCCAGATCTTCTGATAGGGGAGCGAGTACTGGATTTCTTTGGTGCGCTCCAACTCGTCCTCGACCAGACGGCGTTGGATGCGCTGTACCTCGGAGATGATCTGCAGCGCGAAGCACAGGGCGCCGAGCATGAGCAGCGCCACGCCAAGCATCAGCGACTGCAGATGTCCCTCGGTCATGCCCATCGCCGCCAGTACGAGGAATCGGACGATCGGAATCAGACCGGCGATGGCGAAGATGATGCCCGCCCACTTGAAGATGACGTTCGACTTGAACATCAGGAAGCTGCGGATGATGGCACCGCCCGACTTCGCCATGTGTTCGAAGATATTGCTGAACAGTCGCGACTCGCGCGTCTTCGGGTTCGTGGTGATGGCGTACGACGTGATGGCGATGCGCTTGTTGCCCGCCTGGATGATCGTCTCCATGCAGTAGCTGAACTCGGTGACGATGTTCAGCTTGATGAGCGCCGACTTCGAGTATGCGCGGAAGCCGCTGGCGGCGTCCGGGATGTGCGTGCCCGCGGCCTTGTTCACCACCCAGGAGCCGAAATGCTGCATACGCTTCTTGAACCAGCTGAACTCCTTGATCTTGCCGGTCTGGCGGTCACCGACCACGATATCCGCCTCATGACGTACGACCGGCTGCACCAGGTCGGCGATCGACGCGCTCGGATACTGGTTGTCGCCGTCCGTGTTCACCACGATGTCGGCGCCGTGCTTCAACGCATAGTCCACGCCGTCGCGGAACGCGCGGGCCAGGCCCATCGGCTTCGCATGATGCACCACATGCTGCACACCGAGACTGCGTGCCACCTCGACGGTCTTGTCGGTGCAGCCGTCGTCGATGATCAGCAGCTGGATGTCATCGATGCCGGGAATCTCCTTCGGCATGTCCTTCAACACGAGAGGAAGGGTCTTTTCCTCGTTCAAGCATGGAATTTGTATGAAGAGACGCATCGTCTAGCCGCTCCCTATATAGGCTGGTCAGTAGGATAAAGTTCGGTAACTAAGGATATCGTAATAGATACCGCATACGGCAAGCGAAAGAGGATACGTATGAAAGGCATTATTCTTGCAGGCGGTTCGGGTACGAGGCTGTACCCCCTGACCACGGTCACGTCGAAGCAGCTGCTTCCCGTCTACGACAAGCCGATGGTCTACTACCCGCTGTCGGTGCTGATGATGGCCGGAATTCGCGACATCCTCATCATCTCCACCCCCAAGGATCTGCCGAACTTCGAACGACTGCTCGGCGACGGCTCGCACTACGGCGTGAACCTCAGTTACAAGGTGCAGCCGTCCCCCGACGGCCTCGCCCAGGCGTTCATCCTCGGTGAGGAGTTCATCGGCGGCGAACCGTGCGCGCTCGTGCTCGGCGACAACATCTTCTATGGCAACGGCCTCGGCCGCACGCTGCGCGGCGCCGTCAAGGCCGCGGAGAACGGCGAGGGTTCCACCGTGTTCGGCTACTACGTGGACGATCCCGAACGCTACGGCGTCGTCGAGTTCGACGAGAACAAGAAGGCCATCTCCATCGAGGAGAAGCCGGCCCACCCCGCCTCCAACTATGCCGTCACCGGACTGTACTTCTACGACGAGCGCGTGACCGAATTCGCCAAGAAGGTCAAGCCGTCGGCCCGCGGCGAGCTGGAGATCACCGACCTCAACAAGATGTACCTTGAGGACGGCACCCTCAACGTCCGCACGCTCGGCCGCGGCTACGCATGGCTCGACACCGGCACCATGGACTCGCTGTACGAGGCCGGCGAATTCGTGCGCACCATCCAGCGTGCGCAGGGACTGCCGATCGCCGTCGTGGAGGAGATCGCCTACCAGAACGGATGGATCACCGAGGAGACCCTCATGGAATCCGCCACCAAGTACGGCAAGAGCCCCTACGGCAAGCATCTCAAGGACGTTGCCGAAGGCCGCATCGTCGTCAAGAAGACCGAATACGAAGACTGATTTCGTTCACCAATAGTGCCAAGTAGAGCGGAAAATACGGGAACCATGTCTTTTTTCTCCATAGTCATCCCCGCCTATAACGTTGCGCCGTACATCGAACAGTGCATCAACAGCGTGATTCACCAGTCATTCACCGATTTTGAAATCATCGCGGTCAATGATGCCAGCACCGATGACACGGCGCAAATCCTGTCAGCGATGGCGAAGCAGGATTCCCGTATTCACGTCATCAACAAGCCGGTTAATGGTGGAAGGCATGCCGCACGGCGTTCGGGCATAGTGGCATCTACTGGTAATTGGATTTTGTTTCTTGATGGGGATGACGAATTCGCCGAAAATGCCCTAGTGAATATTAATAGGTCTATTGGTGCTAGCGGTAACGCCGATATCGTTCGTTACGGGCTTTCTATCGCACAGGAAGACAGCATTGACCCACTGTTTTCGAACGATATGGAGAAAAAATACAATCGTAGTAAAGCGCCGTTGTACGGCGATGAGATTCTTTATGCGATGTTCTCCGACCGTTACGAAGAGAGAATTCTATGGACTTGTGTCTGTGCTGCTGTAAAGCGCTCTGTTGCCGTGACAGCGTTCGCGCAGATGACAACTAATAGATTGGAGCGGCTGGAAGATGCCTATGAGGCATTTGTTATTTCCGCTTGTGCCAAATCCATGGTGTTTGATGTTTCCACTCCGGCATTAATTTATCATTGGGGTCGTGGAGTTACTGGTACTCAGCGTCAGCGGATAGAGTATTTCATCAAAACTGCGTATGCGACCAGACAGGTTATGGTTGCGTTCGGAAATTACGCCGAGAGTCATGCTTCCCCTGCGGTGCAGGAATGCTACGAATGGTTGGCGCAGGAGATTCCGCAGCATGTATCCACCGAAATGGTGATGCGCGTCAGTGAATACGACGAGGAATCGGCCGCATTGGCGTTCGCTAGGGCGTGGGGAACCGATGTCGTACTCCGTGAGCTTGCACGTCTCATCAGAGATCGCGCACGGCACCTACTTGACAACGGTATTCTGCCGAGTGATGGTGACGAGCTTTGGCGGCTGCAAGGTATCTTCGGCATGATTGACGTCGGTGTGCGGTACAGGACCATCGTCCCCATGAACACAGCAGGATTTAGGCAATTGAAGGAGGAGGCGAACTCTTTGGTGAACAGGGTTCAGCATAAGCTCATACAACGCGGAGATCCCGCCAAAGGCTCAGCAACGGCACAGGTGATTGATTCCGACAACGCGAAGCGTCTGGCGATCTACTGTTTCTATGACAGGAACGGACATGCCGCGTCATTCATCGACTACTTCCTGCGCGATCTTATGTACACCGTCACCGATCTGGTCGTGGTCGTCAATGGGCAGCTTGATGGCGAATCTCGCAAACTGTTCGAGAAATACACCAATCGCATCATCATCCGCGAAAACAAGGGCCTTGACGCCGCCGCATACAAGCAGGTGATGCTCACCCTCGGATGGAAGAAGCTTGAGGAATACGACGAAGTACTGTGCCTGAACGACACCGTGCTCGGACCTGTCTACCCATTCGAGGAGATGTTCCGGAAGATGGACCGTCGTGCCGTGGACTTCTGGGGTATCACCGCCTACCACGAGGAAACCGTCAACGACGAATTCATCCCCACCCACTTGCAGGCTTACTGGCACGCATACCGTCGATCGCTGGTCTCTTCGCAGGCATTCCATGAATACTGGGAGAACCTGCCGCTGTGGGAAAGCTACGCGGACGTGACCCACAAGCATGAAATTCCCTTCACGGCATACTTCGTCGAACGCGGCTTCTCGTGGTGCGCATACGTCGATCAGGAAGAATACAAGGACATCTCTCCTTACCCCTTGCTGTACGTACCCAAGCAGCTCATCGAGCGCGATCGCTGTCCCGTGTTCAAGCGTCGTTCGTTCTTCGTCGACTATGACGTGTACTTCGACCAGACAGCCGGCCAGCCGGCACTGGACTTGTACGACTACCTCAAGGATCACACCACTTTCGATGTGAACCTCATCTGGGATGCGATTCTTCAGTCGTACAATATCGAAGACATTCGCAAGAACATGCACTTGGATTATGTGCTGCCGTTGCATACGCTAAACCCGCGGGAGAACGAGCGTCCGTCCTCCGCGTTCATCTACCATATCTACTTCCTCGACCTGCTCGACGACACCTACCGGTATCTTGCCGAAGTCCCCGAACAGACCGACCTGTACATCACCACGACCGCCGACAAGATCGACACCATCCGCGAATATCTGACCAAGCGTGGCATGACCCGTCACGTGGAATTCATCGCGGTGAAGAACCGCGGGCGCGATGTCTCTGCCCTGCTCGTCGCCGCCAAGGACGTGGTTCTCAATGGAAAATACGAGGTCGTCGGATTCGCCCACGACAAGAAGTCCAGCCAGAATCAGGAAAGCGGGCACCACGGCACCGAAACCCAGGGATTCGCATATAAACTGATGGAGAACACCCTCGGTTCCAGGGACTACGTGGAGAACATCCTCACGTTGTTTGCAAACAACCCCCGCCTTGGCCTAGCTTGCCCTCCGCCGCCGTATCACGCACTGTACTTCGCTCACACCATTCCGACCGATTGGGGCCCGAACTTCAAGAACACGAAGGATCTCATCGAAAAGCGCCTGAAGTTGCGGGTACCGCTCGACGAAAGCAAAGCGACGATGTCGGCCATGGGCTCATGCTACTGGTTCCGCGTGGACGCCCTTCGGCCGCTCTTCGCATGGGGATGGCACTATGAGGACTTCCTGCCCGAAGGCCAGATGGGCGGAGACGGCTCGATTTCCCACGCCATCGAACGCGCCAACGGCTACATCGCGCAGTCACAGGGATACTACCCGGCATGGGTGATGTCGGACCGATATGCCCGCATAGAGGTCGATTCCCTGCTGTACACGACCAACGCGATGCTGAAGGCTCTGGGACCATTCCGCCACGGCGAGACTCTGTTGGCGAATTGCGAGTCGCTACGCGGCAATCTGCGCACGGGCTTCCTGGACAGGGCGCATCGTGTGATTCGCCGTCGCGCCCACCTTGGGTTGAAGTGGACGGCGCATCATTTCGTCGCCCCGCTACCCAAGCCGATTCGAGACGTCGTCTACACCGCGGGCTGGGCCCCCATCAACATCTTCCGCCATACGCGTGACTCCCTGCAGCAGCGGCTGCGTGGAAAGCGTTCCGACGAGCAGTGATAGGATAAGGTTTTCGTGATGAACGGTTTGAAAAAAATTCAGGAGCGATACCACTATTCATGGGTGGTCCTGAAAGAGCTGGTGAAAACTGATTTCCAGCTGCGATACCAAGGGTCGTTCCTTGGCATCGCATGGTCGGTACTGAAGCCGCTGATGCTTTTCTGCGTGATGTACGTGGTGTTTGCCAAATTCCTGAAGTTCACGGATGGTACGCCCACCTTCCCGTTGGTGCTGCTGCTCGGCATCAGCCTGTGGAACTTCTTTGCGGAAGCCACCACCATGGGACTTAACGGCATCACCGGCCGAGGCGACCTGTTGCGTAAGATCAACTTCCCCAAATACATCGTGGTGGTCTCAGCCACCATCGGATCGCTCATCGGTCTCGCCATCAACATGGCCGTGGTACTGATTTTCTGTATATTTGCGCGGGTGCATTTCACTTGGCGTGTACTGCTGCTGCCACTGAACTTTGTCGAGTTCTATCTTCTGGCCTTGGGAACGGCACTTATCCTCGCTACACTGAACGTGTATTTCCGAGACATCCAGCACATTTGGGAAGTCCTTATGCAGATGTTCTTCTATGCGACGCCTATCATTTACCCGCTGAGCATGATCATCGACCGTTTCGGCCCGGCTCACGTGGCTGAGGCCCAACTCATCATCAAGGTGATGCTGCTCAGCCCTCCAGCACAGATCATCCAGGATATCCGCCACAATCTCATCGCCCCGGACACCACACCCATCACATGGACCGCGTACAACCATTGGTGGATTGCGCTGTTTCCCGTTGCGTTGACCCTGATGCTGCTATGGATTGGCGTGCATATTTTCCGTAAGTACAGCCGAAAGTTCGCGGAGGTGCTCTAATGGTCGAAAACAATATGCAGGGCAACGCCAAGCACGATGTCGCCGCCGACGATGTTGTGCTGCGTGTCGAACACGTAGCCAAAATGTTCCGTCTGCCGACCGAACAGGCGTCGGGGCTCAAGCAGGCGCTTATCAATTGGACCCGTGGCATCAAAGGCTATCGTGAGCAGCAGGTGCTGCGAGACATCACTTTCGACGTGCATCGCGGAGACTTCTTCGGCATTGTCGGGCGCAACGGTTCCGGCAAATCAACGCTGCTGAAGCTGATTTCCGGCATCTACGTGCCGGAAAAAGGAGTCATCGATGTTGAAGGCAAGCTGGTCCCGTTCATTGAACTGGGTGTCGGTTTCAATCCGGAGCTCACCGGACGCGAGAATGTCTTTCTTAACGGCGCACTCTTGGGTTTTACCCACGAGGAAATCGAGGACATGTACGACGATATCGTCGAATTTGCCGAGCTCGAAGACTTCATGGACCAGAAGCTGAAGAACTACTCTTCCGGTATGCAGGTACGTCTTGCCTTCTCCGTGGCCATCAAGGCGCAGGGCGATATCCTCGTACTCGACGAGGTGCTCGCTGTCGGCGACGAGGCGTTCCAGCGCAAGTGCGACAACTTCTTCACCCAGATTAAAAAGGACCCCAGCAAGACGGTGATTCTCGTCACCCACAGCATGGATTCGGTGAAGAAGTACTGCAACAAAGCCATTCTCATCAAGGACGGCGAAATCGTCATTAACGGCGATAAGGACGAAGTCGCCAACCGATACACGTTGGAGAACTTCAAAAGCGAGTCGTCGAAGAAAGACAAGAAGGACGATAAGAAGAAATCGGAATATCCGACTGGGTTGAGCGAGCATATTCCGTTCCTGAAGGTCAAGCCCAGCGTGCCTCTCGTCGAGGATATCTCTAAGCCGTTCCGGTTCGACGTAGAATACGAAATCACCGATACGGACCTTGACGAATGCTACATGGCCATGTCGTTGCTCGATCTCAAACGCGGCGGCATCACCTACGACCCGGGTGCCAAAGCATTCACCGTGCCCGTCGGCAAAGGCCGGAAGGTGGCGCATTTCGAGATGCCAGTGTCGATTTTCAACGACGGCGATTTCCGCATTTTCGTTGCATTGCGCAAGCAGGATCCGGACAATCCCGATGAAACCACGATGATTGGTTTCACCAATGACGAGAATGCCGGGCTGTTCTCCATCCGTGTCGATCACGAGCATGGGTACGCGTTGCTCAACGACTCGGTTATGCATATTACGCAGATTACGGAGTAGGCCCGCTTTAGCGGAGTCCGGTATGGCACGCATGTGCTCCGTCTCATAGTGAGATGTTTGTACACATGTTCCGTCTACACTGATACACGAACGCGGCGTCGACTCTCAGGTTTCCTCGACACATTTCCTGAGTCGGCGTCGTGTTTTTCTTTCTGTCCCGCAAATCGCCTTAAATTGTCAAGAGGACGGGGGTATCATTCTCGTTGAGAACGAATGAGAAACGAGGAAAGGGCCATTGACAGATGGTGTATAGACGCACTATTGCTCGGTTGACAATAGGCTTGGCCGCTATAATGCTTTTAGCTCCTGTAGCCTTAGCAGAACATACTACTGCTTGGGCGGAAGAAACACAGGAAAAGACAGCCTCCACTATTAATTCGCCCACGGGAGCCTCTACTTCAGATAGCGAAGAAACACCTTTTCCTGATAAGGGTGCCAAGGCCGATGAATCCGCTTCTACTGATAATTAGGCGGCGGAATCGTCCAAGGACAATTCGTCTGATTCGACTTCGGAATCGACGGAGGACGATAAAGAAAAGTCTGCTGATGAATCTTCGTCAAATACCCATGGGACGAATACGCAGAGTTCGTGGACAGATATCGTGGGATTCAACAATGCATATACGAAGTATGCGAGTGGGCTGACCGGTCGTCTTGCATCCGTGTGCGGTAGTGCGACGGGATGCAAGGTCGCGGGCTTGAAGGACAACGGCATTATTTCTGTCCAGTCCGGATATCAAGGTACGTATTCAGCGGATGCTGCAGGTGGAATCATCACAACGTCCTCTGATACTACTCCTCAGACCGCTACTGTATACAAATTCACAGTACGTCCAAATCACACTGGCAAGTTTTCCATTCGTAATGCGGGCACTGTGAGCGGAACCCGCCCTTCCTTTATCATCGCGGCACGTGGTGAGTTTGGAAATAATGGAGCTCAGTCCGATTATGCATATGCCGGCTATCTTGGTGACCAGAAAAACGGTGCCAGATTTGCTTCTGCAGGTGATTTTTCTTCATGGCTGAACAGCTCTTCGCATGGTGATTACTTCCTCGGTAACAAGTCAACGACATTGTGTGCTGTCGGTCGATGCCAGGGCGGCGCCAATTCCGAAGGCAATTGGGTGTATTTTAACAACGGCACGAAGAATACCATTACGGTTGCCGTTGTGTTGACTGCACATGGGGCCGGGATTGTTGCAAAATTGACGGTAAAATACACTGAGCTGAATAATGCAGATGCCGTGCCTGTTTATCGTCTTTACCATCGAGGCGTTGGCCGACATTTTTATACGTCAAGTCGGAATGAGTATATTACTCTTCAGCGCAGAGGCTGGAAGAATGAAGGAATCGCATTCAAAGCGACAAAAACTGGAGTTCCTGTATACCGACTATATTTAGGGGGGAACTCGTCGTTTACATATGTATACTCCTGATAAGTATGAGTATGATGTTCTGAAAAAACGTGGTTGGCGCGGAGAAGGCATTGCATTCCGCTATGCTTCTGACGGACTTAAGGATGTCTATCGCTTATACAATCCTTCCAGCAAAGAGCATCTCTACTCTTCGTATAATGAATATCGAACTCTTGGCTTGAGAACTCAGTGGCAGCAAGAGCATGTTGCTTGGAGCTCCTTATGATGGAACAGCGAGCTGAGCACAAGAGCAAACATGTGAAGGGTACCCCACTTCATTGGATTCTTGTAGCGATTATTGTTCTCGTGATTATCGTCGGAACTGTTGTCTGGAAAAGCACCCCCTATATTCAGGAGAAACGTGCTGAAGCAGCGGCTCCGGCCTTAGTGTCGAAGGTCAATACTGAATGCAACCCGGATGTCGCGTTCAGCGAAACGGCCTACGACAAGGAGGTCATGGTTACGGAGGATGGCGGCAAATCCATGACGTTGCTCTCTGGTAAGGACTCCTCGAAAAAGACATTGGACTGCATGCTCGCCAAGTATGGTATGCCCGATGATTTGAAGCAAAGAATCCTTGGAGCCAAAATGGATGACGGGCTGAAAACCGAACGATGGAACGGCATGGACGTCACTTGGATCTACAACGACAACACGGGTCTGCAAGTTACGCTTGAGACCCTGAACAGCAAATAAGAGAACAGAATTCGAGTATCGTATAAGGAATTCACATGCGTCTACAGTGGTTTTACAAGCAAACGAAACGACGGATTTCGGCGTTTGTTATATTCGCCGTTTCTCTCGCTCTGCTCATTCCTATGGGGCTCATCGGCACGGTTTCAGCAGCGGCGGCTGGCGTCACCGTCGGTAATGGTGTTACCGCGGCTGCGACCGGTTGGCAGAAGATTGGCGGCGATTGGTTCTACCTTGATCAGGGCGTGCCACTGAAGGGTGACCAGAATATTGGTGGTGCCACCTATTACTTCACCACGGATACAGGTGTTCGCTATTCCGGTTGGCGCAAGCTTTCCAACGGTCGGTATGTGTATTACGACGCCAATGGTAAGAAGCGTTCCGGAGCCGAAGTGAGGATTGGCAGTGCCTATTATTATTTTGAGCCTAAGACAGGGTACCGCCATTCCGGGTGGGCTCGTCTTGGCGATCAAGTGTACAAGGCGTATGACGGTAAAACCGGTAAACGTTTGCAATCCAGTACTCATATGATTAATGGGTGTCGTTATTGGTTCGATGCAAATGGTGCCACCGATAAATATGGCTGGCAGAATCCTCCGCAGTACTTCCAGGTGAGTCACCGTTCGGTGACGTTCAAGAACCGTCCGGCGCCATGGAACTATGCGACTCCCTCCCGCATTCGTGTGGATGCGAGTCGTAATCAGGCTATCGAGCAGACAATTCGTCGTGCATACCAATATATGGGATCTCGTTATGTGTGGGATTACGCGTTGTCGCCTGGACAAGGTGTCGATTGTGCCGGTCTGGTCATGCAATCGTTGTATGCGACAGGCATGAATCTCGATGGTTACAATCCATACAACCATTGGTATGACCCATATCACAGCCATGACGCCAACAATATGGCAGCGGACAAGCGCTTCCGCAAAGTTGGCCTCAACGAACGTAAGCGTGGCGACCTCATTTTCTACACGGGCCACGTTGCAATCTACCTTGGCAATAACCAAGTGATTGAGGCGTATCCGCCTCGCGTTCGTGTTGCGAATATCTTCGATGGCGGACGCATGCCGACGGCTATTGGCCGACCGTTCGTCTGATAGATAACCGGAATTAGAATGGCGGGTCGCGGAGACTTTCTGCGACCCGCCATTATCGTGTGAACGACGATTCCCTACTTCATCGCCTTCACCTTGCGGTCGTAGATGTGCTTTTCGAAGAGACGAATCTTCTGCAGCGTGGCGCAGCATAGACGCTGAATGGGGGAGAGGGCGGCCAACAGCTCGCGCATCTCAGCTTGGTCGCTTTCGTATTGTCGTTGACTTTCGGGGGCTTCAAAGTCCGGGGCAGTACGTTCTTCCGCCACGGAGCCGACCAGCGTGTAATAACTGCGGGCCGGTGTCACGCCCTCATTGAGCGCGTGACGGAAGTTGGCGATGCCGGCGGCCGCGTTGTCGTGGTAGAAACCAAAACTGCGTTCGGCATGGGTGACGGAACCGGACGACTGCAGCCAGTAGTAGAGGACTTCATCCACGTCGACGACCTTGTCCATACGGGAGTAGAGTTCGCCGGCTACCATCACGTCCTGCGCATACATCCCTTCAGGGAACCTGATGCCGTCCCACAGTTCGCGACGGTATAGGCGGCACCAGTTGGCCTCGTTGAAGTAGCGAGCCTCGGTATGGCGGCCGAGTGCGCTGCCGATCAGGCGCAGCGACTTGCAGAACACGGTCTGATAGGCGAGCAGAGGATTGCGGAACACAGTCGTCGTTTCCGGCGGCTCGGCGCCGACGGCGGCCTGCGCCACCGTGTCGGCAATCTGCGAGACGCCGACCTGCTGCCAGCGGGCCTTGCTCATCGCCGCGCCAGTGGACTCCAACGCGTGCAGCAGCAGTTCGATGTTGCATCGGTCGAGAATGTCGTCGTTGTCGGCGAATGCGATGTATGCGCCGGTCGCGGCGTCCAATCCCGCGTTCTGCGCCTTGGCGATGCCGCCGTTCTCCTGATGGATTACGCGCACTCGCGAATCGCGCGCTGCGTATTCGTCGCAGATCGTCCCCGAGGAATCCTCCGCGCCGTCGTCCACCAGAATGATCTCCAGATTCCGGTATGACTGACCGACGATGGAATCCAGACAGTACCGCAGATACTTCTCCGCGTTGTACACCGGCACGATGATGCTCACGAGTTCATTCGACATGGGAATCAGTCTAGCGGGGATGCGTCATACGACGTCAATCGACGTCGCACGACATTGACGGAATCCGCTCACACCACGCTCATACCACAAATCGTACGTACGTGCGGTCGTCGAAGGATTCGAGCGTGGGGGAGAAGCCCTTGGTGTCTTTGAACTCGCGGATGAGCAGCGGGTCCTTGCGGCGCAGGCGCAGCAGTTCGGCCTCGGAGGCGTCACGGGTGCGTCGCAGCACGGGATAGCCGTCGCTGGCGAGCACGACCTCGTCACCGTCATGCACGGGCGCCACGTAGATCGGATACTGCGGGTCGGTGAAGCCGTCGAACACGAAATACCCGTATTCGCCGCGTTGGTTGGCGAAATTCGTCTGCATCTTGAGGAACGGCATGATGGCGTCGCGGCCCGGATCGGCGAACACCGCAGTGGACGTGGCGCTTGGCGGCGGGGGCACGGGGGCTTCGCCGCCGGTGGCGGCACGGCCGGCGGACTGTGCCTGGAAGACGAAACTGCGCAGTTCGGCCAGCAGAATGTCGACCTTCTTCGTCGTGGGGATGCGTTTGCCGTTGATCATCGCCTGGCAGTCGCCGAACAACCAGATCTCATGCCGTGCCTCGCTATAGACGACGACGTTGGCCTGCAGACGTTCCGTGGGATGCTGGCGGAAGAACGCGGGAGACAACGGCGACGCCTCATAGCGGGCATGCAGCGCGGCATCGAGCCGATGCTGCATCTCACGCATGGTGATTGCGTTCGGTCTACCGGCCGGCTGTTCCTGGACGATGCCGTCCAGGGCGGCAATCAGCGTGTCCTTCGCGACTACGCCCGGCGCGGGCATCCAGATGCGTTCCGACGCCTTGCTAGTCACCCCGTCGATGACGGCGGCGAAACCGCCGCCGATGTAGTACCCGTCCTCGTTGAGCGACTGATCCCGGTGCTTGCCGTGCGTAAACTCCTCAATGACGTCCATGACCCTCTATTGTGTCACGATGGCGGATATTGTGTCACGACGACGGCCGCCGATTCACCGGGATGCCGAATCGTGATACGTCAATCGAATGACGCCTGCGTTGTTCGCCAAGAGTTCATGTTTCCGGCCCGAGGGCTCGGCGATCCGTTTGGATTCCCCTCCTACTATGGAAACTGGTGAAGATTCATCCCCACGACGTTGGTGGGGATGGGACTTTCATGAGGAAGGATGCGAATATGACACGGAATACGAATGATGATTGGCGTCTGGGCAAGCGGGTTGGATCGGTGGCGCTTGCCGGACTGTTGACTGTGGGAATGATCGTACCGGCGTTCGGCATGACGATTGCGGCGAACGCGGCCGAGACCGAAACGTCGGAAGCTGCGACGAGCGCGACGACGTCGGCTCCGTCGCAGACGGGTGCCGCGGCGACGCAGAGCGCGAAGACCGCCGCATCGGCCGCCGAAAACAAGACTCCGGCCGCAACGGCTACTCCGAAGGCCACCGAGCCCGCCGCTCCGCAGACTCCTGCCGAGCCGACGACGCCGACCGAATCTCAGTCCGCCGCCCCGAAGACCCCTGCAACCGAAGCCCAGACCACGGCCCCGCAGCAGACTCCCGCCGCCAAGACCGAAACCCAGTCGAAGAGCGGCGAGCAGCCCGAGACCAGTCCGGCCGCCACCGCGCCTGCCGTCAACAAATACAACCTCGCCGGACAGGACGGCACCGTGGTCGTCGTGGCACCGGATGCCAACAACGCGCAGATTGAAACGAACCTTAATATGTTCCTCGGCGGCTATGATTTCGCGGAGCCTGCGGAATCGAACGGTGCATGGACGATACAGGCCACGCTGAAGTCCGACCACCTGTCCAGCGGCTGGACCATGGTGATGAGCAAATTCTCTTGGCTGAATCCGCCGGTCAAGGCCACCGATTTCGACAAGACGTGGGCTGGTACCAACTACACGGCCACCTTCACTTACGACAACACCACTCAGAAGTGGACGCTCACCACGCCGGTCAAGCTCGCCGTCAAGACCGAAGCACAGCCCATCAAGAAGACCTACACGCTGACGTTCGAGTCGAACGGCGGTTCTGAGACTCAGGCCCAGAAGGTCGAAACCGGCAAGAAGGCCAGCAAGCCCGCTGATCCGACCCGTCAGGGCTACAAGTTCGCCGGCTGGTACACCGATGCGGCGCTGACCAAGGCCGTTGACTGGAGTGACTTCACGCTCACCGACGACACGACCGTCTACGCCAAGTGGACGCAGGAGGCCAACCCGCAGCCGGCCCCCGAAGTCAAGCTCACCATCACCGGCAAGGACGTGAAGAACGGCAAGCTCACCCTCAAGGTGGGCGAATCGCGCAACCTCGTCGGCACCATCGACGTGAAGAGCCTGCAGGGCACCAACGGCAAGACGTCCTCCGACGCCAAGTCCGGTCAGGACGTCAACATGGGCAACAACTTCCGAATCCCCACGCGGTGGACGTCCTCCAACGCGAAGGTCGCCGGATTCGACCAGACCGCCAAGTTCGCCGACAAGGAGCTGCAGGACACCCAGAAGCTCGTCGCCGTCGCCCCCGGCAAGACCACGGTCACGTTCTCGGTGCTCGATCCCGACACCAGGAAGCCCGTCGAAGGCCTTGCGCCGACGACGCTTGAAGTGACGGTGGTGCCCGGCGGCACCGCTCCGAAGACCACGGCGGCCGCCTCGGCGAAGTCCACCGCCACCGCCGCCAAGAAGACGGCCGTGAAGCGGACGGCCGTCAAGCAGCCGCTCGCCAAGACCGGTGCCGAGATCACGACGATCGCCACGGCGGCCATCGTGATCGCCGCAGCCGGCGCCGCGCTCGCCATCGCCCGTCGCAGGGAGATGTGAGCTGGACGCTAAGTAGCTTCATCCAATTGGCTCCCCTCATGATTGAGGGGAGCCAATTGCTGAGCCCCTGTCATTCTGAGCGGAGCGCGTAGCGCGGAGTCGAAGAATCTGGAGTTGGTGGAAAGATCCTTCGACTCGCTGCGCTCGCTCAGGATGACAAAAGGGGCTGCTCGTCAGAGGGAGCTTTTATTGCACCTCGAGTTTGACGATGAGGGCGAGGTGATCGGTGCGGGGCACTCGTGCCGTCCGCACCGATTTCGCCACTATGCCCGACGAATGCAATACGTGGTCGATTTCAATCAACGCCGGGAACGTCGGCCAACTGGCGGGGAACGTCGGATGCCATCCATGATGCAGTTCCAATGACGAATCGGCTAATCCCGACCCGTGACGCAACGCGTCACGAAAACTCGGGTGGAACACGCTGGAATTCATGTCGCCCATCACCACGGCCGCACAATGCGGGGCCGTGGAATACTGCTTCGGAGTTCCGTCGGCGTCGGTCGGCAGTTTCGGATTATCCGACGAATCAATGTCATGACGAAGGCCGGAAGTGCCGCTCATCTCCCGCAGCGTCGTCGCCGTATTGCATGCGTCGGCACGGTTCGCGAATTCGCCGAGCGCACGGACGCCGTCGCTCCAATCCTGTCCGCTGCGTGGCGGCGACTTCGGATGCACGGACGCGAACTCCACCAACTGCCCGCCGATACGAACCTTCGCCACGGGAGCCGCGGCAGCTCTGATATCCACCGATGAATCGGCGTATTCGACCGGTCGGAACCGCATGAGCAACGCATTCGAGCCGGCATTGTCGTCCGCCCTTGCCTTGCCGAGAACGCGGTAGGGAAGTTCATCGTCGATATGCGACTGTTCAAGACGATGGATGAGATCGCCATGAACCTCCTGCACGGCCAGCACATCGACATGCTCCTGCTTCACCAGATGCATGATGGTGCCCGTGTCCGCGCGGCCGTACCGCGTATTCACCGTCATCACGCGGATGGTCGTCGGCGATTGGCCGGCGGATTCCATGGATCCGGAATCACGCAACGTCGTGCCGGCGACCGACTGGAGGGGAACGCCGAGCATCGCGGTCGTAAATCCGGGCAGGGGAACGACGTACGGCAGCTGCCACAACAGTTGGATAACCAGCAGCACGACGGCCATGACTGCCTGTGGCCACGCACGGACGACCAGCGCAACCACCAGCAGCAGGATGATTGGCGCGACAAGCAGCGGGACCAACGCGATGGCCTCCGGCAGGGGACGATGATGGTCCCAGCCAGCCGGTAGATACTTCAACGCCATCCACAGGGCGACGACGACAAGCGGAATCCACAGAATCACGGTACGGCTCCTTGGAACAGGGAACGGAGGAATTGACGGAATGCGTGAAGGACGGTTCTTCGCGGGCATGAGATGAGAGGGAAAGCAGACGGCTCCCCTCCGCTGGAAGGGGAGCCGATAACGAAACGGACGAAATTGGCTGAAGAAAATGCTACCGTCAGCGACCGAACAGGCCGCCGAGGCCACCGCCAAGATTCGGCGGAAGCTCGGGCATGCCGTTCTCGCCCATCTGCAGACCCGCGGGCAATGCGGGATTCTGTGGCTGCTTCTGGAACGCCGAGCCGCCGTTGGAGCCGCTCCTGCCCTTGCCGGCCAGCCGCTCGCGCAATGCCCTCTCCTCGGCCTCGCGCTTCATCGGGTTGCCGGAACGGCCCTTCTTGTTCTTCCTGTTCTTCTTGGCCTTGCGGCTGCTCTTGCCGCCGCCGGGGCCACCCATGCCGGGGATGCCGCGCGAGCCGTTGCTCATGCGCTTCATCATCTTCGCGGCCTGCTCGAACCGCTGCAGCAAGGCGTTCACCGCGGAGACCGTATTGCCGGAACCGTAGGCGATGCGTGCGCGGCGCGAACCGTCGATGATCTTCGGATTGCGACGCTCCTCGGGGGTCATCGAGCGGATGATGGCCTCCGTGCGGTCGACCTCCTTCTCGTCGAACATCTCGAGTTCCTTGCGATGCGCCGCCATGCCCGGGATCATGCCGAGCAGGTTCTTCATCGGGCCGAGCTTGCGCACCTGCTGGAGCTGGTCGAGGAAATCGTCGAGGCCGAAGCTGCCGTCGGAGATCTTCGTGGCGGCCTTGCGGGCCTCCTCCTCGTCGAACTCCTTCTGCGCCTGCTCGATGAGCGTGAGGATGTCGCCCATGTCGAGGATGCGGGAGGCCATGCGATCGGGGTGGAAGACCTCGAAGTCCTTGAGACCCTCACCGTTCGAGGCGAACAGGATCGGCTTGCCGGTGACGCTCGCCACCGACAGCGCGGCGCCGCCTCGGGCGTCGCCATCAAGCTTGGACAGCACCACGCCGGTGAAGTCCACGCCCTCGTCGAACGCCTTCGCGGTCTTCACCGCGTCCTGGCCGATCATCGCGTCGATGACGAACAGGATCTCGTTCGGCTGCACGGCGTCGCGGATGTCGCGGGCCTGCTTCATCAGCGCCTCGTCCACGCCGAGACGGCCGGCGGTATCGATGATTACCGTGTCGTAAAGCTTCTCCTTGGCCAGCGTGATGGAGTCACGGGCCACCTTCACCGGGTCACCGGTGGTCTGGTCGGGGGAGGTCACATCGTCACCGGCCGCCTGCACGCCCGGTTCGGGGGCGTACACGGGCACGCCGGCGCGCTCGCCCACCACCTGCAGCTGGGTGACGGCGTTCGGGCGCTGAAGGTCGGCGGCCACGAGCAGCGGCGTATGGCCGGCGTCCTTGAGCCAGTAGCCGAGCTTGCCGGCCAGCGTGGTCTTACCGGCACCCTGAAGACCGGCGAGCATGATGATCGTCGGCGGGTTCTTGGCGAAGTTCAGCGGGCGGTCCACGCCGGCGCCGAGGATGTTCGTCAGCTCGTCGTTGACGATGGACACCACCTGCTGCGCCGGATTCAGCGCCTGCGAGACCTCGGCGCCGAGCGCGCGCTCGCGCACCTTGGCGGTGAAGGCGCGCACCACCTCGAGCGCCACATCGGCGTCGAGCAGTGCGCGGCGGATCTCGCGGATCGTGCCGTCGATATCCGCTTCGGAAAGCTTGCCCTTCGAACGCAGGTTCTTGAACGCGCCCGAAAGACGGTCAGTCAAAGAAGTAAAAGCAGCCATAATGCACATAAGTCTACCGATGCGGCGGGAAAAGGAACACCGGGAATCGGCGGACCTTCCGTTTGTTTTTCGTGCTAGCAATATGCTAGCATAGAAAATGACAGCATAATGACAGCATGGCGGCTGCCTGAGAATGAGGCGGTCCGCATTGGAACAGGGAGGTTGATATGGGGACGATGACAATTCGCAGGCTGGATGACGATGTTATCGAGCAGTTCAAGACAGTGGCGAAAGCCAACAATCGCTCGGCGGAGGCGGAGGCCCGTTCTCTGATTGAGGATTACATTGCCGGGCGTCTTGTGCAGAGGGATATGGAGGACACCAATTTTTATGATCGGGTGCGTTCCTTTATGGGACAGCATGATATTGAAGGCTTTACCGAAGAGGAATTTTCTGTACCGGAGCGAGAGCATGGGTGTGGATTGACCGGGGCAAGAGGAGGGCTCTCGTGATTATTCTGGATACGAATGTCATTAGCGAGACAGTACGTCCTCATCCGAATCCCGAGGTTGTTTCGTGGTTTCGACGGCAGTCGATGGATGATTTGGCGGTCACCTCGATTACCGTGGCCGAATTGTTTTGGGGCATCTGTCGTATGCCGGCGGGTAAGAGGCGCAATCAGTTATCGTCGGTCATCGACTATCAGTTGACGTTGTTCGGTGACGGAATCTATGCGTTTGATGGCAGTGCGGCAATCGATTACGCGGAGATATGCGCCATGCGTGAACGGTCGGGGCATCCCATTGGCGTGCAGGATGCGATGATTGCGGCGATAGCGCGGTCGCGTGGAGCGGCGGTGGCCACGCGGAACGTAAAGGATTTCGAAGGAACCGGCGTGGACGTGGTGAACCCGTGGGAAGATGCTGGCTGAGGGGAGCCGGGTTGCTGAGTCGCTCCTACTCGCTGGCTCCCTCATGAATGAGAGGAGCTGGAGCTGTGCTTTGTTGTCATCCTGAGCGAGCGTGGACTCGTTATGTCATCCTGAGCGAGCGGAGCGAGTCGAAGGATCTGCTCGCCGGGTGGTCAAAGATCCTTCGACTCCGGACTACGTCCTTCGCTCAGGATGACATGGGTTGAGACGTTTCGTCCTCCGCTCAGGATGGCAAAAGGTGGCTCGCTCGGGATGGCGGGCATGTGGGATGTCATGTGTTTCGCGATCGTAAAGACTTGGCCTGAGCGGCCCGGAGCGTATCGAGAAACACATGACACCCCCGCCCTTCTCAGCCGGCTACTCGATCTGTTCGCTGAGGTCCATCCATTCCGCTTCGAGGTCGTCGTTTTCGGCGGTGAGGGCCTTCATCTGCTCATTGAGCTTGTTCAGTCCCTCGAAGTCCGTCGGGTCGTGGGCGGCCATCTGCTCCTCCAGCTTGGTCTTCTGCTCCTCGAGCTTGGCGAGCTTGCGTTCGATGGCCGAGATGCGGCGCGTGACCTGATGGTATTCCTTGCCCGACAGCTTCGGTTTGGCGTCGTCGGAATCCTTGCCGGAACCGGCCTCGCCGGAGGGCTTGCCGCTGCCATTGGAGGTTCCGTTTGCGGCCTCCTTCTGCATATGCTCGACCATGTCGAGATAATCCTGCACGCCGCCGGGCAGATGCCGTACCTTGCCGTCGAACAATGCGAACTGCTGATCGGTCACACGCTCCAGCAGATACCGGTCGTGGGAGACCACGATGAGCGTGCCCGGCCAGGTGTCGAGCAGGTCCTCCATCACGGCGAGCATATCGGTGTCGAGGTCGTTGCCGGGCTCGTCCATGACGAGCACGTTCGGTTCGTCCAACAGAATCAGCAGCAGCTGCATGCGACGCTTCTGGCCGCCGGACAGGTCGCGGATCGGCGTCATCAGCTGCGCGGACGAGAACCCGAGCCGCTCCATCAGCTGTCCGGGCGTCACCTCCTTGCCCTCCACGATGTAGCTCGGCTTATAGCGGCTCAGCACTTCCTTGATCTTGTACTTGCCGAGCTTCTCCAACTCGTCAAGCCGTTGCGAAAGCACCGCGAACTTCACCGTCTTGCCGATGTTCACATGACCCACGGTGGGTGTGATCGACCCGTCGATGAGCTTGAGCAGCGTGGACTTGCCGGCGCCGTTCGCGCCGACGATGCCGATACGGTCGCCAGGGCCGATGAGCCACGTCACATCGTCGAGAATCTTGCGGCCGGAGACGGTCACGCGTTGCGCCGCGGACGTGACCTCCGGCTTCACCGCCACCTCGGCCACGCCCTGCTCGCGGGCCAGTGCCTCCGCCTCGGCACGCGCCTTGGCGGCGGCCTCCACGGCCTCGGGCACACCGGCATCCACCAGACGCGGATCGGCCAGCGTATCCACGGCCACCTCGACCGAACCCCGCGGCTGCGGCTCCGCATACATGGCGTCGACGACGTCGGGGGCGGCATGCCCTTCGCCGGCGGCTCTCTCCGACAGTGCGTGCTCGCGGGACGAGAAGATCTGGGTGACGTCGATGAGATCCACCACCTGCTTGCCCAGACGCGACGTCGCCATCTGCTTCAATTCCAGCGTATTGCGCATCGGAGGCACGTCGGCGATGAGTTCACGCGCGGCCTTCACGTGGAACTTCTGCTTCGTCGACCGCGCACGGGCACCGCGCGTCAGCCACGCCAGCTCCTTGCGGGCCAGATTGCGGCGCTTCGTCTCACGCACATCGGCCTGACGGTCACGCTCCACACGCTGCAGCATATACGCCGAATAGCCGCCCTCGAACGGCTCGATCGTGCCGTCATGGACCTCCCACATCGACTCGCACACCTCATCGAGGAACCAACGGTCGTGCGTCACCAGCAGCAGTGCGCCGGCGTTCGACGACCAACGGTTCTTCAGATGCTCGGCGAGCCAGTGGATCGTGACCACGTCCAAATGGTTCGTCGGCTCGTCAAGCGCGAGAATATCCCAATCCTTGAGCAGCAGGCGGGCGAGGTCGGCGCGGCGGCGCTGGCCGCCGGACAGCGATCCCACGCGCGCGTTCAGGTCGATGCCGCCCAGCAGCGCCTCCACGATCTCACGTGACTTGGTCTCCGCCGCCCACTCGTAGTCCTCGCGGCCCTCGAGCGCGGCCTCGCGCACGGTGGCGTTGTCGTCAAGCGGGTCGCGCTGGTCGAGCATGCCGAACGTGAGTCCGCCGCGAATGGAGACGCGGCCTGAATCCGGCTCCAACGTGCCATTGAACAGATGCAGCAGTGTGGACTTGCCGTCGCCGTTCCGGCCGACGATGCCGATGCGGTCGCCCTCGAAGACGCCCTGCGTCACGTCGGTGAAAATCGTTTTGGTGGCAAAAGCAAGCGAAACGTGTTCAAGTCCCAAATCAAAAGTCGGCATAAGCGACAATGTACCGCCAAGCGGGGTCAAATAGGCCAAAGAGACGGACAATTCCCACGGTCCGTCCCGTTGACGTCTTGAGAGAGCGTGCCGTCCCAAGTCATCCTGAGCGAAGCGTAGTGTCCTTTTGCCGTTCTGGAGGAGCGTGGTCCTTATCGTTCTGGAGGAGCGTAGTTCTTTTGTCATCCTGAGCGAAGGCCGCAGGCCGAAGTCGAAGGATCCTCTTCGCCACCTCAAGATCCTTCGACTCGCTACGCTCGCTCAGGATGACAAAAAGGGGAAGGCGGCCTTCGCTCAGGATGACAAAAAGGGAGGTCGGCCTTCGCTCGGGATGACAAAGGGAGAGGGTGGGCCTTCGCTTGGGATGACAGTGGAGAAAGGGGCTCCGGCCTTCGCTCGGGATGACATCTGGCTGACGCCATGTCCAACGCGAGCAGAAGGGGGCTCCGGCCTTTACTTAGGATGACAGAGGGTGGTTGGTCACGTGGTCGTACCTGGTCACATGGTTGTGCGCTTAGTTCACCCCCTTTTGGTGGCGATGTGTTGGATAATATAGAGGGGTTGTGAAGTGTTATCACTAACATCATGTAGAACGTTTTTTGTAAGGCTTATATCGTATAGTTATCGAATGGTGCATACCCCCAATATGAAGAGAATGCGGGTATGACGGCGTCGAGGAAGGGTGGCGATTGAAACAGGACCGTCAGCGGTATTTGCGGGACCGCAGCCAATCCCCGAACACATCCCCCGCATCGGCGTCGGGAACGTCCGATGGCAACGTCGCCGTCGCCGAAACCGCGCCGGACGTCCGATACTGCAATCCCATGGAACTCACCGGCGCCCGACAGGCGTCGCAGGTGCTGTATTGGCGGTTCTTCGTCAACCTCGTGCTCATGGTCGTGGACGGGTCGATGCTGGTGTTCGCGAACCTCATCATGTTCGCATACGAACCGTTCTCCTACATGCCCGACGACGACGGCATGGTCAGCGAACTGCTCGCCGGCATGCTGATGGTGCTGTGCGCCCTGATATACGTGGCGTGCCTGCACAGCGCCGGAATCTACCATCGCCACATCATGGGCGACGGATATCAGGTCAACTACCGGATCGTGGAGGGCGTCGTCAAGCTGCTCGTCGTCCAGGCCGCGTTCAACTACGTCGCCGGTCTGCCCCTGCCATTGCACATCATGGCCGCCTCTGCCGCACTCACGCTGGCGTTCACCGTCGCCGCCCGGTTCGTCGCGCGCCGCGTCATCGTGCGGCGTCGCGGCGACGGAAGGTTCGCCTACGCGACCATCGTCATCGGTTCGCCGGCCTGCATCGCCAGGACGCTGGGACGGCTCCGCGAGCGCACGCAGATGAACTACCGTCCGGTGGCCGTATGCCCCATCGGCATCGATCCGAAGACGAAAACCGTCATGTCGATGCCGATTCCCGCCGACGTCGACATCGACGACGGTCTGACCGTGCTGCCGTACAACGCGAACCTCGGCGTCGTCGCCGTCGACATGAACGTACAGACGCTGCTCATCTGCGACGTGATCCGCCGCGACTCCGTGGAATTCAACGTGCTGTCGTTGGCGGTGGAGTCGCTGGGCATCGAGATCGCGCTCAGCGCCGGAGCGGCCGACATGGGCGCGCACCGGTTGTACTTGCGCAACATCCAGGGCATGCCCGTGCTGACGCTGCGACTGCCGCAATACGGATTCGGCACGCGCATGGTCAAACGCGGCCTCGACCTCGTGCTCGCCACGCTGGCCATCATCGTCGCCTCGCCCATCATGGCGGCGACGGCCATCGCCATCAAACTCGACGACGGCGGGCCGGTGTTCTACGGGCAGCGACGCATCGGACTGCGCGGCAAGCCGTTCCATATGATCAAATTCCGGTCGATGGTCACGAATGCGGACGAATTGAAGGCGAAACTCGCCGAGGAGACCGGTCAGACCGACCGGTTCATCTTCAAGATGAAACGCGATCCGCGCATCACCCGCGTCGGATCGTTCATCCGCAAATGGAGCATCGACGAACTGCCGCAGTTCCTCAACGTGCTGCGCGGCGACATGAGCGTCGTCGGGCCGCGCCCGCCGCTGCCCGAGGAGCACGCCCGATACAACCGGCTGTACGCCACGCGCATGTACGTCAAGCCCGGCATCACCGGCCCATGGCAGGTCTCAGGCCGCAGCAACCTGACCGCCGAGGAATCCGAACAGCTCGACGTCTCCTACGTGCAGGACTGGTCCATCACCGGCGACCTCACCATACTGTTCAAGACCATAGGCGTGGTCATCACGCATAAGGGTGCCTACTGATGCCGACGAACGATACGAAGAACACCGACAACGACATCGTGCAGCCGAACCTCGAGGGCTTCTCCCAGGACGTGCTGAACGACACCAGCCAGGGGGCCAGGCCGCGACGCCGGCGCATGAGCGCCGAACACGTGGCCCGCATCCGGCGGCGCCGACGCGTGCGCCGCATACTGCTCGCCATACTCGCCCTGCTGCTCGCGCTCGCCGCATACGGCGCGTACATGGGCTACTCCGCGCTGCAGGTGAAGCGCGCCGTGGCCGAAGCCTCCCAAGGGGCGTCCGCCATACCCGCCGCCATCCGCAGCGGGGATGCGAACGCGGCGAAGGCCGGCATGACGCGGCTGTCTGACGGCGTCGACAAGGCCTATGCGCAGACCAGCGGATTCGGATGGCGCGTGCTCGGCATGGTGCCCGTGCTCGGCGACGATGTGAACGCCGTGCGCGAGACCGTCGGCATCATGCACGACGTATCCGTCAACGCGCTGCCGCAGCTGGGCCGCGCGGCCGGGAACCTGTCGGTGACGTCCATCAGCGTGCGCGACGGCGCGGTGTCGATGCCCGGCCTCGCCGATTCGGCCGACGACCTCGCCCAGGCCAGCCGCGTGATCGGCGACGCCGAAATCGACCTCGGCCGCGTGCCCGCGCCGCACATCGCGCAGGTCGCCGACGCGCTGGACAACGCGCGCGGCAGATTCGCCGACCTCGCCGACCAGGTGGACGTCGTCGCCCGCATCGCCAACGCGGCGCCGTCCATGCTCGACCTCAACGACTCCGGCCCGCGCACGTACCTCGTCATCGCGCAGAACAACGCCGAAGTGCGCCCGACCGGCGGACTGCCCGGCTCATGGGGCACGCTGACCGTGAACAACGGCCGGTTCACGCTCTCCGACTTCGTCTCGGAAAGCACGCTGCCGCAGCTGTCGTCCCCCGTGCTGGAGGCACAGGACGACGAGACCGCCCTGTTCGGGAGGAACCTGCTCACCAAGCCGCATGACGTGAACTTCACCCCCGACTACCCGCGCGCCGCCGCCATCGCCAAGGCCATGTGGGAGAAGGAGCACAAGCAGCCCATCAGCGGCGTCGTCATGATCGACCCATGCCTGCTGCAGAACCTGCTCGCCGTGACCGGCGGCGTGAAGACCAGTGACGGACTCACGCTCGACGGCTCCAACACGACACGGTACCTGCTGCACGACGCCTACATGGAGAACCGCACCCCCGACGAACAGGACGCCCTGTTCTCCACCGTGGCCAAACAGTCGTTCGACCACATCCTGCACGCGGCCGACGGCGGCAACTCCGCGGCGCTGCTCAACGCCGTCATGCGGTCGACCACACAGGGCCACCTCAAGGTCTGGTCGGTGCGCAGCGCCGAACAGGAGCAGCTGCACGACACGGCCATCGCCGGCGAACTCGCCACCAAACCCGCCGAACCCAACACCGGCGTCTACCTCTCCGACGGCACCCAGGGCAAGATGAGCTGGTACCTCGACCGCACCGTGGCCAGCCGCAAGACCCGTACGCTCGCATCCGGCGCGCAGCAGTGCGTCGTGGACATACGCCTGACCAACACCGTCAACGCGGCCGACGTGGCCTCGCTGCCCGACTACGTGACCGGCAAAGGCATGTCGGAAGGATACGACGTCACCCCCGGCGACATCGCCACCGTCGTCTACGTGTACGCGCCCGCCGGAGGACGCCTCGTCAACTGGACGATAAGCGGCGGCTCCAATGCGGGCAAGGGCTTCGACACCATCGCCACGCACAACGGACTGACCGTCGGTGCCAAGAAGATCACCCTCAAGCCAGGCGGGACCGCAACGCTTTCGGTGACCGTGCAGACCTCCGAAAAGGCCGCCGGCACCGCCATGACCATCCATCAGACTCCCCTGATCAAGGAGAACGACCAATGAACATATTCGACCTGCTCAACGTACTGAAAAAGTACCTGCTGCTCGAACTCGCCATCCTCGTGGCGGTCACCGGCGGCGTCACCTGGGCCGTCAAATCCGAGACGCCGGTGTACACGGCCAGCACGCAGGTGTTCGTGCGCCTGCAGACCCAGACCACCGACCTCGGGTCGGTGAACAACGACTCCCAGGCCATCCAACGGCAGATGAGCACCTACACCAGCCTCGTCAAGACCGAATCCGTGCTCCAGCCCGTCATCGACAATCTCGGCCTCGACATGACCACCGAGGAGCTCGCCGCCAACGTGGCCGCCGTGGCCAACGGCGACACCACGCTCATGACCATCAGCGCCAACAGCAGCGACCCCAAGGAGTCGGCGCAGATCGCCAACGAGGTGGCCACCACGCTCAACAACCTCATCATCAACAACCTCTACACCGACGACGGCGGCAAGCTCACCACGCCCATCAAGTTCTCCGTGGTGCAGAAGGCCTACGCGCCCAGCACACCCACCTCGCCGAACGTGAAGAGCGGGGCGTTCAAGGGCGCGCTCGCCGGATTCGTGCTCGCCGTCATCGTGGCGCTCGCGCTGAACTTCATGGACAAGAAGATCCGCCAGGTCGCCGACATCCAGATGTACGTCAAGGCGCCGGTCATCGGCAACCTGCCGAAGAACCAGCTGCTCGCCGGCAGCGCGCCCGTCATCGTGGCGCAGCCCGCCGGCGCGATCGCCGAGGACATCCGCCGCGTGGCCGTGAACCTTTCGTTCGTCATCCCCAAGGACATGGCCGGAGGCAATCTCGTGGTCGTCTCCTCCGGCGGCCCCAACGAAGGCAAAAGCACCCTGGCCGTGAACCTCGCCGCCGCCTACGCCGAAAAGGGCGAGAAGGTGCTGCTCATCGACGCCGACCTGCGCAAGCCGTCCATCGGCCAGTACCTCGGCATCAGCGACGCCGTGGGACTCACGAACCTCGCCACCGGCCAGGTGGAGGCCGACCTGGCCATCCAGAGGTACTGGAAGGAGAACTTCCACGTGCTGCCCGCCGGCAAGAAGTCGCCGAACCCGAGCCTGCTGCTCGGCTCCAAGACCATGCTCGCGCTGCTGGAGCGGTTCGCGCTCGAATACGACCATGTGATTGTCGACACCTCGCCCATGGACGTGGCCAACGACGCCGCCATCTTCGCGAAGGAAGGCGCCAAGCTCGTGCTCGTCGTCGGACAGAACGTGGCCACCAAGAAGTCGCTGCGTGGCGTGGCCGCCGAACTCGAGATGGTGAACGTGCCCGTGATGGGCGTGGTCGTCAACTACGCCGAGGCCGGCAAGCGCAGCAAATCGAAGTACTACTACTACGCCGACGCGGACGGCGGGAAGTCCCCGGCCGGAGGCAGGCCGGGCAAGGGCCGCCGGCACCGCAAGGACGCCGAGGCCGAGTAGGGGAGTCCGGAGGCACATCATGAGGAAGACGAAGGTGGTGATGGTGCTGGAGTCCCAGGGCGGGACGCGCCGGCACGTCGTCGATCTGATCCGCGGACTCGACCAGGAACGGTTCGACGTGACGCTCATCCACGGCACATCACGGCTCGACGCATCATTCATCGAGGACCTGCCCGACCTGCGGCACCGCGCCCGGCTGATCCCGTGCGACGCGCTCGTGCGCAGCATCAGCCCCCTGCGCGAGCTGGCCGCCCTGCGCCAGGTGCGCGCCGTGATCCGCGAGATCCGCCCCGACGTGGTGCACTGCCACAGCTCCAAGGCCGGCATCATCGGACGCCTCGCCGCCAGGCTCGAACGCACGCCGCTCGTCTTCTACACGCCGCACGCCTACTCGTTCATGGCCCCCGAGTTCTCCGGCGGGAAACGCATGGTGTTCACCGCGCTGGAACGCTGGTTCAGCCGCCACGCCACCACGCTGACGTTCAACGTCTCGGCGGGGGAGAAGCGCGCCGCGCTCGCGGCCCGGCTCGACGAGCCCGGCAAGTTCCGCGTGATCGTCAACGGCATCCCCGACGTTCCCGTGCCGTCGCGCGCCGACGCCCGTGCGGCCCTCGGATTCGGCGGGCTCGGCATCCCCGATTATGCGCCGGTCGTGGGCGTGACCGCCAGACTGGTCGAGCAGAAGGATCCGATGACGTTCGCGCGCATCGCCGCCGAGGTCGTCCGCCGCCGCCCCGACGTCCACTTCGTGTATATGGGCGACGGTCCGATGGAATCCGACGTCCTCGCATACTGGCGTGGATGCGGCGACGCCGTGGCCTCACATACGCATGTGCTCGGCTACCGCGCCGACGCCGAGACCATGGTCGCCGCGTTCGACGTGTATCTGCTGACGTCGTTGTACGAGGGCATGCCGTATTCGCTCATCGAATCGCTGCGTGCCGGCGTACCCGTGGCGGCCACCGACGCGGTCGGCAACAACGAGGTCGTGAACCCCGGCATCAACGGCTCGCTGTTCCCCGTCGGTGACGCGGAGGCGGGCGCGGCCGCGGTGACGGCCCTGCTGGACGACCCGCCGGGCCGCGATGTTACACGTGAAACATTCCTCCGACGGTTCCTCGCCTCGCAGATGGTGCGCGACATCGCCCGCCATTATCGCGGCGAACTGCTGCCCTCCGCGGCGGAACTGCGTTCGGAGGACGCCGTCAAGGAGGTCCGACGATGATCATCATCAAGGCATGGTACCGGTTCACCGGCCTGCTGCTGAAGGCGCTGTACCGCGTCGTATACGGCCGGCACATGCGTTGGGGCAAGGCGTTCCACATGCGCCGCGGCTTCCAGGCCACCGTGGAGAACGGCGGCGAGATCGTCATCGGCGACAACGTGTTCTTCAACAACGGATGCGGCCTGCATGCACGCAGACGCATCGCCGTCGGCAGCGAGACCATTTTCGGCGAGAACGTGCACGTGTACGATCATAACCACCGGTTCGCCGACCCGTCCCTCGCCATCAAGGAGCAGGGATATTCCGAGGCGGCCGTGACCATCGGCCGCCATTGCTGGATCGGCAGCAACGTGACGATCCTCAAGGGCTCGACGATCGGCGACAACGCCGTCATCGGCGCCGGCTGCGTGATCTCCGGCGACGTGCCCGCCGACTCCGTCGTCCGTATGGACGCGACGTTCCACGTGGAACCCATCCGTCGCGACGGGGCGTCCGCCACGGTCGCCGATTCCTCCACGTCCCCTCAGACGAGGGGACCGTCGGCGAAGCCGGCCGGGGGAGAGGTCGAAACCTCCGCAGCAGCATCATCCCCGACCCGCGTGCTCGTGCTCGACACCGTCATGGACCGCGGCGGCGCCGAGACCATGATGATGAACTACATGCGTCATATGGACCGAAGCAAGGTCACGTATGATTTCCTCGTCAACCGCGAGTACCGCGCCGCCTACGAGGACGAGATCGAGGCGATGGGTGGCCATATCTACCGCATGTGCCCGATGTATCCGCAGTATTTCGGCAGATACAAGCGTCAGATCCGCGACTTCCTGCGCAAACACCCCGAATACCGCATCATCCATTCCAATCTTGAGGAGCGCAGCTATTTCGGCCTGCGCGAGGCCGCGAAGCTCGGCGTGCCCGTACGCATCGCGCACGCGCACAACCGTCCGGTCGGCTTCGACGTGAAGTCGGTCTTCCGCGAGTACTTCCGCTTCCGCCTGCCGAAATACGTGACGCATATGTTCGCGTGCGGCGAGGAGGCCGGTGACTGGCTGTTCGGTGAGAGGAACCGTGGCCGCGTGATCCAGCAGCGCAACGCCATCGACACCGCGCAATACCGCTACGACCCGGCCGTCGCCGCCGCAGTGCGCGCCGAGATCGGCACCGGCGACGGCACGTTCGTCCTTGGCCATGTGGGCCGCTTCTTCCCGCAGAAGAACCACGAGTTCCTCATCGACATCTTCGCCGCGGTGCATCGCATGCGTCCGGACAGCGAACTGTGGCTGGTCGGCGGTGGCGAGCTTAACGACGAACTGAAGAACCGCATCCGCGCCAAGGTCGACGGACTCGGCCTGCATGACGCCGTGCGCTTCCTCGGCGTGCGCGAGGACGTGGACCGTCTCATGCAGGGCATGGACGCGTTCGTGCTGCCAAGCCTGTTCGAGGGACTGCCCGTCACGATGATTGAGGCGCAGTCCGCCGGCCTGCCGTGCACGATCTCCGACCGCGTGCCCGCCCAGTGCGACGTGACCGGCACCGTGCAGATCGTGCCGTTGGACGCCGAACCGGCCGAATGGGCGAGGCGCATCCTCGCCCAGGCCGAGGCGCCGAAGGTCGCCGACCGCACGCAGGGCCCTGAACTGGTGACGAAGGCCGGCTTCGACATCGTCGCCAACGCCACGTGGCTGCAGAAGTTCTATCTGACGGCATTGGCGAAGGCGGAACGTTTGGCGGAACCGGCGAAGGCGGGCGGGAGCCGCGCATGAGCCAGAGCCAATCCCGGTCCCTCCCGGCCGAAGCCCCGAACACGGGCCGCCGGCATCACCACCCGACACGCAAGGCCACGCAGCTGGCCCTGCGCCGCCGTGCCGCACGCGACAAGAACGTCGTGCTCGCATTGGTGCCCATCGTCGCCATCGTGGCGAAGATCATGGTCGCGTATGTGCTGCCGGACAAGTACTTCTACGACAACAACCGCATCGTGGGCATGTCCATCGACTCCGCCACCGTGGATGAGTGGGAGGGTACATATCGCGTTGCCGCCGACCTGTTCAAGTCGCTGAACGTGTTCGGCTTCCGGACCATGCTCGACTGGTCGTTCACGCTCGGCGTCATCTTCACCATCCTGGTGTTTGTGATGGTCATCCGCGTGGACAGCCCCGACTTCCTCCAATCGGTGTTCATTCTGGCGGCGACGGGCCTGTTGAACATCTACGTGTTCAACATCGGCAAGGACATCATCCAGTTCGCGTTCTTCTTCGCCGTCTATATCATCCTCATTTTGCCGATCGACAGTTCGATACTGAAGATCGGCCTGAGCTGTGCGGTGCTGTATTACGAGAGCACGTTCTTCCGCGAATATTACGTGCTGATAGCCGCCCTGGTGCTGTTTGTGTTCGTGCTGCTTTCCGTGTTCCGCCTGAGCAGGGGCGATTTCAACGCGCCGACCGTCGCCGCCATCTGCGTGATCTGCTTCCTGGGCATCTACGCGATAATGGTGGTCGCACAAGCCGTCATGCCGAGTGAATACCAGCAGATGATTGGTCTGCGTGCCGGCTACCTTACGGCCTTCGACGGCAGCGCCGATTCGCAGACGTTGATCAAGAACTGGATTCCAGGCGACGGCCTGCCGATCTTCATGGCGAATTATCTCGTCAACGCCATACGCATGCTGCTGCCGGTCGAACTGATGGTCAAGGGCCTGTACTACCTGCCGTTCTTCTGCTTCCAATTGCTCATCACGTTCTATATGATCCGTCTGCTGCGGCAGATCAACAAGGTGCGTGACAAGTCGCAGTTCCTGGCGTTGTGTGTGTTCATCGGCTATGCGTTGGCGTCGTTCATTTTCGAGCCTGACTTCGGTTCGTGGGTGAGACACGAGTCCGCCACATTCCCCGTATTGCATCTGCTGATTCTGAGCGGTAACCAGCGACTGCCGTTCTTTGCGCCGAAAAGCGACGACATCGTGGAAAGGGCGGTATGACATGGGTGATTCCACACGGCTCGACGTCAAACAGCTGATTGGCACCGACGCACGACGATACGGGTGCAAGCCGGGCTTCTGTTTCCATCTGAAGCTCCGGCTCGTGCAGCAGGGATTCCGCTATACGACCGTTCTGCGCAAGGCGCAGGCGCATCCTCGTGGCCCGCTCCACTACTGGTATCGGTGGCGGTTGCTGGTCCTGTCCAAGAAGACCGGTTTCCAGATCGGATACGGTACGGATATCGGATACGGTCTGTTCATCGGCCATCGTGGTACGGTCATCGTCAACGGCAAGGCCACGCTTGGCAGCAACGTGAATCTCAGTCCTGGCGTGGTTATCGGACAGGAGAACCGCGGCCGCCGCATCGGCGTGCCGACGCTTGGTAACCGCGTATGGGTCGGCTCCAATGCGGTCATTGTAGGCAACGTCCGTATCGGCAATGACGTACTTATCGCGCCGAACGCCTACGTGAACTTCGACGTGCCCGACCACAGCATCGTCGTCGGTAATCCCGCCCGTGTGATGCATCGGGATGATGCGACCGCGGGCTATTGCCATAACCTCGGCGAGTCCCGTACTCCCGATGAACGGTACGCTGTGCAGCCCGCGCGGGAAGGAGCCTCCCGATGACCCGTCGTATCGCGTTCTTCTCCGGTGACATCACCCGTTCCGGAGGCACCGAAAACGTATCCATCATGATTGCCAACGCGTTGGTCGATTCGTCACGTCATGCCGGGCGAGGCGATGGCCGGGCCGAAGAATCCTTTGCCATCTGCTTCATCAGTCTTTTCGAGGAGCGTGCCGAACCGTTCTTCGCCATCGACGAACGCATCGCACGCCATACCGTGTACCCGACCGTCACCCACGGCATCCAGCATTACTTCGACACGGTCCGACGCCTGCGAAAACTCGTCGAACGTCACGACATCGACGTGCTCGTCGACATCGACGGCATCCTCGACATGTACTCCCTGCCGTTGCGACGCGGAACCGGCGTGAAGGTCATCTCGTGGGAGCACTTCAATTTCAATCAGAATCCCGGTGTGCCCTACCGCAAGCTCACGCGACGGTGGGCGGCGCGCCGGGCCGACGCCATCGTCACGTTGACGGAGGCCGACAAACGCTTGTACGGCAGCAATCTCAGACTGCGTTGTCCGATCGTCGCCATTCCGAACCCGATGCAGACGATTACGCCGGAACCGCAGTACGACGCCGACTCCCGCATGATTCTCAGCTCCGGACGCCTGACCTATCAGAAGGGTTTCGACATGCTCGTGGACGTGGCCGCCAAGGTGCTGCCACAGCATCCCGGCTGGCGCTGGGTCGTGCCCGGCGAAGGCGAGGACCGCGCAATGCTCGAACGCAAAACCGAACAGGCCGGATTGGCCGGACGGCTGGTTTTCCCCGGCCGTGTGGACAACATGGGGGATTACTACCGCAAGGCCGCCATGTTTGTCATGACGTCACGGTTCGAGGGATTGCCCATGGTGCTGCTCGAAGCCAAGGCGCACCGGCTGCCCATCGTGAGCTTCGACTGCGAGACCGGCCCCGCCGAAATCGTGGCCGACGGCGTCAACGGCGTCCTGACCGCCGTCGGCGACATCGACGCGACCGCCGCCGCCATCAACCGGCTGATCGACGACGCCGAACGACGGAAGACCTACGCCGCCCACGCCCTCGACGACGCCGACCGCTTCGGCAAGCCGGCGATCATCGAACAGTGGCGAACACTGTTGAACAACGTCAGCAAGTAACAACCCACCCGAGTAAGGACCGTCCATGACCAGGAAAACAGCGCTCATCACCTATCATGCCGCGCACAACAACGGATCGTTTCTGCAGGCATATGCCACGCAGCGCAAGATTCAGCAGCTCGGCCACGGCTGTGACATCATCAACTTCTCCACACCGCGCCAGCAGTACCTTTACGACGTCTACAAGAAGGTCTCGGGCCCGAAGGACATCGCCAAGAACCTCTATGCGTTCCTCCATCACAGGCTGATTCAGCGACGCCACGACGACTTCACCAGTCTGATTGATACGGCGCTCACGCTCACACCGAAGTTCTACGAGGACCCGTCGCAGATGGGAGACCTCGAATCGCAATACGACGTGTTCGTCTCCGGCAGCGACCAGATCTGGAACATGGACGCCTGGGACTACAGCGACGCCTATTTCCTCGACTTCGTGCATACGAAACCGAAGATCTCCTACGCTTCCAGCATGGGCGGCCACATCCTCGACAAGCAGGGCGATACGGCGCTCGCCGAACGGTACCGCAGCCTGCTTGCGGATTATCAGGCCGTCTCCGTCCGCGAGAAATCGGCCCAGGAATATCTCCAGCCACTAATCGACCAGCAGGTGACGCAGGTCATCGACCCGACGTTGCTGCTCGAACAGGCTGACTATGAGGAGATCACCGCGCCGCGACTGGTCGACGAGCCGTACATCTTCTACTACGCCATCGACTCCATCGAACTCAACGACAGCGCCGCCAAGGCCGTGCAGGCGTACGCCGAGGAAGCCGGACTGCCTGTATACGTGATGTTCACCGGCAACAAGTCGTATGGCTTGGAGAAATACGGCTTCCACATGCTCGATGTGGCCGCACCCAACCATTACCTGAGTCTCATCCGTCACGCCGACCATGTGTTGACGGCATCATTCCACGGCACCGCGTTCTCCATCCTGTTCGAGAAACAGTTCCACGTGGTCCGTGGCATCCACAACGGCAAAGTGAACATGGACGATCGCATGAGTTCGCTGCTCGCCACCTGCGGATTGGAGCGGCAACAGCTCATCGAAGGCGTGCAGTGGTCCGATGAGGCCATTGACTTCACGGATGTACGTCCGAAACTCGCCGTCGAGAAGGAGCGATGCGCGGAATTCCTCGCCGAGGCGCTGAACTCGGGCAGTGACGTCGAATAACCACGGTTTGGAGCACATGAATGAAGGAAACCATCAAACGACTTATCCCCGAAAGCCTCATCGCGCGGTTGCGCGGACTCGAAGCCGACATGAAGCTGCGACATGAGACCATCCACCAGATGAAGCGGTTCCGCCGCAGTTACGCCAGACGTGGTTCCATGCGGCGGGAACACTTGGAGACGCGCATCATCTTCTTCACCCATCAGATTGAGAAGGGTCTGAGCCATACCGACTTCCGCTACGGATTCGGCAAGGGCGTGCTCGCCCAGATGGCACCGCTCATGGCTTCCCTACGGAAGACCGACACCGATATCGCCCATAACGACGTCTACCAGACGGCGATCTCGGCGTTGCATGAATACCGTACCCGTCACGAGGAAGCGCACGTCGACCTGGCATATATGCGTGAACTGTTCGATGCGGCGATATGGAACGATATCGCCACGACGGAGAACACGACCGGCGGGGCCATGACCATCAGGGCGGCCGACAAGCGGCATAACGGCTCCCTCACCTTCACCAGGCTCATGGAGGAACGCCACTCCGTCCGTGAATTCGCCGACGAGCCGGTATCCGCCGCGGAAATCACCAAAGCCGTGGACGCCGCCATGCGTACGCCATCGGTCTGCAACCGACAGCCCACCCGCGTGCACATCATCACCAACCCGCAGCTCATCCGCCACGCCATGCCGCTGCAGGGAGGCTTCCGTGGATATCCGATGCCGCCGGCACTGGTGCTCATCACCGCCGACAACCAGGCATTCATGAATCAGGACGAACGCAACGAAGGCTACACCGACGGCGGCCTGTTCGGCATGTCCCTGCTGCTGGCCCTCGAGGAACAGGGACTGGCCGCCTGCCCGCTCAACACCATGCTGCCCATGAAACGCGACGAAGCCACCCGAGCGCTGCTTGGCATCCCCGACAGCGAGTTCCTCGTCATGTACATCGCCGTGGGACATTTCCGCGACGAGGTGAAGACCTGTAAATCGCAGCGGTTCCCCGCCGACGGCATCGTGACGGTGCACGCATGAGCGAGAAGAACATCATGACCGGCGGCCAAGCGCCGGCGCCGGAACCATTGATCAGCGTCATCGTGCCCGTGTACAAGGTCGAACAGTATCTCGCCGACTGCGTCATCAGCATTGTCAATCAGACCCACCGCAATCTGGAGATCATCCTTGTGGACGACGGTTCGCCCGACCGATGCCCGGAACTCTGTGAGCAGTGGGCCGAGCACGACAGCCGAATCCGTGTGGTGCACAAGACCAACGGCGGATTGTCGTCCGCCCGCAATGCCGGGCTTGATGTCGCCAAGGGCGATTACATCGCCTTCGTGGACAGCGACGACGTCATCGAGCCCGACATGATCGCGACGCTCCACGAATGGATCCGCAGCCATGATGGCGTGGACGTGGCCATGTGCGGCACCGTCAAAGTATTCGACGACGGCAGCGAGGACCACATCGACGCCACCCTGCCGGACAAGACCTTCACCCGTGCCGACGCCCTGCGTTCGTTCCTCTACCATCACGAGCGCATGGCCAGCGCCGTATGGAACAAGCTGTTCGTCGCAAGGTTCTTCCGCGGTCCCGAAGCCATACGCTTCCCCGAAGGGCTCAACAGCGAGGACTACTTCGTGCTCAGCCGTGTCTACAACACCATGAGCGGACTGTATTTCAGTGCCAGACCGCTGTACCGTTACCGCATCCGGGAGAACTCCATCACCACGGCATCGGTGAACGAACACAGTTTCGACAAGGCGCGCATCGCCGACCTGTGCTGCTCATATCTGGAATCGCAGGGCTACGAGGACACGGCGGCGCTCGCATACTGCCGCATGCAGGGCTGGTACGACGTGCTGTACGACCTGCTTGACAAACGCGCCGACACGGCGACCATCCGGCGGTGCCGCAAGGCGCTGGCCACGACTGTGCCACCGGTGCTACGAGACCGTTCGCTACCGTTCGGCCGCAAGGCCCGAATCCTGCTCATGGCCGCAGCGCCACGAGCGTATTATCGCATCTCCAGCCGTTCGACGCGGTAGACAAGGATTTCACGTGACAGCTTCAATGCGACAGCAAACACCGATACATATCGCCCAGTGGGGACTGCTCGGCGGCCGCGGAGGCATCGAGTCGTTCATCATGGACTGCTACCGTCATATCGACAGATCCTTGGTGCAGTTCGATTTTCTGGAATCGCATGATGAGGGGCCTCTGGCATACGAGGACGAAATCAAGGAACTGGGCGGTGTCGTATACCGTGTCATGTATTCCGAGCGGGAGTCGTTCCACAAATCCCGATCCGAACTGTCGCGATTCTACCGGAACCATCGGGAGATAGCCGGTGTGCATGTGCATGCGAATTTTCCGTATGCGTTGCCGCTGCGGATCGCCCAAAACGAGGGAATCGCACTGAGGATTCTCCACTCTCATAACTCCGGTGCGGCCAGCCGGTCCGGTTCGGTCCCATTGCCGAAGCGTTTGATCCAATCCATGCGTTCGATGGTGGTGGGCAGGCAGATCGACCATGCGCCCACGCATTATTTCGCATGTTCGGATATCGCCGCCGATTATATGTTCCGAGGAAAGCCGTTCCAGTGGATAAAAAACGGCATCGACACGCGTCGGTTCGCGTTCGATGATTCGGTACGAACCACGGTCCGGTCCGCACTGGGCATAGGAGACACCACCACGGTCATCAGATTCTGCGGGCGATTCCGTCAGCAGAAGAATCCGTTGTTCCTGATGCGGATTTTCGCACATTACAGGACACTCCAGCCGGATAGTCTGTTGCTGCTGGTCGGCGACGGTGAACTGCGTTCGGACATGGAGGATGCCATCGAGGCCCTCGGCATCGGCGGCCATATCCGTTTCCTCGGGGAACGGGCGGACGTTCAGAGCCTGTATCAGGCGATGGACGCCTTCGTTCTGCCGTCTCGGTATGAGGGCCTGCCGATAGTCTGCGTCGAGGCGCAATGCTCCGGCCTGCCATGCCTGGTGTCACGCGAGGCGGTGACGGAACAGGCCCGTCTCACCGATCTGATGACGTACCGGTCGCTTAATGATGCGCCGGAGACGTGGGCCACGACATTGCAAGACATGACGGAGGATCGACGCGACCGTCGTCGATACGTCGGACGGATTCGCGCGGCAGGATTCGACATGCAGGACGTGGCCGGGGAATTGCAACGATTCTATCTCGCTCATGCAGGGAGGCAATCATGAGAACATGCGCTTTCATTCTGCCCTATTACGGGCGTTTCCCGGAATATTTCCCGGTGTTTCTGCGGTCATGCGCAGCCAATCCGGATTTCGATTGGCTGATTTTCACCGACGACCATACGGATTACGACTATCCTGCGAACGTCCACGTGCATTACGAGACATTCGCGGATATGCAGCAGCGGGTCCGGTCGGCGTTCGACTTCCATCCGCAGCTGCGGACACCGTACAAGCTCTGCGATCTCAAACCCATGTATGGGTATCTGTTCGAGCGGTATCTCGCCGATTACCGGTTCTGGGGGCACTGCGACTGCGATGTGGTGTTCGGACGGCTCTCGCACTTCATCACCGATGAACTGCTGGAACGGTACGACAAGATATTCCCGCTGGGACATCTGTCGTTGTACCGCAACACCGAGGAGAACAACCGCCGGTTCATGCTCCCCCTGGACGGAGACCCCCTGTATCGTCGGGTGCTGGAGTCGGAGACCATATTCACGTTCGACGAAAGCTATCTGCCGACCAACGTGAACCGTATCTATCAGGAGAACGGCTTCCCCATATACATGACCGACCTTTCCGGCAACACCAGCGTGCGCAGCCTGACATTCGCCATCACCCGCTATGATGACGGTCTGGGCTCATACCTCGTCGAAAAACCCGTTCATGCCATCTACATATGGGACGACGGCCGATTGTCGCGATACCGGCGCAGGTTCGGACGATTGGAGACCGATGAGCTGATGTACATGCACTTCCAACGGCGTCGGATGCGATTGGGTGACGGCGTGATCGGTTCGTCACGGTTCAAGATACTGCCCGGCTCCTTCGAGACGCTGGAAGCGGAGCGGATCACCAACGATAACTTCTCCTCGATTCGATGGAAACGCGACGGCGACCTGCGGCATCACCGGCGCAGCCTGTGGCGGGGCGACATCATATTCCGGCTGAGGCGAATCAGGGACATCATCTCACGAAAGGGCAGAGCATGAACGACGGCATCGCAGTATCCAATGGCGTCACGCTGCGTGACGGCATTACGCTGGTGACGGAATTCTTTCCCATCGGACGGGACGGATGGACGACCTTCACCCGTTCGGACGACAAATATTTCGATTATTTCGAAGTATGGGCGCGTATCCGCAACGATCTCGTCGTCTATACCATTCCCGAATATGCCGATCGGGTAATGGAGATCCGACGCCGGTTCGGGCGTGACAACACCACGGTGGTTCCCGTTCCGGATTATATGGAAATCGATCGTCCACTGCTGACGATGATGGAGAACGTCTGCAGGACGTACCGTCCGTTCAGCATGTTCCCCGACAAGCCGGAACCGGCACAGCCGCTATACAACTATGTGACCTCGCTGAAATACTGGTGCATGAAGGAGGCCGCCAGGCTGGCGAAGACGGACAAGCTCGCATGGATCGACTTCGGATTCGACCACGGCGGCAGCTCCCACAGTCCCGAGGAATACGACTTCGAATGGAACTACCCCTTTGAAGGACCGGTGACGTTCTTCCAGATTCATGAGCTCGGCGACGACCCGTTGTTCGAGATTATCCGTCGTACGGATACGTATTTCCAAGGCAAGTTCGTGTGCGACACCGCCTTCGCCGAACGGTTCTATCAGGACATCCGCTCCTGCTACGTCAGCATGATCCGCTGCGGTCTCATTGACGACGACCAGACCCCTCCCATCATGTGCGTCCGCGAACAGCCGGATGTCTACCATCGTCTACCGAGCTCCTGGTTCTCCAACATGGATGATTACTGCACGGGGCGTGAGCCGAAGCGGCGTCCGCGGCTCGAACCGCAATTCCTCAGGGTCGGAGCGGTGCTTCGTCTCGCATGGGCGAAACGCTGCCTGAAGACGTTGTGGCGCGAATTCAAGTATCAGGTGAAACGGTATCCGCTGTGACCCGCGAGATGACGAAAGACCACACCCTGATGAACGATTCGGGCAAGTACCCCATAACCTCATCCACACGCCGCGATACACGGTTCGACATACTGCGCATCGCGGCCATGCTGCTGATTGTCGCCTGCCATTTCATCGCCAACATAGGCTGGCATCTGGAATCACCGGAGGCATGGCTGCACGGAGGCCCTGCCATGGCCGCCGATCAGCTGCTCGGTCAGGTCGGCTCATGCCTGTTCTTCATGATCACCGGGTATTTTCTGGTGGCCAAGCCGTTCCGCGCTCGCCGCATCATCGACACGGTGGTGCAGACGTTCCTGTATTCCGCGCTGTTCCTGTTGTTGCAGGCGATGCTGCTGATGGTGCATCCCACATCGGGCGTGGTCGCCATGTTCTCTGCCGAACGGCTGCCCGTTACCCTGTACGGTACCCTGCTGCCGGTGTTCAACGGCGCATACTGGTTCATCACCGCCTATGTGCTGATGCTGGCCGTTTCCCCGTATCTGAACATGGTGGTGACATCGTCGAGTCGCAGGACGTTGACGCTCATCAGGCTGCTGCTGGGCATCAGCGTGATGGCGCTGCTGTCGATGACGCAGTTGTTCTGGAACAACTGGTGCTATGCCGTCACCGGGTATCTCATCGGCGGATGGATTCGGACCTATGGCATGGACTCCGCGATGCTCCGGCGATTGCGATGGGGGCATGTCGTCGTGGCGGCAGTGGCGGCGTATGGCGTCCTGGCGGTGTTCGACTATCTCGCTGTGGAATTCGACGTCATGGATTGGCTGAAATCGGATGCCCGATACGTGACCGGTATGATTCCGGCGTTGTCCATCATCGTGGCCTCCACGATATTCATGATGGTGGCCAAGCGAGTGCCGCACCGACGGCGGGCCGCCGTGCGAGAGACATCGCATAGACGAGCGGGGACGGGGAAGACCCTCAGCGCCACTGTCTTCGGCGTGTATCTCATCCACAACAACCCATACGTCCGTCCGAATCTGTGGCAGGCTGTGACCTCGATGCTGCCTGAGCCGGATTCGTTCGTCGTCGGGGCCGGCATGGGCGTCGTGGTCGTGGTGGCGGTGTTCCTGACGTGCGCCGTATGCGCGTTCGTCTACGATGCGGCGGTCGTCCGTCCGGTGCAGCGCGTCGTCGGGCGATTGCTGCGGCTGCGAGGCTGAACCGCGGCCGCAGCGTCAATTCAGCGGTCGAACCGGAAAGCCTGACGAACCTGTTCGGTCGGCATCTTCGCCAGCTTCTGCGCGATGGACCGGCTTTCGATCTGCCGACGATGCTGCACCTCCTCGGCGTCCTGCCTCCACGCCATCTTGGCACTGCCCCGCTCCTTGTGCAAGACTTTGTATTCGGGGAAGTACATCTCCCTCAGCCCGGTCTTCTGGCAGAGGATGGACAGGCAGTCCTCCTCGTAATACAGGAACGTACCGGGATAGAATCCGTCGTAGTCTTTGAAGAAGTTCTCGGTGAACAGCAATGCGGCACCGTGCAGTGTCTCGCTGTTCGGGTTGAGGATGCGGGGGGAATCGTCATGTTGGGTCACGGCTTTTCTGACCGTGCTGACGATTGGCTTGCTGGTGATGTACTTGTTCTTGAAACCGCCCAGCGTGGTATAGATGTCGCGGAATATGGTGACTCCCGAACGCACGGTCACGTTACGTGGCGTGGAGTTGCGGCCCTCATCGTTTTCGGTGCGGAATCCGACGATACCCACATTGTCGGGGATTTCCAGACGTTCCAGTTTGCCGGCCAACGTCTCGTCGGTGAGCACGATATCGCTGTTCAGCACCAGAATGCGGTCAAGCCCCTGGCGGCGCAACGCGGCGATGCCGACGTTGTTGCCCCGTGCGAAACCGAGATTCTCATCGTTGGCGATGAATTCGACGTTGGGAATGCCGCTGCAGAAGTCAGACAGCCGGGCGGCCGAATCGTTCGACGAACCGTTGTCCACCACCACGATTCGCGTGGTGACGTCACGTTGGCGCAGCACTGATTCCACGCATTCGATGGTGCAGGAATAATTGAGGTAATTGAGCACTACTATGCCCAGGGTCATACTGTTCTCCTTGTCCATGGGATCATGTCGGTGTTATCGGTGGTTATCGGTGGTTATCGGTGACGTCGGGGAAGCAATCGGCCGCAGACCTCCATGACCAACTGGTCCCTGACGATTAGCAGGGTTCCCCCGTAGGCGATGGAGAATCCCAGACCCAGACAGACCAGCTGTGGGAACGTGGCCATGTGGGGGACCGCGAACACCCAAACCAGCCCCGCGACGACCGATCCCGTCACCGATGCCATAAGGATCTTCGGCAGGTTCAACAGCTTGATGATGCTGCGCATACGGGAACGGAGCAGCCATGCACGCACGATGAATGTGCCGATTTCCGCGCAGATGTTGCCAAGGGCGGCGCCGTTGGCGCCGAGTACCGGAATCAATGCGAGATTGACCGCCAATGCGATGAAGAGGCCGATGAACGTGGCTGCCGAAGCCTGTTTCTCTCCGCCGTCGGCCAGCAGCGTCTGCTGCAGGATGGCATTGACCGCGGCAAAAGGCAACGCCGTGACCGCGATGGCCAGTGGAATCGCCGATGCCGTGAACTGTGCCCCGCCGATGATGATGACGAGCTGGGGGCTGCATACGATGCCGAGCAGACTCGCGGCCACGCTGATGATCAATGAGAAGTGCAGAAAGCGTCCGAACAGATTATCCGCATTGTCCTCCCTGCCATTGGCGTAGTAATACGACAGACGAGGCAGCAGCACGCCTCCCAGCGAATTGATGCAGGTAAGCAGCAGGGTCTTGATCTTCACGGCAAGCTGATAGATGCCAACCATCGTGTTACTGCTCATCAGGCCGAGAATCAGCATGTCGATCTGCAGGTATACGCCGGACGAGATGCTGATGACGATGAACGACAGCATCGGTCTGAAATGGCGACGTATGTTCAACTTCCCGCCGGCCGTGAACGAAACGAAACGATGCAGTCGAATCAGATTCAATATGTTCGAGCCATAGCTGGCAATGACGGTGATAAGCGCGTATATGCGGTAATCGTTGGTGTCATGGACGAACGCGAGCATCAGCGCCAGCCCGGTGATCTTGAATGCGATGTTACGCACGGTGATATAGCCATACTGCTCTATCGCCTGATAGAACCATTCGACACCAAACGACGACAATACGATCATCGCGCTGCAGATCAGCATGAGCGGTCTATCCTGCGACAGGCGGGGCACCGTGAACAGGCAGACAAGGAACGTGGCGTACATAATGGTGGACGACACCGCCAGAATACACAGGAGTTCCCTGACCAGAGTGCTGAGCTTTGCGGAATCGTCACGGACCTTGGCGCATTCGCGAATGCCGTACTGCGGTATGCCGAGCAGTGCGATTGTGGCGAAATATCCACCGATGCTCTGCCCGAACGCCACAGCGCCGGTGCCGGTGGGGGAAAGCACGCGAGACACATATGGGACGGTGATCAGCGGGAAGATGAACGCTGATGACGTAAGAATCATATTCATCAGCACGTTGAATTTCACCGACCGTATCTTCGGTTTCCGGGTCTCTGGCTGATTGGTGTCGGGCATAATGGTCCTACGGGCTGTCTTTCGTTTCGTTGGTGCGTTGGTGCGTTGATGCGGCGTCCGGCCGGACTGTCGCCGGCGGCGTCTTCGTCCCACACCCTTACTACGAGGGTGTGGATGCGATGAATTTATTATATATGGGGGTGTGGGTCGGCTGTGGCCGGGAACGTTGTGGTGTGACCGGGTGCATGGTTCTGTGACCGGGTGCATGTGCACCGAGTCACGTATAGGGCGAAAACGTTGGAATTGCAACGATTGCGTGACTGGCGTGACTTGGTGCATCCGCACCCGGTCACGTGATAGTTGCACCCGGTCACGTGGTTGTTGCACCCGGTCACGTGGTTGTTGCACCCGGTCACGCCCACGCCACAAGGCCTACGGGAGGATACTGACGATGTCGGCGATGCATTCGCGGATGGCGTCGTAGGCGTTGCGGTAGTCGTTGAGCGAACGGTGGAACGGGTCGGGGACGTCCGCGGCGGGCGGCAGGCCCGGGCGTAGGAACGGGGCGTTGCGCATGACCGTCAGCAGCCGCGACGCCGCATCGTCCGGACTGTCGGGGTCGATGGCGTCGAAATCGCCGCGCCGCCTGGCCGCCGTGCACAATTCGGCGAATTCGGTCATCAGGAACGTCGACCGGACCAGCGACGGATTCGCCAGCAGAATCTCGTCGATATGGTCGCGTTCGAAGCACAGGACGAGGATGTTCGTGCCGGTCGAACGCATATACGGCGTGTCATAGATCGGCGTGGACAGGTGCATCGCGGGATCGACGCCGTTGGAGCCGTCGATGCGGGACTCGTCGGCCAGCATCCGCATGCAGGTCCCGTCCATCGGACGGGGGCTCAGTCGCAGCAGACCGGCGCTGGATACGGCGATGCCGTCGCCGTCGATGTCGCTGACCCCGCGCCGGCGCAACGCGTCGCGCATCATATACTCCGCCATGGGGGAGCGGCAGACGTTACCGGAGCAGACCATCAGAATATGCATGGAATTCCTCTCTATCGGGAGGTCATGGTGCGAAATACAAAACGGAGGTGAGAGTGTATCACTCCCACCTCCGTGTGGACAAGTCGTGTATGGGCCGCGAATGAGCGCAGGCCCATACACGGGCGTCGGCCCGTCGTCAGCGCCGGATGCGGCGGCGGGCGACGAACACGGAGCCGGCGGCCAAGGCGATCACGGCCAGTGCCACGCAGTACGGCAGCATGGCGGTGCCGGTCCTGCTCAGCGTGGAACGACCGGTCGCGCCGGAGGCGCTCGCATCCTCGGTGCCGCCCTCGCCGGTCTTCGGCAGGTCGGCCGAGGCGGAGTACAGCACGCCGGACATGCCGGAGCTGCGCAGCTGCGAAAGCTGGGCGGCGGTCAGGGCCTTGCCGCCGTTGTCGATCTTCACGGGGCTGAGGAACACGTCGTACTTGAGTTCGCCGCCCTGGGCGATGGCCTTCTGAGTGAGCTTGAAGATGAAGGTGATGGAGTTGGCGTCCTTGGTGACCTGGCCGGCGTAGAAGTAGGCGTCGGCGTTGACGCTGGCCACGGTGCGCACCGCGGCGGGGGAGGCGGCGGTCTCGGCGTCCTTGCCGGTGGCGCGGAAGACGCCGTCCGAGAACGTGACGGCGTCGTCGTCGCCGGCGGCCGCGGCACGGGTGGAGCCCTGCGGCGAAACCGCGGAGACCAGCGTGCCGTCCACGCGTACGTAGGCGTAGGCCACGCCGTCCGCGTTGGAGTACTGGGCGATGTCGTTGCTGCTGAACGTAGCCGTGCCGGTGGCGGTGTTGCCGTTGACGATGATATCGGCGCCGTAGCCGGCGGCGGATGCGGCCGGGGCGAATCCGATGACGGCGGCGATGGCCGCGACGATTACGAACAGTGCCTTGAGGTATTTGGGGGTGGTGCGAGTCATGGGGTTCCCTTCGTCAATCTGCCCTTACGGCGTTGTCTCTCACCGCCGATGGCATCCTATACGTATGCAACCAGATGGTAAGTGTACACCCCCGTTGTACGGAAAACTATTTACGGGTGTATAACGACGAGGGCAACATTGGGAAAACGGTGACGAGGGTCATGGGCATGACATGCCAAACGTTTGACGGATGGTATGTCGGGGTTGTGTGGTCGAGCGTGATATTGATGGTACGGAGGAGGGGTGTGCATCGCTAACAACGATGTAAACACGCCCTTATTGGGAGATGGCTGACGAGCGTCCCCGAAGGGGGTCGTGTCGCAAATCAGTCAGAAAGCGATTTCGCGTACGACGAGCAACGCGCCGCGAACCCGGAGAACACCGACTCCGCCAACGGCTGCAACCGGGGATTATATTCCGCGAAATCGTCTCGAAGTTTGGACAAATCCGACTTCTTCATGCCCTCGACCATCTCCGGCGTGCCCAGCCATTCCTCGAACAACGGCGCCGTCACCTCAAGATGGAACTGCATACCCAACGCCGACCCCACGCGGAACGCCTGGTTCTTCGTCAACGACGACTTCGCCAACAACTGGCCGCCCTGCGGCAGCGACACCACGTCGTTATGCCAATGCAGCACCGTCAGCTCCTTCGACCACATCGAGAAGTAATCATGGCGATCCACACGGTGAATCGGCAGGAACCCGATCTCCGGGGCCTTGCCCGACTTCAGCTTCGCACCCAACGCCGTCGCGATGATCTGATGGCCAAGGCACACGCCCAACACCGGCTTGCCCACCGAGATCGCCGCCTTCGCGATCTTGCCTTCGGCCTTCAGGCCCGGATACTTGTCATAATCCGTGGCCCCCATCGGACCGCCCATGATAACCACGCCGGCCACCTCATTGAAATCAGGCAAATCGGGTTTCTTCTTCTTCGCGATGTTCAGGACCTGGGTGGGGACGTCCATCTCGTCGAGATTATCGAGAATACGACCGGGCTTCTCCCAATCGACATGCTGAAAAATCAAAACCTGTGCCTTCGCCATGGTTCTATTGTGACACCGAACGATGGACCGCCGGCGTGATTGGTCATATTCCCATGTAACAGATGGGTAAATAGCGGCGTCAGACGGCCGCGACGCGAGGTTATGGCCGGCTGAAGAAAAACGGTATGACACGGCCGCGGACAACCCGGAGGCAACGCTTGCCGATGTCGGACATCACGCATATTCTCGAACTATGACTAGTACCCCAAAACCGCTTGATTTCAACGATTCCGCGGCAAGCCAGCTGCGTCTGTACGACACGGCCACCCACAGCATCGCACCTTTCACGTCCATTCATCCCGGCGAAGTGGGCATCTACGTGTGCGGCGCCACCGTGCAAAGCTCGCCGCACGTCGGCCACATCCGCGCCGCCGTGGCGTTCGACGTCGTGCGCCGCTGGCTGCTGCGACTGGGATACAAGGTCACGTTCGTGCGCAACGTGACCGACATCGACGACAAGATCCTCGACAAGGCCCGCGCCGCAGGCCAACGCTGGTGGGAGCGCGCCTACATCTACGAGCGCGAATTCACCGCCGCATACGAGACACTCGGCGTGCTGCCGCCGACCTACGAGCCGCGCGCCACCGGCCACATGCTCGACATGATCGACCTCATCCAGCGCATCCTCGACAACGGCCACGCCTACGTCGTGCCCGGCCCCGACGGCAAGCCCAGCGGCAACGTCTACTTCGACGTGGCCAGCTGGCCCCGCTACGGCGAGCTGACGCATCAGGAGACCGGCACCAAGCCCGCCGCCGACGAAGCCGCCGCCATCGCCGACCGCATGGGCCCCAGCGTCGACGAGACCGGCCCCGACAAATACAACCCGGTCGACGCCGCCGACGCCTCGCCCGACAAGCACGACCCGCGCGACTTCGCCCTGTGGAAGGCCCCCAAGGACACCGACCCGCTCGACGCCCGCTGGCAGACCCCGTTCGGCGTGGGCCGCCCCGGCTGGCATCTCGAATGCTCCGCCATGAGCCACCGCTACCTCGGCGACGACTTCGACATCCACGGCGGCGGACTCGACCTGCGCTTCCCCCACCACGAGAACGAGACCGCGCAGTCCCGCGCCGCCGGCTGGGGATTCGCCCACCACTGGATGCACTCCGCATGGGTCACCCAGAAGGGCGAGAAGATGAGCAAGTCGCTCGGCAACGGGCTCTCCGTGCCCACCGTGCTCGCCGAACACAGCGCCTGGGTGGTGCGTTACGCGCTCGCCTCCGTGCAGTACCGCTCCATGCTCGAATGGGGCGACCAGACGCTGAACGAGGCGCAAGCCGCCTACGACCGCGTCGCCAACTTCATCGAACGTGCGGCCGGCGCCATCGGCGAGCAGCCGTCGCGTGACGAGATCCAGGGCGTCGGCGTGGACGGACTGCCCGAGGACTTCGTCAATGCCATGAACGACGACATCAATGTGGCCGGGGCCGTCGCCGCCGTGTTCAGCGCCGTACGCGCCGGCAACACGCTGCTTTCCAAGCTCGAGGACGCCGCCGACACCGCCGCCGCCCGCGCCGACATCCGCCGCCGGCTCGTCGCCGTGCGCGCCATGCTCGACACCCTCGGCCTCGACCCGCTCGCCGAGGAATGGTCCGCCGGCGGCTCCGACGGCGAAGGCGACAAGGAGCATGACGTGCTCGACACGCTCATCGCCGAACAGCTCGAGGCCCGCGCCGAAGCACGGAAGAACAAGGACTACGCTCGCGCCGACGCCATCCGCGACGCCCTCGCCAACGCCGGCGTGGCGATTGAGGATACCGCCTCCGGTTCGACTTGGTCTCTGAAGTGAGGTAACGGGACACCGGAATAACGAAATGGCCGAACGACGGATGTGTCGTTCGGCCATTTCGTTTTTTGGGGGTATACGTCTTGTCTTCTGTCATCCTGAGCGGGGATTGCGCGTTTGTCATCCTGAGCGGAGGGCTTGGCCCGGAGTCGAAGGATCTTGTGGCCTGTGTGGGGATTGGAGATCCTTCGGCTTCGCCGCAAGCGGCTCCGCTCAGGATGACAGGGGGGTGGGTTTTCTCGGCTCCCTCTGATGAGGGAGCTGTCGGCGGAGCTGACTGAGGGGGAGGCCGCGGTAAAGACAATGTCGCCGTGGGTGACTCCGTTGGGTGGAGTCGCCCACGGCGACACTTGGTTGTTCGGGTCTCTCCCTCCGTCACGCCTGACGGCGTGACACCTCCCTCGTCAGAGGGAGGCGGGGGTGGGGCTTACGCCCTGCGGCGGCGGAGGGCCACGGCGATGCCGCCGATGGCGAGCAGGGCGATCGCGGCGGCGGAGATGCCGGCGATTGCGGTGCCGGTCTTGCTCAGCTGGCTTGTGCCCGTCGTGCCGTTCGCGTTCGTGGTGGTGCCACTGCTCGGCGTGGTCGTGGTCGGCTTGGTGCTCGGGTTCGTGCCAGGCTTGTCGCTCGGCTCCGGGTTCGGGGCCGGCTTCTCGGCCTTCGTCAGGGTGATGGTCGCGGTCGCGCTGACCGTATCGTCGGTCGTGCCGTCCTTGGTGGCGGTGAACGTCAGCTTGAAGTCGCCTTCTTCGCCGTTCTTGATGGCCTCGTTCAGCTTGGCGAGCTGATCCTCGTCAAGCTTCACCGTGTAGCCTTCCACATTCACCGACGGGTTGACGAGCTTCGTGGCGGCATCGGCCGTCAGTTCGCCCTTCGCCACGTCGTACGTGACCTTTTCGTTGCCCAGCGTCAGCACAGCCTTCTTGACGCCGAACGTGCCGTCCTCGTTCTTCACCAGGCCGGAGCCTTCCACCACGTACTCAGACTTCGGGGCCACGGTGAAGGTGCCGCCGGAGATCTGCGCATTGACGAGATCCTCGGCGAGCGCACCCTTGAACGTGCCGCCGGAGACCTTGACTTCGACCTTGTTGTCCTGGCCCTCGGTGAGCGCTCCGGTGTACTGGCCGATTGTCTTCTGCTCGCCGGTCGCCGTGAACGTGCCGCCGTTGATGGTGAGCTGGCCCACGTTTGCGCCGTCGGTGTCCTTGTCGACGCTGCCGCCGCCGTTCCAGATGACGATGCCCTTCTCCGTGGTCGCCGAGAACTCGCCGCCGTTGATGGTGGTCTTGTTCCAGTTGAACACTGCTGCGGAGGTGCCCTTGACGGTGCCGCCGTTGATGGTCAGTTCGCCGTAGGAGTCGTTCTTGATGTAGTTGCCGCCCTCGAACGTGCCGCCGTTGATGGTCAGCGTGGCGTTCTTCCCGTTCGCCGGCTTGCCGGAGTACCAGCCGTTGTCGATCAGCGACGAGTAGCTGGCGTGCGAGCCGTCGGACTTGAGCAGCTGGACCGTCGTGCCTTCGTTGATGGTTATGTCGCCATGGTTGAGGAGCGTGTAGTAGGTGTTGTCCTTGGTGCCGGTCTCCTTGGAACGTTTGAACGTGCCGCCCTCCAGCGTGGCCGTGGCGCCTTCCTCGTTGCTGAGTGCGGCCTTCTGGTGCGTCACGTTGTCGACGACGCCGGTCTTCTTGGCCGAGGAGTCCTTAATGGTCAGCGTGCCGTTGTTGGTGATGGTGTGGCCGGCCTTGTTGGTCAGCGTGTGGCCCGCGAGATCCAACGTGATGGTCTTGCCGGCCGGGATGATGACGTCCTCGGTCACGTTCTGCAGCAGCGTGACGGTGGTCGCCCCGGCCTCGATGGCCTTGGCGACGGAGGAATACGCCTTGCCGTCCTGATCGGTGACGTAGGTGGAAACGCCGTTGTAGGTGTACTTCGTCTCCTCACCGAACGTGTTGTTCTGGACGGTCAGGCCGCCTTCGGTGACGTAGCCGCCCATCAGGACGCCGACGAAGGCGTCAAGTTCGTTGCTCGTGACCTTCAGGCCGTCGTTCGGGCCCTGCTGCGGCCAGACGCTGTAGGAGACGGCCGCATAACCCTCAGCCGTGTTGCCGTCGATGACCGTGTTCTTGGTGGCGGTGACGGCGAACGCGTAGGTGCGGGACGCGTCGGCGGAAAGACCGGTCCCGTTCTTCACCGTGTTGCCGGAGATCGTCGTGTCGACGATGCCGTAGGAGCCGGCCTGCGTGTTGCCGTTGCCCACCACGAACATCATCGAACCGGACGTGCCCTCGCCGGACTTCGGGCCGCTGGTCACGGTGTTGTCCGCGATCGTGGTGCCCGTGATCGGCAGGGTGCCGTTGCCGATGATGTTCACGCCCACGGCGGAGTTGTTGACGACCTGCCCGAGCTTGAACGTGTTGCCCTTGATGGACGTATTCGTGGCGCCGTTCTCCAGCCACACGGAGCTCGGCTGCCAGTCCTTGTTCTTCGAGGCGCCCGTCGCCGGGTCACCGGCTGCAATCGTGAACGTGTTGTCGGTGATCGTCACGCCGGTGGCCTTGCCGCTCACGATAACGTTCTGCGCGTTCGTGTTGGTGGCCGGGTCAAGCGTGAAGGACACGCCCTTCACCGTCACGCCGGAGGCGTTGATGCGCAGGGAGCCCGCGAAGGTGACATCCTTGGCCGCAGTGATGGTGACGCCCTCGTACGTGTTGGCGATAGACAGGCGCGCATCGGCGCCGACGGATTCGTTGATGGTGACCGTCTTGTCGTCGGCCTTCGCGGCCGCGGCGAGTGCGTCGTTGAACGAGTCGAAGCTCTGGCCGTTGGCGGTGAACGCGCCGGCAGTGGCCTTCGCGCTCGCGGCCGCCACGGTCGTATTCGTCGTCGACGGTTCCGCCGCATTCGCCATGGGTGTGATGAAGGGGGCTGCCAGAGTGATGGCCGCCAGCCCCGCTATTGCCAGACGCGACGCCAGAACGCCGCACGAAGTCGATATGGAAATATGGTTTCTCATGCCTCTCCTTTTTCCACTTTCCTAGGGGAAACCGGATAGTCGTACGTATACCTTACGTATACCCGTTATTCTATGACCCCCTATATAACAATAGCGCAATCACGAGGCCCCTATGCCTTCCGAGATGGGGAAAATCTCATGCATGCAGTCCTATGGGACTGCGTGTCGGGAACGTTCACATTCGTATTTGCCGGCCTGGGTGGAAGGAGTTGGATTGTTCTGTCATCCTGAGCGGAGGGCTTGGCCCGTAGTCGAAGGATCTTGCGGTCTGTGTGGGGATTGGAGATCCTTCGACTTCGCCGCAAGCGGCTCCGCTCAGGATGACAGGGGGTGGGTTTTCTCGGCTCCCTCTGATGAGGGAGCTGTCAGCGGAGCTGACTGAGGGAGAGACTGCGATATAGAAAATGTCGCCGTGGGTGACTCCGTTGGGTGGAGTCGCCCACGGCGACATTGTGGTGTTCGGGTCTCTCCCTCCGTCACGCCTGACGGCGTGACACCTCCCTCGTCAGAGGGAGGCGGGGGTGGGGCTTACGCCCTGCGGCGGCGGAGGGCCACGGCGATGCCGCCGGCGGCGAGCAGGGCGATCGCGGCGGCGGAGGCGCCGGCGATCGCGGTGCCGGTCCTGCTCAGTTGGCTTGCGGTGGCCTTCTTGCCGTTATCGGTTCCGGCGGGCGTGGTGGTCGTCGTCGGATTGTCGGACGGACCGGTCGGGTTCGTCGCCGGGGTCTCCGTCTTCGTCAGCGTGACGATGGCGGTCTCGCTCAGCGTATCGTCGGCGACGCCGTCCTTGACGGCGGTGAACGTCAGCTCGAACTCGCCCTCGGTCTTGCCGTCCTTGATGGCCTGATTGATGGCCGCGAGCTGTGTCGCATCCGGCGTGGCGTCGCCATAGCCCTCGACGTTCAGGGACGGGTCGACGAGCTTCATGGCGGCATCGGCCGTCAGCTCGCCCTTCGCCACGTCGTATGTGGCCTTCGCGTTGCCCAGCGTCAGTTTCGCCGCGGCGACGCCGAACGTACCGTCCTCGTTCTTCACCAGACCAAGGCCCTTGGCCAGATAGGCGGCCTTCGGCGCCGTGGCGTACGTGCCGCCGGTGATGGTCAGCTTCGTGGCGGCATCGCCGTTGCCGACGACCTCGGCATCCTTGCCGCCGGCGAATGTGCCAGCCTCAAGGGTCGCCGTGCCCTGGTTGAACACGGCGGACTTGCCGTCAGCGGACGTCGTCACCTTGCCGCCCTTGTCGGCGGAGGAGTCGACGACGGTCAGCGTGCCGTTGTTGACGATGGCATGCCCGGCGGCGTTCGACAGCGTGAAACCGGCCAGGTCGAGCGTGATCGTCTTGCCGGCCGGAATGGTGGCGCCGGCGGTAGAATCCGCCAGCAGTACGACGGTGCCGCCGTCCTTGGCCGCGGTGATCGCGGTGGAAAGCGTACGGTAGGCGACGACGGCATCGCCATCCTTCACGCCGGCGGGGAAGGCCGTGCGGTCGGCGGCGCCCGTATCCGGCGTCGTGATCGTCAGGCCGCTGCCGGTCGGCACGATGACGTTGTAGCCCAGCGTCGTGCCGGCGAGATTATTGCCGCCCACGGTGACGTCGGCGTTCGTCGTCGTCTGGCCCGGCAGCGCACCGTTGCCCAGCGCCTGATACATGCCGGTGAACGTGTTGCCGGTGAACGTCAGGCCCTGCACGCCCTGCACGACCACGCCCTGCACGTTGTCGCCAAGACCCTCGGGCACCTTGACCGTATTATCCGTCACCGCAAGATTCGTGATGCCATAACCCGCGCCGGAATTGCCGAACGCCTCGACCAGCAGGATGGACCCCTTGCCGGCATTGTCGCCGGTGACGTTCAGCGTATTGCCGGAAACCGTCACCGTGCTGATCGTCGGATTGCCTTGGATGTTCACGGCCACGCGGTCCTTGTTCTTTGCGACCGTACGGAAGTTGAACGTATTGTTTTCAATCGTCACACGGGCGGCACCCTGCGACAGATGGATGGCGTTATAGCTCTGCGACGGATCGGCGTTATCGGCGACGCCGAACACATTGTCCTTGATGGTCACGTCGCCGGCGCCACGCACCGCAACGCTCGTCGTCGAACCATTCGCGCCGGTCAGCGAGAACGTCATCCCTGTGATCGTCGCGCCGTCATGCACCGACATCGTACCCGAATACACCGCGCCATTCGCCGACGTCACCGTGATCTTCTTCTCCACACGGACCGTCTCCGACGAATCCGCCGTCAACGTCACCGTATCGCCGTTCTTTGCCGCGGCCAACGCGGCGGACAACGTAGCGTAGGACTGTCCGCCGACCGTGGCGACGCCTGCCGCGGCCTTCGCCGCCGCGGTCGTGCCGGTCGTGCCGGTCGTCTCGGCGTTCGCCGCAACCGGGGCAATGAAGGGGGTGGCCAGCGCGACGGCGGCAAGCCCAGCCACCGCCATGCGCGCAATACCGCCCGTGATACGGGAATCACGCAAAGTCATGAGTTTTCCTCTGTTATCTTTCTGTCTTTCCTGCGTTGCCTATACGTCGGCGAAGACGATCGGCAACATGCCTTCTCGTTTCCGTCCGCTATTCTACAGGCCCCATGCACCACCCGAAAACAACGACCCCCATATACGCCATGCCATGGGCTCTCCCTCCCGGCACGGACGATGCCGTAAGCTGGACGCGAAGGGATCCCACGGAAAGGAACCGTATGAGAATCTACAACTTCACCGACAACGACGACGTCGATATCGTCGCCCAGCAAGGCATCTTCCAAGTCGTCGAATGGAAACGCGACCTTTCCGTCGGATACGGCGACGCCATCAGCGCCTACTTCGCCTCCGAAATGAACGTTCGACGCCGCCAGGTCGTCTGCAACCTCGACGGCCGCGTCGGCGTCACCCTCCAAGCCGGCGCCATGCAATGGACCGCCGGCCACGTCGAAGCCACCACCGGCGTCAAAGGCGTCGGCGACCTCATCGGTAAAATGGCCCGCGGCGCCGTCACCAAGGAATCCGCCATCAAACCCGAATACGTCGGCAGCGGCGTCGTCGTCCTCGAACCCACCTACCGCCACATCCTCCTCATCAACCCCGCACGCGACATGGGCGGCAGCATGGTCGTCAACGACGGACTCTTCTACGCCTGCGAATCCCAGATCCAGCATCAGGCCATCATGGTCTCCCGACCCAGCGCCATGGTCGCCGGCGGCGAAGGACTCTTCAACCTCGGACTCTCCGGCGCAGGCGTCGTCGCCCTCGAATCACCCGTGCCCTACTCCGAACTCATCACCATCGACCTCCACAACGACGAACTCAAAGTCGACGGCAACTTCGCCATCGCATGGACCAACGGCCTCCAATTCACCGTCGAACGCTCCACCAAAAGCCTCATCGGATCGGCCGTCAGCGGCGAAGGCCTCGTCAACGTCTACCGCGGCAGCGGCCGCGTGCTCCTCGCACCCATGGCGGGGGCGACGAGGGGTATCAACGCCGGCTCCGGCATCTAGCCGATTCGGCCGCAATGGAGCGTCATCGGCCCGTTGGAAGACTCGACGTACCTTTGTACGCCTTCGCCTTCCATCGGACCGATGCCGCACGCATTGCGGCCGAATCGAGTCGAGGGCGTTGGCTGCCGTACCGATGACGCTCCATGGCTGATTCGTCGTAGGACGCGTGTGGATTCGGTGCAGCGCGATGCGAAGGCGTACGAAGGTACGTCGAGCTGAGCGATGCGCCGAAGACACACCGCCTCCGACGAATCCGGGTCAGAGGAATAGCGTGATGAGGATAGCCACGGCGCCGGCCAACGTGCCGGCGGCGGCGACAATGCGCGTGTGTGAATCGTGGAGCACGGTGGAGGAGAGGCAGTTGACGAGGCCGATGACGGTGGCGGCGATCGCCACGCCAAGCGCGATCATCAGCGACACGTGCGGCACGAAGCAGAGGATTATCGCGGCGACGCCCAACACCACGGCGACGACGCTGAGCTGGCGGACGGCCTGGGAGCTGGTCCGTTCGTCCTCGTCCTCCGCATCGGGCGAGGACGTGATGGCATCGGCATCGGACGACAGGTCGTTCGCCGCGGTGTCGTCGTGCGTCGTCGTATCCATCACATCGTCGTCATCTGTCGTTTCATTCGCCATATCAACCCTTCCTTTGTCATGTAATCGTAACGATATTCCGCCCTTCGGGCATACGGCTGGATGTCGTCGGGCGGGGAGAGCGATAATGCAGGAAAAGGGAATCGCCGGCGTCGATTGCCGACGGAGATGAGACTGCGAGGCGAAGATGATGAGCGGAAAACGGGGTTCGCGACTGATCGGCATGGCCGTGGCGGTGATGGTCGGACTGGCGTCGTTCATACCGGCTTCCGCCGCACTGGCCGCCGACGGATCGACGGCATCGGATGGGACGGCATGCACGACGTCCTGCACAGGGTCCGCGGAGTCCGCACATACGGACGGTACCGCATCGGACACCACGGCCACGACGTCGAACAACACCACATCCGATGACGCGACGACCGGTGATAATGGCGACGCGAACGGCGCCACGAACAGCGGCGACCACGCGGCCGGCGACACCGATAACGGCGCGGCCGGCAGCGGCGTCGAGGCATCCAGGCAGACGACGACCACGGTGACGTTCACGGTCGACGGCAAGACCGTGACGAAAACCGTGACCTACACCGGCTCCGTCGACGTGACCGTGTCGGACGACACGCAGCTCGCCGTGCCGAAGGGCTCGGTCATCGTGGGCTGGCGGTCGTCCGAGGGCAGGGTCTATTCCTCCGACCTGCTTGGCGCGAAACTCAGCGGGGAGACGTCCGTGACGTTCACCGCCATCCTCGCCGGACAGCTGCCGGAACTGCCGAACGCCAATACGCAGCAGGTGCAGGTGCGGTTCATCCTCCCCGGCACGCTGCATGCCATCGTCACGACGACCGTCGACCGCGGCTCCTCCTATGCGGACGTCTACGTGGCCAAGCAGGGCGACATCGAGGCGCAGTTGCCGGCCAACCTGCACATCACCGGATGGCGTTCCGCGTTGAAGACCTACAAGGCCGATCTTTCCGACGCCGGCACGGCCGAACACGACACCACGTTCTTCGCCATGACCGACGTGCAGCCCACGACGACGGTGGTCATGTTCTCCGTCGGCACGCTGTTCGTCACCGAGAACGCGAAAACCGGCACGCCGCTCGCGGAAGCCTACGCGGCCAAACAGGGCGCCATCAGCGCCCTTGTGCCGTTGGGATACAAGATCACCGGCTGGACCGACGAACTGACCGGCACGAAATACGCGGCGGACTTCGCCGGCGCAGGCAATACGGAAGGTTGGACCATGCATCTCGTGGCCGATTTGGCGACCACGGGCGGTTCATCGACCGACAACAGCATCCATGCGACCGTCACGTTCAACTGGACGGATGGGGCCGGCGCCAAGCATACGAAATCCGTGACGGTGCTCAAGGGCCTGTGGCTGCTCAGCAGTGACATCCCCTCGCCCAAGGCGCCGAGCGGCACCGTGCTCAAGGGCTGGTATGCGGCCGACGGCACGCGGTTCAATCGGTTCCTGCCGGTGCGGGCCGACGCCACGTACACGGCGCAGTGGGTGAAGATCGGTACGACGGCTGGTAGCGGTTCGACGAACGGTTCGGGTTCGGGGTCGGGCGCCGGAAGCACGACGACCGGCGGCAACGGGTCTGCGGCCGCGAACCGTACGGCGGAGCAGCAGTGGCTGGCCGATTCGCAGGGCAAGACGCCGGTCGCCGAACAGAACGGTACATTGGCGAAGACCGGCACGGCAATCGCCGCGGTCGCCGTGGTTTCGGCCGCGCTGCTGCTCGTCGGCACCGCGTTCTCGGCGTTGAAGCGTCGCGGGTCGTCGGAATCCGAGTGATGCCGCGTCCGGCGTCGCATGATGGATTACTCGGCAAAACGGCTGAATTGCGGAGTAATCCATCACGATTCGTCATTATCTGATGGAGCGGGCCGCGTTTCCGCGATTTTGCGGCGTAGTCCATCGGAAAATCGCCGAGTCGATTGTAAGAACGTTGGAATCATGCGGTTTCTTTGAGCTGGATGAACGCTAGACGATGGACCGGACTGCATTTACGCAAAAATGCGGTCCGGTCCATCAGAATGGGACCGATATCAGTGGAACGGCCTGCATTTCGACGATTTTGCGACGTAGTCCATCATAAAAACGTCGGGGCGATTATCTAAACGTTGGAATCATGCGGTTTCTGTGGACCGGGTTGTCATTCGATGATGGACTGTGACGCATTGACGTAAAACCGCATTCCCGTCCATCGGACATCATGGACGAGCGGGGCTTTGTATAAGAGCTCGGCCCAATTCGCGGGGAATTACCGTATCGTCGTCTGTTTTTTTGGCTGCCGTTTCCTCGCTGTCAATCCTAACTGTTGGCAATCCTTTTCGCTGCTTCGTTGTAAACGGTGTAGTCGTCGCGGACGCTGACGATGATGATGCGCATCGTATGTTCGCTCCGTTCGAGCTTATATACGATGCGGATGCCATCGCCGCGAAGTTTGACCTTCATAAGTCCAGTGAGGTTGTTGCCACGCTTGTTGCCAGGTGGTTTGCCATAGCCGCCTTCGGTGACTGGCAGGGGATTGGCCGAGACCTTCTCGATTGCCTTGAAGACGTGCCCGATGATCGGCTCATGCAGTGATTTGATGTCTTTCTTCGCGGCTTTGGTGTATTTGACATCCCATTGCATCACTCGAACTCCGGCTCGTATCCGTCATCGGCGGGCTTGTAGTTCTTGCCAAATACTTCCTCGCTGGAAAGCAGGGTACCGTCATCGTTCTTGAGGCGTTCCTGCGCTTCGAGATAGAGGGCGAAATTTTCTTCGGCCTCAGTGAAGCGTCGATAGTCATCGGGCGAGATGATGACGGCCGAAGGCTTGTTGTTCTTCATGACGACGACGGGGTTGCCATCCCCGACACGGTTGAATGCGCGGCTGGCTCCGCCGTGGCTGAATTCGCTGACGGGAACAAGATTATCCAGAATCGAAGTCATGAGATGCTCCTTTATGTGCTCTTGACGATTATAAAGCATCATGATTCGAATTCAAATTTGAATCATGATAATGATTTGCGGTACAAGCCATCAAAAAAGGCTCCTCTCGGAGTTGAGAGGAGCCTGGTTGCAAGGAAATATCCGTCGGCACGGCAAGAAGCCGATTCGTCGATTCGCCGTGCCGATGGGATTCAGCGGCCCTTGATTTCGGAGCCGACGACCTTCTCGCTCAGCGCGCGCGGGCCGCGGGTCAGCGCCACGGAACCGGAACGCACGAGTTCGATGATGCCGTAGTCGTCAAGCAGGGCCAGCAGCGAGTCGAGCTTCTCGCCGGAGCCGGTGGCCTCGATGACCAGCGATTCGGGATGCATGTCGACCACGCGCACGCGGAACGTCTGCACGATCTCCAGCACGTCGGAACGGGTCTTCGCGTCGGCGGCCACCTTGACGAGCACGAGCTCGCGGTTCACCGTGTTCGCGGAGTCGAGGTCCACGATCTTGAGCACGTGGAGCAGCTTGTTCAGCTGCTTGATGATCTGCTCGAGCGGGATCTGGTCGACGTCGGCCGTCACCGTCACGCGGGAGATGTCCGGGCGTTCGGTGGGGGAGACGGACAGTGAGTTGATGTTGAACGCGCGGCGGGCGAACAGGCCGGAGATGCGGGCCAGCACGCCGGGGCGGTTCTCCACCAGCACGGAAAGCGTGTGACGCTGGGAGCCGGGCTGCGAAGCGGGATAGTTTGCCATGATTCTACGTTTCCTTCCCTATCAGTCCTGAATGCCCTTGAGCGGCTGGACGCCGGGCTTGTACGTCACGTCGCTGTTCGAGGCGCCGGCGGCGACCATCGGCCACACCATGGCGTCCTTCCACACGCGGAAATCGATGAGCACCGGGCGGTCGTTGATCTCGTTGGCCTTCCTGATGGCCTCCTCGGCCTGCTCCTTGGTGAACGCGCGCATACCGATGCAGCCGTATGCCTCGGCGAGCTTGACGAAGTCGGGGACGTCCATGATCTCGTCCGCGCCCTCGCCGATGACGTCGCCCTGCCTGGCCTCGCCGTCCATGAGGTTGGTGGCCGAGTAGTGGTTCTTGTAGAACAGCGTCTGCCACTGGCGGACCATGCCGTACACGGAGTTGTTGAGGATGGCGATCTTCACCGGCAGATGGTTGAAGAACAAGGCGGCGAGTTCCTCGCTCGTCATCTGGAAGCTGCCGTCACCGTCGATGAGCCACACCGGCTTCTTGCCGTCGAAGTCACGGTCGGAGCCGACCTGGGCACCGAGCGCGGCGGGCAGGCCGAAGCCCATGGTGCCGAGGCCGCCGGAGGAGATCCACGAATGCGGCTTGTGGAAGTCGATGAACTGGGCGGCCCACATCTGATGCTGCCCCACACCGGAGACCCAGATGGTGTCCGGAGAGGCCTGGCGGCTCAATTCCTCGACCACCCACTGCGGGGCGAGCGTGCCATCGGGGGATTCGTCGTACTGCATCGGGTACTTCTCGCGCAGGTCGTTGACGGTGTCCCACCAAGCTTCGAGGTCGGGCTTGCCGTTGATGGCCTGGTAGCGTTCGATCTCGGGGATGAGGTCGTCGAGCACGGTGGACACGTCGCCGACGATCGGCACATCGACCTGGCGGTTCTTGCCGATCTCGGCCGGATCGATGTCGATGTGGATGACGCGGGCCGCCGGAGCGAAGTCGGGCAGCGAGCCGGTCACGCGGTCGTCGAAGCGCGCACCGATCGAGACGAGCAGATCGCACTGCTGCACGGCGCCCGTGGCGGCGATCGTGCCGTGCATGCCCAGCATGCCGAGCACGGCCGGATCGGATTCGGGCACGATGCCGCGGGCCGGAAGCGTGGTGACGATGGGCGCGCCGGTCACGTCGGACAGGCGCTTCACCTGCTCGCCGGCGTCGGAACGCACCGCGCCGCCGCCGACGTACAGCACCGGACGGTACGACTGGCCGAACAGCTTGGCGGCGTTGGAGAGCACGCGGCCGTGGGCCTTCGTCGTGGGATTGTAGCCGGGCAGGATCATGCGCTGCGGCCACGAATAGAAGAGCTCCTCCGTCTGCGCGGTCTTGGTCAGGTCGACGACTACGGGACCGGGGCGGCCGGTGCGGGCGATATGGTACGCCTCGGTGAGCACGCGCGGGATGTCCTGCGCGCTGGTGACAAGATACGAATGCTTGACGACCGGGTAGGTGATGCCGACGATATCGGCCTCCTGGAAGGCGTCGGTGCCGATGGCGTTCACGCCCACCTGGCCGGTGATGACGACCATGGGGATGGAGTCCATGTTCGCGTCGGCGATGGCGGTCACCACGTTCGTGGCGCCCGGGCCGGACGTCACGATGCAGACGCCCACCTTGCCCGTGGCCACGGCGTAGCCCTCGGCCGCATGACCGGCCGCCTGCTCATGGCGCACCAGCACGAAACGGAACTTCGTCTCGTCGTTGATGGCGTCGTACACAGGCAGGATCGCGCCGCCGGGAAGGCCGAAGACGTCCTCGACACCAAGGTCCTCCAACGCGCGAACCACTGCCTGCGCGCCGGTCATCTTCTCCCCGTTGACGATGCGCTTGTCCGCCGACAGCTTCTCGACGGGGCCTTTGGGTACTGCACTGAATGCCTGCAGAGGTGTGGGCAATGCCATGGCTTCCTCTCATCCTTTGGCGGCCGCATGGGCGTGGCACGCCATAATTACGTAAACGGAAACAGGATATCCCGCAGACGTGCCGTGGGGGGGAGAGGTGCTCCGAATCGCGGACACGGCGGGAGGCCTGCCGCTGCACGCTTGTGACGGCAGCGGCGACGCTATGCGCTACAGTCTAGGCGCTGGTGTCGTCCGGCCGACGGTCCGCCGGCCAATCGGCTCATTTGGCGTGGGCCTTGGCCGGTTTCTCGTCCAGCACATGCCAGGCGCGTTCGGCGGCGGCGAGCTGTGCCTTGCGCTTCGACGACCCGGTGGCGGAGGCCAATTCCCTGCCGCCGTCGCCGAGCAGCACGTGCGCGGTGAACTCCAGACGGTATTCGGGGCCGCCGACCTCCATGCGGTACACCGGTTCGGGCAGCCCCATCTTGTGGGCCTTGACGGTCAGCGACGTCTTCCAGTCGAGTGCCGGCCCGGCCTGCGTGTACTTCGCCAGTTCGCCGTCGATGAGCCCATGCACCACCGTGCGAGCCACGTCGATGCCATGCTCCACGAACACGGCGCCGATCAGCGACTCCACGACGTCGCACAGGATGGAATCCTTGTCGGCGCCGTTGTCGTCGGCCTCGCCGCGGCCGAGCAGGAGGTACGGTCCGAGATGCAGCTTCGTGCGCGCGATCTCGGCCAGCGACTCCTCGGAGACGGTCTTGGCGCGGATCCTGGCCATCTGGCCCTCGGAAAAGTCGGGGTGGTTGAAGAACAGCGTCTCCGTGGTGACGAGCTCCAGAACGGCGTCGCCGAGGAATTCGAGACGTTCGTAATGCGGCATGCCCTCGTGTTCATGGGCGTATGAACGGTGGGTGAGCGCGCGGATGAGCAGGTCGGGGCTGATCGTGGCGCCGATGGCGTTGAGCAGTCTGGCGGTGGCGTCGCCGGGACGGTAGTCGCTGGTCGTGTCGTAGGCCACGGTATCGGATTTGATTGCGGCGTCGGTGTCGAGTCCGGTGGTACGAGCGGCGTTCTTGTCGATGTGTGCAGCGTTCTTCTTCGTCATAATGTCTTTCAGTCTAATTCTCGCCATGCCCGATGAACAATGAAATAAGCAATGAAATACAAAACGACCTCGCCACCCGTCGATGGCGAGGTCGTTGTTTAAACCGCTTGCCAGCGTGACGCCGGAATCATCCGGCGGCCAATCACTTGGCGAACTTGGACTTCACGGCGGAGCCGTACACGCGGCCGCGGAACGAACCGCAGCTGGGGCAAGCCATGTGCGGGAGCGTGCGCTCGCCGCAGTTCGGGCAGGCCACCGTAGCGGCAGCGGAAGTCTTCCAGTTGGCGCGACGCGAATGGGTGTTCGCGCGCGAAGTCTTATACTTGGGCAGTGCCATTTCGGACCCTCTGTTTCGATCGAATTTCTTATTGAGCTTAAGCCTTCGGTATTTTAGCGCACTTTGGTGACTTTGTCATCTTTCGTGGGCGAACCATCGAAGACCATGGCCGGAATCCGGCTGTCCCGACGGCTATTCGGCGTCATGGCCGTCGGCATCGCCGCCCTGCTCGGCCTCAAGCTTGGCTTTCAGTCCTTCGAGCGCCGACCAGCGGATGTCGGCGACCTCGTGGCGATGGTCGGGCTCCTCGTTGAGGTCGATGCCGCACTGCGGGCACAGGCCCTTGCAGTCGGGCCGGCACAGCGGCTTGAGAGGCAGCGATTCGACGAGGTTGTCGCGCAGCAGGGCCTCGATGTCGGCGAAGGTGTTGTTGCCGGCCAGCGGGTAGAAGTCGTCGGATTCCTCCTCGCCGGCGATGATGTCGACCTCCTCGTCGTTCCGCCCCTTGCCGCGGCGCTGCTCATGCGCGTCGGGCGCATAGGGGAAGAACGCCGTCACGTGGATGGTGTGCCGCGCGCTCAGCGGCTTGAGGCAGCGGGAGCATTCCGCGGTGACGGGCGCCGTGACCGCGCCGTTGAAGATCAGCCCGTCGACGATGGAGTCGAAGGAGCCGTCCACATGGACGTCGGCGCCCTCCCGGATGCCGATGACCTCGTCGCCGATGCCGTCGGGGGCGGGGAAGTCGTGGTCGATGGCCTTGCTCTGGCCCGGGCGGGTGGCGACCTGCGCCACGGGGATCGCCCACGGCGAGGATTCGGGATGGTTGTCGTTCATCGTATTCGTCATGCTTTCTGTCGATGTTGTCCGATGTCGTCTGTGTTGTTCGATGCCGGTGTTGTTCGACGTCGGCCGGTCACTGCTGCGGATAGTCGTCCGCCGAGAGGTGCGGCAGGTCCTCGGCGGCCTTGCGCTGACGTTCGGCCAGCACCGCCAGACCGTTGTGCACGCCGTTCTGCGCCTTGGCCAGCTGGTCGCTCAGCTCGGTGAGCACGGCGGCGGAGTAGTTGTCCGCGCCCTGCGTGAGCTTGTCGGCCTTGGCCTGTGCCTTGTCGAGGATGGTGCGGGCGCGTTCGGTGGCGAGCGCCACCACGTTCTCCTGCCCGGCGAGGAACCGGGCCTGGTCGTTGGCCTCGCGGATGATGGTGGCGGCGCGGCTGTTCGCCGACGCCACGATGGCGCTGGCCTGCGACTGGGCGTTCTCCAGACGGCGTTCCGATTCGCGCATGAGTGCGGAGGCGCGTTCCAGCTGCACGGGCAGCTTGGATTTGAGCTCGTTGATGAGCGTGGTGACCTCCTCGCGGTCCACGCGGACCTGGGTGCTGTCGAAGAAGCTGGTCTTCGAGTCCTCGATGAGGCCCTCCAGCTGGTCGAGCAGGTCGTAGACGGTGGTGAACTGGTTCTTCGTGGTCAGGTCGACGTCGTCGTCATCGTCCTCCATGAGCATGCGCTGGAAGTTCTGCACGCTGGGGGCGACCGCCTGCTTGGGTTCGTTGGCGTTCGTCGAATCGTCCAGGTCGTAGGCGTATGACGCGGCCTCGGTGTCCGCCGGCCGGACGTCGGCCGTGGCGTTCGTTCCCGTCAGCGGGGCCGGCTCCGCTGACGGGAACGGGGCGGCGGCCGACTGCGCGGGAACCGCCCCCGTGCCCGTGTCGGTGTCCGCGGCGGGCGCGGCATGGGAGGCCGTGCGCGGCCGCGTGGCGATCGGCGAGGAGAAGATGCTCGGCAGCGGCCGGCGTACGGCGCTGTGCGTCGTCGTCACGTCGGACGGCTGTGCCGGCGTGTATGTGGTCTCGGTGCTGTCGAATCCGTGGATATCCGTGCGGTTGGATACCTCGGCCTCGCCGGTGTCGTCGGCGTCGTTCGTGTAATCCTTGGCGTCATCCATGATTATCTCTTTTCGTTGCGCAGGGCCTCGATCAGCAGCGGTGCGACATATCCCGGCACCAATCCGTCGATCGTGCCGCCATGGCGGGCCACGTCCTTGACGATCGAGCTGGAGATATGCTCCTTGAGGGGGTTGGCCGGCAGGAACATCGTCTCCACGCCGCCCAGCTGCTTGTTGACCAGGGCCATGCCTAGTTCCGCCTCATAATCGCCATTCTGGCGAAGTCCCTTGACGATTGCCTCCGCGCCGACCTTGGCGCAGTAGTCGGTGATGAGGCCGTCGGTGCTGGTGACGACGATGTCGGGGAATCCGTCCTCGTTCAGTACCTCCCGGATCATGCGTACTCGTTGCTCTTCGGTGAACAGGGGGCTCTTCGCGGCGTTGACCGCGACGACCACATGGACCTGGTCGAACAGGTGCGCGCAGCGTTCGATGACGTCGATGTGTCCGGAGGTCACGGGGTCGAAAGAGCCGGGGCATACAGCTATAGTCATGGATTCCAGACTACCGCGCCCGTTGGAGCGTTTCCGCGTGGTGCCGTGATGTGTCCCGGCACGCGGTCCGTGGTGTACGCGTCGTTTCGCGACATGCGAAATATATGGAATATACGGCCTTCTATCATTGGTATGACAGTTGTATGCGACTGGATCGCACGATCGAAGAGCGAGGCAGGAACCATGACCGCAATCATGAATGATGGGACGACGCCGACGACCGGCGCCGTCCGTATGGATTCTCGTATGGCATTCGTCGACGACGCCGTATCCCCGTTGTCGACCCCGGACACGGGCAGCGGCACCGCGGTGCTGGAACGCCCCGAGACCAAGACCGAGGGTCAGAAGACCGATGACGGCGACGCCGACCGGTTCGCCCACTACGTCTCCAAGGAGCGCATGGCCGAGTCGCGTCTGACCGGCCGCCCCGTGGTGGCCCTGTGCGGCAAGGTCTGGGTGCCGAAGCGCAACCCCTCCGACTATCCGGTATGTCCCGACTGCAAGCGCATCTACGACGAAATGCGCTGACGATTCGGGCGTAGAGCGGACTCGGAATCGGCCTTTGGCCGATGCGGTGTTTTTTAGCGGACTGACGTCCGCGGTCTCTCCCTCCGTCACGGCTTCGCCGTGCCACCTCCCTCGTCAGAGGGAGGCCCAAAGGGCACTGGCTCCCTCTGACGAGGGAGCTGTCGAGCGTCAGCGAGACTGAGGGAGAGAACGCGACCGCAAGGTCGCCGAGAACACAGCATCGGCCAAAGGCCGATTCCATATCCACGCGACGTTCGCTTCCCGCTCCCGCCGACGGGGTCAGGGGCATCACTCGAGGGTGAGGACCTCGGTGGGGATGGCCTGCTCGCCGTTGCTCAGCGAGAGGGCCGTCACCGGCAGCTCGTCCAACGCCTTCCTGTGATAGTCGCGGGCCGCAAGCAGCGCCTCCTTGCTGGCCAGCGACTCGTCGATGTCGCCGTGGTCCACGGCGGTGATGAGCAGGTCCTTCGTGTCGCCGTACTCGACCGGGGCCTGCCAGGAGGCGAGCTTGTCGGCCGAGCCGCACAGCACGAGCTCGCCCTGCGCCAGACCATACTGGTAGCAGCGCAGCGCACGCTTGCGCCAGCCATCGGTGCTCTTGCCGAACGACTTCTTGGCCACCGGATGCATTTCGCCGTCCGCGCCCTCGCGTTCCACCAGCTTGTACACCATCGCGCACGTGGAATGGCCGGAGCCGGTCACGAGCATGGTGCCCACGCCGTACGAGTCCACGGGAGCGGTCTGCAGTGCGGCCAGCGCGTATTCGTCGAGGTCGTTGGTCACGGTGATCTTCGTGTTCGTGGCGCCCAGCGAGTCGAGCTGCTTGCGGGCCTTCTGCGCCAGCGACGCCAGGTCGCCGGAGTCGATGCGGATGCCGCCGAGCTCGGGGCCCGCGACCTCCACGGCCGTGGTGATGGCCTTCTCGATGTTGTAGGTGTCGGTGAGCAGCGTGGTTCCCGGACCAAGCGCGTTGACCTGCGAGACGAAGGCGTCGCGCTCGTTGTCATGGAGCAGCGTGAACGCGTGCGCGGCCGTGCCGATGCACAGCAGGTCGTACTTCTTCGCCGCCGCCAGGTTCGCCGTGCCCGCGAATCCGCCGACGATGGCCGCACGCGCCGCCGCCACGGCAGCGCCCTCGTTCGCGCGCCGGCCGCCCATGTCCATGCACGGACGGTTGCCGGCGGCCGACGTCATGCGCGACGCCGCCGAAGCGATGGCCGAATCATAGTTCAGCACCGACAACACCAGCGTCTCCAGCAGCGTGCACTCCGCGAACGTGCCCTCGACCTCGAGGATCGGCGAGTTCGCGAAGAACGCCTCGCCCTCACGGTAGGCGCGGATCGTGCCCGAGAACGAGAAATCCTCCAGCCACTTCGCCGTCTTCTCGCTCACCACATGACGGTCGCGCAGGAACCTGAGATCGGATTCGCTCGGACGGAAATCCTTGAGCAGTTCCACGATGCGTCCCAGACCGGCCACGATGCCGTACCGACGTCCCGCCGGCAGATGACGGGTGAACACCTCGAAGACGCAGTGACGGTCCGCGGTGCCATCCTGCATGGCGGCGTCCAGCATGGTGTACTCGTACATGTCGGTCAGCATGGCGGAGGAATAATCGGTGTTTGCCATATCGTCCTTCTTTGGTTCACGAAATATCGGAATATGATTTCTGTTGTATGCGATTGTAGGCCGTCCACGACCAAACGGGAACGCTATTTGACGAGCTTCGCCGGCAACGCACGGTCGAGGGCGACCATCACCAGGCCCAGCACCAGGAACGCGGCCAGCCCCTCGCCCACGTTGATGCCCAGCTGCGTCCACCCGATCTTCGGCAGATTGAGAAAATCATACGGATACGGCGTGCCGTCCTTCAACGGTCCCGAATGCGGCCAGACGGCCGCACGGATCAGCACTCCCATCACATAGACCGGAATATAGATGAGCCACGTCAGACAATACGGCCACTGGAATTTCCTATGTTCGTCGAACACAAGAAAATCGACGAACGCGGCGATCGGCACGATGATATGCGCATACGTGACCGTCATCAGACCGAACACGCGCGGCGTCGCCGGGTCGGGCGCCGGCAGGATGAACGCGGCCGTCAGACCCGCCACCACGATATACAGCGTCAGACACCCCTTGAGCCACACCGGCGGTTCGATGCCCTTGAGCAGCGTGGCCGCCCCCGCCCACAGCATCACGACGCCAAGCAGCAGCACCGTCTGGAACGTGAAATACGTCAAGGAGGCGAACTCATGCAGATGCCAGATCTCATACGTGCCGGCGAAACAGCAGGCCGACGTGGCAAATCGGAAAATCGCGGCCAAAAATCTCATGACACCCAGTGTATTGGCCACGATGAACGTCGGGCGCCGGCAGGCGGCGGACGTTCCGTACAATGGTCGTCGCCTCATCGGCACCATGGTTTTGTCGGCTAAGGCGGATACGGTCAAGACAGCGAAAAATCCGCAATATCACAACATATACGACGGCCACGGGAACCATATCCACGCCGGTATGGACGGCCGGTCGACGACGCGACCGACACAAGGCGTCGCCGGCGAAACGGCCGTGGACGAACGACCGTCGTGTTTTTGGAGGACACCATGGTGCAGATCAAAGACATGCTCGACGTCGACCAGACGATTCGCCCCGACGGGCGCGCGGTGGACGAACTGCGTCCGGTGAAGATCACCCGACACTGGACCGACGCGCCCGAAGGCTCCGTGCTCATCGAATGCGGCAACACGCGCGTGATGTGCACCGCCACGTTCACCCAGGGCGTGCCGCGCTGGCGCAAGGACTCCGGACTCGGCTGGGTGACCGCCGAATACGCCATGCTGCCGCGCGCCACATCCGAACGCACCGACCGCGAATCCGTGCGCGGCAAGATCGGCGGACGCACCCACGAGATCAGCCGCCTCATCGGCCGCTGCCTGCGCGGCGTCGTCGACATGAAGGCGCTCGGCGAAAACCAGATCCAGCTCGACTGCGACGTGCTGCAGGCCGACGGCGGCACGCGCACCGCATCCATCACCGGCGCCTACGTGGCGCTCGCCGACGCGGTGGCATGGGCCAAGGAGCACAAGGTGCTGCGCGCCAACCGTCAGGTGCTCAAGGACCAGGTGTCGGCCGTGTCCGTGGGCGTGATCGACGGCAAGCCGATGCTCGACCTGCCATACGTGGAGGACAGCCAGGCCATGACCGACATGAACGTGGCCATGACCGGCGCCGGCGCGTTCATCGAAATCCAGGGCACCGCGGAGCACCGTCCGTTCACGCGCGTGGAACTCGGCGAGCTGCTCGACCTGGCCGAGAAGGGCAACAAGGAGCTGCAGGCATTGCAGCGCAAGGCCCTGAACGAGGACTGAGCCGGGGAAGAGGACTGAGCCGGGTTCGGGCCAAGCCCCGTGCGGGCCGTCGGACGGGCCGTTGCGCCACCTATGCATCATGACGATGGCGGCAACGGCGGCAACGATCGGCGGGACGTACGGGGTTTCCCATATATTGTGGGGAAGGACCGGGCGGCATGAAGGCGGCATGGAGGCATCGCGCCGCGATCGCAACGTGGCCCGTCCGGATCCGTACGGTTTTCACGGTTTCAGAGAGGTTACTGCAATGAGCACTACGATCAAGCTGGTGGTCGCCACCCATAACGAAGGCAAGCTGGTGGAGATTCGCCGCATCCTCACCGAGGACCTGGGGGCCGACGCCGACCGCATCGAGCTCGTGACCGCCGGACAGCTCGGGCTGCCCGACCCGGTGGAGGACGGCGTGAGCTTCGAACAGAACGCGCTGCTCAAGGCGCGCGACGTGGTTCGCCGCACCGGTCTGCCGGCCATTGCCGACGACTCCGGGCTGATCGTCGACGTGCTGGGCGCGGCGCCCGGCATCCTTTCGGCGCGTTGGTGCGGCCGTCACGGCGACGATGTGGCCAACTACGAGCTGCTGCTCGCCCAGATCGCCGACATCCCCGACCGCAACCGCACCGCGCGCTTCCGCTGCGCCGCCGCATTCGTCACGCCCGAGGAGGGACAGGACGGGGCGCCGTACAGCATCCACAACGAGAACGTGGAGCTCGGCGACATGCGTGGCGTGATCATCCGAGCGCCGCGCGGCGAGCACGGCTTCGGCTACGACCCGATCTTCGTGCCCGACGACCAGCCGGCACGCTCCGGCGAAGGCGGTATGCCGCTGACCAGCGCCGAGATGACGGCCGAGGAGAAGAACGCCATCTCGCATCGATCCAAGGCCATCAAGGCGCTGACGCGCAGCATCCGCCGCGCCCTCATCGACTGACGGCGTCGGCTGCGGCTGCGGGAATCGGAGGCGGCTGCGGGGACCGGGGCGCTCAGGCGGGAATCAGATAGTTCGCGGCGGTCATGGCGACCATGCCCATCACCGCCGTGACGGAAAGGCAGAAGCCGGCCATCTTCGCGTTGCCGAGCACACGGTCGGAGAAGAGGGTGGCGAACACGGCGGTCGGCGCCATGCACAGCATGATGATGGCCTTGCGCGTGGGGGCGTCATACGGCAGCAGGAACCACGTGACCAGTCCGAACAGGACCGCGAACGGGATGCGGCAGGCCACCACGCGCAAGGCCTGCGCGACCTCCCTGCGGTCGTTCGGGAAGTCCATGAGCATGCCGACCATGAGCATCGAGCAGAAGCCGTTGGCGTCGCCCACCGGGCTGAGGACGTCCACCACGAAGCCGGGCAGCTTCACGCCGGTGAACATCAGCACGATCATGAGCAGATAGGTGTCGAACGGCACCGACGTGAGGAAGCTCTTCGCGATGCCGCGGATCGTGGCGTGCCGGGCGAGACGCCGGGCGTCCCGGTCCTTCGGCTTGATGCGGGGCAGGCGCGTGACGGTCATGTCGCCATGGTTCTGCTCGCTCAGCGGCCTGTCGGGGTCGATATGCAGCAGCCGCTGCGTGAGCAGGTTGTTGCCGGCGGCCACCACCACGCAGTTGCCCATGTCGAACATGGCGCCGGTGACCAGGGACGCGGAGCCGAGCATGGACTGCATGACGGGGAAGCAGAAGTTGCCGATGTTGAACCCCGCGCCGTTGAGCATGAGGAACGCGCGCTCGTTCACCGGCTTGTGCCGGCTGAGGAAATACAGGATCGGCGTGGGGAAGAGCCCGCACGCCAGGCCGAACAGCGAGATCCACAGCAGCTTGGGGTCATGCGGGTTCGTGAGGAACGACACGATGATCGCCGCCGGCAGCGTGAGGTTGAACACGATGCGCTGCAGGATGCGGTAGTCCTTCTCACCGAAGATGTGCGCGCGCTTGAACCCATAGCCGACGAAAACGATGGCGAGCAGGGCAATAGGATGAATCAGTCCCGACATGGTCGTCTCTCCCGAATCCTCTGGTTCTTTCTCTCTGATGCCTCCGGCTCCCGTACCGGGCGCGGATGCGAAAAATCCTCCCGGACGCGACGCGGCCGCGATAAGCAGGAAGCCACGTTGGTTCGGGAGGATGCATGGTGCGCGAGATGGGACTTGAACCCACACGTCAAAGACACAGGAACCTAAATCCTGCGCGTCTACCAATTCCGCCACTCGCGCGAACCCCGGCGACGGCTCACGGGTGGGCGGGCGCGGGGAAACAAAAACCCTAGGCCGGGACCTAGGGTTTTCATGGAGCCACTTGACAGAATCGAACTGTCGACCTGCTCATTACGAGTGAGCCGCTCTACCGACTGAGCTAAAGTGGCAATCCGTGGAGCATTGCAGCAGCAATGCGCACACAAGTAGATTAGCATACTGCATGATTTTCGATTGTGCAAATCAATCAGGTGCATGGCGTGGCGTGCGGTGGAGGGGCATCGGTCGGGTGGGAAAATCCTCGGTGCGGCAGCAAACTGCGAGTTCTGGGGGTGTGACGGGGTGTATTCGCGATATCGACGTTGCAATGGCAACGCCGATACTTCCGATATCGCGTTTTCGGGCCCCAGAAGATGCGAATTGCCGTTCCCGCCGTGCGGGAGGCGTCGAATTCCGCGCGGACCGTGTGAGAATAGGACCATGCAGCAGACCGATGAGCGATTCCAAGATTTCTATGCGCTGATTCCGGCGGGCGGCGTCGGCTCGCGCCTGTGGCCGCTGAGCCGCGGCGCCCGGCCCAAGTTCCTGTACGACTTCCTCGGCTCGGGGCGCACGATGATCCAGGCCACGTTCGACCGGCTCTCCGCAATCGCCGGCGGGGACCACGTGGCGGTGATGACCGGCGTGGCGCACGCGGATGCGGTCCGTGCGCAACTGCCCGGACTCGACGCGCGCAACCTGTTCGCCGAACCGGTGGGACGCGACTCCACGGCCGCCATCGCCCTGGCGACCGCGATCCTGGCGAAGCGCCACGGCCGCGACGTGGTGGTCGGATCGTTCGCCGCGGACCATGTGATCCGCGACGACGAGGCGTTCCGCGAATGCGTGGCGCAGGCGGCCGCCGCGGCGCGCGCCGGATACGTGACCACCATCGGCATCGCGGCCACACGCCCCTCCACCGCGTTCGGATACATCAGGCAGGGAAGATCGCTGGCCGCCGACACGCCCGGCGCACCCGATGTCCGGATGGTGCGCGCATTCGTGGAGAAGCCCGATGCCGCCACCGCGCAGGGATACCTCATGACCGGTGAATACCGCTGGAACGCCGGCATGTTCGTGATGCGCGCCGGCGTGCTGCTCGACACGCTTGCGCGGCTCAAGCCGCGGATCCACGAGACCGTGACCGCCATCGCCGACGCATGGGACGCCGACGACGACCGCCGCGCGTCGATGATGGAACGGCTCTGGCCCGGCGTGGAGAAAATCGCCTTCGACTACGCCGTCGCCGAACCGCTGGCGGCCGAAGGTGGCGTGGCCATGGTGCCCGGCGGATTCGGATGGGACGACATCGGCGACTTCAACTCCGTGGCCGCGCTCATCCCCAGCGCGGACCGGTACAACAACAAGATCATCGGCGACGGCGACCGTGTGGTGTGCCTCGACTCGGCCGGCAACGTCGTCGCGCCGGCCGGCGGGGAGGGGCGCGTCATCGCCCTGCTTGGCGCGGACGACCTCGTGGTCGTGGACACGCCCGACGCGCTGCTCGTCGCGCCGCGCGCCCGCAGCCAGGAGGTCAAGCGCATGGTCGCGGCGCTCGCCGCCCATGGGCGCGACGCCATCCTGTAGCACGTCGCCGGATTTCCCCAATTCGCACTGAACAGAACATGAACGGCGCGTTGCGGGCGTATGGCGTCGATAAATCGTATTTATTGCACGTTCTAACGCACAAATGACAACATTTATGTGCGTTTTTCGCTGTCCGTCAAGCACAGTATCTTGGAAGTGGAACAGGACGGTTCTCATGAACCATTCCATAGTGATGAAAGGACCTCACATGGCCATTAATCCTCCCATCGACGCGACCGCCACTCCCGCATGGGCCGCGCTGCAGAAGCATTACGATGAACTCCAGGCCGAGGGCATCAGCCTCAAGAAGTGGTTCGCCGAAGACGCTGACCGCGTGAAGAAGCTGAGCTTCGAGGCCGGTGACCTGCACTTCGACCTTTCCAAGAACCTCGTCACCGACGAAACGCTGCGCCTGCTGGTCAATCTCGCCAAGGAAGTCAAGCTCGACGAGCGCATCAAGCAGCAGTACACCGGCGTGCACATCAACAACACCGAGGACCGCGCCGTGCTGCACACCGCGCTGCGCCGCCCGGTCGAGGACGAAGGCAAGTACATCGTCGACGGCCAGGACGTCGTCAAGGACGTGCGTGACACCCTCAAGAAGATCTACGCCTTCGCCGACGACGTGCGTTCCGGCAAGTGGACCGGCATCACCGGCCGCAAGATCGAGACCGTCGTCAACATCGGCATCGGCGGCTCCGACCTTGGTCCCGTCATGGCGTACGAGGCCCTCAAGCCCTACGCCGACGCCGGCATCTCCGCCCGCTACATCTCCAACATCGACCCCAACGACCTCGCCGAGAAGACCAAGGGCCTCGACCCGGAGACCACCCTGTTCATCATCGTCTCCAAGACCTTCACCACGCTCGAGACCCTCACCAACGCCCGCGAGGCCCGCACCTGGCTGCTCGAGGAGCTCACCGCCTCCGGCGCCATCTCCGACGGCGACGAGGCCCAGAAGGCCGAAGCCATCAAGAAGCACTTCGTGGCCGTCTCCACCAACCTGGAGAAGGTCGAGGAGTTCGGCATCGACCCGGAGAACGCCTTCGGCTTCTGGAACTGGGTCGGCGGCCGCTACTCCGTGGACTCCGCCGTCGGCACCTCGCTCGCCGTGGTCTACGGACCGGCGCAGTTCGAGGAGTTCCTGCACGGCTTCCACGAGATCGACGAATACTTCGCCAACACGCCGTTCGAGAAGAACGTCGTCGCGCTCATGGGCCTCATCAACGTGTGGTACCGCAACTTCTTCAAGGCCGCCTCGCACGCCGTGCTGCCGTACGACCAGTACCTGCACCGCTTCCCGGCCTACCTGCAGCAGCTCACCATGGAATCCAACGGCAAGTCCGTGCGCTGGGACGGCACCCCGGTGACCACCGACACCGGCGAGATCTTCTGGGGCGAGCCCGGCACCAACGGCCAGCACGCCTTCTACCAGCTCATCCACCAGGGCACGCAGCTCATCCCCGCCGACTTCATCGCCTTCGCCAACACCCCGAACCCGGTGAAGGATGGCGACCAGGACGTGCACGAGCTGTTCCTCGGCAACTACCTCGCCCAGACCAAGGCGCTCGCGTTCGGCAAGACCGCCGACGAGGTCCGTGCCGAAGGCACCCCGGAGGAGATCGTTCCCGCCCGCGTGTTCAAGGGCAACCGTCCGACCACGTCCATCCTCGGCGTGGCCCTGACCCCGTTCTCGCTCGGTGAGCTCATCGCCCTGTATGAGCACATCACCCTCGTCGAGGGCACCGTGTGGGGCGTGGACTCCTACGACCAGTGGGGCGTCGAGCTCGGCAAGCAGCTCGCCAAGCAGATCACCCCGGCCATCTCCAAGGACGACGACGCCCTCGCCGCCCAGGACGCCTCCACCCAGGCGCTCATCAAGTTCTACCGTGAGCACAGGGAGTTCTAGTCTTCGACTAGAACACAGTATTTCGCGACGCGAATCCTTGGCGGATTCGCTGCCACGAACAGTCCACTGGACTGTTCGTCACAGGGAGTTCTGATTTTCGTTAGGAAAATCAGAACCGTCGCGAAACTGAGGGGGAGCCAGTCACACCCATGTGGCTGGCTCCCCCTCAGTTGTTTATCATGGGGTCGATGACGTCGGGATGTCGTACAGTGGCGTAGAACGGTTCGTCAGACGAGTCATATCGGCAGCCACGTCAAACACAACAGTCAATGGAATGTCATCAATGAGAAGCAAACGCAGCAGTCAGCCATCCATCACCGACGTGGCGAAGCTGGCGGGCGTATCCACCGCAACGGTATCCCGATATTTCAACAACCGCAGTGTGGTGCGCCCAAAGACCGCCGAGAAGATCGAGGCGGTCGTCTCCAGACTCGGATACCAGCCAAATCCGTTGGCTCGCGCGTTCGTGACCGGAACCACCGACACCATTCTTGTATTCACATGGAATCTGCCGTTGTTCGGACCGTCGTCGGTCATCAACGGCATCATCGAGGAGGGCAGGGGGTCCGGCAACCTCATCTCCATATTTTCCGTCGATCCGTCGTCGTACGCCTCCGTGAACACCGCCATCGACCACGTTCGCGAGGAACGGCCCAAAGGGCTCATCTTCACGGATTTCGAAAGCTACGGGCGCAAGACGCTCGACGCGATGCCATTCACCATCCCCGCGGTATCCATCGTGGGTGACCTCACCGACGGCGACTACAACCAGGTGTCCGTATGCGACGAGGCCGGCGGCGAGCGGGTGACGTCGTATCTGCTGTCCCTCGGCCACAGGACCGTGCATTACGTGGCCGGCACATTGACCGGCATCTCGGGGGAGCGTCCGGTCTCCGGACGCGAACTTGGGTGGCGGCACACCCTGCTCAAAGCGGGAATCACGCCGCCGCTGCCGGTCTCCGGCGCCGATACACCGCGTCAGGCCTATGAAATCGGCCGTCGTCTCGCCCATGACGAGGATGTGACCGCCGTATTCGCCGGCAACGACGTCATCGCGATGTCGGTCATCGGCGGCATCGTAGCTGAGGGAAAGCGTGTACCGGACGACATCAGCGTCGTCGGTTTCGACGACACGCCCATCGCCGAGGTGTATACGCCCGCGCTGACGACATATGCCGTACCGTTCGACCGGGTGGGGCGGGCGTTGTATTCGATGCTCATCGACGTGGCGGACGGCGTCGGCGACGATGGCAACGGCGCGGCCGACGCCATCGCCGGTCGCCATACGCGCGAATTCACCGGCGAGCTGAAAATACGGCAGTCCGCCGCACCGCCGCGAGCATAGGCGGCGAAGCGGCGGACTGCCGGTCGGAAGGAAAAGAGAGACGTGAATTCCGATGGAATCTAGTATGTGATTCTGTACAGGGCGCAGAACGGGTCGTCGCTGCTGCGGTCATCGATCGTCAGCGTGGCGTTGTCCGGTGTCCATGTCGCCGCGGAATCCGAGCCGAACAGCTGCGTGATGCCGCTGAACCCGGCATCGTGTCCGCCCAGATGCAGCGTCAGCGGACTGTCGGTGGCCGGCGTCTTCTTCCATACGGCAAGATATCCATGGTCGCCGCCATCCACGCGCAGACCTAGCGCCAGCACGTCATCGTTCCACTTCGGCAGACCAATCGGCCAGAACGGCGTCGAATGCGCCACATCGTGGCGGATCGTCTTGTGCACATCCAATGCCTTCGTGACCAGCTGCAGCTGGCTGTCGTCCATCTGTGTGAGATACCCGGAGAGGTACAGTCGTCCGACGATGCCGGCCAGCATGGCATACCGGGTCTGCGCCGGCGTCATGAATTTGTTCGGATATGCCCAGTTGCCGGCCTGCTCGGGCAGCATGATCGCCGGGGCGCTCGCCGCGATGTTGGCGTACTGGATGTAGTCGGTCTGGTCGCTCGTCGACTGGATCTGGCTGTGGGCGAGCGTGGCCCAGTCCGAACGCATCGCGCCCGACGAGCAGGTCTCGATGGTCAGGTCGGGGTGGCGGGCGTGCAGGTCGTCGATCCAGGCGAGATAGGCGCGTCCGGCTTCCAGCTGGCCCTCGCCACGGCTGGGCGCGTCGCAGTCGGTGCCGGCGCCCGTGTTCACGTTGTAGTCGAACTTGAAGAACCGTACGCCCAGATCGTCGACCAGATGGTCGACCGTGGCGTCGAGATGCGCCCTCGCCGCGGTATCGCGGATATCGAGCAGATAGCGCATATGCGTCACGATGCGTTTGCCGTCACGCTGGAAGAACGCCGAATCCGGCAGTTTCGTCGCCATCGGGCTGTTCACGCCGATGACCTCCGGCTCCAGCCACACGCCCGGTTTCATGCCGCGCTCGCGGATGTGGTCGAGCACCTCCTTGAATCCGTTCGGGAAGCGGCGCTTCGATTCGTGCCATTCGCCCACGGACGGCCACCAGTCGCCCCCGTCGTCGTACCAGCCGCAGTCCACGCAGTAGTATTCGGCGCCGGCCTTGGCGGCGGCATCGATGAGCGGCAGCTCGCGTTCGGTCGTGGGGTCTCCCGACAGCGTGTTCATATAGTCGTTGAAGATCACCGGCAGGTTCGTGTGATCCGGATGGTCGAGCACGTCGTAACGGCGGTACCGCGTCATTTCGGCAATCGCACCGTCGAACCCTTTGCCGGAGACCGCCACCGTGGCCGGAATCGTGACGAAGGATTCGCCCGGTGCCAGCGGGATGCTCCAATGGTGCTCGATGTCGGTGGGCCCATACACGTCGAGATATACGCCGTCCGGGCGCTCGCCGAGCTGCCACAGCCATGGACCGTTGTTCGCCGCCTGCCATACGATCGCCGTGCCGGACGTACGGTCTACGATTGCGCCGGTCGGCTCCTCGGAGCCGGTTGAGCGGCTGGTCGTCGACTGATGGGTGACCGTGCCGCCGATCTCGATGCATGACGCCGTCGGATTGCCGATGGAGAGGATTGACGCCGATTTAAGACCAAGTGATTTCACCAGCTGGTTGTCGCGGATCGGTTCGTGGCTCCAGCGGTTCTCCGCGGCCCAGTCCGATTTCGCCGTGTACAGGTCCCAGTGATCGGGGTCGTTGTCTCCCAGACGTACGTAGGCGGAGAGCGAGCTGACTGACGTGAGGGTGATGGGGCCATCGCCGGTGTTGGTCACCCGTACCGTGGAGCTGATTGCCGCGGCGTCATTCGGTGCGGTGAGCACGGCCTCGGCATCTAGGCCGTATTTGGCTGAATGCAGTGCGATGTGCAGCTTGGACGCGCCATCGACGTGTTCCTCGTGACGGTCGACGTATCGCAGGTCGTTGCCGATCATGGTCTCCGAATACCGCGATCCCATGTTGCCCTGCATGAATCCGTCCGCCGTGATTTCGACGAACGACTGGGGATAGGGGAACGGCTCGGGATCGGTGTAGTCACCGTCCGCCGCCCGGATCGCGGTCAGTGACAGGGGCTGATCGTCGGCATAGGTGAACGTGACTTGTATGCGGTCGTTGCCCCAGGTGAATTGTTCGGTCATGGTGCTTCGCTCCTTTGCGGTAAAAGCTCGTTTGCATGCGCCGGCCATAAGCAGTCACATGCAAATGTCACCGTTTACATTTTGGTGATGCTGCCATTACAGCACACTGGCTGGAAAAAGCAAGTCGGTGTTTTTATAAATGTTGATTTTTCAATACTTATTACACGTTTTATGGCGTGTTTCGACACGACTTGACAGCAATGATGAAAACACTTACATTCATTATGTAAACATTTTCACATTGCGGTGGATGTCATCGTCCTCAAAGGAGAGACAAGATGCAGGAACCAAAGTTGGAAGAGCCCGTGGCGGCAGCGCCCGTGGCCGAAGGATCCGGTGCCGGAGACCCGGCGCATGACGTGATGCATGGCGGTGTCGGGGGAATCTCCCCATCTGCCGTGAATCAGGCCGACAATCATGACGACGACCAGATGTCGGGCACATTTAAACCCGATACGACCGTTCCCACGACGCTCTGGACCTATATCGCGTTCGTCATCGCCAACTTCGGTCTGTGCTCGGTATACGGCGCCGTGCTGCAGGTGCTGCTCGCCACGCACGTCGACGTGCTCGCCGGACCCCAGAACCGCGTGGCGCAGCTTGCCGTCGTCACCGGCGTCGGCGCGTTCTCGTCGATGATTGCGCAGCCAGTCACGGGATGGATCGCCGACCGCGTGCACCTGCCATTCGGCAAGCGCAACATCTGGATCATGATCGGCGCCGTATTCTCGCTCATCTGCCTGTTCCCGATGGCGATGAGCGGCTCCGTCACCATGCTTGTTGTCACATGGGCCATCTGCATGTGGCCGCTCAACATGATGCAGGTGAACCTTGCGGCGTTCATCCCCGAACGTACGCCGGAGAACCATCGTGGCTTCCTCTCCGGCGTGTACGCCGTCTCGCAGTTCGGTGGCTCCGCGTTCGGCGTGGTCATCATGGGCTACATCGACTCGTTGACCGTGAAGTACATGGTCCCCGGAGTGATCTGCGCGGTCGCCGGCATACTCTACTTCTTCACCACCAAGGACATCAAGAACTCCACAACCACCCGGAAGACGGCAGAGAAGCGACCAGTGCGCGTCAAGGGCCAGCGCGACGTGCTGTTCACCGCCCGTGCGCACGACTTCTGGCTCACCTTTGCCAGCCGCTTCTGCGTGCTCGGCTCCTACTACATGATCACCGGCTACATGATCTACACCCTGCAGGAGTACATCCACTATGGCGACGGGTCGATGAAGGCGGCGACCGCGGGCATGGCCGTCGTCACCATGGTGATCACCGTGGGCAACCTCACCTGCTCGCTGGTCGGTGGATTCATCTCCGACAGGCTCGGCCGCATCAAGATTTTCGTCATCGGCGCGGCGCTGCTGTGGGTCATCCCCGCGCTGGTCATGTTCTTCATCCCTTCATGGCCGGCGCTGCTGTTCTCCTGCGCGATCATCGGTATCGGCCTTGGTACCTACAACTCCGTGGACAAGGCGCTGGTCGCCCGTGTACTGCCATCGCATGAGACCGCGGCCCGAGACCTCGGCGTCATCAACTTCGCCGACGCCGGACCGCAGACCGTGGCGCCGACCATCGCCGCCACCATTGTGATGATTACCCACAACTACGGGTTCATCTTCATCGCCATGGGTGTGTTCTGCAGCATCGGCGCTCTGATCGCCACGCGCATCCGCAACGCCAACTAGCGCTACGGCGCGTGGCCGGGCCGGTCGGCGGGTCGCAAGGCGGCCGCGTCGTCCGGGCGGCATGACCGAGGGAGCCATCATGCCGCGACCAAAACACGGCATAAGACATAAGGGGAGTTGACCGTCATCCGGCGGTTGGCTCCCCTTCATCGTCTGCTATGCCGTGGTGGACTATGTCGCAAAAATTCGTTTTCGCAATGTAATCCTTGAAAAACATCCGGTCGTCGGTGGATTACGTCGAAAATTCGTGTTTTTTGCATTGCGGTCCACCGACGGTCGATGTTCGGGACATCAGAAACCTTGGAATTGCAGCGTTTCTATCTGTCGATTCATGAATTGCCGATGGATTACGCTACAAAATCGTCATATTGCATCGTAGTCCATGAAAAACGGCTCCTTCGCGGTGGACTGCGTTGCGGAATTCGCATGCATCGTCGTGGCCATCATGATTCGCCCCTCGCGCAACCGCCCCCCGAAAATGGAATCCCGCAATCCCCGAAGAACCTGCGGACGGCCGGTATGATGGCAACAGAGAGTACGACGACGTGAACGGGGGCGGCATGGAAGCGCGACATGGGGGAGCCGAGAGAGCCGGGAGAGCCGGGAAGACGGCGATAGCGGTATCAGGTCCCAAACCCCAGCCAAGCCCCAAACCCAAACGATGGATCGCCCTGCTGGTGGTCATGGCGGTCCTGGCCGCGGCGGCGGGCGGATTCCTGTGGAGGCGCTCCCAGACCGGCGGATCCGTGCTGAACTGCTCCCATCAAGGCACCTCCGTGACCGCCAAGGACTACTGCTACGGCGGTTTCACACCACTCGAACCCAGCGGCGAACGACTCAGTGAAACCCAGGCCGGTCCGTATTTCACCAAGGCCGTGGCCGACACGTTCGCCGCCGACGACGCCGTACGGCTGGCCGCCGCGGCCGGCGACACCAAGGCCGTGAACGCTGCCGCCGAAAAAGCCCGTGATGCCGCCAACCATGCCGCCGAAACACTGGCCTCCCGGACCTGGCCGGGCAGCGTCACCAAGGCCATGCGCATGGTCATCGTGGAATACCAGGCCCGCGCCACCATCTACGAGAACCTGACGAAAAACTCCAACCACGAGGCCATCGACTACATGGCATTCGACCAATTCAAGGATTCCGGCGCGCAGGACCTCGTCCGCGCGACGCTGGAACTCGATCCCGAGCCGGCGCCGGCGTTGCCCGTCGCCGTCACCGCGGTCAGGGATGCCGGCGACTGCACGGCATACGTCATGAAGAACGGCAAGGCGGTGCAGGCCACACGCCGCTGCGTCGACTTCACCGTCACGAACCGTACGAAATCCGCGATTTCGACCATTCTGCTGAAATTCAATCTGCTTGGCGCGGATGGTGGCATCCGGCGGACAAATCTCACCGCGATATCGTCGTCGCTGGCCGAAGACTCCGACAATCCGGCGACCATCGCGTCCGGCGCCTCCGTCACCGTCCGCGCCACGCTCAACCCCAAGACCGTCGAATCCGGCGACCGCATCGCGTTGACGCAGTGGAGCATCACCGATACGCGGAACGACATCCACATGGACGACATCACCGCCGCACAGGCGGCGGCATCGGCCGCGGTCGGCGATTTCCGATTCCGATGACGCGATGGATGATGGACGATGAAGGGAATATGACATGGCGGAGCGCAGCAACCATAGTCGCAATGGATACGTGAACCCCTGGGATGAAGCCGATATGAATGCCGATATGGATGCCGGCACGGGTGACGAAGGTGGCGGTGATACCAAGGGCAACGATGCCGTAGTCGAAAACACCACCAAGACGTCGCGCCGCAATCAGATACATCCGGCCGTCGCCGCCATCATCGTCGTGGCGTTGGTTTTCGGCGTCAGCGGACTGTGGGTGTACTTCAGGGACTATTCCACGGTGCTGCTTCGCCATGACGACGTCCCCGACGGATACCTGCCGGTCAGTGAATACTCGCTGATTCGCCAAGGCGAGAACCAGCCGGTCAGCAAACCGAACGGATGGCATTACGCCAGCCAATACACCAACGTCGTCGATTCCTCCGGGAGCGGCGAGGGCGACGAGCGCGTCGGAACCACATGCCGCATCGACAAACGCGACTGCAACGACATACTCGTCACGTCACGCGGCATCAGGCCCGGCAGCAGCTGGAACGACTTCGTCAAACGATACGGCGGCATGACCGCATATGAGATCAACGTGACCGACGGCGGCAGCGACTCCTACAAATCGTATATGTCGGACGAGGACAGACTTGCCGAACAGAACAACCGGGAACACTATTTCATCACGGTCGGCGATTTCGACCGCGAATACGTGCACGCCGGCACAATCGATCTGTCCAGCCAGTTCATCGAGGTCACATTCCGTGCGGACTACCAATCCGGGCGAATCCTCTACACCGAAGCCGACCAGAGCAAGGCCCGGCAGGCCGGCGAAAGAAAACGGTTCTGGTGGCTACCCGGCAGCGGACGGTCCGGCCGCATCTCCGGCCCGGCGGTGCAGTCCTACGAAATGACGTTCGACTTCGGCAACAACGCCAGCCGATCGTACATCGACGACGGCGACCTGACGTCGATCGCCGTGCGGCTGATGCGATGAACGGGGGCGATGCGATGAACGGAAACGATGCGATGGGTGGAGAACGATTCGATGGGAGGAACGGCAGCCCGATGAGCGGGGGAGTGATGTGATGACTGGAAAAGAGGCCATGAACGGGAGAAACGGCGGACCGCGGCTGCGACGACGCCGACGTCGCAGCGCGATCGTCTCGGTCGTTGCGTCGATGCTGGCGATCGTGCTGGCTGTCCCCGCCGGCTACGCGCTTGGCGGCATGGATGCGTTCGGCATGGCGGGCGCAGGCGGCGAACGATGCCTGTCCGATGCGCGAAACGACATCGAAGGCATGCCGGACACCGTCTCGGCCTCCGCCGACGTCTCCTTCCACGGTTCGGAACTCACCGACGCCGACGCCGGCGCATACTATCAGCAGGCCGTCGACCGGTCGTGGCGGCAGATCGACGAGGCCTTGCTCGCCGTCATGGGCGGCGACCTGCCGTCCATGCGCGCCGCCGCGGCATCCGCCGAATCGGCCATCGACGAGACCATCACCGCGCTGCAATCGCATACGTGGCCGTCCGGCGCCACGAACGCCGTCAAGGACGTCGTCCGCCATTACATGGAACTGCGCGCCGACATGGCCTACGTGGCGTCGTCGGCCAGCGAGGACGCCGGCCGGGAGCTGACCGACGACGACATGTACTCGACATCCGACGTCGACACGTACCTGCGGGACAAACTCGGCATCGGCGCCGCGAAACCACACACCATGCCCGTCGACATCCTCGCGGCCGACGACGCCGGCATCCACGACGCCGAAGCCGACGACATTGACGGCATGGGCTCCACGACGAACGACGGCAAACGCATCGTCAACGTCACCGTGCGCAGCAACACCCCCGGAACCGTGACCGACCTGGGGCTGGACTTCGACCTCAGGGACGCGTCCGGCAAGACCGTGGCGGAGGTGCAGGGCTCGGTCGACCACATGGCCCTGACGAAAGGCCGCACGGTCGTCGTGGCCGTTCCCATCGCCGCCGAACAGGCGAAAAGCGGCAGGGAGCTGCGGCTCACCGGCATGTCGGTACGTTCCGGGCACGACACCGGCCGCATCATCGCCATCGGCGACGATATTGCGAAAACCGTGGCCGCGCTCGACGACTTCAGGCTGCGGTAGCGAATCGTCGCGGGCCTTCGTGGCCTGTTGACGTATGGTTTCAATCGTTCGTCGCGCGGCTTTTGGACTGTCCGACACATGGTGAGACGGGATGCAACGATCGATGAACACCGATTTTGCGCTGGTCGTCGAGTCGTCGTATAGTGAGGGCAGTTCCGAACGAGTTCTGTAGTTCGGGATTTCGATGACGAGATAATGCTCAAGGTGAGGTAGTGCTCATCGAGGAAGCATACGCATCGCGTCAGCACACCCTGTGAATACGGTTTGCCGGGTCATGTTTGATTATGGCAATCGTTCATACGGTCAGACGAAAGGCATTACACGTGGCAGATAGCCAGAATCTTGCAGATATGAAGCTGCCGGAGCTCAAGGAGCTCGCCAAGCAGATGGGATTGCGCGGAACCTCCGCCATGCGCAAAGGCGAATTGCTGAGCACCATCGAGGCTGCGCGCAACGGCGGCGAAGCGCCGGCCGGAGTGACCGTGCGCGCCCCCAAGACCGCGAAGAAGCCCGCGGCGAAGAAGACCACCCCGAAGGCCGCGGACGAGACGGCCGAAACGACGACGGCCGACGACGTGGCCGCCAAGACGCCGGTGAACATCGAACTGCCGGCCGTGAAGAACGGCAAGGCCGCGGCGTCGCATGAACCGAAGTCGGACGCCGACCTGCCCGACCTGCATATCGACCTTCCCGAGCCGAAGGACGTGCGTCGTGCGCGCGCCGCCAAGGCCGTGCGCAAGAACGACGACCATGACCGCGACGACCACGGTTCCGTGGGCAAGCTCGACCTCGACCTCGACCTGCCGCGCATCCGTCGCCGCAAGGACAATGGCGGCAACGACGATGCCGTCCGCACCGAACACGGCGGCCAGGGCCGCGTGCGCGACCTCGGCGACATCCTCGCCGCGCTGCCGGACCGTTCCGACCGTCCGTCCGACCGCAAGGGCGGCAAGCGCAACCGCAACGACGACCGCCGCACCGAACGCAACGGCCGTGACCGCGATCGCGACATGCGTGCGGACCGTTACGAGGACGACGACCGCGACTTCCGTCGCAACCGCAACGAGCGCAACGGCCGCAACGATCGTCGGGACCGCAACGACGACCGTCGCAACCGCAACCGTCGCGACGACGCCATGCGCACGGACCGCAACGACCGCGCCGTCCACGACGACTTCCAGCAGAACGAGGACTTGGTCCCCGTGGCCGGCATCATCGACGTGCTGGAATCCTACGCGTTCGTGCGCACGTCCGGATACCTGCCCGGCCCAAACGACGTGTACGTCTCCATGGGACAGGTGAAGAAGTACGGCCTGCGCAAGGGCGACGCCGTGCAGGGCACCACGCGTCCGCCGCGCGAGGGCGGCCGCAACCAGCGCCAGAAGTTCGTGCCGCTGCAGTCCATCGAGAAGATCAACGGCATGAGCGTGGAGGAGGCGCAGCAGCGTCCGCACTTCAACAAGCTCACGCCGCTGTACCCGCAGGAGCGTCTGCGCATGGAGACGCAGCCGAACAAGCTCACCGGCCGCCTCATCGACATCGTGGCGCCGATCGGCAAGGGCCAGCGTGGCCTGATCGTCTCCCCGCCGAAGGCCGGCAAGACCATCACGCTGCAGCAGATCGCCAACTCCATCACGGCCAACAACCCGGAAGTGCATCTCATGGTCGTGCTCGTGGATGAACGTCCCGAGGAGGTCACCGACATGGAGCGCACGGTGCAGGGCGAGGTCATCTCCTCCACCTTCGACCGTCCGGCCTCCGACCACACCATCGTGGCCGAACTGGCCATCGAGCGCGCGAAGCGTCTGGTCGAGCTCGGCCAGGACGTGGTAGTGCTGCTCGACTCCATGACCCGCCTCGCCCGCGCGTACAACATCGCGCAGCCGGCCTCTGGACGCATCCTCTCCGGTGGTGTGGACGCCCAGGCGCTCTACCCGCCGAAGAAGTTCTTCGGTGCGGCCCGCAACATCGAGAACGGCGGCTCGCTGACCATCATCTCCTCCGCGCTGGTCGAGACCGGCTCCAAGATGGATGAGGTGATCTTCGAGGAGTTCAAGGGCACCGGCAACATGGAGCTGCGTCTTTCGCGCGAGCTGTCCGAGAAGCGCCTGTTCCCGGCCATCGACATCAACGCCTCCGGCACCCGTCGCGAGGAGCTCATCACGCCGCCGAACGAACTGGCCGTCATCTACCGTCTGCGTCGCCTCTTCGGCGGCATGGAGCCGGAGCAGGCCTACCAGACCCTGGTGCCGCGTCTGAAGAAGACCGCCACGAACCGTGAGTTCCTGGCCGCCATCACCTCCACCATGCCGCAGAACAAGTGAGCAGGTAGGGGAGGATTCATCCTTCCCGAGAGGGGTCAAGGCCGTTCGTTGTCATATGTGATATGGGAACGAACGGCCTTTTTCTGTAGTTGGGCAACGGCAATCGCCGTTTTCTGGGGTGATTCCCACGGCATGTGACCACCTATCTCCGTTTTCTGGGGTGTGTAATTGCGAAATGCCAGGTACGGACGTTGCAATTACGGTGCTTGTACTTGTGGTCTGCTGTTTTTCTCCCCCAGAACTTGGAGATAGAGGGAGCAGCGCTTCGGAATCCTCCCTGAAGTCGCAGTTTGGCGGGGCCTGGAATCGGGGTACACTGGTTTCGATAAGAAACCGATTTCATATGGAGCATATCATGGGCGATATCACCACCGTTGTCAACGAATCCGCTGCCGGCGCCACATCCGACCGCCGCACATTGCAGGCGCACGTGGGCAGCATCCAGCAGGCGGCATATGTGCGGCCGTTGCAGTATCAGGAGGGACGCGCCGGCGGCATGCGCGCCATCGAGGTGAAGAACGGCCCAATGCGGTTCGTCTCCATGGCCGACAAGGCGCTCGACGTCTCGCAGCTCGAATACCACGGAGAGAACCTCACGTTCCTCTCCAAGCCCGGACTCAATGGCCGCAACCAGTTCGACACCAACGGCGCCGAGGCGCAGCGCAGCATCATGGGCGGTCTGTTCTTCACCTGTGGATTCGAGAACATCGGCGCGCCGTACACCGACGCCGAAGGCAAGGATTTTCCGATGCACGGCCGCATCCGCACCACGCCGGCCGAACACGTAAGCTCCGACGCATACTGGAACGCTCAGGGGGAGTATGTGATGACCATTTCCGGTGAGGTGCGCGAGGCCGAGCTGTTCGGCGAGAACCTGGTGATGCGCCGCACCATCAGCACCGTGTACGGCCGGCCGGAGATTGTGGTGGACGACGTCGTGACCAACGAGGGGTTCCGCGATGAGCCGCTGATGTGGATGTACCACTGCAACTTCGGATGGCCGCTGCTCGCCGAAGGGGCGCAGGTGATTATCCCCAGCCGCCACGCCGAACCACGCAACGAGGACGCCGCCAATGACCCCACACCGTGGAGCGAGATCGGCGAGCCGGTGCCGAACAAGCCGGAAAGCGTGTACATCCATACGCTTGCCGCGGGCGAGGACGGGCGCAGCTTCGCCGCCGTGGCCAACCGCGCGATGGGATTGGGCGTTTCGGTGGAGTTCGATGCGGCGGACTTCCCGTACTTCATGCAATGGAAGTCCGTGGCCTCCGGCGACTACGTGGTCGGCCTCGAGCCCGCGAACTCCAGTGTGCGCGGGCGCGGATACCACGAGCGTCGCGGCGATCTGCACACCATCGCGCCCGGTGCCAGCGAGCACAAGCGTGTGACGTTCCGCATCCACGAGGGTGACGACGCGCTCGACGCGCTGGAACGGCGTCGCGCCGAACTGCTGGCGTAGTGTGGCGCCGGCGTATACGTATGCAACGGATGGGAACCGAGTGTCTGCGCCCCTCGGTTCCCATCCATTGAGGTTTATGCAACCAACCGGAACCGTGCCTTCGTTTTGATTCCTGATCGTCGGAGATTTCACAACCAACCGGAACCGAATTCCGGGGCCGGTTCCCATTCGTCGCGTTCTATGCAACGAATAGGAACCTTACCGTCGTTCCGGTTCCCATTCGTTGCATCTTCTGCAACCCATGGGAACCAAAAACCGGCTTCGGTTCCTATCCGTCGCCCAAGGTTCGGGATATTCTAGGAATCATGAGCGATACCGACAGCAGCGACTGGCTTCGGCCAGCGGAGAATCAGACCGATACGAATTCCGATGACGTGATTTCGGCGGCGAATCCGCCGATCAGTGCCGCGGCGATTGCACAGGCGTCGTCCGTGAGCGACGAGATCGAGGCCGAGAAATCGTCCACCATCGATGATGAGGCCGCCGCGAAGAACCCGGAGGTCGCCGACGTGGTGAAGCGCATCGAGGCTCTTCGCCAGACCATCGACAACATCGACGGCGCCGTCATCCATCTGCTGGCGGAGCGGTTCAAGGCCACGGCCGCCGTGGGTGTGCTCAAGGCCGGCGCCGGGTTCGCGCCCGCCGACTACAAGCGTGAGGATTATCAGATCGCCCGACTGCAGCGTATCGCCATCGATGCCGGGCTGGATACGAACATCGCCGAGATGTACCGCGAGTTCGTCGTCACCGAATCGAAGAAGCGGCATAAGCGCATCGCCGACGCCGGGGGAGACCCGGGCGTGCTGGACGTGTTCGCGTGACCGTGTCGGTCGCGTGGGACGTATTGCGTAGATGTACGTATATACAAGGAGCCGGTCCATTGGACCGGCTCGATGATTATTGGCGGTCTTGCGACCGCGGTCTCTCCCCCAGTCAGCCTTCGGCTGACAGCCCCCTCGTCAGAGGGGGCTGAGCCGTTAAGCGGGGAGTCCGGTGGACTCCCCGTAGGCGATGCGAGCGCGATGTATCGAGCGCGAGGTGGGAATATTGTCTGCCGGTAGGCAGTCCGACGGCGGAGGCATGAGCCGTAAAGCGGGGAGTCCGGTGGACTCCCCGTAGGCGATGCGAGCGCGAGGTCTACTCAGCTCACCCGCGCTTCACTTCTTGTTGCAAAGCTTCCTGACCGCGGTCTCTCCCCCAGTCAGCCGAAGGCTGACAGCCCCCTCGTCAGAGGGGGCCGAGAAAAGGAGTGCGAGGCCTGCTCGGCCTGCAGTCCCTACTTCTTCCTCGGCTTCTTGGCCGGGGGCTCGCCGAGTTCGCTGGTTTCGATGACGACGGTGTCGTCGTTCTCATCGGCAGCCTCGTCGGAGGCGGCGGCCTCTTTGGCATGCTTTTCGACCAGATCGAACTTGCCGACCACACGACCGGCCTGAGCGATGTCATCGATGGCCGAGCGGATCGCGTCCACACCGTCCTTCGCGGCGGAGAGCGCCACGGAGAGGATCGGGGTCTTCATGGAGACCTTGGCCTCGGACTTGATCTTGCGCAGCTGTTCGACGGCGCGGCCCGCCCAGGCGAGCGTCTCAGGGGAGGCGCCGGAGGCGGCGATCACGTACGGTTCCGGAGTCGGCCATGCGGCGCGGTGTACGGAGCCTTCGCCGTCGTGCATCCAGTGCCACACCTCTTCGGTGGCGTACGGCTGGTACGGGGCGAGCAGGCGGGCGAATGCGTCAAGGCCGAGTCCCAGCGTGGTGCGGGCCGAGAGCACGGCCTTCTCGCTCGGGGTCTTGCCGTGCTCGTCGGGCGTGCCGTAGGCGCGGTTCTTCACCAGCTCGATGTAGTCATCGCAGAACTGCCAGAAGTAGCTTTCGATGATCTCCAGCGCCTTGGAATGCTCATAGGACTCCATCGCATCGGTGGCGGTGCGCACCACGAAGGCCATCTTGGCCATGGCGGCGCGGTCGAGCGGCTCGGTCACGTCGGTCGGGTTCCACGTGGCTTCGGCGGCCGAACCCACGTGATGGTTCTCGTCCTCGCGGCCGATGGCCAGCGCGAACTTGGTGGCGTTGAGCAGCTTGATGGCCAGGCGGCGGCCGATCTTCATCTGGCCTTCGTCATAGGTGGCGTCGAGGCCCAGACGTGCGGCGGCGGCCCAGTAGCGCACCGCGTCGGCGCCGAACTTCTTCAGCGGCTCGTTCGGCACGACCACGTTGCCCTTGGACTTCGACATCTTCTTGTGGTCGGGGTCGAGGATCCAGCCGGAGAGCGTGGCGTGCGCCCACGGCAGGCAGTGGTTCTCGAGGTGTGCGCGGTCCACGGTCGAGAACAGCCAGGTGCGGATGATGTCCTGACCCTGCGGACGCAGGTCCATCGGGAACGTGGCCTTGTGCAGCGCCTCGTTCTCCTCGCCGGGCTCCTCCCAGCGGGTCACGATCTGCGGGGTGAGCGACGAGGTCGCCCACGTGTCCATGATGTCCTTCTCGGCGGTGAAGCCGCCGGGCACGTCACGCTGGTCCTCCGTGTATCCGGCCGGCACGTCGGTGGTCGGATCGATGGGCAGGATGTCCTCGCTCGGCGTGATCGGATGGTCGTAGTCGGCGGAGCCGTCCTCCTTGACCGGGTACCACAGCGGGAACGGCACGCCGAAGAAGCGCTGGCGGGAGATCAGCCAGTCGCCGTTGAGGCCGTGCACCCAGTTGTCGTAGCGCACGCGCATGAAGTCGGGGTGGAAGTTGAGTTCCTTGCCGCGTTCGATGAGCTCGGCGTTCAGCTTCTCGTCGGTGCCGCCGTTCTTGAGGTACCACTGGCGGGAGGTGACGATCTCGAGCGGCTTGTCGCCCTTCTCGTAGAAGTTCGTCATACGCTTGGTCGGCGTCGGCTCGCCGTCCATGTCGCCGGATTCGCGCAGATGCTCCACGATGATCTTGCGGGCCGTGAACGTGGTCTTGCCCTCGGTCTCCTCGAAGATCGCGCGGCCGCCTTCGTCCTCGATCCAGTCCGGCACGCTCATCACGATGCGGCCGTTGCGCTGGATGATGGAACGGGTCGGCAGGTTGAGGTCGCGCCACCATTCGACGTCGGTCACGTCGCCGAACGTGCAGCACATGGCGATGCCGGCGCCCTTGTCCATTTCGGCGGCCTTGTGCGCCAGAATGGGCACCTTGACCTTGAACAGCGGGGAGTACACGTACTGGCCGAAGTACTTCTTGTAGCGCTCGTCGTCCGGGTGGGCGATCAGGGCGCCGCAGGCGGCCAGCAGCTCGGGACGGGTCGTTTCGATGTAGATGGGCGTGCCGTCCTCGAAGCGGAACGCGATCTTGTGGTAGAAGCCGTCGTATTCGCGGCTCTCAAGCTCGGCCTGGGCCACGGCCGTCTGGAAGGTCACGTCCCACAGACCGGGGGCGTCCTTCTGGTAGGCCTCGCCGCGGGCGAGGTTGCGCAGGAACGCCTTCTGGGCCACACGGCGCGGATGCTCGCCGATGGTGTGGTAGGTCTGCGACCAGTCGATGGAGAGTCCGAGTTCGCGCCACAGCGCCTCGAACTGCTTTTCGTCCTGGGCGGTGAGCTTCTCGCACAGTTCGATGAAGTTCTGACGGGAGCAGGGCACCTGGTCCTTCGCCTGGATCTTCTTGCCTTCGGTGCCTTCGAACGGCGGATTGAAGTCGGGATCGTACTTCAGGGACGTGTCGACGCGCACGCCGTAGTAGTTCTGCACACGGCGCTCGGTCGGCAGGCCGTTGTCGTCCCAGCCCATCGGGTAGAACACGTCGTAGCCGCGCATGCGCTTGTAGCGGGCGATGACGTCGGTGTGCGTGTAGGAGAACACGTGGCCCACGTGCAGGTGGCCGGAGACGGTGGGCGGCGGGGTGTCGATGGAGTAGACGGCCTTGCGGTCGCGGGTGTTGCCGAACTTGTAGGTCTGGGCATCGTTCCAGGCCTTGGTCCATTTCTCTTCGAGACCGTCGACGCCCACGCGGTCGGGCAGTGCGGTCAGATGGGCGCTGATGGCGCCTTCAGCATTGTCAGTCATACACGTCAGTGTATGGACGTTCTATGACATTCATGTTGATTTTCAGCCGTATTTGCACGGAGTTGCGTTCGTCGTTCCGGGCGGGGGACGCCTGCGCCGTTCCCGTCATCCTGAGCGGAGGACGAAGCCCGGAGCCGAAGGATCTTGCACACCCGTCGGGACGAGATCCTTCGACTCCGCCGCAGTCGGCTTCGCTCAGGATGACGGAGTGGGGATGACGGCGCAGGCGGCTTCGTTCGGGATGACGGGGGGGCTGAGCGGCTCCGCTTTGGATGACATGGAACGGCTGCGGTGGCTCAGCCCTTGCCTCCGTCTAACCGGCTCAGCCCTTGGCCACGCCGGCCAGCGGCAGGTAGCAGTCGACCATGTTCGTCGGCATGCCCGTGATGCCGGACCGCACCGCCACCCACGGCCGGCTCACATACAGCCAGTCCACGGGGGAATCGCTTGCCACCTGGCGTGCCAGCGCCTTGAGCCGCTGCTCGTATTCCTGGTCGTTTTTCGACGCCTGGGCGTTCTTGTACAGTTCCTCGGCCTTCGAACTCGTGTAGTTGAGGAACAGGTCCGGGTCCACGAGGTCGCCGACGTCATGGCTGGAATCCATGGTGAAGATGGTCATGTCGAAGTCGCGTTTCTCGACCACGCGCTTCTGCCAGGTGGCGTCGTCCACCATCGTGATGTCCACGGGGATGTCGCCCTGCGCCAATTGCTCCTTGATGGTCTCGCCGAGCTGGCGTCCGTAGCGTTGCGGATAGACGAGCTTCATCGGACGGTCGCCGATCTGCGGGCCGTTGGGCATCTTGCGGTATTCGGAGGGCGCGCGGAAGACGAAGTAGTTGAGCAGCGACAGCGCCTTGGTGATGTCGTGCGGATACAGTCCGGTGAGGTCCTCGTATCCGGGGTCCAGCGAGGAGATCGGCCCGCCGAGTTCGCCGGCGGCGCCGTTCTCCTTCACCAAAGCGGCGTTGTCGAGCGCGTAGCGGGCGCCTTGGCGCACGTGCGCGTCGGAGAACAGCGAGTTGTCGTCCGAGTTGAATCCGAGCAGCACCTTTTCGTAGCTGTCGCCCTGCTTGAGGGTGATGTCGTCGTGGGAGCGCAACGTGTCGAGGTCGTCGGTGGCCACGTTCGGCACGGCGTCCACTTCGCCTTTGGCCATGGCCGTGGCGGCGAGCCCGGCGTTGTCGTAGTACCGCAGCGTTATCGTGCCGGTCTTCGCCGCGTTCGCCCCCCGGTACTTCGGATTGTGCCTGAGCGTCAGCGATGAGCCGGCGTCCCATTTCTTGACGGTGAACGGGCCCGAACCGACCGCCTGCGTGGCGTAGTCGATGCCGGCCTCGGCATCGTAGACGATGCCGGCACGGCCGGAGAGCAGCCATGCCAGGTCGGGGATGGTCTTGTTCAGCGTGATGACGACGGTCGTTGGCCCGTTGGCCTTGACCGACGCGAGGCCGTCCAGACCGTCGGCGCCCACGTATTTGTGCTGTATGGTCTGCTGCAGCGACCAGACCACGTCGTCGGCGTCGAGCGTGTGGCCGTTCGAGAACGTCAGGCCGCCGTTGAGGTGGAATGTGTACGTCAGGCCGTCGTCCGACGTCGTCCATGATTTCGCGATGCCGGCCTCGGGCTTGTTCTGCTGGCTTCGGTTCAGCAGCGTCTCGTATACGTTGCCGAGCAGCGCCTGCGAGACGGCGTCGCCGCTCTGCGTGCGGATGTCGAGGGATTTCGGCGCCGGAGACAGCCCGATGGTCAGCGAGGTCTTCGGACCGGAGTCGCCGAGGTCGGTCAGGGAGGCGAACGGATTGCGATGGTCGACGAGCATGGTGTAGGCGGCCCATCCGGCACCGCCGAACACCAGCAGCAATACGAGGAATACCGCCACGGATTTGATGCCGCCAGACTGCGCCCGACGCGCCGCCCGCGCCTCACGGCGCGATGCCGGGGCGCCGGCGCGGTCCATGCCGTCGTATGACGGTCCGTCCGTCGGCATGGCGTTCGTCGGCTGGTATGACGGCGGCATCGTGGAACGGGAGGTGCGGGAGTGGCGAGAATGTTCCTTACGCATGGTTACGAGCATACGCAGGGGAGTATATCTGCCTGCCGGTTATGCGCTGGTCACGCGGTGGACGTGCGCCGGCCACGTGCCGGTCACGCGGCTGTCATGCGATGGGGAACGACGGGCAGGTCGCGGCCAGCGGGCAGTCCTCGCAGTCGGGCCTGCGCGCGTGGCAGGTGGCGCGGCCGAACAGGATCAGACGATGGCTCAGGTCGGTCCACTGTTCGGGAGGGAAGCACGCGCAGATCTCCTTCTCCACCTTCACCGGGTCGGAGCGTTTCGTCCGCCAGTCCGTGCGCCATCGCAGACGGCCGGTCACGCGCATCACATGCGTGTCGACGGGGAATCCGGGGATGCCGAACGCGTTGCCGAGCACCACGTTCGCGGTCTTGCGCCCCACGCCCGGCAGGGTGACGAGCTCCTCCATCGTCTGCGGCACCGTGCCGTCGAACCGTTCGCACAGCGCCTGGCCGAGTCCGATGAGATGGCCGGCCTTGGCGTGGTAGAAGCCGAGCGTGCGGATGATGGCTTCGACGTCCTCGATGTTCGCGTTGGCGTAGTCCTCCGGCTCGGGGTAGCGGCGGAACAGTTCGCCGGTCACGGAGTTCACGCGCTTGTCGGTGGTCTGGGCGCTCAGCACCGTGGCGACGAGCAGTTCGAGCGGATTGGAGAAGTGCAGTGCGCATTGCGGCGCGGGAATCTCCTCGCACAGGATGCGGTACTCCTCATGCATGCGTGCGAACCGCGCCGTCTTCGTCTCTCTGGCCATACCTACCGGTGTATCCGAACGCAATGACCTACCGGCGGCAGGCGGCGTCGATTCCACGCCCCGCCGTCATGCCGTGTCGCTCAGGCGCCGGTCTTCGCGGCGGACTTGGCGTCCTCGTCGCGCGCGTCGTCCTCGGGCGGGTCGAAGCGGTAGCCGACGTTGCGCACGGTGCCGATGAGATGCTCGTATTCGCCGCCGAGTTTGGCGCGCAGACGACGGATGTGCACGTCGACCGTGCGGGTGCCGCCGTAGTAGTCGTAGCCCCACACCTCCTGCAGCAGCTGCGCACGCGTGAACACGCGTCCCGGATGCTGCACGAGGTATTTGAGCAGTTCGAACTCCTTGTACGCCAGATCGATGGGATGCCCGTGCAGCGACGCCGTGTAGCCGTTCGTGTCCACGACGAGGTCGCCGGAACGAATCTGCCCCTCCTGCGTCTGCTCGTCGGCCTGTTTGGCCGCGCCCGCCGTCGCGAACGAATTGCCGCGCTCGGAGACGAGCCTGAGACGGGCCTCCACCTCGGCTGGCGACGCGCTCGCGACCACCACGTCGGAGATGCCCCACTGCGACGTGACCACGGTGAATCCGCCCTCGGTGAGGATCAGCACGATGGGCGTGGAGAGCCCCGAGGCGTGGATGAGACGGCACAGCGTTTTCGCCGTGGCGAGGTCGTCGCGCGCGTCGAGGAAGAGAATGGTGTTCTCCGGCATCTTCACGAGCGAGGCCGCGTCCATCGGCAGCACCCTCACCCGGTGGGAAAGCAGTGCCAGCGATGGCAGCACGGACGCCGGATCGTCCGCGCTGGTCATCAAAGTAAGATCGGTCACGACTTCAACTCCCCATTGCTGTAAACTCATTATTTCGAATCGACGATAGCCATCATTTTACGAGCGATTGTTAATCGATTCGATGGCGGGTCATTACATTTGCTTAACATTCCCGACAAGGCCATTGTTTCCCTACGTTGCGACACCATAGGACGTTTTCCCAACATGTGGACGGTCGTCGGGCCGCCGATTGCGGACGACTGGCGACCGTATGAGAACATGGCGGAAGACGTTCGCGATGCCGTGAAGTTCGGAATTGTTCGAAATAGTTTAGAATTGTTGAGACTAGTGTGTCGCGGCGATGACGGCCGCGCGGGAAAGGCGGGACAATGGGCAAGCCGAGAAGCTGGGAAAAGCCTCAGAAGAAGACGGAAAAGGACGTCGCCGGGCCGGCGCGGCCGTCCGGACGACGATTCGGCATGACCGAGCACGGGGAGTTCACCGTGGTCGTCACCCAGCTGGTCGCCTATGCGCTGGTGTTCGGCATCGTGACCAGCCTCGGCGTGCTCACCCCCGGCGGCATCGTCGGATCCGGACTGCTCGCCGCCAGCATGACCATGCTCATGATCGTCGGATGGCCCTTCGCCGAAAGCGGCAGACAGTCGCTGTTCGCCCGATTCCTCTCGGCGGCCGTGTTCGTCGCGGCCATCATTTACGCCACCCAAGGCGACTTCTACTCCGACGAGACGTTCATCCGCTGGGCGAAGTTCCTCATCCTGGCGTTCCTCGCCATCGTCGTCGTATCGTTCCTGCGGCAGATGCTACGCAAGGACCGCAGCCACCTCATCGCATCCATGTCGGCCGGCATCATGGCCGCCGTCGCCGCGCTCGGCGCCTCCTGCTGGGGGTTCGTCCCCGCGTTCATGACCGCCATGATGAGCGACAAGGCCGACTCCACGCTCGGCTGGGGCATCTTCATCGTGATCGTCGTGGCCGCGGTGCTGCTGCTCGTGGCCTCCACCTCATGGTGGAAGGAGTTGGAGAACCCCGCCCCCTATGCATGGATGGGCATGGGCATGCTGCCCGTCATGATGCTTGGATACCTCGTCTACGTGGCCGCGTTCCTCACTCACTGGGTGTGGTAGCCGCTAATCCGGCACGGCGACGGGATATCACCAAGGCAGCAGGCCGAGATGCTCCAGCAGCACCTTCAGGCCGATGAGAATCAGCACCACGCCGCCGGCGATCTGCGCGGGCTTCTGCCAGCGTGAACCGAAGACGTTGCCGATGCTCAGGCCGGCCGCCGAGAACAGGCCCGTCGTCACGCCGATGATGACCACGGCAAGGAAGATGTTGATGGGCAGGAACGCGAAGCTCACCCCCACGGCGAACGCGTCGATGCTCGTCGCCACGGCCAGCGGCAGCATATGACGCCAGTCGAACGCCGACGTCTCGCGCGCGTTCTCCTCATCATCCTCGAACACGGCCTCGCGAATCATGTTGCCGCCGATGAACGCCAGCAGCACGAAGATGATCCAATGGTCCACGGCCGTCACATACTTGCTGAACGTGGACGCCGCGAAATAGCCGAGCAACGGGAACAGCGCCTGGAATCCGCCGAACCACAGGCCCACGGTCACCCGCTGTCCAGCGGTCACATGCTTCACGGTCAGCCCCTTGCCGATGGCGACGGCGAACGCGTCCATGGAAACGGAAACTGCAATAAGAAGAATCTCGACAATCACTCGTGGATGTTCCTTTGGTTCATTCCGCCGCCGCTGACGGGTTCGCGGAATGGGCCTCGACACCGCCTGCCGGCGGGCCTACGCCTCGTTGGCGAGGCAACAACAAACTGCCGTGGATCGGGCTTTGAATTCAGACGAATGCCGTTCATCGGTCGCTCGCAATGGACAACGAGTGATGATAGCAGATTCCGCGGCCAATGTCCGTACAATGTTCCGCGGGCATGAAAAAGCCTGCCGGAACATGTTCGGCAGGCTTTTTTCAAAACGCTTCGGAACATTTCGAAACGTTGTTCAAAACGTTCGGAAGCGGGGAATCACTTCTCGGAGGCGGCGAGGCGCTCGCGGGCGGCCTTGATCTCGGCCTCGGCCTTCTCGACGCCGGTCCAGTAGTCGCCCGGCAGGACTTCCTTGCCCGGCTCCAGGGCCTTGTACTGCTCGAAGAAGTGCTTGATCTCGGCCTTGTGGAACTCGGAGACGTCGTCGATGTCCTTGATGTTGTCGTAACGGACGTCGGCCGGCACGCACAGCACCTTGTCGTCGCCACCGGCTTCGTCGACCATGTGGTACAGGCCGACGGCGCGGCACTCGACCACGCAGCCCGGGAACACCGAGTTCGGAATCATGACCAGGGCGTCGAGCGGGTCGCCGTCCTCGCCTAGGGTGCCGTCGATGTAGCCGTAGTCATCCGGGTAGCCCATCGCGGTGAACAGCTCGCGGTCCAGGAACACGCGACCGGTCTCGTGGTCCACTTCGTACTTGTTCTTCGATCCGCGCGGAATCTCGACGACGACGTTGAACGTCTCTGCCATGTCTTTCTCCTTTATATGAGTTGACATTGTGTGTTACCGAATCCAAGGATACTCAATCCCGCGCCGACTCGCTGGCGTTTGGCTGTCGTTTAACTGGGAAATGGGCTGCGGAATCAGAATTTCATCAGGCCAAGCACCATATGGCCTTGAAGCCTGCCGTTCTCATTTCATCGAAGATATCATTGATTTCCCGCCGGACGGCACGCTCGATGAGGTGCAACCTTGCTCTCGAGCCCAGCCCGTCATTATGATGACTAAAACATCGGGCTTCGTAATTTGCAGCGTTTGGATGTCTTCGAAGTGGGAAACATCTGTTTGACGCTATAAATCACAGATTTCCGGTATTTAGACCCGTATGTTGTCGTGTACGTTTCGTGATGCGGCAATCAAGGCCGGGAAGTATGCTGTTTTCGAAATGTGTTAATTAATGTCGAGCGTAGGCGTCAATGTGTAATCAATGGATGTATATATTTCGAAAAATATGGGATAACATATATTGTAAATTTAGGGAATTAAATGATTCTTCTCGAAAAAATCCGAAATAATTTGACGAAATTCGCTAATTCGATATATTATTTTCGCGATGCTCGTTGGTGAGCGTTCACATCGGCAGTTAGGAACACCGTCCGAAATTGCCGCTGTGCTGAGCAGTCTCGGCGACGAGACGATATGAGGAAATCGGTGTCCCATCCTCGAGGAGTCAGGCCACCGGTGGAGGAGTGTTTATGGAGCACATATGGTCTAGGGGGATCCATCGGATTTCTGCGCGAACCGTTGTCTCGGCGTTTTCGGCTGTGATTTGTCTCGTCGCAGTGATGATGCCGATGGGAGCCGAGACAGCGTCAGCTGCTGACGGTGGAGCCGTCAATCTGATTGCCAACGGTGATTTCGAGAACGATACGGCGTCATGGAAGTCCGGAACCGTGTGGGACGCGTCCAAGTCCACGATTACGGCTGTGTCGGATGACGTCCACGGCGGTTCCAAGGCTCTGAAGGTGACTGATCGCAAGAGCACCGACGCCGGTGCCATCCAGTCGCTGAACGGCAAGGTCACCAAGGGTGAAAGCTATACCGGCAGCATGTGGATTAAGTCCACCGAGGACGCCACGTTCAACTTCACCATTTGCTCCGGCAACGGCAGCGGCTGCGGACAGATTGCTTCCGCCGCCGTGAAGGCTGGCGTATGGACCGAAATCAAGGGCACCGCCACGCTGGGCGGTAACGGTGACTACTCGAACCCGTCACTGGTCATCGAAACCGTGTACGGTACCGGCAAGACCGGTGATTTCACCGTCGATGACGTCACCCTGACCGGCAAGACGAGCGAACCCGTCGTACGTCCTGCCGGTACGGCCAAGGCGGCCAAGCGGATGGGCAACAGCAACCCCATCATCGACTACTGGTACGGTGCCGACCCTTGGGCCATGGAATACAACGGCCGTGTATACGTGTACACTACCGGGGACGCGACCAAGATCAACGAGGACGGGTCGCTTACCTATGACTACGAATACGATGCCGACGGTAACATCAAGGACAACTCCTTCGCCGATGTAAAGACCATTAACGTGCTCTCCACCGACGACATGGTGAACTGGCGCAATGAAGGCTACATCCGTGTGGCAGGCGACCAAGGCATCGCCAAGTGGGCCGGCAACTCGTGGGCGCCGGCCGTCACGCACAAGACCATCGACGGCAAGGAGAAGTTCTTCCTGTACTTCGCCAACGGCGCCAGTGGCATCGGTGTTCTGACGGCCGATTCCCCGGTCGGTCCGTGGAGGGACGAGCGTGGCAGTCTGCTCATCAAGTGGGGCACCCAGGCATCCTCCGGCGTGACTTGGCTGTTCGATCCGGCTGTGTTCACCGACTCTGACGGCACCGGCTATCTCTACTATGGCGGCGGAGTGCCTGACGGTAAGAAAGAGCATCCGAACACCGCCCGTGTGATTCAGCTCGGTGACGATATGATCAGCACCGTCGGCGACGCCAAGACCATCGATGCGCCGGCCATGTTCGAGGATTCTGGCATCGCGAAGATTGGCGACACCTACTACTACTCCTACTGCACCAACTTCAGCCACGAGAACATCATCGACGGCAACAAGATCGGTTACGGCAACATCGCGTACATGACGTCGAAGAGCCCGATGGGTCCGTTCACGTACCAGGGTGAAATCATGGACAATCCGAGCAAGTTCTTCAGCGTCGGCGGCAACAACCACCATGCCATGGTGCAGCTTGGTAACAGTTGGTACATGGTCTATCATGCGCAGACGGTGGCCAAGGAACTCACCGATGGCGGCAATCTCGACAAAGCCCGCGGCTACCGCAACACTCATGTCGACCCCATCACCATCAATGAGGACGGCAGCATCGCGCCCATCACCATGACCTACAAGGGTCTTGACCAGGTCAAGAATCTCGATGCTTATCCCGATGGCGGCATCAGCGCCTCCACCATCGCATGGGATTCCGGCATCCAGGACGCCTACGATACCAAGTCCGGCGTACGTGTGATCGACCTGACCTCCGACAATGCCGATGGGCAGAAGCTCGGCAACATCAATGACGGTGAATGGACATCGCTCGCCAACGTCGATTTCGGCAAGATCGGTGCTGGGTCCATCACCGTGAACGCTGCGGCCAAGGCGGGTGGCAACATCGAGGTCCGTCTCGACTCCAACGACACCGACCCCGTTGCCACGGTGAAGGTACCCGCCGGCGACGGCTCCTCCTACACCGACTACACCGCCGCGCTTTCCGGCGTGACCGGCGTACACAACGTGTTCTTTACCTTCAAGGCCGCACAGGCCGACGAATCGAACCCCGAACTGTTCGACATCAAGACCTACACCTTTGCCAAGGCCGATTCCGAGCCGTCTGTTGTGCCGGTTTCTGGTGTGTCGGTTTCGTTGGAGCGTGATGCGGTGAAGGTTGGCGAGTCCGTGTTGGCGAAGGCGTCGGTGTCCCCGGAGAACGCTTCGGACAAGTCGGTTTCCTGGTCGTCTTCGGACGAGAAGGTCGCGACTGTGGATGCTTCGGGCCGGGTGACGGCAGTGGGCGCGGGCGCGGCGACGATTACGGCCACGGCGAAGGATGGCTCGGGTGTTTCGGGTTCTGTGAAGCTGACGGTGTCGGCGGGGCCGTCGGAAAAACCGGGTGGTGGTGAAGGCCCGTCCGGCAAACCATCGCAGAACCCATCGGCCACCGTTTCGGGTGTCGATAACACATCTAGGCGACAGGCGTCTGATGGTTCGCTGACGCGAACCGGAACAGCCGTTGCGGGCATCTTTGGTATCGCGGCTGTGCTGGTCTCCGTTGGTGTTGTGCTGACAATTTGTCGCAAGCGTCGCCTGTCGTAATCGGTTCTTGGAGTCTGTTCCTCCTCTGTGCGGATTCCATGTTCAGAGGGGCCCTGCGGATTTCTCTTCCGGGCTCGCAGTGCCCCTCAAATCATATAACTTGACGTCATTGGCCATTTTTGGCTGTCACTTGCCAATTTCATCCTCAAAGAAAGGGAACCTTATGAAGGAATTCCATACTATTCGTCGGTTATCGGGGCTTCTTGCTGGAGCGATAGCAGTGGGCATGAGTGTGACGGCTTTCGTCATGCCGGCCACGGCTGCTGATACCTCAACTGTTGATCGTGGCTATACCACATCCGACAACGGCGACGGTACCTACTCGATTCCTGTGTTGAATTCCGACGTTCCGGATATCAGTGTAATGCGTCTGCCCAAGAACGATCCCAAGAACACTGAAGGGCGAGATGTCTACTATATGGTCAGCACCACCATGGAGCTCAGTCCGGGCGCGCCGATCATGAAATCCTATGATCTTATTAACTGGCAGATCGTCACCTATGTATACGACCGTATATCGATGAGTGACGCATCGTCGTTGCGCAATGGTGCAAGCTCGTATGGAGAAGGGGAATGGGCTCCTTCCATTCGATACCACAATGGTAAATTCTATGTGCTGTTTAACACCAACAATTTGGGTGGTGCCTTCATCTACTACACTGATGACATCGAACACGGCACATGGACCAAGGTTGCACTTGGCAGAGGTTTTCATGATCCTTCTCTATATTTTGATGAGAACGATGATCCATGGATTATCTCCGGCGCTAACGAGTACAAGCTCGATAAGAATGATATGAAGACTGTGGTGGAGTCGCATGAGAATATCATCTCCGCCCAGCAATTCGAAGATGCGTTGGGTGAAGTGCCCACCGGATTCGAAGGTTCCCAGATTTTTAAAATCGGTAAGTACTTTTACAATCCGACTATTTACTGGGGCAAGGATGGTCGGACGGTGATGCTGCTGCGCACCACCGACTTGCTTGATGGTTCCAAATATGAGGCTAGGAAATACACGCTCGGTGGCTTCGCTCAGGGCAGCCTCGTGGAAGTGTCCGATAAAGAAGGTGGTGGTACTCATTGGGAAGGATTTTTCTTCCGTGATACCTATCCGAATGGTCGTATTCCCGGTTTGATCCCGGCCACATGGGACAAGGACGGCTGGCCTACATTCGGGAAGGACAACAAGGTATCCGCCGGCGATACCTATGACAAGCCCATCTCGTTGCCGTCTGATCTGGAAAATCTGGTACGGCTCAAGAGCATCGTCAATTCCGACGATTTTGACAATGATGCCCCTCACCAGACGTATCAAGATCAGGATTGGTGGACCTTGGACGAAGCTCCCGCATCTGGTGAAACCGAGGTGATCTCCAACGGTGAGGTAAAGGATGAATCCGGATGGGAAGGCAGAGAGGGAGCAAAGATATCTCTTGACTCCACTAACCATAGTGCTCCGAACTCGTTGCAAGTGACCGGTCGAACCGCTACGGGCGCTGGCCCTGTTCAGTCTGTTTCCGGCAAGATAGTGGCTGGCGGCACATACACGGTTTCCGCATATGTGCTATATAAGGACGGTCCGAACACCAAAACATTTAATTTCACCATTCGGGATAAGAACAAGGCCTACGTGATGGCGTCCGCGACTGCGAAGAGGGGCGAATGGTCCCAGATCAGCGGTTCGTACACCGTTCCGAAGGACTTTGATGCGGACAGTGCCGAAGTGTTCTTTGAAACTCCGTGGACGGCGACGCCTGACAAGACAAATGATCTGATGAACTTCTTTGTGGACGACGTCTCGATGAGGACGGACGGCACCAAGGAATATGCGGTGGCGGATGAGTACAAGCCGAATGGTTCCAATCTTGACATGGTATGGGAATGGGCTCACAATCCGGATAATCGATACTGGTCATTGACCGATCGTAATGGCTGGCTACGTCTGACCAATGGACACAAGGTATCGAAGAACGCCAAATATATGAAAGGCACCAAGGGTGATCTCACTTATTTCGAGACCGCACGAAATATGCTTTCGCAGCGCACTTTTGGTGGCGATATGTCGGCTGAGACCAAGATGGATGTAAGTCATATGAAGGATGGTGATACCGCAGGTATCGCCACCTATACCCGTAGCTTCTCCTACGCCGCAGTGCGTCAAGAAAACGGTAAGCGAGTACTGGGTGTGGTCAAGAGAATCTATGACAACGGTAGGAAGGATTCCTCCGGCAATATCATTGACGACACCATTGACAGGGACAAGACCGAGGCGTTTGTAGATGGTTCCACGGTCGACCTTGGAAGCAACACGAACGTGTGGCTTAAGAGCGACAACGTGCTTGACAATAGCAGCGGTCGTCTTACCGTCCAGTATCTATACAGCCTTGATGGCAAGATCTGGCAGAAGCTCGGAGGCGAACAAGGGCCGTTCGGCTATGACTGGAGCCTATCTCACTTCAAGGGGTACCGTATCGGACTGTTCAACTATGCCAAAGACACCACTGGCGGTTATGTGGACTTTGACTACTACGACCTGAGCGATGTGCTTAGCGCTGATGGTAAAAGTGTTTCCACCGCTGCGTTGGAGGACACGATTGCGAAAGCCAAGAAGCTCAAGCCAATTGAATATCCAGCAGATGAATGGACTGTAATGCAGACGCTGTTGACGAAAGCGGAGACCGCGCTCGTCAACAAGCCTTCCACCCAGAATGAAGTTGATGCCCCCCAACGTGCTTTGGAGGTGCAACTTGCGCAGTTGGCCGTAGACCGTACGACCTCGTCTGTTGTGCCGGTTTCTGGTGTGTCGGTTTCGTTGGAGCGTGATGCGGTGAAGGTTGGCGAGTCCGTGTTGGCGAAGGCGTCGGTGTCCCCGGAGAACGCTTCGGACAAGTCGGTTTCCTGGTCGTCTTCGGACGAGAAGGTCGCGACTGTGGATGCTTCGGGCCGGGTGACGGCAGTAGGTGCGGGCACGGTGACGATTACGGCCACGGCGAAGGATGGCTCGGGCGTTTCGGGTTCTGCGAAGCTGACGGTGTCGGCGGGCTCGTCGGAAAACCCGGGTGGCCAGCCGTCGGATAATCCGTCTGAAAAGCCATCGCCGGTTCCGTCCGATAAGCCATCGGTGGCTACGTCTTCCGGCTCTCAGCAGAAGACCGACACGGCAGACGGCAAGTCCACAAGCGCGCAGCAGCGAGGCAGCCTCTCCCACACAGGCGCCGCCGTCGGCGGGTTGGTCTTGGCCGCCGTACTGCTGGCCGGCTCGGCCGTGGCGATGCGTCTGCTGGCCCGTCGTCGGCAATAGTCTCGGTCGTGCGGCGTCCGTCATGGCCGTTGCATTGTCGGCCGCCATGACGGACGATTGACCGTAGACTCGTGACTTCGGATGATGTTTCTTCCTCCGTCATCCGAGGGTTCTCAAAGGTGTCGAAGCGAATCTCCTCATCATCGCTTCGGCACCTCTGCATTTCGAGCCGTTATAAAGTGAATTCCGATGAAATGCGCGGAAGCCGTGCGATAAAGTGAGAAGGCACTTATCGAAGCACTCACGGGAATCGGGAATCGTTCATGGATGACAACAGCGGAAAGAAGAACCTTCGAGTGACGCAGATCGCCGAAATCGCCGGTGTCTCCGCGTCCACGGTCTCCAAGGTCATCAACCGGCGCAGTGATGTGTCGGATGAGACCCGTCAACGTATCGAGAAGATTCTCGAGGATATCGGATATGAGCGTAAAGGCACCGGGAATCAACGTGTTGCCCATGTGATTGACGTCGTTATTTCCCACATCGACAGCTGTGGAACACTTGAACTGATACGTGGAGCCTCCCGGTATAGCGACGAGCTTGGCGTTGATGTCGTCATGCATGAGACCAGGCCGAAGGGGCGATACGAGCTGTTCCGGCGGATTATCGCACGCAATCCGCTGGGCGTCATTCTGATGCTGACCGACATGACGGATGAAGAACGTCAGCTGTTTTCCGACAATGAAATTCCCTATGTCGTTTTTGATCTGCCAAAGGGAGCGGGGGACGAATATCTTTCCGTCGGCGTCGACAACTGGACGGGAGGCCTTATGGCCGGCCGGTATCTCACCGATATGGGCCATCGACGTATCGGCGTCGTTACCGGTCCAAACGACTCCGAGGCCTCGTGCGCTCGTCTGGAGGGGTTCAAGATGGCGTTGCGTGCGGCGAACGTCGAGGTGGATGACAGTCTCATCCATGAAGGCGATTACATGCCCAAGACCGCATGTCGTGCCGCCTTGGAGATGTTGTCGCTGGACGAGCCGCCTACCGCGATTTTCGCGCTCAACGATCTGATGGCGGTTGGTGTGTATCAGGCTGCGTCCGAACGACATATCGTCATTCCCGGCCAGTTATCGGTTATGGGGTTCGACGACGTATTTCCCTCGAGGTTCCTTGGTCCTGCATTGACCACGGTCCGTCAGCCGTTCGACATCATGATGTGCAAAGCCATGGACCTGGTCTACAGCTATCGTGATGTCAACTATGAAGGCGTGCCGCGAGACCGGCAGCGTCGTATCATTCTTTCGCCGGAACTGATAGTACGAGATAGTGTGACGGCGCTTCCGCAGTGACGATTGCCTGTCATCACGCGTTTCCCGGCGCCGAGGATGTGCCATCGCTCCGATGGTTGATTCGAACGCAGGCCGCGAAGACTGCGCCGACGCACATGATCAGGCACTCCATGATGAACAGTCCGTGATATCCCCATGCTCCGATGATGTAAGCGGCGGTCAGCGATCCACATAGCGTTCCCAATGTATTCGCCGTATTCATGATGCCGAGATCCTTGGCCGTGGTGGCGGGGTCGGGCAGAACCAGCAGATTGAGTTTCTGGTCGACCGAAGCGTGGATGCCCATGCCGATGCCGACGACGGACATACCGGTAAGGAAGAGCGTACCGTCATCGGAGAACGCAGGCAGCAGGGAGCCGACCGCCATAATGAGCAACGCCATGACAACAGGGGCTTTCGTCCTGCCGAGACGGTCCGACAGCGGGCCGGCAATCAGTGAGCATACGATTCCCGTAGTCAGTGTGATGACGGCGGTGGCGGATAACAGCGATTGCCGGTTGGGCTCATGTAGATAATCCGTGGCTATGTATAGCAGGTAGCTGCTGGTCATTCCGGCGGATACGAGCATAAGGAACTTGGAGATGAGAGCTTTATAGAAGTTGCTGGCGTTCTGTGTCGGCGGTATGAAATGGCGCAACAGTATACGCGTGGATACATGATGGCCTCGTTCTGCGAGATTTGATGGTTCTCCGGCAATCACCGCGGACGTCAGACCTCCGATGACGGCGACAATGGCGAACGTCCGGATGCCGAACCGCACGTTGTCCAGATACAGTGAGGCGACGGCGATGCCGATCTGATTACCGATGGTTTGGCTGATGCCATAGCAGGCCGAGACCGTTCCTTTCCGATGGTCCGGAACGCGGTCGGAAAGTTGGGCGATCATCGGGGCCGCCACTCCGTTGATAACCGCCTCGCAACAGCACCACCATACTAGGAGCGACGGGATTGACGATGCCGTGGAAAGGCCGTACAACAGCACGGCCGAGATGATGGAACCTCCGACTATCCACGGGGTGCGCTTGCCGAAACGGGTCCGGGTGACATCGGAAAACGCGCCGAACAGGATGTTGAAGAACAAGCCGATAATCATGCTGACACTGGAGAATGCGGCGACCAAAGTCACTTTGTCATTTGGGTCGATATCGGCGATTTTTTGCGGAATCAGGATCATGGCGACACCTTGATGCGGCATGAGCCAACAAGCGGGGCCGATGAGCAGGGCGATTGCAAGGCGCCACGGCATACTTGAGCGTGTTGGGGATTCGGCGGAATTAAGGGACATCGTTGTTCCTGGGAAGAAACGGCATGTAAACACTGAAATCCGCGATTTACGGTGCTTTTTGGTCGTTTTCCAGCCGAAAAACGACCGTTTGGCACCATGAATCGCGGATTCGGGCGCGGAAACGTATGCTCAGTACTGGACGCTGAGGACGTGTGCGACGTCGGCCCACGGGGCGAGGGAGACGAAGTTGTCCCAGCCCCACGTGAACTCGCGGCCGGTGAGCTCGTCCTTCAGCTGTACGCCGCGGTCGGTCGGCAGGCCGAAGTCGCCCAGCTCGAGGTGGATGAGCGACTGGTGGGCGTTGTGGCCGTCGAGGTTCACCACCACGATGAGCGTGTCGGGCTTGCCGGTGCCGGTGAACTCGGCGGGCGTGTGGCGCACGAAGGCGAGCACGTTGTCGTCCGAGCTGCGCAGCACGGTCACGTTGTGGTAGCTGTGCGTGGCGGGGTGGGCGCGGCGGATGCGGTTGAGGCTGGTGAGCATCTCGGCGATGCCGTACTTCTTGGCCTGCGACCAGTCACGCACCTTGATCTCGTACTTCTCGTTGTCGATCTGCTCTTCGAATCCGGGGCGCTGGCGGTTCTCGATGAGCTCGTAGCCGTTGTAGATGCCCCAGCTGGGGGAGCCGAGCGCGGCGAGCACCGCACGCACGGCGTGGCCGGCGATGCCGTTGTCGCGCACGTAGGCGGTGAGGATGTCGGGCGTGGTGGGCCAGAACGTGTTGTGCTGGTAGAAGCCGTCGTCGCAGTTCGTGGTGTTGAGGTACTCCTCGAGCTGCTCCTTGGTGTTGCGCCACGGGAAGTAGCAGTGCGACTGCGTGAACCCGGCGTAGCTCAGCGCGCGCATCATGCCCGGGCGGGTGAACGCCTCGGCGAGGAACAGCGTCTCGGGGTGGCGCCTGGTCACGGAGGCGATGACGTCCTGCCAGAAGCGCACGGGCTTGGTGTGCGGGTTGTCCACGCGGAAGATGGTCACGCCGGCGTCGATCCACAGGTTCATCAGACGCACGACTTCCTTCTCGATGCCTTCCATGTCGGCGTTGAAGTCGATGGGGTAGATGTCCTGGTACTTCTTCGGCGGGTTCTCGGCGAAGGCGATGGTGCCGTCCGGCTTGTGACGGAACCAGTTCGGGTGCTCCTTGACCCACGGGTGGTCGGGCGAGCACTGCAGCGCGAAGTCGAGCGCGATCTCGAGGCCGAGCTCATGCGCCTTGGCGCACAGCGCCTTGAAGTCGTCCATCGTGCCGAGCAGCGGGTCTACGGTGTCGTGCCCGCCCTCTGCGCTGCCGATGCCGAACGGCGAGCCCGGGTCGTCGGGGCCGGCGACCAGCGTGTTGTTGCGGCCCTTGCGGTTGGTCACGCCGATGGGGAAGATCGGCGGCAGATACACGATGTCGAAGCCCTCGGCCTTCGCGCGTTCGAGGCCGGCGACCGACGTCTTGAGCGTGCCCTGCACGATCTTGCCGTTGGCCTCGTCCACGTAGGCGCCCTCGGAGCGCGGGAAGAACTGGTACCATGCGGCGAAGCTCGACTTCGGGCGCTCCACCTTCAGCTTCACGGGGCGCGATTCGCTCACGCCATCGCGCAGCGGGTTCGACTCGTGCAGCGCGGCGATCTCGTCGTTGTCGGCGGCGGCGAGGCGCTCGGCCGGGTCGAGCTCCTTGTTCGCCAGCGTGGCGGCCGCGGCCTGCAGCGTCTTCTTGGCCTCGGCATGCAGCTTGCTGCCGCGGGTCTTCGACCAGCGGGTCAGCAGCTCGGCGCCCTCGTCCAGTGCGTTCTCCACGTCGGAGTCGTGCACGCGCACCTTGATGCGTGCGTCATGCAGCCAGGTGGCGAAGGTGTCCTCCCAGCCCTCGACGGTGACGGTCCAATGGCCGAGCTGGCGTTTGACGGCGGCGAAGCCCTCCTCCCACGGCTTGACGTCGGAGTGTTCGCCGGCCTGCAGCTCGACGGTCCAGCGGTCGAGGCCGGGGTTCACGCAGGTCATGGTGCGGCTGGCCATGATCTTGCCGCGCGGGGTGCGCAGCACGGCGGTGGCGCCGACCTTGTTGCGGCCCTCGATGAACACCTGCGCCGTGACGGTGAACAGCTCGCCGAGCTCCACGCGTCCCGGATACAGTCCCCCCTCCTCGTTCGGGGTGACGTCGAGCACGTTGATGCGTCCGAACTGCCCCGGTTCGTTGACGGGGAGCGAGGGCGCCGCAATCAGGGCGTCTGGGGTGTCTGGGGAGATCTTGGATGCCGAACGGCGTTTGCGGGAGGTGGCGGTTTTGCGCTTCGTCTTCGTTGACGACGCCTTCGCCGAGGTTCTGCGAGTACCCGCGCTTGACGGATTGCCCGCGGTGGCGCTCCGCGTCTCGGGCGATTTCTCGTCGGGCGCGGCGGCAGAAGTGGATGTGGTGACCTTGGTACTACTTGATTCAGTCATGCTGCCATTGTAAGTGTTGCGGTGCGACACGCGGGGCGTGCCTAAGTTAAATAACTATTAATTAACGATTTCGAACGTTTTCTCCCGAAAAGACGAACATGAAACGAACAACTGAAATGTTCATTTCATCATTTGAACGTGCAATATGACAAAATACGAAAAGACGCGTTAAAAACATGTGAACGCGTCATGCTATGCGGAAAAAATGCGGTATGGTTTTACATGTGCACATCAACTAAACCGGTTGATGTCATAGAACAAACCGGCGTTGGATGTTTCATTTTATGTTACATCTCACACGCGAAATGAAAACCGCACGCTCAGTGGTGAGCGTGTAGGGGGAAAGGATGACAATGACGGAGAACAAGCAGATTACCGTCGATACTTCGCTGTACGGCTCCTACGCCGACCGTAAGACGGCGGAGGCCAACCGTGTGGCCCGCTCGTTCGGCATCTCGGAGGAGGCCCTCGCCAAGGTCGAGGACTACAAGGCCGCGCTGACCGAGCACGACGCATGGGACCTTCCTTTCCTCGGCTATGTGAACGAGGACGGCTACGGCTACGCGTTCGTCTCCGACCAGGCCGTCGCCAAGGACGGCTGGGATGCCTACAAGGCGTTCCGCGCGCTGCCGCTTGACGTGCAGACCGCGTTCGCGATCCGTATGCTCTTCACCCACCGTGACGTCGATCGTTACGGTGCCAACATGTACCTGCACTACGAGCGCGGTTTCAACGTGAAGTTCGAGGGCCCCGGCGCCAACCACTGGTGATCGGTGGGCCGGTGGATCTTCGGGATCGGCGGCGTTTGCCGGTTCGTTTCCTCCGGTCTTACCATGATTGACCGGTATGCGTCATCGGCGGATGTCTCTTTCGAGGCGTCCGCCTTTTTCGTGGTCTGGCGGGGTTTGCGGGTCTTGTTGTGGCTTGGCGGGGTTTTGTGGCCTGCTGGGGTTTGTGGCCTGCCGGGGTTTTATGGGTCTATTCGTTTGCTGGGTTTCGTGACCTGTCGTGGTTTGCGTGGTTTGTGGGTCTATTCGTTTGCTCTGCTGGGATTTGTGGGTCTGTTCGGCCTCGAAAATCTGTAAGTGGGTCTAACCGTTCGCGAGGAAGGGATATTCGGCCTCTTCATGTATACCGTGGACCCACAAGCCTGTTTATGAACGGTTCGGCCCACGGTTGATGAATGGGGTAGACCCACAAATCCTGTGGATGGCCGTTGCCTGTTGGCTTTGTGGGTCTATTGTGACGCGGAGACGTGGGGTGACGCGGAGACATTCATGACTTGACGAGACGTCGTATCGCGGCGCTGGCCTCGTCGAGTTTTTCGTCGGCGACGTCGCCACCCTCGGCGGCGGCTTGGCGGACGCAGTGGTTGAGATGGTCGTCCAGCAGCAGGAGGGCCACCGATTTCAGGGCGCTGTTCGCGGCGGCGATCTGCGTGAGGATGTCGATGCAGTATTCGCCGTTCTGTGCCATCTGCCTGATGCCGCGGATCTGGCCCTCGATGCGGTTGAGCCGCGCGATGATCCGCTTCTGGTCGGCGTCGTATCCGTTACGGGGGGTGTGCGGCTCCTCGTCGGGGTGATGATCGGGGCGATGATCGGGGTGGTTGCAGCAGCAGGCCTTCGGCGTATCCGCACGGCTGGTCGCGTTCGGGTTCGGCGGCGTCGGGGTCGTTGTCGATGGTGTGGTCGGTGACTGGGTCTTGTCCATGATGGTCCTTGCCGTGATGTTCTCGCTGTAGTGGTCCTTGCCGCGCCTGCCGATGGTACGCGCCGCGGCCGGTTGCGGTGGCCGATTGCCGTCGCATGCCGTATCGCGATGGCTGTTCGGATGTTTGCGCATGGCGGATTTTCTTGATTGCATTATACCCCTATGGGGTATATGGTGGTCCGTGGAACAAGGAGGAGACGCATGGGAATCACGACTGTGGGAATCATCGTGGCGCTGTTGGTGGCGTTCGTGCTGAGCGCGGGCGTCGTCTGGTTCTTCCTCGCGCCGCGCAAGGCGTACCGCGCGACGATGGGCGACGGGGGCCAGGAGGCCGTCATCGCCGTGCAGGGCGGCTACAGTCCGTCGGTCATCGAGGTCGAGGCCGGCGTGCCGGTGCATCTGGTCTTCGACAGGAAGGAGACCGGCGAATGCTCGTCGCACGTGGTGTTCCCCGACTTCGGCATCGACAGGGAGCTGCCGCCGTTCCGGTCGACGACCGTGCGTCTGACGCCGACCGATTCCGGCGACTACGGCTTCGCCTGCGGCATGAACATGCTGCACGGCACGCTGCGCGTCCTGCCGGGACGGCACGGCGCCAAGACGACCGCGGACGGTCATGCCGCCGCCGACGGTCGGTCGGGCGGCGTCGGCGCGGTGGACGCCCCCGCGGCTGCGGAAGCGGCCGGTGACGGCGGGAATCCTCGTGCAGGATCGGCCGACACGCCGACCGTGGACGATGGCGGCCGCGCCGAATTCCGTTCCCTCGTCCGCCGTCTCGCCGTCGCCGCGGTCTGTACGCTGCCGGTGTTCGTCGCCGCGATGTTCCACCTCTACCATCTCGAACCGTGGGCGCAGCTGGTGCTCATGCTGCCGGTCATCGCCTACGCCGGACGACCCATATACGTCAGCGGATGGGCGGCCATCCGCCATCGCAACGCCGAAATGAACGCGCTCATCACCGTGGGCACCATGGCCGCGTTCGTCTACAGCCTCGTCGTCACCTTCGCGCCATGGATACTGCCCGAAGGCTCGCGCGAGCCGTACTACGAGGCCGTTGGCACCATCATCACCCTCATGCTCGTCGGGCAGGTGCTGGAGGCGCGCGCCCGCGCCGGCACCGACGAGGCGGTGAAAAGCCTCGTCGCGTTGCGGCCCAAGACCGCGCGCGTCGAACGCGACGGCGTGGAGGCCGAAATCCCCGCCGAACAGGTCGTCGTCGGCGACGTCGTCGTCGTACGCCCCGGCGAACAGCTGCCGGCCGACGGCACGGTGGTGTCCGGCGAATCGTCGGTGGACGAGTCGATGATCACCGGCGAATCCATGCCCGTGCGCAAGACGGTCGGTGACGACGTGACCGGCGCCACCGTCAACGGCGCCGGATCGCTGCGCTACCGCGTGACGACGACCGGCGCCGACACCGTGCTCTCGCAGATCGTGGCCCTGGTCAAGGCGGCGCAGAGCTCGAAGGCGCCGGTGCAGCGACTGGCCGACAAGGTCTCCTCGATCTTCGTGCCCGTCGTCGTATTGATCGCCATCTGGGCATGCGCGCTCTGGTATGCGTTCGGCCCCGAACCGCGCGTCACGCATGCGCTGGTGGCCGCCGTCTCCGTGCTCGTCATCGCCTGCCCGTGTGCGTTGGGTCTCGCCACGCCGCTGTCGATTACCATCGCCACCGGCAAGGCCGCCCGATACGGCGTGCTCATCCGGTCGGCCGAGGCGTTGGAGACCGCCGCGCGCGTCGACACCGTCGTGCTCGACAAGACCGGCACCATCACCGCGGGGCGGCCGGCATTGACCGACATCGTCACGTTCGGCGACTGGCATGGCCATGACGACGACATATTGCGGCTCGCCGCGGCGGCGGAACATGATTCCGAACACCCCTTGGCCACGGCCATAGTCTCCGGCGCCCGCGAGCGCGGCATCGACGTGCCGAAACCGCGGGAATTCCACGCACAGGCCGGCGGCGGCGTGCAGGCGCTCGCCGACGGCCGGCGCGTGCTGGCGGGCAATGCCGAATACATGGACGACCATGACGTCGGCATGCCCGACGACGCCGGCGAAAGCGTCGACGACGTGTTCGCCGCCATGGACCGGCTGGCCGCCGAAGGCAGGACGCCGGTGCTGGTGGCCGTCGACGGGCTTCTGGCCGCCGTCGTGGCCGTGGCCGACGTCGTGAAACCGACGTCGAAGGCCGCCGTCGCGACGCTGCGTTCACGCGGCATCGACGTGGTCATGCTCACCGGGGACAATGAACGCACCGCCGGGGCCGTGGCCGCGCAGGTCGGCATCGACCATGTGGTCGCCGAAGTGAGACCGGAGAACAAGGCCGACGAGGTGGCGCGTCTCAGGGCCGACGGTCATGTGGTCGCCATGGTCGGCGACGGCATCAACGACGCCCCGGCGCTGGTGCGTGCCGACGTGGGGTTCGCCATCGGCACCGGCACCGACGTGGCCATCGAATCCGCGCAGATCACGTTGATGAACGGTTCGCTCGGCGGTGTCGTCACGGCCATCGACCTGGCCCACGCCACCATGCGCAACATCCGTCAGAACCTCGGTTTCGCGTTCGGGTACAACGGCATCGGCATACCGGTCGCGGCCGGCGTATTGTATCCGTTCACCGGCATGCTGCTCAATCCGATGATCGCCGGCGCGGCCATGGCGTGCTCGTCGCTGTCGGTCGTGACCAACGCCGGCCGGTTGAACGGATTCGACCCCGAACGCGTAAGGCCGTATAGGATTTCGATTCCGGAACATCACCATAGGAAAGGAGCCATCATGGCATTGTTCAGCAGGAAGAGCGAGGAAGGGCACATGGGGCATGCGGGCCATGGCATGGGCGGCATGCAGATGCACCACGGCGGGTCCGAGACCGACCCCGTGTGCGGTATGAGCGTGGATCCGGCCAAGGCCGCCGCGAGCCATGACTACAACGGGAAGACCTACTACTTCTGCGGTCCCGGTTGCGCCGCCGCCTTCGCCAAGCACCCCGAGGATTTCGTCAAGTGATCGTCGGCTGATTGCAAGGTGATTGCCGGGGAATCGGTCCGTCGGTCACCGTTCCGTCTTTACCTAAGAGACGCATGCGAATGCCGGGGAGTGCCTGACTCACCCCGGCATCCGTATGCGCGGGCATCGTATCGTGCGATGTGGATGGTGACGAAAACCATCCACATCCGCGTATTCCATCGCCGATTATCCACATCTATCCACATCGGTGATGGAGGATCTGCCGTTTCCGTACGTTCGTCAACATTGCCCGTCCGGCCCCGGACGTCGGCCCATCCTATGACATCGTCGTGCTATCCGCCTTTTGCCACGCGGAAGAGTTCATAGGAAGGATGAGAGCAATGCCGAACACCATCACATCTGCGGGTCCCCGACGGCGGGGCGCGCCGCCCCACGGCCCGTCACGATCACCGGGCCGTCACGTGTTGCGACGACTGCTGGCGTTCGTCGTCGCGCTCGCCGCGATGACGGGCCTCGCCGCCGCAGTCCCGGCGTCCGCCGCCACCATGCATGCGCCCAAGGACAGCCAGCTGTGGTACACGTTCGAGGGAGAGCAATACAACATCGGCGTCATCGCGGTGGCGCCGAACGGCAGGAACGCCTATTGCATCGAGACCGGCGTGCCGGCGTCATACGAGTACGGCGAGACCGTGAGCATCGCGGACTCGGAGAACGCCCGAAGAATCGCCTATCTGGTCGACGTCTACCAGTCGAATACCGATCCGGCGACCCAGGCGGCCATCGGCATGCTGATTCACGACCGTTTCGAAATGCTCGACAAGCCTCTGTGGCAGAAGCGCAAGGCGGCGTTCCTCAAGGAGCATCCCACCGTGCAGGCCAAGGCCGACGTCCTGTGGCAGGAATCGGCCGCGCATGTGGCCACCACGACGAAAGCCACCGTCACCTATCTGGAGGGCGAACGCAGCGGATACGTGGACGTGGAGATCACCGGCTCCGGAGGGACCAAGGTGTCCGGCGTGCCCTACACCGTCACGCTGAAAGGGCCGGCCGTCTTCGACGACGGCAAGACCGTGAAAACCGGCAAGACCGCCGGCAAGACCATACGGCTCGCATGGAAGGCGAACGGCAACGGCGACGTCACCGCGAACGTCGCCTACGACCACGGCACCATCGAACGGCTCGTCAGCGGACAGGACTATCTGCGATACGGCACCTCGACGAGCGTGAAGAACGACGTGGCCACCTTCGACGTGGTCAAGGACTTCCAGCCCGGCGTGACCACGGTCGTGAACAGGAAGATAGTGGACGCCGGCGAGCCGGTCTCCGACGACGTGACCTCCACCATGGCCGACGGCGACACATGGAAGACCGGAACGACGGTGAAGGCGGAAGGATACTACTATGCGGGGCTTGCGCCGTCGGCGCTGGGCGAGGGCATGACACCGAACGACGGTGAAAGCGCGGCGGACTTCCTCGCCCGCGTAGGCAAGGCCGGCCACAAGCCGGATGCCTACGGGACCGCGGAGTTCACGGCCGCCGGGCAGAAGAAAACCGTGCAGGCCGTCACCGAACCCGGAGGAAGCGAGCCTTATTCGTCCACCGGGGGCTCGGGCATCGGCACATGGGTGTGGGTCATCGACAAATCCCGGCAGGCCGCGGAGGTGAGGGAATGGATCCGGGCCGACTACAGCAGCGGGCTGCTCGAACGGGCCGAGACCCTGTCCGTGCGCGCGCCCGTCTCCGTGGACTCCGTCGCCACCGAGCATTCCGCACTCGTGGGCGCCGAAATCAGCGACCGGATCACCGTCTCCGGGTTCCCCGACGACCATGGCGAATTCGCCGGCGACGAGGCGTATGGCATCGGTGCGGACCGGAAACGCGCCCAGGTGAGCGTCTGGTGGGCCGGCGACCCCGACGACGCGGCCAACGACAGGCAATACAAGCCCTCCGGCGACGCCGTGCCGGCCGAGGACGCGAACCACAAGCGCATCGGTACATGGGAGTATGCGGCGAAGAACGGCGAAATCAAGGTCGGGGCGGGCGCGCCGGACGCGGACGGCAATCCCGTGCACATCACCGCCGAAACCCACGGATACTATGTGTTCGTCTACACGTTCGAAGGCGACGACCGGGTGCAACCCGCCTCCAGCTCCTATGGCGACGCATGGGAACGCGTGTTCGTGGAGGAGACGGCGCGGCCCCACGCGCCCAGCCTCACCACCGCCGTCATCCCCCCGCATGTGAAGGTGGGGGAGGAGTTCCGCGACAGCGCCAAAGTGTCCGGCCGGCTTGAGGTCGGGTCCTACGTGACGTTCACCGCCTACGAGCCCGTGGCCGACGGCGCGACGCCCGGCACCGGCGAGCGCATCCTCGACGAGGCGCGTGTGGACCTCGACGCCGGCAAGGACAACCAGACCGTGCTCAGTCCCGCGGCGAAAGCCGACAAGCCCGGCAAGGTCTACTGGAAAGCCACGCTATGGAGCCCGGAGGGCGAGGTCATCGACTCGCATCCGCTCGGCATCGACGGCGAGGTCACCACCATCGAGGAGGAGCCTGAGGAACCCGAGGAGCCTACGCCCGAAGAGCCCGCGTCGGAGGAGCCCGAGGAGCCGGCTGGACTGCCCCGCACCGGTACGGCGATCGGCATGATATCCGGCATCGCCATGGCGGCGCTCGCCGTCGGAGGCCTCACCCTGGCCACCATCCGCCGCCGCAGCTGAGGGGCGTGGATAGGCCCAAGCGGATTCCATGCCCGAAATTTGCCGGCCTGTGCCCTTGTGGCTTGGCAGACAGTCATGTGGATATGAGAAACCCACCGCATAGCGCGGTGGGTTCCCGTTCAGTGGCATGGCATGGATTTTGACTACGGAACCATGGGCCTATCCGTTTATCCATTCGCTGGGCCGGGTTTGTGGGTCCTCCCGTTCAATGTGTCGGGTTTGTGGGTCTATCCGTTCGTTAATAGTGGGCCTGAGACGGTCATAAAGAGGTTTGTGGGTCCGAACCATACACGAGGACGTCAAAAACACCCTCTTTGCGAGTCAATGGACCCACTTTCATATTTCAACGAACCGATAGACCCACAACACCAGTCATCGACCCGCTCAAGGGCCTATGTCCTCCGATTTGCGGGCCTGCCCACCCTCTGGTCTGTCTGGTTTGTGGGTCTTTCTAATCAATGGACCAGTCAATGAACCAGATTTGTGGGCCTATCCGTTCATGCAAACGGATTCGTGGGTCCGGCATGTTCAGTAACCGTGGGCCAATCCGTTCATCTACGGATTTGTGGGTCCGCGGCATACATGGGGGCGTCCAAAACAGCGTCCTCGCGAACCGATGGACCCACTTCCATATTCCAGCGAACCGGTGGACCCACAAAACCGGCGGATACCGACCTTGGGTACCGGACCGGCGGACACCGGCCTCGGATACCGGGCCGGCAGACGCACATTTGGTCTATGGCCCGACTTCCGCACCCACGTCGAATGGCCATCGAACGACTAAGCTACCAGACACACATTTGGCCCATAACCCCAGAAATCGTGGCGGTGTCAATCCGGTCGAAAATGAAAAGGCTAGGAACCTTGCGATTCCTAGCCTTTGCTAGTAGCGGGGCATGGATTTGAACCATGGACCTCTGGGTTATGAGCCCAGCGAGCTACCGAGCTGCTCCACCCCGCGTCGGCCCTTATCTCGGGCAACCTGTATTACTATACGTACTTTTTGAGGGAAGTCAATTCGATATTCGCCATTCGAAGAATTATTTGTCGATAATCGTTGAAAATATTGATATTTGTCGGCGTGTCGGATAATGGTCGTCGTGAAGCGTGCCGTCATGCGATATCCGAAATCGATGACCGGACATAAGGGGAATCGTTGGCACCGTGGGCGATAACGCCTCCACGGCATGGCATACGTGATGCGGGACTGCAATAATTGAAGACATGCCTATCAAGATTCCGAAGGGTCTGCCGGCCCGTGCGATACTCGACTCCGAACGCATCTTCGCGCTGGAAAGCGACGATGCGGTCAAGCAGCGCGTCCGTCCGCTGCGTCTGGTCATCCTCAACCTGATGCCCAAGAAGATCGAGACGGAGACGCAGCTGCTGCGGCTCATCTCCAAGTCGCCGCTGCAGGTGGACATCGACTTCATGAAGACGTCGACGCATGAGGCCACGCATACCAGCCGCGACCATCTGCTCAAGTTCTATGAGAATCTTGACGCCTTCGAGGACAACTTCTACGACGGGCTGGTCGTCACCGGCGCCCCGGTCGAGCATATGCCGTTCGAGGAGGTCGACTATTGGGATGAGTTCAAGAGCATCCTCGACTGGGCGAGCACTCATGTGTTCTCCACGATGTACCTGTGCTGGGGCGCGATGGGCGCGCTGTACTACCGGTACGGCGTGAGGAAGCATCTGCTGGAGAAGAAGACGTTCGGTGTGTTCCCGCAGCGGCTGCAGGACGAGTACTGCTTCATCACCAACGGATTCGACGAGATCGCGCTGCAGCCGCATTCGCGTCTCGCCGACGTCGACATGGATGATATCCGTGCGAACCCCGATTTGCAGGTGCTCACCTGGGGGCCGGAGAGCGGGCCGGGTCTGGTCGCCACGCGCGACTTCTCCGAGGTGTTCGCGCTCGGCCATTGGGAGTACGGCAAGTGGACGCTCGCCGAGGAGTACGAGCGTGACATGGCGCGGGGGCTCAAGAACGTGCCGTTCCCGACGAACTACTTCCCGCACGACGATCCGAGCCAGGAGCCGCTGTTCGCATGGCGGTCCCATGCGAACCTGCTGTGGCGCAACTGGCTGAACTGGGTGTATCAGACCACGCCGTACGACCTGACCGAGGTGCCGCAGCTGCGCAAGGAGAAGCGGCTGGGCACGGACCGCCGGTACCGTCGGTCGCCGGCCGGGCCGCGCGGGGACGATTTCCATACGTTCGACGGATGCGGCTACGGCGTCATCGAGCGGTAGCCGGTGTTTGTTGTGGTGAACTCCCCTCAGTCGGCTGCGCCGACAGCTCCCCTCATGATTGAGGGGAGCCGGGGTGGGGATGGCTGCGGCGTCATCGAGCGGTAGCCGAAGGTTCCGGCGTCGCGGAGGCGGGCCGTGGATATCGATATGGTAAAGACACGCCGCGGGGACATATGAGACGCCATGCCAAAATCGACAGTTCGCCGGCCGGTGTCGATGTCGCATTCGCGACACCGGCGCCGGCATGTGTCGCCGTTCCGGAGAAAGGTCCTCCGCGGCGTGTGCAAATCGTCCGGCATCGGTCTTGCGCCGACGTCCACATAATGACCACATTACGATAGCCAAGCGTCCGAATAATGGCCATGTTCGTGAGACCGGCGTAAACGGCCGATGTGGAGGAAACCCTTGCAAAATCAAGCGGTCGGGGTGTACCGGACGAATTCCCCATATGGGGCCGGGGAACGATTCGCCATGGCAACATCCTGAAACCGCCACTGTATAATCGTCCGAATTCCGGTACTGTGTATGGCAATGGAGGCTCGCGCAGGCATGCAAAGAAGACATACTGCGCGTTTACGTTCGTGACACAATATCGCCGCAAAAAGCGCTATATTGGTTCAGGTTCGATTAAGAGGAGGCACGCAGTATGGCAGGCGTTGCAGCATTGACAGGGGCTGCGGGCGTGGTGTTGGCCGCGCAGTCAGGCCCTGAAATCCCCTCGATCGATGAATTCCTCCCTCCGGAGATCATCTTCGCCGGCACGCCGTTCGCCATGAACAGGATCATCATGGTCCGTCTGATCATGACGGTCGTGATGCTGGTGGTTCTCGGCATCACCGCGTCCCGTGCGAAGCTGATTCCCGGTCGTTGGCAGGGATTCGTCGAATGGGGCATCGAGTACGTTCGCGACAAGATCGTGTACGAGGTCATGGGGGAGCTGCGCGGCAAGCGCTACGTTCCGATGATCTCGACGATCTTCTTCACGATTTTCTTCTTCAATCTGTGCGGCATCATCCCCGGCATGAACATCGCGGCCACGGCCACGATCATGATGCCGTTGATCTTCGCGCTGTGGACCTTCGTCCAGTACTGGATCGCGGCCTGCCGTGAGCAGGGCCTGCTGAGCTACCTCAAGCAGGAGTGCACGCCTCCCGGCGTCCCGTTCCCGGTGCTGATTCTGCTGGTCCCGATGCAGCTCATCGATATCCTGATCATCCGCCCGGCATCGCTGACGCTGCGACTTCTGGCCAACATGATCGCAGGCCACCTCATCGTGGCGCTGTGCTTCTCGGCCACGCAGTTCTTCCTGATCATCGCGGAGAACAAGCTGATGATGGGCGCGGGCGTGGTCACGCTGGCGTTCGGCTTCATCATGACCCTATTCGAGGCCTTCGTGGCCTACCTGCAGGCGTTCATCTTCGCGACGCTGTCTTCGGTGTACATCAACATGAGCTACCCCGAAGTCGACTGATGCCCGGCCCATGGCCCGCATAGATTCGTATCATTCATAATTCAATACGGTTTTTACTGGGTTTGATTCGTACTCTTACGAACCCAAAAGAAAGGAAACAACAATGGATCTCATCACTCTCGCACAGGTGACCGGCAACCTGAGCGCCATTGGCTACGGCCTCGCCGCAATCGGCCCCGGCATCGGCGTCGGCATCGTGTTCGGCAAGGCCATCGAGGCCACCGCCCGCCAGCCTGAGCTGGGCGGCCGCATCCAGACCCTGATGTGGATCGGCTTCGGTCTGATCGAGTTCCTTGCCCTCCTCGGCTTCATCTCCGGCTTCATCTTCACCGCCTGATTCCTCTGGAACACGGTAAGTAATCCAGACGAACGAAGTGAAAGGAGGCGGATATGGAGACATTTGCGGAAGGTAAGAGCGGCATCGCGCTGTTCGTTCCGGAGAGCTACGACATCATCTGGTCTTCGGTCGTCCTGATCGTCGTCGCCATATTCTTCTATAAGTTCTTCCTGCCGAAGTTCCAGGCGATCTTCGATGAAAGGGCCGCCAAGATCGAGGGTGGCATGGCCAAGGCCGAGAAGGCCCAGGCCGATGCCGACGCCGCCAAGAAGAAGTACGAGGACCAGCTCAACACGGCCCGCGTGGACGCCGCGAAGATTCGCGACGACGCGCGTACCGAGGCCTCGCACATCATCGCCGACGCCCGCACCAAGGCGGAGTCCGACGCGGCGCAGATCACCGCGAACGCGCAGAAGTCCATCGAATCGCAGCAGCAGCAGGCTCTGGTGAGCCTCAAGGGCGAGGTCGGCGCTCTGGCGACGGCTCTGGCCGGCAAGATCCTGGGCAGCAAGCTTTCGGATTCCGACGTGCAGTCCTCGATGATCGACTCGATGATCGACGGCATCGACAAGGACAACGCCGGAAAGGCCAAGTGACATATGGCTGGACTGGTGAAAACTCGCGAAGCAAAGGGCAGGAGGTGAACTTTCGATGTATGGAGAGACTTCAAAGGGCTCGGTGAAGGCACTGCGTGAGTCCTTCGCCGAGAAGCTGGCCTCGGTCGGCGCCGAGGCGAAGACCGTGGGCGACGAGCTGTTCGACCTCGCCGCGGTGCTCGACGGCAACCGCGCGCTTTCCCGCGCGCTGACCGACCCCGCGTACCCGGCCGAAACCAAGGTGAAGCTGGTCTCCACGATTCTGCAGGGCAAGGCCACACCGCTGACCGTCGAGATCGCCGAAGGTCTCGCGTCCCAGCGCTGGAGCAAGCCCGCGGACATCGCGGACGCCACGGAGGATCTGGCCGTCGACGCGCTGCTGAGCGCCGCCGATGTGCGCAACGCCTGCTCGACCGTATCCATCGAGCTGTCGGAGCTGGCCTCCGCGCTGCTCACTCTTCCGGTCGTGCGCCAGCGTCTGTCCGATGCCCACGCCAAGCCCGAAGTACGCGTGAAGTTCCTGAAGAATCTGCTCAAGGGGCAGGCCCTCGATCCGGTCACCATGGATCTTGCGGAGCACGCCACCCGCGATCTGCGCAATCGTCGATTCCTGTCGACGATCAACTGGCTGATCGGCATCGTGGCCTCGCACCGCAACCGTTCCATGGTCACGGTGACGAGCGCCGTGCCGCTGAAGGACGAACAGTTCCAGAAGATCAAGGCGGTGTACGCCAAGAAACTTGGTCGTCAGGTGTTCGTCAACAGCGTGGTCGATCCGCGCGTCCTCGGCGGCATGCGCATCCAGGTGGGGTCGGAAGTCACCGACAACACCGTTGCGGCCCAACTGCAGAATCTCAAGCGAGCCGTGGCCTGACCCCCGCGGTCGGCCCGGCAAGCTGAACGAACTGAATGAACGTTCTTGAATACAAACAACAAAAGGAGTGATCAATGGCAGAATTGACCATCGATCCCGCGGCGATACGCCAGGCGCTCGACGACTTCGTCGAGTCCTACAAGCCGTCCGAGACTCCGACCGAAGAGGTCGGCACCGTCCGGACCGCCGGCGACGGTATCGCGCACGTGGAGGGTCTCCCCGGATGCATGGCCAACGAGCTGCTGAAGTTCGAAGACGGCACGCTTGGTCTGGCATTCAACCTGGATGCCCGCGAAATCGGTGTCGTCGTGCTCGGTGACTTCGCAGGCATCGAGGAAGGCCAGGAAGTGCGCCGCACCGGCGACGTGCTCTCCGTGCCCGTCGGCGACGGCTACCTCGGCCGCACCGTCGACCCGCTCGGCCAGCCCATCGACGGCTTGGGGGAAATCAAGAGTGAAGGCCGCCGAATCCTCGAGGCGCAGGCCCCGGACGTGATGCACCGTCATCCGGTCGACGAGCCGCTGTCCACCGGCCTCAAGGCCATCGACGCCATGACGCCGATCGGCCGCGGTCAGCGACAGCTCATCATCGGCGACCGCCAGACCGGCAAGACCGCCATCGCCATCGATACCATCATCAACCAGAAGGCCAACTGGGAGTCCGGAGACCCGAAGAAGCAGGTCCGCTGCATCTACGTGGCCATCGGCCAGAAGGGTTCCACCATCGCCTCCGTGCGCCAGTCCCTCGAAGAGGCCGGCGCCATGGAGTACACCACGATCGTGGCCTCCCCGGCTTCCGACTCCGCCGGTTTCAAGTACATCGCGCCGTACACCGGCTCGGCCATCGGCCAGCACTGGATGTACCACGGCAAGCACGTGCTCATCGTCTTCGACGATCTGTCGAAGCAGGCCGAAGCCTACCGTTCGATCTCGCTGCTGCTTCGCCGCCCGCCGGGGCGTGAGGCCTACCCGGGTGATGTGTTCTACCTGCATTCGCGTCTGCTCGAACGCTGCGCGAAGGTGTCCGACGATCTCGGCGGCGGCTCGATGACGGGCCTGCCGATCATCGAGACCAAGGCGAACGACGTCTCGGCCTACATCCCCACCAACGTCATCTCCATCACGGACGGCCAGATCTTCCTGCAGTCCGACCTGTTCAACGCCAACCAGCGTCCTGCAGTGGACGTCGGTATCTCCGTGTCCCGAGTCGGTGGCGCGGCCCAGACCAAGGCGCTGAAGAAGGTCTCCGGTACGCTGAAGATCTCGCTGGCGCAGTACCGTTCGCTGGAATCCTTCGCCATGTTCGCCTCCGATCTGGATGCGGCATCCAAGGCCCAGCTGAACCGCGGCGCCCACCTGACCGAGCTGCTCAAGCAGCCGCAGTTCTCCCCGTACTCGATGGAACAGGAAGTCGTCTCCGTGTGGGCAGGCACCCACGGCAAGCTCGATGACCTCGACCTCGTGGACGTGCTGCCGTTCGAGCATGGCCTGCTGGATTACGTCGACCACAACACCGACATCCTCAAGACCATCCGCGAGACCGAGCAGTTCACCGACGAGACCGAAGCCGCCCTGGAGAAGGCCGTCGAGGAGTTCCGCGGCACCTTCGTGCAGCATGACGGCACCCCGCTCGTCGCCGAGAAGCCGGTCGAGAAGACCGACACCCCGGTCGAGCAGGAGAAGCTGGTCGCACGCAAGGCTTCCACCAAGGCGGAAGAGGAGTAATCCATGGCATCGCAACTCGCATATAAGGCGCGCATCGCCTCCACCGCGTCGTTGGAGAAGATCTTCAACGCCCAGGAGATGATCGCAAGTTCTCGCATCGCCAAGGCCCGTAACGTGGCCCTGGCCGCGAAGCCTTACTCCGATGCGATTTTCGATGCCGTCCAGGCTCTGGCCCAGCACACCCATATCTCGCATCCGATCGTGAGGAAGGACGAGGACAACCCGAACGTGGCCGTCCTCGCCCTCACGGCGGACCGAGGCATGGCAGGCGCCTACACCTCGTCGATCATTCGCGAGACGGAAAGCCTGCTGGCCAAGCTTGATGACCAGGGCAAGAAGCCCGAGCTTTATGTCTACGGCCGCCGCGGCGTCACGTACTACAAGTACCGTGGCCGCGATGTGCGCGGCACCTGGGAGGGCAACACGGATGCCCCCGGCGTCGAAGTCGCCGAGGAGATCTCCAACGCCCTGCTGGATGCCTACATGAAGCCGGCCGACGAAGGCGGCGTGAGCGAACTCTACATCGTGTTCACCGAATTCGTGAACATGGTGGTGCAGAAGGTGCGCATCCTGCGCATGCTCCCCGTGGAGCTCGTGAACGTCGAAGACGATGAGAAGGCCGAGGCGTCGGGAGCTCCCGAGGCCCGCCCGCTCTACTCCTTCGAGCCCAGTCGTGATGAAGTCCTCGATCGCGTCCTACCGAAGTACGTGCAGTCCCGCATCCACGAGTGCCTGCTCACCAGCGCGGCATCGGAGACGGCTTGCAGGCAGAACGCCATGCACACCGCCACGGACAACGCACGCAACCTGATCGACGAACTGACGCGCAAGCTCAACGCCACACGTCAGGCCGCGATTACTCAGGAACTTACCGAGATCATCGGCAGCGCTGACGCGCTGAACAACGAGAAAGAATAGGAGCGCCATGGCAGTAAATGTAGCTGCGGCAACGGCGTCCGAGACTGATGCCTCGGAAGCCTCGCAGGGCCGCATTGTTCGTGTCCAAGGCTCGGTTATCGATATTGAGTTCGCTGCAGGCCATCTGCCCGATATCTATAACGCATTGACGGTTGAAATCGCCGCCACCGGCAGCACGGAGGGCGAGGAAAGCCACAAGATCATGCTTGAGGTCGAGCAGCACCTGGGTGATTCCATCGTGCGCGCCGTCGCCCTGAAGCCTACCGATGGTCTGGTTCGTGGCGCCTTCGTCACCGACACCGGCGGCCCGATCGAGGTGCCGGTCGGCGACGTGACCAAGGGCCACGTGTTCGACGTCTCCGGCAACATCCTCAACAAGAAGGCCGATGAGACCATCACGGTCAAGGACCGTTGGCCGATCCACCGCAACCCGCCCGCCTTCGACCAGCTGGAGTCCAAGACCCAGATGTTCGAGACCGGCATCAAGGTCATCGATCTGCTCACCCCGTACGTGCAGGGCGGCAAGATCGGTCTGTTCGGTGGTGCAGGCGTCGGCAAGACCGTGCTCATCCAGGAGATGATTCAGCGAGTCGCCCAGAACCACGGCGGTGTGTCCGTGTTCGCCGGCGTCGGCGAGCGTACCCGTGAGGGCAACGACCTCATCGGCGAGATGGAGGAGGCCGGCGTGCTCGAGAAGACCGCACTGGTCTTCGGCCAGATGGATGAGCCCCCGGGGACCCGTCTGCGCGTCCCGCTGACCGCTCTGACCATGGCGGAGTACTTCCGCGATGTGCAGAACCAGGACGTGCTGCTCTTCATCGACAACATCTTCCGCTTCACGCAGGCCGGTTCCGAGGTGTCCACGCTGCTGGGCCGTATGCCTTCCGCAGTGGGCTACCAGCCGAACCTGGCGGACGAGATGGGTGCCCTGCAGGAGCGAATCACCTCCACGCGAGGCCACTCCATCACCTCCCTGCAGGCCATCTACGTGCCGGCCGATGATTACACCGACCCGGCCCCCGCCACGACCTTCGCCCACCTCGACGCGACCACCGAGCTTTCCCGTGAGATCGCATCGAAGGGCATCTACCCGGCCGTGGATCCGCTGGCCTCCACCTCGCGAATCCTCGACCCGCGTTACGTCGGTCAGGCCCACTACGAGACCGCCAACCGCGTCAAGGCGATTCTGCAGCGTAACAAGGAGCTGCAGGACATCATCGCCCTGATCGGTATCGACGAGCTCGGCGAGGAGGACAAGACCACCGTCAACCGTGCCCGTAAGATCGAGCAGTTCCTCGGTCAGAACTTCTACGTGGCCGAGAAGTTCACCGGTCGTCCCGGCTCCTACGTGCCGAAGGACGAGACCATCGAAGCCTTCAAGCGCATCTGCGACGGCGTGTATGACGACGTCCCGGAGCAGGCGTTCTCCGGCATCGGTGGCATCGAGGACCTCGAGGAGAAGTGGCATCAGATGCAGAAGGAGTACGCAGCCTGATGGCCGCCTCCAGCAAGCCAACGATGAAGGTGAACATCGTCGCCGCCGACCGGCCCGTGTGGTCGGGTGAAGCGACGATGGTCTCGCTGCCGGCTTCCGAGGGTTCCATGGGAATCCTCGCCGACCACGAGCCGGTGCTGACCGCCACCAACGACGGACTGGTCAAGGTGACCGAACCGAGCGGCAACGTACTCGGATTCAAGGTGACCGACGGCTTCATCTCGTTCGACTCCAACAAGCTCACCGTAGCCGTGGAGACCTGCGAGGAGGCCCAGCCCATCACCGAAGGCGAGTGACTTCGCCTCCAAGCCTCAAAGGGCGGAATCGTATGACGCGGTTCCGCCCTTTTTCGATGCACTCTGCGATGCACTCTTTTTGCTTCAGTCCACAAGAGCGCATCCGCCGGCGCGGTCCGCGTCCTTTCCTATCCTGTGCCGTATGCGTATCATCGTCGCGGACTGCTCGGCCGAATACTCCGGCCGACTCAACGCCTCCCTCCCCGAAGCCAAGCGTGTCATCCTCATCAAGGCCGACTCCAGCTGCCTGATCTTCTCCGAACTCGGCTCCTACAAGCCGCTCAACTGGATGGCCGCCCCCTGCACCATCAAGGAACACGACGTCGAGCCCGACGGGGATATCCCCAGTGATATCCACCAGCCGGTGAAAAAACTCCACGTCGCCGCCGACAAAAGCTCCGACGTGCTCGTCGTATCCCTCTACCACATCTACTCCGACCAGGACTTCGACCTGGGGCTCGACCCCGGCCTCGTCAAGGACGGCGTCGAAGACCACCTCCAGCGCTACCTCGCCGAACAGATCGAACGCATCGGCGACGGCGCCAAGCTCATCCGCCGCGAATACCCCACAGCCATCGGCCCCGTCGACATCATGGCCGTCGACGGCGAAGGCACCCACGTGGCCATCGAAATCAAACGCAACGGCGGCATCGACGGCGTCGAACAGCTCACGCGCTATTGCAAACTCCTCAACCGCGACCCATTGCTCGCCCCCGTGCGCGGCATCTTCGCCGCCCAGACCATCAGCCCCCAGGCGCAGGTCCTCGCCAAGGACCGCGGATTCGAATGTCTCATCCTCGACTACGACGAGATGAAGGGGGTTGGCTCCGACGAGCTGCGGCTCTTCTGAAATCGCCGAATAATGGAGCGTCATTGGCCGACTGGAAGACTCGACGTACTTTTGTACGCCTTCGTCTTCCATTCGGCCAATGCCGCACGCATTATTCGACGATTGGCTTAGGACGGCTGCTTCTGGGCGTTGCGGTAAAAAAGCTCCCTCTGACGAGGGAGCTGGCCGCCGCAAGGCGGACTGAGGGAGAGACCGGCGTTTAGTACGCGGCGAGGATATCCACCACGAAGATCAGCGTGGAATTCGCCGGAATGCCGTTCTGCGCCTGCGAGCCGTATCCCAGGCTCGGCGGGATGACGAGCAGCACCTGCGATCCGACCGTCTGCCCGGTCAGACCCTGCGTCCAGCCCTTGACCACCTGGTTGAGGGCGAAGTCGGACGGTTCGCCACGGTCCCACGACGAATCGAACTGCTTGCCGTTGCTCGCCAGCCAGCCCGTGTAGTGGGCCGAAACCGTCTGCGTCTCCTTGACCTTGGCGCCCTTGCCCTTGATGAGCGTCTGCACCACGAGCTTGTTGCCCGGCTTGTAGCCGTTGAGATCCAGCGACGGCTTGCCGTTCGACGCCAGCGTCACCTTCGGCAGATCGGACGGGATGTTCGTCACCTTGTCGCCGGTGGCCTTGGTGATCGCCTTGGACTTCGAGACGATCGTCATCACGTTGATGTACTTCTCCAACGTTCCCGACGACGTCGAACCCGACGACGTATCGACGCCGAGCGCGATCGTCGTGTTCACCTTCATGCCCTTGAACAGGTTGTAGTAGGCGTCATCGATGGAGTTCTTCTTGACGAGGATGCCGCATTCGGGCGTATTCTTGTCCCAGGTGTTGTCGACCTCCTCGCCGCTCTTGGCGTCGAGGATCATCTGCTGCGTGCACAGGCGGTCGCCGTCCTCGATGACGTCGCCATCACCCTTCTGCAGAATCTGATACGTGGCGTTCTTCACCGTGAACGGGGTCTTGAACGTGACCTTGGGCTTCTCGCCCAGCTTGCCGGAAGCCGTGATACCGGACATCTCGGTCAGCGACGTCGACGACGAGGACGACGACGATGACGACGAATCGGAACTGCCATTGGAGCCGCCGCAGGCCGCAAGGGAAAGGGTCAGCACCGCGGCGCAGGCCACGGCGATGCCGCGTCGCACGGACGGGCGGAACGAAGAAATAAAATCGCGCATGACACATAACTCTATCGGCATTTCATGACCGGGAGCGCACTCGCATGGGGACGACGTGCAGAGGGGATTGTAGAATATCAGGCAATATGAGTGATAAGAACCTGCAGAATCAGGCTGCGTCATCGACGGCAAACGATGGGAAAACAACGGCGGACCATGCCGTTGACGCCTCGAACGCGCCTAAAACAGAGAACACGACTCCGGCGTGGGCCGCATCGTCGGCACCGATTCCGACCCCGCCCGCCAACAACCCGTATGACGACCGTCGCCCCGCCGCCGAAACCGCCGTTCTGAAGCCGCTCGGCCCGCAGGAGGACGACATCGACGACATCGGCAACGACCTGTTCGCCCTCGTGGCGCGCAAGAACCGGAAGAACGACCAGCCCGACAATCAGACTGCCGAACAGGCCGGGAGCGAGGCCGCGACCACCGCGACGGGCAAGGACGTCACGACGGACAAGGACGCCAAGACGGGCAAGGCGTCCACGACGTCCGAAAGCGATAAGGCCGCCGAATCCACGGACGGTGCCACGACCCGCGTCATCGACTCGAAGAGTTCGCCCTCATCGGACGCCGCGACCGAAGTATTCGCCCCAATCGACGCCGAACCGAAGAAGAAGACCGCGACCGGTCTGGCCGGTCTCGTCGGCGCCGTCACCGGCAAGACCAACCACGACGATCAGACCGACGATTCGGCCGAAGCGGATGCCGATGCGGCCGGCTCCGACGCCAAGGACGCCGAACACGAGCCCACCGACGAGGAACTCGCCGAAATCGCCGCGCGCAAACGCAAACGCCACGTCATGATCACACGCGGCATCCTCACGCCGCTGTTCGGCCTGCTCGCCGTCGCCGCATTCGTCCTCGGCGCCCTCAACATGACCATCTGGAAGCCGAATCCCAACGTCGACATCGCCACCGGCAACATCAACACGGCCTACATCGTCACCGACCCGGGTGTGCTCGCGCTCGCCGACAACACCGTCAAACTCAGTGCCAAGGCGGACTCCGCCTCGCAGGTGTGCCTGGCCGTCGCCTCGCCGCGCGACGCCACCGGATGGCTCGCCGGCCAGACCTACACGCGCGTCACCCAGATGCAGACCTGGCAGAAGTTCGCCACCCAACAGTCGGCCGAACAATCCGGCGAAGGACAGAACGGCGCCGACGCATCCTCCGGTTCGTCGGTCGCATTCCAGGACTCCGACATGTGGGAATCCGTGCAATGCGCCCAAGGCACCGCCACCCTCCAATGGAAGGGCGACGGCGGCGACCGCGTCGTCATCGCCACCGCGACCGGCGCCGACGGATCCGCCGCCTCCGGCATCGACTTCTCCATGAGCTGGATGCGCGCACAGGTCCCCGACTACGCCACCCCATGCTTCTTCGTCGGAGGACTGCTCGTACTGCTGGCCATCCTCACCGCATCCATCTTCTCCATCGAGGAACACCGCCGCCGCAAGAAGCAGCCCGTCGTCGAACCCGAGCCCGAACCGGAGCCCGATCCGGACGGCAAACCCCACTGGATGCATCCCGGCGCGGAACCGCCCGCCCCCAGCGGCCGCGACCGTCGCCGCAGCCGTCGGGGCGGACGCCGCGGCTCGCGACGCCACACCCGCAAATACGAAGAGCATCTGGCCGAAGAGGAACAGCGCGAGAACGACGGGCCCGAAGTGCTCGACGTCACCTCCGTCAACCTGCTCCAGCAGAACACGCCCTCCGTCAGCAACGACGAACTCCAGGCGTACTTCGCACGCCTCGCCGCCGAAAACGCGGCCAACGACGCCAATGAGAACGCCGCAGCCGACGCCGACGAACACCACGAGGACGGCAAGACCGAAGGCGGTGCCGGAAACCACGACGACGAAGCGAACAAGGAAGGCAAGTGATGAGTAAGACCACAACACTCCTGCAGCGCGCCATCGCCGCATCCCTCGCCATCGGCATCCTGCCCCTGCTCTCCGCATGCCAGGAAAAAGTCCCCACGGTATCCGAACCCACCTCGACCACCGCGGCCCCGGTCATGACCGAAGCCAAGGAGGAGGCCATCCGTGGCAAGATCCTCGACGTGCTCAACAAAACCGACCAGGCCAAAAGCGCCGACGGGCTCGACGAGCGCGTCGAAGGACCCGAGCTGGCCGTCCGCACCAGCCAGCTCACCATCGCCAAAGCCACCAACACGCTCGACAAACGCAGCACCGTCCCCTCCAAGATCAGCCAGACCGTGATTCCCACCGACTCCAGCTGGCCGCGCTCCATCTTCACCATCACCACCACCACCGACGACCAGCAGTCCCAACGACTCCTCGTCCTCAACCAGGACGACGCCCACAGCAACTACAAGCTCTGGGGCATCGCCCGACTCTTCCAAGGCGCCCAGCTCCCCGCCTTCGAAATCCCCAAGATCGGCTCCTCCATGGGCACCGCCAAAGACACCGGCCTCGTCAGCACCCCCGCCGACGCCGTCGCCCACTACGCCGACCTGCTCGAAAACGGCACCGGCAGCAAATACGCCAAGGACTTCGGCGACGACCAGCTCCGCAACGACCTCGCCGAACTCACCGCCACCGTGCAGAAAGGCATCGAAGCGAACAAAGGCACCCAAAGCCAGAAATTCACCGCCCAGGCTGACCAGATCCGCGTCATGCGCGCCGCCGGCGGCACCGGCGACCTCGTCGTCGCCCAAATCAACTCCGAATGGACCCGATCCGCCGGCGAAGGCCGCGAATCCCTCCCCGCCTCCGACGCCGAAAAAGCGCTCTTCGGCAAAGGCAAGGCCACCAGCACCATGAAAGTCACCTACGTGAACGTCGTCGCCCTCTGGGTGCCGAAGAAGGACGGGGGGAAGATACAGGCTGTGGGCGCCGAACGCCAGCCCATCAAGGTGGAAGCACAATGATGGAGTGTCTTCGGCTCGGCAGAAGGTTCGAAGTACCGGTTGTACGTCTTCACCTTCTGCCGAGCCGAAGACACACGCATCATTGCGCTTCCATGGGGGCGAAAAATCTCGCAGAGTGCTGAAACACGGCCGCACTGTCGCAAACGTTGGTAATACTAATCAGTAGCAAGACGAACAACGCACAAGCATCGTGTAAGGAGCATCATCATGGCGGAGCAGCCGAAGTTCAATCCCGGTCTTTCGTTGGCGGGCGCGGTCGATCTCGAAGCGCTGAAGCACAAGGTGGATGCCGAGGCCGGGCAGACGGGCGGCGCCCCCGCGGCCGGCGGCTACGTCATCGACACCGACGAAAGCACGTTCCAGGCCATGGTGCAGACGTCCGCCACGTTCCCCATCCTCCTGCTGCTGTGGGTCACGAACGACGACCGTTGCTTCGACGTGGCCCGCAAGCTCGGCGACGCCGTCAACAAGCTCGAAGGCAAGATCCAGCTCTCCCGCATCGACATCGCCAAAAGCCCCACCATCGCCCAGGCGCTGCAGGCGCAGGGCGCCCCCGCCATCTACGGCCTCGTCGGCGGCCGCCCCATGCCCATCATGCAGGGCGTGCCCTCCGAAGCCGAAATGCAGCAGATCACCGACACGCTGATTCCGCAGATCATCCAGATGGCGCAGCAGGCCGGCGTCACCGGCACCGCGCCCTATCAGGAGGCCGGCGCAACGTCCGACGCCGATGCCAAGGACGGCAAGCCCGCCGAGGACCAGGTCCCGCCCGAGCACCAGAAGGCCAACCAGCTCGCGCAGGAAGGCGACTACGCCGGCGCCGCCGTCGAATACGCGAAGCTCATGGAGGCCGACCCGAACGATGCGCGCGCCGCCCGCGAACACGCCAAGGCCCTGCTGCTCGCCCGCTCCGCCACCGCCGACGTGCGCGCCGTGCGCGCGGCCGCGGCCGACGCTCCCGACGACGTCGACGCCCAGCTCGCCGTCGCCGACATCGACATGATCGGCGGCCAGATCGAGGACGCCTTCAACCGTCTGCTCGACTTCCTCGCCGGGCACAAGGCCGACGTCGAGCCCGTACGCAAGCGTCTGCTCGAATACTTCGCCATCCCCGCCGCCGACGACGCCCGCGTGGCCCGCGCTCGCCGTCGTCTCGCCACGCTCATGTACTGAGGCTATTCCAGACGATTCTGGCCGAAGAGCTGGGAGAAATGCGCACCGTGGCGTTCCAGCTCCTCGGCATAGTCGTCCTTCCACGTGATGAACGGCTTCGAGGCCAATCCGTCGTTGTAGAAGCGCTGGTCGTCCGTCACCTCGTCCGTGCAGAATGACGGAATCGTCAGATTCGTGACCGGACCGCTGCGCTCCACCTGCGCGAGAATCAGTCCCGAATTGTTCGCGCCGAACACGTCGATCTCCCAACCATCCTCGCCAAGCCAGACGCTGTAGCGGTTCTTGATGATCGGCGTACCCCCGCGCAGCACCAGTTCGATGGCGATGTTTGCGTCGATCGTGCGTTCCGCCTCATAACGGGTTCCCCCCACCGCATTGCCCTGCACGGTGACGAACGCCTCCGAAAAATGCTCCCGATACTGCATCAGCGTCGTCAGACCGTCGGTCTGCGGTCCCATCGGCACACGAATATCGCGCGACCGCAATCGGATACGCAGCGCAAAACCATCCTGATGCACGAAATAGCTTTGCACGATCAATGCCGGCGCATCCCCGTCGTCGTACTCCACGGGGAATTCACGGCAGAAAAAAACGGCGTTCATACTGGAAATCGTCGGACATAACGCCATTCTACCGTCCGGATGGTAGTGAAAGAACCCCGAGAAGCCTGATTTTTCAAGGAAACCGTGCGCATCCCGTACGGTAACACAATGGAAAAACGACGCAGAGTAAGCTGAAGAAGTTTGTAAAGGAGCTCAATCTATGCATATTGAGAAGTTCAATGCTGCCGTGATGCAGCGAGCCACACGGTGGCGACGGGCCCTTGGCATGATGCTGGCCCTCGTGCTGTGCGTGGCCGGCCTCGGCACCGTCGGCGTATCCTCGGCACAGGCCGCACAGGTCTCCGAAGTGCAGGGCAAGACGTTCAAGGTCGCCACCGACACCACGTTCGCGCCGTTCGAATTCCGCGACTCCAGCGGTCAGATGGTCGGCATCGACATGGACCTGCTGCACGCCATCGCCAAGGACCAGGGCTTCAACGTGCAGATCCAGTCCCTCGGATTCAACGCCGCGCTGCAGGCGATGTCGTCCGGCCAGGCCGACGGCGTGATCGCCGGCATGACCATCACCGACGAACGCAAGGCCATCTATGATTTCTCCGACTCGTACTTCCAGTCGGGCGTGCAGATGGCCATCGCCAAGAACAACGACGCCATCAAGGGCTACGAGGACCTCAAGGGCAAGACCGTCGTGGCGAAGACCGGCGCCGAAGGCGAGATGTTCGCCAAGAAGAACGCCGCCAAGTACGGCTACACGGTCAAGTCGGTCGACCAGTCGGCCACGATGTACGAGATGGTGAAGTCCGGCAACGCGGACGCCGTCGTCGACGACTACCCGGTGCTCGCCTACGGCATCCAGCAGGGCAACGGGCTCAAGACCGTCACCCCGAAGGTCCCGGGTGGCGACTACGGCTTCGCGGTGAACAAGGGCCAGAACGCCGACCTGCTCAAGGCGTTCAACGCGGGCCTCGCCAACCTCAAGAAGTCCGGCGAATACGACAAGATCCTCGCGAAGTACCTCGGCGAGGATTCCAGCGTGAAGCCGGCCACCGCCGACTCGACCGCGAAGAAGAGCTTCATCGACCTGGCGAAGGACGCGTTCCCTGCGCTCATGACCGGTCTGAAGAACACGATGCTCATCACGGCCATCTCGTTCGTCATCGCGCTCGTGCTCGGCATCGTGCTCGGTCTCGTCCGCGTCTCGCCGAACAAGCCGCTGTCGTGGGTCGCCCGCGTGTACGTGGCCGTGTTCCGCGGCACGCCGATCCTGGTGTGGGCGTTCTTCTTCTACTTCGGCATCCCGCAGATCATCGGCCACAGCATCAACATCTGGGTGGCCGGCGCGCTCACGCTCTCGCTCAACGCCGGCGCGTATCTTGTCGAGATCGTGCGCGGCGCCATCGAGTCCGTGAACCACGGCCAGATGGAAGGCGCGCGTTCGCTCGGTCTGAGCTACAACCAGGCCATGCGCAAGGTTATCCTGCCGCAGGCCGTGAAGATCGGCACGCCGGCGATCATCAACCAGCTGGTCATCATGCTCAAGGACTCCTCGCTGCTGCTCGCCATCGGCTTCGGCGAACTGCTGTACCAGGCCCAGCAGATCTACGCGGCCAACTTCCGCGTCACCGAGACGCTGCTCATGGTCGGCGTCATCTACTTCGTGGCCATCACCCTGCTGACCTGGCTGGCCAATATCGTCGATCGGAGGATGAACAAGCGATGAGCGCGACGAACGAAACCACGGTGAACGAAACCACGACGGGCGGCGCCGCGGAGAACGCAGCCGCAACGCACGAAACGCACCAGCCCGAGGTCGCCTCGGCCGCCCCCGCGGTTCCCGAGCACAAGGGCCAGGTCGTCATCGACGTGCGCGACCTGCGCAAGACCTTCGGCAAGACCGAGGTGCTCAAGGGCATCGACTGCCAGGTGCACGCCGGCGAGGTGATCTCCATCATCGGCCCGTCCGGCGCCGGCAAGTCCACGTTCCTGCGCTGCCTCAACGGCCTCGACACCCCGACCTCCGGCTCGGTGATCGTCAACGGCTACGACATCGCCGACCCGAAGACCGACATCGACAAGGTGCGCACCCAGATCGGCATGGTGTTCCAGCACTTCAACCTCTTCCCGAACATGACCGTGGCCGAGAACATCATGCTCGCGCCCACGCTCATCAAGAAGGTGCCCGCCGACCAGGCCCGCGCCCGCGCGCTCGAACTGCTGCGCACCGTCGGACTCGAGGAGAAGATCGACGCCAACCCCGACTCGCTCTCCGGCGGCCAGAAGCAGCGCGTGGCCATCGCGCGCTCGCTGGCCATGGACCCCGACATCATGCTGTTCGACGAGGCCACGTCCGCGCTCGACCCCGAGATGGTGGGCGACGTGCTGCAGGTCATCCGCGACCTGGCCAACAAGGGCATGACCATGCTGCTCGTGACCCACGAGATGGCATTCGCCCGCGAGGTCTCCACGCGCGTGATCTTCACCGACGCCGGCATCATCGAGGAGGAGGGCACCCCGGCCCAGATCTTCGGCAATCCGCAGAGCCCGCGCCTGCGCTCCTTCCTCTCCAAGGTGCTGTAGCGCCGTAGCGATGCAAGGTCGTATGGCTGTAGGGTCGTATGGCGTTAAAGCCGTATGGTCGTATAGCCGCAGCAGCGCCGTAAGACCGCATGGTCGTAGTGGTGTATGGCTGTATGGTCGTATGGTTGTAATGTCGTATGGTTATAAGGCCGTGAAGTCATGGTGCTGTATGGCTGTAGTGCTGCGGCGCCGTAGGACGGATGCAGTGCCGTAAAGTTGTAGCGCTGTAGCGTCGTCGTAGTGCTGTAAGGCTGCAAGGTCGTAGGACGGCTGTAGTGCGTGAGGTTGTAACACCGTAGCACCGTAAGGTCGCAGGACGGCCGCAGGGACCGGCTTCCAGCCCAATGGAACCCATCCGACTGTCCGGCGGCACTCTCACGTTCACGCTTGCGTGCTGGACTTCCTCTTGCGTGCTGGACATCATGTTGCGTGACGGATATTGCGTTGCGTGCTGGACTTTCGCTTGCGTGACGGTAACACCATCGTTGAAATTTCAACGATGGTGTTTTTCGTATCCAGCACGTAGTAATGAGTCCAGCACACAATGGCGAGTCCAGCACGCACTGATGGGGCCAGCACGCAGGTGCAAGTCCAGCACGCAGGTGCAAGTCCAGCATACGGGCACAAGTCCAGCACGCAGCATTCGCGGACAGCGCGTGCAGACGATGCCACGAATACAACATCCGTTTGAGGGTGGTCCATCCGTCAACATTTTCGTCGGGACCGCTGCTTTCGGACGAAAAACGATACCGTCGGAATATGAGTACTGTTGGAAAATCTGAATGGTCGGAAGTAAAAAACTACGCGTCCCGTGAGCTACGGCGAAAACGAGACGAGACATTATCCGTGTGCTGGACGCAGAGCGGGAAACGTCAGGGCCTCTGCGACCCCCTGTGCTTCAGTTTGTTTACGGCGTTGTCGTTGCTGGGAATCGAACATCCGGAATGTCCGGCCTTGCCTAAAGCGAGTTTTTACTGCACGGTGAGAAAAGCGGGACATCGGTCGGAACTTGGCGATGTGAGATTTCATGTCTGGGCAAGGCCGTTCGAGACAATACGGTTCAGGAACGGTGTCATATGCATGGCTCCCGTAGATGTCTGGCTGCAGTTTTCGCAATATCTGGTCGTTGCGGAATTGGTCGTGTTGGCGGAATCCATTATCAGACGACGCCAAATCGGAAAGCGTGACTTTCTTGAACGGCTGCAGCGGACGGGGCGGTTCAAGGGCAGGACGCGATGTTACGAGGCGCTGTCACTGGTTGATGAGAAATCCGAATCCGTGCAGGAAACACGCGTCCGCCTTACGATATTGCGGCATGGTCTTCCCCAGCCGCAAGTAAACTATGCGATTCGATTGGATGATGGGTCGATTGTCGTTGTGGATATGGCTTATCCGGAACGGCGGGTGATTGTCGAATATGACGGCGATCACCATCGAATATATCGAAATCAGTACCTTCGAGACCAACATAAACGTCGTGCTCTGCACAATGCGGGATGGCGCGTTCTCGTGGTGTTCATGGATGATTTATGGGATGCGGAAGCCAAGGAACGTTTCGCCCAGGAACTTGCGACGGCATTGCATGTCCCGTTGCCGGGAAGGCCCAGTCGGGAGCATCGGGCGTTGGCCGACCCCAGAATGAATCGGGTGTTGTCGTGCAAGCCGCGTAAGTCGCGTCATCGCATACGCACGAGTCGTTAACCGTGCCGGCTGCTGACACTTACGTTTGGCGGCTGGTTGGCTGGCACTTGCGTTTGGCGGCTGGTTGATGTTGTTGTTGCTGGCTGGTTGGCGATTGTGTATGAGTGGGTGGCACTTGCGTTTGGCGGCTGACTGATGTTGTGCTTGGCTGATGATGTGTTTGGCGGTTGGTGATTGTGCCTGATGACTAGTGATTGTGCCTAGCTGGCTGATACTTGCGTTTGGTGGTTGTTGATTGTGTCGGGGCTGTTGACGCTTATGCCTGGTCACTGCGCGTACGCATACGGGTCGCTTACGGCTATGTTCGTGCTGGACTATGTCGTGCGTGCTGGACTTTTGTATGTGTGTTGGATGCCAAAAAACGACTTTGTTGATTTTCCAACGTTTGTGTTCCCGGCAGGCAAGACGAAGTCCAGCACGTAGTGGGGAGTCCGGCACGTAGTGGGGAGTCCAGCACACAAGTAGTGCTGTGGCGGGGAAACGGTGACGTGATGGGGTGGTGGAGGTGCCGTGGTAGGGCGTGGCGGCGCGTTGCGATGGGGCGGTGGAGGTGGGGCGGCGACGGTTACGTGGCAGGCCATGGCAGGGCGTGGCAGTGACGTGATGGGGCGCGACGGTGCTGCGGTGCGTGATTGGGCTTGCGCCATATGCGGCGTGCAAAGCCGTCGGCTGCTTCGCGGTCGTGGTGGTGTCGGCGGCTTGCGCCATATGCGGCAGGCAAAGCCACACAACTCGCGTTTTAGCCGTCAGACGCTTGTTTTCGTCCGGCGGTTGTGTAAACTAATGGGGTGCGTGTTTGCGGGAACCTCCGCAAGCGGGTGTTCGGGTTCGTAGCTCAGTGGATAGAGCGTCTGTCTCCGGAACAGAAGGTCGTGGGTTCGAATCCCATCGAGCCCACGAAATCGTTGAGATTCCAACGTTCTTACAATGCCTATTGTTTATTCCGTACCGTAATCGGATTACCCATCGGGTACTCATCGGGTACATGAATGATGCGGTTGTAATGATGTGGCTTCGCATTTTCTCCGCCCGTATGGCGGTCGTTTCCCTCCGTTTCCTGTTCTTCACGCCGTACAATGCGAGACTACGGAACGTGGTATTTCATACTGCATTCGTAATTCGTACATTCGCATGGGAGGGAATCATCATGGTGGACAAGCTTGAGGAAGTCGCGACCGCATACGCGCCGGCCGCGCTGGGCGCCTACAGCCAGGCGGTGAAGGCGAACGGATTCGTGTTCGTCTCCGGCCAGCTCGGCATCGACCCGCACACGGGCGAGCTGGCGGGCGCCACCGCGGGCGAACAGACCGCGCAGGCGCTGAAGAACATCAAGAACATCCTCGACGCCTCCGGCAGCGGCATCGAGAACGTGGTGCGCGCCACCATCTACATGAAGAACGTCGATGATTTCAAGGAGATCGACGGAGAATACGCCAAGGCGTTCATCGGATCGGTGAAGCCGGCCCGCGTGGCGTTCGGCGGCAATGACATCCCCAAGGGCGCCCTCGTGGAGATCGACGCCATCGCCGTGCTCAACGACGCCGACTGATAACGACGTCTGCCGTCTCGTCCTCGGTTCCTTTCGGTCGTTCATATACGACGAACAGGAACCGAGGACGTTGTCGTATTCCGTTCCGTTGCGGAGGATACAACGTATGGGAAACGGAACGATGGTTTGGTTCCCGTTGGTTGGTCCAGCGGCAACGTGTGGGAATCATAGGGGGAGTTTGGTTCCTGTCGGTTGATATAGACGCGACGAACGAGAACCTGGATGCGACGTGACGGCAATCGACGGCCTACAATACAACCATGTTTCTCGTGTTGATGTTCGTTCTGACGCTCGTGGCCGCAGCGGTGCTGGCGGCCGGAGTCAGGCTCATGCGCGCGAGGACGAGGATTCCCGTATATCCGCTCGGTCTCGCGCTTGCCGTGGTCGGCGGCGTGGCGACGGTCGCGTTCCTGGTCATCTTCATCGTCTACGCCGTCGGGTGACGTATGGACGCGCGGAAAATCCGCACCCTGCCGGCATCGGTGTCGATATTGAGCCAAGGCAATCTGCAAAGCCTGGCCTATGTGGCGATGGGTGCGTTCGGTGTTGTGGCGGCGGTTGGATGCCTCGCCCGATGGCTCGCCCATCGTTCACGTGAAATCACGACGATGACGATTGCGATGGTCGTGGCGTCGCTCATCGGGCCATTCGTGCTGATGAGGCGCATGACCGCCGGCTCGAAGACGACGCCGTAGTGTTGCATGGCCGATTGAGGGGGCGCTGCCCGATGGAGGAAGGGTGTGACGGACGTCATCGATGGACGGTCGGTCATTTGGCTGGGTGGATTACCGTTTTTGGATGGCTTGCGGTAGTCTTCTGGGGTGACGAACGAACAGCAGCGCAACGCAAAGCCGCAGGAAGCCGCAGGACCCCGGACCGCCGTGACGACGCAGACGCAGACGCAGGAACAGGAACCCGAGGCGACCGGACTCGAGCGCAAGATGGAATCCCGCCACCTCACCATGATCTCGCTTGGCGGCGTCATCGGCACCGGATTGTTCCTAAGCTCCGGATACACGATTCACCAGGCCGGCCCGCTCGGCGCGATCATCGCCTACGCCATCGGTTCGCTGCTCGTCTACTTCGTGATGCTCTGCCTCGGCGAACTCTCCGTGGCCATGCCCTACGCCGGCAGCTTCCATCTGTATGCCAACCGGTTCATCGGTCCGGGCACGGCGTTCACCATCGCCATCCTCTACTGGCTCAACTGGGCGGTGGCGCTCGCCTCCGAGTTCACGGCGGCCGGACTGCTCATGCAACGATGGTTCCCCGGCAGTCCGGCGTGGGTGTGGAGCGCCGTGTTCATCGCCGTCGTGTTCGCGCTGAACATCCTTTCCGTACGGCTGTATGGCGAATCGGAGTTCTGGTTCGCGTCCATCAAGGTGTTCGCCATCGTCGCGTTCATCATCATCGGTCTGCTGGCAATTTTCGGTGCGATGCCGATCGCCGGCTATGATCATGCGCCGCTGTTCGGCAATTTCGTATCCGACGGATGGTTCCCCAATGGCATCGCGCCGATCTTCTCCACGTTGCTGACCGTCGTGTTCGCGTTCTCCGGCACCGAGGTCGTGGGCGTGGCCGCTGGCGAGACGCGCGACCCGGGCAAGGCGATTCCGAAGGCCGTGCACACCACCGTGCTGCGCCTCGCCATCTTCTTCATCGGCTCCATCGCCGTGATGGCCGCATTGATCCCATGGCACAGGTCCGGCGTGGACACCAGTCCGTTCGTGCTCGTGTTCCAGTCGATCGGCATGCCGTTCGCCGGTGACGTGATGAATTTCGTCGTATTGACGGCCGTGCTGTCGGCGGCGAATTCGGGACTGTACGTGTGCTCGCGCATGGTGTGGTCGCTGGCCAAGGAGCGGATGCTGCCGATGCGGCTCGCCAAGACGAACTTCCGCGGTGTGCCTGTGTTCGCCGTCATGGTGAGCATGGCCGGCAGCCTGCTGGCGTTGCTGTCGTCGGTGATCGCGGCCAGCACCGTATATCTGGCGCTGGTGGCGGTCTCGGGATTGGCGACCATCGTGGTATGGGCGTCGGTGGCGGTGTGCCAGATACGGTTCCGTCGCCAGTGGCTGGCCGAGGGGCATAGCGTGGACGAGTTGGGATACAAGGCGCCCGGATATCCGTTCGTGCCGTGGGCGGCGTTGGTGATGTGCGCGCTGGCGTTGGTGCTGGTCGTGTTCGACGAATCGCAACGGTCGACGTTGTACTACATGATTCCGTTCGTCGCGTTGTGCTACGCGTTCCACTATGCTCGCGAGGCATGGCGACGTCGGCATGGGTGAGGCGCGCTGGTGCGAGGTGAGGCGTGCGTGCTGTGGAGAAAGGCGTGCGTGCTGTGGAGTAAAGGCGTGCGGCGCTGCAGTGTGATGGCATGAGTGCTGACGCGATGATGACGTTGCTGCGTGTTGGACTTTGCTCTGTGTGCCGGACTTTGTGTTGCGGTGTGATGGTGTGCGTGCGACGTTGCGTGCTGGACTTTGTATTGCGTGCTGGACTGTACGTTTCGTGTTGGACGCCAAAAAATGATTTTGTTGGAATTGCAACGTTGTTGTTCCCCGCATACAACCAATAGTCCAGCACGTAGCTGATAGTCCAGCACGTAAGGGGAAGTCCAGCACGCAGGGAGCAGGATAGGGATGGGCGCGATGGGGTAGTTGGGTGAGTGAGGTGTTGGATGCGGACACGGTTGGGTAGTTGGGCGAGTGAGGTGTTGGGTGATGGACACGGTTGGGCGGTTGGGTGATGTGGATATGGTTGGGCGGTTGGATGATGGCGGGAGCCGGGTATGTGCATTCGGGCTGTCAGCGTTGACGGTAGACTTTGAAGAATGAGTCCTGAAGCGCTTAGTGAACTGATTTCCGCAATTGCCCACGACCTCGCCGCGGCGGGCACCGCCGGCGAACTGACCGACGACCTGATTCCCCCGGTCGAGAAGATCACCGTGATGCGCCCGAAGGATCGCGCGCACGGCGACTGGGCCACCAACATCGCCATGCAGCTGGCCAAGAAGGCCGGCATGAAGCCGCGCGACCTCGCCGAACTGTTCGCCCCCGAACTCGAGAAAAACGACGGCGTCAAGTCCGTGGAGATCGCCGGCCCCGGCTTCATCAACATCACCCTCGACTCCGCGTCCGCCGCCGGCATCGTCGACACCGTGCTCGAAGCGGGCGACGCGTTCGGCCGCAATAATCATCTCTCGGGCAAGACCCTCAACCTCGAATTCGTCTCCGCCAACCCCACCGGGCCGATCCACATCGGCGGCACCCGCTGGGCCGCGGTCGGCGACTCCATGGCCCGCGTGCTCGAAGCCAACGGCGCCAAGGTCGTGCGCGAATACTACTTCAACGACCACGGCGAGCAGATCAACCGCTTCGCACGGTCGCTCGTCGCCGCCGCCCACGGCGAACCCACCCCGGCCGACGGCTACAAGGGCGCCTACATCGACGAAATCGCCCAGCGCGTCATCGACGAGGCCAAGGCCGACGGCATCGACGTGCTTTCCCTGCCGCGCGTGACCGCCGACGACGGCTCCGAAGGCGACTCCGAACAGCGCGAGGAATTCCGCAAGCGTGCCGTGCCGATGATGTTCGCCGAAATCCAGCAGTCGATGAAGGAATTCCGCGTGAACTTCGACGTCTGGTTCCACGAGAACAGCCTCTACCAGGACGGCGAGGTCGAGAAGGCCATCGCCGACCTGCGCGAGCGCGGCGACATCTACGAGAAGGACGGCGCCACCTGGTTCGCGTCCACCAAGCACGGCGACGACAAGGACCGCGTGATCATCAAGTCCGACGGCAACGCCGCGTACTTCGCCGCCGACATCGCCTATTATCGCAACAAGCGCCACCGCAGCGTGAACCCCGCCGACGTGGCCATCTACATGCTCGGCGCCGACCACCACGGCTACATCGGCCGCATGATGGCCATGTGCGCCGCGTTCGGCGACAAGCCCGGCGAGAACATGCAGATCCTCATCGGCCAGCTCGTCAACGTGATGAAGGACGGCAAGCCCGTGCGCATGAGCAAGCGCGCCGGCAACGTCGTCACGCTCGACGACCTTGTCGAGGCCATCGGCGTGGACGCCGCCCGCTATTCGCTGGCCCGCACCGACTACAACCAGAGCGTGGACATCGACCTCGACCTGCTCGCCAGCCACACCAACGAGAACCCCGTGTACTACGTGCAGTACGCGCATGCCCGCGGATGCAACGTGGACCGCAACGCCGCAGCGGCCGGCGTGACCACGGAAGGCGCCGACCTTGCACTGCTCGACACCGAGGCCGACGGCGACCTGCTCGCCGCCCTCGCCCAGTATCCGAGCATGATCACACTGGCCGGCGACGGTCGCGAACCGCATCGCGTGGCCCACTACCTCGAGGATCTGGCCGGACGCTACCACAAGTGGTACGCCGCCGAGCGCGTGGCCCCCATGGCCCTGACCGACGCCGAACAGCGTCTGCCCGAAGCCGAGCGCGCCGCCCTCGAGATCGCCAAGAACCCGGAGCCGGCCCGCGCCGCCGCCCGCCTGCGTCTCAACGACGCCGCCAAGCAGGTCATCGCCAATGGCCTCGCCCTGCTCGGCGTCACGGCTCCGGAAAAGATGTGATGCCCTGAACAGGCATCCGTTCTCTCATATGGGTTTGTGGGTCTACTACGATTACGTAGAGTCGATTTTCGGCTTCCTCGTGATCGTGGTAGACCCACAAACCTCTTTATGAACGGATTGACCCACGGTTATTGAACATGTTGGACCCACAAGTCGGGATTGCGTTGCCGTGGACCCACAGACCTGTAGTTCTAGACCCACGAATCCGTTGCGCCAGACCCACAAAACCACTGTCGGCCCACAAACAAAACCATTATCGGCCCACAAAACCATTGTCGTAGGCCCGTAAAACGGTTGCGTTGTTGTGTTGGCCTGCAAGTCGGTCATTGTTATCACGATAGACCCACAAACCATTGGTAGCTGTCATCCTAGACCCACAAAGCCATGGGTGGCGCTGCCGCTGTAAGCTTACGAAGCCATGGACGACGCTGTCACGATAGACCCACAAACTTGTACTTGTATATGATTCTTGCGTGAACGAATTCGCCCATTATGGCGATTGGAGATGGGCCAGTGGAACATTCGACCCCATGGCAACGGTTCGTCGCGCCGTTCGACCGTATCGGAACGTGGCTGGCCGACCACTATCTGGATATCCCCGCCGGCGTTCTTGCCCTCGTCATCGTGCTGTGGCCGGCGATACAGGACGTCGCCGGCCTGAGCCGTCACGTCGTCGCCGCACGAATATTCCACTATGCCGCCCCCGTCTTGATGTTGCTCGGCGTCGTCGTCGCATTGTCGTGGTGGCGGGCGTTCCGCATCGTCCAGATTCGGGGCAAACGTGCGGTCAGTGGCCGCCGGTATCACAGCGGCGTCGCGGGCATGGCCATACTCGCCCTTGTCGTGTCGCCCCTCATGTATGGCGGCCTGTATCGCAACGGATACGGCGTGCCGGCCGACGTCGAGATTCGCTATGCGCCGCCGGACCATGCGACGGCCCGTGAAGACGACGTCCGATACGACGTCACATCCGCCCAATGGAACGACAATGGAATCGAACGCGTCACCGGCGGCGACATCACATGGCGGGGAACGACAGATTTGTCCAAGGGAATCAGCGCGGATTTCGACATCATTCCGACCGACGTCGCCAACTTGGACAACGGCACCGCGTCGCATCGGAACGACGATGCGACCGCCGGTGCCGGCAGATCCGTCGAGCGCGGCGACCCCGGCGTCTGCACGATATTCGTCGACGGCGTTGAAACCGCGCGTGGCGGCGACCGATGCCATATCCGGGCCACCGACGTCTCCTATGCTCCCTGGACAGGCCTCGTCATCCGGCGTTGAATCGTCATATGGCCGAATCGGTCCGTCTGAACATCGGAACGACTGTCATAGAGTCAGTTGTTATTAGGAACAATGGCTCCGTGACGAAGGCTTTGTCACGGAATTCAAATCCCCGGTCGGAATTGGTTCCGTGCCAGGAAAACTGGCACGGAAATGGGATACATGCGATTTTTTATGTTCCGTGACAGATTCTGATGATGATTACACGGACAAAGCCTCGGAATCATGCGGTTTCTTATTGTCGGCATGACGATGGATGTGTCAGGGAATGACAACATCGCCGAATTGCCTCCCCGATGCCAAAGAATCGTGGCACGGAAACGAAGAATAAGGGAATCATGCGTCCCGTGACGTCGTCGGCAGACACGTAGCCCACTATGGGGAGGCAAGTGACGTGGAATGACCGGTGACGATGATGCTGCGGCATTACGGCAACGGTGACGATGCGGCCGACAACGGTAGCGATTCCGTTATGGAACGGCGAGGGCCGGTCGCCAAAGCATCTGGCACAATGTGAACGGTATTGCACGTGCACGAGAATGGAGCGACGATGAGTGAGAAGACTGCGGGACGAAACGTTGAACTCGGAAGCGGCATCACGCCGATCTGGCCGGCGGTCACGACGATCGACGACGACGGGGCCATCGAATTCCACGGACGGACCGCCGCGTCGCTCCTCGACGAATTCGGCTCGCCGCTCTACCTCATCGACACCGACGAGGTCGCCGCACGCGCACGGTACTTCGTACGCGCCGCCGCCGACGCGTTCACCAACTCCACCACGCACGTGAGCTTCGCCGGCAAGGCGTTCCTCTCCAAGCGCATCGTGCGCGAGGTCATCGACGCCGGCATGTACGTCGACACCTGCACCATGGGCGAGATGCGCATCGCGCTCGCCGCCGGCGCGCCCGGCCGTCGCCTCGTATTGCACGGCAACAACAAATCCGACGCCGAAATCGAACTCGCCGTCGCCAACGACTTCGCCAAGATCGTCATCGACTCGCCCGACGAGCCCGAACGCATCGCCGCCATCGCCCGTCGGCTCGGCAAACGCGCCAAGGTCATGCTGCGCGTGACCTCCGGCATCCACGCCGGCGGCCACGAATACATCTCCACCGCGCACGAGGACCAGAAGTTCGGCGTGCCGCTGCTGCCCGCCGGCGCGGACACGGCGGCGCTCGGAGTGCTCGACGGACTGGGGGAGGGAGTGGGTGTGGATGTGCCCAACCACCCTCAGTCAGCTTCGCTGACAGCTCCCGCCAGCGGGAGCGGGGCAGATGATGCGGCGACTTCCGCCAGCGGGAGCGGGGAGCCGAAGGTGGGGGAGAACTCGCCGTACGCCCTCCACGACGACGCCACCGACGCCGACAAGGCGCTCGTCGCCGCCATGAACACCGTGGCCGACGGGCCGGCGCTCGCCGTGCTCAAGACCATCGCCGCGCACACCGATGCCCTCGAACTCGTGGGCATCCACTCGCACATCGGCTCGAACATCCACGACGCCGACGCGTTCATCCAGGCCGCCAAGCGCATGATGCTGCTTCGTAAGACCTTCTACGCCACCGACGCCTACACGCTGCCCGAGGTCGACCTCGGCGGCGGCTACTCCGTGGCCTACACCGACGGCGAGGACTCCATGGACGTGCGCGTGGAGCTCAAGCGCCTCGCCGACGCGGTCGCCGCCGTCAACCGCGCGCTCGGCATGCCCGCGCCCGCCATCAGCTTCGAGCCGGGACGCTGGATCGTGGCACCCGCCGGCGTGACCCTGTACCGCGTGGGCACCGTCAAGCCCGTGCATCTCACCGACGCCAAGGACTCCGCCGGCAACCCCATCGACGAACGCGTGTACGTCTCCGTGGACGGCGGTATGAGCGACAACATCCGACCGGCGCTGTACGGAGCCGACTACACGGCCCGGCTCGCCAACCGCGCCGGCGCGAAGGAGACCATGCTCGCCCGCGTGGTCGGCATGCATTGCGAATCCGGCGACATCGTGGTGCACGAGGTGCGGCTGCCCGCCGACACGCACCGTGGAGACATCCTCGCCGTGCCCGTCACCGGCGCCTACGGCCGTACGATGGCCAGCAACTACAACCAGGCGCTCATCCCCGCCGTCGTGGGCATCGGCGAATCCGGCGCCAGCGTGATGCTGCGCCGCCAGACCATCGACGATCTGCTGGACCTCGACCAGGACTGACGTTGAACACAGGCCTGACTGGCCTGGGTTCAACGTCATCCTGAGCGAGGCGAGGTGTGAGCATGTCATCCTGAGCGAGGCGAAGCCGAGTCGAAGGATCGTGTTGATGGTTTTTGAGGATCAAAGATCCTTCGACTCCGGCCTTCGGCCTCCGCTCAGGATGACAGGAAGGTGGCTGCGGCCGTAAGTCCGCCCGGATGATGGGGAGGTGGCTGCGCCCCGACTCCGCCCGGATGACGGGGAGGCGGCTGCGGTCTCGACTCCGCCCGGATGACGGGGAGGCGGCTGCGGTCTCGACTCCGCCCGGGAGGACGGGGGCGCGCAATCCGCTGCCTGTCGCTTTGCACCCGTAGGATTGAATAGGTTGTAATTTCAACGCATACGCACCGTCTTTGGGAAGGACGCAAGGATATGGCACAGAACGAAACCCCGATTCGCGTGGCGCTGCTGGGAGCCGGCACGGTCGGCTCCGCCACCGCCCGGCTGATCGTCGAGCAGCGCGACGAACTCGCGCAGCGCATCGGCCGCCCGATTGAGCTCGTAGGCGTCGCCTGCCTCAATCCGGACGAGGTCAACGTGCCGTGGATCGACAAGTCGCTGCTCACCACCGACACCGCCGGCCTGTGCACCAGGGCCGACATCGTCATCGAACTCATCGGCGGCACGACCGCCGCGCACACGTTCGTGATGAAGGCCATCGAATCCGGCGCGTCCGTCGTCACCGCCAACAAGGCGCTCATCGCCAAGTACGGCCCGGAGATCTACGCGGCCGCCGAGGCCAAGGGCGTGGACTTCTACTTCGAGGCCGCCGTCGCCGGCGCCATCCCGATCGTGCGCCCGCTGCGCGAATCCATGGTCGGCGACAAGATCACCAGCATCATGGGCATCGTCAACGGCACGACCAACTACATCCTCGACGAGATGACCACCAAGGGCCTCGACTTCGACGTGGCGCTCAAGGACGCGCAGGCCAAGGGCTACGCCGAAGCCGACCCGACCGGCGACATCGAGGGCGAGGACGCGGCGAACAAGGCCGCCATCATGGCGTCGCTCGCGTTCCATACCGACGTGCGCATAGACGACGTCTCCGTCGAGGGCATCACCAAGATCACTGCCGACGACATCGCCGCCGCCACCGCCGAGAACAAGGTCATCAAGCTGCTCGCCGTGTGCGAGAACACCGAGGCCGGCATCTCCGCCCGCGTGTACCCGGCGCTCATCCCGAACGAGCATCCGCTCGCCAGCGTGCGCGGCAGCTTCAACGCCGTGTTCGTCAAGGCCGAGGCCGCCGACGACCTCATGTTCTACGGCCGTGGCGCCGGCGGCGACCCGACCGCCTCCGCCGTGGTCGGCGACGTCGTCACCGAGGCCCGCCACATCACGCACGGCTGCACCGGCCCGTCCATCCCCATGTACGCGAACCTGCCGAAGGCCCCGCTGAGCGCGTCCAAGTCCGCGTTCGCCGTGCGCTTCGTGATTCACGACAAGCCGGGCACGCTCGCCGCCATCGCCGAGGAGTTCGCCAAGCGCGGCCTCTCCATCAACGGCGTGAACCAGGACCTCAAGCCCACGCTGCACGAGCCGGGCTACAGCGGCGAACTGCAGCAGCTGCGTCTCGTCACCCACCTGTGCGACGAGGTCACGCTGCGCGAGGCCGTCGAGGCCGTGAGCAAGCTGGACTTCGTGACCGGCGAGGCCACCATCCTGCGCGTCATGGCCTGATTCCCATGCCGTTCCGACAGTGCGTCCCTGTCATGCTGACGGTGCGGCACTGTCCCTTGTCATGTTGACGTGCGGTACTGCCCCCTGTCATTCTGAGCGAGCGTAGCGAGTCGAAGAATCTTTTCCGCTGGAAGATCCTTCGACTCCGGCCTTCGGCCTCCGCTCAGGATGACAAACAGAGTGGCCTCCGCTCAGAATGACAGTGGAGCGTTTGTTTTTCGACTAAGGAGCATTATGAAGTTCGCCACCGATGCCGTGCGCGTATCCGTCCCCGCCACCAGCGCCAATCTCGGCCCCGGTTTCGATACCGCCGGACTGGCCCTCGGCGTACGCGACGAATTGAGCTTCCGGCTCACGCCGTCCGCCGGCACACAGATCGAGATCCACGGCGAGGGGGAGAACACGCTCCCGCGCGACGAATCGCACCTGGTGGTCCGCACATTCCGCCGTACGCTCGATGAGCTCGGCCTGCCGCAGGCCGGTGTGAGCCTCGTGGCGCACAACCGCATCCCGCAGGAGCGCGGCATGGGCTCCTCCGCCGAGGCCATCGTGGCCGGTGTCTCCGCGGCGGTGGCGTTCGCCGGCTACGGCGATGACGCCCGCGACTTCATCTTCGACCTCGCCGCCCACATCGAGGGACATCCCGACAATGTGGCCCCGGCCGTGTACGGCGGCATGACCGTCTCCTGGGACTTCGAGCCGAAGACCGAGGTGCCGATCTGCGACGTGCCGTCGTCGAAGGAACCGAACGTCGTGCCCGTCACCGGTGACGGGGCGCTCTTCCCGGGCTCCCCCGAACCGTTCAAGGGCGGATACCATACCGTGAACTATCCGGTGGGCGAGCGCATCAACGCCTGGGTGTTCGTGCCCGACTACAAGCTCTCCACCGAGGAGGCGCGCAAGGCGCTGCCGCTTGAGGTGCCGCGCAAGGACGCGCTGTTCAACGTCTCGCGTATGGCGCTGCTGCCGGCGGCCATGAGCGGCGCCGCCAGCCGCGACACCAACGCGCTGCTGTTCTCCGCCACCGGCGACACCCTGCACCAGTTCTACCGCAGCCATCTCATGCCGCAGTCGTGGGAGCTGATGACGTTCCTGCGCTCGCACGGCTATGCGTCCACGATCTCCGGCGCCGGTCCGTGCGTGCTGGTGCTGCACGAGGGCGACGACACCGCGGCCCTGACCAACCTGCTGTTCGAGCATTGGCTGTCGGCAAGCCACTGGCGCATGCTGCATCCGGCCATCGACCGCCAGGGCGTGCTGTACGGCCCGGAGGAGCGGTGACGGCCCAGGGGTGAGAAGCCGGGGTGACGACCTGCCGGGGTATCATTGACGGGCTTGTGTGATGTGGGCGATGGAAAGTCGTCCACATCGTTGATTTTTACGATTGTCGCGATGACCGTTGACGCGGTTCTCGCCTGCTAGGAAAGGCTGGTACGCTGTGGCGATTCCGGTGATTCTCGCGTCGAAGTCCAAGGCGCGCCGCGACGTGCTGTTCCACGCCGGCATACGGCCCACGATTCGCGTGTCGCATGTGGACGAGGCCGCGGTCGTGGTGAACACCGCCGCCCAGCAAGGCATCAGCCCCGACGACATGACCACGCGGGAGCGTGTGCCGCTACTGGCCCGCGCCAAGGCCGCCGCCGTGTACCGCGACTATCTCGCCATTTCCGCCACCGCCGCCACCGCGGTGGGGGAGCAGCATGTCTCGAGGCCGCTCGACGACGGCTTCGGCACCATCGCCGAGACCACCACGATTCGCGAGGCCCTCGCCGAGCACCGCGGCATGACCGATGCGATGGCGGGGCCGCTCATCATCGGCTGCGACTCCATGTTCGAGCTCGACGGCGTGCCCTACGGCAAGCCGCACACCGTGGAGCACGCACGGGAGCGTCTGCGGCTCATGCGTGGCCGCACCGGCACCCTGTGGACCGGTCACTGCGTGATCGACGCCGCCACCGGTCGCATGGTGAGCCGCGCCAGCCACGCCGAGGTCACGTTCGCGAACTATTCCGACGACGACATCGAACGCTACATCGCCACGGGCGAGCCGCTTGAAGTGGCCGGATCCTTCACGCTCGACGGCTTCGGCGGCGCGTTCATCGACGGCATCCAGGGCGATCCGAGCGGCATCATCGGCCTGAGCCTGCCGCTCACCCGTCAGCTGGTCGGTGAACTCGACATCGCCTGGACCGACCTGTGGAATCTGGACCGCAACACCCAGCAGGGCGCCGACACCATCAACTCCGAATGGGAGACCCCCAAGGAGAACGTGCTCCAGCCCGGCGACGGCTTCATCGACTGCGCATGCGGCCGCAAGCACTGGGGGCTCAACGGCGCCGCTGGCGTGCTACTGGCGCGCCGCGACGCGGAGACCGGCGAGATCACCGACGTGCTCATGCAGCATCGCGCCCTGTGGAGCGCGGAAGGCGGCACGTGGGGCATTCCCGGCGGCGCCATCGCCGACGGCGAGAGCCCACTCGAGGGCGCCCTGCGCGAAAGCTTCGAGGAGGCGAACATCCGCCCCGAGAACATCACCGTCGTCGGATCGTATCTCGAGGATCACGGTCCGTGGGGATACACCACCGTCTTCGCGTTCGAGAAGCCGGGGCACACCGTCGAGCCGCGCGCCAACGACGATGAGAGCCTCGAGATCGCATGGATTCCGTTCGACAAGGTCAAGGATCTCAAGCTGTTGACCGCCATGAAGACCGATTGGCCCCGATTCGAGGAGCGACTGCGCCACATCGCCGCCACGTATGTGGCGTAGCCGGCTGGACCGTTTGCCGTCCGGGGGCGCTGAGCGACGGAGTCGAGGGATCTTGGGGCGTTGTGAGGGAAGATCCTTCGACTCGCTTCGCTCGCTCAGGATGACATGTGCGAAGTCGTTCGCTTGGGATGACATATTAGGGCGTGCTTGCTTGGGATGACATGTGAAGGCGCTCGCTCAGGATGACAGGGGCGGGCGCTCGCTCGGGATGACATGTGCGAAGTCGTTCGCTTGGGATGACATACATATTGCCGTGGCATCTTCATCGTTTGTATACCTATGGGCTCGGGCGCGGGGGTATGCTGTAGCCTGTGAGTGAAAACGGAGAGAAGACCTCGCCACGGCCGACGAAGCACGTGCATTTCGCCGGAATCGATGGCATCAGGGCATTGGCCATCATCGGCGTCATCGCATTCCATACGCGGCCGTCGTTATTGCAGGGTGGATTCATCGGCGTGACGATGTTCTTCGCCGTCACCGGATTCCTGACCACGCGCACGGTGCTGAACGCCGTCGACTCCACCGGCACGTTCGGCTACGGACGATATCTGATTCGCCGCATCAAACGCATCTGGCCGCCGATCCTCGCGACCCTCGTCCTGACGCCCGCCCTCGTCTGGCTGTTCGCGCCGAGCCTGTTGCAGAAGGTCGTCTCCGACACCCTGCCCAGCGCCCTGTTCGCCAGCAACTGGGTGTACATCTTCCGCAAGGTCCCGTACTTCCAGGCCGCCGGCCTACCCTCGCCGCTGACCCATCTGTGGTTCCTCGGCGTCACCATGCAGTTCTATATTCTCTGGCCGCTGGCCATGCTCGCCTTCGGCAAGCTTACGAAATCCAAGTGGATCCGTTCCATAATCGTCATCGTCATCATGGCCGCCTCCTCCACGGCGATGTTCCTGATGTTCGACCCGGCCAGCACGTCACGCGTGTACTACGGTCTCGACACCCGTCTCGCCGAACTCGCCGCCGGCGCCCTGCTCGCCATCTGGATGACGCCGAGGACCGTGCCGGCGCCGGCCGCATCCGTTCCCGCGCCGATGCCGTCGAGGACCGTCGACGGCCTGCCGGGCGTCCCCATGCCGTCCGAGCCGCGGCCCGTCGCGCCCGTCCCGATGCCGGCTCCCGCCTCGCCGAAGCGCAGTGCCGCCGTCATCGCCGCGAACATCGTCGGCGCGTTCGCGCTCGCCGCGCTGCTCGCGGGCTTCTGGTTCGCCAACGGCTATCTCTCCTACATGTATCAGGGCGGGTATCTCGTCACGGCCATCGTGTCGTTGGCCATGCTCGCCTGCGCAGTGAACAACGATTCCATCTGGGCGAAGATCCTCGGCGCCCAGCCCCTGCGCTATATCGGATCACGCTCGTTCAGCCTGTATCTCGTGCATTATCCGCTGTTGCAGATCATGAACCCCGCCACCCGTACCGAGGCGTTGCCCTGGTGGGGGTGGATCATCCAGATCGCCGTCATCCTCGTCGTCGGCGAGGTGTTCTACCAGTTGGTCGAAGCCGCACGCAAGCATCGCGGCGGCGCGCGCATGGCCGAAAGCGCATCGGCGGCCGACGTCGCCGGCGGCCAGGCCGGTAACGACTCGGCGCCCGGAACCGCAACCCCGCAGCCGTCCGCACAGAACCGACCCGCCCCGAACCCGCAGGACCCGAACGCCGCGCCCGTGTTCATCGGCGCGGGCTCCAGCGTCGTCGAGGCGCATGGACTGCCGCAGCGTAACCTCCATGTCGTCGAGGAGTTCGAGGCGGCGCGGTCGTCCGACGATCTCGTCGAGGCGCTCTCCGAATTCGAAAGCGATGAGGACACCGACCTCAACGTCACCAAAGTGGCCCTGCCGAAGGGCGAACGGACGCCATATCCCATGCAGCCCGACCGTGGCGACCAGGTCCGAGTCGCGGAAGACGCGGCATCGGCCGATGCCGGATCCTCCACGAACCGTCCGCCTTCCCGGCGCTCCCTGCTCGGCGTCATGCGCGATTCCGGCCTCCGCCCCGGCGCGTGGATCATGTCGGTGCTCGGCGTCATCACCGTGCTCGCGCTCACGTTCGCGCCGGTCAACTGGGCGCAGGTCGCCCGCGCCCGCGCCATCCAGCTCAATCCGGCGCTCGCCCAGGAGGTCGCGCCCGGCCAACCGCTCAAGCCGAAGCCCAAGCCCAGACCGAAGAAGACCACACCCACGCCGGCGGCCACCAAGTCGACGCCGAGCGTCAAGTCCAAGGCCGAGAAGGTGCCGAACAACTTCGACATCTCCAAATACCATTACGATGCCGCCACGCAGAGCTGCAGCGCCGACATCACCATGGTCGGCGACTCCGTGACCTCCGGCACGTCGGACTTCATCCGCGAGACATTCCCCAACGGCTACATCGATGGCAAGCCGAACCGTCAGATGCCCGAGGCCGAAGGCATCTACCGCACCGACGTGGCCGCGGGGCATGATGGCAGCGTCGTCATCTTCGGACTCGGCACCAACGGCATCATCGAGAACGAGCAGGAGGTGCAGAAGCTCATCGACGCGACCGGCGGCAAGCCCACGTTCTTCGTGACCATCCGCATGCCGTATCCGTGGCAGGAGACCAACAACAACAAGATGCTGCGGGCCGCCGCCGCGAAGAACCCCAACGTCGGCATCATCGACTGGCATGGATACAGCGAGGGCCACAGCGAGTACTTCGGCGAGGACGGCATCCACCCCGGCATCACCGGCGCCGAGGCGTACGCCACGATGTTGCGTCAGGCCATCTGCGGCCGGTAAACCGGAACCCCCGTTCCCACTTTATGGTGCTTTTCGGTCGTTTTTCCGCGGAATAACGACCAAAAGGCACCATAAATACCGGAGAACGGGTGTTTTGGCCCGTATGTTGCCGGTTTTGTGGGTCGGGGGACACATTTGTGTGTAGGTCGGGAACGTACGTGGATTTTGTGGGTCGGGAACGTACGTGGAGCCGTCCGTACGTCGACCGTCAGCTCAGCAGCGCCGCGATGATGGCGATGAACACCGGCGACGTCATCGTGGAGATCAGGATGCCGTCGCGCGCGAACGTAAGACCCACGTTGTACCGCGCCGCGTAGTTGTACACGTTCTGTCCGGTCGGCAGCGCGGCGAGCACCACGCACGCGTACAGCGTCGCCCCGCGGAACCCCATCACGAAGTACGCGAGCAGGAACGCGATGATCGGCATCACGATGTTCTTCAGGATGGCGACGGTGAAGATGGCCGGACGCGACGACTTCTGCTGCATCGGACGGGTGCCGTGCAATGACATGCCGAACGCCATGAGGATCATCGGCACCGCGGAGTCGCCGATCATCTTGATGGGGTCGAAGAGATAGTCCGGCAGGAACCATCCGGTCTTGGCGTTCACGGCCGACAGGACGATGCCCAGCAGCGACCCGATGAGCAGCGGCTGGTGCAGCGGCTGTCTGACGATCTCCTTGACCGACACCTTGCCCTTGGTCGTCACGTCGAGGACGGTCAGTCCCACGGGCGTGAAGATGGCCTGCTGCATCACGAGGATCGGCGCGACCAGCGCCGGGTTGCCGAGGATGTACGTGGCGATCGGCAGACCGATGTTGTTGGAGTTGAGGTACAGCGAATTCAGCGCGCCGATCGTCGTGTCGGCCGCGCCCATGTGGAAGAACAGACGGTTGAGGACGATGAACAGCACGCCGACGATGGCCGCCGAGAAGAACGCCACGATGATCGACGAATGGAAGATCTCGAAGATCGGCTCCTTCGACAGGATGGCGAACATGAGGCATGGGCTCGAGACGAAGAAGCTGAACCGGTTGAGCACCATCTGGCCCTGGGGGCCGCCGATGTGCATGCGTGCGGCGACGTATCCCACCGCGATGACGATGCCGATGACACAGAACCCCTGCATTGCGCTCAACAGGCCTGGCATGATGCTCCCTCCGTTTGGTACGCGTCAATACTGCCACACCATACGTATTACGACGGCCATATTTCCATTCCGGCGAACATGGGGGAGAGGCGAATATGGGGGCATGTGGTGAAGAACGGCGGATTCGACGCCTCCTATTGCGCGCGTCGGTGCCGTCATGATAACAGTTCGGTTACGATAGAAAGGAAACCGTTAGCGTTCACTCTTCGATGTGAATCGATATACGTCATGCGGTATGCATGCGCGATCCCCGTCGATGGTTATCCGATGCCGTGCGGCAGACCGACAGCAGTATCGTCGGGACGAGGGCGGACGTGACGTTGGCAGCGAGTTACGGAGGTTGTTTTCCATGCCCAGCAAACGCGTCTCCATCTTCGACGTGGCCCGTGCGGCGGGGGTCTCCCATCAGACCGTCTCCCGCGTGATCAACCATTCGCCCAACGTGTCGGTCGCCACGCGTGCGAAGGTCCAGGCCACCATCGACGAGCTGGGATACCGGCCGTCCAGCGCCGCCCGGGCGCTCGCCACGCAGCGCACGCGCACCATCGCGCTGATCGCCGCCGGCATGAGCTACCACGGGCCCCTTTCCACCATCTCGACCATCGAGTCCATGGCCCGCAAGCACGGCCTGTACGTGTCCATCGCGATGATGAACGACCACGAGTACACGCAGGCGGCGTTCGAGGAGGTGGCGAACTCGTGCCTCGACCAGGGCGTGGAGGCGTTCGTGTTCGTGGCGCCCACCGAGCCGATGGTCGACGCCGCGCTGAGCGCCCGACTCAAGGCGCCGCGCATCGTCCTCACCGCCTCGCACGGATCGTCGGACATCGACATCGAATCCATCGTGGCCAAGGACCCGACCATCGCGTGCCTCGGCATCGACCAGTGGTCGGCGCTGAGGACCATAGCCGAGCACCTCGCCGGACTCGGGCATACGCGCGCGCTGTATCTGGCGGGCCCGCACGACTGGCGCGACGCCGTCACGCGACGCGTGGCATGGGAGGCCGAGAGCGCCGCCCACGGCATCGACTCGCGGACGCTGCCCGTGGACGACTGGTCCGCGCAGGCGGCCTACGAATCCTTCGGACGCTATCTCGGCACGTTGGACGACCCGAAGACGCAGCTGCCCACGGCCATCGTGACCGCCAACGACCTGCAGGCCATCGGCGTGCGTCGTGCGCTCGGCGAGCACGGGCTCCGCGTGCCGGACGACGTCAGCCTCGTCGGCTACGACGACATGTCCGGCTCCGACAACCTCATGCCGCCGCTGACCACCATCCACCCCGACTTCTCGGCCCTCGGCGTGGCCGCCATGGACGTGCTATTCTCGCTGCTCGGCACCCCGGCCGACAAGGTCGAGCTGCCGAAGATGCATGGCGTGGCGGTGATCGGCGCGCCGCTCGTCGTGCGCGACTCGACGGCGGCGCCGACGCGCTGACCGGCGCGGGGTTCGCGGCGCGCCGTCCGCCATCGGGGGCGGCGGCGAACACGTCGCCGATGTCGCGATTTTGTTATCGATTCGTGTTGCGGCATCGGCGTGGCGGGTTGTACCATAGGTAATGGAATGTGAGCGTTCTCACCGTGGTTTTCGATACCTTCCGTCGGAGGCCGCCGAATGGACGCAACGACGACGTTGGAATCACATAGTGACCGATAAAAGGAGTAGACACATGAGCGACGCCTCCGACATGGACATCTCGGGAATCGTCGAAAAGATCCGCGCGGGCAAGACCTCCCTCGGCATCGAATTCGGCTCCACCCGAATCAAGGCCGTCCTGATCGACGACAACTACAAGACCATCGCCTCCGGTGACTACCAGTGGGCCAGCCACCTCGAAGACGGCCTGTGGAGCTACTCCGTCGAAGAAATCTGGAAGGGCCTGCAGAGCGCCTACGGCGCCATGGCATGGGACGTCAACCAGGCCTACGGCATCGAACTGACCCGCGTGGGCCACATCGGCTTCTCCGCCATGATGCACGGCTACCTCGCCTTCGACAAGAACGGCGAACTGCTCGTGCCGTTCCGCACCTGGCAGAACACCAACACCCACGAAGCCCACCTCAAGCTCTCCGACCTGTTCCAGTACAACATCCCCGAACGCTGGAGCATCGCCCACCTCTACCAGGCCGTGCTCAACAAGGAGGAGCACATCGGCAAGGTCGCCTACTTCACCACGCTCGCCGGCTACGTGCACTGGAAGCTCACCGGCAGGAAGGTGCTCGGCGTCGGCGACGCCTCCGGCATGTTCCCCATCGACCCCACCACCCACACGTGGGAGAAGGACCTCCTCGCCAAGTTCTCCGCCCTGCCCGAAGTCGCCGCCCAGCCGTGGAAGATCGAGGACCTGCTCCCCGAACCGCTCGTCGCCGGAACCCCCGCAGGCGAACTCACCGCCGAAGGCGCCAAGCTGCTCGACCCCTCCGGCAAGCTCCAGCCCGGCATCGTGCTCGCCCCGCCGGAAGGCGACGCCGGCACCGGCATGGTCGCCACCAACTCCGTGCGCGTGCGCACCGGCAACGTCTCCGCCGGAACCTCCATCTTCGCCATGGTCGTGCTCGAGAAGAAGCTCGTCCGCCTCCACCCCGAAGTCGACCTCGTCACCACCCCGGCCGGCGACCTCGCAGGCATGAGCCACGCCAACAACTTCACCTCCGACCTCAACGCCTGGGTCGGCCTCTTCGGCGAATTCGCCAAGGCCATCGACCAGCCCGTCAACACCGGCGCCCTCTACGGCACCCTGTTCCGCCTCGCCATCAGCGACCAGGCCGACGCCAACGCCGGCGGACTCCTCAACTACCCGTTCCGCTCCGGCGAATTCCTCGCCGGCCTCGAAGAAGGCCGCCCGCTCTTCGCCCGCAGCCCCGAAGCCCACATGAACCTCGCCAACTTCATGCGCGCCCAGCTGTTCAGCGCATTCAGCCCCGTCAAGATCGGCATGGACGTCATGACCAAGGACGAAGAGGTCAAGGTGGACTCCCTCGTAGGCCACGGCGGCATCTTCACCACCCCGAAGGTCGCCCAGAAGATTCTCGCCGCCGCATTCAACACCCCCATCAAGGTCATGACCACCGCGGCCGAAGGCGGCGCCTGGGGCATGGCCGTCCTCGCCGACTACCTGTGGCACACCCCGTGGCCGCTCGACGAATACCTCGACCAGCGCGTCTTCAAGGACGCCCAGTCCACCACCGAAACCCCCGACCCCAAGGACGTCGAAGGCTTCGAGGACTTCTTCGCCCGCTTCCAGGCCGGACTCGCCATCGAGAAGAGCGCCGTGCGCAACATCGACCTCGAAAGCAAGTAACCCGGCACATCACAGGATTTCGGCCTCCTCCCCGGAGGAGGCCCTGGAATGTAAGCAACCATCGAAAGGAAAACAAACATGGCTACGTTGGCTGACTATGGTCCCGAAGTTCGCGCCGAAGTCAAGCAGGTGCGCGAGGTCGTCTCCAACCTCCACCAGCAGCTCATCAAGTGGAACCTCGTCGTCTGGACCGCCGGCAACGTCTCCCAGCGCCTCCACACCGCCGACCTCATGGTCATCAAGCCCTCCGGCGTGCGCTACGAGAACCTCACCCCCAACTCCATGGTCGTCACCGACCTCGAAGGCAACGTCGTCGACGGCGCCGAAGCCCCCAGCTCCGACACCGCCTCCCACGCCTACATCTACCGCAACATGCCCGACGTGTACGGCGTCGTCCACACCCACTCCACCTACGCCACCGCCTGGGCCGCCACCGGCCAGAACATCCCCTGCGGCCTCACCATGATGGGCGACGAATTCGGCGGCCCCGTCCCCGTCGGCCCGTTCCGCCTCATCGGCTCCGAAGCCATCGGCAAGGGCGTCGTCGAAACCCTCAAGAAGTACCCCAAGTCCCCCGCCGTCCTCATGCAGAACCACGGCCCCTTCACCATCGGCAAGGACGCTGAAGGCGCCGTCAAGGCCGCCGCCATGACCGAAGAGGTCGCCCACACCATGTGGGCCGCCCGCCAGCTCGGCGACATCATCGAAATTGACCAGGCGGACATTGACAAGCTGAACGACCGCTACCAGAACGTCTACGGCCAGCACTGATCTGATGGAGTGTCATCGGCGTTGCAGGAGGCTCGACGTACCATCTGTACGCCTTCGCCTCCTGCGCCTTGATGACACACACATCAGACGGAGCGTCTTCGGCGAGATGGAAGACTCGACGTACTGTTGTACGCCTTCGCCTTCCACCGCACCGAATCCGCACTCGTCAGGACGGAGCGTCTTCGGCGAGATGGGACGTATGTCCCTTGGCCCCCTCTGACGAGGGGGCTGGCAGCCGAAGGCTGACCGGGGGAGAGACCCACACGGTCACAGCCCCCACCACACACACTTCCACAATGGAGTAACCAACAACACAAAAGGAGCCAAACATGGCATTCGAAAACCCCTTCGAGGGCAAGGAAATCTGGTTCGGCGTCGGCTCGCAGGACCTCTACGGTGAGGAAGCCCTGCGCCAGGTCGCCATCCACTCCGGCGAAATGGTCGACTACCTCAACAAGACCGGCAAGATCCCCGCCAAGATCGTCCTCAAGCCCACCCTGAAGTCCTCCGACGGCGTCAAGGAATTCATGGTCGAAGCCTCCGCCAACCCCAACGTCATCGGCGTCATCACCTGGTGCCACACCTTCTCCCCGGCCAAGATGTGGATCCGTGGCCTCGAAGTCCTCACCAAGCCGCTCCTCCAGCTGGCCACCCAGCACCACAAGGAGATCCCGTGGGAGACCATCGACATGGACTTCATGAACCTGAACCAGGCCGCCCACGGCGACCGTGAGTTCGGCTACATCGTCTCCCGCCTCGGCATCCCGCGCAAGATCGTCGTCGGCCACTACACCGACCCCGAAGTCGCCGAAAAGGTCGGCACCTGGGCCCGCGCCTGCGCCGGCTGGGACGCCTCCAACAACATGAAGGTCATGCGCTGGGGCGACAACATGCGCAACGTCGCCGTCACCGAAGGCGACAAGACCGAAGCCGAGCGCGTCTTCGGCGCCTCCATCAACACCTGGGCCGTCAACGAGCTCGTCGCCGCCTACGACGCCGTCAAGGACGACCAGGTCAAGGAACTCATCGAGGACTACAAGGCCAAGTACGACATCGACCCCGCCCTCCTCGACGCCAAGTACGACTCCCTCTTCATCGCCGCCAAGGAAGAGGCCGCCATGGTCAACATGATGCGCGCCAACGGCTGCACCGCCGGCGTCGACAACTTCGAAGACCTCGGCGCCCTCCCGCAGCTCCCGGGCGTCGGCCCGCAGCGCTTCCCGTCCGAATACGGCTGGGGCTTCTCCGCCGAAGGCGACTGGAAGACCTCCGTCCTCGTCCGCATCGGCGCCGTCATGGGCTACGGCCTTGAAGGTGGCGCCTCCCTCATGGAGGACTACTCCTACAACTTCACCGAAGGCAACGAACTCGACATGGGCTCCCACATGCTCGAGGTCTCCCCGGCCATCGGCACCATCGCCAAGCCGAAGCTCGAAATCCACCCGCTCGGCATCGGCGGCAAGGCCGACCCGGTCCGCCTCGTCTTCTCCGGCAAGCCCAAGAAGGACGCCGTCGTCGTCTCCATGGCCGACGAGCGCGAACGCTTCCGCCTCCTCATGGACGTCGTCGACGTCGTCGAGCCCCAGGGCTCCCTCAAGGAACTCCCCTGCGCCCGCGCCGTCTGGAAGCCGCAGCCGAGCCTCAAGACCGCCGTCCAGTGCTGGATCACCGCCGGCGGCTCCCACCACACCTGCATGACCACCTCCGTCGGTCGTGAAGCCTGGGAGGACTTCGCCCGCATCGCCGGCGTCGAACTCGCCGTCATCGACGACCAGACCACCACGCGCCAGTTCGAAAAGGAGCTGGAGCTGAGCGAAATGTACCACCGCCTCAACAACCGTCACTGATAAAAACTGAATAACGGAGCGTTATCGGCATTGTGGAGGAATCGACGTACTTTTGTACGCCTTCATCCTCCACAACACCGATACCGCACACGTTATTCAGTTTTTATTCTGTCAAAGGCAATCAGCTCCGGTACCGTCATTACATAACGGAGTGTCAATCGAGGACACTCCATCCCGGCTCCCTCTGATGAGGGAGCTGGCGGCCGTCAGGCCGACTGAGGGAGAGACGATACCTCGGTAGGTATAGGGTCTTGTGGAGTAATCCGGTCTCAACCGGATACTTCCACAAGACCCTTTTGTTTTTTCGTATCCATGCCGGCGGATTTCGGCACGTCAACGATGACGACCGAACAAACATCATGTGACGATTCGGTGAAAACGGGGGATTTCATCGCATCTTCAGACGGCAGCAACCGCAATCGCACAGCGTTGGACAGGGGAGTGGTGCATCATTCCCGAGGGCATGTCAGGGGGTTCATTCCAGAGGGGGAATACGTCTAGCTTGGTTCATTGAACTATATCCACGGATATTCACTTATTTCGCATGCCGCGCATTGAAGAGGCAACCACGATGCGGTGCATGCGCGAGGGGAGAATGAAATGAGTCCATTGCGTAAGCATGCCGGGAAGACCGGTCTGCGCGGCATGGTCAAGGCGGCCGTGGCGGCTGTCGTATCCGTCGCCACCTTCGGCACCCTGGCCATCGCCGGCGCCGGCGTCGCCTCGGCCACCGAGACCACGGCCGCACTGCCGCAGCCTGAAAGCTCCAAGACCGTCACCCGCAACAACGACGGCACCTACACCATGAAGCTGAGCGTCACCGGCAAGACCGCCGAGGACAGCGTCACCAAGACCACGCCGACCGACATCGTGCTCGTCGTCGACAAGTCCAACAGCATGGAGGGCAACCGCTTCAACACCGCCAAGAACGCCGCCACCGGTCTGGCGAACAAGCTGCTCACCGCTGACAACGCCAAGTCCGGCACCGTGCGCATGTCCGTCGTGACGTTCGCCTCGCGTGCCAATCAGGCGACCTCCTGGACCACCGATGCGAATGCCGTGAACCGTGCCATTGGCAACGGTCCCGATGGTGAGAGCCAGGACGGCGGCACCAACTGGGACGACGCCCTCGAGAAGGCCAACGCCCGGACCACTGACCGCGATTCCGCCAAGTACATCGTGTTCCTCTCCGATGGCCAGCCCACCTACCGTAATGGTCGCAGTTGCACTGGCTGGGGGTGGCATGAGCAGTGCTCCGACATCTCCGGCACTGGGCACGACGACAACGACGGTAAGAACTTCGAGGCCGCCGTCGCCGAGGCCAACAAGCGCGGCAACGCCGAGCTCTACTCGGTGAGCGCCGCCCCCGAGGCCAATGCTCGGATGAGCGAGTTTGCCAGGGAGACCCACGGCACCTTCTTTGACGGCAGCGACTCCACCAAGCTCAACGACGCGTTCAACAGCATCTACGAGAAGATCACCACCTCCGCCGCCTACCGCAACGTCGTCATCACTGACGCGCTCTCCGAGTATGTGACCTTCGCCGACGGCACTCCGCAGTTCACCGCCACCAAGGATGGCAAGCCGTGGGCCGAAGCCCCGACGCCCGCCGTCGACGGCAAGACCATCACCTGGAACCTCGGCGATTCCAAGCTCGACCCGGTCAAGTACGAGATCTCCGTGAAGCTCAAGCCCACCCAGGCCGCCTACGACCAGGCCGTCAAGAACGGCAAGGAATCCACGCTGCCGTCCAACGACGACGCCACCGTGAGCTACGACGTCGTCACCACGGTCAACGGCAAGGAGACCGTGAACCACGGCACTCCGGTCACGCTGCTCCACGGCAACATCACCGTGCCCGTCTCCAAGGTCACCATCAAGAAGGTCTGGGAGGGGAACGGCCCGAAGTCCGACGTGACCGTCGAACTCGACAAGGACGGCGCGAAGTACGCTGACGTCACGCTGACCGAACAGGACGGCTGGACCAAGGACGTCATCGTCCCCGCCGGACTCGACGCCTACACGTGGAGCGTCAAGGAACCGACCCCCGGCGACGGCTACACCGTCGCCATCTCCGGCGACAACGACAAGAAGTTCGCTGTCGGCACGGCCGACTCCGGCACCATCACCGTGACCAACACCTACGAGGCCAAGCCCGCGACCCTCAGCGGCAAGGACTACCTCAAGGGCACCAAGACGTTCACCGGCCGTGAGGGCGACAAGTGGCTCGACACCGACAAGTTCGCCTTCACCCTCGCCGCCAACGATGACGCCACTGCCGCGGCCATCAAGGCCGACGACGTGACGCTGCCCAAGGACACCACCGTGACCGTCGACGGCAAGACCCCGGACCACGCCTTCAGCTTCGGCGATGTCACCTTCGCCAAGGCCGGCGACTACTCGTTCAAGATCAGCGAGACCAAGGGCGACATCCCCGGCGTCACCTACGACGCCCACGCCTACGTGGTCAACGTGACGGTCACCGACAACGGCAAGGGCCAGCTCGAAGCCGTCGCCAAGCCCGGCGACGCCAGCAACGAGTTCAAGAACACGTACGCCGTCTCCGGCGACGTGACCTCCGACCCGCTCACCGCCAAGAAGACCCTCGCCGGCACCAAGCTCGCCGACGGCCAGTTCTCCTTCACCGCCGCCTCCGACGACGCCGACGCCCCGAAGTTCCAGCAGCCCACGGCGAAGAACGACGCCGACGGCAAGGTGAGCTTCGGCACCGTCACGTTCGACAAGGCCGGCACGTACGTCTACAAGGTGGCCGAGACCAACGACGCCCAGAAGAACGTCAAGTACGACGACACCACCTACACCGTCACGTACACCGTGGCCGACGACACCAAGGGCGGACTGACCATCACGAAGACCGCCATCGAGAAGACCTCGGCCGACGGCACGAAGACCCCGGCCGACGCCATCGCGTTCGTCAACCACACCTCGATTCCGGCCACGCCGCTCACCCCGGCCAAGCCCGTCGAGAAGCCGCAGCCGAACAAGCCCACCACCCCGACCGAGAAGCCGCAGGTCCAGCAGCAGAACCAGACCGCCCCGGCCAAGCAGCTCAGCCGCACGGGCGCCGCGGTCGCCGGCATCGCCGCACTGGCCATCGTGGCCGCCGGCGCCGGTGTGATCGCCATCCGTCGCCGCCGCGCATGAGTATGAGTCCTCATGCGTGACCGGCGGATGCGCGGTCCATACTGGCCGGCAGTCCGCTGACCGGCGGTCCGACCGCAATCCGGAAGAAGCCGGGGAGCCTCCATCATGTGCATGATGGACGGCTCCCCGGCTTCCTGCGTTCATGGGGCCCATCACGTATGGCGACGGATGCGCCGACACATCCGCGACCTCGGCATATCGACGATGTCGTGACGAATAACTTTTTGTGAAGCTCTTATGAAGACGTGGATTCAGCCAACGTCAATGAAACATCAAGTTTCCAATCGCCCCATCCGGTACGGGGTGCATGTCGCCAATCCCCGGGGGTGGGGTTGGGGTGCTTTGCCCCGATGGAACGGCCGGGTAGATTCATGACCAGAGGGGTTTCAAAAACAATATTCGTCATCGTTCGCCATCGCACATGTCATGCGGGGAAGCGCCCGCCGCGACATCGATGCGCGAGAGGGGGAGGCGCAGCATGAGCGTACGGCATGTTCGGGTCCGAGGGAAGGACCGATTCACCACGGCCGGAGTCGGAGGCGACCGATGAGACGGTTCTACAGAATCCCGCAGCTGGAGAAGATAAGCAACCTGCGCGACGCCGTCAACTATGCGAAGCGGAAGTACTCCAGCAGGATCGCCTACCGACAGATCGAGACGCCGGTGTACGAAAGCGCCATCACCTTCCGAGGATTCGCCGGCAACATCGACGCGCTCGGCACCGCGCTCATGCATCTGCCCGCCCCGTTCAACGGGTCGGAGCGCAGCCGCGGGGACTCCCTAGCCCAGACGCATATCGCCTTCATCGGAGGCACCTCCATCGAATGGATCACCGGGTTCCTCGCCACGATGAACGGCGTGGGATGCGCCGTGCCCATCGACCGTCTGCTCGACCCGGACACCATGGTCGAACAGCTGGACTTCGCCGACGTCGACGCCATCTTCTGCGAGGGATCGTTCCTCGCCAAACTCGAACCGCTGCTCGCCAGACTGCCCCGGGTGCGGGCCGTCATCGTGATGCGCGGCACCGGGCCGACGGTCGACCTGCTCAAGCGCCTCGCCGCGCAGGACACCGGCCGCGACTACTACGCCTACACGGAACTGGTGAAGCATGGCCGCGGACTGCTGCGCGCACACGACGTCTCCTTCACCGAAGCCCCCATCGACGCCGACGCGATGAGCCTGCTCGTGTTCACCTCCGGCACCACGGGCGCGAACAAGGGCGTGATGCTCTGCCACCGCAACATCGTCACGGTGATGAAGGGCGCCCGGCAGCTCGTCACCTACCGCAGGACGAACCTGTCGGTGCTGCCCATCAACCACACCTACGAGCTGGTGTGCAACATCATCTGCTCCATCTGGGAGGGCACCACGGTGGCCATCAACGACGACCTGCGGCACGTGGCCCGCAACCTCGAGCATTTCGGCCCCGAGATGTCGAGCATGGTGCCCATGATGCTCGATCTGCTCGTACGCAAGATCACCATAGAAGCCAAGAGGAACGGCCTGTGGGGCCACCTCCAGTACGGCATGAAGGTCAGCGGGCTGCTGCGCGCCGTCGGCATCGACCGTCGCCGCAAGTTCTTCAAACCCGTGCTGCAGGGCCTTGGCGGCAACTTCTCCATGGTCATCTGCGGCGGCGCCCCGCTGGACCATCACACCGAATCCTTCCTCGACAGCATCGGCGTCACCGTGAAAAACGGCTACGGCATCACCGAATGCGCGCCCCTGGTGGCCACGACCGGCGACCACTTCCGCCGGGCCGGTTCGGTCGGACACGTCATCCCGAACATCGAGGTGCGCGCCGCGAACCAGGACGAGAAGGGCGACGGGGAGATCCAGGTGAAGGGCGACAACGTGATGCTCGGCTACTACAAGATGCCCGAGGACACGGCCGCGGTCTTCACCGACGACGGATGGCTGCGTACCGGCGACCTCGGCCACATCGACAAGGACGGCTACGTGTTCCTCACCGGCCGCCTCAAGAACCTCATCATCCTTGCCAACGGCAAGAACGTGAGCCCCGAGGACATCGAGGACCATCTCATGCACGACATCTCCTACGTGCGGGAATCCGTGGTCTACGCCGACGAGGCGGGCACCGGCATCTATGCCGTGTGCTTCCTCGACGACGACGAATGCGACCGGCTCGGACTGGGCGACGAACGATCCCGCCACGACAGGCTTATGCAGGACGTCCGCGAGTTCAACAAGACCGTGCCGTCATACAAACGCATCAACGACGTGACGATCTCCGACCACGAGTTCGAGAAGACCACGACCCAGAAGATCCGTCGTTTCAAGGTGATCGAAAGCGTGCGGAAACGCAAGGCCGGCACGTCGGACTGACGACGTGCCGGGAACGACAACGAAGGGAGCATAAGACGATGTTCGAAAAAGTACGGACCATGCTGTTGGAATACGTGGACGTCGATCCGACGACGATCACTCCGGAGACGGAGTTCCTCAAGGACCTCAAGGTCACGTCATACGACATCCTGACGATGATCGGCGAACTGGAGGACGAATTCGGCATCAGCATCAGCGACGACGACCTCAAGGACATGGTCACCGTGGGGGACCTCGCGCAGTACCTGTCCGACAACACCTGATCGCCGGGCCGACGGGACGGCCGCATCGACGACGACGCAACGAACGAGGAAGACCATGATGAGGGAAAACACGGATGATTCAACCACGGAAGTGAACAGCCTGAGCGTGTTCGCACAGCCCGACGGCGAAGGCGACGGCCACGTCGCGGACGGTCGCGGAGAAGGCGCACGGGGCGCGAAGGCGAAGGCGCGGCACCGTGCCGGCCGGTCACGTCGCGTGGCGTCGACGGTCCCGCTGCCGCCCGCTCCTGGGGCCCGGACCGCGGCCGTGGTCCCCTCCGCATCCACCGATGCGGCGGACGACACCGTGCGGAAGAACGGCCACGCCTTCATCGAATTCGACGACGTGGTCAAGGACTACACGATGGGCGAGACCCGGATCCAGGCGCTCGACGGCGTGAACTTCACCATCGACGACGGCGAATTCGTCATCATCGTCGGCGCCAGCGGCGCCGGAAAAAGCACCATCCTCAACATCCTCGGCGGCATGGACACCCTCACCAGCGGCGAGGTGTTCGTCGACGGCAACGAGGTGAGCTCATACAACGACCGCCAGCTCATCCTCTACCGTCGGTACGACGTGGGCTTCGTGTTCCAGTTCTACAACCTCGTGCAGAACCTCACCGCCCGTGAGAACGTGGAGCTCGCCACCCAGGTGAGCCGCGACCCGCTCGACATCGATGAGGTCCTCGACGCGGTCGGGCTCTCCGACCGCAAGGACAACTTCCCCTCGCAGCTCTCCGGCGGCGAACAGCAGCGCGTGGCCATTGCACGCGCCCTGGCCAAGAACCCCAAATTGCTGCTGTGCGACGAGCCGACCGGCGCGCTCGACTACAACACCGGCAAGCAGGTGCTCAAACTCCTGCAGGACTACGCGCGCGACAGCCACATGACGGTCATCATCATCACCCACAACTATGCGCTCACCGACATCGGAGACAAGGTGATCCACGTGAAAAGCGGCAAGGTGGAGTCCATATCGCTCAACGCGCACCCCAAGAACATCGCGGATGTGGAGTGGTAGACCATCATGACCAAGGCACTGTTGCTCGACTTCTGGCGCGAGATACGGCATTCGGCGAACAGGTTCTTCTCCATCCTGTGCATCGTCGCGATCGGCGTCGGCTTCTTCGCCGGACTGAAATCCTCCGCGCCCGACATGCGCCACACGATGGACGACTACTTCGACAGCGGCAACGTCGAGGACATCGACGTGCTGTCGTCGCTGGGACTCACCGGCAAGGACATCGACGCCATCCGGGGCGCGGACGGGGTCGAGGCGGTGCAGCCCGGATACTTCACCGACGCCCTGGCCAAGGAGAACGGCAGCCAGCTGGTGTTCCGCATCCACAGCCTCCCCGAGGGGACCGACCCCAACAGGGTCACGGTCGTCGCCGGACGCATGCCGCGCACCGCGAACGAGGTCGTCATCGAGGACAGCGCCAACTACGGCAAGTCGCTGAAGATCGGCGACAGGATCACCTTCGAATCCGGAACCGACAAGAAAATCACGGACGGCACGCTGACCGGTGACACCTTCACCATCGTGGGACGCGCCATCACCCCCTACTATCTGACCGTCGAAAAGGGAACGTCCCGCATCTCGGGCAAGTCGCTCAACCTGTTCGCCTACGTGCCAGCCTCCGCGTTCTCCGTCAAGGACGAGAACGGCAACCCCATGTACACGCAGGCGTCCGTCACCGTCAAGGGAGCCAAGGGCCTCAACGCGTTCGGCAAGGACTACGAGCGTCTCGTGGACAAGGCGAAGGACTCCCTGACCAACATCGGATCGGACCGCGCGCGCGAACGCGGCAGCGAACTGCGGTCCACGGCCCTGAAGAAGCTGCAGAAGGCGCAGGCCGAATACGACAAGCGCAAGAAGGAATACGACAAGCAGATAGCCGACGCCGAAGACAAGCTCAGCGACGCCAACGCGCAGCTCGCCAGCGGCGGTGCGAAGCTGGACGGCGAGAAGGAGAACTACCAGCTGCGCAAACAGAACGGCGAGCAGCAGATCCAAAGCGGCCAGCAGCAGCTCGACCAGGCGCAGCAGCAGATCCAGGAAGGCGAGCAGAAGGTCCAGGCCGGCCAGCAGATCTACGACAGCCTCAAACAGCAGTACGACTCCATGAACGAGCAGGTCTCCCAGGCGCTCGCGATGATGAAATGGCTGCAGCAGGCCACCGACACGGTCAGCGGCAACCTCAAGGACTTCAACGGCCAGCTTGACAAGGTGCCGCAGAGCCAGCGGGCGCAATACCAGTCGATGCTCGACTCGTACCAGACGTTCCTCGACCAGCTCTCCTCCCAGAAGGAATCCCTCGATAAGATGGTCAGCCAGGTGGAGACGCTGCAGCAGACCATCTCCGACGCCTTCGACTCCGCGGACACCCAGCTGCAGAACGGCAAGGACCAGCTCGCCGCGGCCAAGCGGCAGTACAACCAGGGCGTGGCCCAGCTCGAGGCCGCCAAGAGGAAGCTCAACGAGGCGGACGGCGAGGCCAAGCGTCAGTTCGACGCGGCGCAGAGCAAACTCGACAAGGGCAAGAAGGACTACGCGAAGAACAAGGCCGACTTCGAAAGCAAGAAGCAGGACGGCGCTGCGCGCCTCGACGACGCCAAGGCGAAGCTGATCGGCGCGAAATACGAGATAGACAACATCGACAACCCGCACTGGTACGTGCTGGACCGCAGCACGAACGCCGGATTCCTGAGCTACCGGAACACCGTGGACCGCGTGGACGCGCTCGCGCAGGTGATTCCCGTGTTCTTCATCCTCGTGGCCGTGCTGGTGTGCATGACCACCATGGCGCGCATGGTCAACGAGCAGCGCGGCGTCATCGGCACCTACAAGGCGCTCGGCTACGAGAACAACGCCATCGCGCTCAAATACGTGCTCTACGTGGTCGCCGCAAGCGCCCTGGGCGGCGTCATCGGCGCGGCCGTGGGCTCATGGACCTTCCCCGAATCCGTGTATAAGGCATGGTCGGCCATGTACCGGCAGCCCCCGTTGGAGCACGGGTTCCATCCCGGCATCATGGCGTCGAGCTTCGCCGTCACCGTGATCGCCATGGCGCTGGTCTCCTACCTGACCTGCCGCAAGGAGCTGAACAGCCAGGCGGCGACGCTCATGCGTCCGAAGGCGCCCCGCGTCGGCAAGCGCATCCTCCTGGAACGCATCCCCGTCATCTGGAAGCATCTCAACTTCTCGCAGAAGGTGACGATGCGCAACCTGTTCCGCTACAAGCGGCGCCTCATCATGACCGTCGTCGGCATCATGGGATGCACCGGCCTGCTGGTCGCCGGCCTGGGCATGAACGACACCATCGGTTCGGTGGTGTCCAAACAGTACGACAAGGTGTTCGCCTACGACATGTCGGTCACCCTCGACCCGACCGCCGACAAGGCGGAGACCGACGCCGTGTACCACACGCTCGATATCGCCGACTCGGTCTCGTCGTACACGCAGGCCGGCGTCGGCAGCGCCACGATCAGCGAAGGCGGCACCAGCGAGACGCTGGCGCTGTACGCCGCCAACACCCCCGACTCGTTCACCGACTACATCCGCCTCGACGACCCATCGAACGGACGGCCCATCGCGCTGGACGACTCCGGCATCGTGCTCACGGAGAAGCTCGCCAGGAACCTCGGAGTCACCGCGGGCGACACCGTGTCCGTACGCAACGAGGGCGGCATGACCAAGCGCATCCCCGTGACCGGCGTCACCGAGAACTACGTGTTCCACTACGCGTACATGAGCCAGAAGGCGTATGCGAAATACTTCCTCAAGGACATGGACACGAACACGCTGCTCGTGAAGCTGCACGACAACGTAAGCGCCCGTCAGGAGGATTCGCTGCAGCGCGTGCTGCAGAGCGTCCCCTCGGTCACGTCGGTGACGTCCTACACCAAGGTCGCCGACGACTTCCGCAACCAGATCAAGGCGATGAACAGCATCGTGCTGCTCATCATCGTCTGCGCGGCGCTGCTGGCCTTCGTGGTGCTCTACAACCTCACCAACATCAACGTCTCGGAACGCATACGCGAGATCGCCACCATCAAGGTGCTCGGCTTCAAACGGGGCGAGGTGGCCATGTACATCTACCGCGAGAACTTCCTGCTCACGCTCATCGGCGCCGTGTTCGGCCTGCTCATCGGCAGCGCCCTGCACCGCGTGATCATGCAGGCCATCGAACAGAAGGACATCACGTTCGGATACGTGATATCCCCATGGAGCTACATATGGTCGTTCCTGCTGACCGCGCTGTTCTCCATCATCGTGATGCTTGCCATGTATCCGAAGCTCATACGCATCCCGATGGTCGAATCGCTCAAGTCGGTGGAATAGAGGAAGGGGAAAAACCATGGCAGAGAAATTCAGCATCGACGACGTGGCCAGGAAGGTTGGGGACAAGGTCTGCTATCCGCTGACCCAATCCCAGAAGCTGATGTTCTACAACCTCAAGTTCAGCTTCCGCAAGCAGATCGTCAATATCTGCAGCCTCGTCGACCTGTACGAGAGGCTCGACGAGGGTCGGCTCATGCAGGCCGTATACCTGGCGATGATGCGCATCCCCTCCAACTCCGTGCGCGTCCACATCGTCGACAAGCAGCCGATGCAGTACTTCGCCACTGACGTGCCGCACGACATCGAACTCGTCGACATGAGTGACAGGACGCAGAAGCAGGTGGAGGCCGCATGCAACGAGATCGGCTCCAAGCCGTTCCCCAACGGCGGCAACGACGTGCAGCTGTACCGCGTGCGCATCATCCGGCGCGCGCACGGACTGCACAGCCTGTACTTCTGCGTAAGCCACGTCGTATTCGACGCCTACTCCCTCATGACCTGCCTCACCTACATATTCGCCGTCTACCGCGCCCTCGAACAGGGCACGCCCCTCCCCGAGGAGCCGCACTCGCCGCTGCCCGCCTACGAGGACGACTTCGCCATGCGGCGCTCCGACCGGTACCGCCGCCAGCAGCAGTGGTGGAAGGACCACTACACCACCGAACCGCAGTTCACGTCCATCAACGGCCGGGGAGGCAAAGGAGTTCATCAAGGACAAGCGCTTCGGCGTCACCCTGCGCCTGTGGCAGACCAAGGGCGGCATGACCGACTACCGGATAGACACCGCCACGGTGCAGGCCATGCAACGGTTCTGCGAGTCGCGGCACATGCCGATGCAGATACCGTACTTCATGGCGCTGCGCACCTATCTGGGCATGGTGAGCGGCACCGACGACGTGATGTTCATGAACGCCGTGGCACGCCGCGCCACCCTCAACCAGAAGCGCGCCGGCGGCACCATGGTCAACGCCGTCCCCCTGCACACCGTCATCCCCACGGAGACGACCCTTGATGACGCCTGCGACATCCTCTTCCGCGAACAGATGGACGCCTACCGTCGCGCCAACGTGGCGACCGCCGAAATCCTCGACGACGCACTGCGCGCCAAATTCCATCTCAAGCCCTGCCGCGGATACGTCAGCGTGAGCACCACGTTCCAGCCGTACTTCGCCGACGGCGGCGACCTGCCTCGGTTCCGGTTCCGGCGCCTGCCCAACGGGGCCAACACCATGCCGCTGTACGTGAGCATCATGCCGCTCGACCAAAGCGGCGACCTGTGGGTGAACTACGAATACATCGTCGGCTACGTGGACCCGGTGAACATCCGCAAGTTCCACCGGTTCCTGCTGGCGTTCCTCGCCGAAATCGACCATGACCCCGACCGCACCATCGGCGAGCTGCGCGACGCGGCGCGCGCGGGCGCCGCCGGCATGCGCATCGAGACCCCCGACGACATGCCCGACCCGGCGACGGAGACGGACGCATCATGAACGTCGTCGTCCAGCAGGTGCAGTGCCGCGCGGGGGAGAACACCCGCGAATACGAGCGGATGCTGTCCGCCCGCGCGCACCGCATCGCCGAACGCCTGGCACGCCGCCTGTGCGGGGCATGGACGATAATCCGCCACGAGGCCTCGGGGCGTCCGGTCGTCGTCGATGCGCACACACGCCGGACGATGCCCGGATGGTCGGTGAGCATATCCCACACCGAAGGCCTGGTCGCCTGTGCCATGAGCGCGGCCCCCATCGGCATCGACGTCGAAGGGGTCCGGTTCCCGACGGCGGGCGTGCTCCGGCATTGCTTCTCCGCCGACGAACGGGCGAGCATCCGCGCATCAGACACCCGGCGGGCCAGCGAGTACGCATCCGGACTGTGGACGCTCAAGGAGGCGTACGGCAAACTCATCGGACTCGGCCTGCGCGACCTCGCCCTCATACGCGCCTGCAACCCGGCGTTCTGCCGGGACCGCGGACTCGAAGTATGCCAGATGACGCTCCGAAGCCACGGACGACGATACCGATGCTCCATCGTCCACGGCACCGCCGCATCCCGTCACGCACAACACGCAACAACGGCGCATAGCACCTATCAATCATCGGAAGACACTACAGAAGGAGAGCAACAATGAACAAGTGGAGCAGGATAGTCATCGGATCGGTGGCGGCGTTCGCCATGCTCGTGCCGAACGGCGCGGCGCTCGCCGACACGACGGACGGCAACGAACAGCCCGCCGACAACGCCGGATCCTCATGGTTCCTCGACCTGTCGCAGTGGTTCGGCGGATTCTCCGATTCCACCAACCAGCAGAAGGCCGACGGCAACGGCGACGCCGCGAAAGACGGCGCCGCGAAGGACGAAGCGGCCAAGAACGACTCCGCCAAGGACGATGCCGCCGACGAAAGCGGCAAGTCGGCGTCGACCACGAACACCCAGACCTACGGAAGCACCGACGGCGCCGCGTCATCCGTCACCGGACCAGCCAGCAGCCAGGAACGCGCGATGCTCAACCAGGAGATCGCCAACGCCGAGAAAGTCGACCTGAGCAAATACAAGGACGACGGCCAGAAGACGTTCTTCCAGCAGAGCCTCGAGAACGCGAAGCGGACCGCCGAGGACAAGAATGCCACATCAGTGGCCGTGATCACCGCATACTACGTGCTCAAGCAGGCGTCCACCGGCCTCACCCCGAAGGACGACAGCTCGCAGGGCACCGATCCCGGCACCAAGCCCAGCGACCCGAACACCAAGGAATTCGCCTACACGTTCATCGTCAACGACCCGAAGGACGGCCACCGGCTTTCCAGCGAGACCCGTGAATTCGAGGAAGGGCAGCAGGTCAACGTGCCGGTCCACACCAAGCTGGCGGCGCCCCTCGGCTACAACATTACCGGCTGGACCGACGCCGCGGGCAAGACCTACGACGCCGACCTGACCGGTCTGAAGGCCACCGCCGACACCACACTCACCGCGACGCTCAAGAAGGACGGCCTCAACATCGACATCCACGACATCAACCCGCAGTGGAACGGCGGCCTGAACTTCCCCGGCTTCGGCACGAACGGGCAGAAGACCCCGTCCAAGCTGAACGCCAACAAGACGGCCACCCCGGCCAGCACCGGCACCGGCCAGCAGACCAAGTCCGACAAGAACGGCGGGCAGCAGCTCGCCACCACCGGCGCGGCCATCTCGGCGATCGTCGTGGCGGCGGTAGTGCTCGCCATCGCGGCAATCGCCCTGATCCTGCACCGCCGCAAGGCCATCGCCGACGACATCGCCGCCGGCGACGAACGATGACGGCGCACACCGAACACGACATCGCAAGGAGCATGACATGAAGAAGCCATTCGAGGGAAGGTTCGACGGCAAGGTGATGATCATCACCGGCGCCGCCCTGGGCATCGGCGAGGCCACCGCCCTGCGCGCCGCGCAGGAGGGGGCGAGCCTCGTGCTCGTCGACAAGCTCGAGGAGGAGGGGCAGGACATCCTGCGCCGAGTCCGCGACCTCGGGGCACAGGCCGTGTTCCTGCACGGCGACGTCTCCGAGGAGGAGACCTGCAAGGCGATGGTGGAACTGGCCGTGAAGACGTTCGGCCGGCTCGACATCGCCATCAACAACGCAGGCATCATGGGACAGCCGGGCAGAATCGTCGACGTCACCAAGGAGCAGCTCGACCACACCATGGCCAACAACTTCTACTCGGTGTTCTTCAGCTGCAAGTACGAGGTCATCGAGTTCCTCAAGGAGGAGCACGGCGGATCCATCGTCAACGTCGCCTCGATCGCCGGTCTGACCGGCCTGCCCGGCAACCTGCCGTACAGCGCATCGAAGCACGCGGTCAACGGCCTGACGAAGAACGTGGCCATCGACTACGCGCGCAAGGGCATCAGGGTCAACTCCGTCAATCCCGCCGGCACGACGACGCCCCTGACGAAGGCCGCGTACGAATACGTCAAACGCCACTACGAGCAGGCCATCGCCGCCGGCATGGACCCGAAGGAGGCGAAGTCCATGGCCGGTCTCAAGACGCGTTCCCTGCTCGAGCGCGAGGCGCAGCCGGACGAGCAGGCGTCGGCGATTCTGTTCCTCGCCTCCGACGACGCTTCGTTCTTCACCGCGGCGACCATAGCGCCGGACGGAGGGTGGACGTCGTTCTGACGTCCACGCATCCGCGGCGAGTCCGCGGCCGGCATCGTCCGGCACCGGCGGGCCTTCGTCTTCCCGTGCCGATTCCACGGCGCGAAAGGGGCGGGGCCCGTCGGCATGCCGGCATCCATCTCCGATGACGGACGGTGACTTCGACCGTGATTTCGCCTACAATGTGCACTACAACACCGTCGCAACGGCGGCGGTCGACGACGGGGGAATCATCATGGCCGACCTATCACGCAAGGCATTGGTCATCGGCGTATCGTCACGCGCATTGTTCGACCTCGAGGAGGCCAACGGCATCTATGACCGCGACGGCGTCGGACCATACGAGCAGTACCAGCAGGACCACGTCGACGAGCCGCTCGAACCCGGCACCGCGTTCCCGTTCGTCTCCCGGCTCCTAAAATTCAATGATTTGTTCGACGACCCCGACGAAGGCGTCGAAGTCGTCGTATTATCGCGCAACAGCCCACGTACCGGCCTGCGCATCATGAACAGCATCCGTCACTACGACCTCGCCATCACGCGGGCCGTGTTCCGCGGAGGCATGTCCACCTTCCCCCTGATGCGCGAATTCAACATGGCGTTGTTCCTCTCGGCCAACGCGGACGAGGTCAAGAACGCCGTGGGCAAGGGGCTGCCAGCCGGACTCGTGTTGCCGTTCAACGGGCAGCATATAGCCGACGACGGCGAGCTGCGCGTGGCCTTCGACTTCGACGGCGTGCTTGCCGGCGACTCCTCCGAACGGCTGTTCCGCCGCGTGCAGGCCACGGATCCCGAACATGCGACCAAACGGTACGGCGAACACGAGATGATGAACGCCGACCGGCCGCTCGAAAACGGCCCGCTCGAACAGCTGCTCAAGGGGCTGAACCGGCTGCAGAGCGCCGCGCGCGCCAGCACGGCCGAGCACAAGCCGTCGTTGCGCGTCTATCTCATGACGGCCAGAAGCGCCCCCGCGCACGAACGCGCCATCCGCACACTGGAGGAGAAGGGTCTGGCCGTCGACGAGGCGTTCTTCCTCGGCGGACTCAACAAGACCCCGTTCCTCAACGAGGTCCAGCCGCACATCTTCTTCGACGACCAGCTCAGCAACCTTGAGAATCCGGCGTTGCAGATCCCCGCCGTGCACATCCCCTTCGGCATCCGCAACGACGACGCTCAATGAGGGACTGACCGTAAACCGGCCTTTCACGGGTTTGTGGGTCTATAGGTTCGTGGGGAAGGCAAAGTGGGTCTATCAGAACGTAAAAATGGTGAAGTGGGTCTATCGGTTCGTGAGGAAGGGATTTTCGGCGTCCTCACGTATGGTCTAGACCCACAAACCGATAAATGAACGGTTAGACCCACGGTTATTGAATAGTGTGGACCCACAAATCCGATTACGGATGGAATAGACCCACGATTATCGAACGGTTAGACCCACAAACCCTTATCAGTGAACGATTCGACCCACAAATCCAACACAAGCGGGGTTGTCGTGATGCGTGTGGCTTCAAGGCGTGGAGGGCGAAGGCGTACAACGGTACGTCGAGCCCTCCACAACGCCGAAGACACTCCATCATGACAACCCCAACGGTTATTTCTTGCCGGCGTAGACGTCATTATCAATCACGTCGGCGAACACGCTCAGCACCTTCGGGCGCACGACCTTCAATGACGGCGTCAGGCAGCCGTTGTCCTGCGTGAACTGCCCGTCGAGGATCACGAACTTGCGTACGGATTCGGCGCGGGAGACCTGCGCGTTCGCGCGGTCCACGTACACCTGGATCTCGTTGCGGACCATCGCGTTGTCCACGAGGTCGCTGATCGGCGTCGAGGCGGGCAGGCCGTGCGCCGGCAGCCATGCGGCCAGTCCTTCGACGTCCAACGTCACCACGGCGGCGATGAACGGACGTCCGTCGCCCACGACGACCGCATGGTCCACGATCGGGCACTCGTTGATCGTCGCCTCCATGGGGATGGGGGAGACGTTCTTGCCGCCGGCGGTGATGATGATGTCCTTCATGCGGCCGGTGATGGTGAGCGTGCCGTCGTCGTCGAGCGAACCGAGGTCGCCGGTCCGCAGCCATCCGTCCTCGGTGAACGCCTCGGCCGTCTTCTCGGGCAGGTTGTGGTAGCCGCGGAACACGTTCGCGCCCTTGACCTGCACTTCACCGTCGTCGGAGATGCGTACGGAGGAGCCGGGCGCGCAGCGGCCGACCGTGCCGATGCGGTTGTCGTCCACGCGCGTGACTGTGAACGGCGCCGCCGTCTCCGTCATGCCGTAGCCCTGGATCATCGGCAGGCCGATGCCGGCGAAGAAGTGGGCCAGATCGGGGTTGAGGGGCGCGCCGCCGCACGCCACGTACTTGATGTTCGGGCCCAATGCGCCACGGACCGTACGATAGACCGCCGACTCGTACATCGCGTGCTCGGAGATCTGCCGCAGCGTGTGCCGCCGGCCCTCCTGCGCCGTGCGCGACCAGTCGCGCGCCGCCTCGGCCGCCTTGGCGAACAGACGGCCCTTCATGCCCATGCCGGCCTTGCGCGAGGCCGCGTTGTAGACCTTCTCGAACACGCGGGGCACGCCCAGCAGATACGTCGGCCGGAACGAACGCAGGTCGGGGAGCAGCGAATGCGTGTCGGGCAGGTAGCCGACCACGCCGTCGTCGGAGCCGATGGAGCAGTACTGGATGTAGCGGGCGAAGCAGTGGGCGAGCGGCAGGAACAGCAGCAGGCGCGGATGGTCGTCGCAGATCATCTCCTTCATGCAGATGAATCCCGCGCGCACGATCGACAGGAAGTTGCGGTGCGTGAGCTCCGCTCCCTTCGGCGCGCCCGTCGAACCGGACGTGTACACGATCGTCGCCAGGTCGTCGGCATGCACGGAGTCGATGCGCTCCCGCAGTTCGTCGTCGCCCACCGCGACGCCGAGTCCCTCCAGCGCGCCTATCGCGTTCGCGTCGAGCATGAGAATGCGGCGCAGCGCCGGGCATTCGTCCATCACCGAATGCAGTCGGTCGAACCGTTCCTTGTCGTCGGCGATGGCGATCGTGACGTCGGAGTCGTTGAGGATGCGTTTGGCCTGGGCGGCGGAGTCGGTGTCGTAGATCGGCACGTTCACCGCGCCGATGGCGGCCAATGCGAAGTCCAGCACGCCCCACTCCCAGCGGGTGGCGGAGAACAGCGTGACCGCGTCGCCCTTCTTCACGCCGAACGCCATGAATCCCTTGGCGCAGGCCAGGACGAGCCTGTGGAACTCGCCGGCCGTGATGTTCGCCCACGTGCCGGGACCGGTCTTGCGGCTGGCGATCACCGTGTCCTCGCCCGTGCGTTCGATGCGTTCGGTCAGCAGCGAGTACAGGGTTTCGTCATCGCGAACCTCGATCGTTCCCGGTTCCGTATATTCCTTCATGGGTCCTCGATTCTCGGCGCGTTGTGCGTTCCGTCGCGCGTTTATGATTCCGGCGAAAACATGACAATCCGTTTCCCATGGTACGGTGCCGGGAGGTCCGACGTATTGTCTCGCCCTATCAACTTCTTTCCATGACGTTGTACGCCAATACAAAACGTCGTCACGCGGTCCGACGCCGCCGGTACCCGTCGCTTGCCGTCGCGAACGCGCCGGCCAGACGTCGGCTCGGCTCGTCGGCCGGCGTCTGTTCGGGATGCCATTGCACGGCCATGAAGAAGTCGCGGTCGGGACGGTAGGCGGCTTCGACGACGCCGTCGGGTGCAACGGCCTGGACCTCCACGCCCTCGCCGGGCCTATGCACGGACTGATGGTGCACGCTGTTGACCGGCAGCGAATCCCGGCCGAGGATGCGATGCAGGGGAGTGTCCGGCAGGATGCGTACCTCGTGCGACGGTTCGGCGAACGGCGTCTTCTGCCAATGGTCCAACGCGCCGGGAATATCATGCGAAATCTGCTGGTAGAGATCACCGCCGGCCAGCACGCACATCATCTGCAATCCTCGGCAGACGCCCAGATACGGCATGCGTCGTTCGTAGGCGGCGCGCAGCAGCGTCGCCTCGGCATGGTCGCGCAACGGCACGGGCTCGTCCATGCCGGGAAGATCTTCGCCGCCGTACAGCGTCGGATCGATGTCGTTGCCGCCGGGAATCAGCAGGCCGTCGGCGCGGTCGAGCATGGCCAGCAGATAATCGTCGTCGTCGGACGGGTCGACGGTCAGCACGTTCGCCCCCGCGAACTCCATCAGCCGCAAATAGCCGGGGTCGATGTCGAACGCCCCGGGCACGGTCTCCGAATACTGCATCATCAACGCCACGACGGGCTTCATCGGCCTTGCCTTTCCCTACTGCCGTGCTGACGGCGATACACTGAATGAAATATGACGTATACGTCAACTGCGATTATATGAATTTCCATGAATTCGAGTGGAGGTCCCGTCATGGCCGACAATCCCGCTGGCGAATCCGCATTCCCCGGTGCCGACGCGTTGCTCGACGAACTCGCCGGCTCCGAATTCCCCGTGTCGACGGACGTCATCGACAGGCTCCGCGACGTCTACGGCCATCTCGCCGGCGTCTCGCCCGACGACCCCGAATTCGAACGCTACCTGCGTGAGGACGTCATCGAGCATGAGACGTTCTCCCGCGCCGACGCCATCGACATCAGCGACTCCGTACTGGACGTCAGCGCCCGGCACAAGGGGGATGCGGCGCTACTCGTCGCGTTCTTCATCGCCTTCGAATGGTTCCACCGCTGCGAGTTCGACGCCGAACGGCGGCTGCGCTACTGGGGTCGGTTCGTGCCGCTGATGCGCGTATGCCTCGGCGAATTCTCGCTGTACCAGTACGCGCTGTCCATGTTTTATCTGTACGGCGGCGACGAGACGCGCGCCGAAGAGGCGTCGCGGCGGGCGCTCGACATCGCGCCCGACCATATCGGATTCCTCAACACGTACACCGAGCAGATCCTCGACCGCGTGGAGCACGAGCTCATCTCCTCCGGCCGGCAGATGCCCGAGGACGACGACATCGCGGCGCTGAACCGGCTGCTGGAGGCGTTCGACAAACGGCCGCGAGGGGACTGGCATCCCATATTCCACGTGAGCTACGGGCGGATTCTGGCATGCCTCGGACGGTACGGCGAGGCGCAGGGCGAGTTCTCCCAGGCCGTCGACATCGAGAACGCGCGGTACAACGCGTGGCGTGAGACTCGTGGCGGGGACGGTTCCGGCGGCGACGGGCCGGCCGGCGACGGTTCGGCCGGCGACGGCAGGACCATCAAGGAAAGCACGTACGTGACCGAGATGAACGAGATCTTCGACGCACGCAACACCTGCAACATGCTGTCGAACATGCGCTCGCTGTCGTCGGTCATCGACGACGCGCAAGCCGCGCAACGGGACCGCGCCCGCGAACTCGACGACAGGATGGACGAGCTGGGCCGGCGGTTCGACAACGAACGCATCGACATGCTCGAGTTCATCGGCTTCTTCGCCGGCATCATCTCGTTCGTCATCGCCTCCATCCAGCTGGGCGACGGACTGGAGTTCCCCACGCGCGCGCTGATGGTGCTGCTGCTCATGGGTTCACTGCTCGTGGCGTTCGGCGCGTTCTCGGCCCTGCTGGAAAGCGGCCGTGCCGTCGACCCGCGCGCGCCGAGGCGGGGGCGGCTGTTCGGGCTGCGGGGAGGATTGGTGACGGTGATCGTCATCGGTCTCGTCGTCATCGTCACCGCGCTGCTGCTGTATCCGGTCATCCGGTAGCATGCTGGATTCACTCTTTTCAGCGGGTGCGGAAAGAGTGAACCGGAAGCGCACAAACATGAACGGGAATGCGCGGAAAACGTCGCGCTTCGCGCTCACCAACCGTTCATATGCACATGATGCGGTTCACTCTTTCGGGGGCGCCGAAAAGAGTGAACCGGCGCATCGCGCTGCCGTCGCCCATACGTTTGGCTGAACGCCGCATGCTGTGCAAAAAAGTATCAATTCTCTCCCATATCCAGCCATAAACCCCGGTCCCTATGGCATGAAACTTGTATTAACGCTTCAAAGACGGGCGGAAGACAACGAAGTTTCAGGATAAGGAGACGAGCATGGCACAGGGGCTGATGCGCAGGCTGCTGCCGGGATTCCTGGCGATAGCCGTATTCATGACGGGAGACGGATTCGAACTGACGTTCCTCTCGAAATACGTGGTCGATCAGGGATTCAGTTCATCGCAGGCGTCGATGCTGTTCACCCTGTACGGGCTGATGGCTGCGCTGGCCGGATGGGCCTCGGGCGTGTTGGCCGAACTGTTCGGAGCCAAGCGCATCATGCTCATCGGCGCCGTTTCGTGGATCGGACTGCATCTGGTGTTCATCGGCGTGGCGCTGCCCAGCCATCTGTATCCGCTGATGCTGCTGGTATACGCGTTGCGGGGCATGGGATACCCCTTGTTCATCTATTCGTTCGTGGTGCTGCTGGCCCAGACGGTGGATCCCGGCAAGCTGGCCTCGGCCATGGGCTGGTTCTGGACGGCCTACTCGTTCGGCATCGGCGTGTTCGGCGCCTATCTTCCGGCGTTCATCACGCCGGTGATCGGCGAATACTATTCGCTGTGGGTCGCGCTGCCGTTCTCCATCGTCGGCATGCTCATCTGCCTGTTCTTCGTGCCGAAGACCACCAACGAGAACCTCGACGCCATGAGCACCAAGGAGAAGCTGCATGAGCTTTCCCGCGGCGTGACCATCCTCGGGGAGAACCGTCAGATCGCCCTCGCGGCGGTGCTGCGGGTCATCTGCAACCTCACGCTGTACGGGTTCCCGGTCATCATGCCGCTGTATCTGGCCACGCATACCAACGGGGGCGGCGCCTGGTTCCGAGTCACCGAATGGTCCACCATCTGGGGGCTGCTCTTCGTCGTCACCGTGTTCGGCAACGTGTTCTGGGGACGTATGGGCGACCGCTTCGGCTGGATGCGCCAGATGCGCTGGTGGGGCTGCTGGCTCTCCGCGTTCGGCACGCTCGCCATGTACTACGTGCCGCAGCTGCTCGGCCGCAATCTTCCGGTCATGTATGCATGCGCCGTGGTGCTGGGCATGGGCATCTCCGCATTCGTCCCCATGGGCGCCATCTTCCCGGCCCTGGAGCCGGAACACAAGGGCGCGGCCGTCTCGGCCCACAACCTCGCCTCCGGGCTGACCACGTTCTGCGGCCCGTTCATCGCGACGATCCTGCTTGAGACGGTCGGTTTCGCCGGGGTGTGCTGGGCGTATGCGATCTGCTACATCGGCGGCTCGGCGATCTCGCTCTTCATCAGGCCGAAACAGCCCGGCTTCGATGAGCACGGCCGCAGGATCAAGGCCGACGCCACGCCGGAGGCTCCGGAGAACGGCGGCCTGTCCGCCGCCTCCGTCGCCAATCAGGGCGCGCCGGCGACCGTCGCGGCCACCGCCTGACCTCGTCGTCCCAAGGTCGGCCATCCATCATCATCCATCGCACCGATTTTTCATAACACCGAAATTTCCATAACACAAAGGAGTATCACCATGAAGGCAGTAGTTCTCGAAAAGCAGGGCGTCATCAACGTGCGCGAGGTCCCGGACGTCCCGGCACCCGGTCCGGGCGAGCTGTGCATCGCCCCGCACACCGTCGGCGTCTGCGGGTCCGACCTGCACTATTACACGCATGGCCGGGTCGGCAAGTACGTGGTCGAGAAGCCGATGATCCTCGGCCATGAGGCCGCCGGCACCGTGCTCGAGGTGGGCGAGGGCGTCACCGACTTCAAGCCGGGCGACCGCGTGGCCCTCGAACCCGGCATCCCGGACATGACCTCCCGCGCCAGCCGCCTCGGCATGTACAACGTCGACCCGGCCGTCCGCTTCTTCGCCACCCCGCCGATCGACGGCTGCCTGTGCGAGGAGGTCATCCACCCGGCCGCGTTCACCTACCATCTGCCCGACAACATGAGCTTCGGCGAGGGCGCGCTGCTCGAACCCACCGCCGTGGGCATGTGGGCCGCGACCAAGGCCCGCATCAAGCCCGGTGACGTGTGCGTCGTGACCGGTTCGGGAACCGTGGGCATGCTCACCGCCTCCGCCGCGCTCGCCGGAGGCGCCTCCAAGGTGCTCGTCTCCGACGTCTCCGCCATCAAACTGGGCATCATCGGCCAGATTCCCGGCGTCATCCCCGTGGACCTCACCAAGGAGGATTTGGTCGAGCGGGTGCGCGAGGAGACCGGCGGCTGGGGCGCCGACGTGGCGTTCGAATGCTCCGGCGCGCCGAAGGCGTACGAGACGTTCTGGAAGCTCATCGCCCCAGGCGGATGTGCGGTGCTTGTCGGCATCCCGGTCGATCCGGTGTCCATCGACATCACCGAGCTGCAGGCCACCGAGGTGCGCATCGAAAACATCTTCCGATACGCCAACGTGTACCAGAAGGCCATCGACCTGGTCGCCAGCGGCAGGCTCAACCTCAAGCCCTTCATTACCGACACGTTCGCGATGAAGGACGCCAAGGCCGCGTTCGACCGCATGGACGAGGGCCGTCCGGGCGACATCAAGCTGCAGATCACCGTGGACCGCGACTGATCGCCGCAACGTCCATGACGGCACGCGGAATCCCCGCATGAGAGGCCCCGATGGCATCGTCGAGGGCCTCTCGTCGTATGATGCGGAACAACGACCATGGTGCCGCCGTCTCCTCCCGCAAAGCGTGTGAACGGGGCTCCTGGACGGAGTGGATTAAGGAGTGTCGGGAATGAGCGTATGGCCAATGGACGCGGTCAGGGAATCCTCCGAAACGCAGGCCGGTTCCGGGGCGTTGGAGGTCATCGTCCCCGACGCCGACGCCTCGATCAGATGGTCATGCCACGGATATCCGAATTCGCTGGCCAAGTGGCATTATCATCCGCAGATCGAATTCCATCTCATCCGCGAGGGCGGCGGACAATTCATGGCCGGCGACGGGCTCGTGCCGTTCGAAGCGGGCCATGTGGCCATGGTCGGGGAGAATCTTCCACATAATTGGCTGTCCGACATCATGCCGGGCGAACGTCTGCCGCACCGGGACGTGCTCTGCCACGTACGCCCGCAGACCATTCGCGGCCTCTTCCCCATCTTCCCCGAGACCGCGGTGTTCGAACGGGTGCTGCGGCGCTCGCGGCAGGCCATCGTCCTCTCCGGGGAATCGGCCGCAACCGCGGGCGAATTGCTCGTGGCCATGGGCGGCCATGCCCCGGCGCAGAGGGTCGCCGACCTCGTCGCCATGCTTGCGGTGTTCGAACAGGCTCCGGCGGATGAATCCCGGACCGTGGTCACGCCGAACTACGACCCCGACGTCGCCGTCGGCGCGGAATCCGCCATCAACGCCACGATCGCCTACATCTCCTCGAATCTTGCCGACGCCAGCCTCGAACGGGCGGCGAGGACGGCGTCGATGAGCGTGTCGACGTTCTCCAGGTTCTTCAAGAACGTGGCCGGCATCGGATTCTCCGACTTCGTCTGCCAGCTGCGGATCGGACGCGCATGCCGTCTGCTGACCACCACGACGATGCCCATCGCCAAGGTCCGGGAACTGAGCGGATACGTCAACGTCTCCAATTTCAATCGTCGTTTCCTCGCGAGGACCGGCATGACGCCATCGCAATACCGCAGGGCATACGCCCGGTGAGCCTTCCGGTAGTATGCTGGATTCACTCTTTTCGGCGGGTGCGAAAAGAGCGAACCGCATCATGCAAAGGAGCCGTGCAATGGCATTCGTCGCATATATCCTCGCCCTGCTCAGCATCGCCTGTGATTTCGTGAACCCGTTTGTGGGCGTGTTCGGAACGCTGTTCAAGGGCATCATGCTGTTCTTCACCAGCGTGGCGCTCTTCAACGCCTGGGTGAGGCGGAACGCGCTTGCCGATACGCGGAGGGGAAACTACTACCAGTCGCTTGAAGCGCACGGCATCATGCATGAGCGGACGGGGCGTATGCTTTCGGACGCCGTACTCAACAGCATGATCGCGATGATTCGCATCGGCGCCGTGCTGTTCGTCGCCTGCGCGACGTTACTGAACGGTTTTCTGTGCCTCATGGTGGTCAGGTATCCGAAGGAGCTCTCATTGGCGCCGTTCGTCTCCCTGGGCAAGGGCATGGGACCGCTGCTGCTCGTCGCCGGGTTCGCGCTGTCGGTGGCCGCGGCGGTGCTGTTCTGGAAGATGGCGACGAGGATGCGCCGCGTGGCATAGGACGGGGCATGTGCCGGCGTTTCGTGGTGGACGATCATGGACGATCATGAACGATTGACACGGAACGCCATCTGGACCGTGTTTTGGCGTTCCGTGCCGGATTGCTGTGGCAGGGAACGGCCGGATGGTTGTTTTCTTCGTTCCCTGCCTGATCTGCTAGCGGAGAGGATATTGAAATCGTTGAAAAATCAACGTTCTTAGTGCGTGCCATGCTATGGAAAATGGCACGGAGCGCGGAATCGTCGAGAATCCGTACTCCATGCCATTGCCGGTGCTCCTGGGGATGCGGCGGATGATGGGAGCAGCCGGCGTGATTGGCGGTTTCAGGCGGTGGCCACGGCCTTGGTCTCGGCGGTAGACGCCACGAGGGTGACCTCCTGGTCGGCCTCATCGACCAGTTCGTCGCCGATGGTCCTGGCGCCGGGGATGCGATGGCCCTTCTCATCGAAGCCGGGCTGCTTCGGATGCAGGGTGAACGTGAGCAGCAGCGCCACCACATACAGCGCCGCATACGTCCAGCAGATGCCCTCGATGCCGATGACGGGCAGCAGCACCGTGGCGATGCCGGGACCGACGAACGTGGTGAGGCCGGCGGCCAGATTATAGGCGGAAAGCGCCGCACCCTGCTTGTCCGGAGCCTCCAGCGTCATCACCGTGGGCAGGCAGGAGAACGCGCACGTGCCGATGCCCACCACAATGGACGCCACGATCATCATCAGCGCGTTCGGACCGAACCAGCGCGGCATGTAGTAGAACAGCACCGAACCGACGGCCAGCACGCCGCAGCCGAACCAGCGCATCGGCCAGATCCAGCCGTAACGGTCCATGAACCAGCCCCAGAACGTGTTGAAGACCAGCGTGACCACGAACACGAACCCCCAGATGCGCATCCATTCCTCGGTCTTGAAGATGTTGATGCCGCCGTACTTCGTGGTGCACAGATACAGCGGCATGATGACCGGGAAACCATAGAGCAGCAGGTTGTTGATGATGCGGATGACCGCGCAGATGAGAATCTTGCGGTTCGTGACGAGGATGGTCGCGCCCTCGGAAAGCTCGCGAAGCTTCTCGACGGTGCTCAGACCATCACCCTTGACCACCTTGTTCCTCGGCACGCACAGGAAGCACATGACGGTGCCGACGATGGAGAACGGCAGCGCGAACCAGAACGTCGTGTATTCGCCGACATGCGGCATGATGAAGCTCGGCAGATACGCGCCGAACACGCCGATGCCCAGCGAGAAGCACGTCCAGAAGAAGCCGGTGGCGCTCGCGAGCCTGGCCGGTGTGATGTACTGCGCCATGAGCACGACGAAGCTGTAGATGAACAGCGGATAGCCGATGCCGCGCACCGCATACACGGCCAGGATGAACGGGTAGACGCCGCTCGGCAGCGCGAGGCCGAGGAAGACGAGATGCACGCCGATCCACCAGCATGCGCCGAACATCATCACGCGGCGGGCGCCGAACATCTCGGCGAGCACGCCGGCCGTCCAGCCGCCGAGCGCGGCGAACAGGCCGTAGACGGTGACGAGCAGCGACGCCTGCGACGCGGTGAAGCCCTGGTCGACCATGTATTTGGAGAGGAAGGTGAGCTCGAAGCCGTCGCCGGTCATGAAGATGGCGACGGCAAGGAAGCCGAGCAGCAGGGTTCGTGGAATACCGAATTTCTCAAAAAGCCTGATCATAATGTCTCTCTTGGTGTTTCATGCCCGCCTCATTGCGGGATTCTATGGATGTAAATGGGGTGCTGTGTCGCGCCACGTGCCGATGTATGATGCTCGACACACTCAAGGCCGAACGGCCTTGAGTGTGTCGCGAAGGGCACACCCCTCCCGCTCACTTCAGCGGTGAAGCAAGTCCTACTTGCCGACCTTGCCGACCTGGACCACGGCCTTGGAGACGCCTTCGATCTTGCCGTCGAGGAAGTCCTGCACCTGGTCGAGTCCGAGCTCGTGGCTGATGAGTCCGCCGATGTTCATCTTGCCGGTGGAGACGAGCGCGATGGCGTCCTTGAAGGTGAGCGGGTTGATGAAGGAGCCCTGGATGGTCAGCTGCTTCTTGTAGATCTCGTACGTGTTCATCTCGAAGTGCGCCTCCTGCGGGCCGACGCCGAACATGAGCACCTGCGCGCCCTTCTTGGTGGCGGCCACGGCCTGCGCCTGCGTCGTCGGCAGTCCCACGGCCTCGATGACCACGTCGTAGGCGTCGGCGGGGATCTGCTCGCGGGTGGTGTTGAACGTCTCGGTGACGCCGAACCGCTCCTTGTTGCGCCGCAGCTTCTCGTCGAAGATGCCGGCGAGGTCCACCTGGTGCACGCCGTAGGCCTGGAGCAGCTGGGCGAAGATCTGCCCCATGAAGCCGTCGCCGATCACGAGGGCCTTCTGGTAGGGGTGCAGGTCGAGCAGGTCGAGGCCGTGCACGCCGCAGGAGACGGGTTCGATGGCGGCGGCGTCGCGCAGGCTCACGTTGTCGGGCAGCTTGTAGACGACGGATGCGGGGGCGGTGAACTGTTCGGCGAGGCCGCCGTCGCGGGTTACGCCGACGGCGCTGAGGTGGTCGCACAGTTCGGGGCGCTGGGTGAGGCAGTATTCGCACTGGCCGCAGTAGATGTTCGGGTCGACGGCCACGCGGTCGCCGGGTTTGACGTTGGTGACTTCGTCGCCGATGGCTTCGACGATGCCGGAGTTCTCGTGGCCGAGCACGATCGGCGGGACGGCGGCGGCGGAGCCGGGGCGGCCGGCGTACAGGTCGTGGTCGGTGCCGCATACGCCGGCGTAGGCGGTGTTGATGAGCACTTCGTTTGGTGAGATTTTGGGGGTGGGCAGGTCCTGGATTTCGAACTGCTTGACGCCGGTGAGAACAAGAGCCTTCATGATATTGCCTTCCATCTTGCAATTACGCGTTGGTCGATTACGCGATAGTGATTTCTTCGTTGAATTCGTTGACTTCATTGTTTTTTTGGGGAGACGGGACGATTGCGTGGAAGGTCTACATGTGGGTGAGGCGGCCGACCAGACGTTCGCGGCGGTGTCGGAACTGTACTTCCGTGAGGGCTGAGTCGGCGAAGAATTTCATCATGGTGGTTCACCTCCTGTCGTCGTTGAGCGGTGGCTGCTTCGTTGCGGTTGTTGATGTTCAATATAGCTTATAAAAAATACTTTTGCAAATCTTTTTTGTATAACTTGTGTAAATGGCGTGTCGCTAATGTTCTCAACGATTTTGACATGATGAAACCAGTCGTCCAGTTACCCTGAAATACACAGCCACAGGAAAGAAACGTCTCGAAGGAGCCATCATGACGTTCGGACCAATCCCAGACATCACCCTCGCCGACGGCAACCGCATCCCGCAGATCGGCCTCGGCGTGCTGCGCATCGACGACGAGCAGACCACGCCGGTCGTCGAATCGGCCATCGCCGCCGGCTATCGCCACATCGACACCGCCGCCGGATACAACAACGAGGGCGGCGTGGGCAAGGCGCTGGAAAACACCGGCTACGCCACCGGCGAGCGGCGCAAGGCCATCTGGGTGACGACCAAGCTGCGCGACTCCGAACAGGGCTACGACTCCGCACTCAAGGCGTTCGACCGGCAGATCGGCCTGTTGCGCACGGACTACGTCGACATGTACATGATCCACTGGCCCACGCCGTTCGACTGGCGCAGCGACGAGGTATGGCGCGCGTTCGTGCGGCTGCGCGACGAAGGCCGCGTGCGCACGCTCGGCGTCTGCAACTTCCTGCCCGAGCACCTCGAAAGACTGCACAAGGAGACCGGCGAATACCCCGCCGTCGACCAGATCGAACTCCACCCCACGTGGCAGCAGCGCGAGGTCGTCGCCTACTGCAGGGAGCACGGCATCGCAGTCGAGGCCTACTCGCCCATGGCGCGTGGCGCCGACCTCGACGCCGGCGACGGCGTCATCGGCCGCATCGCCGAAGCGCACGGCGTCAGCCACGCACAGGTGATCCTGCGCTGGCACATCGAGAACGGGACCATCATCATCCCCAAGTCCACGCACCGCGAGCGGCAGATCGAGAACGCCTCGCTGTTCGACTTCGCCCTGACCGCCGAGGAGCACGCCGCCATCGACGCGCTCGACGGTCCGACCCGCGCCGGCCACGACCCCCGCACCTTCTCCTACAGCTGACCCATGGGGCGTCGACGTAGGGGATTCCGGGCGGCCTCCGCGCTGGAGCGGTTCCTCGTGCTGCTCGTCCTGGCCGTCGTCGCCGGCGTCACGGCCGGGCTCGTGCTGCCGCAGGTGAGCGAAACCGCCGGCAAGGTCACCGGAGAATACACCGCGACCGGCGACGCCGCCGCCACGCTGGGCACGCTCGCCGTGGCCGACGGGCGACGCCCCGCGGGCACATACCAGCGCAGCGCCTTCGGATTCCGCCAATACGACCCCGACGGCAACGGCTGCGACTCACGCAACGACGTGCTCGCCCGGGACCTCAAGGACGTGCGGTACGCGAACGCCGAACGCTGCAAGGTGCAGTCGGGCACGCTCGACGACCCGTACACCGGCAGGACCATCGAGTTCGTGCGCGGGCAGTCCACCAGCGCCAAGGTGCAGATCGATCACGTGGTGGCGCTCAACAACGCGTGGAAGTCCGGCGCCGACCAATGGAGCACGAAGAAGCGCTACGAGTTCAGCAACGACCCGTACAACCTGCTCGCCGTCGATGGCCCCGCCAACGAGGACAAGGGCGACGCCGACGCCTCCGTCTGGCTGCCGCCGAACACCCGATGCCGTTGCGACTATGTGGCACGGCAGATCGGCGTCAAGGCCAAATATGGGCTGAGCGTGACCAGCCGGGAGAAGCAGGCCATGCTTCGCGTGCTGCACGACTGCCCCGGTCAGACCGTGCCTCGGCAGTAGCGGGGCTGGTGCCGAGACGTGTCATCCTGAGTGCGCGTTGCCTGTTGTCATCCTGAGTGCCCCTGTTGTCATCCTGATCGCCTTCATATTGTCATCCTGAGCGCTCTTTGTTGTCATCCTGAGCGAGCGGAGCGAGCCGAAGGATCTTGGGATGGTGCTGAAGATCCTTCGACTCCGTCCTTCGGCCTTCGCTCAGGATGACAGAGGTGGTCGGTGGCCTTCGCTCAGGATGACAGAGATTCGGTGGTCGTGGGGCAGGATACACGAGGGAGGATTCGGCGTGCTATAACCGGTAGGCGGGGAGGCAACGAATGGACGAATCCGAATCCATGAAATCCGCAACATCCGCAACATCCACGGCGTCGACGAAGCCCACGAAGCAGCGTCACGTCGACCCGGAGGAGGCGGCGGTTCTGGAGGCGAGCGGGCGGCCGCTCACCGAGCACATGCACAGCGTGCCGAAGCTCGCCGCGCCGCACACCGGTGCCAAGGCCAAGCTCAGTGCGCTGCTCGGACCCGCCTTCGTGGCCGCCGTGGCCTACGTGGACCCGGGCAACGTGGCCGCGAACATCACATCGGGCGCCCGCTACGGCTTCCTGCTTGTCTGGGTGCTCGTGCTCGCCAACGCCATGAGCGTGCTCATCCAATACCAGTCCGCCAAGCTCGGCATCGTCACCGGCCAGTCGCTGCCGGCCCTGCTCGGCAACCGCATGAACCCGGGCGGACGTCTGCTGTTCTTCGCCCAGGCCGAGGTCATCGCCATCGCCACCGACCTGGCGGAGGTCATCGGCGGCGCCATCGCGCTCAACCTGCTGTTCGGTCTGCCGCTGTTCGTCGGCGGCTGCATCATCGGCGCCATATCGACGGTGCTGCTGCGCTTCCAGGGCGGCCACACCCAGCGCACGTTCGAGAAGCTCATCATCGCGCTGCTGCTCGTCATCACCTTCGGGTTCATCGCCGGCCTGTTCGTGGCCCCGCCCGACCCCGGTCAGGTTTTCGGCGGCCTCATCCCGCATTTCACCACCACCGACTCCGTGCTCATGGCCAGCTCCATGCTCGGCGCCACCGTCATGCCCCACGCCATCTACCTGCATTCCACGCTCGTCAACGACCACTTCGCCGGCAGCACCGACCGCCCCGGCATCAAACGCGAGCTGTTCGCCGCCAAGGTCGATGTCGTCTGGGCGCTGCTGCTCGCCGGCACCGTGAACCTCGCCCTGCTGCTGCTCGCCGCCAGCGCCCTGCATGGCATGCCCGGCACCGACACCATCGAAGGTGCCCAGCATGCCGTCGTCCAGGTGCTCGGCCCCGTCATCGGCACCATATTCTCCATCGGCCTGCTCGCCTCCAGCCTGTCGAGCACGTCGGTCGGCACCTACGCCGGCCAGGAGATCATGCACGGTCTGCTGCACGTCGACGCGCCGATGTGGGCGTGCCGCATCATCACGCTCGTCCCGGCACTCGTCATCCTCTGGTTCAGCTCGAACCCCACGTTCGCACTGGTCGTCGGCCAGGTGGTGCTCTCCATCGGCATCCCCTTCGCCATCATCCCGCTCATGCGCTACACACATGACCGCACGCTCATGGGCAAGTGGGCGGACGGCATGGCCAAGCACGTCGTGTTCATCGCCGTGGCCGCGCTCATCATCCTGCTCAACGTCGTGCTCGTGGTGCTGACGTTCATGGGGCAGGCGTAGTCGGGTGAGACGTGTCATCCTGAGCGAGCGGAGCGAGTCGAAGGATCTTGCGTGGTGTGGAGATCCTTCGGCTTCGTCGTTTCACGACTCCGCTCAGGATGACATGAGGGCTGACTCCAATCAGGATGACATGGTGTCCGACTCCGCTCGGGATGACATGGGGCCTGACTCCAATCAGGATTGCAGGGTGGGGCCGGGGGCTGACGATGCCGCGGCATGGGGTATCGTAGGCTGCGTGACCATGCCTTACGTTTTCGCCATCGTCTTCCTGTTCCTCGCAGCCATATCCGCCCTGCTGGTGTGGCGCTCCTACCGCAGTGGCGTCGAATCCGGCGCCGCCCAGGCCGAACGCCGCCTCGCCGATTCGCTCGCCCAGCGCGCGTCCACGGTGTTCGGCAGGGGCGTCTCCGCCCAGGAGGCCGCCCATAACCTGCTCGACGTCATGCGCAGCGCCGTCATCCTCACCGACGGACTCGGCCGCGCGCGGTACGTCAGCCCCCTAGCCGGTCATCTCGGCGTGGTCGTCGACGGCCACATCGAATCCAACGAGATCCGCGACATGCTCAACCAGGTGGTCGCGGACGACACGATCCGCGACCGAGAGATAGAGATGGACGTCGAGGCGGAATCCGGTCGCATCACCGAACGCGAGCCCGTCTACCTGCGCGCGCGCATCGGCCGCATCGCCGACATCGCCCCCGCCGGCGGCGCATCGCCGGATCCGGACGACATGTCCACGTCGGGCGGCGCCGACCGGCTGTACGCGGTCTTCCTTGAGAACATCAGTGAGCAACGCAACTTCGAACGCATGCGACGCGATTTCGTCACCAACGTCTCCCATGAGCTGAAGACGCCCGCCGGGGCCATCTCCCTGCTGGCAGAGACCGTATCCGACGCCGCCGACGACCCGGACGCCGTACGGTACTTCTCCGGCCGCATCTCCAAGGAGTCGGCGCGTCTGACCGAACTCGTGCAGAAGCTCATCGCGTTGCAGAAGGTGCAGGACGACGACGGCCTCTCCGCCGTCGACGCCAAGCCGGTCGACGTGCTGCGCATCGTGCGCGAGGCGTTGGACGAGAACAAGGTGCAGGCCGACGCGGCGAACATCGACCTGCGCATGTACGTCGGCGACGACACCGTCGGCGTCACCGCCGACGCCGAGGACGACACCGTCGGCGACGGCCCCGCCGCCGGCAAGACCCCCGCCATCATCGTCAACGCCGACGCCGACTCCATCAAGACGGCCGTCAAGAACCTCGTCGAAAACGCCATCCACTACTCACCCAAGGGCACGCACGTCGGCGTGAGCGTCAAGCAGGACGACGACGATGTGAGCATCCGCGTGATCGACCAGGGCATCGGCATCCCCGCCGAGGCGCAGAGTCGCATCTTCGAACGCTTCTACCGCGTGGACCCGGCGCGCTCGCGCGCCACCGGCGGCACCGGTCTCGGCCTGTCGATCACCAAGCACATCGTGCAGGAGGCCGGCGGCACCATATCCGTATGGTCGCGACCGGGGGAGGGAAGCACGTTCACCATCCGCCTGCCGAAGGCAAATACGTCAAAAAATCAGGCATGATTAACCGTCCCGTAAGACATGGGTCTACTATAGGGATGTCTGTGTAAGGGCGGTGTGCTCCGCCGGCCTGTGTAAGTCGAACTGAGTCAAGGGGAAGTCAACGTATATGACGCGCATACTTATCGTCGAAGACGAGGAATCCTACCGTGAGCCGCTGGTCTACCAGTTCACGCATGAGGGCTATGACGTGATCGCCGCGGCCACCGGTGAGGAGGGGCTGGAGCTGTTCACCAAGGGCGGCGTGGACCTGGTGCTGCTCGACCTCATGCTTCCCGGCCTGGATGGCACCTCGCTGTGCCGTCGCATCCGGGAGCAGAGCCGTGTGCCGATCATCATGCTCACGGCCAAGAGTTCGGAGATCGATAAGGTCGTGGGTCTGGAGATCGGTGCCGACGACTACGTGACCAAGCCGTATTCGTTCCGCGAGCTGCTGGCCCGCGTGCGCGCCGTGCTGCGCCGCAACCAGTCCGCCGCCGTCTCCGGCGACGCCGCCAGCGAGGACCTGCCGCTCGTATGCGGCCCCATCTGCATGCAGGTGGGCCAGCATTCGGTCACCGTGCACGGTGAGACCGTGTTCTTCCCGCTCAAGGAGTTCGAACTGCTCGAATACCTCATGCAGAACAAGGGCCGTGTGCTCACCCGTCACCAGCTCATCGACCGCGTGTGGGGATCCGACTACGTCGGCGACACGAAGACGCTCGACGTGCACATCAAGCGCGTGCGTTCGAAGATCGAGGAGGACCCGGCGCATCCGCATTACATCACCACGGTGCGCGGCCTCGGCTACAAGATCGACGAACCGGCGGCGTGACGGCGTCGCGCGGGCGTAGTCATGTATTCCGCGCAATGAACAAAATACGTAGTTTTTGAATTTTCTGATGATGTAACTACGCGTCGGACCATTGGCCCGGCGCGTATTTTCATATAGTGGGACGTCGTCTGAGCGCTAAGAAAACCCTAGTGTTTCCAAGGATTGCCATGACGTGGCGCGATTACATGGAATATGGGTCAAAACCTACAAAACAGATATCAGCACAAGTTCACTGACTGTTTACCGTTTTTGGTCTCCGACCCTCGAAACCATCAATAACCTTGAATTGTCATAACAAAGCACGTCGGCCGTGTACGAGTTTCAAGTACAGCACCGAGGAAGACGTGCAACGGGCCCGGACCTGCCGGGCGCGTGACAGATAAGAGGGAAATAGTTATGCGAAAGAATCTTCTGCTTCGCTCCATGGCCGTGGTTTCCGGCCTGGCGATGTTGGCTTCTCTTGCCGCCTGTGGCGACAACACCTCCAGCAACGGTAGCTCCTCCTCCAGCTCCGCCGCTTCCGGCGCCCAGCTGAGCGGCGAGTTCTCCGGTGCCGGCGCCTCCTCCCAGAAGAGCGCCGTCGACGCCTGGATCGCCGGCTTCAACGGCCAGCAGCCCAACGCCAAGATCGCCTACGATCCGTCCGGTTCCGGCGCTGGCGTGACCAACTTCCTGAACGGTGCCGCCGTGTGGGCCGGCTCCGATGCCCCGCTCGAGGCCGACCAGGTCGAGCAGTCCAAGAGCGTGTGCGAAGGCAAGACCGCCTTCGACGTGCCGGTCTACATCTCCCCGATCGCCATCGTCTACAACCTGAAGTCCGCTGGCCTCAACGGTGCCGACAAGCACATCAATCTCGACGCCGAGACCATCGCCAAGATCTTCGACGGCAAGATCACCAAGTGGAACGATCCTGCCATCACCAAGCAGAACCCGGACGCCAAGCTTCCGTCCACCGACATCACCGTGGTGCACCGTTCCGATAAGTCCGGCACCACCAAGAACTTCCTGAGCTACGTCAAGGACGCCGCCGGCGACGCCAACTGGAAGTACGAGGTCGGCGAGAACTGGCCGAACAACGTCGGCCAGGGCGGCAAGGGCACCTCCGGCGTGATTTCCACCGTGACCCAGGCCGAAGGCACCATCGGCTACGCCGACGCCTCCCAGGCCGGCGACCTCGGCACCGTGGCCGTCAAGGTCGGCGAGAAGTACGTGCCGTACTCGGCCGAAGCCGCCGCCAAGGTCGTTGACGCCTCCCCGCAGGACGAGTCCGCCAAGGGCGACAACCGCGTGGTCATCAAGCTTGACCACAAGACCACCGAGGACGGCGCCTACCCGGTCGTGCTCGTCTCCTACGACATCGTCTGCCCCGCCTACAAGGACGCCAACAAGGCTGAGTTCGCCAAGCAGTGGCTCACCTACGTGGTGAGCAAGGACGGCCAGCAGACCGCCGCCGACACCGCCGGCTCCGCCCCGATGTCCGACACCCTGCGCGCGAAGGTCACCAAGTCCATCGACGCCATCCAGACCAAGTAATACTCGAACGTGGTGCGTCCCGTTCGCTTCTTCCGCAACATCGCGACACAGCGGTCGCGGAGAGGTGAACGGGACGCATTCGCATGAGAAAACCAATTGAAGGAGAATGAGGTGACTTCTCAAACGAAGTCGGCATCCGCGGAGTCCGTCAGCGACGGCAAAACGGCCGACAAAGTGTTTAAGGGAGTGGCCTACGCCTGCGGCATCCTGATTCTTGTCGCACTCGCGGCCGTGTTCATCTTCCTGTTCGTCAAGGCCATGCCGCTGCTCGTCGGCGACAAGGCCGCCAACCAGGCCACCATCGAGGGCTTCTCCGGTGGCGCCGCCCATAACTTCTGGCAGTACGTGCTCCCGCTGGTCTTCGGAACCATCCTGGTCTCCGCGCTGGCATTGATCATCGCCTTCTTCATCGCGGTGGGCATCGCACTGTTCATCTCCCACTACGCCTCCCCGAAGCTGTCCTCCGTCCTGAGCGCCGTCATCGACCTGCTCGCCGCCATCCCCTCCGTCATCTACGGTCTGTGGGGCGGTCTGGTCCTCGTGCCGCACATCTACGGCGTGTGGGCCTGGTTCGCCAAGTACCTCGGCTGGACGTACATCTTCCAGGGACCGGCCTCCAACCCGCCGCGTACCGTCGCCACGGTCGCCGTGGTGCTCGCCGTCATGATCCTGCCGATCATCACCTCCGTTTCGCGTGATATCTTCCAGCAGACCCCGAACCTCCAGCAGGAGGCCGCCCTCGCGCTCGGCGCCACCAAGTGGGAAATGATCAAGCTCGCCGTCATCCCGTTCGGCAAGTCCGGCGTCATCTCCGCCTCCATGCTCGGCCTCGGTCGTGCACTCGGCGAGACGATGGCCGTCCTCATGATCCTGTCCCCGGGCATGCTCTACAGCTTCAAGCTGCTCCAGGCATCCCAGAGCCAGACCATCGCAGCAAACATCGCCGCGCAGTTCCCGGAGGCCAACAGCCTCGGCGTAAGCACCCTGATCGCCACCGGTCTCGTGCTGTTCGTCATCACGTTCCTCGTGAACTATGCCGCACGCAAGATCACGGATAAGAAGGACTGACCAACATGACTTCCGCAGCAACCAATCCTGAGTTCAAGCGCGGACCGCAGCCGGACTTCGACAAGTTCGCCCCGAGCCGCTCCTACAACCAGGCGCGCAAGTACAAGGACCTCGCCATGCGAGTCCTCATCTACATCGCGTTCCTGATCGCCCTCATCCCGCTGGTCTCCGTCCTGTGGACCTGCCTCGCCGATGGCTACAAGCGCCTGACGCCCTACTTCCTGAGCCACAACATGGTCGGCGTCATCGGCGGCATGTACCCGTACGGCGGCATCCTCCACGCCATCATCGGCACCGTGGAGATCACGCTCGGCGCCATGGTCATCTCCATCCCGATCGGCCTCATGTGCGCCGTGTACCTCGTCGAATACGCGCAGAAGGGCGCCCTGGCGCAGACCATCTCCCTGCTGGTCGACGTGATGAGCGGTATTCCTTCCATCGTCGCCGGTCTGTTCGCCTTCTCGCTGTTCACCATGGCGTTCGGCCCCGACACCGTCAACGGCTTCGTCGGCTCCGTGGCCCTCTCGCTGCTGATGATTCCGACCGTGGTGAAGACCAGCGAGGAGATGCTGAAGATCGTGCCGAACGACCTCCGCGAATGCTCCTACGCACTCGGCGTCACCAAGCAGCGCACCATCACGAAGATCGTGCTGCGCACGGCCCTGCCGGGCATCGTCTCCGGCGCCATCCTCGCCATCGCACGAGTCATCGGCGAGACCGCCCCGCTGCTCATCGCATCCGGCTTCATCGCCAACACGAACTTCAACCTGTTCAACGGACGCATGACCACCCTGCCTGTGTACGTCTACAACGAATACTCCCAGGGACAGGCCACCTGCTCGGCCAAGGCCCTCACGCTGAACCCGCCGTGCCTCCCCGGCATCCGTATGGAACGCGCCTGGGCCGCCGCCCTCGTGCTGATTATCATCGTGCTCCTGCTCAACATCATCGGCCGCATCGTGGCCAAGGTGTTCGCCATCAAGGGCACCCAGAAGTAATCGCCGTAATTCGGAAAACATAAGGAAACAAAATGGGACAACGAATTGATGTCAACCATCTGAACGTCTACTACGGCGACTTCCTTGCCGTCGAAGACGTCAACATGAAGATCGAGCCGAACAAGGTCACCGCGTTCATCGGACCTTCCGGCTGCGGCAAGTCCACCGTGCTGCGCACTCTCGACCGTATGCACGAGATCATCCCCGGCGCCCACGTCACCGGCGAGGTCCTGCTCGAAGGCAAGAACCTCTACGGCCCGGACGTCGACCCGGTCGCCGTCCGTCGTGACGTCGGCATGGTGTTCCAGCGCCCGAACCCGTTCCCCACGATGTCCATCCGTGAGAACGTGCTCGCCGGCATGAAGCTCAACAACCGCTCCGTCAGCAAGTCCGACGCCGACGAGCTCGTCGAGTGGGCCCTCCGCGGCGCCAACCTGTGGGACGAGGTCAAGGACCGTCTCGACAACCCCGGCATCGGCCTCTCCGGTGGCCAGCAGCAGCGTCTGTGCATCGCACGCGCCGTCGCCGTGCACCCGCAGGTGCTGCTCATGGACGAGCCCTGCTCCGCCCTCGACCCGATCTCGACGCTCGCCGTCGAGGATCTGATCAACGAGCTGAAGAAGGACTACACCATCGTCATCGTGACGCACAACATGCAGCAGGCTGCCCGTGTGTCCGACTACACCGGCTTCTTCAACCTCAAGGAGATCGGCCAGCCCGGTCACCTCGTCGAGATGGACGAGACCAAGGTCATCTTCGAGAACCCGAAGGAAAAGGACACCGAGCGTTACATCTCCGGCCGCTTCGGCTGATCCCCGCCGTTGGACGATCGTCGAAGGTCGTCGATGTTCGTTCCCGTGGCATAGGGTCCCATGTCAGGCCGCCATCCGTGGCCATGGCCATGGCCTGTGCCGCGTGAACCGGCACGACGGCGACGATGCTCCACGGACCGGCATCCGAATCAGAGTGCAACAACGGATGCGATGACCATCGCTGGCCGGTCCCACGGACATACGACGTCCAACGGTACGACTCTTCCCCCGTCGTTCTGTTTCTTCTCTCCGACGGGGGATACCAAGACTCCTGTACTGCCTCGCGCAGACAGGAGTTTTTGCGTTCATGGCCCGTATATGACCCATACGTAAGCCCGTACGGCACATACATGGCCCGTATGTTCGGTTTGTGGGTCCATACCAACGGTTTTGTGGGTGTATCAACGGATTCGTGGGTCTATTCCAATAGTTTTGTGGGTCGTCGCGTATGGCTTGTGGGTCCGTGGGTTCGGCTTGTGGGTCCGTGGGTTCGGCTTGTTGGTCCTTACGTTGGGTTTGTGGGTCTGGTGGATTGGTTCCGGCCGTTAGTGGGTCCGGGGTGTTCAGTAACCGTGGGCAAATCCGTTCATTAATGGGTTTGTGGGTCCGGGATATACGTGGGGACGTCGAAAATCCTGTTTACACGAGCCGATAGACCCACAAGCCTAATTTGGCGGCTTGTCAGACCCACAATCCTGTTTTATCGTGACCCGATAGACCCACAGCTCGGTTCTGTGGGTTCTGTGGGTCTATCCTAACGGTTTTGTGGGTCTACGCGTGTGGTTTGTGGGTCTGAGGTTTGGTTTTGTGGGTCTGGTGGATTGGTTCCGGCCGTTAGTGGGTCCGGGGTGTTCAGTAACCGTGGGTGAATCCGTTCATTAAGAGGTTTGTGGGTCCGGGATATACGTGGGGACGTCGAAAATCCCCTCTACACGAACCGATGGACCCACAAGCCCGATTTGGCAATCCGATGGACCCACAAACCTGACTTAGAGAATCGTCGGACCCACAATTCTGATTGACACGAACCGATGGACCCACAAGCCCGATTTGGCAACCCGATGGACCCACAAGCCCGAATTGATGACTCGTCAGGCCCACAAGTCCGAATTGGCGGCCTGCTAGACCCACAAACCTGATTTGGCAACCCGATGGACCCACAAACCCGATTCGGCGATCCGCCAGACCCACAAACCTGAATTGGCAACGACCCGATGGACCCACAAACCCATAAGACCTGTGTGAATCTGGGCGTGACGGGAGTGGTTGGAACCCTAGTCGACGGTGATGCCGCCCACGTTGTCGCGCATCTTCGCGTTCGTGGGGTCGGCGGGGTCATAGCAGACGACGACGGCGGCGCCCCGATTGGTATGCTCCAGAACCGGCGTCCACCGCTGGCCGATGGGGATGGGACCGAGCTTGATGGCCGAGCACCTCATATGCAACGGCTCTTCGAAACGGTATACGACTCCATTGGCCTGGAATTCCACAATCACCGAAATCGTGCCGCTGCCGCCCTGTCTGCCGTTCTGCACGATCGTTCCCCAGCAGACCGCGGTTCTGCGTTTCGCCTTACCGAACATCAGTCATCTCCGTTCCGAGCATCGACCGGTCGTCCGGCCCTCGTCATGCCGGCAACCACGCTCATTTCACCATCGTAGCGGTCATCATCGTAGTGGTCATCGTGGCGGTCCGTCATCAGACCATGCCGGGAGAGGAGCATCGTTGGAAGTCGATGTGGGTCTGCCGTAGCCGTAGCCGTCGTCGGCCCACGCCGGGGGAGGCGGGGAGGGAAGACCCTCGCCCGGATGCGACAATCCCGAACGCATACGAAAAATCCCCGATACCCATACGGATTATGGATACCGGGGATCATCGAAAGGTATGCCGATGAATCAGTAGCTATGGTTGCTCAGCCAGTAGTTGTAGGCTCCCTGCACGCTGCCGTAGCGTTCGTTGCAGTAGCTGAGGAACCACTTGAGCTGCGTCTGGTAGTTGGTCTGCCAGTCCGCGCCCGCGGAGGCCATCTTGCTGCCGGGTAGGGCCTGGGGCAGGCCGTACGCACCCGAGGACGGGTTCGTGGCGGTCGGATCCCAGCCGGACTCGTGGTTGATGATGTACACCGTGGCCGTGAAGTCCGATTCGTTGTAGCCGTTGGCGAGCAGATAGTCGTGTGCCCACTTCTGCATCTCGCTGGCCGGGACCGTGGTGCCCAGGTTCCCGGAATCGGACGACGAGGACGATGAACCCGAATTCGACGACGAACCGCTCGACGACGAACCCGTGCTCTGGCTCTGCGTGGAGCCGGTGCCGATGAGGATGACCTTGGACTTCGGGGCCTTCTTCACCCACGAGCTGATGGTGTTCGACTCCGCGATCTTGCCGCCGGCCTTGGTGACGAGGTTGGTCATCTCCATGATGCCCTTCTCGCCTTCCTCCTGCACCTTCTTGGTGCCTTCGGGCAGGGCGTCGGTCTTCTTCTCGACGGTGTTGAACGGAATGGCCTTCTCGCTCGTCTCAATGGTCGATCCGGCGCGTTCGATGGTGATGGTCGTGGACTCGTTCACCTTCGTGTTCAGCGCGGGGGAGACGGTGTCCTCCGGTTCGAGGGTGATGCCACCCTGCTGGAGCACGGATTTGACGTCGGTGAAGTTCTCGCCGAGCACCACGCGTGAATTGCCGTTGATGACGACCTTCACGTACGAGGTGTTGGCGTCGGCGCCGCGCCGGCCGGCCTTGATGTCGTCGCGCAGCTCGCCGCGGGACGCGGCCTGGAACTGGTCGACCTCGTCGCTCTTGGTGGCGGAGTAGGCGGAAATCGTCGACGTGCTGGTGCGGTTGACGTTGGTCTTGTAGAAGTCACGGGAGACGAAACCACCCGTGACCAGCAGTGCCGCCGCGGCGACGATGGCGCCTGAACGAATCCACTGACGGCGGGTAACGCGTTTGAAAATGGAAGCCTTTTCCTTGCGGTGGCTTGTCATAAATCTCCTTACGTAGACTTATAAAGTCTCACACTGCCACCATATTTTAGCGACCTATGATGACCGCGGCAAATGGGGAGGGAATCAACCCCCTGAATGCAACTCCCCCTGCCGGTCTTCGATTGATGGCTCCCCTCAACCATGAGGGGAGCCGATGGGAAAACCCTTGCGGCCGGTTCGTCACTTGCCTTCGGCGGCGTTCTCCTTGACCTTGACGATGAGTTCGTCGAGTCCGGAGGCGCGCAGCGCGCCGGCCTGCTTGAAGATCACCGCCCCGTCCTTGATGACGATCAGCGTGGGGACGGCGCTGATTTCGGCGGCTTCGGCAAGACCCTGCTGCTGGTCGATGTCGACCTTGGTGAAGTAGATGTCGTCATGCTGGTTCGACGCCTCCTCGTAGATCGGGCCGAACGCGCGGCACGGTCCGCACCACGTGGCCCAGAAATCGATGAAGACGAGCGGATGCTCCTTGATGGTCGTCTCGAAGTTCTCGGCGGTCAGCTCATGCGTTGCCATGATTCACTCCTCTATATATGTATCTATATATACGTATATCAATACGTTGTTCGTATGCTTACGGATTCTGCCGTATTCAAGCATCTCACAGAGTCCGTGACTCGCCAACGGACGGGCCGGACTACGCTCAGGGCGCACATCGTCCCCGACATTTCGCAGGTTTTCAGCGAATGGTCACGCAAAGGTCATGTGGCGGCATGATAATGGACCCATGCCGGTTCTTAATGACGAAGTGCCCGACGAGGGCGATTACGACGCATCACGACGCCGTGGCGAATTCGACAACATCACGCCCGACGATTTCATCCGCGGATCGGGGCATGGCAACCCGCCCGGATGGATGGACTCCTCCGAAATCGACCACGTGCGCAGGGAGATGCCCATCGTCTATGTGGAGGTCGTGCCCGTGCGTACCGACGAGTTCGGCCGCATCAGCAAGGTGGGCACGCTGCTGCGCGTGGGGGACGACAGCTCCATCGAACGCACGCTCATCACCGGGCGCGTGCTGTTCCACGAATCGCTGCGTGAGGCCGTGGCCCGCAATATCTCCAAGGACCTGGGCGACATCGCGCTGCCGGTGCTGCCGGTGAACCTCCAGCCGTTCAGCGTGGCCGAGTTCTTCCCCACGCCCGGCGTCTCACGCTACTACGACCCGCGCCAGCATGCGGTGGCGCTGTGCTACGTCGTGCTGATCGCCGGCGACTGCAAGCCTCAGGACGAGACGCTCGACGTGGAATGGCTGAGCCCGGCCGAGGTGACCAGGCCCGACTTCCTGGCGCAGATGCCGAACGGCCACGACCAGATCATTCGCCAGGCGATCGCCTGGGCCGAATGATCCGTGCCCGGCATGTCCTGACGACGGCCGGAGCGGACGGTGACGGCGGAACGAAATAAGACGACAACGATGATGACAATAACGATAACAACGACGATAACGATGACGAGGAGATGCCGCTGATATGACGATGACGATTCTCACGACCATATACCGTGACGTGATGGAGGCTGGTCCCGGCGCCGACCCCGCCGAGGAGGCCGTGCCGGTGGTGCTCGTGCATGCGTTCCCCGTGGACCACCGCGTCTGGGACGACTGTGCGGCCGCGATCTGCCGGCTTTCCGACGAGGAGGGGCTGAAGCCGTTCGGCGTGTACGCGCTGGAGATGCCGGGCGCCGGGCGTTGCCCCGTGCCCGATGCCGAGGAGACCGGGCCGGTGGCCGACGATGGCGCCTACCCCGAAGCCATGGACCGCATGGCCGAATCGTTCGTCGAGGCGTTGAAGGCCACCGGCCACGACAAGGCCGTCTGGGTCGGCATCTCCATGGGCGGCTACCTCACGCTCGCCGTGCACCGTCTGCACCCCGAGGTCGTGGCCGGCATGGTGCTGTGCGACACCAAATCAGAGGGTGACGGCCCCGAATCCCGCGCCAACAGGCTGCGCATCGCCACGGAATGCGAGGAGCACGACACCGTGGCCCCGGTCATGCACTTCGCCCAGCCCCAGCCCGGCGACTCCGCACTCAAGAAATCGAAGGCGTTCGTGGACCTGTTCACCCGATGGATCAATGAGCAGGATCCGAAGGGCGTGGCGTGGCGCCAGCGCATGGCCGCCGGACGCCCCGACGAAACGCCCCAGCTCGCGAAGATCACCGTGCCGGCGGGACTGGTCTCCGGCACGCTCGACCCCTCCAGCGCGCCCGACCGGATGCGCCCGATGAAGGAACGCATGACCGGCACCGACGCCTCGTTCACCGTCGTGGAGGACGCCGGCCACTTCACCTGCGTGGAGAAGCCCGACGTCGTGGCGCAGGCCATCATCGACGTCCAGCAGCGCGCGTGACGCGCACGATACGCCGTGGAGCGCTGCGCATGCTCCACGACATCCAGTCATCGAAGGAAGTATCAGCATGACCGAAACCACCGTGAACACCAACAACGCCATGTTCTCCCCGCTGGCGCTCACCCAGGCGCTGCCGTTCCTCCCGCTCGCCCAAGGCACCATCGACTACGAGGTCGAACGCCGCGGCGAGCCCGGACTCATCGACGTGGTCCTGGACGAATCCGCCACCAAGGTCATGCTGGTCAACAACGGGCTCATCGCCGTGCCCAAGGGGCAGGGCGCGGCCGTGGACTACGACGCCGCCAAGATCCGCCCCGCGCTCATCCCCGGCATGTACGTGCGCGACGACCTCGCCCGCCACCGCGACATCACCGCCATCTTCCTCGGCACCGACCGTAACGGCGCCGCGCCCAGGACCCACTTCGTGGCGTTGGACATCACCAGGGCCGTCTCGGCGGTCCCCGCCGACGAACACGGCGTGGACCACGGGTTCGGGGACGACGACGGCTCGCTCGTCTCCCGCGCCGCACGACAGTTCGACTGGGTCGACCTGCGCGGGTTCGCCCCGCACGTCGGCTCGCGCGACGCCGGGCTCGCCACCAGCGCCGTCACCGTAAGCATCTGGCACAACCGTCAGCGCTTCTGCCCCTGCTGCGGCGCGCCCGTGGAGGCGGCGCTCGCCGGATGGGCCCAGCGCTGCACCAACGCCGCCGACGGCAATCGCATCCTGTTCCCACGCATCGAGCCCGCGGTCATCACCGCCATCGTGGACGGCAGCGACCGTCTGCTGCTCCAGCACAACACGGCCTGGAAGGGCAACCTGTATTCCGTCTCGGCCGGATTTGTGGAGGCGGGGGAGAACCTCGAACACGCCGCGCGCCGCGAGGCCAAGGAGGAGACCGGCATCACGCTTGGCGAGGTGAAGTACCTCGGTTCGCAGCCGTGGCCGTTCCCCGCTTCGCTGATGATGGCGTTCAAGGCCCGCGCCCTGACCACCGACATCCACGTGGACCACGAGGAGACCGGCACCGCGCAGTGGTTCACCCGCGACGAGTTCACCAACGCCATGATCACCGGCCGCATCGCCGTGCCCGGCAAGGCCACCATCGCCCGCTACATGCTCGAGGAATGGTACGGCCAGCCCCTGCAGTAGTGGGCTGGTGAGCAAGTGCCCGGCCGCCCCCAGTCAGCTTCGCCGACAGCACCCGCCGGCGGGAGCGTCGCGCCCTTGTCATCCTGAGTGGGCACCTTTTGTCATCCTGAGCGGCCGCCCCCCTGTCATCCTGAGCGAAGCCGCTTGCGGCGAAGTCGAAGGATCTTGGGCTGATTGGGGTGCAAGATCCTTCGACTCCGGCCTGCGGCCGTCGCTCAGGATGACAAGACAAGGAGGTGGCGTCGCTCAGGATGACAAGACAAGGAGGTGGCGTCGCTCAGGATGAGAAGAAGGTGGTATCGCTGGATGAGAAGAAGGTGGTGTCGCTCGTCAAAACGCCCGAATACCATCCAAGACGAGAATCGTGTCCTTCGAGGGACACGGTCGGGGGTCGTTCGTTGTTGGATTAATCACAATACGCGCCATCGGCAATTGTCATTTCGCCGGGTATAGTGGGGAACGTTGAGAATGCACGAGAAATGGGACCACAATGACTTATGACAAGGACTTCGCCCCGGTGCCGCTTCCGGGAGACGCCTCGTCCGACGAGGCCAAGACGATGACCATGGCACCGCTGCCCGCGGACGCCGGAGCCGTGGGGGCGGCTTCGGTACCCCCGATGGCTGGTGGACACAGGCCCGCCGCCAGGAAGAGGAACGTCGGTCTGATCGTGGTCCTCTCCCTGATTGCCGTGGTGGTGCTCGCCCTCGTCGGCTACATCGGCGGCGGCCAGCTCTACTTCAAGGACAAAGCCGCCCCGGGCGTGCAGCTCGGCGGCATCTCGGTCGCCGGCCAGAGCGCCGACGAGCTCAAGACCACCGTGAACGACGCGGTCCGGAACTCCACCATCCAGGTCTCCGGCAAGGACGGCAAGTCCGCCACCGCATCGCTGAAGGACCTCGGCACCACCGTCGACGTCGACGCCACGGTGAACAACCTGCTCAACGCCAACAAGGACAACTTCCTCGCCAAGGTCAACCCGTTCGCCAAGACGTCGGTGCCGCTCAAGGCCTCCACCGACAACCTGGCCATGACCACGTACCTCACCGACAAGCTCGTCGGCGAGGACGCCCGCGCCGAGAACGCCACCGTCAAATACGACGGCTCCAAGTACGTCACCACGGCGAGCAAGGTCGGCCAGGCCCCCAAGACCGAGGCCGTGACCGCCAAGATCAGCGAGCTCCTCGCCCAGCCCGGCAACGCCCAGAAGGTCTCCGTCGAGACCGAGAGCACCAAGCCGGCCATCTCCGACTCCACCGCCGCGAAGGCCGCCGCCGACGCCAACACGCGTCTGGGCAGCCAGCTCGTCATCTCCAACGGCGACGACAAGACGCTCACCATCCCCGCCGCGCAGATCGCCAAGTGGATCAAGGTGAACGAGGACCTCACCAAGGGCACCATCTCCCTCTCGTACGACCAGAACGCCATCAACTCCTATCTCTCCAGCGCCCTGCCGGGCGCCCTCAACCAGAAGATGGTCACCGAGGAGAACGTCGTCAACACCGAAGGCACCGTCATCACCACGAACGTCAAGGGCGTCAACGGCGTCGAGGTGAACAGCGACCTGACCGACACCGCCAAGCAGGTGGCCGCCGCCCTCCAGAACGGTACCTCCGGCACCATCAAGGCCAACACCAAGGTCACGAAGTACGACACCAAGTCCCGCAAGGTGCGCTACGACGTGCCCAACGGCGACCCGCACATGGTCATCGACCTCAGCAAGCAGCAGGCATTCGCCTACAAGGGCACCACGCTGGTCAAGACCTTCAACGTCTCCACCGGCAAGCCCAGCACGCCGACCGATACCGGCACCTTCTTCGCCACGCTCAAGTACGAGAGCCAGACCATGGTCGGCGAGGACTACGTCACGCCGAACGTGCCGTGGGTCACGTACTACAACGGCGGCGAAGGCTTCCACGGCGCCCCATGGAACCCCGACGGCATCGCCAGCGGCACGCCGAAGTCGCACGGCTGCACCAACATGAACGTCGCCGACGCCAAGTGGGTCTACGACTTCCTGCCGGTCGGCGGCATGGTGCAGGTCATCGGCAGCACGCCCAGCGGCGCCGTGAGGTAAACGCCTGACGGTACGCTTGTCGGTATGACAGACGCACAGCACGATTACGAATCCGGAATCGACGACGCATCAGCGGCCGCGGCCGCCAGCGTCGACATTCCCGACCATCTCCACTACACCGATGACCACGTTTGGGTCGACGATTCCGTCGACCCCGTGGTCATCGGCGTTACCGAGCACGCCGTCCAGGAACTCGGCGAGCTCGTCTTCATCGAATTCCCCGAAACGGACACGCGGGTCGAGGCCGGCGACGAAATCGTCTCCCTCGAATCCTCCAAGGCCGTGACCCCGATGATCAGCCCGGTGTCCGGCACCGTCAAATACGTGAACCGCGAGGCCTACGACGATCCGTCGGTCGTCGACACCGATCCGTACGGCGAAGGCTGGCTCGTCAAGATCGCCCTCGATGACGACGAGCCCGACCTGCTCACCGCGGAGGAATACGCCAAGGTACTGCATCAGTAATCCGAAGGTAGACAATCCGAAGGTAGACCATGGTTGAAACCACTCGGGAACACAATCACGACCGGGAACACAATCACGACGGCGGGAACGACGGCACGCGCCACAACGGCGAGCGGCCGATCATCGCGCAGCCGGCCACTTCGAACTTCGAGACCGCCAGCCGCCGGGAACGCACCGACTTCAAACCGTTCGGCGTGCGCGTCATGCGGCACTCCATCACCAGGGCGTTCGGGTTGTGGAGCATGTCCGCCACCGCGGTCGCACGGCGTCTCGGGTGGTTTCCGCGCGTGGAGCCGTACGTCGGCTATGGCACCGGCGCGTACTCCCGCCTGATCTGCCGCACCGTCTACGCCCCCGTGCGCCGCACCGCCGGCCTCGTCATGCGCGGCATCCGCGCCGCGTTCATGGTGCCGGCCGCCGAAACGCAGGTGCGAATCAGCATCGACGACATCCCGCTGCGCACCGTGCAGGTCGGCGACTCCGAACTGTTCGACGCCGTGGACGCGTCCCGCGAGCAAAGCAGCGAATTCGCCGTCTCCGACTCCCAGGGCTATCTCGACCTCGTGGCCGAACGGGAGCTGACGCCCGGCAAGCATGATGTCTCGTACATCGTCGACGGACGCCATCCCGTCCATTCGCAGCTCTACACAATCCCCGCCGACGCCAAGGTCGGCATCATCTCCGACATCGACGACACGGTCATGGTCACGCAGGTGCCAACGCTGTGGCGCGCCGTGTTCAACATGCTGTTCCTCGACCCGCGCAAACGCATGTCGGTGCCCTCGATGTCGGTGTTCTATTCGAAACTGCGCGAACTTTTCCCCGACGCGCCGTTCTTCTACCTGTCTACGTCGCCGTGGAACGTCGAAAGCTCCATCCGGCACTTCATCGAGTACCACGGGTTCCCGGAAGGGCCGCTGCTGCTGCGCGACCTCGACCCGCGGCCGAAGACGTTCATCCCCACCGGCGTGCAGCACAAGCTCGAATTCGTGGAGCAGCTCATGGCCGACTTCCCCGAGATGCGGTTCATCCTCCTCGGCGACGACGGGCAGAAGGACCCGACCACGTATTCCACCATCGCGCAGCGGTACAAGGGCCGCGTCATCGCCATCGGCATCCGCCAGCTCGGCCCCACCGACATGGGCCGGTCGCTGCCGCAGCGCGTCACCGGCGTCGTGCCGCCCTCGCCTGAAATCGACGTCCCCGTGTTCTACGGCCCCAACGGCGTCAATCTCATGAACACGATGATGCCCTACCTCAAGAACCTCTTCCACTAGGAAGACGGCCACTGTCGTCGAGGAGCGTTCTCCATCCTCCGTCATCCTGAGCGCAGTCCGTAGGACAGAGCCGAAGGATCTTTCCACCAGGTTCATGGATCCTTCGACTCGCTGCGCTCGCTCAGGATGACATGTGAGGTGAGGGATTTCGCTCAGGATGACATGTGAGGTGAGGGATTTCGCTCAGGATGACATGTGGACAGGTGGATTGGCTGATTTTCGCCAATGGTGCGATACTGTACCTTATGGTTTTGGAGAATGGCTGGTCAGCAGTAAAGGGGCTCAAACCGCCGGAGGCGATCAAGGAGCCGCATCGACGTCGTGCGCAGGGCGATTCGTTCGTCGACCCATACGAGTGGATGCGCGACAAGGAATCCGACCGCGTGCAGCGGTACGTCGCCGCACAGAACGAGTACTGCGAGCAACGCATGGCGGGACTGAAGACGCTGCGTGGCACGCTGTTCGACGAGATCCGCTCCCGCGTGCAGCAGACCGACATGTCGGTGCCCACGCGCATGAACGGATACTGGTACTTCACCCGCACCGAAGAGGGCAAGCAGTACGGCATCCAATGCCGCGTGCCGATCCGCGGCGAGAACGACTGGAACCCGCCGAGCTTCTCCGCGGCCGGGGTGTCGGAGCCGCTGGACGGCGAGGAGGTCGTCTTCGACTGCAACACCGAATCCGAAGGCCATGACTTCTTCAACGTCGGCGGCCTCGACCTGAGCCATGACGGCCGCATGATGGCCTACAGCGTGGACGTCAGCGGCAACGAACGCTACGATCTGCGAATTCGCGACCTCGCCACCGGCGAGGACTTCCCCGAGGTCATCCACGAGGTGGCCGGCGGCGGGTGCATCACGCCCGACGGCAAATGGGTGTTCTATACGCGCGTGAACGACGCATGGAGGCCGTACTGTGTGTGGCGGCACCGCGTCGGCACCGACGCATCCGAGGACGTGAAGGTCTACGACGACCCCGACGAACGCTTCTGGGTGGGCGTTGGACTGTCGTTCGACGAACGCCACATCATCATCGAATCCGGGTCGAAGACCACGTCCGAGGTGCTCATGCTGCCCGTGGAGAACCCGGAAGGCGAGTTCGAGCCGTTCATCCGGCGCGTCGAAGGTGTGGAATACGACGTGAGCTTCGCCCGTTTCGAGGACGAGGGCGGCGACATCCCCGTGGCGCTGGTCATCCACAACGTGACCAACCCGAACTTCGAGATCGACGTCATCGACATGCGCACGCATGAGCCGCCGTACGAGCTGGGCGAGGGCGTGTGCGTGGCGCAGGGCTCGCCGGCCGGATGCGAGCCGCCGCACGGGCACAAGCCCACCCCCGAGACGCGCGCCATCCGATACCAGTCCATCAGCACGCTCAGCGACATCACGAACAATCCGGAGATACTGCAGGACGTGCAGGGGCTGCGCATCGAGGGCATCGCCATGTACCGCAACTTCGTGGTGCTCTCGTACCGCGCCGACAGCCTGCCGCAGCTGGCCGTCATGCCCAAGCGGGCCGCCAAGGACGACTTCCTCGCCGGGCGCCCGTGGGGGTTCGGCGGCATCGTGCCCCGCGTGGACGGCAAGCTGTATTCCATCGGCATGAGCGGCAACCCCTCGTATGATGCGCCGCGCCTGCGCTACACCACGGTGAGCTACACGCAGCCGGGGGAGCTGCACGAATACGACCCCGAGACCGACACCGACGTGCTGCTCAAGCGCGCCACCGTGCTCGGCGACTTCGACCCCGCCGACTACGCGGAGAAGCGCATGTGGGTGCGTGTGCGCGACGGCGAGCATGTGCCCGTCTCGCTGGTGTGGCGTCGTGGGCGCATCCCCGCGCTCCGTGGCGCGAAGGAGGGCCTGACCGATGAGGTCATCGAGGTGCCCCGCGAGCTCATCCTCTCCTACGAGGACATGTCGGCCCGCTACGACCGGCGTGAATCCCCGATGTTCATCACCGGCTACGGCGCCTACGAGATCAGCTCCGACCCGAGCTTCTCCGTGCCGCGCCTCAGTATGCTTGACCGCGGCGTGCTGTATGCGGTGGCGCATACGCGCGGCGGCGGCGAGCTCGGCCGCGGCTGGTACGAGCAGGGCCGCAAGCTCAACAAGATGAACACGTTCATCGATTTCATCGACGTGACCGCCGCCCTGCAGCGCAACGGCATCGCCGACCCGAAGCGCACCGTGGCCAACGGCGGTTCGGCCGGCGGCCTGCTCATGGGCGCGGTGGCCAACATGGCGCCGCAGCTGTACGCCGGCATCGAGGCGGACGTGCCGTTCGTGGATGCGCTCACCTCCATCCTCGACACGTCGCTGCCGCTCACCGTCACCGAATGGGACGAATGGGGCGACCCGCTGCACAACGCCGAGGTCTACCGCTACATGAAGCAGTACTCCCCGTACGAGAACGTGCAGGACGCCGACGAGCGCGAGCAGGAGTACGGCACCCGCCACTTCCCGTCCATGTTCATCACCACGTCGATGAACGACACGCGCGTGCTGTATGTGGAGCCGCTCAAATGGCTGGCCCGCCTGCAGGAGCCCGAGGCCGAGGTCGACGCCGTCGCGAAGATCGAGGTCGAGGCCGGCCATGGCGGCGTGACGGGCCGGTACAAGCGCTGGCAGGAGATCGCCTACGAGAACGCCTGGTGCCTCGCCGTCATGGGCATCACCGAATAGGCAGGCGTTTGGACTCTTTCCGGATCCCCCTCCCCTCCGGAGGAGGGGGATCCGTCGGCGCGGCCGACTGGAATCGGCGGGGACACGACATTTCAGCTCTTCTGAATATGATTCCTACTGAGGAATCGTGAATGATGACGAGGGGGAGTCTGGAATGCACGCAACGCAGCGAACGCTGGCCGATGGAGCCGGCGGGAACCATGCCGGCAACGGAACATAAGGAAGTATGGCACGATTATCCACTGTCTCGTCAACCCGTCGTATCGATAGACAACGATACGCATGCGATGTATCTCATCAATCCCGAACATGAACCCGGCTGGCTGTTCGCCGCCCGCATCACCATGCCGGATGATTCCCCGTTGAAGGTATATCGGCTTTCCCCGATCACGCCTGAAATGCAGCCCATCCTCCGCAATCCGCTGAGCGGAAACTTCCCACGAGAGGGGACGTCGTTGCCCACGGTCCAGGGCAATGCGGTGTTCTGGCAGCGATACAGTGGCAAGAAGGCCAAACGGGATCCGGCCCAGACCTTTTTGGCGCTGGCAAGCCACGAGGGTTTCCACAAACTCAAGCAAGAGCATTGGAACTGGGACGGCGGCCTGCTGAACGACACCGGAAGATTCTCCACCGAATCGCTCAAGGGGAAGAACTTCGAAACCCTCGGCGAGGCGTATACCTCGCTCACCATCGCCCAACAGGAACTGGGAAAGAAGACGCCGGACGTGCAGCAGGTGCGGAAGGGCGTAACGGGATACCTCGATGCCATGGACCGGCTCAACCGGCTCGACCCCGAGTTCGTGCACGCATACGCCGGCGAGGAGACCTTCGAAGGGACCGCGCAATATGTGCGTGACCAGGCCGTCCGATCGACGGGAACGACATTGAACATCATGCACTTCTCCAATAAGGACAACGTGCCGTTCACGTATATCGTCCCGAACATACAATCCGGCAAGCTGGACGCCAGCTTCATACCCTCGGACGTCGTATATGAGTCAGGAGCCACGCTCTGCGAGGCGATGGACACCGTGGGATTCGATTACCAGACCTATCTCGACACCGCAAAGCCGGGCAGTACCAAGACGCTGATGCAGCTTGCGCGCATGGCAATGCGGCAATGACCTCGGCAACCGCCGTGTGTCCACCAGACGGACTCCGGACATTGGTTTCGGACGGGCGCACCTACCCTGTTGGGTATGGCACATGACAAGAAGACATTGAACATCGCGGTCATCCCCGGCGATGGCATCGGCAAGGAAGTCACGCCCGTCGCCCAGGCCGTATTGGAGAAGGCCTCCGAAGGCGTCATCGACTTCAACTACACCAACTTCGAACTCGGCGCCGAGCGTTACCTGCGCGACGGCGCCATCCTCCCCGACGAGGAGCTCGAGGAGATCAAGAAGCAGGACGCCATCCTGCTCGGCGCCGTCGGCGACCCGCGCATCAAGGCCGGCATCCTCGAACGCGGCCTGCTGCTCAAGCTGCGTTTCGCGCTCGACCAGTACGTGAACCTCCGCCCGACCAAGCTGTACAAGGGCGTCACCTCGCCGCTCGCCAACCCCGGCGACATCGACTTCGTCGTCGTGCGCGAAGGCACCGAGGGCCTCTACTGCGGCGCCGGCGGGGCCGTGCGCGTCGGCACGCCGGACGAGGTGGCCACCGAGGTGTCCATCAACACCGCCTACGGCGTGGAGCGCGTGGTGCGCTACGCGTTCGAGCTGGCCATGAAGCGCAGGAAGCACGTCACCCTCGTGCACAAGAAGAACGTGCTCGTCAACGCCGGCGACATGTGGCAGCGCATCGTCGACAAGGTCGGCGAGGAATATCCCGAGGTCACGCACGACTACCTGCACATCGACGCGACCACCATCTTCCTCGTCTCCAACCCGAGCCGCTTCGACGTGATCCTCACCGACAACCTCTTCGGCGACATCATCACCGACGAGGCCGGCGCCGTAGTCGGCGGCGTGGGATACTCCGCCTCCGGCTGCATCAACGCCAGCAACGAATATCCGTCGATGTTCGAGCCGATCCACGGTTCGGCCCCCGACATCGCCGGCAAGGGCATCGCCAACCCGACGGCCGCCGTGCTGTCCACCGCCATGCTGCTGCGTCACTTCGGCTACGATGACATCGCCGCCCGCATCGACGCCGCCGTGGAGGCCGACATCGAGGAGCTCGGCTCCACGCAGCGTAGCACCGAACAGGTCGGCAACGACATCCTCGCCCGCCTGTAGTCGGCGCTTCACGCACTATGCGTCGGGTCCTGCACCCACATACGTAACGAAACCGCCCCGTGCATCGTCCACGGGGCGGTTTCGTCGTATGTATGCGACGAACGGGAATCGGAGGGGCTGCACGGGTCGGTTTCGTCGCGTAGATGCGACGGACAGGACGCGGGGACGCCGTCCGGTTCCCATCCGTCGTGTATATACGACGGACCGGAACCGTGCGGACGGTGCGGTGCCCATCCGTTGCGTGCGATGCAACGGACCGGAACCGGAGGAGCCATTTGGTTCCCATCCGTTGCCCGGTGTACAACGTAACGGACGTAGACGGGAGCCGATACGGTGGCGGTATGGTCAAACGCAACGTTGAATCCCGGACCGCAGCAACCGTCGGCACCGTCGGCCGCGGCGAATGCAAGACGATCGGCGGCAAACTGGTGGCGGTATCCGTCCGATTGTGCGGAAGCACCATCACGGAGGCCCATATCGACGGTGATTTCCTCATCGACGAGAACGGTTCGGTTGCCGGGGAAGCTGACCGTTCGCTGATCGCGGACATCGAACGTGCCATCGTCTCGGCTGGCGTGACCGTTGACGCAATCTCCGATACGGGCGCCGACGGGAAGATTATCGCATCCGTCGAAGGGAACGACCATGCGGCATCCGTCGACGATTGCCGCACTTCGCCCGACGCCGTTGCACTGCTTGCCACCATCGAAGCGGTGATTGCCGGTCATCCGCATACGCGGCTGGTCGGTACGACCGCCGACGCCATCGTCACCGCCACGATGCGCGCCATCCACAATATCGTTCCCGCTGGTAACAACACTGTGTCGGGACCCATCAATATCGCCCCTGCTGGCGGGGTCTGTCGGCAACGCCGACGGGGGATGGCGAGCGGTGCCAAATCCGTCGATGTCGCCGTCCCCGATACCGGCGCATCCGTCGCTCCCGAACCCACCGATACCAAGCCTGCCGACGTCAAGCCGGCAGAAAATCTCACCGAACGCTGGTCTAGTCTCGCCCCGCGCGTCGACGTCGTCATCGACGCCGAACCGTACGCTCCCCCCATGCAGATGGCGCTTGACGAGGTCATCGCCCGGCGCGTGGCAGCGGGAATCCAGCCGCCGACGCTCAGGTTCTGGCGGTGGGGGAGCCCTGCCGTCGTCATCGGCGCCTATCAGTCGGTACGCAACGAAGTCGACGGGCGCGCGGCCGATCTCGCCGGTTTCACGGTCGTCCGTCGCGTGACCGGCGGCGGCGCGATGTTCGTGCGGCCCGATGACACCATCACCTATTCGCTGTACGTGCCTGAATCGTTCACGGCCGGCCTCGACGCCGCGGCATCCTACCGGCTCTGCGACACATGGGCGTTCGGCGCATTGCACGCCATCGGCATCCCCGCCGTCTCGCAGTCGCTCAACGACATCGCCACAACGGACGGCGGCAAGATCGGCGGCGCCGCACAACGCCGGTTCCCTGCGCCGCGCGGTTCGTACGGCAATCACGGCCCGCAGAATTCCCACGACTTCGGCGACCCCCATGGCCACGGCCCCGGCTGCGTGCTTCATCACGTCACCATGGCGTACGACATCGACGCCGGGCTCATGACCCGTGTACTGCGCATATCCAGGGAAAAACTCGTCGACAAGGCCGTCTCCTCGGCGAAGAAACGCGTGACGCCGCTGCGGACGCTCACGTCGCTCGGCCGCGACGTCGTCGTCGAATCGATGCGTGCGTACGCGCTCGCCCACATTCCCGGCGCCCAGCCCGCGCATCTTCCCGCCGACGTCATCGACGAGGCGGAATCGTTGGCGGGAAAGAAGTTCGAAAATCCCGACTGGACATATCGGATTCCCTAGATTCATAACAATTCATAAATGGTTTTGTGGGCCTGTGCGTGTGGTTTGTGACCCGCGCGTTGGGTTGTGGGTCTGTACGTTCGGTTTTGTGGGTCTGTGGGCTTGGTTTTGTGGGTCCGCGCGTGTGTTCTGTGGGTCTGAGGTTTGGTTTTGTGGGTCTGTTGGATCGGTTCCGGCCGTTAGTGGGTCCGGGGTGTTCAATAACCGTGGGTAAATCCGTTCATTAAGAGGTTTGTGGGTCCGGGATATACATGGGGACGTCGAAAATCCCCTCTACACGAGCCGATGGACCCACAAACCCGATTTGACGAGCCGATGGACCCACAAACCCGATTTGACGAGCCGATGGACCCACAAACCCGATTTGACGAGCCGATAGACCCACAACCTTGATTGGCGCGACCCGTCAGACCCACAACCCCGAATCGGCAACCCGTCGGACCCACAAACCTGACTTGGCGAACCGTCGGACCCACAAACCCCGATTTGGCGCGAACCGTCAGACCCACAAACCCCTGAGACAATGTGATGGCGTTGGGCGGCGAATGCGTGTAAAAAGGACTGTATGAGTTACGTGTCGCAGTCGCCAGTACAAAACGCCATCAACAAGGCCAGCACCGATCTGTTCACCTTTGCCTACAGAAACGTCGCCAAGAAGGCGTTCTTCGCCATGCCGCCGGACAAGGCCCACGATACGATGATCGCCGGCTGTGCGGCCGCCGGTCACGTGCCGCCGCTGATGTGGCTGCTGCGTGAGATGCTCGACTACACCGATCCCGCGCTGGAGACCGAGGTCATGGGCATCCGCTTCCACAATCCCTTCGGTCTTTCCGCCGGACTCGACAAGGACTGCCAGCTGCCGACCGTACTGGACGCGGCCGGATTCGGCTTCGAGACCGTCGGATCGACGACCGCGCGCCCCTGCGCCGGCAACCCCCGCCCGTGGTTCCACCGCCTGCCCGACTACGGTTCGATGGTCGTGCACGCCGGGCTTGCCAACGACGGCTCCGAAAAGGTGATCGCCCGTGCGGAGAAGGCCTATACGACCGCGAAGACCATGAGGATGTCCGTGTCGATTGCCCGTACGAACGACGACCTGGTCGGCGACCTGGACGAGGGCATCGCCGACTACCGCACGTCGTTCGAACGCGCCGTCGGCCGTACGAACATGATTGAGGTCAACGTCTCCTGCCCGAACACCAAGGCCGGCGAGCCGTTCACCGACGACCCGAACAACCTCGACCGCCTGTTCGCCGAACTCGACAAGGTGGACCGTCCGCAGCCGGTGCTCGTCAAACTGCCGCTCAACAAGCAGTGGCCCGAGTTCAAGGAGCTGCTCGACGTGCTGGCCGACCACAACGTGCAGGGCGTCTCCATCGCGAACCTGCAGAAGGACCGCACCGGCATGGACGATGTGCCGGCCGACTGGCAGGGCGGCCTTTCCGGGTTGCCGTGCCGCAAACGCAGCGACGCCATGGTGGCGCAGACCTACCGCGAGTACGGCGACCGGTTCGCCATCGCCGGCATCGGCGGCGTGTTCACCCCGAGGCAGGCATATCTGAAGATTCGCGCCGGCGCTTCGCTGGTCATGTTCATCTCGTCGCTGATGTACTGCGGGCCGCAGAACATCACGACGTTGAAGCGCGGTCTGGTCGAACTGCTCCACGAGGACGGCTTCGACAACGTTGCCGAAGCCGTCGGCGTGGACGTGCAGTAGTTCTGGCTGTCAGAACGCGCCGCGGACGTACTGGTCGGGGTAGGGGGCCTGCTCGGTGGTGAGACCGAGCTTGTAGGCGGCACGCAACGGCCAGTACGGGTTGCGCAGCGCCGCACGTCCGATCTCCACGGCGTCGGCGTCACGGCGGTGGATGATCTTGTCGGCCTGCTTGGCCTTGGTGATGAGACCCACGGCCGTGGTGCGCACGTCGGCGCGCTTGCGAATCTGCTGCGCGAACGGCACCTGGTATCCCGGCTCTGCGGGGATGGTCACGCCGGGGACGATGCCGCCGGTCGAGACGTCGATGAGGTCGACGCCGTGGCCGCGCAGTACGCGGGCCGTCTCCACGGTCTGGTCGAGGTCCCAGCCGCCGGCGGCCCAGTCGGTGGCCGAGATGCGCACCAGCAGCGGCAGGGTGTCGGGCATGACGCTGCGCGCCGCGTCGGCGACCTCCACCAGCAGACGCATGCGACCGTCAAGTCCGCCGCCGTATTCGTCCGTGCGCTCGTTGGTCAGCGGATCGAGGAACTCACTGAGCAGATAGCCGTGCGCGGCATGGATTTCGATGGCCTGGAAGCCAGCCTTGACCGCGCGTTCCGTCGCGGCGCGGAATTGGTCCACGATGCCGTGAATCTCGTCGACGGTGAGTTCATGCGGCGTGGCGTAGTTGCCATACGGAATCGCCGACGGCGCGACGGTGCCCCATCCACCGGCCTCGGCGGGAATGCTCTGGCCTTGGTATCCGATGGAGAACGCGCCGGTGGAGCCCTTGCGTCCGGCATGGTTGAGCTGAATGGCCGGGACCGCGCCGGCGTTGCGGATGTCGTCGACGATCCAGCGCCATGCGGCGATCTGGTCGTCGTTCCACAGGCCGACGTCGTTGGGGGAGATGCGGCCCTCCGGACTGACCGCCGTGGCCTCGACGATCACCATGCCGAAGCCGCCGAGCGCGCGGGAGACGTAGTGCTGGTAGTGGAATGGCGTGGGCTTGCCGTCCTGCGCATAGACGGAGTAGGTGTCCATCGGCGGCAGCCAGATGCGGTTGCGGATGTCGACGCCGCGCAGCGCCAACGGGTCGAACAGATGCGGTTTCCTTGGCTTCTCGGCCATGTATCGTCTCCTTCACGACGAATGTCGTATGCCGATGCGGGCCGTTGCCACGGCCCGACGGTTCGTATACGACGGGTGCATATGAAAAAACAGGCGTAGAGTATTCCCCTACGCCTGTTCTACCACATGCCGTCGGCGGGCCGATTACTGGCCGGTCGTGCCGGATGTGGTACCCGATGTGGTACCTGATGTCGTACCCGAGGTGGTGCCGCCCGTCGTACCGGAGGTGCCACCCGTGGTGCCGGTGCCGGTGCCGGACGTGGCCCCGCCGGTGTTGCCGGTCGTACCGGAGGCGCCGCCGGTCGTGCCGGTGCCCGTGCCGCCCGTCGTGCCGGAGGACGAATTATCCGACGACCCCGAACTGGTGCCGGAACCTGACATGTCGCCCGTTCCGTAGTTGTTGTCGATCGGAATCTTGGCCGTGGAGAGATACGTCTCCATGAACTCCTTCCACGTCGGCAGGGCGATGTCGGAGCCGTACCAGGACGAACGGTAGACGCCGTTGATGGTGCCGTACAGCGATGTGCCGGAGTTCTCGGCGTTCGTGATGATGGCGAAGGCCGCCACCTGCGGCACGAAGCCGGACGTGGCCAGTGCGTTCTGCTCGCTCGTACCGGTCTTGGCGAAGGTCTTGCGGCCGCCGCTGAGCTGCGCGTCCTTGGCGATGCCCTGCGTGACGTTGAGGTTCATCGCGTAGGCGGTGGTCTGCGCCACGGCCGAGGAGACGGCCTGATGGCAGTTCGCGCTCGGCACCTTGAACGTCTTGCCGGCCGAGCTCGTCATCTTCGTGATGGCGATGGGCGTGCACTCCTTGCCGTTGGCCGCGATCGTGGCGTACACGTTCGCCATGGTCAGCGGGGACGCCGGCATGGTGCCGATGACCATGGACGGCGAGAGCTTCGAGATCGGCTGCCCGTCGGGGCGATGGTAGCCGAGCGTCTGCGCCATGTCGGCGATCGGCTTGAGGCCGATGATCTGCGCCATGGACGCCTGCGTGGTGTTGTGCGACTGGTTCAGCGCCTGCAGCGGGGTCTCCGGGCTCACGGTGCCGCCGCCCGAGTTCTGCAGCTCCCACACGTCGGTGGCGCGTCCGGCGCCGGGGAACGAGGAGACCGGATAGCTGGTGTACGTGGCCAGCGGTTCGTTGATGGAATGGCCGGACTTGACCCATGCCGCGAAGTTGATGGGCTTCCACGTCGAACCGATCTGGAAGCCGGTGCCGCCGCCGTCCTTCTGGTCGACCGCGTAGTTCATCGACGTCTTGGTGGTGCCCGGGGAGCCGGCCACGTCGTAGATGCGGTTCTGCGAGAGGGCCAGCACCTCGCCGGTGCCGGGCTTGATGGCCGCGATGATGTTCTCGTACCCGCTGGGGTCGTCGACCGGGAGGTTGTCGGTCACGGCCTTCCATGCGGCGTTCTGCGCGTTGACGTCCATCGTGGTGTAGATGTTGAGGCCGCCCTGCTTGATGAGGCGCTTGCGCTCCTTGAGCGTCTTGCCGTACAGCGTGGAGTTCTCGATCTGGTGCAGTGTGTAGTCGCAGAAGTACGCGGCGTTGCCTGCCGCCTGGCAGCCCACCGCCACGCTCTTCTTATGCAGCGTCTTGGCCAGCGGAATCTTCTTGGCAGCATCGGTCTTGGCCTTGGAGACGAAGCCCCATTCGCTCATGAGGTCGAGGGTGATGTTGCGCTGCTTCTCGGCCTCGGTGGGGTTGACCAGCGGGTCGTAGCTGGTCGGGTTCTTCGTGATGGCGGCGATCGTGGCCGACTCCACGAGGTTGAGGTCCTTGGCGCTCTTGGAGAAGTAGCGCTGTGCGGCGGTCTCCACGCCGTACACGTTCTTGCCGAACTGGGCGATGTTGAGGTAGCCCTGCAGGATCTCGGCCTTGCTGTATTTCTTCTCCAGTTCGACGGAGATGAGCATCTCGCGCAGCTTTCGCGCGATGGTCTCCTCCTGCGCGTGGTATGCGGCGATCGGGTCGTCGTCCTCCAGCGCCTGGTCGATGAGGATGTTCTTGACGTACTGCTGGGTGAGCGTCGATCCGCCCTGCGTGTCGCCCTTCTTGATGTACGTCTGCACGAACGCTCGCGCGATGCCCTGCGGATCGATGCCCGTGTGCTCGAAGAAGCGGTGGTCCTCACGGGCCACGACGGCCTTCTGCATGAGGTCGGAGATGTCCTTCAGCGGGACGATGATGCGGTTCTGCTCATAGAACGTGGCGATGACCGTCTTGCCGTCGCGCGCGTACATGCGCGACTGCTGCGGCAGGTCGGCGAGGTCGAAGTCGATGTCCTCGGCCTTGAGCTGCGCGGTCAGGCTCTTGGTCACGGTGTTGGCGCCGAATACGGCAGGAAGCATGAATCCTGATGCGACCACGCCGCCGGCGACGCAGAAGAGGAGGTAAGCCAGGATCAGCGTGAATACACGACGTGCTGTCTTTGGTTTCTTTTCGGGCATGGTGCCCATTGTAAAATGCCGACTCTACCTTTTATCACTGGGTTCCCAATCTCCACAGCACTGCCATTCCATAGGAATTTCCTGAAAGTTCGGTGAATGGGCCTTTGCCGTCCCCGGCGGGGTCGTGTGCCCCCTCCTGTCATCCTGAGTGGAGGGCAACCACCTCCCATTGTCATCCTGAGCGGAGGGCGTAAGCCCGGAGTCGAAGGATCTGATGCCTGTAGATTCTTCGACTCGCTCCGCTCGCTCAGGATGACAGGACGGGACACCCGTTCAGGATGACAAAGGGCGGATTCTGCGGGGTTCGTCTGACTCCCTTCCCCCGTGTCCGTTACTGGTGCGCCCTGCGGATGAGCTTGCCTGGTTGGTAGATGATGATGGTGCGGCCCTTGCGCGAAATCCACCCGCGCTGGGTGAACTCCATGAGCGCCTTGTTCACCGTCTCGCGCGAGGCGCCCACGAGCTGCGCCATCTCCTCCTGCGTCAGGTCGTGCGGCACCACGAGGCCGTCCTCGCTCGGCTCGCCGAACCGCTGCGCCAGGTCGATGAGCGTCTTCGCGAGGCGTCCCGGCACGTCGGCGAACACGAGGTCGGTGATGCGTTCGTTGTTCAGGCGGGCGCGGTTGCCCATCACCTGGAGCATGTCGATGGCCACGCGCGGATGCTCGTCCAGCCACGCGAAGATGGCGCTGCGCTCCAGCGAGGAGACGACGGTGCCGTTGGTCATGACGATGGCGGACGCGGTGCGCGGTCCGCCGGTCGGATCGAATACGGGAATCTCGCCGAGCACCTCGCCGCGGCCGTGGATGCTGAGCAGGTGGATGCGGTGGTCGCTTGACTCGCGGATGAGCTTCACCCTGCCGTTCTCCAGCAGGTACAGTCGATGATCCGTATCCCCCTCGCGGAACACCGCGTCGCCTTTAGCGTAGTATCGACGCTGAAGATGGGGGAGCAGCAAATCGGCCTCGTCGGGCCTTACCTGCTTGAAGAGGGCGGTGTGCAGAAGGGCATCGCGTTGATGTTCCATCTCACCTTCGCCGTTGTCGTGGATCACTAGGGTCCTCACCTCCGTGCTTCGTTGGTCTGGACAGAATAGACACCTAGAATATGTAGTCTACCTCGCCGGATGGGGAAACGCTGGGCGAATCATCGTCGTCCGTCGCCGCCATCGGGGCGGACGAACGACGTCGTCCGGCGTTTCCCCTTGTCCCGCGCATATGCGCGGCGGCGATGACGTGCGACAATACGATATGGCAAATGGCGGAAATCGCATGTCATGACGATGCATGACGCGATTCCGCGCGGGCGTGCATATACATAAAGACGTACATATATGGAGTGTGATGATGACGAAGTCGATGGACGGACGCGACGGTTCCTTGTCGGTCGTGGTGGTGATGCCCACGTATAACGAACGCGAGAACCTGCCCGTCACGCTGGGCGGGGTGTTCGACCACTGCCCCGACGTCCACGTGCTGGTCGTGGATGACGGCTCGCCGGACGGCACCGGCGAGCTGGCCGACGATATGGCCTCGCGCGACCACCGCATCCACGTGATGCACCGCCGTGAGAAGAACGGCCTCGGGCCGGCGTATCTGGCCGGCTTCCGCTGGGCGCTGGACCATGGCTACGATGTGGTCTGCGAGATGGACATGGACGGCTCGCACCGGCCGGCCGACCTGCCGCGTCTGCTGGATGTCGTATGCGGTGATGCGGACGTCGACCTGGTCATCGGCTCGCGTCGCGTGCCCGGCGGCGGCATGGAGGACTGGCCATGGTACCGCGATCTGATCTCGCGCGGCGGATCGTGGTATGCACGCACGATGCTGGGGCTGCGCGTCTACGACATGACCGCGGGGTTCCGGGCGTACCGGGCGTCGATGCTGCGGCGCATTGATTTTTCGGATGTGCAGGCCAGCGGATACGTCTTCCAGATCGATATGACGAGGCGTGTGGCCGCGGCCGGCGGCGTGATCCGAGAGGTGCCCATCACGTTCGTGCAGCGTGTCAGGGGCGTGTCGAAGATGAGTTCCGCCATTGTTGTGGAGGCGCTGTGGCGGGTGACGGTGTGGGGAATACGCCGCGTGTTCATTTAACTTTACTTTTTGAGTAGTTGTGTGCGATAATGTTACTATGATTTCCTCACAACGACAGCATGTGATTCTCAGCAGGCTGCGTACGCGCGGCGCTGTGCGTATCACGGCATTGAGCAAGGAGCTCGGCGTCTCATCAATGACGATCCGCCGAGACATCGCCGAGCTCGCGGACAAAGGCCTGCTCAAACGTGTCCACGGCGGTGCGGTCACGACCAGCACCCTGCTCGCTGAACCCCTCTTCTCCGTCAAATCACAGATGGACATCGGCCTCAAGGACGCCATCGCCCGGCAGGCCATCAACTACGTCTCGCCCGGCGACGTCATCGCCATCGGCGGCGGCACCACGGCCTACATCTTCGCCCAGCATCTGCTGGAAAGCGAGAACTCGTCCGGCATCACCATCCTCACGAACTCCATTCCCGTGGCCGAACTCGTGCAGGCCATGGAGAACAAGGACGCCGAGGTCATCGTCACCGGCGGCGTGCTCACCCGGTCGAACTCGCTGGTCGGGCCGATCGCCGACAAGGTCATCTCGTCGCTGCGCGTCAACACGCTGTTCCTCGGCACGCACTCCGTCTCGATGCCACGGGGCTTCCTGACGCCGAACTCGCTGGAATCAGCCACCGACGCGGCGCTCATCAACATCGCCGACCGCAAGATCGTGCTCGCCGACCATACGAAGTGGGACAACACGTCGTTGTCCATGTTCGCGAGCTTCGAATCCATCGACGTGCTCATCACCGACGACGGCCTCAACCCCGAATACGCCGAACAGGCAAAGGATTTGGTGAAGGAACTCGTCCTGGCCGCTCAGGGCGACACCGACAAGGAAAGAGAACAGCAATGACTGAATTCAATCAGTATGCGCCCGGAGACTATGCGAAGGAGCATATCCGCATCACACCCACCACGCTGGCGGATGGACGAGACTTCTTCTATCTCGACGACGACCCGGAATACGTGTCCGGGGCGAAGACCCGCGAACTCAAGGATCCGCGCCCGCTGGCCTACCGGTTCGCCAACCAGCTGAACGCCGCCGGCGAGGAGGTGCCCTACGCGGCCCCCGAGATGCGCCGCGACCCGCTGACCGGCGACTGGATCCCCATGGCCACCGCGCGCATGAACCGACCGATCACCGCCGGCCCCGGCGCCACCGCCAAGGGCAACCCGCTGGCCGCCCGCAAGCCCGGCGACCCGTACCAGGACGGCGAGGTGCCCGACACCGACTACAACGTCGTCGTGTTCGAGAACCGCTTCCCGTCGATGGTGCGCGTGCCCGGCCGCTCCGAGGACGTGACCTATGTGGACGGCAATCCGCTGTGGGAGAAGAAGATGGCCGCCGGACGCTGCGAGGTCATCTGCTTCGACCCGAACGAGCACGGCCTGCCCGCCGACCTGCCGGTCTCGCGACTGCGCACGGTCGTCGAGGCGTGGGCGTTCCGCACCGCCGAGATCTCCGCCATGGACGGCATCGAGCAGATCTTCCCGTTCGAGAACCACGGCGCCGAGATCGGCGTCTCGCTTGCCCACCCGCACGGCCAGGTCTACTGCTACCCGTTCATCGCACCGAAGATGGAAGCCGAGCTCAAGCATACCGAGGCCTACCATGAGAAGACCGGCGGCAACCTGCTCAAGGACCTCATGAACGCCGAGCTGGAGGCCAAGGAACGCGTGGTCATGCGCAACCACAGCTGGGTCGCCTACGTGCCGGCCGCCGCCCGCTGGCCTCTGGAGGTGCATGTGGCCCCGGTGCGCGACGTGCTCACGCTCGACCAGCTCAACGACCAGGAGCGCTGGGACCTGGCGTCCATGTACTCGCACCTGCTCAAGCGTGGCAACGCGTTCTTCGACAAGGGCGACGGCAAGGGCATGGACCTGCCGTACATCGCCGCCTGGCATCAGGCGCCGATTCACGACCCGCGCCGCGAGAACTACCGCCTGAACCTGCAGTTCTTCAGCTTCCGCCGCGCCGCCAACAAGATCAAGTACCTCGCCGGCTCCGAGTCCGGCATGGCCGCCTGGATTTCCGACACGACGCCGGAGCTCATCGCCAAGCGCTTCCACGAGCTCGGCGACGTCGACATCGACTAGGTGCCGTCTACCCCCTCACCGTCATCCGGGGTGGGGCTGCGGCTTGTCCCGACCGTCATCCGGGGCGGGCTGCGGCTTATCTCAATCGTCATCCGGGCCGGGGCGGCGCCTATCCCAACTGTCATCCTGAGCTGCGGCCTATCCCAACTGTCATCCTGAGCGGAGCCGCGTAGCGGCGGAGTCGAAGGATCTCGCCCCCGCTGGCTTCTGATTCTTCGACTCCGGCCGAGGCTGTCGTCCGGGATGACGGGAGGTCGTCCAATCGTCGCCCGGGATGACATAAGACGTCCTATTTCGCTCGGGATGTGAGCGACGATTCATCAATCGCACATATACGCACAATGTTGTGAGAATCGTATGCTTTATGCGCGCCGCGAATTGCGTTATCGCGGATTATGTGACTATACTTGTCGATAAGCGAACAAAACTTAACATACCCAAACATTATCTGTTTGATAATGGAATGGCGTGTTATCGGCGAACGCCATATGTTCGGGTATGAATGCCATGCTGCGAGGAAGGAGAATCATGGCGAACGTAGAATTCATTGCCCCGATCGAGGCGGACGAAGGCGTCTCCCGCGTTACGGAACTGTTCGAGAAGGCGTTTGGCGAGAAGCCGGAGGGCGTGTGGAGCGCCCCGGGCCGCGTGAACCTCATCGGTGAGCACACCGACTACAACGCCGGCCTGTGCCTGCCGATCGCGCTGCCGCACCGCACGTTCATCGCGCTGAAGCCGCGCACCGACACCATCGCCCGCGTGGTGTCCGAGATCAGTCCCGACGAGGTCGTCACCGCGGACCTTGACGGTCTCAAGGCCCGCGGCGTCGACGGATGGGGCGCCTACCCAATCGGCGTGGCATGGGCGCTGCGTGAAAAGGGCTTCAACGTGCGTGGATTCGACGCCGCGTTCGTCTCCTGCGTGCCGCTCGGCTCCGGCCTGAGCTCGTCGGCCGCCATGACCTGCTCCACCGCGCTCGCCTTGGACGACGTGTACGGCCTGGGCTACGGCCAGTCCGACGCCGGCCGTGTGACGCTCATCAACGCCGCCATCAAGTCGGAGAACGAGATGGCCGGCGCCTCCACCGGCGGCCTCGACCAGAACGCGTCCATGCGCTGTGAGGAGAACAAGGCGTTGCTGCTCGACTGCCGCCCCGAGCTGACGCCGTTGGAGAACGTCTCGCAGCAGGCGTTCGACCTCAAGGCCAACAAGCTCGAACTGCTCGCCCTCGACACGCAGGCGCCGCATCAGCTCAACGACGGCCAGTACGCCGAACGCCGCGCCACCTGCGAGAAGGCCGCCGAGATCCTCAAGGTGCCGAACCTGCGCTACTGCGCCGACGGCATCATGAAGGCCGGCGACCCGTTCCAGTCGCTCAAGGAGACCTTGGACGCCCTGCCGGACGATGTGATGAAGAAGCGCGTGCGCCACGTCGTCACCGAGATCGAACGTGTGCGCAGCTTCGTGCACGCGTTCGCCAACAACGACATCGAAGAGGCCGGACGCCTGTTCAACGCCTCGCATGATTCGCTGGCCACCGATTATGAGGTGACCGTGCCCGAACTGGATGTGGCCGTGGATGTGGCCCGCCATAACGGCGCCTACGGTGCGCGCATGACCGGTGGCGGCTTCGGCGGCTCCATCATCGCGCTGGTGGATGAGGGCAGGAGCGAGGAGGTCGCGCAGAAGATCGCCGACGAATTCGCCCGCCGAGGCTTCCACGCCCCGCGTGCGCTTGCGGCCGTGGCCAGCTCGTCCGCATCCCGCAACGCCTGATTGGCGCTGAAAGCAATCAGCGTGGCTTGGACAGTCCTGTGGACTGTCCAAGGCCGCTGCGGAGAGGTTTTCCTGATGCGGTTAACCGGCAATATTCATCTTCTGGGGTGATTCATGGAGCCGGAGCCGCGTATCTCCATCTTCTGGGGTGATTACAAACGAGAGCCGGGGTATTGACGTTGGAATCCCAATGCCAATACCCCGGCTCTCGTCTCTCGTCACCCCAGAAGATAAGGATAGGTGCCTGGACAAGGGGCGGGACCTGCTTCAGGGGAGAAAAGTCCCGTTCATGAACGGCGCTCAGCGGTAGGAGTGCTGGCGGTCGCGCTTGGTGGAGTGGTGGTGCTTGCCCGAGGCGTCCCTGTCGTAGCCGCGGCCGTTGCGGCCCCCGCGACGGAAATCATCCTGACGGTCGCGACGGTCCTTCCTCTCGAAACGGTTCCTGCGGAATCCACCGTTTTCGAAGCGGTCGAAATCCCGTTCGGAACGGTTCCGGCGTCCACCGCGTGAGAAACCGTCACGGCGGTCGTCGTTGCGGCGGTCCTTGCGGTAGTCGTCACGGTCGAAGCGACCCTTGCGCCCGCCACGGTCGAAGCGTTCGTCACCGCGGCCGAACCGCTCGCGACGGTCGAAATCACGGTCGAAACGGTCGTGCTTGAAGTCCCTGCGTCCTCCACGGCGGTCGTCGGCGTAGGCGAACCGGTCGTCGTCACGCCCATGGTCACGGCGACCACGGAACGGACGGTCGCCACGGCGGTCATCCCGGCGGCGCTCGCCACGGCCCCGGTCGTCGAAGCGACGGCCGCCACGGAACCCACGCCCATCGCCGCGACGGCCCTTCTTCTTCGCACCGTTGTCCAGCATCGGCAACGTCCAGTCGTCGACCAGCGGCGCCTTCTCGCCGACCAGCTCCAGCACTTCGGGGGATTCCGCCGTCACACGCACGAACTTGCAGTCGATGCCGGCGCGGCGCAGCATGCGGGCCGTGCCTCGACGCTGATGCGAGGTGACCAGCGTCACCACGTCGCCGTCCTTGCCGGCGCGCGCGGTGCGGCCGGAACGATGCAGGAACGACTTCGGATCGCGCGGCGGGTCGATCTGCACGACCAGTTCCACGCCGCTGATGTCCATGCCTCGCGCCGCCACATCGGTGGCCACCATCACATGCACCTCGCCCGAACGGAACGCGCGCATGTTGCGTTCGCGCAGGCTCTGCGAAAGATCACCCTGCAACTCGGCCGTCGGAATGCCCGCCGCGATCAGACGCGCCGTCAGCTCGGTGGCGAAGCTCTTCGTGCGCGTGAACATGATGCGCTTGCCCGTGCCCGACGCCAACGCCTCGACCACGCCCGGCTTGTCCTTCGCGGACACCTGGAACACATGCTGCGTCATCGTCGCCACCTGCGCGGTGGCGGAATCGATCTCATGCACCTTCGGCTCATGCAGGAAACGCTTCACCAGCGAATCGATGTCGTTGTCGAGCGTGGCCGAGAACAGCATGTGCTGGCAGTCCTCCGGTACCTGTTCGAGCAGCTTGGTGACCTCGGGCAGGAAGCCCATGTCGGCCATCTCGTCGGCCTCGTCGATCACCACGACCTCCACGTCGTCAAGACGGCAGCGGTGCTGGTTGATGAGGTCCTGCAGGCGGCCCGGGCAGGCCACCACGATGTCGGTGCCGCGACGCAGGTCGTTGACCTGACGGTTCTGGCGCACGCCGCCGTAGACGGTCGTCGTCTTCATATGGCGGGCGTCGGCGAGCATCGACACCACGTCGTTGATCTGATTGACCAGCTCGCGCGTGGGGGCGAGGATCAGCGCGCGCGGACGCGTCGGCGTCGCACGCTGGGAGATCCGCGCGACCAGCGGAATCGAATACGCGAGCGTCTTACCGGAACCGGTCGCGCCGCGGCCGAGGATGTCACGGCCCTTGAGCGAATCCGGCAGCGTATCGGCCTGGATGGGGAACGCGCGGGTCTTGCCGTCGTCCGCGAGCGCGCGGACGATCGGCTTCGGCACGCCGAGCTCGAAGAACGTGGGCTGGGGGGGTTCGGCAGGGGCCGTCGTCTCGTCGTTATCGGTGGTTGTTTCGGTAATCGTCGTCTCTTCGGTGACGCCCTCGATGGGCATATTGATATCGGACACTATTGCCTTTCGGAAATCAAGAAAGCGTTATACAACACGGCGGGCATGCTCCCGCCTCGGAATATCGCGATTCAAACCGTTTATCGCGATACATATATCGACCTCATGCGCGCGAGATCGCCGCATACTTGCCCACAACGAACGATAGGGAAAGCGGTCGCCTGAATGTGCCCCGATGATGAAATCAGCGATGCCGGGTGCTTTCGTGTCCCGGACGAGAAAACATTATATGGGGAAGTGCGGATGTCGGCGCGTTGCGCGGCATCCAATTCACGAATCGCCAGATACCCCTCAAAATCATGCAAAAATCGGCAGTAACTGATGATTCGTGAATTGGCGAGCCTAGTATGCAACCATGGCAACAATCGACATGACCGAAGGCAGACCGACACCGCATCTCGTGAACTACGCCGTTCCGCTGGTGTTGACCAACGTCTTCCAACTGTCGTACAACGCGCTCGACGCCATCATCGTCGGCCGGTTCATCGGCAAGGAGGCGCTCGCCGCCACCGGCATGGCCAGCCCGATCATGAACCTGCTGATCCTCGGCATCTCGGGCCTGACGATGGGCGCCGGCGTGCTGATGAGCGAATACTACGGCGCGAAGAACCTTTCACGCCTGCGACGCGAGATGTCGACGACCATCATCTCCGGGTTGATCGTGTCGGTTGCCGTCGCCGCATTGGGATTCGCGCTGACCGTGCCGCTGCTGCGCGTATTGAACGTTCCTGCGGAAGCGTTCGCGATGACCAGGACGTACCTGCGCATCACGTTCCTCGGCGTGCCGTTCACGTATTGCTATAACGCGCTCGCCGCCGCGCTGAAAAGCGCCGGCGATTCGAAGACCCCGCTGGTGTTCCTCAGCATCGCATTGACGGTCAACGGCCTGCTGGACTTCGTCTGCATCGGATTCCTCGGCTTCGGCATCGACTGGGCGGCCACGACCGACGTCATCGCGCAGGCGCTCGCCATGACGATGACCGCCGTGTTCATGGCGTGGAGGATGCCCGACTTCCGTATTCGGCGGGACGAATTCGGCATAGACCTCGCGTTGCTGCGCACGACGTGGGAGTATGGTTCGGTCACGGCGCTGCAGCAGTCGATTCAGCCGATCGCCAAGCTGCTCATTCAGGGCGCGGTCAATTCGTTGGGCGTGGATGTGATCGCCGCGTTCAACGCCGTCACGCGTGTGGATGATTTCGCGTTCACGCCGCAGCAGAGCATTTCGCACGGCATCACGACGTATGTGGCGCAGAACCGCGGCGCCGGGAGGACTGATCGCATCCGTCCCGGATTCCGTGCGGGACTTCGCTTGGAATTCTTCTATTGGATTCTCATCGGATTGGTCGTGTTGCTGCTGCACCGGCCGATCATGCACCTGTTCGTGACCGCCGACCAGACGCGCGTCGTCGACCTGGGCAGCCAGTATCTGACGACGATGGCGTTGTTCTATATCTTCCCGTCGTTCACCAACGGCATCCAGGGGTTCTTCCGCGGCATGGGGAACATGTCGGTCACGCTGGTCTCCACGTTCATCCAGGCGTCGTTGCGTGCGGTGTTCACGTGGGTGTTGATCGGATCGCTGGGCATGTACGGCATCAGTTTCGCATGCGCGATCGGATGGAGCGCCATGCTGCTGTTCGAGGTGCCGTACTACGTCATGTACATGAGGAAGCGCGGAATGCTGGGGGCGAGCCGTTCTTTGTCGTCCTGAGCGGAAGGCACGACTCCCGGGGCAGCCACCGTCGTCCTGAGCGGAAGGCACAGCTCCCGGGACAGCCACCGTCGTCCTGAGCGGAGGGCACAGCTCCGGGGTGATTGTTGTCATCCTGAGCGGAGGGCGAAGCCCGGAGTCGAAGGATCTTGCGCCACTGGTCGGTTCCGGATCCTTCGACTCCGCCGCAACCGGCTCCGCTCAGGATGACGGGAGACAGGAGGGGTTGCTCGACGGTTGTTCGTCAGTTCTTGAAGCTGTGGATCGGGGCGGGGATGCGGCCGCCGCGGGTCACGAACGCCTCGCAGCCCGTCTGGTTGACGGGCATGATCGGCGCATAGCCCATGAGGCCGCCGAAGTTCGCCATCTCGCCCACGCCCTTGCCGGCCACGGGAATCACGCGCACGGCCGTGGTCTTCTGGTTCACCATGCCGATGGCCGCCTCGTCGGCGATCATGCCGGAGATCGTGGCGGCGGACGTGTCGCCGGGGATGGCGATCATGTCGAGGCCGACCGAGCACACGCAGGTCATGGCCTCGAGCTTCTCGATCGTCAGGCAGCCGGATGTGGCGGCGTCGATCATGTTCTTGTCCTCGGAGACGGGGATGAACGCGCCGGACAGGCCGCCGACGTACGACGACGCCATGATGCCGCCCTTCTTCACCTGGTCGTTGAGCATGGCCAGCGCGGCCGTCGTGCCGGGCGCGCCAACCTGTTCGAGGCCGATCTTCTCCAGCACCTCGCCGACCGAATCGCCCACGGCCGGCGTCGGGGCCAGCGACAGGTCGATGATGCCGAACGGGATGCCGAGACGGCGCGACGCCTCCTGCGCCACCAGCTGGCCCACGCGCGTGATCTTGAACGCGGTGCGCTTGATGGTCTCGCACAGGAACTCGAAGTCCTTGCCCTTGGCGGCATCGAGCGCACGGGAGACGACACCCGGGCCGGAGACGCCCACGTTGATGACGGCGTCGCCCTCGGTCACGCCATGGAATCCGCCCGCCATGAACGGGTTGTCGTCCGGCACGTTGCAGAACGCCACGAACTTCACGCAGCCGTAGGAGTCGTTGTCCTTCGTGAGCTCGGCCGTGTCCTTGATGATGTGGCCGAGCAGTTCGACCGCGTTCATGTCGATGCCGGTCTTCGTGGAGCCGACGTTCACCGACGAGCACACGAGGTCGGTCTCGGCGAGCGCCTTGGGCAGCGACCTGATGAGCAGCTCCTCGGCCGGGGTCATGGCCTTCGAGACCAGTGCGGAATAGCCGCCGATCAGGTCGACGCCGACCTTCTTGGCCGCGTTGTCGAGCGCGTGCGCGATTTTGACGAAGTCGTCGCTCGTCTTGCACGAGCTGGCGCCGACCAGCGAGATCGGCGTGACGGTGATGCGCTTGTTGACGATCGGGATGCCGTAGTCGCGGCTGATCTCCTCGCCGGTCTTCACCAGGTCCTTGGCATACGACGTGATCTTGTTGTAGACGTTGTCGCAGACGGTGTCCACGTCGGCGGCCGCGCAGTCGAGCAGACTGATGCCCATCGTGATGGTGCGCACGTCGAGCTTCTCCTGCTCGATCATCTGATTGGTCTCGTGGACCTCCATGATATTCAGCATGGTATGTAATCCCTTCCCGCGGCGCGTATCACACGCGGTGCATCTTGGTGAAGATCTCCTCGCGCTGGCAGCGGATGCGCACGCCGATGTCGTCGCCGAGATCCTCGAGATTGCCGACCATGGCGCTGAAATCCTTGTCGGATTCGGAATAGTCGACGATCATCATCATGTTGAAGAAGCCGTCGATGATGGTCTGCGAGATGTCGAGCACGTTCACGTGGTGCTTCGACAGATACGTGCAGACGCGGGCGATGATGCCGACCGTGTCCTGACCGACGACGGTGATGATTGCCTTGTTCATGAAGTCTCCCTTAAGACCGTACAACCGTTGAATCCATCCCGGCTGAAAACACCGGACCTTTCCAGTTTACCCGCCGTTTCCCTGCCGTGCCGGCGAAGTCTCAATTGACTGGCACGGCAGGGACCTCGTTGGTTTCCTCGCCGCTCGATGAATCGCGGCTCGCGGCGCTACAAAACAGTCTGTCGACTGTTTTGCTTCACGCGCCGGTTCCTGTCGGCATCCTTCGGATGCTGTTTCCTCGCCGCTCGATGAATCGCGGCTCGCGGCGCTACAAAACAGTCTGTCGACTGTTTTGCTTCACGCGCCGCCAGCGAAATTGAGCTGGCGCCAGGCTTCGTAGATGGCGATGGAGGCGCAGTTCGTGAGGTTCAGGCTGCGCAGGCTCGGACGCATCGGCAGCCGCACCTGCTCCGCCACATGCGGCCCCTCCATGATGTCCATCGGATCGGGGATGTTGCCCGGCTCGGGGCCGAACAGCAGGATGTCGGTCGGCTTGTATTCGATGTCCGTGTACAGCTTGGTGGCGTGCGCGGTGAACGCGATGATGCGCGAGTTCGGCATCGACTCCACGAGGTTGTCGAAGTTCGGATGCAGCACCACATGCGCCATGTCGTGGTAGTCGAGGCCCGCGCGGCGCAGCTTCGTGTCGCGCAGGTTGAAGCCCAGCGGCTCCACGAGATGCAGGATCGTGCCGGTCACCGCGCACAGGCGGATGGCCGAACCCGTGTTGCCGGGGATGCGCGGCGAGTAGTAGCACAGGTGCGGGGTGACGGTCTCGGCCTCGGCGGCCTTCTCGGCGGACAGCATGGCGTCCACCACGCTGATCGGATTGCCGTGGGCGTCGGTCACGAGTTCGTCGGGGCCGTAGTTCGACTTGCGGTAGCCGTATTCGAACATCTTCTCGACCTTGGACTCAGGGTCGGTGCCGTTGTTCTCGGCGGGATTCGTGGGGTTCTGTTCCGTATTCACAATCGTCAAGGATAGAAACGCCAAACGACACGGGCCTCATACGGGCAGGCACCTGAATCCGCGCCGTCGCATGGTGTTGGCATGGTTGCAGTGATGCAGGAAGAACATATCGACAACGCCCGCGAACCGATTCGCGCACGCCTGGCCGCATGGTGGGAGGCCAACGCCCGTGACCTGCCATGGCGGTTCGGGCGCGCGACCCCGTGGGGTGTGCTCGTCTCCGAGGTCATGAGCCAGCAGACGCAGATGAGCCGCGTCGTGCCGTACTGGACCGATTGGATGCGCGCCTGGCCCGACGCCGCCGCGCTCGCCAAGGCGTCCACCGCCGAGGTCATCACCGCGTGGGGGCGTCTCGGATATCCCCGTCGCGCGCTGCGCCTGCAGGAATGCGCCCGCGTCGTCGCCGACCGGTACGGCAACGTGCTGCCCGACGACCATGACACGCTGCTGTCCCTGCCCGGCATCGGCGACTACACGGCCAGCGCCGTATCAAGCTTCGCGTTCGGCCGCCGCGTCGCCGTCATCGACACCAACATCCGCCGCGTGCTCTCCCGCGTGCTGCTCGGCGTCGAATCGCGTGGCGGCGCCGCCACGCGATTCGAACGCGACCTCGCCAACGACGTCCTGCCCGCCGACGTCGCGAAGTCGGTCATATGGAACCAGTCGGTCATGGAGCTCGGTGCCGTCGTCTGCACGGCGAAGAAACCGATGTGCGAGATCTGTCCCATATCCGAACAGTGCGCGTTCCTCGCCGCCGGCCTGCCCGGACTGGGGGAGCGGCGCACCCGGCCCCGCCAACGGTTCCAAGGCACCGACCGTCAGGTGCGCGGCATCATATTGCAGGCGCTTCGTCGGCGGCATGGCGCCGACGGCGCGTCCGCCGGCGTGCCACGCGCCGAAATCGAATCATTGTGGGCCGACCAGGGCCAGCTCGCCGCATGCATCGCCTCGCTCGACGACGACGGCCTCATCGACATCCTGCCGGACGGTTCTCTGACGCTGCCGCGGTGACGTCACGATGACGCCGCGACCGCCGTGACGGCGTCGTCGTCGTTCATGATGTGGAAATGCCGCTAGGAATCGTCTGGCACGGCAACGATCGCCGCCGGACGCCCCTACACTCGGAGGCATGGCAAAAAAGGCGAGGAACATCAGCAGACGGCAGCAGCAGATCTATCGTCGTCGCCGCATCGTGGCGGCGATTCTTTTGGTGGCGGTCCTCGCCGTCTTCGGCGGACTGATCTACGGCGCGGTCTCGGGCATCCGTCATCTCGCCGGGAGCACGAGCTCCGCCTCCGCGTCGTCATCGCAGACGGCCTCCGGCACCGTATCGCCGTCGGACGGCAAAACGGACACGAAAACCACGGCCGGCGTCCCCGACTGCGGTGGCAGCGACGTCACCCTGACCCTGACATCCGACGTGACGACCGTCGGCGTCGGCGGCACGGTCAACTTCAAGGCGACGATACTGCACGGCGGCAAGACCGACTGCCTCATCAACGCGGCGAACGACTCCCGCGTGCTGACCATCACATCCGGCAACGAGACCATATGGCGGTCCGACTCATGCCCGGCCGATTCACGGCAGCTGCTCATGACCGGCTCCGACAAGGACATCCAGTCCGTCGTATGGAACACCAACCGCACCGGCAAGAAATGCGCGGAGGACGGCTCACTGCCGCACGTCGACGCCGGCACCTACGTGGCGATGCTCAGTCTCAAGGACAACGCCGCCGTGAAATCCGACCCCCTCACCATCACCGTGCAGTAGGGGATACCGGCATCTACCGACGTTCCACGCCCAGCGCCTTCAACGCGCGCGACACCGAATCGGCCTCGATGACCGTCAGCCCGTCGATGACGACGGGTTTCGCACCCCTGCGCCGCTTCGGCGTCACCACATGAGTGAACCCCAGACGGGCCGCCTCGCGAAGCCGGTATTCCAGACGCGGCACCGGGCGAATCTGCCCCGTCAGCGAGATCTCGCCGATCGCCGCATAATCGCGGGGGATGGGACTATGGAACGCAGCGCTCGACAACGCCGCCGCAATGGCCAGATCGCAGGCCGGTTCCTTCGCCAGGCCGCCGGCGATCGTGGAGATGTACAGGTCGTTGGTCAGCAACGGAATCTTCCCATGCCGGTACAGCACGGCCACCAGCATGGCCAGACGATTGGAATCGATGCCGTTCGTCGCGCGTCGCGGCGTCGGCAGCACCGAATTCGTGACCAGCGCCTGCACCTCGATGGGCAGGCTGCGATGGCCGTCCACGGTGAACGTCACGCACGTGCCCTCGGTCGGCTTGTCGGAATCCGACAGGAACAGCGCGCCCGGATTGGCGACCTCGTCGATGCCTTCGCCGCCCATGTCGAAGCAGCCGACCTCGTCGGTCGGTCCGAAACGGTTCTTGACCGCGCGCAGCATGCGCAGCGCCGTCTGCGAGTCGCCCTCGAACTGGCAGACCACGTCCACCAGATGCTCGAGCGTGCGCGGCCCGGCGATGGAGCCGTCCTTCGTGACATGGCCCACCAGCAGCACGGGGATGTCGCGCGTCTTGGCCACGTCGATGAGCGCGCTCGCCACCTCGCGCACCTGCGTGGAGCCGCCGGAGATGCCCTCGACGTCCTGCGAGATGATGGTCTGCGCCGAATCGACGATGGCCAGCTCCGGATTCACCTGCTCGATGAGGCCCAGCACCGTGGCAAGGTCCGTGGTCGATGCGAGCAGCAGGTTCTCGTTGACGGCGTCGATGCGGCTGGCGCGCATGCGCACCTGCGACGTGGACTCCTCGCCGGAGACGTAAAGCACCTTGCCGTCGCCGCGCGCCGCCACCCGGCCGGCCGTCTCCAGCAGCAGCGTCGACTTGCCGATGCCGGGCTCGCCGGCCACCAGCACCACCGAACCGGGCACGATGCCGCCGCCCAGCACCCGGTCGAACTCGCCGAAGCCGGTGGGCACGCGGGTCACGTCCTGCGTATCGACATCGGTGATCGGGGTGATCATCGTCTCGGGCACGTGCGTGGCCGCGGTGCGGGATATCGCCGCGGCGCCGACGCCTCCGCGCGCGCCGGCGGCACCGGACGCGACGGTCGTCCTCGACCTGGCGGCGGCACGCGGACGGGCCTCGTGGAATTCCTCGACCGTGCCCCATTCGCCGCATTCCGGGCATCGTCCGAACCATTTCGCGCCGCTCCACCCGCATTCGGAGCACAGATACCGGGTCGATGATTTCGCCATGACGCCAACGCTATTGGCTTTGTGAGACAAGCGAAAGGCGTCCTAACGCCGTGAGAGAATCGCGCTATGTCTAATGCGAGTAATGCGAATGCCACTTCCTCCCGTCGCCGTCTGGTGGTCATCGTCATCGCGGCCGTCGTCATCGTGGTCGCGCTGCTGAGCGCCTTCATCTGGCCGGGCTGGGCCATGAAGAACCAGAACGACGGCGGCGAGGCCGCCCAGACGCAGTCCGCGCCCGCGACGCCGACCATCAAGGCGTCGGCGCTGCCCAAGGACGCCACCGATCTGGTGAAGGCCCTGCCCGACAGCGTGACCGACTATGCCCGCACCGGCGTCAAGGAGACCAAGGACTGGCAGTCCGCCAAGCCGATCGAGGAATACGCCGTCTCGTATTCGACCGGAGCCAAGGCCAAGGACGTGACCATGCTCGTGGGCCAGTGGGCCACCGCCGACTCGGCCAAGACCCAGTACGACAAGCTCGCCGAGGCCCTGACCGGCGACATGCTCGCCCACGGCAGCGTGAAGGTCTCCGGCGCGAACAAGGGCTCCTACGTGGTGCGTGCCGACGCCAAGGACAAGAACAAGGCCGTGGCGTTGTGGCAGAACGACACCGTCGTATTCCAGGTCTCCGGTTCCAAGAGCGCGGTCATGGCGTTCTATCAGAAGTTCCCCATGTGATTGCGTCCGATGCATTTGTCCGGCGATTTGTCCGACGATCGCCACGGATGGTGGTGTTAGTCCGAAAGCCGTAGTACTATTGGGCAAGTTGCAATCTTTTCGATACGTATAGAACGGAGGCTGAGATGGGTTCGGTCATCAAGAAGCGCCGCAAGCGGATGAGCAAGAAGAAGCACCGCAAACTGCTGCGTAAGACTCGCCACCAGCGCAAGTAGTCTTCAGCGCCGTATGGCGCAGCGTCGAGCAGACGTAGGAAAAAGCCCCGTGAACCTTACGGTTCCGGGGCTTTTGTCATAGGCTTTCTGTCATGGACGACGGGCGTGGACCCTTCGGTACGTCTATCGTCCTGAGCGAGGGGCAGGGTTCATCAATACCTCCATCATCCTGAGCGGAGTGAAGGGTTCGCCAATACTTCCGTCATCCTGAGCGGAGTGAAGGGTTGGCCAATACCTCTGTCATCCTGAGCGAAGGGCGAAGCCCGAAGTCGAAGGATCTTGGAATCGCGCGGGGCGAGAAGATCCTTCGACTCCGCCGCAAGCGGCTCCGCTCAGGATGACAGGAGCCGGAGCCGTCACGCCCATTACCGAAGCATCACTTGTTGCCGTTGGTCATGACGCGCGGACCGTTCGGATCGCCCACGATCACGGTGTCGACCATGTTGAGGAACAGACCATGCTCCACGACGCCGACCGTGTTGATGAGATCCTCGGCCAGCTCATGCGGATGGTCGATACGGCCGAGATGCAGGTCGACGACGTAGTTGTTCTCGTCGGTGCGGACCTCCTTGCCGTCGGCGTCGAGACGCAGCACCGGCTTGTAGCCCTTCGCCTCGAACTTCTTGATGACATGGCCGGCGCCGAACGGGATGACCTCGACCGGCAGCGGGAACGCGCCGATGGTGTCGACGACCTTGGACTCGTCCACGATCCAGACGATCTTGTTGGAGTTCGTGGCCACGATCTTCTCCCACAGCAGGGCCGCGCCGCCGCCCTTGATGCCATCGAAGTTCTTGTCCACCTCGTCGGCGCCGTCGATGGTCACGTCGATGTGATCCACGTCGTCGACGTCGACGATCTTGATGCCGTAGCCTTCGGCCTGCTCCTGCGTGCGGCGGGAGGTGGTCACACCGGTGAACTTCAGGCCCTCCTCCTGCACGCGGCGGCCGAGCTCATCGACGAGGAAACGCACGGTCGAACCCGTTCCCAGACCCGCGATCATGCCGTCGGTGACGAGCTTGGCGGCTTCGATGCCCGCCGCCTTCTTCAAAGCGTCCTGCTGTGCCTTGTCCATGATGTTCTCCTTCGATAAACCGGTTTTTGAACGTTCTACACATTCATTGACCAAGTGTAGGCAACGGCGCGGAACTTGGGAGCGTGGTTGTTCGCCGAAATGACCGCAAATTTTGGTTACTCGCCGAATCCACCGCATTCCGACGGTTTTCCTCGGCGTGTTGCGGTGGATTCGGCGAACGACGGGGATTTGCGGTGGATTCGGCGAACTATCGGCCGATGATGACGTCGCCGTCGAGCTCCATCGTGCCGTCGGCGCTCACCGTGCCGGTGAACGTGATGGTGCCGGTGATGGTGACGGAACCGCCATGGAACGACGGGCTGCTCGACGGCGGGGGAGTGATGCGGATGGTGCCCTGCGCGCGCAGTCCGGAGGCGCTGCGGCGGGCGGGTGAGGGATCCTTCGGCTCGCTGCGCTCGCTCAGGATGACATGAGAGGGGGCTGGCTCGCTCGGGAGGACGTGAGCAAGGGATGTGGCGTTGGCTTTTTTCGGGGTGATTGCGGCGGTGTGTGCGGAACCCTCCGAAGAGGCCCGCTCCTGCTTTTTTGCGTGTTCCAACAGGTCCGCCGGTACGCCCTCCGGTTTGCGCAGCCGTTCCGCCAGGGTCTGCCTGCCTGTTGCCGTATCATCGTTGCCGTTTCGCGTGCCGCCGCCCTTCCGGTCCTTTCGGACGCCGCCACTCGCATCCTGCTTCCTGCCATCCTGAGCGGAGCCGTTCGCGTTGCGTTTGTTGTCATCCTGAGCGGAGCCGCTTGCATTCCGCTTCCCGCCGTTCCGGACGGAGCCGTTTGCGGTATGTTTATTGTCATCCTGAGCGGAGCCGCTTGCGGCGGAGTCGAAGGATCCCTCCCCCCGTCCAAGGTGATACTCCTCCGCCGTGATGCTGCCATCCATGAGCATCCGAGCATCCGCCGGCACGTCGGTGCCCTTGGAATAGGGGGAGCCGAGCAGCGACTGCCACCCCTCCTTCGGCAGGTATCCGTCGCGCACCTGGGAACGGCAGTCGCCGGCGTACGTGCGCGCCAGCTCATCGACCTTTTCGTTGCCGGCGTTGCCCGCATGGCCCTTGACCCATACGAACTTCACCGAACCGGCGCGGCGGGAGATCTCCGCGTCGATGGCCTTGATGAGCTCCGCGTTCTTCACCGGCTTCTTCTGCGAGTTCCTCCAGCCGTTGCGCTTCCAGCCATGCACCCACTTGGTCGAGCAGTTGATGGCGTACTGCGAATCCGTCTCGATGACGAGCGGCTCATCGCCCGGATGCGCGCGCAACGCCTCCAGCACCGCGCACAGTTCGCCGATCTGGTTCGTGCCGTTCGTCGCACCGCCCGCATCGCAGTCGCCGGGATGCTCATGGCCGGGCCGTCCGCCCGCGTTCGCCTCGTGGTCCGCCCACGCCCAGCCCATTGGACCGTTAGGATTGCCCAACGCGCTGCCGTCCGTGGATACCGTGATGGTCATGTTTCAGCTCCTTGTGGTGGGTCGGGCAATCCAACCGGTCCCGTCGAGGCCTTGGCGGCCTCTCCCTTCGCCTACAGACAGTCCACCGGACTGTCTGCTTGACGGCTCAGCATTAGGATTGCCCAATGCGCTGCCGTCCGTGGATACCGTGATGGTCATGTTTCAGCTCCTTGTGGTGGGTCGGGCAATCCAACCGGTCCCGTCGAGGCCTTGGCGGCCTCTCCCTTCGCCTACAGACAGTCCACCGGACTGTCCTGCTTGACGGCTCAGCGTTTGGATTCCCGAGGGCGCTGCCGTCTGTTGATGCCGTGATCGTCATGATTGCCAGCGTAATGGATGCCTTGGCCGGAAGAAGAGTGTGATGTTTATCACACCTATTGATTTCGGGAATGATTCTTGATATCGCGCGTACGCGAATACGGAATGCCTCTGGGAAAAACAAGACTTGAGAATGATTTTTTCCTCATCGTATCGTGCGGGTGAACTTCACGGAAACCGTGCCCGTCACCAGTTACCGCATTTGGGGCATCACCCGTGAGGGCAGTGTTGGTTCCCGTGCCGGTGGACGAATAGCGTCCCGGTCGCGGGAAGGGGAACATGAGACGAAAGGAATAACAGTGTTCTCGAACAAGAAACGTGGCGCGGCCCTCGCCTCGGTCGTCGCCCTGGCGACGCTCGGCGCAGGCCTCGTCGTGCCGGCAGCCTCCGCCGCCGACTCGACCGCCAAGACCACCAGCGACGCCACCCTGAGCTGGGGACTGAGCAAAATCGCCACCGGTGGCGCCTGGGCCGGCGGCTGCAACTTCCTGTCCGCAGGCAAGGCCGGCAACTCCGGCGGCGGCCAGCAGCAGTGGACGGAGGACAGCCCCAAGCCCGGCTTCCAGGCCGCCGACGGCAACGTCACCATCAAGTACCCGGACGCGAACGGCGACCTGACCGTCACCCCGACCTGGGACACCAAGTGCAAGACGTCCACGGGCGCGAACGCCAGCCCGTATATGGCCGGCAAGGGCGTCTCCACCGACGGCACCGTGAACTTTGCGAAGGGCGAGGGCACGGTGGACGTTGCGGCCAACACGGCCGACATCAAGTGGACCGGCACGTTCACCGTCGCCTTCTATGGCGGTATGACCTACTGGTTCGCCTCCGACCCGGAACTTAAGGTCAACGCCGACGGCACCGCCATGCTGACCGCCGACCTCGGCGGCTACGGCGCCGATATGACCGACCCGAACAAGTGGGTGGAGCTGCCCGTCGAACAGGACAAGACCATCGCCGAGCTGAAGAACGTGAAGGTCACGGACACCGGCTTCACCGTCACACCCGAATACGATTCCATCAAGACCACCGAAGCCCCCGATGGCGGTTCCTGGCCGCAGGACTTCGTCGACTTCCAGTCGAAGACAGGCCAGTCCTCCTACTGGTACAACTCGACCGCCGGCGACGCGAACGCGAAGGCGAAGGCCGCGACGCCCATCACCATCTCCTACACCGCGAAGGCGGCCGAGGATCCGAGCAAGGTGGGCAACGTCGGCACGCTCGCCGCCGATCCGACCACCATCGATCCGACCAAGGACCAGCAGATCACCGTCACCGGCAAGGGATACACCGGCTCCGGCGCAGCCTACGGCACCTATGTGGTCATCGCCGACAAGTCCGTCTGGGAGCCCGGCAAGGTCCCGACCGACCAGAACGCCTTCCCCATCCAGAAGTGGGTGCGTCCGAACAACGACCCGAAGGACGGCTACGCCAACCTCGACAAGGACGGCAACTGGACCCAGGTGCTCGACATCCCCGCAGGCACCCTTGACGCCTCCAAGCAGTACGTGGTCGGCACGTTCGCCGCGCACATGCTGTCCGTCACCAACCGCAACCTCGACCACGCCGTCGACTTGACGCTCAAGGCATCCACGCCCGAGGCCACCGCGCCTGCCGCTCCCGCCAAGCCGACCGCCACCGTCGCCGGCACCATGGCCGACCCGTACCAGGTGAAGGTCGACTGGAAGGCCCCGGCCAAGGACGGCGGCTCCGCGATCACCGGCTACACGGTGACGCTCACCCCGTCCACCGGTGACCCGATCAGCCGGGACGTCGACGCGACCGCCACCACCGCCACGTTCGGCAAACTCACCGCGAAGAACGTCTCCTACACGGCGACCGTCGTCGCGAAGAACGCTGTCGGCGACTCCGCCGCGTCCCCGGCCTCCGACGCGGTCACGCCGAACGCCGATCCGGCCGCCACGCCGGCCATCGCCGTCGAGCCGACCGACGGCATCGATCCCGCCGCCGACACCACGTTCACCGTCAAGGGCACCGGCTTCACCGGCGGCGCCGCCTTCTACGGCGCGTACGCCGTCGTCGCCGACGCCAACGTGTGGAACGCCGGCAAGAACCCGACCTCCGCCAAGGACTTCATCGGATCGGCGTGGGTCAAGCCCGCCGACATCAAGGACGGCGCGTTCACCGCGACCGTCACCGTCAAGGCCGGCACCTTCCAGTACGGCAAGACCTACGTGGTCGGCACCACCGCCGCGCACGGCCTGTCCCTGACCGACCGTCGTCTCGACACCGCCCAGGCCATCACCCTCAAGGCCCAGATTCCGACCGCGCCGAGCGATGTGGCCATCACCAAGGCCGGCGACACCGACGCCAAGGTGAGCTGGAAGGCCCCTGCCGCCGGCACCTACGACTCCAAGGTCGCCAAGTACACCATCGTCGTCTCCGACAAGGACGGCAAGCAGGTCGCCACCAAGACCGTCGAGACTGCGGATGGCAAGACCGAGTACACCGCCGACTTCGCCGGCGTCGCCAAGCCCGGTTCGACGCTCAAGGCCACCGTCACCGCCATCGACGCCAACGGCCAGCAGTCCGCGGCCGTCGCCGCCGATGCCGATCTGACGATCCCGGCCGTCGCGCCCTCCGCTCCGCAGAACGTGACCGTGAAGCAGGCCGGCGCCCACGAGCTGCTCGTCAGCTGGGCCAAGCCCGCATCCGACGGCGGCAGCGCCATCACCGGCTACACCGTCACGCTCACCCCGAAGACCAAGGCCCGTGCCGCGGCCCTGACCGCTAAGGTGGACGCGAACACCTTCCAGCACGTCTTCACCGACCTCGACCCGAGCACCGAATACACGGCGACCGTGACGGCCACCAACGCCATCGGCTCCGCCGACGCCCAGACCGCCGAAGCCGCCAAGCCCGCCGCCATCGAGCCGAAGCTTGCCTTCGCCGACGCGGACAAGAAGGCCATCACCTCGCTCACCCTGAACACGAAGGACGAGAAGACCCTCTACGCCTTCGCCCAGGGCGAGAAGGTCGACGGCGAGAAGGTGACCTGGGAATCCTCCGACAAGACCGTCATCGCCTTCCCGGCCGAGGACTCCGCCGACGCCAACACCCCGGCGACCGCCGCCGTCGGCTACGACGAGCAGAAGGTCATCGCCGGCAAGGCCGGCAAGGCCACCATCACCATCACGGCGACCATCGATGGCAAGGACGTCAAGGCCACCCTGCCCGTCACCGTGAAGGACCCGGCCGCCGGCAACGGCACCCACGGCAGCACCAGCACCGGAGGCAACGGCCAGAACAACGGTTCCGCCAGCACCAGCGGCACCACGTCGTCCAGCGCGGGCGCCTCCGCCAAGGCCAACGGCACCGCCACGAAGTCCACCAGCCAGCTGAGCAAGACCGGCTCCGCCATCATGGGCATCGTCGCCGCGGCCGTCGTCCTGGCCGCCGGCGCAGGCATCGCGCTCGCCGCCCGTCGCCGCGCCACACGCTGAATCGCGGCGGCGGCAATGGGAGCCGACCTTTCAACGGGTTGGCTCCCCCGCGTGAGCAGGGGTGGCTGTCAGGTGAAGCTTGGCTGAGAGGGGAGCAGTTTTGTGGTGAACTCCCCTCAGTCGGCTTTGCCGACAGATCCCCTCATTCATGAGGGGAGCCAATTGGACTCGGCAACCGGCCCCCGCTGGCGAGCGGCCTTTCCGTCATCCTGAGCGAGCGGCCTTTTTGTCATCCTGAGCGAGCGTAGCGAGTCGAAGGATCTTTACCCCTCCGACCGCGACGGCGCGCCGACCACCCTCAGTCAGCTGCGCTGACGGCTCCCGCCAGCGGGAGCCGAAGATCCTTCGACTCCGTCGCTTCGCGACTTCGCTCAGGATGACAAAGCTGTGGCGTGGGCTTCGCTCAGGATGACAAAGCTGTGGCGTGGACTTCGCTCAGGATGACAAAGCTGCGGGGCGGACTTCGCTCAGGATGACAAAGCTGTGGCGCGGACTTCGCTCAGGATGACGACACCCTGCCGTGTCCCAACGGTCTTGCCCCCGCTGGCGGGGGCTGTCCGGCGTATGCCGGACTGGAGGTGGCTGTGCGTCAATCGGCCATTGGACCACCTTCAGCCACGCTCCGCGTGACGGCTTCCGCCTGCGGAAGCCAGTCGCTTATCTTGCCCCGCTTATCCGCCATCGAATCCAACCTCAAGGAATCCGCCTCATGAACATCGGACATCTGATCGTCGATGCACGACGCCACGCGAAAGCCACGCTGGCGTCCGTTCTCGCGGTCGTGTGCCTGATGGGCATGGCCGGCTGCGCCAACATCGGCACCATCTCCGAGTCAAGCCTCGACTCCTGCGACGTGCCCGACGCATCCACCACACCCAATCCGCCGAAACTTCCCAACGTCACGCAATCCAAACTCAAGAACCCACGCGAGATCACCGGCCCCACCACCGCCTACACTCGCTCCGACCAGATCATCCCCATCTCCAACGCGCCGTTCGAACAGCAGAAGCTGCCCGTGACGGTCACCAGCTCCGACGGTCCCAAGCAGACGGTCAAGGACACCACGCGCATCCTCGCGCTCAACCAGAACGGCGGTCTTGCCGCAGCCGTCTACGCGCTCGGCTTCGGCTGCAACCTCGTCGGCCGTGACACCGCCACCGGATCCTCCGGCATGGACAAACTGCCCAAGGTCACCGTCAACGGCATGGACCTCAATGCCGAAGCCATCCTCGCGTTGGAGCCCACCGTCATCATCACCGACACCAGCATCGGCCCCTACGACGTGCAGTTGCAGCTGCGGCAGTCCGGCGTGCCGGTCGTGTTCGTGCCGCTCACCAGCAACGACGGCGTCAACGGCGTCGGCACGCAGATCCAGGCCGTCGCCGACGCGCTCGGCGTCAGCGACCTCGGCAAACAGCTCGTCAAACGCACCAACAGCGAAATCAGCCAAACCATCCAGACCATCCAGAAAACCATGGCACCGGCCGACGTCAACCGCAAGCCACGCATCGTGTTCCTCTACGTGCGCGGCAAATCCATCTACTACTGGTTCGGCGAAGGATCGGGCGCCGACTCGCTCATCCAGTCCATCGGCGCGAACGACGTGGCCAAGGAGGTCGGGTTCAAGGGCATGGCCGCCACCAACGCCGAAGCGCTCATCAAGGCCAGCCCCGACGTCATATTCGCCATGACGCTCGGCGTGCAGTCGGCCGGCGGACTCGACGGCATGCTCGACCTGCCCGGCATCAAGGAGACGCCAGCCGGCAAGCACCGACGCGTCGTCGACATGAGCGACTACGAGATCATGAGCTTCGGCCCGCAGACCGCGCAGGTCCTCGCGGCGCTCGCCACGGCCGTCTACGCGCCCGGCCAGGCCTACCAGCCCAAACACAAGCCGGAAGTGGTCGAACAACGATTGAACGAGATGAAACAGGAGAACGAGAACAAGTGACAGGCAACGGAACCAGCGCCCCGCGCACGGCCGGCGGGACCGGCGGCATCCATACCGCCGCGGCCCGCGCCGACCAGGCGCGCAGCCGGCGCATCGCCGCCAACGCCGCCGATCTCGGCCTCGCCGGCAAGCCGCATATGGGCAGGACCACACTCACCTTCATCATCCTCATCGTCGGACTGCTCGTCATGACCGTCGTCTCGGCGTCGCTCGGCCAGCTCATCATCCCGTTCGACCAGGTCATCGGCTCCGTGCTCAACAAGGTCGGCATCCACTGGCTCGAAGGGCCGGCCCGCGCATTCGGCAACGAGGCGTTGTGGAACGTGCGTTTCCCGCGCATCGTCATGGCCATCGTTGTCGGCGCGGCCCTCGGCGTCGCCGGCGCCGTCATGCAGGGCGTGTTCGGCAACCCTCTGGCCGAACCCGGCACCGTCGGCGTCTCCTCGGGCGCGGCGGTGGGCGCCAGCGCCTCCATCCTCATGGGGTGGACGTTCCTCGGCGCGTTCACCACGCCGTTCCTCGCATTCGTCTGCGGACTCGCCACCACCATGTCGGTGTATCTGCTGGCCCGGCGCGGCGGCCGCACCGAAATCGTCACGCTGATCCTCACCGGCGTGGCCGTCAACGCCATCGCCGGCGCGCTCATCTCGTTCTTCACGTTCGCCGCACCCACCAACGCGCGCGACCAGATCGTGTTCTGGCAGATGGGCTCGTTCAACGGCAGCCGCTGGCAGCAGGTCGCGCTCGTGGCGCCCATGTGCCTCATCGGCATCATCGGCGTGCAGTTCCTGGCCCGGCGGCTCGACCTGCTGTCGCTCGGCGAAAAGCCGGCCCGCCATCTCGGCGTGAACGTGGAACGCCTGCGCTTCTGCTCCATGCTGGCCGTGGCGCTGCTGGTCTCGTCCGCCGTCGCGTTCGCCGGCATCATCTCGTTCGTGGGTTTGGTCGTGCCGCATCTGCTGCGCATGATCATCGGACCCGGCCACCGTGTGCTGCTGCCGGCGTCCGCGCTCGGCGGCGCGCTGCTGCTCACCATCGCCGACTTCGCCGCCCGCACGACCATCCAGTTCGCCGACCTGCCGATCGGCATGCTGACGTCGCTCGTCGGCGGTCCGTTCTTCTTCTGGCTGCTTCGCCGTAGCCGTTCCAAGTCAGGGGGTTGGGCATGAGCGTGGCCATTCAACTGCCGTGGAACACCGTCCATCGCACGCCGCAGATGCCGAATCCCGGCGACCTGGTGCTCCAGCTCGACGATGTGAGCGTCGAAATCGGCGAACGCCGCATTCTTTCCGACATCAGTCTGGATATCCGTGCCGGCGAGGTGCTGTCGTTGGCCGGCCCGAACGGTGCCGGCAAGTCGACGCTGCTCAACGCCATCACCGGCGACGTGCCGCTTGCCGGCGGCGATATCTCGTTGTTCGGAATGCCGGTCGCATCGTGGGATGCGACCGAACTGGCCATGCGTCGTTCGGTGCTGTTGCAGTCGGTCGACGTGACGTTCCCGTTCAGCGTGGGCGACATCGTGCGCATGGGCCGCTCCCCGTGGGAGGGCACCGCCGAGGAGATGGACGACGATATGATCGTCGACTCCGCGATGGCGATGACCGAGGTCACGCCGCTCGCCGACCGTGTGTATACGTCGTTGTCGGGCGGCGAACGCGGACGCGCCGCGTTCTCGCGCGTGCTCGCCCAGGCGGCGCCGATCCTGCTGCTTGACGAACCCACCGCGGCCATGGACATCAAACATCAGGAGATGCTCATGCGCATCGGCCGCGAATACGCGGCGGCCGGATGCGCGGTCGTCGTCATCGTGCACGCGCTCGACGCGGCGGCCGCATGGTCCGATCGCGTGGCGCTGCTGGAGGCCGGTCGGCTTCGTGCCGTGGGCACGCCGGAGGAGGTGTTCACGTCGTCGACGCTCAGTGATGTCTATCAGTGCCCGATCGAGGTGCTGCCGCATCCGGCGGGCGGATTGATCATCGTGCCGAAGCGGCCGGTCGTTCGTCGCAACGTGTATGGCACGCATTGGGGGAGGGGCTGATGATGGGGAATATTGTCGGTGTGTTCCGTCGTTGCGTCGTCGTGATGATGACGGTCGCGTTGTCGTGCGGCGTCGTCGCGGCGATTGACGTGCTGCGTGACGTGCCGTCGACCATGGCGGCCGGCGCCCAGGTAAGCGTCAACGTCGAGGGCGGTTCCCTCAATCCGGACGGCAAGACGACCGTAGACCTGTCGGGCAGTGGATTCCAATCCGTGCAGGGCGGCTTCGGCGGCATCTACGTGCTGTTCGGCTGGGTGGACGATCCGGACGGCGGCTCGTGGAAGCCGTCGCAGGGCGGCGTCACCGGCCAGGATTACCGATACGTGCCCGACGACGAGAACAATCCCGCGGGGTACGACGTGTTCGTCGCGTTCCCCGGCGATTCGACGGCGTCGGCCGCGAACGGCGGTCAGATCGCCGCCAATGGCACATGGAACGCCAAGATCACCGTGCCCGGCGCGAAATTCACCAGCTACGACCGGTCGAACAATCCGACCGACGTCGACTGCACGGCCGTGCAATGCGGCATCATCACCATCGGCGCCCACGGCGTCGTCAACGCCAGCAACGAGACATTCACGCCATTGAGTTTCGCCGCCGCGCAGCAGTCATCGGATTCCGGGGATTCCGGAACGACGGATACGACGGCCGAATCGTCGACGTCGGATGAGGATGCGGCCGCCAAGGCCAAGGCGGCCGCGGAAGCCAAGAAGAAGGCCGCCGCCGAGGCTGCGGCGAAGAAGAAGGCCGCGGAGGAAGCGAAGAGGAAAGCGGCCTCTGCCGCCGCGCAGGAACAGCCGCGGACGGCGGCGGAGGAGACCACCATGAGCACACAGGTTCCCACATTGGGCATCGCGGGATGGCTGATCGTCGCCGCGGTCATCATCCTCGGCATCGCCATCATCGTGCTGGCGGCCGGCGTCGGCGGATACCTCGCCATGAAATCGGTGCTGCTCGGCGTCTCACCGGCCGCGCTCGACAAGGAGATCGCCAAACGCGAACGCAAGGCGGAGGACGTGCGTGCCCGCGAAGCCATGAAATCCGCCAAACGCAAGCGCAAACAGTATGAGCGGCTGCTCAAGGAGCAGGGGAGGGCCGACCAGGTGCAGTCCATGGTCGAGGACGCCCCGTTGCCGATTCCCAATGCGCAACGGCCTGACGCGGGAGCGCAGGCCACGCAGGTCATTCCACCGATCGAGGCCGGCGGGGCGGCTGCGGCTGCGGCGACGGACGGCGCGGCTGCGGCGTCAACCGGGGCGGCCGTGGCTTCGGCCGGCGGCGCGGCGACGTCGGGAATCCGGGGATTCTTCACACGACACATGAACCGAACCGCGGAATCCACGGATGAGGGAGGCGAACGATGAGCATCACCCGCACCATACTGAAGACCATCTGCGCCGGCGCATCCATCGTGGCGGTCTGCGCCGGATCCGTCGCCGCCATCGCGCCGGCGTTCGCGGCGGACGGCGCGGCGTCATCATCATCGGCGGCGACCAACGTCGACGACGCCATATTCGAATGGGGCGTCAACCCCGAAACCGGCGGCGGATCGTACTTCGGCGGGTGCAACGCCCTGTCCGCCGGCACCGCCGGCGACGCGGGCGGCAGTGGCGTCTGGACGGCGAACAAAACCGGCAAGGACGGCAAGACGCTCTACCGCACCGTCGACGAAACGGCCCACGCCGAAATCCTCAAACCCACATCCGACGGCACCATGAAACGGGTGAGCGGATTCGATGCACGCTGCACCAACCGCAACGGCACCTCCATCGCCGGCAAGACCTCCGGTGCGACAATGAACGGGGAGGCGACCTATTCCGAAAACATCGTGCGGCTCTCCGGCGGCACCGGCACCATCGACGCCGCCACGAACTCGGCTCACCTCACATGGAAAGGCGCCTCGTTCACCATCGTCTACTATGGCGGCATGACCTACTGGTCCATCAGCGACCCCGTGCTCGACATCAGCAACGGCAGGGGAACGCTCACCGGCACCGCATCCGGCTACGCCGCCGACATGAACGACGCCAGTAAATGGGAGACCCTGCCCGCGACGACCATCCACCTCGCCGACTTCACCACCGGGACGGCCAGCGGCGCCGACCCGCAGATCACGTTCGACGGCAGCAATGGAACCATCACCGCACAACCCGACTATCTCGGCGTGAAAGCCGACGCCGGGGCGAACGCCCACGCCGGACAGGCCGACCGGAACGCCGGAAACGCCGCATGGTGGGGATCGTTCCCCGCCACATGGGTGCAGTTCAACAACGCCACCGGACAGTCATCGTACTGGTACACGACCAGCGGCGGCACGAACACCATCCAGCCGCGCAAAGTCGCCTCGCCGATCACCATCACATGGAAGCGGACGCCGAACGTGACCGCCGGCGCGAAATCGGTCGAACGCGGCGGAACGATCACCTTCACCGGCAACGGGCCTGCCGATGCGTCATACGCCGGACGGGTTATCAGCCCTGCCGGCGAAACCGTGGCGAACAAACTGAAACCGACCGCCACGGACCCCACGACATGGCGATACGACGTACCCGCCGACGCGCTCGCCGGCACCTACACGTTCGAACTCTACGACGAGACCGCCGGCGATGACGCGGCCGCCGTGGCACGGACGACATTCGTCGTCGGCCGGCTGCCCGGCGCGCCGACCCTCACCAGCCACGACAACGCCGGCACCGACCGCGTCGAACTGTTCTGGACGGCACCGGGCGAGAAGGGCGATCCGAAGTTCTCCGGCTTCGTGGCCACCGCCAAGCCGAAATCCGGCGGCGAATCCGTCATCGCGTCCTTCGGCAGGAAGGAACGCAGCGGCATGATCACCGGGCTCAAGGCCGCGACCACCTACGACGTGACCATCACCGCCACGAACGCGCTCGGCCCGGGCGCCGCATCGAACGCGATGACCATCACGACCGCGGCCGGGTCCTCGTCCGGCGGCAGCTCTTCGGCTGGAGGCGTGTCGGGTTCCGGCAGCGGGTCGAGCGCCGGCGGCACGACGTACAAGAACGTCACCCTGCGCTGGGGCATCAACGACGAGACGAACTCCGCGGCCTACTACGGCGGCTGCAACTTCATATCCGCCGGCAAGGCGGGCAACACCGGCTCGTCGAAGACGTGGACGTCATCGTTCTACAGGGCCAAGGACGGCAACGTCACCATCGAAAAGCCGGATTCGTCCGGCAAGTGGGTCACGGCCTCGTGGAACAGCAGGTGCCTCACCCGCGACGGCGACAGCGTAAAGATGGCCAAACGCGTCGACGGCCGCTCCATCAACACGGAATCGCAGGTGGTGCTGTCGAAGGGCTCCGGGACCGTGCAGGCCGACGGGTCGGTCGAGATCTCTTGGACGGGATCGTTCACCGTCGCCTACTACGGCGGCATGACCTACTGGAGCGTCACCGACCCCAAGCTCACCCTCGACGCCTCCGGCAACGGCGCGATCACCGCCACCGCCTCCGGATACGGCGCCGACATGAACGATGCGAGCAAATGGGTCACGCTGTCGCCCCGGACGATCCATCTGGCCGACTTCAAAGGCGTGGACGTGAAGTCGGCGGCCAGTGCGCACGGATTCACCAAGACCCCGGAATACCTGGGCGTCGCGGTGAAGGCCAGCGGCGACCATGGCGGGCAGGCGGCGAAGGACTCGGCGAACGCCGCCTACTGGGGCTCGTTCCCGCAGTCGTTCGTCGACTTCCAGCTGGAGACCGGCCAGTCGGCGTACTGGTACACGGCCAACAGCCAGCGCGACTACGCCAAGCCGACGCTCCCGCTTTCAGTGCAGTACGACTCCTCGTTCAAGGTGAGCGCCGGGGCGGGCAGCGCGGCGGCGGCCACGGCGGCCGGCGGGTCGTCGGGTTCGTCGTCGTCCGGTCTGGGCGGTGGCGGGGCGCTGTCGCGTGGCGGTTCCTCGGCCAAGTCGTCCGCCGCGAAGAAATCCGCCGCGGCGAAGACCGACTCGTCGAAGTCCGATGACGCCGCGGATCCGGCGGCGGCCTCCGACGACGCGGCTGCCGATTCGACCGGTGCCGGTGCCGCCGCCCCGCTCATCGCCGACAACGCGCGGACCATCGCCCTCGGTTCCGGCGGCGTTGCGGCGGCGGCCGGCCTGCCATTGGGCCTCGGCTGGTTCATCCGCCGTCGTCTCGGCCTCGACCCCTCCGCCGCCCTCGACTCCCGCCTCGGCCTGTAGCCGCTGCGTAATGAACCAACGGGAGCCAAACCGCACCGTACGGCTCCTTTCCGTTGCGGCGCAACGAACAACCAGGAACCGAGCACCCCGCGCGGTTCCTGGTTGTCAGGTGGGGCACGACGCTTGGGAACCGCACCGCGCCTATGGTTCCCGTTCGTTGGGATGAGTGCGATGAATGGGAATCGTATGAGGCCGCCCGTTCCCGTTGGTTGCACACGGAGCAACACACGGGAACCGTCGCACCGTTCCCGTTCCCATTCGTTGTATTCCCCGCAACAAACAGGAATCCGCGAATGTCTTCCGGTTCCCGTCGGTTGCGGTACGGCTACCGGCATCGACGTAGTGGCACTCCCGCATCGAGCAGTTTCTTGCGCAGACGTTCCGGATACAGCGCATCCTCATATTCCAGACGAACGATTCGGCGAACCCTCCCGGACCGTAGCGCCGTCTCCCTCTCCCGCTCGGCGTATACACGCTCCCGGATTCCCTGCCGCGTACCGTCCTCCAGCACGTATTTCCCCATGCCGTCGAATTCCGCCACGATGATGGTTCCGTCGGGCATCTCCCAGGAGAAGTCGGCGCGGAACGGGGCATCCGGATTCCGGGGATTGCGGAACGGCCGTTGCAGACGTGGAATCATGAACCCCAGTTCGATGATTACCGCACGTACCATCGATTCCCCACCGTTCTCGCTCAACGAATCGGCGTATTCGCAAAGCCGGACGATACGGGCCGTGTCCATGCCGAGACCGCGGCAATATTCGAGAACCTTCGTCAGCACTGTCCCCTGACGTGCCGCGGAATCGAAGAACGGCAACGCTTCGATGAAGGAGTACGCCATCGCGCAGTCCGTCAGCGTCCGATTGATGTCGGTGACAGTCAGTGACGACCGCTGCACGGAATCCACGGTCGGCATGTATATTCGTCTGAGTTTTCTGTATTGGTGTTTTGTCGGCGGGAACGTGCTGGCAATGGTAATCATTTTGTCATCGTGCAGCGAGTACCCGTGATCGAGCCCATGTGCGCAGGCTGCCGTCAATCCGGCGAAAACCCACGAGGGATGTTGCAGCGCCAACGCCTTGGCGACGTGCATATGCCGTTCGATCGGGGTCAATGCGTTCCAGTAGGGGAAACGCGCATACAGATTTCTGTATGGCGATACGAGAAGTCCCGCCTTGCGTCGCCGCAAAAGCGCCTTTCTCTGCAGCTCGGTGCGCCCTGCCGCGCATCGGTTGTCGTGTTCCGCTTCGTCGAGGAGACGTTCCGTCGGTGCATGTGTTCTCATATCACGGACGGTAGTGCGGGTGGGAATCCGAAGACAATGTTTTGGGGGAATGTTAGCGGATGGACCACCCCTGATGCGGTTTGTGGATAACCGGTTCCGTTTGCCCTGCGCGTCGCCTTGGCTCAACGGATGGGAACCGGAGGGCCGACACGGTTCCTGTCGGTTATGGAACATGTGACGAACGGGAACCGGAAACGTGTCTAGTTTCCTGTTCGTCGTATACATTCGACGGATGGGAACGGTGATGGTTGTACGGTTCCTGTTGGTTGTGCGACCGCGACGGATGGGAACCGGGAACGGGGCACGATTCCCATCCGTTATGGTCTACGCGACGGATGGGAACCGAGCGGATTCGTGCGAATACGATGATGTCCGGTTCGTGGAAGACCGCCCACGAACCGGACATCATCGCGTTGATCAAACGGGGCTGCAGCGCCCGGTGGCGAGACTTACTCGCCGAGGGCCTTGTCGACGACGTCCTCGGCCTCGTCGAGCACCTTGTCGAGCGCGTCGGGGGAGACGAACGACTCGGCGTACACCTTGTAGATGTTCTCGGTGCCGGAGGGGCGGGCCGCGAACCAGTTGTCCTTGGTCGTCACCTTCAGGCCACCGATCTTCGCGCCGTTGCCCGGCGCCTCGGTGAGCTTGGCGGTGATGTCCTCGCCGGCCAGCGTCGACGCGGTCACGTCGTCGCCGGTGAGCTTGGCGAACTTCTGCTTCTGCTCGAGCGTGGTGGGCGTATCGACGCGCTTGTACCACGATTCGCCGAAGCGGGCCACCTGGTCCTTGTGCAGCTCGGCCGGGTTCTTGCCGGTCTTGGCGGTGATCTCGGCGGCGAGCAGGTCGGGGATGAGACCGTCCTTGTCGGTGGTCCACACGCGGCCGTCGCGGCGCAGGAAGCTCATGCCGGAGCTCTCCTCGCCGCCGAACGCCACCTCGCCCTTGAACAGCGGGTCGACGAACCACTTGAAGCCGACCGGCACCTCCACGAGCTTGGCGCCGATGGACGCGGCCACACGGTCGATGAGCGAGGAGCTCACCAGCGTCTTGCCGATGCCGGCGCCCTTCGGCCAGTCGGGACGGTTGCCGCCGAACAGGTACTCCACCACGACGGCGATGTAGTGGTTCGGGTTCATCACGCCCCAGTCGGGGCAGACGATGCCGTGGCGGTCGGCGTCAGGGTCGGTGCCGCCGACGAGGTCGTACTTGTCCCACGCGCCGGCGTTGAGCTCGTCCACGAGCCCCTTCATCGCGTACGGCGAGGACGGGTCCATGCGGATCTTGCCGTCGTGGTCGATGGTCATGAAGCGCCAGGTCGGGTCGACCTCCGGACGCACCACGCCGATGTTCAGACCGTACTTCTCGTTGATGAGCGGCCAGTAGTTCACCGACGCGCCGCCCAGCGGGTCGATGCCCAGACGCACGCCGGAGTTGCGGATCACGTCGAAGTCGATGACGTTGCCGAGGTCGGCCACGTAGTGCTCACGGAAGTCGAAGCCCTCGACGTACTCGGACTTGACGGCCTCCTCGTACGGCACGCGCTTGACGTTCTTGTAGTCGCCGAGCAGCTCGTTCGCGCGGGCGGCGATCGCGTTGGTGGTCTCGGCCGGGGCCGGGCCGCCGGTGACGGGATCATACTTGAAGCCGCCGTCGGTGGGCGGGTTGTGGCTCGGCGTCACCACGATGCCGTCGGCCAGTCCCTCGCCGGTGAAGCGCTGGGTGCCGTCGGCCGCGCGGTTGTGCGTCAGGATGGCCTGGGAGACGACCGGCGTGGGCACGAAGTCGTCACGCGAGTCGATGCGCACGTGCACGCCGTTGGCGACGAGCACCTCGATGGCGGTCTTCTTCGCCGGGCCGGACAGCGCGTGCGTGTCGGAGCCGAGATACAGCGGGCCGGTGACGCCGGCCTTCTTACGGTATTCGGCGATGGCCTGCGAGATGGCCACGATGTGGGCCTCGTTGAACGAGGTCTTCAGGGACGATCCGCGGTGGCCGGACGTGCCGAAGATGACACGCTGCTCGGGGACGGACGGGTCGGGGACGAGGTCATAGTATTTGCCGATGACCTCATCGACGTTGATCAGATCTTCTGGGGTGGCGGGCTTGCCCGCATTGTTAGCAACCATGAATCCATTCTGCCACAGGCCGTTTCAAAACCGGCGTGTTCGCTTCTCCGTGTTGTGAATGTTCGGATAATCATCAATGTTCGTTATTGTTCCGTTCATACGGTTCGTGACGTTGTCATGACGCCGCGGAAACGATTACAGTGACAGAGGTACGCAAGGAGGCGAGACGATGAGGACGGAGGACAGGCGCGCCGCGAGCGTCGTCGTCGCGGCGCTCGGCGGCGCCGGCAACATCCGCGGACTCACGCATTGCGCCACGAGACTGCGGTTCGAACTGCGCGACGCCGGGCGCGTCGACGAACGGATGCTGGACGCCGACCCGGCCGTTCTCGCCGCCATCGCCCAGTACGGCGGGCGGTACCAGGTGGTCATCGGCGGGGCCGTGGAGGACGTCTATGACGCGATCATGGCCATGCCCGCGGTCCGTGATGCGGTATCGCATACGGATGACGCCGACCGCGACGCCGACATCGCCGCCACCGATGATGATGACGCGGACGCCCGCATCGAAACGACACCGCGCCGGGACGGCGACGAGGCCACCGAGCCCCCGTCATCCGGCATATCCGCCGTGTTTCACGGGAAACATGGCATCACACGACGCGTCGCCCGCTGCTGCAACTGGTTCTTCGAATATCTTTCCGACTCGTTCCGGCCCATCATCGGCGTGCTGCTCGGCGCATCCATCATCATCGCGCTGGTGAACATGTGCCTCGCCCTCGGCGTCATGCCGAACGACGAGGCATCGGCCGGCTGGGTGTTCGTCAAGGCGATGTGGAAGGGCGTGTTCGTCTTCCTGCCGATCATCGTGGCCTACAACGCCTCGAACAAGCTGCACGTGGACCCATGGCTCGGCGCGATGATCATGGCCGCGCTCATGACCCCGCAGTTCACCGGCCTCATGAACGCCGCCGACGCCGATTGCTCCGTCGACCCCACGCTGGGCGTGCGCTCCTGCACGGTGCACGTGTTCGGCCTGCCCATGCGTCTCAACGACTACAGCGGCAACGTGTTCGTGCCGCTCATCATGGTACTTGCGCTCGCCGCCCTGTACTGCGGCCTCAGACACGTGCTGCCACGCAGCGTGCGCATCGTGTTCCTGCCGTTCGTCAGCATGGTCGTCATCACTCCGCTGACCGCGTTCGTGCTCGGCCCGTTCGGCGCATGGCTGAGCAACGGCATCGGCGTCTCGCTGGCATGGCTGAGCATGCACGCGCCGTTCGCGTTCGCGATACTGCTGCCGCTCATCTATCCGTTCATCGTGCCCATCGGTCTGCATTGGCCGCTCAACGCGCTCATGATCGTCAACGTGCAGACGCTCGGCTACGACTTCATCCAAGGACCGATGGCCGTATGGAACTTCGCCTGCTTCGGATCGACCGCCGGCGTATTGCTCCTCGCCGTCCGTGAGCGCGACGACGCCATGCGCCGCACCGCCACGGGCGCGCTCCTGGCCGGACTGCTCGGCGGCCTGACCGAACCGAGCCTCTACGGCATCCACCTGCGGCATCGGCTCATCTACCGTCGTATGCTCGCCGGCTGTGCGGCCGGCGGCCTCACCGGCGCCGTCCTCGGCGGCCTGTTCCCCTCGGTGACGCCCTCCGGCGAGGTCATGCATGGCGTCATCGCATGGTCGTTCGCGTTCACGTCGCTGCTCACCATCCCCCTGTTCAGCCGCATGTGGGTGTACGTGGCGTCCATCGCCGTCGCGTTCGTCGTACCGATGGCGCTTATCGCGATATTCGACTATCGTACGAAGGTCCCCACCACGGATGGCGATAATCCACAGTCGGCGGGGGAGAAGGGGATAACGCTGGGGATATCCGAAAACGACGCCGATACGGCGGCCGATATCGTTGCCGATGTTGCCGATGATGCGGACGCCGCCGAAATCGACAGTGGCATCATCGACGATGACGTCACCGCGGTACTCGCGCCGATCGCCGGCGCCGTACAGCCGCTCGACGACGTCGCCGACCCCGTCTTCGCCTCGCGCGCCCTCGGCGACGGCGTCGCCATCCGCCCGGCCGACGGCGATGACGTCCGCACCATCCACGCCCCCGCATCCGGCGTGCTCAAAACCGTCGCCGGCACCGGACACGCCTTCGGCGTCCGCACCGACGACGGCATCGAGATACTCCTGCACATCGGAGTTGATACAGTAAGACTGGAAGGTGAAGGTTTTACCATGACGGTGTCCAAAGGCGAACGCGTACAGGCCGGCGAACCGCTGGCCACGGTCGACCTCGCGGCGATACGCCGGGCCGGATACGACGCCACGACGATGATGACCATCACCAACACCGCGAAAATGACGACGGTCGCCCCCCACACCGGATTCACGGCCGACGTCGGCGACCCGGTGATCATGGTCGAACGGTAACGGCGGCGAAAGGCGGCATCATGGAGATTCTTCGCGTATTCAACAACAACGTCGTCCTCGCCAAAGACGACGACGGCACCGAAACCGTCCTCACCGGACGAGGCATCGGATTCCAAGGCAAACCCGGCCGACCCGTCGACACCACCAAAATCGTACGGAAATTCATCCCCGCCGACGGCCGCGACCCCGACCACCTCGCCCAAATGCTCGCCGGCATCGCCCCCGAAACCGTCCGCACCGTCATCAACGCCCTCCGCGACGCCGGCCTCGCATCACTCGGCGACAACACCACCGTCGTCACCGCACTGTCCGACCACATCGACAACGCCCTCAAACGCATCGCCGCCGGAACCCAGATCGCCTACCCGCTCCGCGCCGAAGTCAGCAACCTCTACCCGGACGAATACGATCAGGCCACACGGCTCCTCGACGCCATCAACACCCACCTCGCCGCCGACGGACACCCCACCCTCCCCGCCGACGAAACCACCGCCCTCGCCATGCACCTCGTCAACGCCGGCTTCGCCACCGGCGACCTCTCCTACACCTACACCATGACCGGCGTCATCCAACAAATGATGACCATCATCGAAGCCACCTTCGACGTCGTCTTCGACCGCGACTCCGTCAACGTCAGCCGATTCATCACCCACGTCCGCTACCTCTTCGTCCGCATCCGCCAAAACAACCAGCTCACCGACGAACCCGCCCCCATCATCCACGCCATCGGCCAGTCCTACCCCAAAGCCCTCCAATGCGCCCAACGCATCGCCGCGGTACTGGAAATGCGGCTCGACGCCAACCTCACACGGGACGAGGTGGCGTATTTGGCTCTCCACATCGCCCGCGTCAGCGGGATTTCCGAATGATGGAGCGCCTTCCGCGTTGCTCCTCAGTCGACGTACCTTCGTACGCCTTCCTTCGGTGCGCCTTGAAGTCGCACGCATCATTCGGAAATCCTGAAATCGCCGAGTAGAGAAGCGTCATCGGCACGTCGGCAGACTCGACGTACCTTCGTACGCCTTCGCCTGCCGTCGCATGCCTCGCGCTCGATGGATCGCGCTCGCATCGGCTACGGACAGTCCACTGGACTGTCCGCTTGACGCCTCAGCACATCATTCGAAAAACCCCCGAGTAGGTAGACGCCTTCGCTCCCGCTGGCGGGAGCTGGCCGCCGCAGGCGGACTGAGGGTGGTCGGTCCGGTCCGAAGCGGATGCCCTATGATGCCCGATTCGTCGCCATCCGACCTGCATCAAACGTTCGACACGCCGATACGTTATTCACGTTGACCTATTAACGACGTTAATGTATATTGTTTTTCGCAAACACAAATCTGTAGGCAATGGAGGCTACGAACTATGAGCATCCGCGATCACCTCACCGGTATCGGGCATGTCGGCATCCCCACGAACGACCTTGAAGGCACCATCGCATACTACGAGAAGCTGGGCTTCGAATGCGAGGGCATCTATCCGAACGGCGACGACCGCTGCACCTTCCTGCATCTCAACAACCTCGTCCTCGAGGTGTGGACGATGGCGGAACCGGCCGGCGTCACCGGCGCGATCAACCACTTCGCCATCGACGTCACCGACATCGACGCCGCGTTCGCCGAGGCCGAAAAGCTCGGGCTGAACCTCGTCGAGGGCTCCGTCCAGCACATCCCCACGTTCCACGAGAACGGCATCCGCTACTTCAACGTCCTCGGACCGAACCACGAGACCATCGAATTCTGCCAGATCCTCTAAGAACCTTTGGATTCTCCGGGGAATCCCACGAATCCGAATCGCATCAGGCCGAGATACCCGCAAACGGCTCCCGGCCGCAACCGATAACCGAATATCCATAACTGAACGCCATTCTTCTTTCGTTGGCCTTAGCTTCCGCGGGTTACGGCGAATCCTCCAGGCTCTCCAGCCGTCTCCCGGCGCATATGGCATGCGCCGGTGCATGACGGACGGTCGCGGCGAAGCGATCGAGGGCCTGAGTATCGATTACCCATTCGCGTAACCCGGCGTGTTTGCCGAGCCAAGGCCGACGACAGGCGTCGACGACGGCCCGCCATGCCGTCCCGCGGCCATGCGTCGCCGGGTTGCGCACCTCATGAGAGAAGACATCATGACACAAGCAGCAACCATCCCCACCATGGACCCCGAATCCACGGAGCCCGAGAACGCCGAGGCCACCGGCAGGAAGACCAAGTGGATCGAGTTCTCCGACGGCTACCTCGACCGCACCCCGGTGCTCCAGTTCGCCATGACGGCGATCCTGTTCGGCATCTGGGCCGTCGCATCCAGCCTCAACGACGTGCTCATCACCCAGTTCAAGGCCGTGTTCTCGCTGAGCGACCTCGCCACCGCGTTCGTGCAGAGCGCGTTCTACGGCGGCTACTTCCTCATCGCCATCCCCGCATCGCTGTTCATCAAGAAGACCAGCTACAAGCTGGGCATCATCGCCGGCCTGTCGTTCTTCGCCGTCGGATGCTTCATCTTCTTCCCGGCGAGCCGACTGGTGACGTACGAGGTCTTCCTCTTCGCCATCTTCGTCGAGGCCATCGGCCTGAGCTTCCTCGAGACCTCCGCCGACACGTACGCCACCCTGATGGGTCCGAAGCGTCTCGGCACCGTGCGACTCAATGTGGCGCAGACCATGAACGCCCTCGGCCTCATCACCGGCATCCTGCTCGGCAAGTACCTCGTGTTCCAGGACTCCAACCTGCACGCCGAAATGGCCAAGATGGCCCCCGACGCCGCCAAGGCCTACGGCGCCGAACAGCTCGGCCGCACGCTCGAACCGTACAAGTACCTGCTCATCGTGCTCGCCGTGCTCATCGTGCTGTTCGCCATCACCAAGTTCCCGAAGTGCCGCCCCGCCACCAAGGAGGGCGCCGTCGCCAAGGCCACCCTCGGCGAGACCATGAACTACCTGTTCCACAACGGCCGCTTCTGGAAGGGCATCGCCGTGCAGTTCATCTACGCCGGCGCGCAGACGGGCATCTGGTCGTTCACCATCCGACTCGCCCTGAACCAGGGCGGCGCCTCCATGACCGACCGTGACGCCGCGAACTTCATGATCATCAGCTACATCGTGTTCTTCGTCGGACGACTCGGCGCCAGCTACCTGCTCTCCCGCTTCCGCGAGACCCGCGTGCTCGCCGTGTTCATGATCGGCGGCGCCATCGTGCTGCTCGGCACCGCGTTCCTGCCCGGCATGACCGCCGTATGGTTCGCCGTGGCCGTGAGCTTCTTCCTCGGACCGGGCTGGCCTACCATCTACTCCCGTACGCTGAAGACCGTCGAGGACCGTCGCCACACCGAGACCGCCGGCGCGATCATCGTGATGGCGCTCGTCGGCGGCGCGTTCCTGCCCACCCTGCAGGGCGCCCTCTCCGACGCCTCCACCATGCAGTTCTCCTTCATCCTGCCAGCCGTCGAGCTCGCCATCGTGGGCCTGTACTTCATCACCGAATTCAAGCGCGACAAGTACACCCCCGCCCAGCTCAAGGACATGGCCGAGAAGACCGAAGCCGCCGAATAGTCCGGCACGTAGTCCGGCAATTTTCCGGCATCCGATCATTCGGATTACATGATATGGCCCTCGCCGTGCGATGCATGGCGAGGGCCATATGATATATATTCCGTATCGGAGCTGTATCGCGTCGTTTGTTTGTATCGCATCGTTGGAGGGATTCGGCATGATCGCACGCACGGTCGTCATCGGCACCCCGCTCGGACTGCACGCCCGTCCGGCCGCCCGGTTCGTGCAGGCCGTGGCCGACACCGGACTCGACGTGACCATCACGCGCGACGGCCGCACGGTCAACGCCGCCGGCATCCTCGGCGTCATGTCGCTGGACGTCAACGGCGGCGACACGGTGACGCTGACGGTCGACGACAACGGACGGGACGATATCGCCGACGTCGCCGGACGGCTGGATGCATTGGCCGCACTGCTCGCGACGAATCTCGACGCCTGACCGCCGGTGGCCAGGCGTCGAGATTCGTCGGTCTACGCGGCGGACGCCGCCGGCTCGGGCACGCGCACGCACAGCGCGCGATGCTCCACGGTGAACTCGATATGCGAGGTCCTGCCGAGGATATCGCCGTCCACCTGCGCCAGCGCCGGCTTCTCCAGACGGATTTCCGCACGCGACCCCTGGATCTGGTCGACCGACGAATTCGTCGACAACGGATTCTGCTCGGCTTTCCTCGTGATCGTCTGATGCAATACGTCGCCGAACAGGTTCGCCCATCCGATGATGCCGCCGGTCGTGTCGATGAGCTCGAAATCAAGGATGCCGTCGTCGTACGAGGCCTCGGGCATGAGCGCGAAACCGGGGATCTGGCCGCAGTTGCCGGCCATGAACGTGCGGAACGCCACGTCGCCGGACGTCTCCTCGCGCCCGTCCGGCCCGCAGATGGTGAAGCTGCCGCGGTATTTCGGCGTGAACAGGTTCTTCACCCCACCCACGAAATACGCCAGCCAGCTGATGTTCTTCTTCAACGCCGGATCGGTGTCGTCGATCATCGCGGCGTCGAAGCCGATGCCCGCGATGATGAGGAACGCGTGTCGGCGCTCCGGCTCGTCGGAGTCCAGCAGTGTCATACGTCCCATGTCCACCTTGCGTGAGCCGTGCGAGATGGCCACCTGCAGGGCGGCGTCGACGTCGCCGATTGGAATGCCCATGTTGCGGGCGAACAGGTTGCCGGTGCCGATGGGCACGATGCCGAACGGACGGTCCGTGCCGGCCATCGCGCTGGCCGCCGTACGCACCGTGCCGTCGCCGCCCACCGCCACGATGGCGTCGGCGCCACGGTCCATGGCCTCGAGCGCGCACGCCTTGCCGTCCTTGTCGAGCTGCGTGTCGATGAACATCGGCGGGGTCATATCGCGAGATTTGAAGAACTCGATGATCTGGGCGCGGATGTCCTCCGCACCCGGCTTGGACGGGTTGAGAATGAAAGCGTAGGTGGCGGATGCCTCGTCACGCCGTTCGATGGCGGTGATCAGACGGCGGCGGCGAACCACGGCGACGATGCCGGCGACGACGGCCGCGGCCGCGGCCGCGGCGACGATGACGATGAGGATGATCCAGCCTACAGACATGAGTCCATTGTCGTAACCGACGGTCGTGGAGGCGCCGCGGTGCCATGAATTTCTTCGTTTTCTGCACGAATCATACGGTCCCGGACAGGGGCCGGCGTGTCTTACGCGGGCATTATCGTAAGCCCTATGCTTGATATTCAATTCATTCGTGAACATGCGGACGTCGTCAAGGAATCCCAGCGCAAGCGCGGCGAGTCCGTCGAGCTCGTCGACGAGGTGCTGCGGTCCGACGAGGCGCGTCGCACCGCGCTCAAGGAGTTCGAGACCGCCCGCGCCGAGCAGAAGGCCATGGGCAAGAAGGTCGCCTCCGCCCCGGCCGACGAGAAGGCCGCCATCATCGCCCAGACCAAGGAGCTCGCCAACAAGGTCACCGAATTCAAGGCCGAGGCCGACAAGGCGTCCGAGGAATACACCACCGCCATGTGGAAGCTCTCCAACATCGTGGAGCCCGAGGCCCCCGAAGGCGGCGAGGACGACTACGTGGTCGTCAAGAAGGTCGGCCAGATCCGCGACTTCGCGGCCGAGGGCTTCGAGCCGAAGGACCACCTGACCCTCGGCACCGGCGTGGCCGGCATCGACATGCGCCGCGGCGTCAAGGTCGGCGGCTCCCGCTTCTACTTCCTGCGCGGCGCCGTGGCCCGTATGCAGATCGCCATGCTCACCATGGCCGTGGACCAGGCCGAGAAGAACGGCTTCATCCTCGCCATCACCCCGACGCTCGTGCGCCCCGAGGTCATGGCCGGCACCGGCTTCCTCAACTCCCACGCCGATGAGATCTACCGCCTGCGCGAACCCGACGACCAGTACCTCGTCGGCACCTCCGAGGTGGCGCTCGCCGGCATGCACGAGAACGAGATCCTCGACCTGTCCGACGGCCCGCTGCGCTACACCGGCTGGAGCTCCTGCTACCGCCGTGAGGCCGGCGCCGCAGGCAAGGACACCTCCGGCATCATCCGTGTGCACCAGTTCGACAAGGTCGAGATGTTCGTCTACTGCAAGCAGGAGGATTCCCGCGCGCAGCACCAGGCGCTGTTGGCCATGGAGCAGGAGATGCTCGGCAAGGTCGAGGTGCCGTACCGCATCATCGACACCGCCGCCGGCGACCTCGGCTCCTCCGCCGCCCGCAAGTTCGACTGCGAGGCCTGGGTGCCGACCCAGGGACGCTACCGCGAGCTGACCTCCACCTCGAACTGCACCGAGTACCAGGCCCGCCGCCTCAACATCCGCGAGCGCGTGGAGGACGGCGGCACCCGTCCGGTGAGCACGCTCAACGGCACGCTGGCCACTACCCGCTGGCTCGTCGCCATCCTCGAGAACCACCAGCAGAAGGACGGTTCCATTGTGATCCCGCAGGCCATGCGCCCGTACATGGGCGGCCGCGAGGTCATCGAGCCGACGAAGTGGGAGGCCTGACGGCCCACGGTATTCCGCGACTGAGGCCCGATGCTTCGCCTCCTGCTACGAACAGTCCACTGGGCTGTTCGTCTAAGTTGGAGGCCTGATTCCGTCAGGGAATCATTGATTGACGCATGATGCGGTTCCGTGCCATACATCCGTGGCACGGAACCGCATTGTCGTATCTGCGCGCGTTCCGTGCCGCGTCACGGATGCGGGCGCTTCTGGCAATCGTTGGAATTTCAATGATTCCCCGAAGTCGGGTGCTGGGCGTCGTGTCAGGGAATGCAATCATGACGACCGTCGTCGTTCCCTGCCGCGATATTCCGGCACGGAACGCAACATGGTCATGAATCTTTCTTCCGTGGCATGGCGCCAAAATCATGCTGCGTCAACTGTGCGCAAGCGCTGTCTCTACTGCAATTGTTAGCGTGTCGTAAACGCTGATAATTGTCGGATGACAGCGTTACTTTTTTCTCGTTCCGAGTAAACCAACAATCCCGTTCGACCGTGCCCGAGGCGTCGCTGAGATGACCTTCGATGGCTACGACGGCGGGCCTCGTATGGAAGAGACCAACGATGACGCAGGAGCAGAACAGCGCCAGTCAGAAGAACGTCAAGAGCGAATCCTCCAAGGCGGCGGTGGAGTCCGCCGCATCCGCCGGCCGCCCCGCCTCAGCCCCCGGCGCCGGCCGCTTCTTCACCCTGCCGGTCATCTCGCTCATCTCCATGAGCTTCATGCTTGGCATGAGCGAGTTCATCGTCGTCGGCATCCTGCCCGACATCGCCGAAGGTCTGAACGTGCCGCTCACCACGGTCGGCGGCCTCGTCTCGCTGTTCGCGTTCGTCTACGCGCCGGCCACGCCCATCGGCGCGTCCATCAGCTCCCGGTTCGAACGCTTCCGCACCATGATCTTCCTCGCTGTGGTCTTTCTCATCGGCAATCTCATGTGCGCGTTCGCCGTCGGCTACGGCATGCTCGTGGCCGCCCGAATCGTCATCGCGCTCATCTCCGGCACCACGGTCGCCGTCTCCATGACCTTCGCCGACGACGTCGCCTCCAAACGCAACCGCACCAAGTTCGTGGCCTGGGTGTTCTCCGGCTTCTCCATCGCCTCAGTGTTCGGCGTGCCGATTGGCACGTCCATCGCGAACGCGTTCGGCTGGCGTTGGGCGTTCCACGTCATCAACATCCTCACCGTCGTGCTCATCGTGGTCATGTGCCTCGTGCTGCCGAAGAACCATTACGGGCCGAAGTCGCGCTTCCTCGCGCAGTTCTTCATCTTCACCGAGAAGCGCATCTGGGGCGGCATCCTCGCCGTCGTGTTCGCGGCGGCGTCGACCTACGTGTTCTATACGTATCTCACGCCGATTCTTGAACAGGAGATCGGCATCCCCGCGCAGTACATTTCATTGGCGTTGGGCGCGTACGGCGTGGCATGCCTCGCCAGCAACCTGTACGGCGGCAAGCTCGGCGACCGTGGCCGCGGCGTCGTACCGCTGGTCAAGGGGCGGCCCATCTATCTGATTCAGGCGGTGTTCATGGCGGCGCTGCCGTTCGCCGTGCTCAACATCGTGGTCGGATGCGTGGTGCTGCTGGTGCTCGGATTCCTCATGTATCTGCAGAATACCGCCTCGCAGGTGCTGTACATGGACGTGGCCGCCGCCACGCATCCCGGCTCGCTGAACCTCGCCTCGTCGTTCAATTCGATGTCGTTCAACATCGGCATCGCGCTGGGTTCGGCCGTCGGCGGCTTGGTGACCGACCATATCGGCATGCGCTGGCTCGGGCCGTTCGGCGCCGTGTTCGCCGTGTGCGCGTTCCTGACCGCCGTGTGGCTCAACGTCGACCTCAAGCGTCGCGAGGCCGCCGGGGGCGGTGCCGCCAAGGCGTGACGTCCCGCAGGGTTTGGCGAAACCCGCATTATGGATTATGATGTAACGCGTGCTTTTGCACGAACGTCGTCCACGACGGCCGTGCATCGCATGGACAGGTGTCTGAGCGGTCTAAAGAGACGGTCTTGAAAACCGTTGAAGCGCAAGCTTCCGCGAGTTCGAATCTCGCCCTGTCCGCCATCGGCTCCCGGGAACCTTCCCGGGAGCCTTTTTCGTTGCCGACCGGTTCACTCTTTTTCCACCCTGTAAAAGAGTGAATCGTCAAATGGTCGAAACGCAACATTATGCAACTGCGCAATCGTTGAGATTCCGGGAATGTCATGTTCTGTTGAGAATGGTTCCTATTCACTCTTTCTAGCCCCGTTGAAAAGAGTGAACGGCAACACGGGAGTACAGTGGCCTAGTAACAGCCAACATCAGGGGGATTCCGATGCCGTATACGCCGAAAAACCGTCGTTCCGAAGAGGCCAACGTCATTTTTGACTTCTGCGATGTACTGCTGCAGTGGGACCCGAAGGGCGGCACCTACGACCTGTTCGCCGAACGGTCGTCCGTGGACGTGTGGAAGGCGTTCTACGACAAGGACGCCGACTACGGATTCTGGCATTACGACGGCCTGCTCGACGCCGGCATGGATGCCGCCGAGGCCGCCGCCGACTACCGCCGCCGTCATGCGGGGGAGCGCGGGGAGGAAGCGTTCGACCTCTACCTCGCCCATCGTGATCTGGCGTTCCGCGGCATGATTCCGGGCATGGACACGCTGCTTGAACTGCTGCATGCGCGCGGCGTCCCCACCTGGGGGCTGACGAACTTCACCGCCGACGCGGTAGCCTACGCGCAGGACCGGTATCCGGCGATGCGGCTGCTGAACGACGTCGTCGTCTCGTCCGTGGAACGTCTGAAGAAGCCGGATAGGCGCATCTACGAGCTCGCCGCAGAACGGTTCGGCGTCGACCCGGCGCGGTCGGTGTTCATCGACGACAAGCCATGGAACGTGGAGGCCGCGCGCGACGCCGGATTCCAGGCGTTCGTGTTCGTCAACGCCATGGACGCCCGAGGCCAGCTGGCGCAGGCCGGCGTACGGCTGTAGGGCGACCGGCGGCCGGGCAGGATTCGCCGCGCGCCGCGACCGATGCGCGGCTGGCAGGCACGGGCTTATTTTCGGTGGATCAGGCCATGCCAGACGACGTGCGCGAGTGCGGCTCCGGTAAGCGCCACCGTGGCCGCCACCTTCGGTTTGCGTAGTTCGTTGCGCAGGGACGCGCCATCGGTCACGATATGGTCGCCGACGAACACGCGCACCTCGTTGCCGGAATGGCGGCCGATGAGTTCGCCATAAGTGAGCATGCGGGTGTCGTATGCGGCCGGGTCGTCCTCGTGGAACGTGAACAGGCGGATGCCGCGCAACGCCGATTTCGGCCCGTATGACGTGAATCCGCAGGTGGGGGCGTAGCCCAGGTCGAATCCGTCGACGTTGCCGACGAATGCGTTCTTGTGGTCGTGCCCGGCGAACAGGGCGAAGTAGCCGCCGGCCTTGCGCATGGCCTCCACCTCGCCGCAGTTCACGTCGGCGCAGCCGATGGATTCGCCGAGCAGCGAGCCCGGCCGGCATTTCGATTCGTCGAGCAGATAGCATTTGCCGGCGAACGTGCGTGTGCCCTCCACGGCGTATGGGGTCCATGCCGGCACTTCGCGCAGGCACTGGTAGAACTCCTGCGGGGGGATGTGCTGGAAGGCGATGGCCGGCACCGGTCGGCCGTCGCCGTTGCGTTCGCCGAGATGGCGCTGCACGTCGTGCAGCCATTGGATGGCCTCGGGGCTGGGCGTGCCGTATCCGGCGCTGTCGGCCAGGTCGAGGGCGCGGGAATGGCTCGCGTACAGTTCGTAGGGGACGGTGTCGGCGGTCTGGGAGGCAAGCTGGACGGGGCTTTCCACGTGCGATCCGGGCTCGCCGTCCTCGCCGCCGGTCTCGCCGGCATAGTCGCCGGAGTTCACCATCATCACGCTCATGGTGATGCGTCCCGCGCCGTCGGACGCCTCCACAGGCAAAGCGAACGTGCCCGGCTCGCAGGCCAGCGGGTCGTTGTGGTCGGCGGCCAGCGCACTCGGCGTGTCGGGGATGCAGCGCCGGTTCAGGCAGCCGGGGAATTCGCGATACATGTCGTCCTGCTCGTCGGCGAGCACGCCGCATTGGAAGTCGTGGTTGCCGTAGGTGGCGGCGAACGGCACCCCGGCGGTCGTGGCCGGTTCCAGGAACGAGGAGAACGTCGCGCGCACCTTCTCTCGCGTGCGGTTCATGGCCGCGGCGGCGTTGTCGTCCGAGGGTTTCACGCCCTGCACGGCCGCCTCGAACTTCGTGATGGCGCGCACATGGGCGCCTGGCCGATCGCCGCGCCGACGGAGGAACGTGTCGATGTAGGCGGGGTCGTATCCGCGGATCTGGTCGCCGGTGAGCACGATGAGGTCGGGGTCGGAGACGGCGATGGCCTCGCGGATCAGTCGTATCGTATCCTCGTTGACGTCGGGACCGTCCTGGATATCGGCCATCTGCAGCACACGGAACGTGCCGTTCTCGCGAAATCGAAGTGTCATGGACACCACTCTATATCCGTGGGGTTCACCAACCTGAATAACAGGTGCCGGAACGTTGAAGCCTGCACGAACTGTTCGCGGTGGATGAAAAACCGGCCCGTCCTCCCGCGGTGTGGACGGGTGGACGGGCCGGTTCCCGCCATATGGTCATGGCGTCGGGAAGTGCCGGGAACGGCACGGTTGTTCACGAGGCGGCCGACGTGCGGACGGCCGCCTCCTCATGTGGCTACAGGATGCCCTGGGCGACCATGGCGTTGGCGACCTTGACGAAGCCGGCGGCGTTGGCGCCGAGCATGAGGTCGCCCTCGTGACCGTATTCCTTGGCGGCGGCCAGGGATTCGGCGACGATGGTCTCCATGATGTTCTTCAGCTTGGCGTCGACCTCGTCGAACGTCCAAGACAGGCGGTAGCTGTTCTGGCTCATCTCCAGGCCGGAGACGGCGACGCCGCCGGCGTTCGCGGCCTTGGCCGGGCCGTACAGCAGGCCGGCTTCCTGATAGACGGCGATGGCCTCCGGGGTGGACGGCATGTTGGCGCCCTCGACCACGGCCTGGACGCCGTTCGCGACGAGGGCCTTGGCGGATTCCTCGTCGATCTCGTTCTGGGTGGCGCACGGCAGGGCGATGTCGCACTTCACGGTCCACACGCCCTTGCAGCCCTCATGGTATTCGGCGCCCGGCACGCGCTCGGCGTACTCCTTGATGCGGCCGCGCTCGACCTCCTTGATCTGCTTGACCACGTCGACGTTGATGCCGTTCGGATCGTAGACGTAGCCGTTGGAATCGGAGACGGTCACGACCTTCGCGCCCAGCTGCTCGGCCTTCTGCGCCGCGTAGATGGCCACGTTGCCGGAACCGGAGATCACGACGGTCTTGCCTTCGAACGAATCGTTCTTCAGCACGCGCAGGGCCTCGGCCGTGTAGTAGCACACGCCGTAGCCGGTGGCCTCGGTGCGGGCGAGCGAGCCGCCGAACTCCAGGCCCTTGCCGGTGAGCACGCCGGAGTATTCGTCGCGGATGCGCTTGTACTGGCCGAACAGGTAGCCGATTTCGCGGCCGCCCACGTTGATGTCGCCGGCGGGGACGTCGGTGAACTGGCCGATGTGACGGCACAGCTCGGTCATGAACGCCTGGCAGAAGCGCATGACCTCGGCATCGGAACGGCCCTTCGGGTTGAAGTCGGAGCCGCCCTTGCCGCCGCCCATCGGCAGCGTGGTCAGGCTGTTCTTGAGGATCTGCTCGAAGCCGAGGAACTTGATGACGCCCTCGTTCACGGTCGGATGGAAGCGCAGGCCGCCCTTGTACGGTCCGATGGCGGAGTTGAACTGAACACGGTAGCCGCGGTTCACCTGCACCTTGCCTTCGTCATCGACCCAGGCCACACGGAACTTGACGATGCGCTCGGGCTCGACGATGCGCTCGAGGACGCCGTTCTTCTCGTATTCGGGGTGCTTTTCGACGACCGGTTCGAGGGATTCGAAGACCTCGCGAACGGCCTGCAGGAACTCCGGCTGGTCACCGTCGCGCTGCTCCACCTGATCGTAGACGCGCTTGAGATATTCGTTGTTCAGCATCATGCTCCTTAGCATGTAGGGAGCCTCGCCGCCGTGTTTTCGCCGCATACGTACACTGATGCCACGGTCGGCATGGGCCATGGTCGTGACGTGATCGCGGAAAGGGCGGCAACGCTCTGATTGGTGAGAACACCTTCATCATAGGTCAGATTGCCGCCCAAGTGAATACCTATTCCACATATAGGAAAACCCTATTGCGGGTTGCGTGCGGACGTGCGTGGCCCCGCGTGTGGGCCACACGCAGGGCCACGAAGTCTACTGCGCGGCCTCCGCCTCGTCGAGGCCGTCGAAGCCACCGAGGATCACCGTCGTGGCGATGGTCTGCTCGGTGATGTTCACGCCGGCGTTGCGCAGGTCGATGATCATCAGCGCGTACTTGTGGAACGTGCGGTCGGAATACGTGCCGAGTTCGCCGCGCAGATACGTCTCGAACGACGTGGTGCCGATCTCGTCCTGATCGGTGGTCAGCACGCGCATGGCCTCGCCGAGCTTGGGATAGCGTTCACGGAACTCGCGCGCCCACTGCACCTGTTGCCTGATGACGGCCTCCTGGGCCTCCACGCGCTCATGGTCGAGCTTCGGCAGCGAGGGTTCGAGCTCCTTGTGGTAGCGTTCGGGCTCGGTGGATTCCATCATGCGCGCGTATTTCTCGGTCAGCAGGTTGCGGCCGTTCGCGTCGGCGTCGTCAAGGTCCTGCGCGTAGCTGTCGAGCAGGTCGATGCGCCAGGTGAGGAACTGGCTGATGCGCATCTGGTGGAACGTCGGCCAGTTGCCCTGGCAGTTGGCGCGGCCTCCCTGGTTGTTGACCTCCTGGAACTGGTTCCATTCGTGGCGCACGATGAGCTCGGCCTTATGCGCCTGCTCGTTGATGTCGTGCTGCTCGTCGTACCACAGCGTGCTGATGAGCGTGTGGTCGGCGCTTTCGTTGGTCGTGTTGGTGACGGACATGATTGCATTGCCTCCGATGATGGGTTCCGTGGGTCGGTTCTACAGGCTCTTGAGCCAGGGGTTGGCGATGTGTTCCTCCACGTACGGGCGCTGCCATTCGAGGAACGTCTCATCGCTGCGCGTCCAGCCGTCGCGTTGGATCTCCGTGAGCACTTCGGCGCATAGGTGGTCGATGATCGACTTCACCTGGTCGACGACCGGGCCCGCGCCCTTGCCGCCCTCGCCGAAACCGGCACCGCCGAAGCAGGCGGCCGAGGAGAGCCGCAGCAGCGTCTCCAGCTGTTCGGCCGAGTCGTCCATGCGCGTGACCGGTCCGCGGCACAGCTTGCGCAGCGCGGCGAACTGCCACTTGTAGTAGGGCAGGTATCCCACGGTGATCGGCTCGTTGACGAGGTAGACGAACGACGAGACCGCCTTGACGAACTCCTCGATGGACAGCCACGCGGCCGCGCCGTCGCCGCGCTGGATCATGCGCGGGAAGTTGTATTGGCCGGCCTGCGAGATCATGCCCAGCCTGCGCGAGACCAGCGCGATGCGCACGTCCTCGGGCATGTCCTTGAAGCCCTGGCGGGTCTTGGAGAACGCGCCCAGCGGGTCGGCGAAGATCTGGCCGTTGGTGGCGGCGGCAAGCGTCGCCTCGTCGAGCATCAGCCACTCGTGCGCCTTGGAGGGGTCGTCTCCGGGCGCCTGCCGGTAGCCGGTGATGCCCTCGAAGAAGTCGCCGATGGAGAACGCGCCCTCGCGCCGGTTCGCACCCTGGGCGCGCGGCGTCGCCGAATCGGCGCTCTTCACCGTGAAGCCCATGAACTCCTTCGGCAGCAGCGTCTCGTAATCATGCTGCAGCTGCTCGCCGATCTTCGCATAGTCCTCGTCGGTCAGCCACATGCAGAAGCGCGGGCCGAAGTCGTGGTCCTGCGAGATCTCATCGTCGAATCCGTAGCATTCCGAACCGTGGCCGACCAGACCGGCGGCGATGCGGCCCTTGTATTCCGGATAGCGGTCGGCGATCATCGGCTTGCCGCAGTGCTTCCAGTACTCCTTCGCCAGTTTCAGTCCGGTGATGGCCGGGCGTGCCGTGGCGACGGGCCTGGCATCGGGTACGGCCGGCGCCGGGGAGGCCGCCACGCCGGCACCCGCCTGTGCGGCCGACGACGTCATCGCCTGACGCTCCTGGTCCACATGCCAGTCGAACGACTGCGCCGCGCCCGCAAGCTTCGTGGCCGTGGCCGAGTCGTCGGCGAACCGCGAGCCCTCGTCGTCCCAGAAGTCGGAGCCGTCGTCGGCCGGCACGGCGACGCCGGCCTTGGCCGCGGCCGCCTCCGCGCCTTCGAGGTTCTCCTTGGTGATCGTGTAGTAGTCGTTGTGGCCGTAGCATTCCTCGATGACGGCCAGCGATTTGCGGTAGGCGCGCACCGCGTTCGCGAGATCGCCCGCATGGAAGCACGCCTGCGCGTAGCCGGCCAGCGCCGATGCGAAGTGGGCGCTGTTTTCCAGATGGCCGCGCTTGTAGATGCGCAGCGCCTCGGCCGCGTGCTTGAGCGCCTCGTCGTCGCGTCCCTCGTTCATGAGGATCAGCGCGAGATTCGTGTGCGTGGACGCCACGTCCACGTCCTCGGTCACGTTCACACTCGACGATTCAAGGATCGACAGCGCCTTGCGCAGCTCCTGCTCGGCCGGTTCCAGACGGTTGGTTTCGGAATACAGGATAGAAAGATTGTTGTGCAACGCGGCCAGACGACGGTCGGTCGGCGCCAGCGTCCTCTCGCTGGATTCCAGCGCCTCGCGGTAGAGCCTCTCGGCGTCGTCGTACTTGCCGGCCGCGCGGGTGGCGGTGGCCGCGTTGATGAGCGTCGTCGCCCAGGCGTCGCTGCCCTCGAGTCCCATGCGTTTCGCCAGATCCAACGACTCCTTGACCAGCGGCAGGTTGTCGTCGTGACGTCCCTGCGAACGGTAGAATCCCAGCAGTTCGTTGATGACCGTCAGCTGGCCGGCGTCGTCGCCGAGCCGTCGGGCCTCGTCCAGCGATTCCAGCAGATACGGCTCCGCCTTGGTGGCCGCGTCATGCGCCGAGAAAATCGCGTCGAGACCCTTGATGAAACCATTGACGTCAAACGCTTCGTTGCCCATGCATCCCCCTGATTCGATAGCGGGTTTGTATTCACATCAAGTCTAGACGTCCGGCGGGGGAGTATGCCGGACGACGGCCGTAAAACCCATGTGATATTACCCACAGCCCACTTCGGTCACCTGAGCGGAGTCTTTCCCCCGAGTCGTCACCTGAGCGGACTCTTCCCTCATGTCATCCTGAGCGGGGCCCTTTTCATGCCATCATGTCGTCCTGAGCGAGCATAGCGAGTCGAAGGATCTTTTGACGCTTCAAGATCCTTCGACTTCGCCGCAGGCGGCTCCGCTCAGGATGACAAAAAGTGCGCGGCTCCGCTTGGGATGCCGAAAAGTGGTGAGGCTCCGCTCAGGATGCCGAAAAGTGGCGCGGCTCCGCTTGGGACGACGACGGGGATGCGGTCACGACGCCCGTCACACCTCGACGCGGCGCAGTCGCTCGTAGGCGTCGGTATGGGTCTCGTGACGCAGCGAATACACGGCGAGGCAGACCACGGCCAGCAACGCCAGCGGCGCGCCAGCCAGCGCGGGATAGTGGTAGTTCATGCCGGTCGCGTTCAACGCGGCGCCGCCGATGATGGAACCCACGGCGTTGCCGAAGTTGAAGGCCACCTGCACGGCCGCGCCGCCGATGAGCTCGCCGCCGCCCTTGCCTGCGTTGGCCATGAGCAGCTGCTGCGGCGAGGAGACGAAGAACAGGCCGAACGCCACGACGAACGTCATGACCGCGGTGCCGACGTGGCCGCCGGGGATGAGGAAGACGACGACCAGGCCGATCATGGAGATGGTCTGGCCGAGCGCGGCGGTTCCGGCGTAGCGCCACGCGTCGCAGATCCTGCCGCCGACAAGGCCGCCGACGACCATGCCGAAGCCGGCGAGCATCATGAGCATCGGCACGAATCCGGAATCGTAGCCGCCCACGGTGGTCAGCCACGGGGAGACGTAGCTCCACCAGCAGAACACGCCGCCGTTGCCAAGGAACACGGCGGCGAGGATGAGCCACGGGCCGCGCCGCCGCAGGAACGCGAACTGCCCGGCCAGTCCCACGTCCTTCACGGCCGGCAGTGCGGGGATCCATGCGATAACGAGCGCGATGGTGACGGCCGCCCATACGGCGAGCACGCCGAACGCCAGCCTCCAGGAGAGGAACTCGCCGAGCATGGTGCCGGCCGGTACGCCGAGCATGTTGGCGATGGTCTGCCCGGTGACCATGGCGGAGACGGCCTGCGCCTCCTTGCCTTTGTCGGCCACGGTCTTGGCGATGACGGTCGCCGTGCCGAAGAACGCGCCGTGCGGCAGCCCGGAGATGAACCGGGCGAGGATGAGCATGCCGCTGCCGACGGAGAACGCGGACATGGCGTTGCCGATGACGACGAGCGCCATGAACAGCAGGATGAGCCGCTTCGGCGGTATGCGGCGGCCGAACACGAGGATGAGCGTGCCGACGCATACGCCGATCGCGTATGCGGAGATGTAGTGGCCCGCCTGGGGGATGGTGACGTGCATGTCGTGCGCGGCCTGCGCGAGGATGCCCATCATGACGAATTCCGCGGCGCCGAGCGCAAACGCGCCGAAGGCCAACGCGACAAGGCTTTTCTTCATCTTCTTCTCTCCACGTGTGCGATGGGTTGTGCGACTGCGTAGGAAAATGAAAAACCCCGCTCGTGAAGAGCGGGGTTTGCTGGTCGGGCTGGCGGGATTTGAACCCGCGGCCTCTTCGTCCCGAACGAAGCGCGCTACCAAGCTGCGCTACAGCCCGTAAGACCTCGATAGATATTACACGAGTGCCCATTTATGGCAAAACATCGGCGTGTCGCGTGATTTTCCGCGTGTATCGCCGCATCGCTACACTGTGAAGATATGACTGAGTCGAATGAGAACACTCCCATCGCTGATTCCGCCGAGCATGAGCAGGAATCCGCCCCCCGCATGACCACCGTCGAACGCGCCGAGATGCTCCTCAGGCAGGATGCCGCCATCACCGAGCGTGTGAAGGACGGCGCCTCCCTTGACGACGCCGTCGATCCCTCCAACAAGGAATTCGGTCCGCTCGCCCACTCCGAGCAGGTGCAGATGCGCGTGGCCAAGCGCGCCATGATGCTCAACGAGGGCATGGAGCCCTACCCGGTGCATCTTGACGTGACCGACACCATCGAGGCCGTGCGCGCCAAGTACGACGGCAAGCTCAACGCCGGCGACGAGACCGAGGACGTGGTCGGCATCGCCGGCCGCGTGCTGTTCCTGCGCAACGCGGGCGGCCTGTGCTTCGTCCAGCTCTCCGCCGGCGACGGCACGAAGATCCAGGGCATGGTCTCCAAGCGCGAGATCGGCGCCGACTCGCTCAAGCAGTTCAAGCAGCTCGTCGACCTTGGCGACCACCTGTACATCCGCGGCCGTGTGATCGCCTCCCGGACGGGCGAGCTTTCCGTGTTCGCCACCGAATGGGCCATCGCCTCCAAGGCGCTGCAGCCGCTGCCCGCCCTGCACAAGGACCTCAACGAGGACACCCGCACCCGCAAGCCGTACATCGGCATGATCGCCGACGAGAACATCCGCAACATGGTGCGCAACCGCTCCAAGGCCGTCGCCTCCCTGCGCCACACGTTCGCGAACCACGACTTCATCGAGGTGGAGACCCCGATGCTGCAGACCGTGCACGGCGGCGCCGCGGCCCGCCCGTTCACCACGCACATGAACGCGTTCGACCTCGACCTCTACCTGCGCATCGCGCCGGAGCTGTTCCTCAAGCGCTGCCTCGTCGGCGGCATCGACCGCGTGTTCGAGATCAACCGCGACTTCCGCAACGAGGGCGTCGACGCCACGCACGCCCCCGAGTTCACCATGGTCGAGGCGTATCAGGCGTACGGCACGTACGACACCATCGGCGAGCTCGTCAAGGAGCTCGTGCAGAAGACCGCCATGGACGTCTACGGCTCCCACAAGGTCACGCTGCTCGACGGCACCGAATACGACTTCGGCGGCGAATGGAAGACCATCAGCATGTACGACTCCCTCTCCAAGGCGCTCGGCGAGGAGATCGTGCCCAACGGCGGCCCCGACAACCCCGGCACCTCCGTCGAGCATCTCGGCGCCATCGCCGACAAGCTCGGCGTGGAGCGCGACGAGGTGGAGAACCACGGCAAGCTCGTCGAACACCTCTGGGAGCACTTCTACGAGGACAAGCTCTACGAGCCCACCTTCGTGCGCGACTTCCCGGTCGAGACCTCGCCGCTGGTGAAGGGCCACCGCTCCAAGGCCGGCGTCGTGGAGAAGTGGGACCTCTACGTGCGCGGCTTCGAGCTGGCCACCGGCTACTCCGAGCTCAACGACCCGGTCGTGCAGCGCGAACGCTTCGTCGCCCAGGCCAAGGACGCGCTCGCCGGCGACGAGGAGGCGTGCGACATCGACGAGGACTTCCTCGAGGCGCTCGGTGTGGGCATGCCCCCGGCCGGCGGCATGGGCATGGGCATCGACCGTCTGCTCATCGCGCTGACCGGCGCCACCATCCGCGAGACCATCACCTTCCCGCTGGTCAAGCCCCTCGCGCTGTAGGCCGCATTGCGCTCTCCGTCACCCCTCCCATGTGGAGGGGTGATGTCGTTATAGGGGATGCTCCGTTCCCGTTCGTTGTGCTCCGTGTGACGAACGGGAACCGTGGGCGGCGTCGGTTTCCCATCCGTTGCGAGGTATGTGACGAACGGGAATCGAACCGCAGATCGGGTTCCCGTCCGTTGCATGCCGGAGGACGAACGGGAACCGTATGCGGCGTCGGGTTCCCGTCCGTCGTCTCGTCGCTTCGTTGTGTTCTTGCGCCCATCGGCGTGTTCCCGCGGATCCGTGCCCCACGACGCGTCCCGAAGTTCCTCCAGCGTGTCTCGATTTGCGGTTTGAACGTTCAATAAATAAACTCCGTTAATCGATTAAGGGCGTTACTTCATATCTGCCGCAGATGCGCATGCCGGCGAATCCCATGGAGGCGCAACCGGCATCGCACAACCGTCGTGGCCGTCCGCGGCACGAAACGCAGAAAAGAGTAACCGATGAGCAACTCCCAGACCGTTCCCGAGGAGGTCGCGTCCCGGAACGTCCCGGCCGAGGCCGACAAGCTCGGCAGCGCGCCCTTCACCGTGCTGGTCCCCGTCATGATGTCGTTCTTCGTGATGGGCTTCGTCGACCTGGTCGGCACCGCATCCAACTACGTGCAGTCCGACTTCGGGCTCTCCGACTCCGTGAGCAACATCTTCACCACCATGGTGTTCTTCTGGTTCCTGGTGCTCTCCGTGCCGGCCGGCATGCTCATGAACCGCATCGGCCGCCGCCACACCGTGCTGCTGAGCATCGCCGTCACCGCGCTCGGATGCCTGCTGCCGATCATCGGCTACCTCATCCCCGCCAAGGACGCCCAGCTCGTGTTCATCGTGGTCTCGTTCTGTCTGCTCGGCATCGGCAACACGTTCATGCAGGTCTCGCTCAACCCGCTCGTCGGCAACCTCGCCCACGACGAGAAGCTCGCCGGCATGCTCACCTTCGGCCAGTTCGTCAAGGCCATCGCCTCGTTCATCGCGCCGCTCATCGCCGGCTGGGCCGCCGTCACGTTCGGCAAGTGGTGGCTGCTCTACCCGATCTACCTCATCGTCGCCGTGCTCGCCTTCGCCATGCTGAGCTTCGACGAAATACACGAGAACGCGCCCGACGCCGGCCACACCAGCATCGCCGGCTGCTTCGCGCTGCTGCGGAACCCGGTCATCCTCCTGTGCTTCCTCGGCATCGTCTGCCACGTGGGCGTGGATGTCGGCATCAACGCCACCGCGCCGAAGATCCTCATGGAGCACTCCGGTCTCGGCCTCGAGGCGGCGGGCGGCGCCACCAGCGTGTACTTCGCGTTCCGCACGCTCGGCTGCCTTTCCGGATCCGTACTGCTGCAGCGCTTCAGCCGCAAGGCCATGCTGCGTGTCTGCGGCGCGCTCATGGCCGCCTCCTCCGTATGCTTCCTGCTGTTCTCCGGAGTGTCGGGCCTGCCCGTGTGGCTGGCCTACGCCGGACTCGCGTTCGTGGGCCTCGGCAACGCCAACGTGTTCTCCATCATGCTCACCACCGGACTGCTGCATCTGCCGGAACGCCAGAACGAGGTCTCCGGGCTCATGATGATCGGCCTCATCGGCGGCGCCATCTTCCCGCCGCTCATGGGCCTGGCATCCGACGCCATGGGCATGCAGCTCGGCGCCATCCTCGTCATGTCGGTCGGCGTGGTGTACATCGCCTGCATGGCCATGTTCTTCCGCGCCTACGGCAGGACGCGCTAGACCCCATCCCCGATTACACGGCATAGGCCTCCTCGGCAGAGGAGGCCTTTCCATATCTCGGAAGGCATCGTCGGAGGTACCATACCGCACGTGACTCAAAACATACGGCTTGCACGACTCTGGCTCCACGGCATACGTCCCAGGACACTGCCCGCGTCCATCGCGCCGGTCGTCGTCGGCGCGGCGGCGGCGTGGGGCGTCCTCACCCGGTCAGGCGGCTGGGGACTGCGCTGCATCGCCGCTGATGACGGCACGTGGATGGATATGGAATCCGGCTACGGCCCCTGCGCCACGCCATGGTATGCACTCGATGGCGCCTTCCCGCGTTTTCTCGGCATGACGCTGCTGTGCGCCGGCGTCGCCCTGTTCCTCCAGATCGCCGTCAACTTCGCCAACGACTACTCCGACGGCATCCGCGGCACCGATGCCCATCGCGCCGGCCCTGAATCCGGCACTGGCAAGCCCCAGCGCCTCGTCGCCTCAGGCCTTGTGAAACCGAGGGCCGTGCTCGCCGCGGCCGGAGCATCCGCACTCCTCGCCTGCATCTGTGGTCTCGCCGTCGCCATCATCTCCCATCAATACTGGCTCATCGCCGTCGGCGCCGTATGCGTGCTCGCCGGTTGGGGCTACACCGGCGGCAGGCATCCCTATGGCTACGCCGGCTTCGGCGAGCTCTTCGTATTCATATTCTTCGGCCTCGTGGCCACACTCGGCACCGAATACGCCATCTGCCAGTCGCTCGATGGATTCGGCATCCCCAACGTCTCCGTCATCGATTTCTCCACGCCCGGCGACGGCTCCGAATGGAGCCGGGCCTGGTTCGCCCAAGGCCAGTTCGGCATCGACGCGACGGGCATCCTCGCCGCCATATGCGTCGGCCTCAATGCGGTCATGCTGCTGATGGTCAACAACATGCGCGACATCGACGACGACCGTCTGCACGGCAAACGCACCGTGGCCGTACGACTGGGGGAGCGGGGCTCGCGTGCGGCGCTCGCCGTCTGCTGCGCCGTCGACTGGATGGCCGCCCTGCTCGTCATGATGATGTCGTGGCTGCCGTGGGGGCTGGCGACCTGGGTCGCCTTCGCGGCCGTGACCGTGGCCATGCTGCGCGCCGTCTCCCGCCGTGACTTCGGCCGGGCGCTGGGTCTTGCCGGTCTGCAGACGTTGGTTTTCGCCGTCGCGGCGGCCGTCGGCGTCGTCGTGGGCGCCGTATGGTGACGATTCGGGGGCCGCGGCCGGAAAGTTCACCGAGCCGTCATCCAACACCGTGGATGGCCGTTGTGTTTCGTCGCAAGAATGGCTTAGACTGCTAGTTATGACTTACAAACTAGTACTGCTCCGTCACGGACAGAGCGCATGGAACAAGACCAATCAGTTCACCGGTTGGGTGGACGTCCCGCTGACCGAGCAGGGCGAAGCCGAAGCCAAGCGCGGCGGCGAGCTGCTCAAGGAGAAGAACGTCCTTCCGGACATCGTCTTCACCTCCCTGCTGCGTCGTGCCATCAACACCGCCAACATCGCCCTTGACGCCGCCGATCGCCTGTGGATTCCGGTCAAGCGCAGCTGGCACCTCAACGAGCGCCACTACGGCGCCCTGCAGGGCAAGAACAAGTCCGCCATCCGTCAGGAGTACGGCGACGAGAAGTTCATGCTGTGGCGTCGTTCCTACGCCACCCCGCCGCCCGAGATCGACCCGAACGACCAGTACTCCCAGAACAACGACCCGCGTTACGCCGGCGACCCGGTCCCCGAGACCGAGGCCCTGGCCAACGTCGTGGCCCGCGTGACCCCGTACTGGGAGTCCGAGATCATCCCCGAGCTCAAGTCCGGCAAGACCGTGCTGATCGCCGCCCACGGCAACAGCCTCCGCGCCATCGTCAAGATGCTTGACGGCCTGAGCGAAGAGGAGATCGCCAAGGTCAACATTCCGACCGCCATCCCGCTGCTCTATGAGCTGGACGAGAACTTCAAGCCGATCAAGCCGCGTGGCGAGTACCTCGACCCGGAGGCCGCCGCCGCCGGTGCCGCCGCCGTCGCCAACCAGGGCAAGTGATTTCGTCCTGCTGAATAAGGCATAACGCATAACGCGAAGGGTCCGTCGATGCACATCGGCGGACCCTTTTGTTTGCGTTGTGTATGCTTTCCGCCCGTCTTCCGCCCGTATTTCTTGACCAACCGTGGGCGGCCTACCGGACGGGATACGAAAAATCCCCGCCGGGACATCGACCGGGCGGGGATTTCGGGGGCCGCGAAGCCGTATTACTTGTTACTTGGCCGGGGCGGCGAGGTACGGATCGTTAGCGGAATCGTCGGCCTTGGACTTCGGGGCCTTCGAAGGGTCGAAGCCGGAGACGATGTAGACCAGACGACGGGCGACGGAGACGGCGTGGTCGCCGAAGCGCTCGTAGAAGCGGCTCAGCAGCACGACGTCGATGGTCTGCTGCGTGTTGCCGGTCCAGTCGGCGCCGTTGACGATGTCGAAGATGTGGTGGTGCAGATCGTCGAGCTTGTCGTCGTCGATGATCAGCTGCTCGGCGGCCTTGTCGTCGCGGCTGGCGAGCACGGTGATCAGCTTGGCGGAGGTGTCGTCGAGGAACGCCTGCATCTTCTCGAAGGTCTCACGGGTCTCCGGGGTCAGGGCCGACTCCGGGTAGGTGCGGCGTGCGATCTCGGCGACGTGACGGGCCAGATCGCCCATGCGCTCGAACGTGGAGGCCAGACGCAGCGTGGAGACGACCACGCGCAGGTCGGTGGCCACCGGGCTCTGCTTGGCCAGCAGCTGGACGCACTGGTTGATGACGCTGGTTTCCAGGGCGTCGATCTCAAGATCGCCGTCGATAACGTTCTGAGCTGCCTCAACATCAGACTCGAGCAGCGCCTTGCCGGCACCGACGATCGCCGTATGCACTTCCTGCGCCATGCGGTCGAGGTCGTCAGCCACCTGCTTCAGCTCCTCGGTGAAAATAACGCGCATTGTTCTATTGCCTTTCCATTTGGTCTGAGTGCAACCTCTCCTATTCTATGGGAAGAACGGGAAAGGCCTACAACCGACTCGGAGAGTAAACCCCGAATTGTCTGAGTGTTCACCCCTGTGTTCATTGCTTGTTCACTTATCAATAACGAATCGCCGTGCGTCCCCTTATGCCCCCGAAGACCGCGAAATCCCTGCGGGAACCGCGTCCGGTTTGTTGCAACGCCGCAACTCGTGACACAATGGTGCCGTGACGCAAGGCAGCCCGGATGTTTTCTCAACGATAGTTCTCGTCGTGTTCGGCGTGATGGTGATCATCGCGCTTATGGCGATACTCGCCAAGCTCTACAACTGGGCGTATCCGTTTCTTTCACGGTACATCAACGCCGATACTATTGCCCACTGGCGTGCCCGTATGGGATATCGGGGCGGCCGTTCCCGCGATGACGACGATGACGACGACGATGAGGAGCTCGACTACGAGACCATGCGCCTGCTCGCCGTCATCCCCTCCATATCCATCGTCGTCAACGACGAGGACGAGGTGATGATTGCCGGCACGGCGGCGTACCGTCTCGGCATCGTCGACGATGAGCGCATCGTGAACGACCGTGTGCTCGCCGCAATCCACAGCGTGCGCGAAAGCGGCGGCAAACGATCGTGCGAGCTCGTGACCGAGACGTCGATGCGTTTTGCCGATCCGATGGTCGATGCCGTCGAGGGCGACGCCGGCTCCGGCGACACGGGCGTCTCTCGGCCGAACTGGCTGAAGGTCACGGTCGGGCAGATCAGCGACGGCAAGACCATCGTGCTCATCAACGACGTGAGCGAGGAACGGCGCTTCGCACAGATGCGTGACGACTTCGTCTCCAATGTGACCGAACAGCTGCTCAAGCCCACGAAGGCGTTGGAGACGCTGGGCGAGGACCTCGAGCAGGACGACGTCGACATCAGCCAGATCCTCGTGGAGGCGTCGCAGGTGCGCGAATACGCGGGGCATCTCGGGCATCTGGTCTCCGACCTCCTGCTGCTCATCAAAGCGCAGTCCAAGGTGGTGCCCAGTGACGCGAACCGAGTGAATCTGCTCGAACAGGTGCGCGAGGTCGCCGAGCGGGTGCGTCCGCAGGCCGTCGAACGCGGCGTGCGCCTGGTCGTCAACGGCAACGACACGCTGATGGTCCATGCGGAGCGCGAGCAGTTGCAGGGGGCCATCGGCAAGCTCATCGAGAACGCCATCGAGTATTCGCGGCCGAACAGCGCGGTCGGCGTGGCCGTGTCGCCGTCGAAGGACGGCGAGCATGCGGTGATCCGTGTGGTCGACCAGGGTTGCGGCATCGCCAAGGAGGACCAGGCCCGCATCTTCGAACGCTTCTACCGCGGCGGCAATCAGGATGCGGCGGCCAACAAGGACGGCGTGGGACTGGGCCTCGCAATCGTCAAGCACGTGGCGCTTACGCACCATGGCGCGGTGTCGGTATGGAGCGCCCCGAACAAGGGCAGCACCTTCACTTTCACGCTGCCGCTGACACGATAGGGGCCATGCTCGGCCCATTGTCATCCGCCGATCGGGTGGCCCATTGTCATCCGCTGATTGGGGTGGCCCATTGTCATTCTGAGCGAGCGAAGCGAGTCGAAGAATCTCGACATGAACTCCCTCTGACGAGGAAGGTGGCCGGCGTAAGCCGGTCGGAGAGGGAGGCCGGGGAAGAACCGGAACTCACCGAGAAGGTGAGGTGCCGATTACCCCTCGGTCGAGCTACGCGTGACAGCTCCCCTGACAAGGGGAGCCTTCGACTTCGTCCTGACGGACTGCGTTCAGGACGACACAAAGGGAATCACTTCTGGTTGCCAAGACGGCGGTAATACCAGCGGTTGAAATGCTCCCATGTGAGCAGTGCCACGCCGATGATCATGCCGGCGACGCAGGAAATCAGTGATTTGAACGCCCAGTCGACGCCACACAACACGAGAACCAGACAGATCACGGCGGCGATCAGCCACATCGCCGTGCCGATGAAGAACACCCGATGCAGGTCCACCTGCGCCGGCTTCGGGCCGGGCTTGCGGGCGCCTGGATCAACAATGGGTGCCAATTTCATAGAGAATACCTTACAACTCGGGGTATCCTTAGGTGGATTGCCGCGCCGGCGAGCCCGCCAGGCCCGGTCAGACGCCCGTCGAACGCCGTCCATCCAGCGGGACGGCGTGGAAAGGAATCATGGCCATGCTGCCGATGCAACCGCTTCTCCGCCGCTACGCGTGGGGGTCGGCCTGCAGGCTGCAGTCGATGTTCCCCCGCTTCCATGACGTTCGCGGACCATTGGCGGAGCTCTGGTTCAGCGGCCATACGCGGTTCTCCTCCACGGTCGCGGACGATGGCCGGCCCATGCCCCTGGCCGAATGGATCCGGCGCCATCCCACGGCGGCGTTGGGGGAGCGGGCATCGGCGCTCTGGGGGCCGACGCTGCCGTACCTGATGAAGGTGATCGCCGTGCACCGGCCGCTTTCGCTGCAGGTGCATCCCGTGGATTTCGAGGCGAGGGCGGGCTTCAACCGGGAGAACGCGCTCGGCGTGCCGTTGGAGGCCCCCGAACGCTCGTTCAAGGACACCGTGGGCAAGTTCGAGATGGTGGTGGCCCTGGAGCCGTTCGCCGCCGCCGTGGGATTCATGCCCGTGCGCGCGCAGATCGCGGCGCTGCGGCTGGTGGACCATCCGCTCGCCCAGCGCATGGCCGATGCCCTCGATGGCGGCGATGACGGCGGTAATGACGGCGCCGCGGCCGCCGACGCCATGATGCCGGTGGCCTCCCGCACCTGGGACGGCAGACGGCGGCGGGTGTTCCGTGCGTTCGCGCTCGCGGTGACGGACGGGGAGCGAAGGAACGGCGGCGTCGAGGTGCCGTGGCTCTCGTTGCTGTGCCGTGCGCGCGGGGCGGCGAGGGGCGGTCGTATCACCGCCGTGTTCGACAACGCCATCACCGCGGCCAGGGCGTTCCCGGGGGATGCGGCCGTGCTGTGCCTGCTGATGATGAACGCGGTCCGTCTGCGGCCGGGAGAGTCATGCGTCGTGCCTCCGGGGACCGTGCACGCCTACATCCATGGCGTGGCGGCCGAGATCATGACCAATTCGGACAATGTGCTGCGCGCCGGACTGACGGTGAAGCACAAGGACATCCCGAACGTCCTGCGCAACATCGTCACGGCTGCCGGGGCGCCGATGCCCGCGGCAATCACCCACCCCATCTCCGGAGACGCGGTCACCTATGCGCCGCCCGCCTTGGAGGAGTTCTCGCTGACGGTCGGCGGCGTATCGGACGGCTCCGGCCGCGGACCCGTCCGTGCCGATGCGATGGTCCCGGCGCGTCCGCGCGTGGTCATCGCGCTGGGCGACGACGTGCATGTGGATACGGCGCATGCCGGCGCGATGACGCTCAAGCGTGGCCAGTCGGTGTTCGTACCCGCAGCGGACGGTGACGCGCATATATATATGGACGCCCATACGAACGATGCCGGTGGAGGCTTCCTCGTCGCCTCCACCGGCATCTAGCGGTCATGGTCCCGGCGTCGTCGGGAATCGTCGCCGTCCCGACCGCCGCATCGGCTACTGCAGGTGCTCCACCACGTAGTCGATGCAGTATGTGAGGGCCTCCACGTCGCTGGGTTTGACGGAGGGGAACACGCCGATGCGCAGCTGGTTGCGGCCGAGCTTGCGGTATCCGGACGTGTCCACGATGCCGTTCTCGCGCAGTGCCGAGACCACGGTGGACGCCTTGATGGAGTCGTCGAGGTCGATGGTCACGACCACGTTGGAACGAATCGACTCGTCCTCGACGAACGGCTTGGCGTAATCCGACTTCTCGGCCCAGGAGTACAGCGTTTTCGCCGACTTGGCGCAGCGCTTGGACGCCCACTTGAGCCCGCCGTGCTCGTTGAGCCACTTCACCTGCTCGTTCATGAGCACGAGCGTGCCGATGGCGGGCGTGTTGAGCGTCTGGTTCTTGTTCGAGTTGGCCAGCGCCTGGGTAAGGGAGAGGAACGGCGGCACCCAGCGGCGGGCGCCTTCCAGGGTGGCGCTGTTCTCCACGTCCTCGGCGCGTTTGACGGCGTCGGGGGAGAGGATGGCGAACCAGAGTCCGCCGTCGGAGCCGAAGACCTTCTGCGGGGAGAAGTAGTAGGCGTCGGTCTGGGCGATGTCGACGGGCAGGCCGCCGGCGCCGCTCGTGGCGTCGATGAGCGTGAGCGCCCCCTGCTCCCGACTGCCTTCGATGCGCCGCACGGGTGCCATCACGCCGGTGGAGGTCTCGTTGTGCGCCCAGCAGTAGACGTCGACGTCGTCGGTGTACTGCGGCAGCGTGCAGGAGCCGAAGTCGGCCTTGTAGACGACAGGCTCCTCGAGGAACGGAGCCTTGGCGGCGCTTGCGGCGAACTTGCCGCTGAAGGATCCGTAGGACGCGAACGCACCGCGCCTCGCGATCAGCGACGCACAGGCAACCTCCCAGAACGCGCTGGCACCGCCGTTGCCCAGCGCCACCTGCCATCCGTCGGGGATGGAGAAGTATTCCGCCAGACCCTCGCGAATCGAGGCGACCACGTGCTTCACCGGCGACTGGCGGTGCGATGTGCCCAGCAGCGTGGTGCCGGCCTCGGCGAGCGCAGCGACCTGTTTGCGGCGGATTTTGCTTGGCCCGCAGCCGAAACGGCCGTCTTCGGGCAGCATGGAGGAAGGAATTTTCATGGAGTCGATCATGAGTCCCAACACTAGTGAGCAGACTGTATTTTCTCAGAATATGAGAATTTGGACATCGTGTGATATAGGGGTTTTCGATGGATGCGACGGTCCGGCCGTGTTTATGGCGTCAGACTGTATGCAATATGACGAAATGGTGATAAACCCCTGATTTCTCTACCGTTCGGTTGGTGGACGCCGTGTTGGCCGGAACCGCCCGCCGACGCCCGGCGTCGGGCGAAAATCATCTTCGGGGATGATGGCGAGGCGGCAATCGCCGACTTGTGGGCGCAATACGAGACGGTTATCATCGTCGTTTGGTAGTTCATGACCAAGGAGTGATTCGTAATGAGACATGCGGCTCATAAGGCACGCAATGCCCAGCGTCCGACAAACGACGCTGCGGCCGGACGTGCACGTGAGGTGCGCGCGGCGCATACCGCTGCGGTGGTGTACGCGAACACCCCGATGGCGCTGGTTCCCGAGGTGGCCAAGGCGATGAACGAAGCGGTGCCGCGCACGCGGCGCGCACTTCGCCAGGCGGCCAGGCAGCAGGCCCACAAGAAGCAGTTCGTGACGGCGTCCGCCTTCGCGCTGCTTGCGGCCACGGCAGGCAGCTTCACCTACGCGTCCTCCGCCAATTCCACCGGTCTTCCGTCGGCGAGCGAGGCTGATTCCTCGGTGATCGCCAACGATTCCATGGCCTCCGACGATGTGTCGTCCTCTGTGGCGGCCGGCACCGCCCAGGTCTCCCGTTCCGAGGCCCGTACCCCGGTGTCCGATTCCGCGCAGTGGTCCATGACCTCCAACGTGGACGAGGTCGATGCCTCGCAGATGTCGAAGTCCACGGCGAGCAACGCCAAGGTCGCGGCGCTGATGGACCGCGATGCGGGCGAGCTTCCCGCCGGCTTCAACCCCAATCACGCCACCGGCGATTCCGGCAACGCGTATTCGTTCTCGCAGTGCACGTGGTGGGCCTACACCCGACGTCACCAGCTCGGCCTGCCGGTCGGCTCCTACTTCGGCGACGGGGCCATGTGGGCGGATTCCGCCCGTGCCCACGGCTACTGGGTGGACAACACCCCGCGTGTGGGTGACGTGATGGTCTTCCAGCGTGGTCAGGAGGGCGCCAGCGCCCAGTACGGCCATGTGGCCATCGTCGAGAAGGTCAACGCCGACGGCAGTGTGACCACCAGCGAATGCGGCGCCTCGTATCATGGCAAGACGTTCAGCCGCAACTTCAAGAACGTGCACGACTTCCAGTACATCCACTACTGATGCCATGTCCCCCTTGTCCTCCCCTCCGATGAGGGAGGATTCCGTCAGGGGCCGGAGACGCCGGTCATGGACGGTTCCGGGATTGTGACCCCTATCACTTCGTACCTTGGAATATCCTGAGAATATCCCCGTATGCGTACGTTTTCTCCATATTTCTCATGACACCCTGCTACAGTTGGGACACGATGATGAAAGCACGTAAATCCATTTCCATTCTGACCGCCGTATTGGCGGCGGCCACTTTTTCCAGCGCATTGGTGATTCCCGCCGCGAACGCCGCCGAAAGCGATGGGCCGGTGACGTCGTCCCGCTCCTTCAAGGGCGTTGAGACGCGTTCGTCGCTCATGCTCAAGGAGGCCACGTCGGTCGAGGTCAACGCCAATGCCAACTACGGCGGCATCGAGTCGCTGAACGTTCCCAAGACCGAATCCAAGGCCGAGAAGGAGGCCAAGGCGCAGGCCGCCGCCGAGGCCAAGGCCGCCAAGGAGCAGGCCGAGGCCGCGAAGAAGGCCGCCGCTGCCGCCTCCACCTCGCCGTTCGCCTCCACGCAGTCGGCTTCCCGCTCCAGCGAACGCACGTCCACGTCGTCCTCCGACGCCTCCACGACCCCGACGCAGCTGCCCTCCGGCTTCGTCAACCGCGCACTGTCGGTCATCGGCGCCGGATACCAGTCCAGCGGTTACAACTGGACCGGCACGGTGAGCACCTCGTCGTTCACCTGCTCCGGCCTCGTGGACTTCGCCCTCGGCTACCCGTCCAACAGCAACTGGCCTGAGAAGTACTACGGCATGGTCTCGAACAAGACCACGGATCTTTCCCAGCTCAAGTCCGGCGATCTGGTCTTCTTCAAGTACGCCGGCCGTTCTCCGGGCCATGTGGGCATCTACATCGGCAACGGCACCATGGTCGACTCCGCCCCCGGCGGCGGCGTCCAGGTCCGCGCCGTGAACCCCGGTTCCGCCAACTTCATGGGCGGCGGCTCGCTCTGATTCCAACCGTGCTTTCCAAAGACCCCGGCCACCATGGTCGGGGTCTTTGCGTAGGGGTGGTTTCATCCGTCGGCATAGCCGTTGTCCTCTGACGTCTGCTAAGGTCAAATACGATGATTACACCACGAAAATCCCTCACCTGTCTTTCCGCTTTTTCCGCCGTCGTCGCGACGGCGATGTTCTCCGCGGCCGCCGTGGTGCCGTTTGCGGCGGCGGACGAAACCGAACACCCCGTCACATCGTCCCGTTCGTTCAAGGGCCAGCAGTCCCGCAACGCCGACCTGCTCAAGGAGGCGACGTCCATCGACGTCAAGTCGGACGTCGACTACGGCGGCATCGAATCGTTGAACGTCCCCAAGACCGCGTCCAAGGCCGAGAAGGAGGCCAAGGCCAAGGCCGAAGCCGAGAAGAAGGCCGAACAGGAGGCCGAGAAGGCCGCGGCCGAGGCCGTGTCGCGCGCGGCCGAACGCTCCTCGGCATCCGCGTCCTCCGCATCGACGTCCTCCGCCGGAACGTCCACGGCGGTCTCCACGCCGGCCAGCGCCGACGCTAGCGCGCTGCTGAGCTATGCGTCCACCTTCATGGGACCGCATCCGTATGTGGTCGGCGGCGTCGATCCGAACACCGGCTGGGATTGCTCGGGGTTCGTGCAGGTCGTCTTCGCGAAGGCCGGCATCGCCGTGCCGCACTCGTCCCACGCATTGACGACGTTCGGCACCACGGTCTCCGAGTCCGAGGCCCGTCCCGGCGACATCGTCGCCCGTCCCGGCCACGCCGCCATCTACATGGGCAACGGCAAGATCATTCATATGACGTTCACCGAGGTCACCATCTCCGACCTCACCCCCGGATGGATGGGAGGCGGCGGATACACCTTCCACCGCGTGATGTGACGGCGCCGGGCCAGCCCGGCCACGCCATTCCCGTACGCCCCCGGCGTGTCGACCGACCGTCGCCGGGGGCGTTCCCATGCCCACGGCGTTACGCGTTTCGCGAATGTTGCTTCGGCGTTTTTTCGTTTTCCCCGCTATCCTAGGGAGATAGGAGCCATGCATAGGCGCATGGGCTCACCAACCTAACCGGGGAGGTACATCATGACTGTCAACGAAAAGGCCATTCTTGTTGGTGTGGACGGTTCGGATGCCAGCTACAAGGCCACGTGGTGGGCGGCCAACTACGCCAAGCACGCGGGCCTGACCCTGCAGATTGTCTGCGCGTATTCGCTGCCGAGCTATGCGGCGGTATCCTTCGACGCCACCTACACGGCCATGGGCGACGACAACGTGGCGCACACCGACGCCCAGGAGATTCTGTCGAAGGCCAAGGCCATCGCCGACGAGCAGGGCGTGGAGGCGGCGACGCTCATCGTCACCGGCGATCCGAGCTCCGTCTTCGTGGAACTCTCCCGCAACTACAACCTCATCGTCATCGGCAACCGCGGGAAGGGAGGTCTGGCGGAACGCCTGCTCGGCACCACGAGCTCCTCGCTGCCGGCCTACGCGTACTGCCCGATCGTGGTCGTGCCGTACACCGACGACGACGGCAACCTCATGCATCTCAACAACACCATCACCAAGGTGGTCGTCGGCTCCGACGAATCCAAGTGGGGCCTCAAGGCGCTTGACATCGCCGCCAGCTTCGCCCATCAGTGGGGCGCCCAGCTCACCGTCATGTCGGCCGTGCCGAGCTTCGGCGGCATGGGCATGTTCGCGTCCGGCGGCGCGGGCGGCGCCGAGGCGAACAGCATCATGGAATCGTATCTCGAGGACCTTGACGTGCGCATCGCGCCGATTCAGGAACGGTACCCCGACCTCGTCATCGCCAAGTCCGTGGTGCCCGGCTCGGCCGTCACCGCGCTGACCGAGGCCAGCCACACCAGTGATGTCGTGGTCGTCGGCTCCCGCGGCCGCGGCGGATTCACCGGCCTGATCCTCGGTTCCACCAGCCAGGGGCTGCTCCAGCATTCCGTCAGTCCGGTGTATGTGGTGCCGCGCAAGTACGTGGAGGCCGCCGAATCCCGTCTCGACACCGTGCCCGCATCCCCGGCCGAGGTGCCCACCAAGCCGATCGACGACATCGACGGCGTGCAGAAGGTGTCCGTGCCCACGGCCGACGACGCCACCGTGCACGACATCGAAGCCACCATCGACCCCGAGCACAAGGCGTAAGGTCATATCGCCCCCGCTGGCAGTTCGGACCCGGAATATCGCCCCCGCTGGCGGGGGCTGTCCGTCTTTACGACGGACTGGGGGTGGCTGGATGCGTTCATGGCGCACCAGCCACCCCCAGTCGGCTTTGCCGGCAGCCCCCGCCGGCGGGCGCGATATGCATATGAAGCCGGAAGCCCTACTCCTTGATGTCGATGGCGAGGCTCACCGGGGTCTCGCGCTGATACGTGTGCTGCACGGTGCAGCCCTTCTCGATGTGGCGGCGCACACGCTCCTTGAGGTCGTCGACCTGGGCCTTGCGCAGGCCCGCCTCGGAGGCGTCGATCTCCACCTTCTCGCTGAAATCGCTGTAGGCGTTGTGCTTCGCGTCGGCGGTGCCGTCCACGGTGATCGTCGCGCCGGCGCCCTCGCCCAGCGCGTTCTCCACGGCGAACTGGCTGCTCAATGCGGCACAGCCCGCCAGCGCCACCTTCATCAGGTCGCCGGGGGTGAACAGGCCCTTGCCCTTGCCGAACTTGATGTGGGCGCCATCCTCCGAACGGGCGTCCCAGGAGCCGTCCTTGTTGCGCTCGACCCAAATACGCTTGCCCATGGTTTTCCTCCTTGTGATGGACATCATTGCCGATACCAATGTAACCCGTACCGGGTGCCGGCGCATGTAAGCGGTCAGAGGAATCCCCGGCCGGCCCGGCCACGATGCGCCACGGTCTGCCGCTAGACTGGTGGTCATGGCTTTGACTCAAGAACAGCTCGACGACATCCGGGCACGCATCCCGGCGCGCCCCGCAACCGACATCCCCATGCCGTACGAGGACCTGGTGCGCAAAATCATCGCCGAGGGCACGCTGAAATCCGACCGCACCGGCACCGGCACCATCTCGCTGTTCGGCCAGCAGATGCGCTTCGATCTGGCCCAGGCGTTCCCGCTGCTTACCACCAAGACCGTGTATTTCAAGGGAGTCGCCTACGAGCTGCTCTGGTTCCTCAAGGGTTCCAGCAATATCCGCTGGCTGCAGGAACACAACGTGCACATCTGGGACGAATGGGCCGACGCCGACGGCAACCTCGGCCCCGTCTACGGCGTGCAGTGGCGCAGCTGGCCGGCGCCCACGCCCGACGACCCCGGCCGCACCATCGACCAGATCGCCAACGTCATGGACCTCATCAGGAACCATCCCGATTCGCGGCGCATGATCGTCACCGCATGGAACCCCGCCGAAGTGGAGAACATGGCCCTGCCGCCCTGCCACGCGCTCTTCCAGTTCTACGTGGCCGACGGCAAGCTGAGCTGCCAGCTCTACCAGCGCAGCTGCGACATGTTCCTCGGCGTGCCGTTCAACATCGCCTCGTATTCGTTGCTCACGCTCATGATGGCGCAGCAGGCCGGCCTCGAGCCCGGCGAATTCGTCTGGACCGGCGGCGACTGCCACGTCTACGACAACCACATCGACCAGGTGCTCGAACAGCTCGGACGCGAACCCTACCCATATCCGACGATCGACATCCGCAAGGCCGATTCTGTTTTCGACTACGACTACGACGACTTCACCATCGTCGGCTACCGTCATCATCCGGCCATCAAGGCGCCCGTCGCCGTATGACGGGCCGGCGCGGCCGGACGGTACGCGTCCGGCCGAATCGTTAGCATCGTTGGGTATAGATGTTGCATACCGCATCAATCATCGAAGGAGTTGTCAACAATGGAGCACGACAGTAGTCGCAGCGGCTATCACGAACCCGGGCCCGGGTCCGCCGGGCGTTACGAGGAGGAGCTCGCCAACGAGGACCTGCATGACGACGGCTTACGTCCGATCCGTGTGAACCTCATCTGGGCGCAGGCCCGCAGCCGCGACGGTCGCGAGGGCGCGATCGGCTTTGAGGGCGGGATGCCGTGGCATCTTGCCGAGGATCTCAGACATTTCAAGAATCTGACGATATCCCATCCGGTCATCATGGGCCGCAGGACGTGGGAATCCCTGGGGGAGAAATACCGTCCGCTGCCGAACCGCGATAACATCGTCATCTCCCACGACGACCGCTACCGTGCCGTGGGGGCCACGGTCATGGACAACCTCGACGCCGCGCTCGACCTCGCACGGCAGGAATCCATCCCCGACGACGGCATCGAACGCAACGAGCTGTGGGTGATCGGCGGGGCGCAGGTGTTCCGCGACGCCCTGCCGTTCGCGTCGAAGATCTTCGTCACCGAGATCGACGCCGAATTCGACGCCGACACGTTCGCCCCGCCCATCGGGGACCTGGTCAAGGCCGGGCTGTGGCGGGTGACGGGCGAGACCGGCTGGATGAAGCCGAAGAACGCCCCCGGCATCAAACGCTACCGTTTCGTCAACTATGAAAGGAAGTCATGAGCGAAACCGCGCATAAGTACACCGTGATGACCGTCTGCACCGGTAACATCTGCCGGTCCCCGATGGCGGAGATCATCCTCCGCCACTTCATCGAGGAACGTGGCCTTGACGACCGTGTGCGGGTGATGTCGAGCGGCGTCAGCGACGAGGAGCACGGCAACCCCATCGACCGTCGTGCGCAGAAGGTGCTTCGCGAGCGTGGATACGCCGTGGACCCGAACCATTTCGCCCATAGGATCACGCGCGAGGAGATCGAGGAATCCGACCTGTTCCTGCCGATGACGGCCGACCATATGCGGGCGCTCGTGCGGCAGCTGCCGGCGGGCAAGCGCGCCGAGATGCACATGTACCGCAGTTTCGACCCGAACCTGCCGACGCCGAAGCGCGGCCATGAATATGAGATCGACCTGGTGGATCCGTGGTTCGGCGGTCCGCGCGATTTCGACATCGCCATCGACCAGATCGAGGAGGTCGCGCCGTACATCGTCGACTGGATCGAAACGCAGATCTGAGCGGTGGATTTGTGGGTCGTTCAGAACAGCTGCTGTGAATAACGTGCCGAAATCCCCGTTGTTCCCGGTTTGTGGTGTCTTTCCGCCGTTTTTCCGCTTGGAAACGGCGGAAAGGCACCACAAACCGGGGATGATATGAGAAATCCCCGGCCGGGCATCGCCCGCCGGGGATTCATGGTGGCTCCGAACGGCGTCGATCCGTTGACCTAGCGATTTTCAGTCGCTCGCTCTACCAACTGAGCTACAGAGCCATGAATACGAGAAGACCCGGAACACCGGGCCTCTGCATCCAAGCGACTCCGACCGGACTTGAACCGGCGACCTCCGCCGTGACAGGGCGGCGCTCTAACCAACTGAGCTACGGAGCCATCTGCTGTCTGCTGTGCAGGCAACGAATGTATATATTACACAGGTCTGTGGATGGTGCAAGTCCGGACTGTCGTTCGGCGTGTCGCGGCTGTTCTCCAGTGTGGTGTGCGGTCTCGGTATCCCCGATATTCCAAGGGTGTCAATGGTTTTGTGGGTCCATCGGTTCGTCTGTGCCAATCGGAGTTGACGCTTGATGGATTTGTGGGTCTGCTGCGTCTACCACGTCAGATTTGTGGGTCTACCTCGTTGGTTTTGCGGGTCAGTCGGCTGTCTGCGGCGGACGAGTTTGACGTTCGGCAGATTTGTGAGTCCATCGGGTCGAATTGATGGGTCTGTCGATTCGGCTCTGTGGGTCTATTGAGTCGGTTTTGTGGGTCCACGGGTTCGGGATTCGGTTTTGTGGGTCCGAGCTATTCAATAACAGTGGGCAAAATCGTTCATTAAGGGGTTTGTGGGTCTAAGGCATACATGGGGAGGTCGAAAACCCCTTCTTTATGAACGGATAGGCCCATTTTTTAATTTTGGCGAATGGATAGGCCCACAAAACCGGGTTGCGTGGGGATGTACGGGGTTTGTGGGTCTAGAGTATGCGTGAGGAGGTGAGAATCGGTGGTTTGGTGAGCGGATGGACCCACTTTTCGATTGTGGCGAGCGGATGGACCCACAAAACCGGGGTCGTGGGGTGTGCGGGGTTGCGTGGGGATGCGGGCATGTGCCGCATGGTCGTTGCGTGCCGCATGGCCGGTCTCGTCATGTCGAGGTTGTCGTCGTTCGGATTTGCGCTATACTGAAGATGTTAGAAAAAGTAACAAAAACGAGCAAAAACTAACATCCTGATGGCTGGTCGCATCGACGACTGATTCGATCGGCGTCGGCGATCGCTTCGCTCATTGTATAGGAAGGAACGTCATGACTGTTCTGGTTACCGGAGGCTGCGGCTACATCGGCGCGCATGTCGTCCATGCGCTGCATCAGGCCGGCGAAAAGGTCGTCGTCGTCGACGATCTGAGCTATGGCAAGCCCACCCGCATCGAAGGCTCGCGACTCTACGGCATGGACATTTCCGCGCCCGGCTCCGGGGAGCGCCTCGCCGAGATCCTCGACGCCGAGGACGTCGACGCCGTCATCCATTTCGCCGCCCGCAAGCAGGTCGGCGAGTCCGTCGAGAAGCCGCTGTGGTACTACCAGCAGAACATCGGCGGCATGCTCAACGTGCTCACCGGCATGAGCGAGTCGAAGAAGACCCGCAAGCTGGTCTTCTCGTCCTCCGCGGCGACCTACGGCGTCCCGCCGGTCGACGTGGTGCCCGAGGATGTCGTCCCCATGCTCCCCATCAACCCGTACGGCCAGACCAAGCTGTTCGGCGAGTGGATGGCCCGCGCCTGCGAAGGCCGCTACGGCATCCGCTTCTGCGCGCTGCGCTACTTCAATGTGGCCGGCTGCGGTCCCGTCGAGCTTGAGGACCCGGCCATCCTCAACCTCATCCCGATGCTGCTCGACCGACTCAAGAAGGGCAAGGCCCCGCTCATCTTCGGCGACGACTACCCGACGCCGGACGGCACCTGCGTGCGCGATTACATCCACGTCTCCGACCTGGCCGACGCGCACCTCGCCGCCCTGAAGTATCTCGACCGCGACGAACGCAAGTACGACGCCTTCAACGTCGGCACCGGCGAAGGCACTTCCGTGCGGCAGATCGTGGACGAGCTCAAGAAGGTTACCGGCCTGCCGTTCCAGGAGCACGTGCAGGGCCGCCGCGCCGGCGATCCGCCGCATCTGATCGGCTCCCCGAAGCGCATCAACGAGGAGATGGGCTGGCACGCCAAGTACGACGTGGAGGACATCGTCGAATCCGCATGGCGCGCATGGCAGGCCAACCCCGAGCACCACATCGACGTCGAAAACTGGAAGCAGACCGACTGATAGTGCCGATGGCGCCGTCTTACGTGTGCGCGGGCCGTCCGGATATCTGCCGGGCGGCCCGTATTCGTACGCTTTCGGTATCGTGTAGTCAGACAAGACGTACCGAACGTACCGACACCGACGAGCGAACGGAGCATCAATGAGCGAGACGACGAACCCCGTACCTGACGAATACCGCGCGGTCGAGGGCGCGATGCCGGGGACGGCCGGGCCGGGGCGACGCCGCGAGCTCATGTCGTTCGTGCGGCGTTCCTCGCGTCTCGACAAACGACTCCAGAAGGCATGGGACGCCTACGCGGGGGAGTATCTGCTCGAACTGCCGGAATACGAGCATCGAGAACTGTCCATCGCGCCGGACTTCCGCTTCGACGCCGATTTCGCGGCGCGGACGTGGGGCAATGATCATCCGCTGGTCGTGGAGATCGGCACCGGCCAGGGTGAGAATATCGTCGCCGCCGCACAGGAGCGTCCCGAAACGAACTTCCTCGCGCTCGAGGTGTACAAGCCCGGCGTCGCGCACGCCCTGCTCAAGGCCGGCAAATACGAGCTGCGCAACCTACGCGTCTGCGAGGTCAACGCCCCCGATCTCATGAAGGCCGCCGTCGACGGTCTGTTTGACGAAGTCTGGACGTTCTTCCCCGACCCGTGGCCCAAGACCAAGCACCACAAGCGCCGCATCGTGCAGCCGGCGCTCGCCGCCGAGGTGCATCGCGCCCTGCGGTCCGGCGGTGTATGGCGCATCGCCACCGATATCGAGGACTACGCCCTGCATGTGCATGAGGTGATGGACGGCCGCGACGACTTCGAGAACGTCGGCGACGTGACCGTGAGCCTGCCGACCGAACACGTGAGCAAGGGGACCGCCGACATGGCCGCGCAGCTGCCGCACGCCGACTTCGCCGAATCGGAGCGTTTCGCCGGCCGCGTGCTCACCAACTTCGAGAAGAAGGGCATCACCGCCGGGCGGGTGATCCACGACTTCACCTACCGCGCCGTGTGACCGTTCCCGCGCTGTGTGGCCGTTCCCGTTCGTCGGGGGCGGCATGACGAAGAGGAACCGTGTGCGCGCTGCGGTTCCCTTCCGTTGTGGATGTGTGAACGAACGGGAACCGTGCGGCGCGCTCGGTTCCCATCGGTTGGATAGTCCATGACCGAGAGGAAAGAAACCGTTGTGATTGCAACGATTTGACGCGGTTTCGTTATGGCGACACGCCGTAGGTTGCGTGATATGGTCACCTCCCGTAATATCAATCGAGTTGTTCGCCCCCGTCGTCTAACGGTTAGGACATCAGACTTTCAATCTGACAACGAGAGTTCGACTCTCTCCGGGGGTACTTCGGTCGCAAGGCCGAGAACTTCATGGCTCCGTAGCTCAGTTGGTTAGAGCGCCGCCCTGTCACGGCGGAGGTCGCCGGTTCAAGTCCGGTCGGAGTCGCTTGGATGCAGAGGCCCGGAATTCCGGGTCTTCTCGTATTCATGGCTCTGTAGCTCAGTTGGTAGAGCGAGCGACTGAAAATCGCTAGGTCAACGGATCGACGCCGTTCGGAGCCACCGTGAATCCCCGGCGGGCGATGCCCGGCCGGGGATTTCTCATATCATCCCCGAATCATGATGCCTTTCCGCCGTTTCCAAGCGGAAAAACGGCGGGCTAAGGGTCAAAACGTGGGTCTTATTCGCGCGTGTTGTTGGCGTGTTGGTAGGTTAGTGTGAGCGTCCGGCCCAGCCGGTTCTGATGCCGAACCCGCTTTCGTAGGCGTCGACGCCGGTGGCGG
>NZ_JAHBBI010000020.1 GCF_019331695.1 Bifidobacterium pluvialisilvae
AAAACCTGAACCATCCGTGCCGGGCAGCAAGAGATAAACATACACGACCCCAACCAACAACGCAAACCAACCCAAAACCAACCCACCAAAAACGTTGAAAACAAACGCCTCCCCCGGCGTGTCGCAATCAAGCATTTTTTCACGTCTACGGCCAGTATACGACGCACAATCATCGAAAAAAGTCGTCTTCCCATCCCCCGGACGGCGTGTCGCCCGATATTCATTCCCCATTTACCTGAATACAGACGATGCCACCGGCCGCATACGTATACAACAGGAGTACACAGGAGTACGCCATTACATCCAATACGCCATTATTGTCGGAAATATCTTCCACATGATGTCTCTCGTCATGCGGCGTCATACGTCGGCCGCGCACGGCAATATCCAGCAGAGAACGGTATGTGTAATTCGTTTTGCACTAGACCCCCGGTAATGCCTACTCTGGAAGCAGACAGCCGGCGGGCAACGTCACGGCAGCACTGTCGACAGCAGAGAGGCACTGGCAGGGGGCAACCATGAGATTCTGTGAAAACTGCGGAAGCCGAATCGTCGAAGGCAGCAAATTCTGCGAAAACTGCGGATATGCCGTGAACGATTACGATGAGGCCCTGGGAGCAACGTTGCCAGCAGGCAAAGGGCAAAACGAGGCCGGCTGCGAACAACAGCCGGAAACCGTATTGCGTCCCACCGCAAGATGGTCAATATCGACAACATCAAAGCCAACGTCGCCGTTACCTACACCTACACCTACACCTACACCGTCATCGACGACGGCCTCACGTGACAACCGTCCCTTTCTCATCATCGGTATCTGCGCAGTGGCCGCCATAGCCTTGATTGCGGCGGTGGCCTTCGGCGTACCGGCCGTCAAACATCAAAGCTGGCGTGAGATCATGACCGGCAGCAACGGAGAATCGAGCCTCTCCACGAGTTCCGGCAGCTCCGATAACGCCGGCAACGCCACGCCAGAACAGGAGTCCTCGCCGTCCACGACAATCACGGCGAAGCGTCAACTCGCCGACTATTCGTGGGATGAACTGAGCCGTATCTCCACGCAGATATCCAATGCCTCCTCCGACAGCGAGGCACTTGACATCGCCGAACGGTTCAATCTGACCGACGCAAGCGGAAAGCTTTCCAGCGCACAGACCAAGGACGTACAGCTGACCGATGGCACGTCAATTCCCGTTCGCATAGCCGGATTCCGCCAGGATGTTGCGTCGGATGGTTCTTTAGCCGGCATCACCTTCATCGCATCGACCTCGTTGACGACACGATCCATGAACTCATCGAAGAACAGCAACGGCGGATGGCAGCAGAGCAATATGCGCAGCTGGCTGAACGACAATCTGCTGGACCAATTCGACTCGGACGTCCGTAACCATATCGTCACGGCACGAAAGCCATCGAATGGAGTAGGCGTGACCGATGATCCACGCAGCGTCACGACTTCCGAGGACAAGATTTGGCTGCCGTCCCTTACCGAAATAGGCGGGACGATTCCTCGTAGCGACTACGAACAAGGCTCCGAATACGTGGCAGACGTCTTCAACGCAGAGGGCGCCGCGAAAGACGGGCCACAATATCAGCTTTTCTCCAATCTCGGCGTCAACCAGAGTGACCCCTCCGGAGTGCTGCGCCCATCCAACAATCATGGATGGTGGCTGCGTTCCGCGAGCCCGCGTCGCGATGGCCGTTTCATGACCATCCGATCCGACGGGACACCAGGATATGGAGCGGATGCCGATGACGACGGCAACGTCATGATCGGTTTCTGCCTGTGACGGAGGAAAACGGATGCCGATACCCCCGTGTCATCGTGAGTGAGCGAAGCGAGCCGAAGAATCCGGGGGTGGCATGGATGCCATGCGGACATATGAAAAAGGGGGAGTCCCGGTGGCGTTGCCGCCGCCGGTGGCTCCCCCTTGTGAAGTGGATATGGGAAAACCCCAAACCATTGGTTTGGGGTTTTCGTAACGTGTGTTGCGGCGGTGTGCTACTCTCCCACACCCTGTCGGGTGCAGTACCATCGCCGTGCCGGGTCTTAGCTTCCGGGTTCG
>NZ_JAHBBI010000021.1 GCF_019331695.1 Bifidobacterium pluvialisilvae
GGGCTAAGGGTCAAAACGTGGGTCTTATTCGCGCGTGTTGTTGGCGTGTTGGTAGGTTAGTGTGAGCGTCCGGCCCAGCCGGTTCTGATGCCGAACCCGCTTTCGTAGGCGTCGACGCCGGTGGCGGGTAGTTGCACGTCGGTCATGGTGCCGGGCTCGGGCCCGTCGTCCTCGATCGTTTTCCTGCTTGTGGTTTTCCAATGCTCGGGGGTGATGAGCGACATGGGGTCGGGATCCTTCGTGAGCATGTATACCGTCCATTCGCAGCAGCGTCTCATGTGCGCCTCGGACAGGCCCCGGTGATGGTCGAGGGTTCGTTTGACGACGGCGTTGACGCCGCCCTCCAACTGGTTCGTGGTCGACGGCAACGCCCCATCATCCTTCGTGGCGTCGGGGTCGCAGAACGCGAACAGCATCCCGTCGCGGTTGAGTTTGACGAGCCGGAAGTAGGCGCGGCGCAGCCGCTCGTGCGTCCACCACCACTTGCGGCCCCTGGCGTGGACGGGATCGTCCGCGGCCCTGGTGCGCTCCTTGAGATAGTCGCCGTGCTTTCCGTGCCACCGGTTGAGATCCGTAAGCCATGCGGCCGCCTCGTCCGCCGATTTCACCTTGGTGAGTCTGCGCGCGAGTTCGAGCAGTGTCCTGCCGGCCTCGCTCTTGGGCCTGTTGGTCAGGTCGACGCGCGTGTTGCGCAGCGCGTGCACGAGGCAACGCTGCACGGGAATCCCCTTCCAACGGGTTTCGGCGGCCGTCAGACATCCTTGCCCTCCGTCGCACACCAGCAGGCCGGGCCGTTCCACCCCCGCGAACAACCGCCGGTAGGCCATGGTCGTCTCCCCGGAACACCACTGCATCGCGAGCGGCCGCCCGTCGTCGCCGGTGGCGATGAGCAGGCACCAGCCGTAGGGAACGTACGTGCCATCCGCCATCACATACCGGTGAACCCGCAAGACCGGCGGCAGGGACGGCTCCACGTTCCAGCACCACGCGATCCTCCGAGCGAACTCCCTGCGTTTCAACCCCAGGCCCGCGGCGGCCTCGCTCATGGACCGCTTGCCCGTGATCCACGCGATGAACGCGCGGAACTCCGCCATGCGCGCCGAGTCCTCCCGTTGCATGGTCGAACTCAGCCGGCACGCGTCGCACTTCCAGCGCTGCGCCCCCGCTTTCGTGAATCCCTTCTTACGCATCGGCCTGCCGCACACGGGACATCTTCTCGCCTTCGAAGACTTGGGTCTGCTCATGGAACAAGCCAACCCGAAAAGTCAAGCACCCCGCCGGATTAACACCCAAAACGTTAATCACACCCCGACACGCAAGACCGGAGAACACCTCACCACGGATTTAAGACCCACGTTTTGACCCTTAACCC